>CAWDIK010000010.1:0-37529 GCA_963802345.1 Vicinamibacterales bacterium
ACGATGGTGTAAACATTCGGGTATAGTCGCTGACATGGCGCTGCTTTTCTCGTATTTGCGCAAGTACTGGCCGCTCATCTCGCTCGCGCTCGTTCTCGCCACGATCAACCAGGTCTTCTCGCTGCTCGACCCGCTGATCTTCCGGCACGTCATCGACAACTACGCGACGCGGTTCGCCGAGTACACGACCGCGAGTTCTTCCGCGGCGTCACATGCTGCTCGCCGCCGCGGTCGGCGTGGCGTTCGTCTCGCGCGTGGCGAAGAACTTCCAGGACTACTACATCAACCTGATCACGCAGCGGCTCGGCGCCCAGCTCTACTCCGACGGCATCCGCCATTCGCTCGAGCTGCCGTACTCGGTGTTCGAAGATCAGCGCAGCGGCGAGACACTCGGCAAGCTGCAGAAGGTGCGGTCGGACGTCGAGCGGCTCATCTCGGCGTCGATCAACGTCCTCTTCACGTCGCTCGTCGGCATCATCTTCGTGATGGTCTACGCCTTCACGGTGCACTGGCTCATCGCGCCGGTGTACCTGCTGACCGTGCCGGTGCTCGGCATCATCAGCTCGGTGCTGAGCAAGCGGATCAAGACGATTCAGAAACAGATCGTCGGCGGAGACGACCGCGCTGGCGGGCTCGACGACCGAGTCGCTGCGCAACATCGAGCTGGTCAAGAGCCTCGGGCTGGGACAGCAGGAGATCGCACGGCTGAACAGCACCACCGGGAAGATCCTGAAGCTGGAACTGAAGAAGGTGAAGTACCTGCGGAGCCTGAGCTTCATTCAGGGCACTGCGGTGAATTTTCTCCGGACGAGCATCCTGTTCCTGATGCTCTACCTCATTTATACCCGCGACATCACGGTGGGTCAGTTCTTCTCGCTGTGGATCTACTCGTTCTTCATCTTCGGACCGCTGCAGGAGCTCGGCAACATCATCAACATTTACCGCGAGACCGAGGCATCGCTGAATATCTTCGAGAGCATCCTGCAGATCCCGAAAGAGCCGAAACCTGTCAGCCCCCTCCCGCTGGACGATGTGCGCACGCTCGATTTCGATCGCGTGACGTTTCAGCACCGATCGGCGACGTCGCCGGCGATCAGCAACATCACCTTCCACGCGCGGCGCGGCGAGACGATCGCCTTCGTCGGCCCGTCTGGCGCGGGAAAAACCACGCTCGTCAAGCTGCTCGTCGGACTGTATCCACCAGGATCCGGGCGGATTCTGTACAACGGCATCCCGAGCGACGAAATCGACCTGGATGCGCCTGCGCGAGCGCATCGGCTTCGTCACACAGGACACCCAGCTCTTCTCCGGCACGATTCGCGAGAACCTGCTGTTCGTCAACCCGCACGCCACAGACGCCGAATGTCTCGACGTCCTGCGGCGCGCGTCGTGCGACAGCCTGCTGGCGCGCGCCTCGAAGGGACTCGACACCGTAATCGGCGAAGGCGGCGTAAAAGTGTCCGGCGGCGAGAAGCAGCGCCTGTCGATCGCGCGGGCGTTGCTGCGCCGGCCACAGCTGCTCGTCTTCGACGAAGCGACCTCGTCGCTCGACTCCCTCACCGAGGAAGGCATCGTCGAAACCATCCGCGACGTCGCCAACACCGGCGAGTCGATCACCATTCTCATCGCCCACCGACTGTCGACCATTCTGCATGCCGACCGCATTTACGTGCTCGAACGCGGCCGCATCGTCGAGACGGGGCGCCATGACGATCTCGTCGCCCAGAAGGGGCTGTACTTCGCCATGTGGAGGCAGCAGATCGGCGAGCGCCGCTGGTCCGAGCCCGTCCAGACTATTTCCGCCCGCTAGCCGTCGAATTGGGCGCGGCGAGCCAACATTTGGAACTGTACAGGCGGCCGCGCGCCAATCACTCCATGAGCGTGACGACCGAACCGACAGACCCGGAGCTGCTCGACCGCATGGCCGGCGGCGATCGCGAGGCGCTGGCCATCATTTTCCGGCGCCACCATGCGACCGTCTACCGGTTCAGCCGGCAGATGCTCGGCTCCATCGAGGCCGCCGAGGATGTGACCCAGGACGTCTTCGTCGCGTTGACGAAGGGCGCGGGTCGATTCGATCCGGCAGTCGCGTCGCTCTCGACGTATCTATATGGCATTGCCCGGAATCTGGTGCTGCAGCGATACAAACGCAGCCGGGCGCGGATCGAAGTCAACATCGACGCAATTGCGGGTCAGGACGAGGCGCCATTCGCGATTTCGAGCGACCCGGCAGAGACAATCGCGCGCGCGCAGGCCTCGCGCGGGTTGCGGCAGGCGATCCTGCGGCTGCCGGTACACTACCGGGAGGTCGTCGTGCTCTGCGAGCTGAACGGCCTTTCGTATGACGATGCGGCGGCGATAATCGGGTGCCCTGTTGGCACGGTGCGGTCGCGGCTAAGCCGCGCCCGGCAGATGCTGATTGAACGATGCAAGGCCCTGCTGGAGCGAGGGCGGAGGGCGGAGGGTAGCAGAGAGCAGAGGGCAAAGGGCAAGACGAGGAGAGGGCAAAGGGAAGAGGGCAAGGGAAGAGATGGCTGATACCCACGAAGAACAACTGCTGAGCGAGCTGTTGAGCAGCATCGCGCGCGACGACGAGCGCCTCGAAGCCGCGCATCTCGAGTCGCGTGTGATGGCAACGCTGGACGCATCGCCGGCGCCGCGGTTCAGGCCGAACATGACGCACGTCGTCATCGCCGCGGCGGTTGTGATGGCCGTGCTCGTACCCGGAATCGCATGGGTCGTGCGAGAGGTCCCGCACGGCTGTGGGCGAGATGCGTGTCGAGCCGCCCCAGCAGACGGCCGTCGACACACCGGCCGCATCTGCTCAGCCGTCTGCCCACGCGCAACCCACGACCCGCCCTGCGCTTTCGCGGCCCACGACACGCGTGAAACCCACGCCCGCCGCGCGCGCGGCCTTCTCTGAACCACCAATCACCCAATCACCAATCACGCCAATCGCCCAATCACCTATCCCCAATCCCTATCACCCAATCACCAGATGTGTTTGTGCCCTTGATGCCGATGACCGAGCAGGAGCTGAGGGGATCGTTCCAACTCGTCCGCGTTCAGATGCCGCGCGCCTCGCTCGGGGCGCTGCGATCGCCGCTCGATCACCCGAACGAGCTTGTAGAAGCCGATGTCTTGCTGGGCGAGGACGGAATGGCGCGCGCCATTCGCGTCTCCACCAGTGGATCGATCTATCCTTGGAGGTCTCGATGAACCGCAGATTGTCGCTCATCATGTTGATCGTCTTGTCGTGTGCGCTGGGTGTTCGCGCCCAGGGTCCACCCGACGTGTTTGCCTACACGTCGCCGATCAACATCGAGTTCATGTCCGGCCCGATCGCGCTCGACACCGAGCCGGTGACCGGGGCGCCGTATTCGGCGGAAGCCGTCACCGATATCGTCCAGCACCTCGCCGACGGCAATCGGATCGTCAGGCAGAACAAAGCCCAGATCAGCCGCGACGGCCAGGGACGGACGCGCCGCGAGCAGGGATTTGCGATGTTCGGCCCGCTGGTCAACGGCCCGCGCGGCAACGAGATGCGCAACGTGCAGATTTCCGATCCCACGACCGGAACCATGGTGATGCTCGACCTGCAACAGCCGGACGGCCCACAAGATGCCCGGCGCGCCGCGCATGATGATGGGGAACAAGATCGCCATCGCCGGCGGCGCGAACACCAATGCCGGCGTCAAGGTCGAGAAGTTCGAATTCGCAGTGCCGCCGTCGCATGGGGCCAGCGGCGGCGTCATGTTCAATCGGGTGGAGGCGATATCGACGATGCCCGGCGAGACACCGGTCGTCGAATCGCTCGGCACTCAGTTCATGGAAGGCGTGGCTGTCGAAGGCACCCGCACGACGCTGACGATCCCGGCGGGACAAATCGGCAACGAGCTCCCGATTCACGTGGTGTCGGAGCGCTGGTTTTCACCAGACCTGAAGGTGCTGGTGATGAGCCGTCAATCCGACCCGCGCTTCGGCGAGACCACCTATCGGCTCACAAACATCAACCGATCCGAGCCGTCGCCGCAGCTGTTCGAAATTCCGGCGGACTTCACCGTCATAGATCCGGGCGCTCAGAGAGAAATGATCTTTGAGAGGAAAATCGAGAAATAGAGACATTGGAAGATCTGGGGAGCGATTATGCCAATCTACCAATTCAGTGAGGCCTCGCGTCCGTTCGAGGCCGAAACCGTTTCGCTGCGCCTCCGTGCGGCCGGGGACCTGCGGGACGATCGCCCTGACCGTGGGGTTGCCCCTGCCGTTGTCCCTGGCCGTGACCGTGCGCCGGGGGTTGTCCGTGGCCATGTCTCGCGCGCCGATCGGCGTTCGCCTTCGCGCGCTGCCGTTCCTCTGCCTTGCGCGCGCGAATCTCCGCGATGCGCTGCGCGTGCGGTACCTCGAGTCGCTGCTCTGCTCGCGCTGTGTAGTCGAAATCGGGCACCGTCACGCGCGGCAGCCGCTTGTTGATGGCGCGCTCGATGTCGCGGACGCTGCCCTCGTCCTCGGGCGCAACCAGCGTAAACGCCGACCCCGTCAGCTCCGCGCGCGCCGTACGGCCGACGCGGTGAATGTAGTCCTCCGGCGCCGCCGGCACGTCGAAGTTGATGACGTGCCCGAGCGCCGTCACGTCGATCCCTCTCGCCGCGATGTCGGTCGCGACGAGCACCCGATACTTGCCGTTCTTGAAGCCGGCAAGCGCTTCGGTGCGCTGCGACTGCGACCGGTTGCCGTGGATGCGCTGCACGCTTACTTTGTGGTGCTCGAGGTGCTTCGCCAGACGATCGGCGCGATGCTTCGTGCGCGTGAACACCAGCGCTTCCTTCACGTCCCCCTTGTTCAGCAGCGACAGCAGCAGGTTCTGCTTGAGGTGCGACGGAACCGGATAGATCGCGTGCGTGATGCCGGTGGCCGGCGCCGCTTTCCGCTCGAGGTTGATCATCACGGGGTTGTGCAGCATCTCCTGCGACAACTTCACGATCGGATCGGGCATCGTCGCGCTGAAGAACAGCGTCTGCCGCTTGGCCGGAATGTGCCGAAGCACGCGCCTGATGTCGGGCAGAAACCCCATGTCGAGCATGCGATCTGCCTCGTCGAGCACGAGGTACTCGAGGCCTCCCAACTTCGCATACGGCTGGCGGAAATGATCGAGCAGGCGGCCAGGCGTGCCGACGATCATGTCGACGCCGCTGCGGAAGGCATGTTCCTGCGGGCCCATGCCGACGCCGCCGTACACCGCGAAGCCGCTGATCGGCGTGTGGACGGTGAGGTCTTTCAGATCTTCGACAATCTGCGCCGCGAGCTCGCGCGTCGGCGTGATGATGAGCGCGCGCGTCGTGCCCGGACGGGTGCGGGGCTTCTGCATCAGCCCATTGAGAATCGGCAACAGGAAGGCCGCGGTTTTTCCACTACCCGTCTGGGCACAGGCGAGCAGATCGCGTCCGGCCAGCGCCGGCGGAATGGCATCGGCCTGAATCGGCGTCGGCCGCTGAAAGCCGAGGTCTTTCACGCCGCGCAACAGATCGGGGTGGAGCTTTAAATCAGAAAATGGCATTGATAGATTGGAGCGGATCGGAAGATTGTCAGAATGTTGTCAGATGGACGATTGAAGATTACAGACAATTATTCTCCGAATCTGCCCTCAACCCATCTGAAAACATTCCAACAATCTTCCAATCCTCCAATCTACGAATGCAGGCTCAGGTATTACTTGGCCTGAATTGAGAGCGACACTTTCACTTCATCACCTACGAGAAACCCACCCGTTTCGAGCGCCGCGTTCCACGTAAGTCCGAAATCCTTGCGGTTCAGAGGCAGTTCGGCCTCGAAAACCGACTTCTGGTTCCCCCACGGGTCGGTCGCCGCGCCGACAAAGGTCGCAGGCAGCACGACTTGCCGCGTCACCCCGTGGATCGTCAGGTCGCCGTTCACGTCGTAATCGTTCCCGCCGCGTGGCGTCACCGACGTGCTGACAAACCTGAGCGTCGGGTAGTTCTCGACGTCGAAGAAATCGGCGCTGCGAAGGTGCTTGTCGCGATCGGGCTCGGCGGTGTCGATGCTGCCGGCCTGTATCGTGACGTCGACGCGCGAGTTCTCCGGGTTCGACTCGTCGAACTCGATCGTGCCGGCGAACTCGTTGAAGCGGCCGCGCACTTTGCCGAGCAGGTGGCGAACCTGGAAGGCGACATCCGAGTGGCTGCGGTCGATCTCGAGCGGGCGGACGGCGGTGGCGATGGCGGTTTGAGCAGTCATGATGTCTCCTTTGGCCGACCTGAAGGTCGGCACTATGAGTTACGTGTTTCGACGCTATATGTGTAAACACCTATTGGTCGCAAAAAATTCCCTCACGGCACGGCGCGCACTTCCTCCAGGAGGGCGATCAGCTCGCGCAGCCGCTTCTGGCCGACGTGGCCAAGCTGGCGCCCATGTATCGCCGGCAGCTCGCGGTCGATCTTGTCGAGCAGCTTGAGCCCTTTTTCGGTGATCCGAGTCGCCACATACCGCCGGTCCTCTCCGCCGCGCTGCCTCACGATGAGGCCCGCCGCCTCCATGCGGTCCAGGAGCCGCGTGACATCGGGCACTTTCGTCACGAGCCTCTGCCCGACTTCGTTGCGGCAGAGCCCAGGGTCTCCCGCGCCGCGGAGAATCCGCAGCACGTTGTACTGAGTGATCGTGAGCTTGAACGGCTTCAGCGCCTCCGCTCCGGCGTGCTCGAGGAGGGCCGCCGTCCGCGCGATGCTGAGGATGGCTTCTTCCTCGACCGACTTGAACGGCTTGCTCATCTTGAGCTCGTCGCGGAGGGTTTTCAGGCTCACACGAGCATTATAGGTGTTATAACATTTAATGTCAAGACACTGTGGACATCGGACAGGACGCCCGTCTTCCGGCGAGTACGGTGCTATCCTTGAAATACCAATGAATTCGGGGGTTTTCCCTTGGTGCCGTCCTTGCAACTGGGTGCGCTGCACCTACAAGGAGGTCGCCTTGATCCGCCATTTCGGCCCGGCTCTCGCCCTGGCGTGCGCCGTGCTCGCGTTGTCGCCCGTTCCGGTCCGCGCACAGCCGTCACCTGATTTCCTCTTCGGCAGCCCTAAAGGCATGATCGGCTTCCGCAGCGGCTGGCTGTTCTCCAGCGCGAACAGCGACCTCTTCACGTTCGTCCAGGACCATCTCACGGTCGACCGCAAGGATTTCAACGCGCCGGCCATAGGAGTGGACGTCGAAATTGCGATGGCCCCGCGGCTGAGCGCCATCGGAGGATTCGACTACGCGCGGACGAGCAAGGACTCGGAGTACCGCGACTTCGTCGACAACCAGCGGCTGCCCATCACCCAGACGACGAGACTGACAGAGTGGAACCTCGCCGGCAGCGTCAAGTTGGCAATCACGCCGCGGGGTCGCGAAATCAGCAGCCGCGCGTTCATTCCGGCGGCGGTCACCCCGTATGTCGGCGCGGGCGGCGGTCTGCTGCACTACGAGTTCCTGCAGTTCGGCGACTTCATCGACGTCGACACCGCGAACATGGACATCTTCACCGACACGTTCCGGTCGTCGGGCTGGACGCCGAGCGCGCACGTCTTCGGCGGCGTGGACGTGCGGGTCTACAAGCGCCTGTATCTCAGCGGCGAAGGGCGCTATCTTTGGTCGAGCGGCACTCCGGACAGCGACTTCATCGACTTCGCGCCGATCGATCTCGCCGGCTTCAAGGTCACCGCCGGTATTCACTACATGTTCTAGTTCCGAAGGATGAACGTATGACACATAAATTGATGCTGGCTGCCCTGCTTGCGCTGCTCTCGTCGGCGCCGGCCCTGGCACAGGACACATCGACCGCATTCGATTCGCGATGGAATCCCTATCTCGGATGCTGGACCGTCCTGAAAGCCCAGAGCGGGCATTCGGTTCCGGTCGCGCCGGGGACGATGGTGTGTGTCCGGCCATCCGGACGATTCGGCGTGGCGATTACGACCACCGTCGACGGCAAGAGCGTCCTCGAGCAGACCATCGTCGCCGACGGCTCGGCGCAACCGCTGTCTCAACGGGATTGCAGCGGGACCCAGACCAGCAACTGGTCGCGCGACGGCGAGCGCCTCTTCACGAACGTCGAGCTCACATGCGCCGGCCGGCCGAAGCGCGTGATCTCTGGTATCACGCTTCTGGCCAATGGGCAGTGGGTCGACTCGCAGGCGACGGTCGTCGACGGCATTGCCGATGTGCGAGTACGGCGGTATCGGCGATCGAGCGATGGATACACCGGCCCGGCGGGAATGACGACGGCGCCGCTCAGCATCGAAGACATCATCGAGGCGAGCGCGAAGGTGCAGTCCGAGGCGCTCGAGGCCGTGCTCGACGAAGCCAACGCGCGATTCGAGCTGAACAGCCGCGTGCTCATCCAGCTTGCAGATAACGGCGTATCGCCAAACGTGATCGATCTCATGGTGGCGCAGGCCTATCCCGAGAAGTTCCGGGTCGAGCGCCCCTCCTCATCGGCGGCGTCGACGTCCTACGGAACGGCGTCCGCGGGCGGCTCGACTGCCTACATGACGGGCAGCTCGATGATGTACCCGGATCCGATGTACGACCCGTTCTACAGCAGCTACTACTACTACTCGCCCGTTCGCGTATCCGTACTACTGGGGCCCGAGCTACATCTATCGTTACGGATCGCCGTTCTATCCGAACTACTCCTACTACAACTATTACGGGGTTCCCGGAGGGGGTTACTACTACGGTGGAGGCATCGGCTCGGGCGACAACATCGCGCCGCCGGGATCACCGGACTCGCGCGGGGGCAACGGAGTAGTCGTCAACGGCCGCGGCTACACGCGTGTGCGACCGGCCGGGTCCGCCAATACCACCACTGGCGAAAGCGCCACGCCGACAAGCCGCTCGTCGAGCTCCACGCGCGGCGTGCGCAGCCGCGGCAGCGCCGACTCTGGGGCCAGCTCGAGCTCGGGCGCCAGCTCGTCTTCTTCGTCGGGATCGTCAGGGTCGTCGGGGTCCTCTGGCGCGTCGAGCGGGGGCTACTCCAGCGGCGGCGGCGGAAATTCAGGCGGCGGCGGACGAACCGCCCAGCCGCGATAAAGACTTCTGTCACGCGGAGACGCCGAGACGCTAGAGAATTGCGCGTGTTCGCGTAAGAGAAATGAATTCTTGCGTCTTGCGTCTCGCGTTGAGAGACTATTCCGTCGCGCCGAGTTTTTTCAGCAGCGCGATCGTGTCGGGATGCGCCGGCTCGCGCGCGACGGGTTCGTTCGGCGTGTCGTCATCGGCGATTGCGGCAGCCGTAATCGCCGCTCCGCGGCGACGGGACGCTGTGTTGGCGGGCATCAGCGCGGCCAGCGGCGTCAGCCCGCGCTTGTTCTTCGCATTCAACTGCGCCCCTTTGTCGGCCAGGAGTTGCACCACCGTGTTCAGCCCGCGTGTCGCTGCTGTGTGCAGCGCCGTGTCGCCGGCCTGATTCGAGGCATTCACGTCCGCACCCAGCTCGAGCGCCGCCGCAACGCTTTCCAGCACCGCGCTTTCCGGCTCCACTACTCCGCCGTCGATGACGGCAATCCCGCGGCGCGTCGCGTTGTTGCCGGAACTGGTCCCCGTGGCCAGCATCAGCGCCGTCGTGCCGTCTTTCATCGTCAACGTCACATCGGCGCCGCCGCGGGCGAGCGCCTTCATGATCGCCGGCTCGAGGAAACGCGCGGCAAGAAGATAGGGCGTAGACCCGATGAGCGTCGCCGGCAGATTGAAGTCAGTCGTGTCGCGGCGCAACGGAGTGCCTTTGGTCGTGCGTACGTCAGGGTTCGCCTTGTGAGCAAGCAGCGACTCGACCAGTCCGAGGTCGCTTCGCAGCACCGCAGCGTGGAGAGCCGTATAGCCGTTGTCGGCGGAGTTCGGATTCGCGCCTTTCTCGAGCAGCATCGCCGCGGTCTCTCCATGACCGCTGTGCGCGGCGAGCACCAGCGCGCTGGTGCCGTCAGGCAGCGCGTCGTTGACGTTCGCGCCGGCCGCGAGCAGCAGGCGCGCCGACGCGGTGTCACCCGACCGTGCAGTGAACAGCAGCGGCGTACTTCCGCCGCGAAGCACGGTGTAATTCAACTCTTCGCGGCCGAACCGCTGCGTCTGCTCGCCCACCACGGTCTGCGCGTACGTGCGGGACCTGGCGTTGATCTCGGCGCCGGCTTCGATCAGGAGCTCGGTGACTTCGGGATGCCGCTGTGCGGCGGCCCACATCAGGGCGGTCTGCTCGTGCGCCTTCTCCTTGACGTTGACGCGAGCGCCCTTCACCAGGAGCGCCTTCACGGCTTGCGCACCGCCCGAGCGCGCGCACGTCATCAGCACGGTCTCGCCGTTCAAAGATGCCGCGTTCGCATCGGCGCCGGCCGAGAGCAGGCGCTCGACCATCGCGGCGTTCCGGTTCGTGCACGCCAGATGCAGCGGCGTGAAGCCGTTTTCGTTCGCCACGGTTGCTTTCGCGCCCGCGCGGATCAGCAGATCGGCGATGGCGAGATCGTCGACATGCGCAGCCCAATGGAGCGCGGTCGCGCCATCGCCCTGCGGAGCATTGACATCGACGCGCTGCTTGATGAGCGCGCGCACCGCCGTCACGTCTTTACTGCGTATCGATTTGATGAGGCGCACGTCGGCGCCGGCGGCAACGAGTGCCGCCTGCGCGACGAGGACCACCAATATCGTGCGTGCAGCCATACCTCATAGCGACAGTATCTTCGCGTCCACGCGCCCGTTGCTGTCGCCGAACTTGTCCATGACGATGCCGAAGTGATCGAGCAGCGTGAGGTGCAGGTTGGCGAGCGGCGTGTCGCGCATGCGGATGTGGCGGCCGCCCTTCAGCAGACCGGCGCCACCGCCGGCAAGAACGATCGGGATGTCGTAAGGGTCATGGCTGTTGCTGTCGGCAATGCCGGCGCCATACATCATCGTCATGTGATCGAGCAGCGTCCCGTCTCCGTCGGGCGTCGCTTGCAGGCGCTCGAGGTAATACGCGAACTGCTTGACGTGATAGGCGTTGATCTTCGCGACCTTCTCGATCTTCGGCAGCTCTCCGGCATAGTGCGAGATCGGATGATGCGCGTCGGCCACGCCGATCTGCGGGTAGGTCATGCCGCTGTGCTCGCGACCCACCATGAAGGTGATGACGCGCGTCAGATCGCACTGATAGGCCAGTACCTGCAGGTCGATCATCAGCCGCATGTGCGCTTCCCAGTCGGTGGGAATGCCGGCGGGATGATCCACCAGCGGCAGCTGCTGATCGCTCTGCGCCTCGGCGAGCTGGATGCGCTGTTCGACGTCGCGAATCGCCGACAGGTATTCGGTCAGCTTCGCGCGGTCCGATGCAGGCAGCGAGCCCTGGAGGTGTGCGACCTCTTCGGTCACCGAATCGAGCACGCTGCGCTGCTGCCGCATACGCGCCGCCCGGACTTTCGGATCCGTCGTTTCGGCATCGCCGAACAGGCGTTCGAAGACCACGCGCGGGTTGTTCTGCGTCGGCAGCGGGGTGTTGGCGCTCTTCCACACGATCGTGCTGGTATACGGGCACGCATAGCCCGTGTCGCACGCGCCAGAAGTCTCGCCGGATTCCATCGACAGTTCGAGCGACGGCAACTGCGTGTGCTTGCCGGTCGAGTTGGCGAGGATCTGATCCATCGAGATGCCGACATCGAGCCAGGTCTCGCTGGTCGGCGGCGACACGTTGGTGAGGAACCGCGTGCTGGCTTTGGCGTGAGCGCCGCCAGGCCGTTCTCGCGTCGGCAGGCTGTTGAGTCCGCTGACGACGAGTATGTTGTCGCGGTAGGGCGCGAGCGCGCTCAACGTCGGCGTCAGCTCGTAGTTGGCGCCGACCGAGGTCGGCAGATAGCTCTTCATGATCATCCCGTTCGGCACGTAGAACACGCCGAAGCGGTTGACCGGTTTGCCCGCGGTCTTCTGGAGCGCCGACAACGCAGGCACCATGCTGTCGAGCAGCGGCAGCGCGAGCATGGCGCCCATGCCGCGCAACATCGTCCGCCGTGGTATTGCCCGTCTCGAAATGATCATTCGTCGCTCCTCATTTTACTGCTCGCGGGGCCCCACCGCTGTTCGCGGTCGCCCGGCGGCTTCGCGCCTCGCCTCGGGCGCAGGCGCGCTGAACGGAGTGCTGTTCACCACTCCGAGAATCACCGACGACCACCGATAGTCTTTTGCTGCCGCATCGCGCGCAATCTTTCGAATCGCCGGCTGGTCGTAGTACTCGACGCCGCGACCCATGGCATAGGAGAGAAGCTTCGCGCTGAGCGTTCTGGCGAAGTCTTCCTTGTGCTCGGCCAGGTATGTCCGCAGCCCTTCGACGCCCGCGAAACGGGTGCCGTCTGGCATCGACGCATTCGGATCGACCGGGACGCCATCGGCCTCGCTGCGCCACTTGCCGACCGCATCGAAATTCTCGAGCGTAAAGCCGAGCGGATCCATTCGCTGATGACAGGAGGCGCACACCGGATTCTTGCGATGCACTTCCATCCGCTCGCGCAGCGATTTCGGCTGCCCTTCGACGCCAGGTTCCTTGAGCGCAGGCACGTCGAGCGGCGGTGGAGGCGGAGGCGCCCCGAGCATGTTCGCCAGCAGCCAGCGTCCGCGCATCACTACCGACGTCCGATTGGGATACGAGGTCACCGACAGGATGCTCGCCTGGCCGAGCAATCCGCCGCGGCGGCCGTCGTTGAACTTCACCGGCCGATAGTGGCTGCCATACACGTTCGGAATTCCGTAGTGCTGGGCCAGCCGATCGTTGGCAAAGGTGTAATCGGCGAGAAGCAGGTCGGCGACGCTGCGATCCTGCCGCAGCTGATCGGCGACGAACAGCTTGGTTTCTTCCGCCATCGCCTCACGCAGGTTCTCGTCGAACTCGGGGTAGAGCTGCGTGTCCGGAACGAAGCCGGCAATCTTCCCCAACTCCAGCCAACGGGTGGCGAAGCCTTCGACAAGCGCATTCGCGCGGGGATCGCGCAGCATGCGGCGGACCTGCTGCTCGAGCACGGCAGGGTCCTTCAGCTTCCCGCGAATGGCCGTATTCAGCAGCTCGTCGTCCGGGATGCTGCTCCATAGGAAAAACGACAGCTTCGACGCCAGGTTCAGCTCGGGCGCATCGGGACGGTTGACCCTGAAGATGAAGCTTGGGGCGGCGAGCACACGCTCCAGTCCCCGCTGAATGCCGGCATCGAAGGTCTTCTCTTCGGTGCGGCCCGCGCGATAAAAGTCGAGGAGGACCTGGGTGTCGGCGTCGGTAAGCGGACGCCGATAGGCGCGAGTGGCGACCGCAGAAAGAATCTTTCGCGCGCACGCCAACTCCGCATCGACGTCTTTCGGCGTGCAGACGAACAACGCGCGCCGCGCCGGCGACTCGCCCGGGCCAACGACGTTGAACGGCCCGCCAATCGATACCGTCTTGAGCGCGGGATAGCCGAAGTACAACTCGTTCGTGGTGCGGCCAAACCCGGTTTGCGGCGGCTGCAGCACGCCTTCGGCTTCCCACAACCGGCGAACGAACGACACGCCGACCACGTGCGGCCCGGCTTTCACCGGCGTGCGCACTTCAAGTCCCCGGTCCGCGGTGAGCATGTAGGTCTCCCACTCCGGATCGCCGGGAGTGTTGCCCGCGTAGTTCTCCGGAGTGGTCATTCCCTTGCCTTCGCCGCCGACGGTAAACCTCTTCAGCAGCACGCCGTCGAGTCGCACATCTAATTGATGCGGCTCGCCCATTCCGACGATGTAGTCGTAGAGCTGGCGCTTGAGCTCGACCTTGAAGAGGTACTCGCCATCGACCGGGAATTGATAGGTGACGGCCGTGCCGCCGCGCGAGCCGAACGGCAAGTCCTCGCTCATCCGCTCGTCCTGCACCATGTCGCGCTCGACTTTGAAGACGTCGACCATGGGCTTGCGTGACGTATCGCCAACGGCAAGGCGGCTGATCATGCGGGCCGCCGAAAGGTAATTCTCGAGCAGCGCCGGCGAGACCGTCAGCACACTGGCGACGTTGTCGAATCCCTCGACATCCGCATCGTCTGCCGGCAGCACACCGCGGCTGTCGATGTCGAGTCCAAGCAGGTCGCGAATGGCGTTGGCGTACTCGGTGCGGTTCAAGCGGTGGACCGGCACCGTCGCGGCGTTGTGGCTCGCAACCGCGGCCGTGTCGAGCGCGTTTTCGAGATGCGCGGTCACCGCGGCGTACGTGGCGGCGTCGGGACGCGGCGCGCCAGGCGGCGGCATCTCGTGCGTGCGGAACTTGCGCGCGACCTTTTCCCAGACTTCGGCGTCGTTGCCGACACGCTGGAGATCGAGATGGTCGATCATCAGGCCCGCGGTCTTGCGCTTCTCGTTATGGCATGTGATGCAGTACTTGGAGAGGACGGCGCTCGCCTGCGTCGAAGCCTCGGCGGTCTGCGCCGCCTGGGAGCCTGTCTGGCCTGAAGGTCACGGGTGCGCTCATGGCTGGCCTGAAGGCCTGCGCTAGCTGGCCTGAAGGCCAGCACTACGTAGGCCGATGGCTGGCGGCCAGTCGCGCAGGCCACTCGTAGTGCCGACCTTCAGGTCGGCGTATGCATTCGTAGTGCCGACCTTCAGGTCAGCAGGCCAGCACCGCCACGGTTGCGGCGGCGAGCGTCAGACAGAGGGTCGTTCCGAGCGGTTTGTTCATCTCGCCTACACCACTCCCGGCGTTAGAAAGGGACTTATCTAGAATAACGCGCCGCGGGATGGCGGGCCATCCCCAAACGTCGCAAAATGTCTCGGAAGTGGCCTGAACGGCTCAATCGTGGGGATGGTTTCTCTCGTACTCCGCGTCCGCGTGCGCTTTTTCCCGCCTCTTTCCCTCTGCCCGCTTGCGGCCGTCATTCAGGGCCTGCTGGCGCGTCCCGTCCGAGCTGACCGCGAACATGGAAATGATGCGCTCGAGCTCCTGCCCTTTGCACGACGGGCAGGACGGCGCCTCGGGGTTGGTCGGCAGCAACAGGAACTCGAACTGATGTCCGCAGCCGCGACATTCGTACTCGTAAATGGGCATATCTGATCTTAGCTACTTTCTACTTTCTACTTTCTACTTTCCACTTTCTACTTTTCTCTAAAGCCCCTCCGACTTCATCATGAGCCGCATTTCCTGGTCCGACTCCTGCAGGGCCCGTGCAATGTCGTCGATCGCTGACTGAAGATCGCGAGCGGCGGTGGCTGCTTCGGGTGCCGCGCTGGTTCCGCGTATCTTCTGCGCCACCGCGATACCGCGATCCATCGCCGCCATTGCGGCGGTCAGCGTCGTCGTCACTTTGCTCGCCTGGCTTTTGACAGCCGCCGACGCGTTGTCAACGGCGGCAGTAAACCCCACGTGCTGCATGGCCCCCGCCGCTGCCTTCTTCGCGCCATACCCCGAGGCCGGTCCCGTCTTCTCAATCGTCGGATCCAGCGCGTGCAGCACGTGGCCGGCGTGCAGCTTCATGTCGTCGACGCTGGTTGCTTTCGACAACAGCAGCGCGTGCGCCGCGGCGACACGCGTGTCGTTCTGCGCGATCGTCAACAACCCGACCTGCCCCGGCGTATCGCGCCAGGCGATCATCACGTGACCGATGTGGGCATGTACGAGGGGCGGCTCGATGCGCGATACGACAATCCCATTGTCCGTAAGGACACCGGTGACACGCACCGGACGCGCGAGACGGAGCGGCATGCCCGCGAAGTCCTGGTTGGCGATTGGAATGACGTTTTTCTGTTCGTCGACGATGACGTATTTCGAGAGGCCTTTCAGGCAGTGAAACGCGCACTCTCGTTCACTCATCCCCATCGAGGCCGCCATCGCCTGGTGCGACGCGCCGCACGTGCTTTCGCTCAGCACACCTGACCACGTGCGCGGCTCCTGCGCCGACGGCGCCGAGCCTAGATACATGACGAGCGCCGCGACGACCCACTTCCCCTTCATGGCGCGAGCGATGCCGTGTAGGCCGAGATATTCACGAGATCTTCCTCCGTCAGCTTCGCGACCACCGGTTTCATGAGATCCGCCCATAACCCACTCCGCGCACCGGTTTGCATATCGAACATCTGTCGCGCGCTGTAGCTGGGCGAGCGGCCCGCCAGGCCCGGCACGGGTCCAAGTCCCTTCAGGTCGGCCCCGTGACACACGGCGCACGCCGTCGTCTTGCCGCCGCCGGTTTTCACGAGCGCCTCGCCTTTCTTGATGGCGCCGACCGGTACATAGGCGACGAACCCGGCACGCGGATCGCGCAACGCTTCACGCGCGTTGTCTTCGGGCATCTCGATGATGCGCATGCCAAGAGGCTCGGTCTCGCTCCCAGGGAGGCTGACGAACAGACCGCCGGCGATGCGCGTCTTCGGCACCGTCTGGCTTTCGACGACCTTGATCCACGGCGTCCATTTCATCGATCCGAAATACTGCGCCGCCGCAAGGATTTCTTCGTCAGTCATCGCCTTCGCGATCGCAATCATCGCGTTCGTGTTGCCCTTCTTGGGATCCGCGCTCTTTCGCGAGCCCGCGCGATAGTCGACCATCTGCTGCACGAAGTACGAGACCGGCAACCCGGACACCGGCGCGTTTTCCGCGCGCCCTTTTCCATTCGGGTAATGACAGAGCGCGCAGGCACGCACGTTGGCGTCCTTGCGGCCTCGCGCGACGATCTCGGGCATCGGCGGGTGATCGCCCGGGTGCCAGTCGGCCGGACCGAAGCCGTCGCGAACTTGCGTGAGCGTGAACTTGCCGGTGCTGCCCTGCAGCGTCTTCAGCGATCCATCATCCGGCGCGGCGGGGGCCGCGGGTGCCGCCGGCGTGCCGGGTGGCGCATATCCATACGCCCATAGCGGCAGGTTTGCCGGCGCGGGTGGCGTCGCGGGAGGTGCCGGGGGTGTCGGCTGCCCGCCTTGCTGCGCGAGCATAGACGCCGTGGCGACGAGAAGCGCCGCAACGAACAACGAAAAACGAAGACCGAATAGAGCTCCGCGTCACGCGTCCCTCCAGATTCCAGATTCGTGATCTCCTGTTTCTAGACCACGTCAACGCGGCACACCCAACCTGTGTGCGGGCTCTTGTCTCTGTCCCACCCGGGGTGAATACCGGCATCGCAGAAATACAGCTTCCCGTTCAGCATGCCGAGCCCATGCGGATCGGGGTCGCCTGCCGCAAGCTGAATGCTCTCGAGCGTGGCGCCCGTCTTCGCGTCGATCTTGACGATGCGCGGCTCGTCGGTGCCGTCGACGACCCACATCGCGCCGCGATCCCACGCGAGGCCGTGCGGGCGCTGCATTTGAAACGGGTGCGCGACAATCGGCTGAAACGTCTCGGCGTTCACCTGCATGAGCGCCCGCAGGCGGGACGCGACTATCCACAACGTGCCGTCGACATATTCAAGGCCGGTCGCCCCGCCGCCGCTGAGCGGAACCGTGTGACGCTTCACGACAGTGCCGTCCATGCGGCACTGCAGAATCTCCGGGCTGCTGTTGTCGATCTTGATCGGCCGATCGAATTGCGCCGCGCCGTTCGCCGAGAGCCACAGATAGCCGCCGCCGACGGCCAGTCCGCTGCAGTTGTGGCACTCGGTCTGGAACGCTTTCAGCACCTTGCCACTGATGTCCATCAGAATGACGCGATCGGTCACCTGCTCACCGATCCAGAACCCGTCCTGTGTCACATCCAACGCATTCGGATGGCCATCGGGTGTTTTGAACAGCTTTTCGATCGTCGCTTTCCGCACCGGAGGCGGCGGCGCCGCGGGTTTCGCCCCGCGCACTTCACCAGGCGCAAGCGGCCGCCCCCCCTGGCCGAAGGGCATCGCCGGCACTGCCGAAATACCGACACCGAGCGCCGTGAGAAAGGCCCTGCGGTTGATGGACATCGTGTGTGGTGTGCAAGTTGCCGTAACGCGCGCCGATTGTCAACTCTGCCGTCCCAGCGCCATGGCCCGGCCTTTGCTTTTGCAATCGGGGATGAAACGTACGCTGTTCAGCGTCGCCTTGGTTGGAATCGGCGTCGCAGCTCTGGGAGGTTTCGAGAACGGCGACGGCGTACCTCAGCCGCCTGCGGAAGAGTGGGCGCGACGCAACGACGCGCTCACGCGCGCACGGATTTTCAGGGCCGAGCCGTTCGACGCGGCGTCTATCGACTTTGCCGCCGATCCGAATCGCGGCGTGATCGATCCGAACTTCACGAGCTGCCGGTATAAGCCCGACGAGGTGAGCGGCACCACGCCCAAGTTCGACTGCGAGCTTCCCAACGGCGAGAAAATCAAGGTGAAGTACGGATGGACGCACGAGATTCCATCCGAGGCCGCGGCGACCCGGCTGCTCCACGCCCTGGGTTTCGGCGCTGACCGCGTGTCACGCGTCGAGACGGTGAGGTGTTACGGCTGCCCCTTCCAGCCATTCCACTCGCGCGCGCTCCTCGAAATGCTCAAACTCGAGGCCTACTTCGACAAACGGATCGACTACTCCGCCCATCGCGACTTCAAGCGCGTGAGCGTCGAGCGCAATCTCGACGGCGAGCCGATCGAGGCCGGCGACGAGCGCGGATGGGCGTTTCACGAGCTCCACAAGATCGATCCGTCGCGCGGCGGCGCGACGCGAGCCGAAGTGGATGCGCTCCGGCTCATGGCCGTCTTTCTGCACCATTGGGACAACAAGTCCTCCAATCAACGGTTGACGTGCGTGGGTGCGACGACACCGGACTGCGCGCATCCGCTCGCGATGATTCAGGATGTCGGCTCGGAGTTCGGTCCGAAGAAAGTCGACCTCGACAACTGGCGATCGATGCCGGTCTGGCAGGATGCGTCCAAGTGCCTGGTTTCGATGAAGGACATGCCGTATCGCGGCGGTACGTTCAAGGACGCCGCAATTTCTGAGGAAGGCCGGCGATTGCTCGCCAGCCGTCTGCGGCAGCTTACGCCCGGGCAGATTGAAACGCTCTTCACGGCGGCGGGCCTCGAGGACGCGCCCGCGTGGTCGGCCGTGTTTCAGGACCGCGTCCGGCAGATCGTCGACCGCCCGGCGTGTCCCGCTACGAAGAACGTGTCTTGACGATTTTTCCGCGTCAGGATCGTCGCTGCACATCCGGAACATAAAAAACAGACTCAGACGAGAGCGATGTAAGACGGTGGGAGGGCCGGCCCGCGGCCGGCCCCGAAGGGCCACCCCTCGCGCGGAACGCGGTTGGGGTGCCCCGGCACAACTACACGACGGGCCCTCTCCGGCCTGTGGCGAGATGGATCACCAACAGAATCACGCCGATGATGAAGAGAATCCACGCGATCTGCGACGCGATGGCTGCCACTCCCGTGGCACCAAGCACGCCCGCGATCAACCCGACTACAAGAAAGACCAAAGCGTAATACAGCACTGCGACACCTCCCTTTCGCTTGGTCATTAAGCACACGGTGTGCCGTTTTATTTCGCATAAAAACGGCGCGCAGCTAATCACTTTCGTGGAGGCATGTCGCAATTCGCTGCAGTCGTCGGTGGCATGAATTTCGAACTGTCGTTGGCAGGAGGATTTGATGAAACCCAACAAACCCGGCAAAAAGGACAGAAAGCATCCCGACGTTGCGCGGGACGCGATGGAAGACATCAAGGTTTTGTCAGGTGCTCCCAACCCGCTGCACAACGACATTCATTACATGGGACCGAACCGCGATCGAGCGCTCGGCGAAGCTGATCGCACCGGCCGTCACTACGATGAGGAAACAAGCGGGGCTGGAGATGAAGGGGCCGCTGCTTCGAGAGATCACGAAGCTGACTGATTTGGAACGGGTGGTCACCCGCGGCGAACGTCTGCGGTGCTCAGGCGATCATCTTCTGGCAGCACGTTGTGGCCGCGCGCCCTTTGGGTGCGCCGCCACGTTTCTCATTCGTGCGCCATCGAAGCGCTCGCCGGACCGCGGCCGGCCGCCGCGGGGATGAGCCAGGCCGGAGTGCGTCCAATCGCATTCTCGTGCCCGGCTCCTGAGGGATCTAACTGAACGATCCGAAGTCTCCCAACGCCTCCGACGAATCCAATCCCCGCCGCATCATGGCTTCTCCGCCTTCTCCGCTTTCCAGCAGTTGCTTGAAGACGCGCAGGTCCTCGGCGATCTGATGCTGCGGATCCTCGCCAAGCATTGATGCGACGGCCGCCCCAAGCTTGCCCGCAGGCGGATCGTATTGCAGCTTCACGCGCACTTCGGTCCCATGCTCGCCGACGGGTTTGAATCGCACCGAGCCGGCGCTGACGACATCGGAATGTCCCATCGATTTCCAGGAGAGCAGCGTCGGCGGGATGTCGTTGATCACTTCGGCGTCCCACTCGATGCGGACGCCCAGCGGTCCTCGCGCCACCCAGCGCGAGTGAAACCGATCGATCGTACGTACGTCAATGAGATGGTCCATGAAACGCGGCAGGTTCTCGAGATTCCGCCAGTAGGTATAGACCTCGCTGACCGGCCGGTAGATGGTGATCGCATCCTCGACGATGATCCCGCGTGATCCGCCCAAGTGGCGCTTGGTGGTGTCGGCGTTGTACTCCGAATACGGATCGACTACGGCGGTCACAGGGCACCAGCCGCTCGCACCCCTCGCAATCAAGCCCATACCCAGAAGGCCGATTGCCTTGTTGGAACGCTTATACCCGGCGAGGGCCAGCGCGGCTCCGGCGGCGGTGGAGGCCAACCGGGCGGTCGCAGAGATATTGGGTTTGTACATTGATTTCATCAATCGCTCCGTTTTCAGACGCCCGGTCGGAGTGAATCCGGGCTTTCGTTCATAACTTGCAGGACATGTGCCGGAGTTGGGAGTCGGGAGTTCGGAGTCCGAGAGTCCGAGAGTCCGAGAGTCGAGAGTCGAGAGTCGAGAGTCGAGAGTCGAGAAGTCGAGAGTCGGGATTAAAGTTACGTCGAGAAAGTACGTAGTGCCGACCTTCAGGTCGGCCGTGATCCTCTATTCATGGCAAAACACACATGGACCGTCTCCGCCGCGGAAGCGGGCCAGACACTCGACAAGTTTCTCGCCGCGGCAGATCGGCTCGGATCCCGATCGAAGGCGACCGCCGCCCGCGAGCGCGGGAAAGTCTTCGTCAACGGCAGCGAAGCAGACCCGGCCGATGTTCGCCGGCGCCTCGACGCACGCGACGAAGTACAAGTCTGGGAAGACCGGCCGGGGAGCTCGCGGCGGCGGCCGGTGCCGTTCAAGTCGGGGCCGTTGAACATCCTCTACGAGGACCAGCACCTGATCGTCCTGAACAAACCCGCCGGCCTGCTGGCGGTTCCGTTGGAGCGGAAAAGCGAAGAGACGTCGATCTTCGATCAAATCGAAGATCACTTCCGGTCTCACGGAAAGCGCAAACCGTTCGTCGTTCACCGCATCGACCGTGACACATCAGGCATCGTGCTCTTCGCCAAGGATGGCCGGACACACGCCGCACTCAAGCACCAGTTTCGCGAGCGCACGCCCGAGCGCGTCTACCTGGCGGTGGTCTACGGCCATCCAACGCCCCACTCGGGCACATGGCGCGATCATCTGGTCTGGGACGGAAAGGCACTCATCCAGAAGGAAACGCACCCGAAGGATCCGCGCGCCGCAGAAGCGATCAGCCATTACACGGTCGTCGAGGAATTTGCATCGACGAGCCTGGTCGAGGTTCGCCTGCATACGGGCAAGCGCAACCAAATCCGCATCCAGGCGCGCCTTCGCGGCCACACGCTGGTCGGCGAAGTTCGCTACACCTATGGACCTGACGAGCTGCGGCCGATCGCCTTCAAACGGCAAGCGCTCCACGCCTGGCGACTCGGTTTTACTCACCCTGCAGGCGCGAAGCCGATGCGATTCGAAGCGCCGTTACCTGAGGATATGACGAAGCTCATCGCTGAGCTTCGCAGGAAACGAACATCGAAAAACGAAGAACGAAAATACGAATCCGCGTATCCGCTTATTCGCTTTTCGTTTTTCGTTTTTCGTTATTCGTTCTGTGTCTCCACCGTCTGCAGCCCCTGCGCGACTTCGGGCAAGATCCCCATGCGCCTGTAAATCGGACGCACCAGCTCGCGGATGGCGGGCAGTTCCCTCGCGAACCATGCCGCCGTCGCGATGCAGAGGACGCCGCTCAACACGACCGTGTGCGGGGCGCCGATGCGGCTCGATAACCAGCCCGCCAGCAGGCTGCCGAACGGCGCAGTCCCCAGAAACGACATCGTGTAGAAGCTGAGCACGCGGCCGCGCTTCTCCTCGTCGACGATTGTCTGGATGACGGTGTTGGTCGACGCCATCTGCACCATCATGCCGAAGCCGGTGATCGTCATGAACACGATCGACACCGGCAACGAGCGCGAGAGCGCAAATCCAATCAAGCCGCCGCCAAACACGACCGTGTTCGTGAGAATCACCCGGCCCAGTCCCACGACCGACTTCCTCGTGGTCAGCCACAACGCGCCCGAGAGCGCGCCGAGGCCGGAAGCGCCCATCAGAAATCCAAGGGTGTATGGCCCTCCCCCGAGAATCTCGTCGGCGAAGACCGGCATCAGCACCGAGAACGGCATGGCGACCAGGCACAACCATGCAAGCTGGAGGATCAGCGACCGGATGGGGCGGAATCCGAACACGTACCGCCATCCTTCGAGGAGGTGCTCCACGATGCCGGCACGCGCTTCGTGACGGCCTATTCGCCTGACGTCCTTCATCGCGACCAGCGCGATGATGACGGCCATATAGCTGACGCCGTCGACGAAAAAGCACCACGATTCGCCGGCAGTGGCGATCATGAGCCCGGCGACGGACGGACCGACAAGCCGCGCCGCGTTGAACATCGACGAGTTCAAGGCGATGGCGTTCGCGAGGTCCTCGCGATCGGAAATCATCGTCGTCAGGAACGCCTGGCGTGCAGGCATGTCAAAGGCGTTCACCATCCCCTGTACAGCGTTCAAGGCGACGATCGCGGGGAGCGTGATGTGGCCGGTAAACGTCAGGACGGCCAGTGCGAAGGACTGGAGCATCGATATCGTCTGCGTCACCACGAGTACACGATGCCGATCCCAGCGATCGAGGTACGCGCCGGCGAACGGCCCCATGATGAACCCGGGAATCTGCCCGGCGAACCCGACCACTCCCAACGCCATCGCCGACCCCGTCAGCCGATACACGAGCCAGCTCGTCGCCGTCATCGAGATCCAGCTGCCGATGAGCGACACGATTTGGCCGCCGAAGAACAGCCGGTAGTTCGGGTACGAAAACGCGCGAAGCATGAAGGCGACACGGGAGGTCATGAGGTACTCGTCTTGCAGATAGGACAGCGGGGGTCAGCCATGCGGATTGCAATCCATCCACATCACGAGCCGGAGCCGTATCACCTGCCCCATCAGGCGATGTGGTTCGTCCTGCTGCTTCTCCTGCTGTTCATGCTGGCAGGCAAGAAGGTCGTTGCGACGTGTGACGAGGGTCAACTGATCAGGGCCGATCAGTGCGTCATCGTGTAGAGCAGGATGTTGATGCCGATCGCATAGCCTTCCACTGAGAAATTGTAGAAGTAGGTCGGATCGTCTGACTCGCGCTCGTACGCGTCCCCGAAATCCGTGTTGTGCGAGATGAACACCATCACGCGGCCCTTGGAATCGACGACAGCGCGCGGGTTGGCGGTTGCGCTGTCGGAGCCGCGCTCGGACGTCGTGCCGCTGTTGGTCCACGCGATCGACGGGATCTGCGGGAACCGCTTCGAATCGAAGAGCGTGTGGAAGATCGAGTGGTTCATCGGCACGTCGATGATCGGGTACTCGCTCGCCGGCAGCACCTTGCGCAGCTCGCGCTCCCAGTGGCTCCAGGCGTACGAGCCCCAGAAGTCATCGGCCCACATGAAGCCGCCCTTCTGCAGGTACTCGCGAAGCGCTTTGGCTTCCTGCTCGTCGAAAAACGTCGCGCCGACTTCCGTGATCATCACGAACGGGCACTTGAAGAGCTCGGGCTCGGTGGCCTGAATCACGACGTGATTCGGTTCGCGTGTCTCGTCGAAATTTACCGGGGCTTTGGTCAGCTCCGAGAGACGGATTGGCAGGTTCATGTCGGCGCGCGGGTAGTCGACACCCCACCCGCCGCCGTCGCCGTCGTACGCCTGCCGGAACGCGAGCCGGCAGAACGTGAAGTCGCTATTCCAGGTGATGTTCTCGGGCCGCTTGACGCCGTAGAAGCCCCCGCGCCGCCCGCCGCGGCGCTGCGCCTCGGCGATCGTCGTCACGGCGATCACCAGCACGACAGCCGCGGCAACGAGCTTCTTGGCTCTCATTTCAGTGAACTTCCCCTTCACACTCGGGACACTGAATCTCGACGAATCGCAGCCACGCGGCGATCTCGCGAGCCGATGGAAGCTCGGCGACGTGCGCTGCCGACGCAATCCACTGCATCTCGCCCCATCGATCGGCCACGGCACAGCCAGGCAGCGGCATCCCCTCGATGGGTGTCGTCGTCACGACTACCACCGCGTCGTGCACCGCAAGCGCGTTCTGCGCTTCACGGAGCTGCTGGATGTAAGACTGCGCATCCGGCGAGTCGTCTTCGGACAGGCAAACCAGCGCGAGGTTTTTCTTCTGCCAGAGATCGGCATAACTCACGTGGACGTCGTCGATGGTCGTGCACTCGAAACGGGGAACGTGATCGCCCTTGTTCAGCATGTGTTGGGTCGCCGTTTTACGGTTTACCGTTGGCCGTTTACCGTGAGCGGCAGACGGTCGACGTGAACGTCGTAACAGATTATCACCGGTCGAAGGATTCGCGGCGGCTCGCGTCGGACAATTTAATCATGTAGTCGTCCGGCCGCTCCCAGAACATCTTTTTCAGCTCGCCGAGGCTCGCCGCGCCGCCGTAGCGATATCGAGGACGAGAGGTGCTTCAACATCCCGGCGATGATCGGCCGCGCCGAACCGCGCAGCGGCACGCTCACTTCGAGGCCTTCGGCTCCAAGCGTGTCGACGTCGACCGAGTCCGCGTCTTCCACATCCAGGCGATCGACCATCGCCCCGATCGACGCCATGCCGCGAAACACCTTGAACGGGACGCGCACGACTTTCTGTGACTCGGGCAGCACGACCGATTTGTGCACCGTCTCCCCTGGCGTCTCCGTGGTGCCCGCGAATGCGTTGCCGAGCATCACGGTATCGCCGCCGAACAGCAGCGCTTCGATGATCGCGCCATCGCGCTTGATCCCGCCGTCGGCGATCAAAGGGATCTTCGAGCCCACGGCCAGCCGGCATTCGACGAGCGCGTGAAGCTGCGGCACGCCGAAGTTCGTGTTGAGGCGCGTGGTGCAGCCGCCTCCCGGTCCGATGCCGACTTTGATGCCGTTGACGCCGCGCTCGGCGAGATAGGTCGCGCCATCTGCGGTCGCGACGTTGCCGGCGACCAGCTCGAAATCGCCGAACCGCGCGCGAAACGCCTCGAGCGCCTTGGCCATCACGATCGAATGACCGTGCGCGATGTCGATGACGAGCACATCGACACCCGCTTTAATCAGCTCGGCCGCGCGCTCGAGATAGTCTCCTTTCGCGCCGATTGCCGCGCCGACGCGGAGACGTCCCTGCGGGTCGCGCGTCGCAAGCGGCAGGCGCTTCTGCTCGATGATGTCCTTGGCGGTGATGAGGCCGGTCAGCACGCCACTGTCGTCGACGAGCGGCAGCTTCTTGATCTTGCGTTCGACCATCACCTGCTCGGCTTGTTCGAGCGAGATAGGTCCGGAGTGCACCACAAGCTTGTCGAGCGGCGTCATACGGTCGCTCACGCGCCTTTGCCCTGACACGAACCGCACATCGCGCGCCGTAAGCAGACCTTTGAGTTTGCGTGCACCGTCGACGACGACCAGCGTGCCGACGCCGGATTTCTTCATCATGCGGCCCGCGTGCGCCAGGCTGTCGGTGGGCTCGACGGTGTACGGATCGGGGATGACGCCGTGCTGAGTGCGCTTGACGATCTCGACCTCGCGTACCTGCGCCGCGATGTCGCCGCCGCGGAAGCCGCGGTCGATGACGCCGAGCCCGCCTTCTTCCGCCTGGACCACCGCCATCGCCGCGCGCGTGATGGTGTCCATGTTGGCGGAGACGATCGGGTGCTTCAGGACGATGTGTTCGGAGAAGCGCGCCGACAAATCGATCGATTTCGGATCGCGGCGCTCGAGGACGCTGAATCGCGGCGCGAAGAGGAAATCGTCGAAGGTGCAGCCGCGAACCGCGGCCAGGAGATCCGGCATGCCGCCATCATAGCTCGACTGATATCATGTACACCTTTTGAGAACGCGCCGTCTTACTCACGCCGCCTTGAGTCTGGTTCTGCTCGCGCTGGTGTTTGGTCCATCCAAATCCGGACACGTCGTGCTGGCGCAGGGCGGACCCATCACGGTGCTCGCGCGCGAGGGGCGACGCACGCTGCCGACCATCGAACTGCAGGGACATCAGATGGTCGGGCTCGACGATCTCGCGGGCCTGTTCCAGCTCCAGGTGCGCGAAGACGCGGCCGCGCGCGCCATCACGGCGACATACAAGGGCCAGACGATCGTGATGACGCCCGATCAGTCGCTGGTGTCCTCCTCCGGCCGACTGGTGTCGCTGCCCGCGCCTCTCACGCGGCGGAACAACCGATGGCTGGTTCCCCTGGAGTTCATCAGCCGCGCGCTCGCGCCGATCTACGACGTGAGGCTTGATCTTCGTCCGGCCTCGCGTCTGCTCGTCCTCGGCGACCTGCGCGTGCCGCGAGTCACGGCGCAGTACGACGACAGCCCGTCTTTGCTGCGGGTCACGCTCGAGACGACGCCGCGCGCGACGGCGACGGTCGCGCAGGAGCAGGGCCGGTTGCTGGTGCGCGTCGATGCCGACGCCCTCGATGCCGCCCTTCCCTCTCCGCCGCCGCAACAGTTGCTGACCGGCATTCGCGTCGTCGATCCGAACACGATCCAGCTGGACCTCGGTCCACGGTTCAGCGCGTTCCGCGCATCGCCGCCAGTTTCGAGCGGCGCCGCCGCCCTCGTCACGATCGAGCTCGTCGGCACAGGCGTAGACACGTCCTCCGCCTCCGCACCTGCTCCTGCACGCGGAGCACGGCTGGACACGCCTGGTGCCGCACCCGTCGCACCCGTCGCACCCTGGCGCCCTCCCTGTTTTCGGCGGAGCAACGCGTCCCACCATCCGCACGATCGTGATCGATCCGGGCCATGGAGGAGACGATAGCGGCGTGAAGGGCGCCGGTGGTGCGCTCGAGAAAGACGTGGCGCTGGCAGTCGCGCGGCGGTTGAAGGGGGCCATCGAAGGCCGTCTCGGCATGCGCGCGCTTCTGACCCGAGAGGACAATCGTGTCGACGCCGATGGCCGCGCGGCAATCGCGAACAACAACAAAGCCGATCTGTTCATCAGCCTGCATGCGAATGGATCGCCGCGGGCGACTTTGCGCGGCGCCGTCATCTACACGTTGAGCCTCGATCGCGTTGGCGAGGACGCGCGCCGCCAATCGGAGGCCGACCGGGCCGTGCTGCAGGTGTTCGGCGGCGGAGCTCGCGAAGTCGCGCTCGTCGAATGGGAGCTCGCGCAGGCAGCGCACCTCGACGGCTCGAACGCCTTTGCGGGCATCGTCGATCAGAAATTGCGCACGACCGCCGGGTTGCCGTCGGTGGCGCTGCAGCGCGCGCCGATGCGTAATCTCGCCGGCACGAACATGCCGGCAGTGCTCATCGAGATGGGCTATCTCTCGAATGCCGAGGAAGAGAAGCTGCTGACGTCGAGCGAATTCCAGAACAGCATCGCCCTTGCCCTGACCGAGGCGGTGGCGGCGTTCCGGGATCATGTCGAGCAGGAACCGCAGCCACCCGCAGCGCCATGAAGAAGAAGATGCCGCGCGGATTCGGGCTCTACGTCGGGCTTGCCGCCGTGCTCGTGGCTGGGCTCATCACGCTGCTCGTGTTCGGGCCACGCTGGCTGGCGACCGTGCCTGATGAGGCGCAACCGATCGCGACGCCCGCGGCGGAGGCGCGCAAGATCCGCGCGCGGCTTTTCTATGTCGACGAGCAGGGCACCGGCTTGCAGGGCATCGAACAGGAAGTCCTCTTTGGCGAGGGCACCGCCGAGCAGGCCCGCCGGATCGTCGAAGCGCAGATTGCGCCCGCGCCCGAGGGCCACGTGTCTGCCATACCGGCAGGCACTAAACTGCGAACGCTCTTTTTTACCAAGTCCGGTGAAGTCTATGTTGATTTGAGCGCCGACGTGCAGACCAATCACCCCGGCGGGACGACAAACGAAACCCTTACTGTGTATGCGCTCGTCAGCGCGCTGACGTCGAATCTGCCGGCCGTGACCAGCGTGCAGATTCTCGTCGACGGCAAGGAAGTCGACACGCTCGCCGGCCATCTCGATCTTCGCCGCCCCATCGAACAGGACCTCAAGTGGGTAACCAACTGATGCGCATCGATAACCGGACGCCCGACCAGCTTCGCCCGACACACATCCACTCGCAATATCTGCTGCATCCCGAAGGGTCCGTGCTGATCGAGTCGGGCCGGACGAAAGTGATCTGCACCGCCTCGGTCGAAGATCGCGTCCCGCCGTTCCTTCGGAACACCGGGAAAGGCTGGGTGACGGCGGAGTACGGGATGTTGCCGCGCGCCACGTCGACGCGCACCACGCGCGAAGCGTCGGCGGGTAAGGTTGGCGGGCGCACCCAGGAGATTCAACGGCTCATCGGCCGCTCGCTCCGGTCGGTGATGAAGCTCGAACGCCTCGGGGAACGCACGGTGTGGCTCGACTGCGACGTCATTCAGGCCGACGGCGGCACGCGCACGGCGGCGATTACCGGCGCCTTCGTCGCGCTCGTCCTCGCGCTCGAACACATGCGCGAAAAAGGGATGTTCGCGGAGATCCCCGTGCAGGACTACGTCGCGGCGACCAGCGTCGGCATCATCGACAACACGCGCATGCTCGACCTCGCGTACGAAGAGGACTCGCGCGCCGAGGTGGACATGAACGTGGTGATGACCGGCAGCGGCAAGTTCATCGAGGTGCAAGGCACCGCGGAAGCGCTGCCGTTCGGACGCGATGCGCTGGACGCGCTGCTCGATCTGGCGCAGAAGGGCATCGGCAACCTCATCGAGCTGCAGAAGCAGGCGGTTGGCCACATCCTGAAGTAGGGCGCGTAGGTGAGCGTGGGGTTCGCAGGGAGGGCGTGGGTCAGCGGCGGAGCAGATAATCGCGGAAGGCGCGCATCGCTTGACCGCGGTGACTCACGGCGGTTTTTTCCTCGTCCGACACCTCACCAAACGTTTTCCCATACGGCGGATACAGGAAAATCGGGTCGTATCCGAATCCGTTGACTCCGGCCGGGGCCGGTGCGAGCGCGCCTTCGACGGTCGCAGTGGCTTCGAACAGGATCTCATCGCGTTCCGCGACGGCCAGCGCGCAAACAAATCGCGCCGACAGATCAGTCGCTCCGCTTTCCCGCACCCGCCTGTAGATGTCATCGAAGCGCTCGCCGTAGCCGGCGTCCTCGCGAAGGTAGCGCGCGGAGTAAATGCCGGGCTCCCGGCCCAGCGCATCGACCTCGAATCCCGAGTCTTCGGCCATCGCGACCATGCCGGTCGCCGCGGCGTAATACGTCGCCTTCTGTCGCGCGTTCTCAGCGAACGACATCCCCGTCTCTTCCGGCGCCGCCAGGTTCGGAAAGTCCCTCAACGTCTTCAACGTCACAGGCGCCCCATCCAGGATTCGGCGGATCTCGCGAAGCTTTCCCGGATTGGTCGTCGCGATGAGCACGTCACGCACGCGCTCGTATTTTACCGTAGTCGGTCGCAGGGATCGCACGACCCGTACGATGCCCACGCACCACGCTCCCTCCCGGCGTGCGGATTGCATCCTGGCGCCCTATGGCCAACATAGATACCAGCTCGTATTGGATTGACAACACTCCGGCTCCGAGGTTTTCGGCATTAAAAGAAGACATCGCCGTCGATGTACTGGTCATCGGCGCCGGAATCACGGGTATCACGGCCGCGTACCTGCTGAAGCGCGCGGGCTACAACGTGGCGCTGGTCGACAAGGACCGCTGTCTCAGCGGCGACACCTCGAACACCACGGCCCACCTGACATGCGCCACCGACACGCTCCTGTCGGATCTTGTGAAGGATTTCGGCGAAGACCATGCGCAAGCGGTTTGGGATGCGCAGCTCGCCGCGATCGACATGATCGACCGCATCGTGTGGCGCGAACAAATCAAATGCCAGTTCGACTGGGTGCCTGCCTACCTCTTCAACCCGTCGGCCGCGACCGGCCGGCCGGATCAGGAGCGCCGCGCCGTTGATTTACAGAAGGAAGCCGCGCTCGCGGCGCAGCTGGGATTCGACGCCGAGTACGTCGACGCCGTGCCGCTCGTCAACCGGCCGGGCGTACGCTACGACAACCAGGCGAAATTCCACCCGCGGAAATACCTGATTGCGCTCCTTCGCCTGCTCTGCAGCGGCAAAGGCTGCCAGGTGTTCGAGCACACGAACGTGGAGGAGATCGAGGGCACGCCCATCACCGCGACGACCTCCGATGGGGCGCGGATTCATTGCGAGCACGTGCTCGTGGCCACGCACGTGCCGCTGCAGGGCAAATCCGGACTCGTTCCCGCGACCGTCCTCCAATCAAAGCTGGCGCCCTACAGCTCCTACGTCGTCGGCGGCTGGGTACCGCGCGGTGTTGTTCCAGAAGCGCTCTACTGGGACACAGGCGATCCGTACGATTACGTGCGCATCGATCGCCGCCACGACCACGACTTCGTGATTTTCGGCGGCGAAGATCACAAGACCGGGCAGGTCGAGGACACGCAGCAAGGCTTCACCCGGCTCGAACAGCGCGTCAAGCATCTGCTGCCGCAGGTCGCGATCACGCATCGGTGGTCCGGGCAGGTCATCGAAACGAACGACGGCCTGCCGTACATCGGCGAGACCGCGGAACGGCAGTACGCCGCCACGGGATTCGGCGGCAACGGCATGACGTTCGGCACGCTCTCAGCGATGATGTTCGCCGATTACGTCGCGGAGCAGCCGAATCCGTGGGCTGAGCTCTTCGATACGGGGCGTACGAAGATCAAGGGCGGGCTCTGGAACTACCTCAAGGAAAACAAGGACTATCCGTACTATCTCGATTCGCGACCGGTTCGCGGGCAAAGGCGGACGTTCGCTGCGATCGATCCCGCGAGGCCATGGCGAGGTCGTCGACATCGACGGGCAGGCCGCGGCGGTGTATCGCGGCCTCGACGGGGAAATTCACGTCCGATCAGCGGTCTGCACGCACATGGGCTGCTACGTGCACTTCAACGACGCAGAGCACACATGGGACTGCCCGTGTCACGGATCGCGATTCAAAGTGAGCGGTGAGGTACTTGCCGGACCAGCGGAAGAACCGCTCGCGCCTGATTGAAATCGAAAGTCAGCAGTCGACAGTCGGCAGTCGTAAGTCGGAGTCCCGGTCGGGAGTCTCGGGAGTCTTGGTCAGATCGACTGTCGATTAGACGTGACGAGACTGTCGACTCCTGACTGAGACTGCCGACTCCCGACTGTCGACTAGTCCCGATTGCTAGTTGCTCTTCGCTTTGGCGACGTTCAACTCGCCAAGCTTCGCGACCATGTCTTCGGCCGAGGTCTCGACCTTCACGGCCTTGTCGATCGCGAGAATCTTGCCGTCCTTGCCGATATAGAAGGTCCAGCGCGTTGCCATGCCTTTCGGATTCAGCACGCCGTAGGCGGTGGCGACTTCCTTCGTCGGATCGCTCAGCAGCGGAAAGTCGGCTTCCTGCGCTTTCGCGAAGTCAGTGTTCTTCTCGATCGGATCGACGCTCGCCATGAAGTACGCGACGTCGAACTGGCGGATCTTGTCGCCGTTCATCGCGAGGTTCTTGCACTCGACCGTGCACCCCTTGGTGAACGCCGCGGGGAACCAGGCGATGACGACCGCCTTCTTGCCCGTGAAATCGGCGAGGTTGTAGGTCTTGCCGTCGCTGCCCTGCAGCTTAAAGTTGGGTGCCTTGTCGCCGACCTTCAGCTCGACCGCCGGCGCCTGCGCGAACGCGAGCGTGGCGAACCCGAGGACGACTCCCGCAATTCCAAGAAGGTTCACACTCTTCATTGCCTGCCTCCAATTGCTTGTAAGTCAAAATGACCGCGGCCGCCGCGAGCCCGTCCCCGCGCCGCAATCCCGGATTATTGCACTTTTTGGCCAGGCGGCAGTAGCTGCAGGCATCTCGTTGCCGAAATCCATGCCGACGCGGGCTTCGAGGATGTCGGCATCGAGACATGGCGGGTATACGACGCTCTCGCGGATGAGGCACATTCGCCAGTGCGTTCATACGGGCGCGAAAGCCCCGTAGAGTTGGCATTGTTATCGCAGGGTGGCAGCGCATGAGCCCGACGACGGCCCGCCGAGGTCGACGCCTGCCCGCGACCACAACGGAACCGCCGGCCGAAGTCGATTTGCGGGACCCGTCGCTGTATTTCGACCGCGATCTCTCATGGCTCTCGTTCAACGACCGGGTGCTCGAGCAGGCGAGGGCGGGCCATCCTCTGCTCGAGCGCGTCAAGTTCCTCGGGATCGCTGCGAACAACCTTGACGAGTTCTTCATGGTCCGGCTCGACCAGGGCGACTCGCGCGCGAGGGCGCGGGCGACCGCCATGCTCGACGAGCTCTGGCAGCTGTGGCAGAAGACGCTGCGCCCGGAGCTCGCGGGCGAGCGCATTCACATCGTCGACGCCGCCGACTACAGCGATGACGACCGCGCCTACCTCGAAAGGCATTTCAACGTCGACGTCTGCCCTGTTCTGACGCCCCTCGCCTTCGACCCGGGGCACCCGTTTCCGCTCGTCTCGAACCGCAGCAAGAACCTCGCGGTGGTCGTCGAGCACAAGGGACGGACGAAGTTCGCGCGCGTGAAGGTCCCCGATCTCCTGCCGCGGTTTGTCGCGCTTCCCCACGACGACGGGATTCGCCGCTTTGCCATGCTCGAGGACGTGATTCGCGAAAACCTCGGGCAGCTCTTCCCCGGCGTCGGCATCCGCACCGCTCACATGTTTCGCGTCGTGCGCGACATGGAGGTGGCCGTCGATCACCCGCAGGACACCGCCGAGACCATCCTCGAGGTCGTCGACCGCGGGCTCAGGGAACAGCGGCACGGCCCGGTCTCGCTGCTCGAAGTCGAACACGGCATGCCGACCCGGGTGCTGGATCTGCTCGTCGAAAACTTCGAGGCAGACCGGGAGGTGATCGTGCGGACGCGAGGCCGCATGGGATTCGCCGACTGGATGGCGCTCGCCGCCATTCCGCGGCCGGATCTGCACGACCGGCCGATGAAGCCGGCCAGGATCTGGCGCAAAGGCTCGCCGGAAATCTTCGACGAGATCCGGGATCGCGATCAGCTCGTCCATCACCCGTTCGACGCGTTTCAATCGGTCGAATCGTTCGTCGACGCGGCCATCGACGATCCGCGCGTCGTGGCCATCAAGATGACGCTCTACCGCATCGGCGCGAACTCGCCGGTCGTCGATCGCCTCATCAAGGCCGCCGAGCGCGGCAAACAAGTCGCCGTGCTCGTAGAACTGAAAGCGCGATTCGACGAACGGAGCAACATCGAGTGGGCAAAACGCCTCGAGGATGCCGGCGTGCACGTCGTCTATGGCCTCGAGAAGCTGAAGACGCACTGCAAAATCTGCCTCGTCGTCCGGAAGGAAGACGACGAGATTCGACGATACGTGCACATCGCCACGGGCAACTACAACCGCACGACGGCCAAGGTATATACCGACATCGGCCTCTTCACGGCGCGGCCCAGCATCGTTGCGGACGTGTCCGAGCTGTTCAACTACTTGACCGGCTACTCGAATCAGACCGATTACCGCGAGCTGCTCATCGCGCCGGTCGCGCTGCGCCGCCGGTTCGGCAAGCTCGTGTCACGCGAGATGGGTCATGCGCGACGCGGCCAGCCGGCGCGCATCATCATCAAGTCGAACGCGATTACCGACCCGGGCATCGTCCGGCTGCTGTATCGCGCATCGCAGGCCGGGGTCGTCATCGACCTCATTATTCGCGGTGTGTGCGTGCTGCGGCCCGGCGTGCCTGGTGTCAGCGAGCGCATCACCGTTCGATCGATCGTGGGACGCTTTCTCGAGCACTCGCGCGTCTGGTATTTCGAGAACAACGGGCAGCCTGAGGTGTTCATCGGCAGCGCGGACCTGATGGAACGCAATCTGAACAAGCGCGTCGAGGCCGTGTGCCCGGTGCGCGACACCGAGCTGGCGCAGTTCATCCGGCACGTCGTGCTCGAAGCGTATTTGCGCGACAATGTGCGCGCGCGGGTGCTGCAGCCGGACGGCAGCTACGTTCCCGTTGAAGTCGACGGTCCTCCGTTCGACGCGCAGTACACGATGATGAGCCGCCGTCTGCGGGCGCTGCTGGCGCGCGAACGGCTCGGGGATCAGCTGCACCAATAAGAATGGCCAACACACTCGGCCCCGCCAAGGTCGTCTTTGCCTGCGTCGCCAATGCCGGGCGCTCGCAGATGGCCGCCGCGTTCTTCAACGCGCTCGCCAACCCTGCGCGTGCGCGCGCCATTTCTGCGGGCACTCGGCCGGAACAGAGAGTCCACCCGGAAGTGGTCGCCGCCATGGGAGAAAAAGGGATCGACCTCTCCGCCGCGACCCCGCAATATCTCTCGACCGACCTCGCAAAGGACGCGCACATTCTCATCACCATGGGATGCGGCGACGAGTGCCCTCTTGTTCCCGGCGTCGAGCGCGACGACTGGCCGCTGGAGGACCCAAAGGGCAAGCCTGCCGAAACGGTCGCGCGCATCCGGGACGAGATACAGAAGCGAGTCGTCGAGCTGGTACGCGAAAGAAAATGGGGCTGAGCTGGTCAGTCCAGTCGAGTCAGTCGGAGTCCCAGTCGCAGTCGCGTCTGTGCACGTGCGCTCCAGCCATCGCTTGCGCGATGCCATCGCGAATCACGGCGTCGGCTTGAGTGTCGGCGGCTCGCGCATGACCTGCACCTGAATCGGATCCCAGGCATCGCCGCGCTGAATCGATCGGACGGCGACCGCGAGCTCGGGATTCGCGATCGTCACCGGCACTGTCCTCACCGGCGCGCCGCTCGCGTCGACCAGCACGACCGGCGTCGGCTCCGGCGGCTTCGCCTGGGCGTGTGTCGTCGGAGTCGCGCTGTTCACGCACATCCACACCAGGCACGCCGCAATCACCGTGAGTACCGCTTTGGTGTAAGCGTCAATCTTCATGGCTCCTCCAGTACCGGGGATCGCACGGAATGCTCACGAACGACCGCGCGAGCATTCTTGTCCGTGCGCATCCCGACGAATGCGGAATGGCGCAGGTTCCCGTCCCGCGTCCATTCGGTGAAGGCGATTTCCGCGACCAGTGTCGGCTTCACCCATTTGAGCACTTTCATGTCCTCAACGGTGACCCCTTCGCCCCAGTGTCCGGTCCTCGTGCTCGGCAGATCGGTGAAGGGGCACTCGCCGATGCGTAGCGGCCGCAGCAGCTCGAACAACGCCGCGCGCTGTGGTGGTGTGAAGCCCGAGCGGACGCGCGCGGCGAACCTCAGCTTCTTGTTCTCATAGTAGCCGACGACGATGGATTGGAAGTTGCGGTTTTCCGGCTTATATCCGCCGATGACGAATTCCTGGCGCAGCTTTACTTTGAACTTCTGCCAGACGCCGCTGCGCTTGCCCGGCTCGTATCGCGAGTCGCGGCGCTTCGCGACAACGCCCTCGAGTCCAACATCCGCAACTGCCTGAATGACGTCGTCTGGAGCACCAGGCAGCTCGGACGAAAATACGATGTCGGAACCCGCAACGATTTTGCTGAGCGCCTCACGGCGGACCGTGAGCGGCTCTCCCTGAAGGTCCTTGCCATTCAAATGCAGCAGGTCGAACGCGAAGTACCGTATCGCGCGCCGGTACGGCGGAGCGATGGTGAAGGTGCTGGAACGACGGCCGTCCTGCTTCGTCGAAGGCGACCACCTCGCCGTCAATGACGATGGCCTTCGCTTTCAAGCCGCTGACGGCGGAGCGAATCGCCGGGTAATCAGCCGTCAGGTCGTTGCCTTTGCGCGACAGCAGCTTCACCGTCGAGCCATCTTTCAGCGCGAGAACGCGATATCCGTCGAACTTCGCCTCGTACAGCCACTCGTCTCCTGTCGGCAGCGCATCGACAAGAGACGCGGCCATCGGCTGAACGAATCGCACGCTCATGAGCGCTCACTCACTGAAGACCGCCGTAAGTTCGTTGCGTGCGATCACCGCATAGTTGCGAAGAATCTCTGTTGTCACGCGCTGCTGTCCCGGGCGCGTGGTCATGGCAAGCGGCGCGTCGATCACTGTATAGCCCTCGTCCAGTCGCAACTCGCCGCCAAGAGTACCGCCAGTGTTCGTGGCCAGATCGCTCTTTCGAATCTGATACTCGAGGATCTCCGCGTTCCAGCCGCTGCCCTGTGGACCTTCAAGCCCTGGCGGGCAGAAGATCCATACCCGCATGTTGTAGCTGACGCGGGTCGGCGTGACTTTCAACCGATCTGGTGTCACACGCGCCCCATCGGGACCGATGATCTCGACGGTCGTAATCGTGATGCGCGTCGTGCCAGGTTTGGCTGCGGCGTCGCCTGGCGCACCTGGCGGTAAGGACAACCCAATCGGCGTTGGTGTGACCGGTGTGTGATTCGCACCGCCGCCGCCGCACGCGCTCGCGAGTACAGCAGACAAGGACAAGCCAGCGTGTCATGGGACGCAACATCCAGGCGCCAGGTCGAACTTCAGCGCCCACTTCTGGTACTTGCGAATCAACGGCGAACCGCCGAATCCCCGTTCGAACGGCGTCGACATCGTCAGCATGAGCGTGTCGGCGCTTGTGTAGCAGTTGACGAGACGGCCTTCGACAATCTGCGAGCATGGCGTCCAGTTTGGAATCGTCAGCTCGAATTCACTGGGCGAGACCGGTCCGCTTTCGGTCCGACCGCCTTCGTGCCCGAATCCGTCGACATCGGGATTCACGGACGGCACCGACACGGCGAACAGGTTCTTCGCCGGCCATGGCGATCGCGGAGATTGATACCTTCCTCGCATCCGCAACGTGACGCCGCGCACCGGAATCGCGATCGTCCCTCCATCAGGGATCGTCCCCTGTCCGTCGACTGAAATCTGTTCGACGCCGAAGTCATCGATTGGCGCCAGCGCGAGTGTGATGGTTTGGGATTTCTCGATGCTGACGGTGACGACATCGACCTGCAGATAACCAAAGAGCGCCGCCGTGTTGAGGCGATATTCACCCTCTGCGACTGCTGGAAAAGTCGCGCTGCCCTTCATGACGGGCTGAGCGTACGAGTTGTTTGCGCCGGTGAGGTGCAGTTCGAGGCGATAGACCGGATCGGCAATGGGCTGGCGAGTGAGGTCGTCAATGACCTGCACACGCAGCGAGCCGGCACTCGATGGCGCCGTCGGCAAGCTGTCGCACGCAAGCCCGCCCGCGATGAGAACAG
>CAWDIK010000011.1:0-136382 GCA_963802345.1 Vicinamibacterales bacterium
ACCGTGCGTGGCTTTGCCGAAGACGGGCTCGGTGCAAGCGATTTCTTCGGCGATCCCGCTGGCGGCAACAGCATGCTGATTCTCAACCAGGAAGCGCGGTTCTCTCTGTTCGGATGGGTGGAGGGCGTCGCCTTTGCGGATGCGCGGCAACGTCTTTCCGAAAGTGCGGGACTTCTCGCTGACGAACCTCGAGGCGGGGGCCGGCGCCGGGCTCCGCATCAACTCACCGTTCGCGCTGGTCCGCATCGATTTTGGCGTGCCGCTGACCGACCGGCGGCGCCAACCGTCAGGCCGCTGGTACTTCGGCATCGGGCATTCCTTCTGATCTCGCCCTTGACGTGTTTTTCACAACGCCGTAGTGTCCGCCTTCAGGCGGACCGTCGCCAGGTCCGGCTAAAGCCGGACACTACCTACGATGGCGTTATCAAAAACGCATTAGTGTTCAGCGGCCGCGCACGCTTCGCATCAGCGCCATCACCGCCGGCTGCTCTGGTGCGTTCGGGGCAAGCTTCAGAAAATATTCGAAATGCGTCGCCATTCGGTCGATCTGCCTGAGCCTCGAATACGCAAGACCAGCGAAGTAATGGGCGTAGGCAGATGCCGGATCGATGCTTGACGCCTTCTCGAATGCGGCCGCTGCCGACTCCCACTGCTCTGCCGCGCTCTGCGCGAGCCCAAGTTGATAGTTGGGATGAAACTGATCCGGCGCCAGCGCGACAGCCTGGGTTGCCTTCTCGATCGCCAATCGAGGATTGGCCTCGATGAGCGCGATTGCAGATTCGCCGACGAGCGACCAGGCCGTGGCGGGGTCAACGCCGGTGGAAAGCCGTGCAAACTGCGCCCGGGCTTCGTCCGGGCGACTCAGATGGAGGTGGCTCCGTCCCGCGAGGAAAATCAACTCCGGTGACAGGTTTCCCGTCTCCGCCGCGATGGCATTGATCGCGTCCTCGAAGCGGCCCGCGTCGAAATGGGCCTGCGGACTGATCGGTTGCTGTGCACGCACGACGAGGGATGCACTCAGGACGGCCGTCAACACGACAACATGGAAGCGATTCATATGGTTTCCCTTCTGCGCCTTCCTACAGAATACCCCCCTGGCTGCCCATAGCTTCGTCGAAACAGCGGGCATCGCACGCGAGCGAAGTGACTTGGGCATTCCTCGCAACCCGTGCGCGCCGGCGCTACTTGCGTTTTTCACATCCCTGTAGGGTCCAGTGGCTTGGAGCGCATGCTCCTGCACCAGGCTCGACGACGCGGGCACCCGCATCTTCCGCCCAGCGACCCGCCTTCGCGCTGCGCGCTACGGCGTGCCCGGCCGGGTTCGCTCGGACCCACTGCGCCCATCTCACGCCGTCCCCACGCTCACGATGCGGGTGCCGGCCCGAGAGTAAGTCGCGTCGCTCGCATGGTCCAGGAGCATGCGCTCCGGCCGCTGGACGAGCGCGCACAACGTGTACCGCCGGGCAGGCAAGCGTGGGGTGGCGGTCGATAGATCATATGAAAACCGGCCTGCGGGACCCGGGGTGAGCGCGCGGGCCGTGCCTGTTAAGCTCCATCGGCCATTCACCATTTCCGAAAGGATCGCCATGACAGACACGACCCGCGGATGTGAGTGTAACGCTGGAGTGACACCGCTGCTGATGGCGCTCGAGTTGGGCAAGCGACAGTGGTTAGTGGGATTCACGACGGGACCAGGCATCGCCTTGCGACAGCGCAGACTGCGCGCGGCCAATTGGGACCTCTGCGCGACGAAATCGCCGCGGCCAAGCACCGCTTCGGCCTGCCGGCCGATGCGGCCGTCGAGAGCTGTTATGAAGCGGGGCGTGATGGATTCTGGATCGACCGGTATCTCACGGCGCTCGGCGTGTGCAATCGCGTCGTCGACTCGGCGAGTATTGATGTGAATCGGCGAGCCCGCCGCGCGAAGACGGATCGACTCGATGTGCGGAAGTTGACGGCGATGTTGTATCGATGGGTGCACGGCGAGCGCGGTGTCTGGCATGTGGTGCGGTACGGAAGATCGACGAGGATCGGCGACAGCCGCACCGCGAATTGCGGACGCTCAAGCGGGACCGCACGCGCGTGCTCAATCGGATTGCCGGGTTGCTGGCGACGCAAGGCATCACGATCGAGGTGCGCGCGGATTTCCCCCAACGAGTGGCACAGCTGCGCACGTGGCAGGGCGAGCTGCTGGCGCCGGCATTGCAGGCGCGGGTGGCGCGCGAATGGGAGAAAGTCGAGCTGCACCAGCAGATCTGTGCGATCAACGCGCGCGTCGCCGGCAGGTGCGCGACGCCCCCCAGGGGGATGCGGCCGTCGGCACTGGTGCGACGCCTCGTCGCGCTCTACGGCGTCGGCGAGCACAGTGCCTGGACGCTCGTGACGGAGTGGTTTGCCTGGCGCGGGCTGCGCAATCGACGCCAAGTGGCCGGGCTGACGGGGCTGACCGGGACGCCGTTTCGCAGCGGCACGCAGAGCGACGACCAAGGGATCAGTCGTGCGGGCAACGCGCAGATCCGGGCCATCGCGATCAGCTCGCCTGGTGTTGGGTGCAATTTCAACCGCAGAGTGCGCTGGCGCGCTGGTATGCCGCACGGTGGGCCAACAGTGGCGTGCGGGGCCGCAAGATTGGCATTGTCGCGGTCGCGCGGCGATTGATGATTGATTTGTGGCGGTATGTGGAGCGAGGAGTGATTCCGGAAGGCGCGCGGTTCAAGCCCCCCGCGACGCTCTCCGAGTCCCGTGCCACCTGAGGCCGACGACGAGATCGTCGTCACGCCGTGACTCGGCGCTGACGGCGCGAGCTGGGGCGAGCGGCCCGTCGCTGTGCCAGGGTACCGACCGGTACCGATCGATAGAAGGGGTCGCTCGCGCCAACGGCTGCCCCGCGCGCTCGTGGGCGCATAGTTGATAGGGTGTTCGGTGAGACACCGACACGAATAGAAGGTGGTCGCGAGCCGTTGAGGCTCGGCCAATGATGGCAGCCACCAGCTCGAGCGGATGACTGGCGGCGTGTCCTTCGTGCCTCGCTATCAGGCAGCGAGGCGCATCGGGAAACGTGTGCGGATTGTACGAGCGTTTGTCGGGAGCTTGACAAGGGCCGGCCACATAGAAGGGCGCAGCCCGATGGCGATCAGTCTGAAAAACAACGGCGGCGGCCACCGCCGCGGACGACCATGCCTGGTCGGCCGCGCCATGGCATTGCCGATCATGCCGCCGCGTTGTTTTTCCGGGCTGCCGCCCGTGACCGCCCACCCCACGCCTGCCTGCACGGCGTCTCGACGCTCCGCGGTTGTGAAAAGCGTCTTTAGGCTGCCGGAACTTCCATCAGATACGACGTGAGATGGGCGATCTTCGCGTTGCGCATGACGAACACGTCGCAGAAGACAGCGTGCAGCGTGCCGCCGCCTTTCCTGGCGGCGCGCACATTGCCTTCGGCCACGACGACGTCGTTTTCTTCGATCATGCGGGTGACCTGTATTGAAGGGTGACCCGTAAATGCCTCGCCCTCGATCTGCTTGTTGAACTCGCCCTTCCCCTTCGCGTGGAACGCGCCCGGGATGAGCCATTCCACGTCGTCGGTCAGGCACGACAGAATTTCCGCGTGATCGGTCCTGGCGAACGCATCCATATACTTCTGAACAATTTGTTTATTTGAGGTCATCACCACTCGATTCTCTGCATAGCGTGGGATTTGTTTCAACCGCGAGCGCTCGATACGAGCGCTAAGGACGGAAATCGGCAGCATGAGCATGAATGCGGCATTGCCCGCACCAGGAACCACCATCGCGATGCCGATCGCGCCGACGGCGATCGCGATCAGACCTGCGATGCGGAAGATGGAGGCGCGATAAAACCCGCGTGCCATGGGGACGCTCCAGAGTCCCTGGTGGCGAAACACGTAGCTCGTCAAGAGCAGCGCTCCCACAGCCACCGCCGTCATGTTGGCTGAATAGATCACCTGCGATACCAGCATCCGCGAATACTCACCGGCAAGCGCCGAGGAAAACGGCATCAGGCTCAGCCGCCCAGATACAGGATGTTGAGCCAAAGGAACGATCCGTCAACAGCGCGGACGTAGTGGAACAGCCGGTGATGGGCAAACCAGAAGATGGCGAGGACGACGAAGCTGATAATCCAGGCGACAAACTTGGGGATGAGCAAGACGAGGCTGTGAACGAGATCCCGCTGCGCGAGAACGTCAGAATGTTCTGGCAATTGCAGCTCGATCACGAGCAGCGTCATCGCAACCGCAGAGATCGCGTCGGCCAGGGCCTCGACGCGATGTTTGGAATAGCCAGTCGGAGCCGTCAGTAGAGTTTCCGGCAAGAGGATACACTTGGCGCCGTCTTAGCGCCTCCGGGCGTGCGCCTGCATGGCGACCTCTATGGGGTCCGCACAAGCCCTTGAATCGACGTCCAAGACGAAGACGAAACTATCCCGCGAAAAGACCTGCGAGGGCTGCAACTCGAGATCCCTTCGATCGCCTTGTCCGAGCGAGACACGCTGGCTTGCCTGTGCGGGACACCAATCCAACCTCGCACGCCGAGACCGATTTCACGCCGACGGTCACTCCTTCCAGCGGTTGCGGTGATCGCACCAGCAGGCTCGATGTCGCTCCCGGCCGCACGGCAATCCAGCCACGCTGACCCATGCCACTTCGGTCGTCGAGCAACGCAACGAACACTGTGGGCGCGCGTCCCTGTGGAATGCGGCTTCGCGGCCGATCGAGGAGGATCGGAAAGTCCGATGCATTCGTCAGCTCGAGCGGCAGCGCGTCGAAGATCGCCGCGCGCGTGGCACGCCACGGCTGCTTCACGACCGTAAACGGGCTGGAGAGCGATGGCCACACAAACAGCAGGCCCAGGGCGGCGACTGCAATTGGAACGAACGACTGCACCCGCGGCGCCAGAAAAAATAACGCGGCCGCCACGCTCAGGAAGTACCGATTCCCTACGGGTCCGCCGCCACCCGACCATGTGTACGGCATCCACACGATCGTTCCAAGCGCTACTGTGGCGGTCGCGGCCAGGATGGCCCATTGCCACAACATCTTTCGGCGTTCGGCAACGGCCCACCAACCGACCACAACGAGCCAGGGCCATCCAAACGGGAGCAGACCAAAATGGCGGCCCAGCACGAAATACCAGACGTTGACCGCAAGCGATGCGCCTCGACCTTCGGCGCCAACGGGTGCCAGCGAGTCCGTTGCCAGTTTGACGCCTGCACTGTCGAATGTCGCCCCGCCCTCGTCGTAAGGGAACGTGCCGTAAAAAGTCTTGCGGTCGCCGCCCTGATAGTTCAATTCCCCCGTGATCCCGGCGTTGATCGCGAAAAAGACGATGACGGCAGCACCAATGGCGGCAAGCGCTCGCGCTGTCGGCACCAGACCACCTCCGCGTGCGGCCATCGCGAGCGGCAAGGCAAGAGGGAGATTCAACGGCTTGGAGAAGATCGCCGCGGCGAGCAGGACAAAGCCGAGCGCCCGCAATTGCACCGGTCGAGGCGGCTCGCCAGGAGGCGCGACGGCGACGGCGAATGCCATGAACACCAGCGCGAAGTTCAGCGCATCCGAGGTGAGCCAGAACGCGTACAAGGGCGCAATCGACGCAGCCAGGAAAACGAGCGTGAATGCGAGCGCGCCGCACGCCGGGATCCTGGACGTAGCCAGAGATACCCGGCGGTCAGGAGAAGTGCGAAACAGGCGAAGTTGAAAACCAGCAGTCCGCCCAGCCCGCCAGCCAACGCGAACGGCGCGGCGAGCACCCCATACAAGAAGGCCTTTCCGAAATACAGCTGACCATCATCGCCCCGCCTCAGAAAAATGCCTTGAGGTCCGCCTCCATACCACTCGCGAAATCGTTGATAGTCTCGAGGGCCGTACGTGAGATCGCCGTCCAGGCCGGCACTCGCCGCGAGGCCGACGTAGGTGGCCTCATCGCCTTTGAAGCCGCCACCCATCGTGGCGATATCTACATGACGCAGAGCCACGCAAGCAATGGCGAATGCACCAAAAACCGCCAGAACGCGGAGAGTCGCACGCATGGGAAGCTCAGAGAACGTTGTCTCTGCGAATCGGATGGAGTATACGCGGCTGCCCCTGGCGGGACGAACCGGCACCCGCAGGTTACCGTCTCAACGTCCGCCATAAGGAAGCAAAATCCGCGGAGCACTCGCATCCGCCGAATCGTTGGACATCAGGCACGCCGGTTGTGTCCTCGTAGTCGAGGCTCAACACGACGGTTGCCGAGTCAGCTCCGGACACCTGTTCTGTGACCGACCGAAAACCAGTGTCGGATGCTGTCAGCGGCCATCTCTCATACACCGGAACACGGATGAAAAAGCGCCCCTCGTTGTCGGTATATGCCTCCTCACGACCAACGAGCTGAATGCGCGCATGCGGAAGCGGACGTCCGCTTTTGTCAACGACCTGACCAGGACGCTGTACCCATGGGCTTGGCGGCTCGATGGTAATACATTCGCAGATCATGCGTGGAGACAGCGCGGCGTCAACGTTGGCCTCGGTATCACGACTGACGCGAACATGATTACGCCGGACCAACTCGAAGCCGCGAAGATCGAAGTCGACTCGGATACGTGCCATCCGGCAGCCCGTCGAATCGGTACGACCCGTCGCTGCCGCTTGCCGTGTGTCTCAGCAGGCCGCCCGACTGCGGAATGGTCGTCACGCTTACGCCCGGAATCACCCCGCCGTTCCCGTCCCGAACAACTCCAGCGATACTTGCGGATTGAGCGACAACGACCCCACTCGGCGCGATGAGCATCAATGAGAGGACCAGAGGAACGCGGCTGAGTGTGCTGAACATGCTCGGCCGGCAACCCTTCGGCTAAAGGCGAATGGTTCGTCGTTCGCGGCGAGTCCGCGCGCCAATATTGCGTCACGCACCGCCGAGCGCGCTCAGGAGCGCGCGTGAATCGTCCACCCTGGTGTGTTGTGGCCACAGCCCAGGCACTGCAGCGACATGCGGGTCTTCTCGAATCGCATCGCCATGGCATGGCCGCCCAGACCGCAGCGGGCCCGTAGCAGTATTTCTGCGACAGCGATCGCCATCGCTCTTGCTCGCGGCCAAAGAGCGTTCAGAAAGACCCAATCGGCGACACGGACGGCATGGGTTCAGCGTGTGATGCAAGCATGCGGTTTCCTCCTGGCGGAGGTCTGTAGTCCCCTCCGCTACTGATTAACGCGTCAAACGCGCGAGAACCCCGCAATGGCGCACCATCGACGCGGCCAGGAGCCAATCGACGCGCTATCCCTTTAGTGGCTCCGCTTTCTGCGCCTCGCTCGTTTCGATCTCCGTTTTCGGGGACGGCCTGTCCTTTGAGGGTTGCTCGCCGCTCTTCTCGGACGGCTTCACCGTCGAGCGGACGACCATGAACTTGTTGAGCACATCGAACCAGAACGGCGCACCCTGGGAAATCGCGAAGCCTGTCACGAGAATCCCCACCAGCTTGAGAAAGAAGTCGCCAAACGTATCCGGGACACGTCGGCGATCGTCTTTGTTGCCTGGTGTCGCCCTCGTCCACCCAATCGGCAGCCCCAGCGCGTTGACTGCGTCGTGGGCACTTTGAAGGTTCCTGGTCGCCTGGGCGTCGACTTCGTCTGGCGTCCCTGCCGTTGTGGTGGTGGACAACGGGGTCCTGATGCGCTGTTCGGCGGCGGCGACCAGCGAGGACCGGAGCGCACCATCTCGCGCCAGCGTGTTCGCAATGTTGATCGTGTCGGCGTTCACAACGGCCGCCACCACGAACCCCAACAGCAACATCAGCACGGTCGTGCGTCGCTTGTACCAGCCAGAGACGCGATCCATCATTCCGTCGTACCATTCCTCAATATTTCTGCGCGCCTTCTCGATGTCCCCCTGGGCTTCGTCGATGAGCGTCAAGAGAGCTGTCCTCAATTCTTGATTCGGGAGTCTGGTGGCCACGGCTGCGCGGACCGCTTTCAAGTCGGCCGTGACGCCGGCGGCGCCGCCACCTGCAGCGCTACCGGACCCGTCCTCGGCCGCCGCCGTCGACGCCATGTTCCACAAGGCCAGCGCGAAGGTGCGAGCGGGAATATAGGAGGGAAGTTTGGTGCCGTCTCGATAGAACGGCCTCACCAGTCCGTGCGCGTACAATTGTGCAGCCAGGTCGACTCCGCCACCTGCGGTGTCGTTGAGAAGCAGCGTGATACCTTCCTTCAGGTACTTCGCCCGGTTGTTGAACTTGGCTTCGATGTATTCGCCGACCGCCGAGCACAGCAAGCTCAACAGCAGGTAGACGAACAGCAGTCCTATTGCCACTTCAAGGATGGTGGATCCGAACATCATGGCCATACTCCTTTGGACATGCGCGATCGTTGGCTGAAGCGAGACATGCGCACTCTATACGCAACTCACGCCTCACGGAGCGCCATCGGCCGCCGTCCTTCCTGTCCTTGCAGCATCGCCGCCGGGGCTCCTTTGTGGACGAACCGGTGCCGCGCCTCGTGATAAGGCGGGATTGGGTCCGAAGAAGCTCCGGGACATCTGCGACAGCTCCTCGACCCTGTAGGCGGCCAGCGGCTTTCGGCGCTCGTCGGCGATCCTCCGCTCGCGCTTGGACTCGAGGAGTTGCCGGAAGTCCGGGTGCCGGGCGAGCTCCTCGGCGCGGCGTCACTGTTTCCGCTTCGAACTCGACGATGTCGCTACCGAAACAGTCGTCCAGAAACCCAAGGTCCCTGGCATGACGCGCGCTGATCGTCAGCCGCCCCTCGGTCAGCTCCATGCGATGTTCGCGCGCCCACGCGCCGCGGCAAGGTATAGGTCCAGTACCTCCGACCCGAAGAGCCCGCCCATCCCGCTGTAGTGTGGGTTCAGGACCACACCGCGCCGCGCGAAGACGCGATCGCTGGCGAGCGCCATCATCGCTCCGCCCGCCCCCGCATTGCCACGCAGGGCCGCGACCACGAGGTGTGACGGCGTCTCGATGATGTCGTGCACAAGGTCGTCGATCGCATGGATATTGGCCCAGGACTCTGCCGCCGAATCGCGGGCCGCCTCGATCACGTTCAGGTGGATACCATTGGAGAAGAAGGAGCGACCACCCAGCAGCACAATGACCTTGGTGGACTGCGCACAGGCATAACGGTAGGCCTTGCGGAGGCGATGGCATTGCTCAGTACTCATCGCGCCGTTGTAGAAGTCGAAGGCGAGATACCCGACATCCCGCCGCTCCCAGTAGACGATCTCTCGGTAGGTGCGGTAGTCGTTAGAGTCAGTGAGTTCGATCCGTCGCTCGGGCACGCCGGTCACCCGCGCGCCCAGCACCTGAGTGGCTGGCAGCTTGATGTTCGCGAATGGGCCGTGGTTCCTGGCCTTCAAGTGGCTCAGCCAGATAGCTCCATCGACTGTGCCTATGCAGACCGCTCCAGCTCGCTGAGCCAAAATGGCGCCCGGGGTTCCCTTGAATCGGTCCTCCTCGTGAGCGCCGTAGAGATAGAACTCCTCGCCGAAGAGGCTGCCGTCCAGGACGCCAGGGCTGCTGTCCGCCGCACGGACCTTGCGGGCGATCTGGGCCGTCGAATCCCCAGACCAGTCGATGGCGCGGTCGGCTTGCTTCATCTGCGGACGCGCCATACCCTTCACGTCGGGTCGAGAGTAGTCCAGAGCCTCGGGGACGTAGTCGCGGCGTTGGAACCGCTCGACGCCGGTGAGCACTGCCCGCACGGCGGCCTCGGTCACCGCTCCTCGGTACAGGCTGCTCTTCGGCAGCGGCCTGGGTGACATGTCGAACTCTTCGGTTGCCCAGATAGGCCCGGTGTCCATGCCGGCGTCCGCCTGGAGGACCGTCACTCCCCAGCGCTCTTCATCGCGGTCGATCGCCCAATCGAGCGACGAAGGGCCGCGATCGCCCTTGATGCCCGGATGCACGACGAAGCAGGTGTGATGGTCCCAAATCTCGCGGGGGATCGCCCGCTTCAGCATCGGCGCGACAATGAGGTCTGGTCGATGCTCTTTCACGGCACTCGTCATCACCTCGTCGCCGGTCGCCAACTGAATCACGACGCCATGGCCGCGGCTGGTCAACTCGACCTGCAGGCGTTGGCTGAGGCTGTTGTGCGCTGTCGTGACGAACAGGATGCGCATGTCGCGTCATCTCCTCTACTAGATGACTACGCAGAATGGCCTGGGAACCGGACACGTGTTCAGAGTGGGGGGCGTGGCCGCGACGGAGTGGCTCGAGATCAGGTGTGCAACAGGGGGCCGACCTGAAGGTCGGCACTACGACGGCCGATGGCCACGCCAGGCGTGCTCTTCGTAGTGCTGGCCTTCAGGCCAGCCGTGCCGCCCGGCTCAACGCCTCGCTTGACGCCGCCTGGTGACCGAGCGCCAGATGGCAACGACCGAGCCACAGTGCCGCGGCGCCGGCCAAGGGGTTTTCGGAGTCGAAGCCGCGCCAGAACAGATCGGCTTCTTGCGCGGATTGCAGCGCGCCGTCATTGTCTCCCCGCTGCAAATCCAGGCGCGCCAAGCCGACGAGCAGATCCGCGCGCGCCGGCGTCATACGCTGTTTCTGCACGTCGGCAAATAGCACGCGCGCTCGTTCGAGCAGCTGACGGGCCGTGTCGAACTCACCGCGTTCGAGCCGGGTCAGGCCTGCTTCCAACAACCCGTGTGCGTGATCGCCACGATGACTCGGCTCGATGGCAGACTCCCTGAGGCTCTTCTCGAGCCATGGCAATGCTTCGGCGTAGCGCCCCTGTAGCCGGAGTGACGTGCCGAGGTTCCTCAAGGCGAGATGATGCGCGCGAGGCGCTTTCCCCTCGCTCTTCTCGATGGCCTCCCGCAAATGTCGATTCGCTTCCTCGAAACGTCCCAGATATGCCAGCGCCAGCCCCAGGCTGCCGCGAGCGTGTAACGCCTCCAGGTTGGACTTGGATAGCGCCGCGAGACGTACGGCCTCTGCGAGTTGTTCGGCCGCCTCGCGGCTCGACCGCGCGGCGAGGAGCGCGTTCCCCAGCTTGCGGACCCGGCCGGCGTGCGTAGCCGATCCAGGCTGTCCTTCCTTGAGATAGATCTCGATTGCACGACGCCCCGAGGCAATGGCCGTTTTCAGGTCGCCGACCTCGACGTCCAACGGAATCGCACCGGACAGTGCCTCTCCGAACGATCGGCTGTCGGTACCAAAGACACTGGCAGTCTTGGCCGAGACATCTTTATAGAGCGTCGAGGCCCGGTCGAAATCTCCCGCGCAATTGAGCGCCTGCGCGTAGTACAGCGTTGCTTCGATCACTTTGGGATGCGCAACATCGCGCGCGTGTATCCCGAGCTGAAGGGTGTACGACTGGCGTGCAGGTTCGACCGCCAACTCGCGCCGTTGGGTGAGCGTGTAGACGTGACTCAACGCCTGCAATCCGGTTGCGACCTCCGATGATGCCGGGCCAAGTGTCGTAGACGCCTTACTGATCGCCTCGAGAGCGGCCCGCTCGGCGGTTTTGTAGTCGCCAGATACGATGCCCAATGCGGCCTGCTGCAGTTTTGCGTGAATGAACACGGGACTCGCGCCATCATTCGAGGCCGTCAGAACGGCGAACGACCGCTCGAGCGCGCGCCGTGCATCGTCGTGCCGGCCGACGATCTCGTACACCTGAGACAAGACCAGATGCAGTCGAGCGCCGAGCGCATCGCTCGGCACACCCAGGGACTCGTAGAGCTGCAATGCCTGCCCGAGGACCCGCGCCGAGTCAGTGTTCTCCTGCAGGCCGAACAGGCTCTCACCGATGATGGCGAGAAGCTCAACGCGAATCTGCGGCTCGACATCGGCGCGATCGTGCAATCTCAGCTCGGCCTGTCGCAGCAGCTCCGCGCCGGAGAGCACTTTCCCTTTTCCCTGCGTCGGATCCGCTTCCCGGAACACCGACGCGATGAACTCCTTGACCTGCTCCGCCCGCGTTTTCTCCGCCAGGGCAACCCGCGCCTGCCACCGGGCCACACCAGCACCGATGACGGTTGCCGCGAAGACTGCCGAGGCCGCACTGACCCCGAGCGTATTGCGTTTGATGAACGTGCGCATTCGGTACCAGGAACTATCGGGCTGGGCAAGCACGGGCCGTGCACTGAGGTAGCGCTCGATGTCATCGACCAGTGCGTGAACGGTCGGATACCGCCCTTCCGGCTTCTTCCTGAGAGCGACGAGCACGATCGCGTCGAGATCGCCGCGCAAAGCGGTGCGCGATTGCCGATCCGCAACCACGCTCGGCGGTGCAGGTTCTTCCTCGACGATCGCATCCTCGAGTGCGCCGCGCGAATCGCGCTTCGGATTGTACGGTCGCTGACCTGCGAGCAACTCATACAGAATGACGCCGAGCGAGTAGACGTCCGACGCGATCGTAAGCGGGTCGCCGAGAATCTGCTCGGGCGACGCGTACGCCGGCGTGAGCGCGCGGCCGGCGAATTCGGTGAGCTGGGCCCCTTCGGCCTCGCCCTCGTCGAGCAGCTTGGCAATCCCGAAATCCAGCAACCGGACCTGTCCGTCGCTCGTGACCAGAATATTCGCCGGTTTCAGATCGCGATGCACCACGAGCTTGGTGTGCGCGTAGGCAACACCGCGGGCGACTTGTGCGAACAGCCGCAGCCGCGACTTCAGGTCGAGTTGCCGCTCGCGGCAATAGTCGTCGATCTGACGCCCCTCGACGTACTCGATCGCGAGAAAGGGCCGCCCTTCCGCCGTGAGACCCGCGTCGTACAACCGCGCGATATTCGGATGCGTCAGTGCGGCGAGAATCCGACGCTCCCGCGCCATGCGCAGCGCGAGCCCTGCGCGCTTCGATGCCCCATGCGGAAGCTTCAATGCAACCGGCCGCTCGATCAGGCCATCGCTCCGCTCGGCGAGCCACACTGTGCCCATCCCTCCGTGGCCCAGCTCGCGCAGCAGGCGATAGGGTCCCACCTGGTCACCGGGTTGATCGCCGCCGGCGTCGGCTCCATCGGAATCGCCGGCATCGGGCTCGAATTTCGGGAGGGTGCCGAGGAAAGTGCCGTCTTCGCCTGGATCGGTGCGCGACAGCAGGTCACGCAGCCGAGGCTTCAAGGCTTCGTACTGCGGAGCGAGCATCTCAATCCACTCCGCCCGCTGCGCCGCCGGTCGATCGAGGGCCGAGTCCAGCAACTGGTTCAGCTCGGCCCAGGTGCGCGCGTCGATCTCGAGCTTTGACATGAACGGGACCCATGCGTGCATCGCGATGGCGATGCACCGGCTTGGATGCCCTCCGTGATGTGATGAGGATTATAACGCCCCGGTCGAGGCGTCAGGCGATCAAGTCACGCGCCTGCGAATGCATCAGCTGGGTGGCGATGCAGTCGGTCGCGATGCGGGCCGAACGAAGCACGCCGTTCAAGGTCGAATCGAACAGATAGTCGCCCACCACGACCAGCGCCGGATGCTCGATGGGCTCCGGCTGGTGCGCGAGCCCGGGATCGCGCAGCGGAAACCCGCCAGGTTGCCCAGCTCACTGCACCTGCCCAGCGATGCACCCGTCCCTCTATGAGTTGCGCGCGCGCTTCACTGTAGAGCTCATCCGGCAACGACTCGATCGCGCGAGCGATCAACGTTCGATCGTCGGCATTGCAGAGGGATAGGGCGTCGGCACCTGCGAGCAGCCAGCCGAGCACACCATATCTGTCGGCACCGTGGCTCAGACTTTCGTCGTAGACGCAGCAGCCACCGAAAGCATCGAGCATGACCCACGAACCCGTCATCAGTCGCCGCCAGAAGGGTCGATCGAACAGGATGGATATGCGCAAGTAGTGACCAGGGCGGTCGTAGTAAGCGACGTGTTTCGTCATGGCGCGACGCAGACGCTCGCCGGCCCATTCGATTTCCAGCAGCCGGTTGTACGGGAGCGCGACGACGATCGCATCGAAATCCTGCTGCACGAGACATCGGTCCCGGCGAAACCGCAACGAGTAGCTCCCGTCCGCGTTCCTCGACACGCGCACCACCTGCGCGTCGAGCTCGATCCGTGTGTCAGCCAGACTCGCGGCCAGCCGACGCGGGAACATCTCCATGCCGCCCTCGATTGTGTACTGCGCGCCGTAGCCCGTCACCGACTTGAGGACGTTCCTGAGTCCGATAAGGCCGTTGGTCTGGTGCGGCTCGGTCGCCATATCGCTGTGCGCGCCGATCTTCAGGTACTGTCTCGCCACTGGATCGGGAATCTGGTCCAGAATCTCTTCACACGTACGGCGCGCCCACGGATGCGCATTGTCGCGCGGCGTGAAGCCTCGGTACCAGCTCGCAAGCGGGAGGAGCGAGGCGGCCTGTTGCCGGAAGTCTTCGATCGCTCGAAGGGTACGCTCACCACAATGCCTCCGGATGTCTTCATCGTCCCGGAGGAGCGCCCCGTTCAGCACGACTGCACTGCTGTGGGTGGCGACCGTCGTCAGACCCAGCTCGCTGATCAGCTGACGAAGCGGATCGTGGCCGATCGCGTCGTAGGCGTAGCATTCGGCGACTCCTGCCTCGTAGAAAGCTGGTGCGGCGTCGAATCTGACGGTCCGAACTTTGCCGCCGACACGGTCGGTGGCCTCGAGCAGGGTGACTCGGCAGAACGTTCCGAACTTCCGCTCCAGCAGATGCGCGGTCATCAAGCCGCCGGGCCCGCCGCCGATGATGCCGACTCGGATCATGTCTCCCTCTGCCCTGTAAAGACGCAGGAATCGCGGATGACCGGACATGGGCTCTAAACTAATGAGCGGCTGGACGATCGATGGACGAGAGGGTGAACCTGACCGATTTGATTCATCGCGCCGAGAAGGGCGATGCCGAGGCCTCGGACCGCCTGTTTGCCGAGACCTACGCCGATCTTCGCAAGCTGGCCCGCCGGCGGCTGATGCGTGACCGCAGGACGTCGCTCGATACGGCCGCGCTCGTTCACGAATCGTATCTTCGCTTCGCGGCGTCCGGACGCCTGCATCTCGAGGATCGCGTGCACTTCATCCGCTGGGCCGGACAAGTCATGCGATCGGTCATCGTCGATTTCGCGCGTCGGCGGTCGGCGGCGCGGCGTGGAGGCGGCAAGACGCCGCATGTCACACTCACGACGGGGCTTGCCGACGGTCACGGAGGGAATGCCGAGGAGATTCTGCGAGTGCACGAAGCGCTCGACGAGATTGCGGCATTCGATGCGCGTCTCGCCAAGGTCGTGGAGTTGCGCTACTTCGGCGGCCTGACAGAACCCGAAATCGCGCAGGCGCTAGGGGTCACGGACCGAACCGTGCGGCGTGATTGGCAAAAGGCAAGGCTGCTCCTGCGCCGGGCATTGCAATGAAGAAATCTGTCTGGCTCGCGACGATGTAGTATCATTCGCCGGATTCGCGCTCTTGCTGGCGCGTGGGTTCCACTCTTTGGGCACGGTTGCTGAACAGCTCCTCCTCCCCACACTCACAAGAGATGTGACGCGTGCCTGAAACCGGCTCAGACAGCGCTCCGAGTTTCACAGTGTCATGACTTCCGGATCAGTCCGAGCCGCTTGTCATCCGCCGCGCGTCCATGGCAAGTTTCTCAACGCAGAGAACGGGCGTTTCCTCGTCAAGGGGGTCGCCTATGGCACCTTCGCGCCCAATGGCGATGGCCATCAGTTCCCCTCCCCCGAGCGGATAAATCAGGATTTCATGCTGATGGCGGCTGCCGGAATCAACACGGTCCGCACCTACACGGTTCCGCCGCCTGACCTGCTCGATATCGCCCTGCGACACGGGCTGAGAGTGATGGTGGGGCTCGCATGGCCGCAGCACATCTCGTTCCTTGACGACCCACAGCTCGCCAGACAAATCAGGCACGATGCTGCGAACGCGGTGCGGCGTCTGGTAGCGCATCCCGCGACACTCATGTTTGCCGTGGGCAACGAGATCCCGGCCGGGATCGTGCGATGGCACGGCCACCGCCGCATCGAGCGATTCCTGCGCGAGCTCTATGAGAATGTCAAGGCCGCGGCGCCCGACAGCCTCTTGACGTACGTGAATTTCCCCCCTACCGAACACCTCGACCTCGAGTGCTTCGATGTCTGCGCCTTCAACGTCTATCTGCACCGTGAACCGGATCTGCGGGGATACCTCGCGCGGTTGCAGCACATCGCGGGCGCGAGACCCCTGCTGCTGGCAGAGGCGGGCGCCGACAGCGTTCGCCAGGGTCTCGAGGGTCAGGCTCGCATCACCACGATGCACGTGCGAGCGGCTTTCATGGAGGGCGCCTGCGGAGCGATCGTGTATTCCTGGACAGACGAGTGGTGGCGCGGCGGCCGCTCCGTTGACGACTGGGCCTTCGGCCTCGTCGATGACGCGCGACAACCGAAGCCAGCGCTGGCCGCCGTGAGCGAGGCATTCGCCGAGTCGCCGGTCTCAGCTCGCGAGCGTCATGAGTGGCCGAAGGTTTCCGTGGTGGTATGCGCGTTCAACGCCGCAGATACGATCGACGACTGCCTCAGCTCGCTCACGAGACTGACCTACCCGAGCGTCGAGGTGATTGTCGTCAACGACGGATCGCGGGATGCCACTGCTTCGATCGCGCGCAGACATGCTGGCGTGCGAGTCATCGATACGCCCAACGGCGGCCTCAGTGCCGCCCGTAACGTTGGCCTTGCCGCAGCGACCGGCGAGATCGTTGCCTACACGGACGCAGACGCCCGCGTTGATCCTGATTGGCTGACCTATCTGGTTCAGCCGATGCTCCTTTCCGATGTCGCCGGTGCCGGCGGCCCCAACGTCGTGCCGCCGGACGATCCCTGGGTCGCGCAATGTGTCGCGCGCGCGCCAGGCGGACCCAGTCACGTCATGCTCGACGACCGCATCGCCGAGCATGTGCCAGGCTGCAACATGGCGTTCCGCCGCGACGCGCTCTTGTCGATCGACGGCTTCAACCCGGTCTACCTTCGCGCCGGCGACGACGTCGATATCTGCTGGCGGCTGCAGGCAAGGGGTCTCCGCATCGGGTTTGCGCCCGCGGCGCTCGTCTGGCACCACCACCGGCCGAGCGTGAAAGCCTACTGGCACCAGCAGGTGGGCTACGGCGAAGGTGAAGCGTGGCTCGATGCGCATCATCCGGAGAAATTCCTCGGCAGGCCGGATGCTGTGGCACGGCCGGATCTACAGTCCGCTGCCGTTTCTGCGCTCGGCTATCGGGAAACGCGTCAACACCGGCGTCTGGGGCACCGCCGCGTTTCCGTCGATCTACAGCACGCGTATGCCCCGATGGCAGTTCCTTCCTCATTCACCTCTGTGGATGGCCGCAGCGTCTTTGCTGTTGATCGCCGGCATTGTGGGTTGGCTGATGGGGGCCGAGACCTGGTGGGTTCTCTTCACCGCAGGCATGCTCGGCTGGACGATCACTGTCCTGCGGTGTGTGATGTTTGCGTGGAAGTCCGATCTCAGCGGCCTGCCGTCCATCGGCCTGTGGTCGCCCACGCCAAGCCGGCATCTCTACCGCGCGTTGATCGCCTGGTTGCACCTGGTGCAGCCCATTGCGCGGTTCTGGGGAAATCTACAGGGACTGTCGCTGTCGCAAGGGGTTGCCCCTCAGCACGTCACGCGCCATCCCTGGAAGACGCCTGTACCGTCGCTCCGCAATGCGCGGGCAGCCGTACAGCTGTTGACTGGCGGCCGCAGCGAGTGGTCGTTCTGGAGTGAATCGTGGACGTCACAGCCCGCGCTGCTGACCGAGCTCGTCGGAGTATTGCGCGCATGCCGCCCGGCACAACTTGTTCACGTCGACGAGGGCTGGCATACCGATCGGGATCTCAGCGTCTCAATCGGCCGTTGGGGGTGGTTGCACGTCCTGACGCTTGTCGAAGAGCACGAACGAGGTTGCTGCCTCTTCCGAGTGCGGGCGCGTCTTCGTCCCAGCTTCGCCGGGACGGTGCACGGGCTGGCGCTCGCGGTCCTGTTAGCCGGAGCAACGGGCGTGTCGATCGCGTTATACCGACCGTCGGCGAGTGTGGTTGCGTCCATCCTGGCGATCGCCGCGCTCGCACTGCGCGCAATGTGGCAGGCGACGCGTGCGGCCGCTGTCCTCGACCAGACCGTGGCGCGCGTGACGACAGCTGCGGGCATGTTGCCGCTGCCAGTGGCTCCCGTGTTGGCGCCGCAAGCGACCCGACCCGCCGAAACCACGCTGTCCAGAGGGTAACGTGTCGCTGGTTTCCTGGACGCTGTCGTTTCTCCGACCCTATCGCTTGCGCGTCGTGGCAATCGCGGTCTTGTCGATCGCGGAGATCGTCATGGCCGCACTGGCGCCATGGCCGCTCAAGCTTGTCGTGGACAACGTCCTCGGCAGTTATCCGCTGCCAGGACCACTGGCAGCTGTCATGACATCTGCGGGCGGTGTCAGTCCTGCGGCGCTGCTCGCGATCGTCGTGGCCGCGGGCCTGCTCCTGCAGATCGCCATCGAAGCGATCCGCATGATCCATACGCAGCTGCAGGTCGAGATGGGCCAGCTCGTCGTCTACAACCTGCGCGCGAAGTTGCTGGCGCACCTTCAGGCACTTCCGCTCCGGCACCACATCCTGACCAGGACGGCAGACTCGGTCTACCGCCTGGACGCGGACGCACACTGCGTCGACGACCTGGTCATCGGCGGGGTCTTCCCACTGGCTCTGGCGTTACTCAATCTTGGCGTCATGTTCGGCGTGCTTGCGTACCTCGACCACACGCTTGCCCTGCTCTCGCTGACGGTTGTCCCTTTCCTGTATCTCTTTCTGCGCCACTACTCGGCCACAATGACGGATCGAGCCGAACGAGTGAAGGCGCTGGAGTCCACGCTCATCGAACGGGCCTTCGAGATTCTGTCCTCGGTCGCAGCTGTCAAAAGCTTCGCACGCGAGCGGCACGAGCTCGCGCGGTTCACGCGATCTGGGAACGAGACCATGAGCGCGCGCCTCAATCTTACGTGGCAGGAGTCGCTGTTCTCCGTCGCGGTGAGCACCGTTACGCTTTCCGGTACGGCGCTCGTGCTCGTCGTGGGCGGCCTTCATGTCCTGGATGGCAGGCTGACGGTCGGCGCACTGCTCGTCGTGATTGCGTATCTGGCGGCGGTCTACAACCCGATTTCCGCTATTGCCCATACGACGGGGTCGCTGCAGCAGGCCATCGTCAGCGCCCGGCGAGTCCGCGAGATTCTTGCGCTCGTGCCCGAGCGCCTGGACGCTCCCGATGGCCTCGACGCGTCGGGAGTGAGAGGGCTGCGTGCGCTTCGAAGGCGTCTGCTTCTCCTATGACGACGACCGCCGCGTGCTCGAGGACGTGAGCTTTGAGGTACGTCCTGGAGAGATAGCGGCGATCGTTGGCCTCACCGGTGCGGGAAAGACGACGATTGCCAACTTGATTCCCCGGTTCTTCGAGCCGTCGCGCGGGCGCGTTCTTGTCGACGATGTGGACGTCTCGAAATATTCGCTGCGATCGCTGCGCGAACGAATCGCGCTGGTCCCGCAGGAACCAGTGCTCTTCAGCGGCACCATTGCCGACAACATCCGGTACGGCCGGCTGCAGGCCTCCGACGAAGAAGTGGAAGCCGCCGCGCGCGCGGCGCACGTTCACGAGTTCGTCCAGCGCATTGCCGCTGGCCTATCAGACCGTTGTGGCGGAGGCCGGCGGGACGCTCTCGGGAGGCGAGCGCCAGCGGCTCGGGATTGCGCGCGCCCTGCTGAAGAATGCCCCGATCCTCATTCTCGACGAGCCCACCTCTTCGCTGGACGCCATCTCAGAGGCCGCCGTCTTCGACGCGCTGCGCCGTCTCCGCAGGGGCCGCACGACCCTCGTGATCGCGCACCGGCTGTCCACGATCCGCGCCGCCACGCGGATCCTCGTCCTGCACGAAGGACGGCTGACCGGCCAGGGGACCCATGCCGAGTTGATGGCGTCGAGCGACCTGTACCGCCGCATGTGCGCGCACCTTTCGCTCGGCCGATCGCTCGACGAGTCCGGACCGTCTGTGACGGTCGACGAGGCCGCGCGCACGTCGTGAAAATTCTGTTCGCCGGCATCATCGCGCGTTATCCGTTCGGCGGGGTCTCCTGGTGCTCGCTGATGTATCTCCTCGGTCTGCGCGCGCTGGGTCACGAGGTCTTCTACATCGAGGACACCGGCGAATGTATCTACGATCCCGAGCAAGACGCCATCTCACTCGATCCTTCCTATGGCACGCAGTACATTCACAGGGCGCTGGAGCCATTCGGTTTCGGCGATCGATGGAGCTTCGTCAACTACGATGGGGCGTACCACGGCGCCTCGCAGGAGACCGTCCGCGCGTATTGCGGCGATGCCGATCTCTTTCTCAACCTTTCCGGCGGATCGTGGTTCTGGCGCGACGAGTACGCACGCATCCCGCGGCGCGTGTTCATCGATTCGGATCCGGTGTTCACGCAGTTCGCGATTGCGAAGGGTGTGGGCTGGTACTGCGACTTCTTCCGCGGGTTCAACCGGCTGTTCACCTTCGGCGCCAACATCGGCACGCCGGACTCGGATGTGCCGACGGGCGCATTCACGTGGCACAAGACATGGCAGCCCGTGATCACTGATCTGTGGCACACGGACGTGCCTCATACGAGGGATGCCTTCACGACGGTCATGACGTGGAAAACGGAAAGCTTTTCGGATGTCGATGGGAACAAGGACCGGGAGTTCGCCCGATTCCTCACGCTGCCCGGCCGCACGAACCATCGCTTCGAGCCCGCTGTGAACGGCCCGAAAGATCTGCTCCGCCAGCACGGATGGGCGCCCATCGACGCGATGAGCGTTTCTCGTTCGCTCTGGGACTATCGCGACTTCATTCAGACGTCGAAGGCCGAATTCTCCGTTGCCAAACACGCCTACGTGGCGCATCGGTCCGGATGGTTCAGCGATCGGACCGAGTGCTACCTGGCCTCCGGGCGTCCGGCGGTCGTGCAAGACACGGGGTGGAGCGCGCACTTGCCTTTCGGCACGGGCCTGTTGCGCTTTTCGACGCCGGAGGAGGCGATCGCAGGGCTCGAGTGCATCGAGGGCGACTACTCTGTGCATGCCCGGCGCGCTGGAGAGATCGCGCGCGAGTGTTTTGATGCATCGGTCGTCCTGCATCGTTTCTGGAAAGGGCATGCGCGTGACTCGCTGCACTCCGCGAGAGAAGGGCGTGCTGGACGATGATCGAGCAGGCCGCTGCGGATCGCTCAAGTCGCGCCTGTCGCGCAATCGGTTCCGCCCGCGAAATCGGGATCGATAGAAACGATGACCGCTCTGCTCGTCGATGCTCTGGTGTCCCGTGGCCATGACGTCACCCTGTTCGCAACGGGCTCATCGGTGACGAGAGCCCGTCTGCATGCTGTCTTTGATCGCGGGTACTGCGAAGACTCATCGATCTGGCCGTGGGAGCTCTGCGAGTTGTTCAATCTGGCCGCAGCCGTGGAACAGGGCGCCGCCTTTGACGTCATCCACTACCAGGCCGAGTACTCGCCGATGTCTCTGGCGTTCAGCCGCCTGTCGGCAACGCCGGTGCTGCAGACGCTCCACCATTTGCCGACCTCTGCCGAGATTGCGCTCTGGTCGAAGTATCGGGACGCGCCTTTCGTTGCCGTGTCCCAACATCAGGCGCGCGCGCTCGCCGGTCTCCGCGTCTTCGCCGTGATTCCTCACGCGATTGACACGGCGGCATATCCATTCCGTTCAACGCCCGACGACTACCTGCTCTTTCTGGGCCGCTTCACCGAAGGAAAGGGCGTGCTGCAAGCCATCGACGCTGCACACCGAACCAGGATGCGGCTCATTCTCGCCGGTGCAGAGAACGAGTACTACCGCGAGGTGATTGCGCCGCTCGTCGATGGAGACCAGATCGTGTACGCGGGCGAAGTCGCGCACACCGGAAAAGCGGAACTGCTGGGCGGCGCGAGGGCGCTCCTGTATCCGGTGCAGTCGGGAGAGCCTTTTGGTCTCGTCATGGCCGAGGCGATGGCGTGCGGGACTCCCGTCGCTGCGCTCGATCGCGGCGCCGTTTGCGAAGTCGTAGACGAGGGAACGACCGGTCGCGTGTTCGACTCTCTCGACGCGCTCGTCCAGGGCCTGCAGAGTGTTCTCGCGCTCGATCGCGCCGTGGTCAGGGCGCGTGCGATGGAGCGGTTCAACCCGGATCGCATGGTTGACGCCTACCTCGGCGTTTACGCGCGGCTTGCCGCGTCGCGCTCCAGGCACGTGCCGCAGAACGTTCGGTGATGAAGTCGGAACATGACGACCTGCGCGCACGCTCGCTACTGGCTGTCTTCGCACATCCAGACGACGAGTCACTGGCATGTGGAGGGTTGCTTGCCTGGTGCGCCCACCTGGGCGCTCGCGTGTCGGTCTGTTGCGCCACTGCGGGAGAGCTCGGGCCAGGACCAGCAGATATTCGCAGCGTCCGCCTTCAAGAACTGCGGAACGCAGCGCAGATCCTCGGCGTAACTGATCTGGTGTTGCTCGATCACGAGGACGGCATGCTGCCCTGGACTGAGGCGGAGCGGCTCGAAGCCGACATCCGCAGCACGATCGGCCGGCTTCGTCCAGACGTGGTGATTACCTTCGGCGAAGACGGCCTCTACGGCCATCCCGATCACATCGCGATTCACGAGCGAACCACGGCAGCCGTAGCCGCGTTGGGCGCGGACGCCCCGGCGCTGTACTACGTCACGATGCCGAGCGGCCGGATGCGACAGGTCGTGCGACATGTCGCGGTGACCTTTCGCGAAAAAGGCATGCACGGTGAGGCCCCACACAAGATCTTCGGCATCGCGGACGCCGATGCGTTCGGCGCCCTTGCGCCGCCGCCGACGCTCGTCGTCGAGGTCGGCCGGTTTGCCGCCAGAAAGCTTGCCGCCATCAAATGTCATCGGACGCAACTCGAAGATGACGCCCTTGCCCTGGTCGCTGCGCGCGATGCCGCACAACTGCTCGGCACCGAGCAATTTCACCGCGCCGACGTGGGCTCGTGCGGCGACGCGTTTATCGAGCGTTTCGCTTCCAACCTTCGCTCTCGCATGCATCGATCCTCTCTACGATCCTGATCGCCATGCACGAGACGATGCTCGAGCTGCTGCGCTGCCCGTTTTGCGGTACCCGCGTGTCGCTGGTTGAGAACGACGCCCTCGTACGAGCCGGCGACCGAATCGAATCGGGCGTGCTCGGCTGCGAGTGCTGCGCGTTTCCCGTCGTCGATGGAATACCTGTGATGATCGCGGACGACCGCACGCGAGACGCCATGCACTTGCTGGAGGCAGGCCAGGGCGAAGCGGCCCTCTTCACGCTTCTCGGACTCGACCAGACGCGCGTCGAAGCATTCCGCGAGCTGCTCAACTCGCCTGCCGCGCCAAAGCGGCGAAGCCGCGAAGGCGGGCGGACACACGACCTATCAGGAGGCGCTTGCGATTCTGTGTCACGACGCCGAAGGCACGTGCTTCGTCTATCGATTTTCAGATCCTACCTATGTGATGGCCCAGGCGATCCTCCAGGCGATCGCCCTGCAGCCGCGGCCGCTCCTGGGCCGCCGTCTCGATCTCTGCGGCGGCACCGGGCACCTGACCCGCGTGCTGATCGATCTCGGACCGGCCGACAGCACGGTGCTTGCCGACCTGTTTTTCTGGAAGCTATGGCTCGCGAGGCGCTTCACCTCACCGGGATGCGAGCCGGTGTGTTGCGACGCCAATCTGCCTCTGCCGTTTGCCCGCGAGGCGTTCTCGCTGGTGGTGCTGGCGGATGCGTTCCCCTATATCTGGCACAAGCGCCTGCTCGCGGAGGAGATGATGCGACTCTCCGTCCCCGACGGCGTGGTCGTGATGCCGCACCTGCACAGCGCGCTCGGCGAGAATTTCTCGGCGGGAAACACCCTCACTCCGGCGGCCTATCGCGATCTTTTCATGGCCCGTCAGCCGCGGTTGTTCAGCGACGAGTTTCTGCTCACGCAGGTGCTGGAGCGCGGACTGGTGGATCTGACGCATGAGGCATCGCCCGCAGACCTCGGCACCGAACCGTCGCTTACGCTCATTGCCAGCGGACGTGCCGATCTGTTTCGACGCTACGAGCTGCCCACGGCGAAGACTGTGACGGGAGAGCTCAGGGTGAATCCTCTGTACCGCGTTGAGCGGCACGGCAACTCGTCGGTCCTCACGCTCACGTTTCCCACACCCGAATACGAGGAAGAGTTCGGCGCATGCCGGCGGTACCTTCCCGACCGCGTGACGGTGGATGCCGATCTGACTGGGGCGATCCTGCCGGCGATGCTTGGATCAGAGGGCGACGAATTACGACGACGTCGTGTCATCATCGACGCGCCACCGCATTACTGCTGAGCCTGCCGATGCTTCGGTCACGCAAGAGGCAAAGACACGCGATTGACGGTCTCAACCGTCCGAGAACGTCCACGACGCGCGAGATCCACAAATCGAAAAAGCCGGGTCACGCGAGGTCGACGTCGAGATGTCTCCATCTCCTGGCTCCTGTTCAAGATCTCCTGCTCACGCAACGAGACCGCTATCTGAGCGGAGCTGTAGCGGGAGCACTGGAAACAGATTTCTCCTCCGGATCCCCAAACGCGTCGAGGAGAATCGGAAGCAGCGTATCCATCCGCGCCGCGGCGGGATGAGACGGGGCGAGGCCGTCGCGGAAACCGTGCTGCCGGAGGCGATCGAGCAACGCGGTGCGCCCGGCGATCACGTGCACGGGCACGTCCCACGACGCGTTCGGTCCACTGACGAGCGCCGGCGGCTGATGATCGCCGATGAGAATCAGGATGAAATCGCGATCGGCACGCAGGCGAAGGTAGCCGCCAAGCGTCGCGTGTGTATAAATGAGGCTCTGCACGTAGCTCGGACCGAGATTCAACCAGTCGGGCTGCTCCGACCATGCCAGGTCGAGATCGGCTTTGTCGTACGGATTCGTCGTGAGGACGCGCGTCCAATCCTCTTGGTACGGCGGCGCCGGCGTGAAGGGCGCGTGGGTAGTGATTGTCGGAAAGAAGACGAACACAGGCCGGCGCGGCTGCGGCTGGACCTCCAGCGCGTCCATGCGCGCGAGCGCAAACTGATCGGTGATATCCCACCATCCGAACGGCGGCCCGCGGTAGTCGAGTCGCGAGAGATCGTAGATCTCTTCGAACCCATAGAAAGCGCCCTGAGGCCAGCCTCGAAGCAGCCCCGGCATGATCGCGACCGTGCGGTACCCATGACGCCCGAACGTTTTCACAAGAGTATTGCGCTCCTGGGCCATCAGTCGAACGTAGGTGCGCTGATCGCGCACTTCGGTACCCGACAGAAGACTGATATGCGCAAGCCACGATTCGCCGCCGAAGGTCGTTGACTCGACCCGCGCGGAGACCACCGACCGGCCGGTCTCACGGATATCTGCCTCGAGGCGACCACGACTCGCTGCGAGCGCCTGCTGCGAACTCGGGACGATCCCAGCTCACTGCGCCGTAGGACTCGATAAAGATGAGGAATACGTCTGCGCTGCTGATACGCGACAGGCTCGAAGACATCTGGGGAGCCGGCCCGAGTGCCCTCACGCCCGCGCCCGTCATCTCGTATGCCAGCTCGGTCATCGCACGCACGCACGCCGGTGTGACGGGCTCGGCAAATCGGACGGTCGCCGGCACGCGCGCGCCCAGGGTCGGGGCGATCCACAGCAGCAGCGCCGCGGCTGCCGTCGAACCAAGCACGCGGCGTGCGCGCGGATGGTTCGTGGCATCGACCACTCGCCGGAGCGCCCAACGTACCGAACCGTAGAGGAGAATAGGGACCAGCAACACTCCGAGAGCGAAGGCCCCGGCCTGCCATCGCTTGGCCACGAAAGCAAACATGGCGCTCACGTCCGGCACAAACCGCAGGTCCCAGTACAAATTGATTTCCCGTCCGTACAGCGAACGGACGGTCACATCAACATAACGCGCGATGATCAAAGTGACCCAGAGGACGGACAACCACCGCAGCTTCGACGCCGACAACGGCCCGCGCCAGCCTTGCGCGAGTACCAAGGCGATAACCAGGACAGCAAGTTCACCGGAAAGGTCGCCGTTCAGCCGTATCGCCAGCGTCGGCCAGATATTGCCGAAGGTCAACGATACATTCAGCGCCAGAAGAGCGAGAGCGACGGAGGCCCAGCGCACGACTACTCCATTCGCCAAAGACGGCGCACGTCAACAGCAAACGACCAGGACAACGCGGCCGTGGTCAATCCAACCACAATCGCGCTCAGGGGTACGGGGACAAAGGGCGCCAGCCCCACGCTCAGCCCCACGATGTGAAAGACGGTGATTATCCTGGCGCGCCGGGTCGGCCTCAGAGGGCGCGCCATCCAGGGCAGCCACCAGCCTGCGATAACGAAGATGTATCTCAGCATGCCGCCGAGGAGAGCCCACATGCCTGCCTTGCCGTACTGCCAGATCAGGATGGACATCGCCATGACGAGCGCCGCGTCGGTTTCCATGTCGAAACGCGCCCCAAATGCGCTCGCCATCCGGCTGCGGCGCGCAAGCCAGCCGTCGACGCCATCGAGAACCGCCATGACCGCAGTGGCAATCGACGCAGCTGCGGCAGCCCTCTGGTTCACAGGCTCGCCGATCAGACTCGCAATCAACGCCACTATCATGACGCGGATCATCGTGACGTGATTGGCCGGACCGAACTGCGCGTGCGGGTGATGCGAACCGACATAACCGAACGCGATCGCCATCCACGCTGCGAACACGGCCGCTGCCTTGCCCGGATACAGCGCACCAAGCTGCAGCCACGGGCGAACCGTCATGGCTATACCCGCGACAACGAGGAGCGCAAACACGCTCGCGCGGAGGACGCCCGCGCGCAGAGGCTCATTTGGAGGATGCCACTCGAGGGCCGTCATGCCGTTTGCGAACCGACCGCATCGTAACCACGTCGCGCCGGCTGCAAAATGACCGGCCACGCGTGTATTGTCACAGGAGCTGAATGCACTCGTCTATTCTCGTCGTTTCGGGACGGCTCGACACTCCAACTGGCGGTTACGTGTACAACCGGCACATAGCCGAGGGGCTCCGGCAGCATGGCTGGTCGGTGGAGGTCCGGGAGCTCGATGAGAGCTTTCCGTATCCCACACCTGCCGCCCTGGCGCATTCGTCCGAGGTGCTCGCGGGCTTTCGCGATGGCGCTCGAGTGCTCATCGACGGCCTCGCGCTGAGCGCGATGCCCGAAGTGATTGAGCACGAGGCAGGGCGCCTTAGAATCGCCGCGATCGTCCATCTTCCGCTCGCCGCCGATGTGAGCCTCGAGCGGGAGACGGCTGCTGCACTCTATGAGGGAGAGCGGCGGGCTCTGGCCGCCGCGGCGCTGGTCATCGTCACGGGAGCTGCCACTCTCGCGATGTTGGATCGGTACGGCATCGCGCGCGACAAAATCGTCGTCGTAGAGCCGGGGACGTCGCGTGGACCGATTGCACGCGGTTCTGATGGAGCGCCATTGCAACTCCTCGCAGTGGCAACCCTGAACCCGAACAAGGGTCATGAAATTCTGCTGGAAGCGCTGGCGGCGATTCCCCACAAGACGTGGCACCTCACCTGTGCTGGCAGCGTGACACGACATCCGGCGACAGTCGATCGTGTGCGCGCCGCGATTCGCAGACTCCAACTCGACGACCGTGTGACGCTGGTGGGCGAGCTCGATGCCGTCAAACTTCACGAGTGCTACGATCGCGCCGACGTGTTCGTGTTGGCCACACGGCAGGAAACATACGGGATGGCGGTCGCCGAGGCGTTGGCCCGCGGGCTGCCGGTGGTCAGCACGACGACAGGCGCGATTCCCGATTTGGTGGGCGCCGATGCCGGTCTGCTGGCGCCGCCTGGAAACGTCGAGGCACTTGCCGGAGCACTTGCACGCGTGATCGGCGACGCCCGGATGCGCGCGCGACTCGCCGATGGTGCGAAGAAGGTGCGTGTCCGGCTGCGGAGCTGGGATCAGGCTGTCGAGGAGATGATTGCCGCGCTGGGACGCTTGGACTCGAATGGATAATTCGCTCTCAACCTGGCTTCAACTCCGCGAGCCTGCCGATGCTTCCGCTCGATCGGAGAGCCTGACCCGCACGATCGTGGACGCGCTTGCGCACCGTGAGACAGTGCAGGTGCTCGATCTCGCCACTGGAACGGGCTCCAATCTCCGGTATCTGGCGCCGCGTCTCCAGGGTCGCCAACGCTGGCTCGTGATCGACCGGGATTCTACGCTGCTTGCGCTGCTGCCGGAACTGATGTCCTCGTGGGGGACTGACCGCCGCTACCACGTTGACACGATCAGCGGGAGCGAATGCGTCATCCGGAACGAGCAGCTCGAATGCCAGGTCGAGAGCCGGTCTCTGGATCTCAATTCGCTGGACGACGTGGATATATTCGCGGGTCGTCACCTGGTGACCGCCTCTGCTTTGCTCGATTTGGTCTCGGAACGATGGCTGATCGCGCTCGCGGCGCGCTGTCGTGAAGTGGGCGCTGCGGCCCTGTTCGCCATGACGTACAACGGCTGGTCCTCCTGCTCGCCGGCGGAGCCGGAGGACGAGATGATTCGCGAACTCCTCAACCGGCATCAGAAAACGGACAAGGGATTGGGGGGCTCGGCGGCAGGACCCGATGCTGCCTCCTGTGCTGCCCGCTGTTTCGCGGATACAGATTATCGCGTGTGGACCGAGCCGAGCGACTGGATACTTGGATCGCCGGAGCACGAGCTTCAGCGGCGCTTGATCGACGGCTGGGCGCGTGCGGCGACGGAATTGGCGCCTGACAACGCTTCAGGGATTGCGCGGTGGCACGCGCGGCGTATCGGCCACGTCGACGCCGGCCGGTCGCGAATCGTCGTGGGTCATTTTGACGTGGCGGCGACCCTTTGATGAGCAGGGCCAACCGTACTGCGGGAATGCTTCGCTCGCTTGCGATCTATCACGCGATCCCGCTGCGACAACGCCGCCTGCGTCGTTTCTATTCGCAGTTCGTGTCGCGCGGCGACCTGGTCTTCGATCTCGGCGCGCATGCCGGCAACCGTACGCGTGCCTTTGCCGCAATCGGATGCCGAGTGGTGGCCGTCGAACCGCAGCCTGATTTCGCGCGGCTGCTGCGCGCGTTGTTCGCCGGATCGACGGACGTCGAGGTGATAGAAGCTGCGGTCGTTGAGAAGGCGGGGCGCGCATCGCTCCTGATCAGTGAGCGTACGCCGACTGTTACGACGATCGCCGGGGCGTGGCACGAAGCTCGGGCCAGGGAACCAGATTTTTCGCACGTGAAGTGGAACCGCGAGGTCGAGATCGAGACCACGACACTCGATCTCTTGATCGAACGATTCGGCGCACCCGCTTTCATCAAGATCGACGTCGAAGGCGCGGAGCCCAGCGTGCTTGCCGGGCTGAGCCGTCCCGTGCGTGCCTTGTCGTTCGAGTATCTGCCGCGCGCACTCGACTATGCCGGCGTCTGCGTCGAACGCCTGCGCGCGCTCGGTCCTTATCGATACAACTGGTCGCCTGGCGAGTCGTACCGGCTGACTGAGGAGCGATGGATGACCGGCGACGAGCTCTCCGTTGCGCTGAAAACCGAAGCCGCACAGCGGCGGCCCGGCGACGTGTACGCGCGGCTGGGAACGGACTGATGCGCGGATTTGATGCCGAGCAAATCCGTCGGTACTACGATCGCCATACGTCCGCGTTTGTCGCGCTCGGACAGCGCGGCAGTGACGGCGCAATGCATCGCGCTGTATGGGGACCCGGAACAGCCACCCATCGACAGGCGTTTCGGTACGTGGAAAACCAGATCGCTCTGCTCCTGCAAGGTCTGCCCCCTTCGCCCGAGAGGTTGAACGTGGTCGATCTCGGTTGCGGCATCGGTGCGAGCTTGTGTTATCTGGCCGCGCGCGTGCCTGTCCGTGGCACCGGGATCACGCTGAGCCCGGTTCAGGCGCGCTTCGCCGAACAGCGGATCCGCAAGTCCGGATTCGCGGATCGCATCCGCTGCATCGAGGGCGACTACTGCGATCTACCGATCGGCACTGGCCCTGCCGATCTCGCCTATGCGATCGAATCCTTCTCGCACGTTCAGGATCCCGCTCGCTTCTTCGCACAATGTCGCCGCCTGATTCGCCCGGGCGGGTTGCTCCTGATCTGCGACGACTTCCAGCGATCGTCCGATGAACCCGGGGCGGCGCACGCAATCGAACGCTTCCGTCGCGGATGGCACATCAACACGCTCATCACGCGAGAAGAGCTTCGCGCGCTTGCGCGCGCCGCCGGCCTCGAGCATGAGTCGACCACCGATCTGTCGCCCTATTTGGAGCTTCGGCGCGTGCGCGATCGGATCGCAAACGTGCTCCTGGCGCTGTTTGGCTGGTTCCTGCCGGACGCGAGTCGCTACGGCTACGTGGCGGGCGGCAGCGCTCTGCAGACCTGTATCGAGCGAGAGTGGATCGGTTACGATTTGGCGCTGTTTCGGCGGCTCGACTAATGCCCGAGAACCCCATCCGGTACTGGCAGTCGCTGACCACGAGCGACGTCCCGCGCGCGGTCGAGCGCGATCCGGTCGTCATCATGCCGATCGCCGCCATCGAACAACATGGTCCCCATCTTCCGCTGTCCACGGACCTCGATATCGGCATGGGTCTCCTGGCCAGCGCCTTCGGTCACCTCGAGGATGATTTTCCCGCATGGGTGCTTCCTCCTTTGTCGGTTGGGGCCAGCGAGGAGCACATGCGCCTTCCGGGCACCCTGAGCCTGGCCCCGGACACTCTGAGCCGCATCATTTATCAGTACGGCGCTGCCCTCTCTACGAGCGGAGTCAGGCGGCTGGTGCTCAGCAACAGCCATGGTGGCAATCGTGCGGCGCTTAATAACGCCGGACTCAGGCTGCGGCGGAAGCACGGATTACTGGTCGTAAAAGTCAGCTACTTCGAGTTTCCGCCGCCGGAGATCGTGGCGCTTCCGCCTTCGGAGTGGCGCCATGGACTACACGGCGGCGCCGTGGAGACGGCGATGATGCTCCACTTGCGCCCAGATCTGGTGCGCCTGGAAGAGATCCGGGATGCACGCCCATTGGGAGCAGAACTCGAAACAACTATGCGTCGCCTGACCCCGGAAGGCGCGGCGTCCTTCTCCTGGCTCGCTGAAGACATCAACCGTACAGGCGTTGCCGGAAATGCGCGGCAGGCAGATGCGGCAAAGGGCAAGCTGCTCGTTGCGTACTACGGCGAGGTATTGGCGGACGTCATCCGCGACACCAAGGCCTTTCCCCTCGAGCAACTGGCCTGAACGCGGTCCGTCGACGTGCGTTACTTGCCGTGGAGGGTGCCCGACAACATTTCCGCAAGCCAGTGTCCGGCGCGATGGACCTTCGCGGTGACGTACTGCACGTTGTGTCGGTTCAGGGTCCCGTAAATCGGCTGACGGCCCATCACCCGAATCCCGCCTTCCGTTAGAGCCCGGACCTTCTCTGGATTGTTGGTGAGGAGTCGGACGCAGTCTATGTGAAGGTACCGCAATATCTCGACCGCAGCGTCGTACCGCCGCTCATCGGCACCGAAGCCGAGCGTGCCGTCCGCATCTATCGTGTCGAGCCCTTCCTGCTGAAGCAGGTACGCTCGGAGCTTGTTGCCCAGACCGATGCCGCGCCCCTCCTGAGCGAGATAGAGCAGGACGCCCCCGCCGTTCTCCGCGAAGATGCGCAGGCTGCCGCGCAGCTGTTCACCGCAATCGCAGCGGAGGCTGCCAAAGAGATCCCCGGTCAGGCACGCCGAGTGGAGTCGTACCGGCACCGGATCCGGCCAGCTCTCCCTGTTGCCAATGACAACCGCCACGTGCTCGAGGAGGCTGTTGGCCTCGCGGAAGCATATGAAGGAGGCATCTTCGGCGTCCTCCAGCGGAACCGATCCGTCGCTGATGTAGGTGAGCTCTACTCGCGCGTCTGCGGCCAGACCTTCAATTTGCTCGGTCGTGGCATGCAGAACTGCACCGCTTTCCAATGACTCCCGCAACTCGGGCACACGGGCAGGATCGGCGGGAGTGCTGACAATCGCCGGCAGCAGCCCGCCAAGTCTCGCCAGGGTCAGCCCGCCGAGCTCGGCGGCCGAAGCCTCCCGAAGGTCGAGCGTTTTCGTGGCGAAGTTGCCTATCGCACTCGACAGGCGCAAGATCTGATCGACGGTTTCGCCGTTCAGGCCGACGCTCATACTTCGCTCGTGCCCGTTGGTCAAGCCCATGGCCTTGGCCCGGTGGTGGGTCAGGGCTAAGCGGATCTGGCCTCCATCGACCTTTCGGAGTTGGTCCAGTGTTTGGCGACTTAAGCTCTCGACCGTGGCCAGCAGCACCCCTGCCTGGGGTGCGTGCCCGTTCGGAGCCGTAACATACAACGGTCGCCCCCGCCGTAGATCGAATAGACCGCGTTCGGCCTCATGCATATGACTGTCGAGCCCTATGAGAAGGAAACGCCGTGAGCTCTCCTCTTGACGAACAAACAGCTTGGAATCTGATCAGAGCCGTGCCCTTGGCGCTGGCCGGGCAGGGCTCTGCACGCATCCGACATGATTCCAGACCCGATGTGTGGTTGCAAGTGCATGCTTCGGGTGAATGGGAAGTATCCTCCGAGCTCACAGATGAGGCGCACGACGTCATCGAGCTGTATTTGCCGCTCCAGCTGCGAGCTGATCTGGTCATCGCACAGTTAGGCCAGAGCCTCGACGGACGCATCGCGACAGAAAGTGGCCACTCTCATTACGTCACGGGGCAGGCCGACATCCGACGGCTCCATCGCCTGCGTGCTCTGGTGGATGCTGTGGTCGTTGGAGCGGGGACCATTGCTACCGACAACTCCCGCCTGACCGTGCGGCAGGTCGAGGGCGAGAATCCTGTGCGCGTCGTTCTCGATCCCAACGCCCGCCTTGATCCTGACAGGCATGTTTTCTCCGACGGCGCCGCTCGAACTCTCGTCGTGCGCCGCGGCCCAACAGGCGATGCCGCACCTTCCACCACCAGCGATGTCCTGACGATTCCCACCAACGGCAGCGACGAGTTCGAACCCGCAGCGATCCTCGAGACGCTCCGAAAACAAGGATACAGACGCGTGCTCGTCGAAGGCGGCGGTATCACCGTTTCCCGCTTTCTCCGCGCCGGCGTCGTCGACCGGCTTCACGTTACGGTCGCGCCGCTCATCATCGGATCCGGGCGGCCCGCCCTCGCGCTCGAGCCGATCGAAACGCTTGATCAGGCGTTGCGCCCGCGGTGCCGGCACTTCCATCTCGGCGAGGACATCCTCTTCGATCTCGAGCTTCGCTGAACAAATGGATTACAGCCGGCCTTCGTAGCTGCCCCACGCTACGTGAGATTCCTTCAGTTTCACGCAGAGAGAGGTCACGCCACCGGCTGCGTCGCCCAACTTGCCGGCATGGATGGCTCGAACGAGACGATCGAAGATCTCTCGCGCCAGAACCTCCGTGGTGGTGTTCTTGCCGGCGAATGCCGGTTCCTCGTCCAGATTGCGGTAGTTGAGCTCCGCCAATATCGCTCGAAGCTGTTCGCCTGCGCGCCCGATATCGACGACTACTCCGTCCGCGTCGAGATCGACGCGTCGAAACGTGGCGTCGACAACATATGTGGCGCCATGAAGGTTCTGCGCCGGCCCGAAGGCTTCGCCATGGAAGCTGTGGGCAATCATGAAGTGATCGCGAACATTCACGCTGTACACGAGCAGAGTCTCCTTGGGGTCTCGTCACACCCTGGAATACCGGATCCGGTGACAGACAGTGGCGCTGGGTTCGCGGCTCACCGTTGCAAGCACCGCCGGGAGATCGTCGAAAGCGCTTTCGCCTGTAATCAGCGCGTCGAGCCGCCCATCACGAAGCAACTCCAGCGCCAGCTTCATTCGCCGGCGAGGGCTCCAGCGGGGGGCGCGTTCGGGCGGGACACGACCGACCTGGCTGCTCTTGAGCGTCAGGCGGCGTGAGTGGAAAGCCTCTCCGAGAGGCAGCGGCACGAGTCGATTCCCATACCAGCTCGCATCGACGACAGTCGCCTCAATGCCCGCAATGGCCAGTGCGCTCGTCAACCCTTCCGCCTGACCGCTCGCGTGCACGACCAGATCGCAATTCGGGTCGTGAGGCGGTTCGCCGAGAAATGAGATGCCAAGCTCTCTGGCAATCGACTCTCGCATCGGATTCCTGTCGACGACGGTCACGGAGGCGCCCGGAATCTGCCGGCACAGCCACGCGACGAGCAGACCCACCACTCCGGCGCCGATGACAACGATGCGATCACCGGCCGTTGGCCGCGCGTCCCACAGCACATTCACTGCGGTTTCCATGTTGGCGGCAAGGACGGCGCGTTCAGCGGGCACCTCGTCTGGAACGGGAGTGACAGCAGCGGAGGGTACGCAGTAGACGTCCTGGTGCGGATACAGGCAGAACACGAGGCGGCCTCTCAGGTCGTTGGCTGTTGAGTCCGGACCCTCCTCGACACGCCCCACGTTCATGTAGCCGTACTTGACGGGACCGGGAAACTCACCCTCCTGGAAGGGCGCACGCATGGCCTCGTACTGTGATGGCGGCACCTCGCCTCTGAAGACGAGCGACTCCGTTCCACGGCTGATGGCCGAGTAGACCGTGCGAACCAACACATCATCGTTTCGCCGCGGCGGCAGCTCCGCCTGCACGATCTCGCCGCGTCCGGGCGCGCTGAGCCAGAACTGGCGAGCGGTCTTGGTGTCTGACATTTGGCTGCTGGACTCCGGGAAGGTGCGCTTAAGAATACCCCGCCCATGTCGACAATCGTGAATCACATCTGTCAGAACGTCACGGAGACCGCGAACACAAACTTGGGCTTGTCCTCGTCCGGGTTGAAAACATAGCCGTTGAGGGTCACGCGCTTGACTGAGAAGCCCGCCATCACGCCGCGCTGGATCTCGCGATCGGTCTGGTATGCGCGCGTGCGCTGCGTCACCAGGCCGAACTGGAACGAGCCTGCCGGTGTCAGCGTCAGCTCCGACCAGTTGTAGAAGAAGCTGTCCGAAAAGTCGCCCGCGTCGAACACGTACTCGTTCTCGCTCGAGAGGTTGAGCTTCCACCAGCTGAGCGACAGCTGGAAGCCCGGGGCAATGCCGGTCGTTTCGCCGAACACGCCGCCAAGCATCGGCGTGAATTCCCACTCCAGCGTCTTGCCGCCGCTGAAGTTGGCGCCAAGCCAAGCCGAGCCGGTCTCGAGATTCTCGTAGTTGTAGCGCGATTCGAGATGCAGGCGCCCTCGGTCGGCGCTGATGGTGGGCTGCACGTAGTGTTGATTGTCCGATAGAACGTAGGTGTAGGCCGAGGCGGAGAACGACCAGGCGTGGTTATCTGTCGGCGCAGCGGCCGGGGCGTCCGCCGTCTGGGCACGCGCAGCGTCGCCCGCGACGAGCACGGCGATTGCGATGGCAAGGAGTCCTTTCGTTGATCTCATCCGCCGAGTGCCCACACTACACAAGCTTCGCGGCCGGAGTGTAATATCACGCGCCGCAAGTCCTACTGATCTTCGTCGATCGCACGTCATGACCCAATCTTGTTCGGAACCAGGCCCTCCGACGTTTCTGCTTGGGTAGTGTGTCGCGCGTCCGCTTGGTGTGTCGAATGGAGGAAAGCCATGTCTGCGAGAACCAGGTTGTTTGACGTAACGCTACTTCCCATCGCTCTGCTGATCATGTTTGCTCTACCGCTATCAGCAGCACCGCCTTCCCTCTTTTACTCACTGTTACCGCTGAAGCACAGCCAGGCAACCTGCATGAAGCGGGCGTTCGCCACGGTTGCCTCCGAGGTCAGCGGCAAGATCGACAGGCGCGCCGACAACGTCTCACTGGTCAATGACGACTTCAACATCGGGGTGCATTGCCGGGACACGGGCAAGAACACGAGCTTTGCGACCATCGTTGTCGCACACCGGACGAGCTTCGACGAAGCCAGAGGCGTCGCGCTGAACATCCGACGCGGCATGGAGACCGGTATCAACGAATAAGCACACCTTCGGGTCGCCGCACTGACCCGGCGGCCAAGTCGAGAAACGAACCTCGACGGGCAGGATGTTCGCTTTGCCCGGCCGTTGTTCATCTTAGTGGAAGGCTTTCGCAAGTTTCACGTGCCCCATCATCAGCACACCAATCTCGAAAGCGATGGCAACCGCGAGCTCTGGCACACACACCAGGACGGAGTGCTCGCCGCCGAGTGGCAATATCCAAAGTCCACGCTAGGCCTGGCTGAATGCCGCTCAAGCACGGCTTGGTGATCACCGGGTTGTGGTGGATGACGCGCGGACTGTTGAGCTGGATCGTCGTACGCGAACGCCCGGCTGTGATGGTGCTGCGGTACACCTGTTTCGCCGTGCACAGCGCTGCGCCTGCTTACCAAGTGACACGTACGACGATTCCCACCCGACTCGAGTCTCTCTTATCTTGCCGCGCAATAATCTTCATGGTGATGAATTGCGTGGCACGCCGCCCAAAGCAGCCGACGTGCGGCTCCGGACCGATAGCCAAACCGTTGGGGCTAGCGTACGAGAACTGCTCAATGCACTCCGGCAATATCGGCTCGGATGATTGCGACCACACCATCTCTGGCGCTTACAACTCGACGTATTTCCCTTCGGACCTGGAACGGGTTGCACGTCACCAATTGGCTGCGCCTTTTACGTTCATCTTGATGGCAGTCACTCTGTCCACCGGACCGGTAATAAACAAGATTTTGTCATTCCGGCCGGCGAACGTATTGTTGGTTGCCCCACTGCCGGTAGGAATTCTCAGGATGTTATTTCCATTGGGATCAAAAGCCATTACGCCTTGTCCGTTGCTTATATAGACATTTCCCAATTCATCCATTGACATGCCATCGCCTCCCCACTCGGTAAACTTCTGCATATTGGAGAGCGTGCCATCAGGATTGATATCAAACACCCAGGTTCCACCCTTGTTGTCGTAGTACCATTTGTTGACGTAGAGTTTCTTTCCGTCAGGAGTACCGACAACACCATTTGGCCATGCATCTGATTCCCATCCCATGTCTTCCGTTGTCACTCTCACCAAGGTGTTGCCTCCGGGAGGGAGGTAATAGACGTAACCACCTTTGCCTGCTGGCGATTGTTCTGAGTGTGTCGGTTCCCAACCCTGTTTGCGTGGATCAGCATCATCCCAATACGGCCTTGGGAATATCGGATCCGTGATATACATCCCGCCGTTGACCGGATTGATCCAGACATCATTGGGTCCGTTCAACAGTTTGCCGCCATAATTGTTCACCAACACGTCATGGCTTCCATCCGGATATATCTTCCATATTTCTCCATGCATATCAGCACAGGCGATGAGGTTTCCATCGCTGTCAAAAGCCATTCCGTTGGCGCGGCCGGTACCTTCCAGGAATAGAGTTATCTCACCGGTTCCGGCATCCCATCGGTAAATCCTGTCATTGGGCTGGTCAGTAAAGAACACGTTTCCATGTCTATCAACTGCGGGGCCCTCTGTAAAACTGAAACCTGCGCCTAATGTGACGAGCTGTCCCTGTTGACTCGCTGACACAAGACCCATGGGATCAAAGATGTTGCTTGGAGGACGGTGCTTGCTTGCCGAAAGCTCGCTGGACTTAAACTGATTAGAAGCGGCAATGCCGTCCGTGTGGGAGTAGTATGCCAGGAAGCATAGTACTGCCACGAGAATCGATAATCTTGTCTTCATATCAGTATCCTCGGTGTTGTACGCCATGTGGTTTATTGGCTTGACGTCGGTGTTGTCGGGATCCTCGAGCGTGTATGGCAACTCGACCAGCGCCTGTGATCGATGACGGTGCCAACGGCCGCATGGACGGTGCTGACTAGCGGCGCAGTGCCGGTCGCCTCGGTGGTCTCGGCGAACGCGTCACCAGGTGTCCAGGAAGCAGGCAGAGGACTGCGCCGAGGGCACGTGTCAGCTTCCGGCGCTCCTTCAAGCTGCCGACGAATCGCAACGGATTGGAACCGGTTCCAGTTGACCGGTGGCTTATATCACCCGTCCGCTGAGGTTGTCAATTGCGTAGCCCTCGGCTTCGCGGCCTACCTGAACATCCAGCCGGAACATGGGTGCATCGAAGTGGGAGGTATCGTTGACGTGCCGTCATTCCAGCGAACAAGGGATGTTTCGTCAGCACATGATCGTGAAGGGACGAAACCGAGACACGCCTGGTACTCCATCATCGATACAGAGTGGCATGCGTCGCACGACGTCAAAGTGATGCTCGTCCAGATTCTGGGCCAGAACAAAGTCCATCAATGAGCTGGCGTGGCACTTCCGGGCGATGAGCTGCCGACGCCAGCGCAGCGGCGTGTGTGGGGTCGTCTCCAAGGGATTCCTCCCCCTGCGACGCTCGTCGGAGCTGAGTAGGACCTAAATCCTTCGCTTCCTGTCACTTCCCCTCCGGTGCCGCTCCAGCCGAGCCATGGGTCTCCTCCGCCTGGGTGCACCGTTGCGGGGTTTTTCAGCCGATGGCGCGTTAAGAGGGGTAAGAGCCGCCGCAGTCGTGGCGGCCAAGAAGGAGACAGGAAATGCCCGAAGTCATGACTCCCGCAACCCGAGCGCCACGAGAGCCGCGTCACGGCGTGAACACGCCCGCCCTGCTCGCCACGATCAACGTGGTGAAGGAGACACCCGCACTTGCGAAGTTCCAGTTTCGCGCGACCAACCGGTGGATAAGCGGTACATACAGCGAGTCGCGCATCGAGTCGTTCAGCGGCGCGGGCGGCGAACACAAGCATCAGACCGACTTCCGCTACGGTGCCGATCATCCCGCCGTGCTCGTCGGTGAAGATCGTGGTCCGACGCCCATCGAATTCCTGCTGCACGGGCTGGCCTCATGCATCACGGCAGGCGTCGCCAACGTCGCCGCTGCCAGGGGTGTGACGCTCACGTCAGTGGAGTCGCGCGTCGAAGGCGACATCGATCTGCAGGGCATCCTGGGACTGTCCGACACGGTCCGCAACGGGTACGAGCGCATCCGCCTCAACGTCACTATCGCCGGCGACGCACCGCCGGAGAAGCTGCGCCAGATCGTCGAGCAGTCGCGCGCACGGTCGGCGGTCTTCGATGTGCTCACCAACGGTGTGCCGGTGGACGTCAGCGTCAACACACATTGAGGCGGGCATGGCACGTATCGACACTGTGATCATCGGCGGTGGACAGGCAGGACTCGCCATGAGCCGCTGCCTGTCCGATCTCGGCATCGAGCATGTCGTGCTCGAGCGCGGGAAGGTCGCGCAGCGTTGGCGAAGCCAGAGCTGGGACTCGCTGCATCTGCTGACGCCGAACTGGATGACGCGTCTTCCGGGATTCAAGTACGACGGCGACGACGGGGACGGTTATATGTCCGCCCCTGAATTGATTGGATTCCTGGAACGCTACGCAGTCTCGTCAGAGGCGCCGGTCGTTACCGATACGGAAGTGCAAAGCGTCGAGCGATCGGTCAATGGGTTCCGTGTGGCGACGAATCGCGGTATCTGGTGGGCTTCGTTTGTAGTGGTGGCGACCGGATACTGTGATCGGCCGGCGGTTCCGGCCGTGAGCCGATCGTTATCGCCGTCGGTCCGGCAAATGGTATCGACGGATTACCGGCGTCCCGAACAATTGCCGGCCGGCGGGGTCCTCATTGTTGGCGCTTCTTCAACCGGCGTACAGCTTGCCGACGAGATTCAGCGTTCCGGGCGGCAGGTGACTCTCGCTGTAGGCCGTCATACGCGTTTGCCTCGACGCTACCGCGGACATGACATCTTTTCGTGGCTGGATCGGCTCGGCGTGCTGAGTCAGAGCGCCGACGCCGTTCACAACATCGAACGTTCACGTCATCAGCCGTCGCTTCAGCTGGTTGGCAGACCAGATCATTCGTCGCTCGACCTGGCGGTGCTGCACGATCGAGGTGTTCGACTGGTGGGCCGCGTACGCGACATCGACGGCGATCGCGTGACCCTTGCGGATGATCTCGCCGCGACAACCGCCGCAGCGGACATCAAGATGACCGAGATCCTCACGAGGATCGATCAGTTCGTCAACACAAATGGCGTCGCCGCGACGCCGCCCGAGGACTTCGACCAAACGGCGCGTCTCGCGGCCGGCACTCCCCGCTGCCTTGATTTGAAGGATGAGCGCATCGATACGGTGATCTGGGCGACTGGTTATCGACGTGCGTACCCGTGGCTGCGTGTTCCCATTTTCGATTTTCGCGGCGAAATCATGCATAAGGATGGGGTTACCCCGGTTGGAGGGCTCTACGTGCTCGGCCTGAATTTTCAGCGCCGGCGAAACTCGAGTTTTATCGACGGCGTCGGAGACGATGCATGGGTGATCGCGAATGAGATCGCTCGGTCGATGGTCGGCGCGCGCGTTGCGTAAGGAGAAGTTTATGAAAGTTGATGCCGTCGTTGTCGGAGCGCGTTGTGCGGGGGCGGCGACCGCCCTGTTACTCGCTCGAGCGGGCGCGCGGGTGCTCCTGGTTGATAAAGGCGTGTACGGTTCGGACACGACATCGACGCACGCGCTGATGCGCGGCGCCATCCTTCAGCTGCATCGATGGGGCGTCTTACCCGCGATTGTTGCCGCCGGCACGCCGCCGGTACACTCAACCACGTTCAGCTACCCCCAGCAGGACGTGACCGTACCGATCGAGCCGAGATTCGGCGTCGGCGCGTTATACGCGCCGCGCCGCGCTCTTCTCGATCGGACGCTAGTCGATGCCGCCGTCAGCAGCGGGGCAGAGGTCAACTATGACGTTCGTATGGACGGCGTGATCATCGACCATCGTGGGCGCGTGCGCGGGATCACGACTGTTGCAGGTGGCACGCGGCATCGCATCGAAGCGGACATCGTGATAGGCGCAGACGGACTGCATTCGACGGTCGCGCAGCACGTTGGTGCGCCTCGCGTTGTCGAGGGGCGGCACGCGGCCGGAGCCCTCTACAGCTACTGGGAGAACTTGCCGGTTGACGGCTACTACTGGCGGTTTCAGGCGGGTGCGAGCATCGGTGCCATTCCCACCAACGACGGCGCCACATGTGTGTTCGCGTCGATGCCGTCGGGACGCTTTCGCTCAGAGATCCAGGGTGATGCATCCTCCGCATACCGTCGCGTTATTCGCGAGGTGTCGACAGAGTTCGACGGGCGCCTCGACGAGGCACGCCAGGTGGAGCCCATTCGTGGATTCGGCGGCCACGTCGGTTTCATCAAGCGCGGCGCCGGGGACGGGTGGGCGCTCGTCGGCGATGCCGGATATTTCAAAGATCCGGCCACGGCGCACGGCATCACGGACGCATTGCGCGATGCGGAATTGCTGGCGCGGGCGATCATGAAAGGGACGACGGCCGCTTTTGCCGACTATGAGACCACGCGGCACGATCTCTCGCGCCGGCTGTTCGAACTGACCGACGACATTGCGTCGTTTGTCTGGACCGACACTGAGTTGCAGGCGCTCCATCGCGCATTCAGCGCCGAAATGTCGCGCGAGGTGCGCGCGCTTGCGGCGCTGGACCCGTGCGCTCGTTTATTGCCGTGGGGGAGCGCGTCGCAGGTTGCGTGATGCGGTGAGCAGCGGCGGCAACGGATCAACGCGCGCGGCTTGTGATTAATGCCAGCGACGACGGGCGGGGACCGTGGCGTGTGGGGTTGAACGTCCGCGCAATAGGTGTTGCTCGGATGACAGCCGGCTGTGACCACCCTGCGGCCAGATCTTCCAGCCATTGAAAATGCCTTTCTTGCCTCTTGACTCTGCAGTAACCGTAACGTTTAACCTGCCTGCTCATGCTGCCCAATGAGATCACGGATCCGATGACGGACCATCGACCTGACTGTCCGAACTGCGAGGACGCTCACTGGATGTTCCCGGTGCGGGTCACGCGCAGACGACCGGGCCCCATCCTCATCATTTGGCGCTGCGTGGCGTGCGACCGGCATTGGACCAACGAACCGCCCGCGGCCGATTTGAAAAGTTCCTGCTACAACATGACGCGTCGAAAACTGCTGCCCTTTCGGCGGTCCACACAGTAGAGTCGAATTCGATCCGCTTGATCGCCCTTTTCTGCCCGCCATCTGTGCCTCTTTTCACCCTCATTTGCCAGTCTCGAACACGATGTTCCCTCATGGACCGAGACCACATACTTCACCATCTTCAGGAACGTTTACCACTTTTTGAAGCTACCCCGGAACATTGGTGAACACGTAGTTTTGCTAAGGATTTTGCAGACGAGAAGTGCAGAGCTGCTGAAACAGGCCCGATTGTGTGGAGCGGGTTACGCCTGAGTTATACACACACACCTCCAGTATGGCGAACTGTGATATACCGTGCCGCTACTATGGACGAATCAGCGGCACGGACCTGGGACGTAGGCATTAAGCTAGCGGGCCTCTTAGGTATAGCTATCGGCGCGGGATTCTCCTACTTTCAGTATTTCGATGGCGTGAAGCGTCAAGAAACGACGGCGCTAATTGAGGCGCAAAAGCCGTTCTTGACGGAGCGCCAAGAGCTCTATGCGCAGGCGACTCGCGCTGTAGCTGAGTTAGCGACAAGCGAGAGCCCCACAGTAAAGAAGGAAGCAGCGGCGTCGTTCTGGGCGCTGTACTGGGGTCCTCTCGCCACGGTCGAGAGCCGCGATGTCGAGAGTCTTATGGTTCAAATAGGCGCCTGTTTACAACGAGGCCCCGACTGCAGTGAGCACCAGCTTAGGGTGCTCTCACTGAACCTCGCCCAGACGGTACGCGCTGAAGCAGCGGACGCTTGGAACGTCTATCTCCCTCGGCTGCAAGAGAAATGAAGTTAGCAGGGCACTACGGGGTCGATGCGTCTCATGCCGATAGCTCCTAGCGCTGTGCCTCAGCGGTGTGCTGGAAGATTCGAAAGATGACGAATTCCGCCGGACGGACCGGCGCGACGCCGATCTCGCAGATGAGGCGGCCGTTGATGATGTCGTCCTGCGACATCGTCGTTCGGTCGCACGTGATGAAGAACGCTTCCTGTTCGGTACGGCCGAACAGCGCGCCGAGCCGCCACTGCGAGCGCAGAAACAGGCGGATGGTGTCGATGACGCGCGCCCAGAGGCGATCGTCGTTGGGCTCGAAGACCACCCACTGGGTGCCCTCGTAGATGGATCGTTCCAGGAAGATGAAGAGACGCCGCACGCTGACGTACTTCCACAACGCGTTCGACGTGATCGTGCGCGCGCCCCACACACGAATGCCGCGGCCGGGCAGGCTGCGGATCGCGTTGACACACTTAGAGTTCAGCGAGTCCTGGATTTCGTCGTTGATGTCGGTACTCGAGCGACAGCGCGCCGCGGACAATCTCGTTCGCCGGCGCCTTGAATACGCCGCGTTCCGTATCGGTCCTGGCATAGACGCCGAGCACGTGGCCGCCGGGAGGCGTGAGCTTCCGGGCGCCGGTTCTCGGGTCCGAGGTCAGCAACCACGGGAAGTAGAAGGCGGCGTAGCTGCTGTCGGTGAGCGTGTCGCGGGGGTTGAGCTCGCTTGGACTGAGCTGGCCTTTGTAGCTGTCGATCACCGCAAAGCGGAAGCGCATCTTCTCGCAGTGCCCGATGATCTTCTTCGCGATCTCGGCATCGACCATTGGCGAATATACGAGCGCGACTTCCCGATACGGATCCAGCTCGAGCGCCGCGAGACCCTGTTCAGTCGTGCGGCCGCCGGCGCGCAGGCCTTCGAAGTCGTCGATGCCGAGTGCGGCAGCGTCGTCGGCGCCGTTGGTGAGCACCTGGTTGCCGTTCGCCGGCCGGGCGTTGGCAGGCACGCCCACCGGACGCACGAGCACACCCAGCGCCGAGCTCTCCGCGCCCTGGTTCGCGTCGCCCTTCCCCAAATCCACGAAGGGCAGGCGCTTGCCGTAATAATCCGGTGACTGCTCGTCCGTGTCGAGGTCGTCGAAGTCCTCAGTGTGCTGCGGCCTCGGCGGCGTTGTGCGATCGACAAACGGATCGAAGTCGGGGACGAGCTCGTTGCTCCAGTAGGCGAACTGCACGCGGAAGCCGACGCTCGTGCCGTCCTGCTTTTTCGTCGTGCCGTCCGACACCTTGACCTTGATACGGGTGCCCCAGAGGCCGGGGCCCGCCGCGCGAATAAGGAACGGGCCGAACTCCGCGGACGCAACGGTGGCGCCGCCGCCTACCAGCCGGCAAATGAACGCGCGCTTGCCGCCGTTCTCAAAAAACCCGTTGACGGCGTACGGCAGGAACTTATTCGGGCTGAACACGTTCCCGAACCAGCGCTGATAGTCCTTATAGCTCGTGACAAGGCGCGGCGTGACCGATCCACGCTCGGCCTCGCCTAGGATGGCGGCCGTACTCGTGGGCACGCCTTCGATCGGTCGCGGCCCGCTTTCGACTTCCTCGATATAGACGCCAGGTTGCAGATATTCAGGCATGGCAATTCTCCACGGTCACGGTCAGCGAGGTTTTGGCGCATGTTTGTAGTCAGAATGGCGAGGCCGTCGTGCGCCTCCATGCGCCGCAGGAGGTAGGCGACCTCGATGTTGGTGTAGCGGTCGTGCGCGTCCTTGACCTCGCTACGCCCGATTAGATACCAAGGCGAGGGCGATACCAATTGCGGCCATCGTCTTGCCCGTCCCGCTGGGCCCACCAAAGAGGGCGGTTACGCCGCGGCCTGTACGGTAGCTGATCCCGGAACTTCCATCCATCGAGCACCCGAGGCGCGAACCGGACGTTGTCGACGATTTCGATGAGGCTCCTGCTTCCGATCGGCCGGTAGTGCGACGTCGTTGAGATTGAACAGCGGCTCGATGCTATTCTCTATTTCTCCTGCCTCCCAATCGGCCGATGGAGATTGCCGTTCAGATCTAAAAGTCCACGCTCACACCAAACTTGATGAGTCGCCCTCGCTGGATCGCGTTGACCGCACCATAGCCAGGTCCGAGCACCGTCGTGCGACTTGACACTGTCGCCGAGTTGGCCAGATTGTAGAGATCGATACGCGGTGTCAGTAGCCTCGTGCCGGAGCGGAACGACTTTCTGAAGCTGACGTCGAACTGATTGAGGTGCGGCAGTCGAGCCGTGCCCCTGGGCTCGACAGCAACGCTCGTGCTGCCTTGCGTCAGCGCAATGGTGTTGTTTCCCACCGACACCGTCGTGATTTCCGGAAACCCGGTCTGGCGCTGGAACGTTCCGCTCGCCGAAATCCCGTACGGCAACTCGTACACACTGGACAACCGCAGCGAGAACGGCACGTCGTTGCCGCTGACGCCACGACGGTAGGTAAAGTTCGGGTTGTTCAGATCGTTGGCGACCGACGAGTCCGTCGGGCTTGGATAGATATCTCCGATGTTCTTCCCAATGCTGACGCCGCCGGTGAACATCCAGCCATTGCTGAGTCGCTTGTCGATGGTAATGTCGCCGCCATCGTACGTGCTGTCCAACGCTTCTTCGTTGTCCCACACGATGTCGATCCTGCCTCGAGTGGCGGGGTCCTGATTGTAGACGGTGACTACACGGCCGCTATTGACTTCCGTGACCGTGATGGGTGTATACGCTGATTCCGGGACCGCCGCGTTCCGATATCCGATATTTCCCCGCTTCTCACGATGAGTGTAACCAACCGTGGCAACGAGGTTGCCGGGCAGCTGTCGCTGCACTTCGACCGAGTATTCCATCGCTGTTGGCCAATCGTATCCCGGGGTATAACGGTTGGCGGCTCCCGCCGGGTATCCCGTCGAAGGACCCAGCTCGTTGATCTGCGGTTTCAAATCTCGGTTGAGGTCGCATCCGCTGGTCTGTCCGGCCGCGCAGACGGTCCACGGGCGGGTGTCGCTGACCACAGAGATCGGATTCACGCGCGTGGAGATGCTGATGCCCACCGGAGTGACATAGCGATTGACCGCAAACTTCAGCGCGGTTCGGCCATCTCCGGCCAAATCGTAAACGGCAGAGAACCGCGGGTTCGCGGCCTTCCAATCCGGTAACCCTTCCGCGTCGTCGTAGCATCTTGCGGCCACGAACTGGGTGGCGACCTGGCACGAAGCGGTTTGCCAACCGTAATCCATGTCGAAGCGCAGGCCCAGGTTCAGCGTCAGCTTCCGCGACGGTTTCCACTTGTCCTGGATGTAAAGCGCTTCCTCCCGATTCTTCATGTTGGCGTACGTGGGCGTGTTGTAGGTGTTGACCGAATCGGGTACGCCGCTACGATAGACGGCCCGCATGTCCGAAGTCGACCGGTTGGTCGGGGCCCACGACATGTAGTTGATCTGATAGCCCGACCTTGATATCGTGGGACGAGGTGAAGTAACTCAGGCTGGCCTGACCGACCACTCGCCGATTCTGCTGGTCTCGGTAGGTGGGCAGGACGGTCAGCAGCGTGTTGGTGACCGCATCGAAACCCGCGATATCGCCGTCCTGGGCTTCTTGACGGCCACGTGAACCAGTCGCGGTTGCGATTGAGGCTGCCGGACACGTCCACCACCATGTTGGACTTCATTGACGAAGTCCATTTCACCTGGTTCAACTGAGGCGTCTTGTCATTGCGCGTCGTCGCGCCGGATTGGACGAACATCGTCGTGCTGGCTCGATGGCCGTTGACCTTCCGCTGGATTGTGTAGAAGTAGCTGAGCTGACTGGTCGGCGTCACCTGCCATGCCAGCTTACTGCTGCTGTTCCAGAGGAAATTGTCGTCGGGCACTGGCGTGCCGTCCTCGTTGTAGCTGCCGAGGAGATACTGCAGGATCTGCTGATGATGGAACGAGGTCGAAAACCAGAGTTTATCCCTGGCGACGGGGCCGGCCAGCCAGACGCCTGAATCGTACAGGATACCGAATGTCAGAACCCGGCTTGAGATCGGGCTTTAGAGTTTTGATTCGCGCAGGAATATTGCGCAAAATCTGCGTTCTCACTTCTTCCGAGACGTTGTCGGACCCCAGGCTGCTATTCGTGCCGTTGAACTGCACGCCGCCGCGAAGCTGATTGGTGCCTGTCCTGGTAATCACGTTGACGACGAGGCCACCCCTGGCCGACTCGGCCAGGGCGTTGCCCGTCTGAAAGTTCGATTCCTGGTAGGCGAACGGATCGAGATAGAACGTCACGCCGGTGCCGGCGCTATCGGTCTGGGAAATGTCCATTCCATCGACCAGGTAGCCGCCTTCGTTGCCGGTGCCGCGCACCGTGACGCCCGATTGCTGAAACGATTCCGAGCCACCCACATCAACTTTGCTCACCACGATGCTCGGAATCGCGCGGGTGATCGACCACATGTCGACGCGATTCGGCAAGGCCTGCAGTGTTTCCTGGGTCATCACGGTCTGTCTCAACGCCGAGGTCGTGTCGAGCAGGGGCGCTTCGCCCGAGACGACGATGCCCTCTTCCAAGCCGCCAATCGACAGCGTGAGATCGGCCCGCGCCGTGGTGTCGGCATTCACGACGATGTTCCGCTGTTCGACGGACCGGAAGCCCTGCAACTGTGCGCGGACGCTGTAGGTGCCCGGGACCAACCGCAGAAATTGATACGCGCCGCGGCCGTCGCTGACGGTCTCCTGACTGCCACCTACTGTCCCTTGCGGGCTGATGAGAGTCACAGCCGCGCCAGGCAGCACTGCTCCCGAGGCATCCAAAACGGAGCCCCCGATTGCCCCAACACCCTGCGCCGAGGCGGGGAGCGTCTGATAGAGGGAAATCAGCAAGAGCAGCGCACCGCCAAAGAGCATTCGTCTGCCAGTCATCTGAACCTCCTCCAGTGAGCGCGATACTTCACTCCGAACTTGTTCTCTGCAGTTACTGTGACCGCTGGGAGGACTGCGCCGCTGGCGTCGGTGACGCGGCCGACGATGTCAGCGGTGCCTTGCGAGAATGCGAGCGTGTTCAGCGTGAGATGGATCGTAGGAGCACCGCCGAGCGACCTAAGAGAGCGCATATTGCCTCCCAAAGAATTTGGCGGACCGACCCGAATTTGGTTTCTCGCGGGACAAACGACTAACTAACGTGATGGTGTATTGGGCATCTTAAGAGAACTGCAGCGAAAAGCAAGGTCAGAACGTTGAGGAGCGTTTGCGTCGCGCCACGGCGCACTTAGACGGAACGTCGGCGCCACCAGACACCGACACCAGACACCACAATGAGGGCGGGCACCACCACTACGGAGAACCAATGGAGGCCGCGGAACTGAACGGCTGTGAGTGTAATGCGTTGATCGCCTTCACCGCGCGGACGGACGGAGATCAAGTCTCCCTGCTCCGTCAGCCAGTTGGTCATGTTCACGAACATGTCGGCATTCCCTTGAATGCCCACCATCGCGTTCGCCGCGAAATCTGAATCGCCGACGACTATCAGCCGAGTCTCACGGCCTCCCTCTGAAACCTTCTGGGCAACGCTGACGGCAAGCGTCAGCGGTCCCCTGCGATCGATCCGCTCATCGAAGACGGGCTCTCGTCCTTTGACCACCCTATCTACGCTCGATATGGACCAACTCCGATCGCTCGTCCGCACCACATCGCTCGTGCGGCGTCCTGTCGTCGTGGAACCCGCTATGATTCGGACGGACTGGGCCAGAGGATATGCGGTCACAAGGGAAAAATCTCGGGTGGCCTCATGGGACGGATACGTCACAATCACCGGCACCGACGCGTCGGCGCCTGGCAGGCGCGCAGAGTCGATGGTGTCGATAACCACATCGTGCCCGAGACTGATGCCCCATTCCGCGAGGGCAGATTCAAGGACGGGAAGGTGGCGCATGTCGCTGCCAACAACGGGATCCAGTAGAAACAGCGCCTTGCCCCCCCGCCGGAGATATTCCTGCAGCAGCTCAGTCTCGAACGCCAGAAAATCCGCCGATGGGCCGGCGACGATGAGGAGCGATGCATCGGCTGGTACCGTCGTCGCTTGCGCCAGCACCAGCGATTCGATCTTGTAGTTGTCACGCTCGAGAACGCTGAGGGCGCTCGTGAAATTGGCACGTGTCTCACGAATCAGGCCTCGTTCGCCATGTCCCTGAGTGAAGTAGGCCTTCACGTCTCGCCCCGTTGTCAGCCTGATCAGGGCGTTGGTCAGCTCCTGTTCGCGATTGAGCATGACCCGGAGCCGGCGGCCATTCTGCTCGAAGACAACCGTCCCGTAATTGATGACTCCCCACTCTTTGACTCGCGCAGGATGCCGATCCGCATCGACGTATTCGACCCGGATATTGGGGCTGGCTTGCTCGTAGGCGGTCAGGATCTCGCGGAACCGCCCGAATCCGTCCGGCTTGGCAACGACATATGCCTGAATCGGCGACGTCAGACTGTCAAGTACCTTCCGAGTCTGTTCCGAAAGCTTGAATACCTGTTGAGTGGTCAGGTCCCAGGTCATATCCCGTCTGATGGCGAGGAAGTTGACCGCAAGAAGAATGAAGAGGGCGGCCACGACGCTGAGGCTCGCCGCCGCACTGAACGTCGTTCCACGCCGGCGCAGTGAGCGCACGATCGTCGCGCGTTCGATCGCGACGTAGAGCAGGACCCAAGCCATCGCCGCCGCCGCCGCCCAGTAAGCCAGCGAGCTCCACATGGGAAAGAACAGCCGAATGACGACAGCGGCGCACACGAGAACAGTTGCGAGGTTGCCGCCGATGGTGGTGAGGGTGTTTGGCAACTCGTTATCCGCGCCAGCGCTCAGTATCGAGTGATTTCCAGGTGAGAAAGAGACCAAACGCCGCCAGGCTCAGGTAATAGATCACATGCCGGAGGCGAATGATGCCAAGGGTAAAGTCATCGAAGTGTTCCGTGAGCGATATGGCCAACACAATCCCCTGAATGATCGGGCTCGCCGCGCGCGCGAACCAGCTGACCGTCCAGAACAACAGCAGCACCCCGAACGTCGCCATCGCGGCGACAATCTGGTTCCGCGTCAGGCTTGAAATGAGCAGGCCGATTGGAATGAAGGACACGCCCAGGAGCAGGAGGCCCAGATACCCGGCCACGATCGGCCTCCATTCGGGGTTCCCGACGATGAAGAGGATCGCGATGTGCGGCAGAGTGACGGTGAGCATAAGGCCGTAGAGTGCCGCCGCCCCGAGAAACTTGCCTACGATGATCTGGAAGTCAGTGAGAGGCGATGTGTGCAGCAATTCTATTGTGCCGAACCGCTTTTCCTCGGCGTAGGTTCTCATGGTCAGCAGGGGAAGCACGAACAGCAGGACCACGCTGACGTTTCCCAGCACCGGACGAATGACCATGGTCTGGATATTGATTTGACCGCGGCCGGGGAGGCCAATCTGGAGACTCTGCTGGATGAACGAGTCGATGAAGCGAACGAAGAACCATCCGAAGACCAGCGCGAACAGACCGATTACGGTGTATGCGATCGGGCTGGAAAAGTACGACCTCAACTCTCTGCGAGCGATGGCGATCGTTGCGCCCATGCGGGATCGGATTTCACGGGAGCGTGGGAGCCGCCGTGCACGCCAGGTGCACGGCGGAGACCTTCAGATCATTTGTCGGTCGCGATGCCGGTCGGACCCATCAGGCCAGTCTTGACCGGGGCCCGGCCGGGTATGGCGAACTCCAGCTGTCCTGCCGGCCACTCCTGGTTCTGGTTGAAGAAGGAATCGGGAGCCAGTCGATTCCCGACACCGACCGGACCCGAGGCGTTGCCCCAGAATTTTCCTGCCAGATACGCTGCGTCGCGCACCTTCGTCAAGAGATCCTGAAATTCGTTGGTGAAGGCGTTATGCCCTGAAAATCTCTGCAAGTCGCCGTTACCCAGTATCACGACATCGATGCCCGGCACAGACGCGATTTCCATCGCGTTGCTGACACCGATGACCGTTTCGATCATCGGTATGACGAGCACTTCGTCAACCATCATGATCGGAACCGTCTCGCCTTGCGGCACAAGCTTGCCCCAGAACCTGTTCATCGTGCTGCCACAGCAGCTTCGATAGCCGTAAGGCGGAACGCGGGAATATCGGGCCGCGGCCCTGGCCATGATGGCGTCCTCGACGGTCGGAATGACCACTCCGAGAGCGCCCATGTCAAAGGTCTTCTGGAAATTGCCTTCGATCGCGTCCGGTATTCGAATCAGCGGAGCCGCACCAGCCTGGGGACAGGCTGCAATGAGGGCCTGCACCTGATCGAACCGCTGCGTCGAGTGCTGCATTTCAAACCAGACGTGGTCAACCTTCGGCTGCGCCGCGAGATAGCAATAGACCTCGGGATCAAGGTGGCCCGCTTCAGGTCCACTCATGGTGAGGCCGAATTCCCGCTGACCGGCCAGCATCTTTGCTTTGGACTTGTTGTGGAGCTTGCGGTCGGGCTTGATCATGAGCTCCCTGACCATCCACCCCCAAGGCCGAGCCGGGTTGACCGGTCTGGGAGTCAGGGTCCCGGTCGGCGCAGGTCTTTTCGCCTCCGGAATCTGAGCCGTCCCTTGGGCGTTGACCGGCTGGTCCCAGCCTGGCATCTCTGGAATCAGCCACGTGGAAAAACGGCCCGCCATCACGCACGCCGCGAGCACGAATATCACTCCTGCTTTCCTCATGTGTTCCTCCCGCTCAGAGCGAGTTCAGTCAAGGTTGTGAGGACGATTCGTCGGTGGCGTCGAAGAGCAAAGCCGCGTCACGCGTAAGCCCGGTGTGTTTCGGAATCTTAGAGGAACGGCTGAGGAAAACAAAGCAAAGAAGCGGCTCAGGGACCGGGTCATGTGGCTACCCGATCGCCTGAGCCGCTGCCATACGAGCGCGAGTCGAACGCACGCCCCTTACAGGGTCGTCAGATCGATCGCCGCAGTGCTGTCGCCGAACTTCTCCATTTGGACGCCGTACCGATCCGTCAGACCCAGCATCAGATTCGAAAGCGGCGTGCGATCGGGATACCGCGTGTGACGGTTGCCGCGGATGCCCAGCGTCTTTCCGCCGACGACCATGACCGGCACCTTCAGATTATTGTGCACGTTGCCGTCGCTCATGCCGCTGCCGTAGAGCACCACAGTGCGATCGAGGAGAGTGGCATCGCCGTCCTGAATCGAATCGAGCTTCTTCAGGAAGTAGTTCAGCATCTGGACGTGATACGTGTTGATCTTCGCGTAACTCGCGAGCTTCTCCGGGTTGTTGCCGTGGTGGGAGATCGAGTGATGCGCATCGGCCACGTCAAGCTCCGGATATGCACGACTGGTGTTCTCGCGCGCCATCATGGTTGTGCCGACGCGCGTGATGTCGGCCTGGAAGGCCAGTACCTTCAGGTCGAACAGCAGCTCCATGTACTCCTTGAACGTGGCGGGAACGCCCACCGGCTGGTCCGGCACGGAGAAGTCGCTGTTGGTCGACTCGGCCTTGACGATACGCTGCTCGACGTCGCGGACGGCATCGAAGTACTCACCCACCTTGAGGCGATCGTCCGGTCCCAGCTTTCGGCGGAAGGCGGCGATCTCCTGCGTCAGCCCGTCGAGGATGCTGCGATCTTCCCTGGCGCGGGCCGACCGCTCTTCAGCCGTGCTTCCCACGCCGAACATCCGCTCGAAGACGAACCGCGGGTTCGTCTCGGAGGGCAGCGGCGTGGTCGGAGTTCTCCACGACATGCAGTTCATGTATGCGCACGCGTAGCCGTGGTCGCAGGCGCCGACGACGTCGATGCGGTCGACCGTCAGTTCCAGCGACGGAAGCTTGGTGTCGGTGCAAATCTTCGCGGCGATCATCTGGTCGATCGTCGTGCCTGCCTGGAGGTCGGCGCCCTCGGTCGCTTTCGCGTGGGTCCCGCTCATGAAGGCCGGCGCGGCGCGCGGGTGCTGACCGCCAACGTCCCCCTGGTCGGTCCCCGGGAAGTTGTCGAGGTTGGTGAACACGGCCATCCGGTCGCGGTACTCCTCGATGCCCTTCAGGATCGGCGACATCTCGAAGTTGGCGCCGTCGGTCTTCGGGGTCCACTCGGCCATGTTGGCGCCATTGCCAATGTAGACCGCCGCGAATCGAGGGGCACCGCTCGAGCCCGACTGAGCTTTCATCGCGGGTACCATCGCATCCAGAAACGGCAGGGCGACGGTGGCCCCCACACCCCGGAGGAATGTCCGCCGTGGCAATACTAGCTTCGTGATGACCATCTCACAGCCTCCATACGGCTTTTTCAACCCAAGAGTTGAGCCTAATTAGTAATCGAAACCGACATCCTCTGGCGTAAACGGCGTGCTCACCACGATCTGCTGGATCAGCGACGCGAATCGATAACTGTCGGTCGCGGCGCCTCGTTTGATGGCGCGCACTGCCGGCAAATCGCTCGCTTCGAGACCCCTACCTAACGCATAGGTTAGGAGCTTTTCGATCGCGGTGGTCAAGAACTGATCCGAGTTTGCCCGCAGCAGCTTGTTGAGCTCTGCCGGCCCGTTGAACTTGGCCCCATCGGGAAGCTGGCCCGAGGCGTCCACCTTGACGCCCGACGGGTACTGGTCGCGCCACTCACCAATCGCATCGAAGTTCTCGAGCGCAAACCCCAGCTGATCCATCTGGGCGTGGCAGCTCGCGCAGACGGGATTCTTCCGGTGTGCCGCCAGCAACTCGCGCATCGGCAGCACCTTCTTGGGGTCTCTTTCCTCTTTCAGCTCGGGCACGTTGGGTGGCGGCGGCGGCGGTGCCGAGCCGAACACGTTCTCGAGAATCCACTTGCCGCGGATTACCGGCGAAGTGCGGTTGGGATAGGAGGTGGACATCAGGAGGGCGCCCTTCCCCAGCAGCCCGGCTCGAGGGCTGTCGGCCGGCAGCGTCACGCGCTGGAAGCGCTCGCCCTGCACACCGCGTATGCCATAGTGCCTCGCGAGGCGCTCGTTCAGGAACGTGTAGTTGGCGTCGAGCAGATCGGTGAGCGGGCGGTTCTCCTGCATGATGCTGGCGACGAACAGGTTCATTTCCTGATCGAGCGCCTTGCGCAGGTTGTCATCGAAGTGGAACAACGTCTCGGGACTCGGCTGGTGCGTCCGGACGTTGCGGATGTGGAGCCACTGACCTGCGAAGTTCTCGACGAGCGCCTGCGATTTCGGGTCGGCGAGCATCCGCCTCACCTGCTGCTGCATCACGTCGGGACGGTGCAGCGCTCCTTTCGCCGCGAGATCGATGAGCGTGTCGTCTGGAATGCTGCTCCAGATGAAGAAGGACAGCCGCGACGCCAGGTCGATGTCGCTGAGCCGATACGCCGTGTTCGGCGCCACCGTTGCCGGCTGACTTTCGGCACGGAAGAGGAAGTTCGGGCTCAGCAGGATGCTCCGGAGCGCCATCTCGACGCCCGATTCGAAGCCGCCATCCTTGGCGCCGGTGCGATACCGCGCCAACGGTACCTCGATTTCGGTCTCGGTGACGGGACGCCGATAGGCGCGGCGCGCGAGCGTCGAGATGATGCGCTTGGCGCATGCCTCGTCGGTGGCCGATGACGGAGTGCACAGAAGCACGCGGCGGCGGCTCTCCGTATCACCCGTGGTTGCCGTCCCGCTCAACGGGCCGGTGATCCGCACGAAGTTCAGCTTGGGCAGGCCGCCGGTCTGGCGAAACGGCTCTCGTCGCAGAGAAGGTTCGAAGAGATCCTCGTTGGTCGTCGTCGTCTTCTGGGCGAAGTACGCCTGAACGAGATGCTCACCGGCTTTCACGTGCACGGTGACCTTCATCTTGTCGAGCGTGTTCTTTTCCATCTCGACCCGCTTCGGTCCAAGCCGGCTGCCGGTGGCCCACTCCGGCCCGCCGATCCCGTTCGACGAAACCGTGACGCCGTCGATGGCGATGTCGAATTGATGAATCTCGGCCGAGAAATTCTCGAACCCGTCGTTGGCGCCGTTTTCTTTCGGCTTCGCCTCAATCAGATAATCACCGTCGGCCGGAAAGAGATATTTGATCTCCATCCCGCCGCGGGTGCCGAACGGCATGTTGTCGCTCCACCGCAACGCGCCGCTCCGATCGGTCGGCTCGAAGAACGTCTCCGGCGTCGGCATGCCGCGCGGACGCGTCAGCGCGATCTGGCTGATCTTGGCAGCGGCGCTCAAATAGCGCTCCGTCAGCGCAGAGGAAAGGGTCAGCGCGTCGGCGTTGTTGTCGAACCCGAAGCCGACCGAGTCGGCGGGCAACATCGACGCGACGTCGACGTCGAGCGCCAGCAGATCGCGGATCGCATTCTTGTATTCCGCGCGATTCAGGCGCTGCAGCCGGGGACGTCCCGGATCGGGATGGGCCAGCGCCGCGCGGTCGAGCTCTGTTTCCAGGTATCTGCACCAGGCTGTCAGCGGTCGCCTTGTCCGGCCGGGCGCGCCCGACGGGCGGCATGGCGCCGGTCCCACCTTGCGGATGACCTTCTCCCAGGATTCAATGTCTTTCCCGGAGCCGAGATATCGAGCGTGGTCAGCACGAGGCTGCCCGACTTGACCTTCTCGTTGTGGCAGCGTGACGCAATACTTGCTGAGCACTGCCTGATGGTTCTCGGCAGCCGAGGCGGGGTTCGCCGCGGCGGACGCCGGCGGCTGCTGCGCGCTGCCGCGCAGACCGTATCCAAGGACGGAGATCGCGCACGTGGCGCCGATCAGAAACATCAACCGGCGTTTCATCGGACAGCCTCCTCGGGTGGCAGCGCTTCTTCAGGAATCATGTTCTCGCACAGACCTGGACAAGGAATTTCTTTGGCGCCGAGCTTCCTCAACAACTCCTCCGTATGCGGATGCGTGGCGAACGAATTGCCGTATTCGACGCCATTGGCAATTTTGAGCGGCGTCCGGCCGCTCAAGTCGGGGACATCGAGCTTCGCGCCGCGATCGAACAGGTACTGGACGATGCTGTTGGCGCCGCGGTAGGCCGCCGCGTGCATCGCTGTTTCGCCCGTGTCGGCGACGAAGTTCACATCGAGCCCGTGCTCTTCAACGAGCAGCTTCACCGCTTCGAGCGCGTCGGCTTCGCTCGCCTTGTCCTGATTCGACTGCCCAGGCGATGCCGGCCGCCGCCATCAGCGGCGTGATGTTGAGGCCCGTATTGATTTTCGGGTCGGCGCCATTGGCCAGCAGCAGCTTCATCACTTCGACGTCAGCCGACTTGGCCGCTTGAAGCAACGCGGTGGCGCCAACCAGACGGCGACGATGGCGCGCGCCGCTCCAACGCGGTTCCATGTCGGTGTTGCGGCCGTTCACATCCGCGCCATGCGCCAGCAGCGACTTGATGACGCGGAGCCGGTCGATGTTGACGATGATGAGCTCGTCGCTCACATACCAGTTGGCGACGTGCACGGCGGCGAAGAGCGGTCTTCCCCAGTTGTTGTTCCGCCCGTTGTCCCCTTCGGTGCCGACATCCCGCAACTGCTCGCGGAACGAAGGGGTCTTCAGCGTGATCTTGACCTCGCTCGCCTTCGAGCCCGTGTTGGTCAGCGTGGTCGTGCCGCCTTCGGCATTCGGATCGGCGCCCTTGTCGAGGAGCAGGTCCACCAGATCTTCGTGGCCGTTGATGATGGCGATGAGCAGCGGCGTCGCAAAATCGCCAGAACGCTTGTCGTTGACGTCGGCGCCCCGCGGCGATCATCGCCTGGACCGTTCGCATGTCGCCCTTGCGCACCGCGAACTGGAACGGCGTCGTCCCGCCGTTGGAGCGCGCGTGGAGGTCGGCACCCAGCTCGAGCAGCGTCGACGCCATCGCGCTGTCGCCTTCCGCCGCGGCCCACATCAGCGCCGTCTGCCCGCTCCAGGCTTCCTTCGCGTTCACGTCGGCGCCGGCCCGCGCCAGCGCCTTGACCGCGTCGACGTTGGCCGAGCGTGCCGCCGTCATCAGCGGCGTCTCGCCGGCATTCACGAAGTTGACGGGGTCATTCGGGTTCGCGCCGGCTTTGAGCAGCAGGTCGAGCACGGCCGGGTTGCCCTGCTGCGCGGCGAGGGCGAGCGGCGTGACGCCATAATTGTTCGTGAGATTGATGTTGGCGCCAGCGCGGATGAGCGCGGCCGTTGACTCGGCGTCGCTCCGGTAGGCGGCCCAGTGCAGCGCGGTGGCTCCGTTGGCCTGCGGCGCGTTCACGTCGATTTTCTTCTTCAACAACGCCTGAATCGTTGACGCGTCTCCGCGCTGAACGGCGTCGGCCAGCGGCGACGGTTTGGGGGCCGTGGCCACCGCGTCGGCGCCGGGCGCCGCGCCCAGCCGTGCCACCAGAAGCACCATTGCCACAGCTGCTCCTGGCCACCATCGTCTCAACATCATAGAAATGCGGCCTTTCTTCAGTCGTCCCTACCGCTCTTATTATCCAGCGAACAGCACCAAAAAAGTGTCACAAGTTGTCGCGGTCCAAGGTCAGGCTCGATTTGTCACTTACGCAGCACCCTCGAGTCCGAGCGGCGGCGACCCTTTTGACTTGGTCAGGCTCAATCCAGAGGCTTCCCGCCGAGACAATAGCCATCGCTGTGCACCGTCAAGAAAATCTGAGAGACGCCCGCAGCGGGTGACTTTCGAGTGAAATGACGCGCGTAAAATACCTTCGCTGCGCCGGGATTGAGAAGCCCTCCTTCTCCTGCTCCTTGACGAGACCCTGACGTAACTAACCGCTGGCCGGCGTTTGCCGACGTCGCGCGTCTGGGTCTGCGGCGATCGTGAATTTGCTTGACAGCGAGCGAATGCAGAGATATTCATCTGCAATCGTATTCACAATTCTGACCTGCTCAATCTGCTTAGCTGGCTAAGCACGGCACTACACACCCGCAAGGAGCGTCATGTGTAAAAAAACGCGTACGGCGCCAGTGGCTCACTGGCTCGTTATACTTTCGCTGGCAATCGGCGCATTCATAGCAGCGCCGGCGGCAGCACAATCCATAACAGGCACGATCCTCGGCAACGTCACCGACGGGGACGGCCTCGCCCTCCCCGGCGCCACGGTGACGGCGACGAATACCGAAACCGGTGCGACGCGCACCGTCGTGACCGATGGCGAAGGGGCCTATCTTATCGGCGCGCTGCAGATCGGCCTGTATCGCGTCGATGTCACAATGAGCGGCTTCCGATCCTTCCAGCAGGAGCAGTTCTCGCTGTCGTCGGCGCAGAACGCGCGCGTGGACGCGCGGCTGGCGGTCGGCGGCGTGACCGAACAGGTTGACGTCGTGGCCAACTCAGTACGCGTCGATACGCGTTCGTCGGCCGTTGTGACCAACGTCGATCGGCAGCGGATGGATGAGCTGCCGATGCTCAATCGCAGCGTGCTCACGATGGCCGTGCTCGCGCCCGGGATCACCGAAGTGCAGGTACCCGACGCCGTCACCAATCAACGGAGCGCACCGGTTGTCACCAGCGCGTCGATGGGCGGGCGCACGAACCAGAACGACACTCAGCTGGACGGCGCGACGCTGAATGTTTCCATCCACAACCGCCCCTCGAATCTGCCGTCGCCCGACTCGATTCAGGAGTTTCAGGTGCTGACCAACTCCTACAGCGCCGAGTTCGGGCGGGGCGGCGGGGCCTCCATGGTGGCCATCACCAAATCTGGCACGAACATCTTCAGGGGCGGGGTGTGGGAGTATCACCGCAATGATGGCCTGAACGGCATGAACTACTTCGCGGTGACGAAGCCCTACATGCGCCGGAACCAGTTCGGCGCCAATCTGGGCGGGCCGATCCTGACGGACAAGACGTTCTTCTTCGTCAACTACGAGGGGCTGCGCTTCGACCGGCAACAGGAGCAGCTGTTTACTCCGCCGACGCCGGCGATGCGGGCGGGCGACTTCTCGCTCGATCGCTTCGGCAACCCGATGACGACCATCATCTACGACCCGGTGACGCAGCAGCCGTTTCCGGGTAACCAGATTCCGGCTGATCGGTTCGACCCGATGGCGGTTAAGCTGCTGGAGCAGTACGTAACCCTGCCCAATCGCCCAATGGGGAATGGAGAAGGAACGTCGACATACCGACCAGAGGCGACCAGGTCTCGGTGAAGGTCGACCACAAGCTGAGCCAGTCGAACACGGCGAGCGTCCGTTTTTACCGCGACTACACGAAGGAGGACGAGGTCTCGCAAAGTCCCAATTTTCACCTCTTACATCGGCAACGAGGTGCGCTCGTGGTCGATTACCGACCAGCACGTGTTCGGCAACGGCATGGTGGGTGAAGGCCGGGTGTCCCTCTCGAAGGTCGAGACTCTATCGGACCTGGCCCCGGCGGCGAAGATAGACGCCAAGGAGCTCGGCTTCAATGTCGAGAAGACCGAGGCCCACTACGTCCCGCAACACCCGCATTTCGTGGTGACGGGCACTGGCGGTGCGTTCCAGATCAATGCCCCTGAGGCGCCGCGGTGGGATCGGTCGCTGATGAACGGGGGCACCTACAGGTTGTCGTGGGTGTCGGGCCGCCACAACCTCAAGCTGGGATACGAGTACCCTGTACCGGCATTGGCGGACGCTGCGGCAGCACGGCGGCACGGCAGGCAATTTTGGGCACAATGGGCAGTCGACGCGCCGGCTGTCGGATGGTGCCGGCGGGCTGGGGATGGCGGACTTCCTGCTGGGGCGGCCGAGCAGCTACAACCAGGCCACGGCCTTCGACAAGAATGACTATTCGCCTCTCCACACCATCTTCATGCAGGACGATCTCCGGATGAACCGGTTGACCCTCAACCTCGGGCTGCGCTATGAGATCGAGGTGCCGTGGAAAATTGTCGAGAACAGAGGGGCCACGTTCGTCCGCGGGCAGAAGTCGGAGCGCTATCCGCAGGCCCCAACGGGCCTGGTCTACCTCGGTGACCAAGGGATCCCCGATACGATGATCCCCGTCCAGCAGAGGGTACTGCCGCGGGTGGGGTTTGCGCTGGATGTGCGGGGCAACGGCCGAACGGCGCTGCGCGGAGGCTACGGGAAGTTTGGCTACACTCAGGGAGCCATTGTCCCCTCGCAGAACAACGAGCTGCCGCCGTTTCACCCGATCGTCAACTTGAATGACCCCTACTCGCTGACCGATCCGTGGGGGCCGAACCGGACATCCCCCTTCCCGTACGTGCGCAATGACGAGGGCGAGGGGCTCTTCCCCACTACTCCGATTCCCATGCAGGTGCTCGACACCCGGTGGCGGTCAGGTTACACGCACCAATTCAATGTGACGTTCCAGCAGCAGCTGGGGGAGCAGGTGGTGGTCTCGGCCGGGTATGTGGGCAGCCGCGCGCGGAATATGTCGCGGCGCGAAAGCCACAACCTCGCGGTCTTCATCCCGGGGGCGTCGACGGCAGCGAATATCGATTCGCGTCGGCCGCTCCCGCGATTCGGGAGCGTGGTTACTCACATCTCCGATCCCGGGTCGTGGACGGACTACAACTCGCTGCAGGTCACGGCGATGAAGCAGTATGCGAACAACTACACCCTGCAGATGACCTACACGCTGGGCCGTTCCTACGACGATGGGACCGTCGCCAACGAGTCGGACTCGATTGCGGCCCAGGACCCGAACAACCCGGCGGCCGATCGCGGGGTGTCGAGCAACGACCGGACGCACGTGCTGCGGCTCAACGGGATGTATGAGCTGCCCCAGTTGCTGGACTCGCCGGCGGTGGTGCGCATGGTGGTGGGCGGGTGGCGGCTGGCCGGCATCATGTCCTATCTGTCGGGCACGCCGATCACCGTGGTCTCGGGTGTCGACCGCGCACTCACCGGTTGCGGCAACGGCTGCTCGGGGCAGCGGCCGGATCTGAACGGGGACCCGACGCTGCCGGACAACCGCTCGACTGAGGAGAAGATCGCGCAGTATTTCGACACATCCGCGACGGTCTGGACGTTGCCCGCACTCGGGCAGTACGGCAACGCGCCGCGCTCCATGAACTCGTTCCGGGGGCCGGGCCGCTTCAGCACGGACATGTCGCTAACGAAGATCTTCCGGCTGTCGAGCACGAACAGCCAGCGTTTCGAGCTGCGGCTCGAGGCGTTCAACGTGTTCGACCAGCTGCTCCTGGGTATGCCGAACGCGGACAGGAACACCGCCACGTTCGGGTCAATCACGACGGCTTCTGCGCCGCGTGTGGTGCAGTTGGCCGCGCGGTTCGACTTTTAGGGTAATCCGAGAGATTGGGCTGGCCGCATGGCAGCGTGCCGATGCGACCAGCCCGAAAGAACCCTAAACGGCGAGGTTGGACAGCTCCTTGAATTGGCCGGTGCTGTCTCCGAGTTTCTCGGTGCGAATGCCGAGGCAATTCAGCATGGTGAGCTGCAGGTTCGTCAGCGGCGTGTGTTCGGGGTAAACGAGATGTTGGCCACCTTTGATCGTGCCGCCGCCGCCGCCCACCACCAGGGAAGGCAGCGGACCATGTGAGTGCCGATCGCTGTTGCTGATGGCGCTGCCGTAGAGAATCATCGTATGGTCGAGCAGCGATCCCTGGCCGTCCGGCGTGTTCTGCAGCTTCTCCAGATACTCGGCGAACAGCTCCATGTGGTACTGCTGGATCTTGGCGCACTTGGCCATCTTCTCTGGGTCGTTCTGATGGTGCGTCATCGCGTGGTGCGGCTCCGGCACCCCGACCTGGGGGTATGGGCGCGGGCTCTGCTCGCGGCCGTACATGAACGTGATCACCCGGGTGATGTCCGCCTGATACGCCAGCAGCTGCAGGTCGTAGAGGATACGCGCATGCTCGTCGAAGCTTTCCGGAATGCCCGCTGGGCGCGCCACATCGGGCACCTCTTTCGCGCTCTGTTCCTCGGTCTTCTGGATTCTGCGCTCCACGTCGCGCAGCGACGTGAGGTAGTCGTTGACCTTCCGTTTGTCCTCTGCCCCGAGTGATCGCTGCAGCTCCTTCACACGAGCGGTGACCGAGTCGAGAAGACTGCGGTCCTGGCTCAGACGAGCAGCCCGCACGTTCGGGTCGGTGCTGTCGCTCGCGCCGAACAGCCGCTCGAACACCATCCGCGGATTGTTCTCGGTCATCAGCGGGAGCGTCGGCGTGAGCCACGAAACGGTGCTGCTGTACGCGCAGCTGTAGCCGACGTCGCAGGAACCAACGAGGCTGTTGTCGTCCATCTGCAGCTGAAGCGACGAGAGCTGGGTCTCGCTCTCGAATGCCTTCGCCGCGATCTGATCCATCGAAATGCCGCTTTCGACGACCACATCCGACTTCTTGACGTGCACGCCGCTGAGCCACGCGCCGCACGCGCGAGAGTGATCGCCACCACCGTCTCCCAGCGCCTCCGCCTGATCCGCGTAAAGGCCGGTCACCACCACCAGCTTGTCTTTGAACGGCGCGAGACCGGCGAGAGTGGGCGAAAGCTCGAAGTTCGACCCCACACCGGTTGGCAGCCATTTGTCGTAGATCACGCCGTTCGGATGGTAGACGGCGCCGAAGCGGCGGACGACCTTCGCCGGCGTCTGCGCCAAGGCGGTCATGGCTGGCACCATCGCGTCGAGCAGCGGCAAACCGATTGTCGCACCCAATCCGCGAAGGATTGTGCGACGGGAGATAGCCTTCTTCATCACGATCATGAGCCTGTCCTCCTCATCCGAAATGGCGCGCTCTTCACAAGCGCCACAATCGTCGACGACCAGCGATAGTCGTCAGCAGCGGTCGCCCGAACGATTCCGCGTATCGCAGGTTCGTCGTAGTACTCCAGGCCTCGGCCGACCGCATAGATCAGCAGTCTCCCAACCGCGGCATTCACGAACTGTTCCTTCTGGGCTATAAGAGCGCGGCGCAGCCCCACCGGGCCGTCGATTTTCGTCCCATCCAGCAGTACCCCGGATGCGTCGATCGGGGCGCCGGCATCTGTCGTCCGCCACTGTCCGAGCGCGTCAAAATTCTCCAGGCCGAGCCCCAGCGGGTCCATCCGCGCGTGGCAGCTCGCGCAGACGGGGTTCCTGCGATGCATCTCGAGCATTTCCCGCACGGATCGAGGCTTGCCGTCCTTGCCGGTCTCTTCGAGCGCGGGGATGTCGGGCGGCGGCGGCGGCGGCGGAGCCGCAAGAATGTTTTCGAGCAGATACTTTCCGCGGATGGTGGGTGCCGTCCGCGTCGAATAGGAGGTCACCGAAAGCACCGCGGCCTTTCCAAGCAGACCGAAACGGTTCTCATCGGTCAAGGTGACGGGTCGGAAGTGGCTCCCGTACACGCCCGAGACGCCATAGTGCCTGGCGAGCTTTTCGTTGAGAAACGTCTGATTGGACGACAGCAGATCGACGATGCTGCGATCCTCTTTCAGCTGCGCATCGAGAAACAGCTCCATCTCCCGGACGAACGCGACGCGCAGATTGTCGTCGAACCATGGAAACTTCTGGTTGAGGTCCGGTGTGATCTTCCAGACATTTCGCGTCTGCAGCCATTGGTCGAAGAAATTCTGCACCAGCACGTTGCGTGCGCGCTGGTCGGTAAGCATGCGCCGGACTTGCCGCTCGAGGACGGCTGGGTCGCGCAGCTTGCCCTGGATCGCGGTGTCGAGCAGTTCGTCGTCCGGGATGCTGCTCCAGAGAAAGAATGACAGGCGCGACGCCAGCTCTATATCGGGCACGGCATACACCGTTCCCGGGGGGGCGTTAGCCGGCTCGGCCGCAACTCGGAACAGGAAATCGGGGCTGACGAGAACCCGCTCGACTCCCGCGCGAATCCCTGCGTCGAAGTCCCCTTTGGCGCGCGCGGTGCGATAGAAGCCGACGAGCGTCTGAACGTCTTTGCCTGTCGGCGCGCGCCGATACGCCCGCCGCGCGAAGGCCGACAGAATTTTAGTCGCACAGGCAGTCTCGGTGCTGGTGCCTGTGGGTTGACACACGAAAAGCTTCTTGCGTCCGGGGGAATCCGGAGAGATGCGGCCGCCGTGAGGTCCGTCCACCAAGAGCGACGAAATGACCAGCGGGGGGTCGGAGTCTGCATATGACAGGCTCCAGATCGGCGGCCAGTCGAAGGCCAGGCCCTCGAGCTTGAGATTGTCCGATTTGATGATGGTGGCGGTCACCCGACGCATGCCGGCTTTGACGGGTACCCGCACTTCCAACCCCGCATCCGCCTGCTGCGGAGCGGATCCCGCTGCTGGGTCCAGGTCATCGCCCGCATCGGCCGTCTCGGGCGTGCCGCCGACGCTCAACTGGCCCACACGGACATCGTCGATACGAATCTCTATGTCGCTGCGGGTCCGCAGGCCATGGATGACGCCGTTGGCACCGGCGCGGTCCAATCGGATCTTGAAGACGTACTCGGCGTCCAGCGGAAAATAGTGGCGCGCCACGATCCCGCCGCGCGACCCAAGTGGAAATTCCTCGCCGAGCCGATCGGTTTGCCACAGCCACGTGAACTCGTTCGAGTTGTCCTTCACCGCGGTGTATCGCTCCGCCCCGGCCGGCGTCGACGGATCGCCGACGGCCAAACGCGCAATCTTCGCAGCAGCGGTGATATAGCGCTCCAACAACGCTGGTTGCATCGAAAGAGCGTCCCCGTTGGTATCGAATCCGAAGGCCTGCTCGTCAGCCGGCAGGATGGCCTTGGCGTCGATTTCCACTCCGAGCAGATCGCGGATGGCGTTGCCGTACTCGGCCCGGTTCAACCGATGAAGTGCGACCGTTCGACCTGGATTCACGTGGGCCGCCGCGGCACGATCCAACTCGTTTTCGAGCCAGGTGGCGACGCGGTCGTAGGTGGCGTTGTCGGGCCGCCGCGCATTGGGCGGTGGCATCGCCCGCGTTCGAAGCTTCACCACGACCTTTTCCCACGCTTCGGCCGAGTTGAAGACCTGCTGGGCGTCGACATTCTGAAGCGACAGGTTGCCCGATTTGACCTTGTCGTTGTGGCAACCGATGCAGTACGTACTCACCAGCTCGCGTGCTGGAGTCGGTGTGGCCGTCGATGTCGTTTCGGTCTGGCCCGCCGCTGCCGGGCCGGACTGCCGTGCGGACACGGTCGCCGAAACAACCGCAACCAGCGCGATCGCTCCGCCCGTCATCACCAGTGTGAGTTGTTGCCGCGGCGTTCGCATCACGTTACTCCGGTCGACACCTGTTTTGCGCCTGGCATGGACGGCCGAGCTTCGGATCCGCGCCGTGCTTGAGCAGAAGGTCGGCCCCCTCGGTGTTGAAGCGGACTCCCCCGATGCGGTCGCCGAGGCCGGAGGCAGCCAGATACGGCGTCACACCACCCTTGTTGACAATGTTCACCTCGGCGCCTTTTTCGATCAAAAGCGCCATCACCCTGTTCCAGCCCCGGTAGGCGGGTCCGAAGAGGGCATTCTCGTTGAACTTGGTGACACTCTTCGGATCGAGGCCCAGGTCGAGCAGGAACTTGATTGCCTCCAATGCGTGGTCTTCGCTGTCGACGAACTCGCCGATACCTCGAGTCAGGGCCGTCGCCGCGAGCAACGCGTTGGAGCCGCTACTGGTGACGACCTTCGGATCCGCCCCGGCGGCCAGCAGAATGCGCATGATCTCCACATCCCCTGCATTGGCGGCGACGATGAACGCCGTCGCTCCTGCGGCGTCGTTGAATCCGCCGGACCCGGTTCCGCGAAACGTCGGGGGTCGAATTTTCATCTGCAGATTTGGATTCGCCCCATGCGCCAACAGCGCGTTGACCAGTCGTAATTTCTCTCCACGATCCTGGATGCCGCCCACAGGATCCACAAAACCATAGACTGGATTGGAGAGTCCGTTTTCCCACGTGCCCGAGGCCCAGAACAGCGGGGTGAAGCCGCCGTCGAGAACATTGGGATCAGCCCCACGGTCCAGAAGGAAATGCGCGAGCGCCAGCTCGCCGCGCACTGTGGCGACCAGGAGCGGCGTGGCGCCGGCGAACGCCGTGCCCGAGCGCGCGGGCCCTCCCCCTCCACGCGGCGCGCCCGCCCGTCGGCCTCCCGCTTCCTGCCCGCCGGCTCGTCCGGTGACGGCGTCTGTCGCTGCACCCCGGCCTCCGGCACGCTCCGGCAGCGCTCGAACGTTCACGTCGACGCCCGCGTCCAACAGCACCCGAGCCGACTCGAGGTCTCCTTCGCGAGCCGCAAAGTGCAACGCGGTGAACCCGGTCTTGGTGTGAGCTTTGACATCCGCATGCGCCTCGATCAGCGCCTTCACAACACTTGGGTGCTGTTCCGCCGCGGCCCACATCAACGCGGTTTGATCCTGAGTGGGCTCTTTGGCATTCACGTCGGCGCCATGAACCAGCAGCATGCGAACCGCTTCGACACTGCCGGTGTGGGCGCACGTCATCAGCGGCGTCTCACCGGTCCCGATTGGGGTGTTGGGTTGTGCGCCGGCTTTCAGCAGCAAGTCGACCAATGCCGAGCTTCCGTTCGTGCAGGCTCGAGAAAGCGGAGTCATCCGCAAATCGTTCGCCGCGTTGGCATCGGCGCCGGCCCTGAGCAGCAGCTCCGCAGTGCGGACATCGTTCCAATGCGACGCCCACAGGAGTGCCGTCGAGCCGTCTGCGGATCGGACGTTTACGTTCGGATTCCCCTTGAGCAACGCAGCCGTCTGCTGCGCGTCCTGGTTTTTTGCAGCCTCGACCAGCCGGAGGTCGTCGCCAGCGGCGGCCGCGCCGACAACCATGAGCAGCGTGAGCGAACACGCCCGAAGGACGCCCTGCCAATTGCAGTCGTCTGACATACTCATCCCCTCATTATGTACAATCTTGCCGACTGGGTTATCTCTGAGCGTAACACACGCCTGGGGACCACTCCTCAAAAAGAGCCGGGGCGTCCTCCCCAGAATTCCGAGCTTAAGATGCGACGGCTCCATGTCGCGTGCAGCTCTTCGGACGTCATGAGGCCGATTGAAGCGATGACGGCGCGTTGAAGCCCTGGGTGCAGCGCTTCTTCACCCAGTGAATCTGATCGGCCGACGTCGAAAAGGAGAATCCTCGCGATTCCGCCCCGCAGTGACGGGGAAGACTTCGTGTTATAGGCACGCTGTAATTATCGGCCATTCACGGGTTCGGCTTCGCAAAGGCAAATCCAAGGCGTCTAAGGGATGCGCTGCTGTTCCGGCGGACGCAGTTCATGGAATACACGTATCTGATACGTTCCAGTTCGTTAACGCGGTGCCGCCTTCGCGAGCATCTCAGTCACCAGCCGCTCGAGCTCGTTGACGCGTGCTTTCAACGCATCGTGCTCCGCCTTCAGTTCCTTGACGGCCTGAATCGTCAGCAATGGGAGCATGGTGTAGTCGATCGCCTTGAAGCCGTCGTCACCCGTTATCACGAGCTGGACAATATCTTCCTCGACGTCCTGCGCAATCAAGCCGTAGGCGCGGCTGTCGCCGAAATGCTGCTGCGGGAAGTCCGCCGCGCGCCAGAAGTAGTGCACCGGCTGCAAGGCCGTCAGTTGATTCAGCACGGGACTGAACGGCGTGATGTCCTTTTTGAAGCGGCGGTCGGACGAGCAGACGCCGATCAGCCCTGTCCCGGCGAAGTTCCTGAGGCAGCCGTTGGTGCCGCTGGTGCCCATCCGGATATCGCCAAACACCTGCAGCTTGTCCGTAATCGTTGGGATGTCGGTGAACGTGCCAATGCCGACGTTGCCGTCCGGCATAATCGCCATGCGCGTGGTGGGCGTGTTCGTCCCGGTCGCGGTCGTGTTGAAGTGGATTGAGGTGCCCTGTGCCGAGTCCGTCCAGGTCTCGGCCGCTCGCACGAACATTCCGCCGTTGCCGGTTCCGTTGAAGTTCGTCGCCCCATAGCCGCGCCCGAGGAATCCCGCGAGCACATCGCCATCCTGGACCGCCGATGGCGCATCCGCAGTGCCCCTGGTCATTCGACCGACGAACAGTGAACCCTGGGGAGAACTTGCAACTGTCGTGGCGGACACTTGTGTGTACGGCAGCGGTAAGTCGGCATTGCTGGCTTCGAGGGTCCCCGTGACCGGCACGGTGCCGGTACCGATGCCGAGCCTCCCTGACGCCTCGAGCGTCATCCGAGTCGTCGGGGAAGTCGCATTGATCGATGTGGTCATGAACGTGAGCGCGGTGCCCTGTGCAGTGTCCGAGAAGTTTTGCGCGGCCTGCACCGTCATGCCTCCGGTAAAGGCCGGACCAAATGTCGTCGTGCCGTAGCCTTGGCCGTAGAAGCCTGCCAGGCCATCGCCGGTCTGCACGGCCATTGGCCCGCCGGACGTGCCTCTGGCTCTCCTCGCCAGGTAATAGGGGCCGAGAGTGTTCGTGTAACTGGTCATCCACATGTTCGCGGGCCCGCCGGGCACAGCATTGCTGACTTCGAGGAGCGCCGACGGCGCCGTGGTTCCGATTCCGATGTTGCCGTTGTTACGGACGAAGAAGCGCGAGGCGCTGCCGGTCATGAAGTTGATCGACGGGTTCGACGCAATGTTGTTGATCCGGTATTCGTGGGTGACGTTGTTGAAGCCCTGGAATTGTGCGAGCGCCCCAAACTGGTCGTAGAACAACGTCCCCGAATACGACGTCGTCGTATTCCCCAGGTTCTGCACCGCGAGCCCCGTGATCGCGCCGTTCGTGTTGTTGAACCGCAGGTGCAGCTGGTCAGGGGGGCCGTGGTACCGATGCCGACCGCTCCCGTCGGCACCGCGGCGGTGGGCGTCTCGTAGACCGCCGAGTTCCCGACATCCGACGTATTCACATACTTGGCGAGAAAATTCGTCGTCCCCGGCAACACCGCCGCCAGGCTGGGCGCTTCCGTCACCGTCAACGTCGATGTCGTCGTCGATGGCTCGCGGCTGATGCCGTCGGTCGACGCCGCCGTTGGCGCGCGCAGATACGCCGAGGCCGGCAGCCCACCGAGCGTCTCCGCATCCGACGCCTTCAGCGCATACGGCACGCTCGCGATGCGTACCCGCGCCTGCTCCCGTTCGCCCGCGCGCTCGAAGAGCAGACTCATCCACTGCCCGTCGCCGGAGGCAAACACCTCGGCCGGAATGCCGGCCGGATGGCTCGCGCCGAGCAGCAGCGTGAAGCGGCCCGTCGTCTTCTCGATCGCCACAGTCTGTTGTTCCTGCCACACCGGCAGGCCTCCAGCCGCCTCCGCGTAGACCGACAACGTGACGATCTCGACCGCGGACGGCGGCTGGCCATCCACCGGCTGGAACACGCCGGAGATCTGAATCAGCCGAGGGACCGTTATTGAGGGATTCGCTGGCGCTGATTGCCCGAAAGCGGTGACGGAACTCAGAACACAGACGACCGTGACGAGGGCGGTAGAGATCCGTCGCATGGAGAACTCCTTGTGCCTGTTTCAGTCGAGTTGGTAGGACTTACGAGAATTCGCTCGCTCACGTATTTCGTCATCGCCCTCACGGTCGGCTTCGTCATCGGCGGCGCGTGATCGGCGCAGCAGACGTCAGTATTCGGCTTGTAGGGGCCTCTCGCCTCTATGGCTCGAAGCAAGTGCCCGAACGGTTCTGCGACTTGGATAACGTGCGGTTCTTGCCACACGCGACCACGATGCTGCCCGGCAGGCGCTTCGCGGCTTCCTCGATAAGATCGCAATTCCGCCCGGCGACGGACTGCCACAGATTGTAGGGAATCTCGGGGAGATGCTGAAGGCCGCTGCGACTCGGAACGGCTCTGCGTCTGTCGCTTATGTTGGTTGCGGGGGGCCCGCAACCGTCAATACCGACGGCGCTGTACGTGGTGGCCGCTTGATCTTCTCCGTAGTGCCCCGCCTCCCTGCCCATGTGGAGCGTCGCCAACCCGCCTTCCGTGCGAGCCAGAGGAAAGCCGGGCCGTGATAGCGCATCTCATTTCACGCGCATGACATGATCCGCAACGGCGCGGTAGGCGGGTAGTGACATGGGATCGAGATTCGCGTTGCCCGCCAACGGGTGCGACGCGAAGCGCGCGATCACCATCTCGGCCTTCGGATCGACGTAAATCGCCTGTCCGTGGATGCCACGGGCCATGAAGACGCCGTGGGCGTCATGCGACACCCACCAGAAGTTGTGATAACTCCAGCCTGGTAGCGTGGCGTAGCCGGCTTTTGCGAAGGCTGCCGGGCTGCCGCCAGCGACGATGTCCGCGACCACAGTGGCTGGCACGATCTGGATGCCGTTGAACGCGCCGCCGAGACGCATGACCTCGCCGAACCGCGCGAGATCGCGCAGGCGTGCATTCAGCGAACTGCCCATGAGCGGGACACCGGTATCGTCCACCTGCAGAAACGCGTCGCCTTCGGCGCCCAGACGGCTCCAGATCCGATCAGTCAATACCGCGGCAGGAGATTGATGGGTGACACGCGCGATGAGCCAGCCGACGACGTCCACGTTCGGCGTGTGATACGTGAAGCGTTCGCCATGCGCGCCGTTCTTCGGAACACTGGCAAGGAAAGGGAGAATGGACCGCGGACCTGGATCATCGGCCGGTCGCGGGATGAAACCGGTCGCCCGCCGGTACGCCTCCATCGTGGGCGACTGACCCTCGTAGTTCTCCGTGAACTCGATTGCGGTAGTCATGTTCAGCACGTCGGCCACCGTCGCGTCGCCGAAGCCGGAGTTCACCAGTGCGGGAAGATAGCGGGACACTGGCGCGCGCGCCTCGAGAGCGCCCTCCGCGATCAGCATCGCGGCAATGGTGCCGGTGAAAGACTTGCTGACCGAAAATGCGATGTGGGGGCGATCGGCGGTCAACGCACCGAAATACCCGCCGTACACGATCCGGCCGCGATGCAGAATCACGATGCCGTCGGTGTAGTTCAACGTAAGGGAGTCTGCCCACGTTACCGGTGCGATGCCGCCGATTGGCACGAAGGTCACGGCATCGATGTCCGTGCGCTCCGCGCGCGGCAGCGCCCGAACGAGACCGTCGCCGCGCGACACGTTGACCGTAGGCCGGAACTGCCTCCAGTTCGAGAAGCTCCAGCGCCACTGTGGAAACCTGTAGAAACTGCCGTCGTCGTACCGGATCTGCTTGTCTGGGCGGCGGCGACCCCACCATCCATCCGAGCGCGACGGGATCGGTGGCGCGTGCCTTGGCGAACTCATCCCGGCGATCGCTCTGCGCCGCCTCCGGACGAGACAGCAGGAACAGCGCGATGCACGTCGCGCACACGGCGGTGATGATCGATTGCGTTCGGACCATGCTCATGCTGCTGTGCAGGTGATTCTACGGGCGACGCCGTGGCTTTCTGGAGAAGACCGTGATTCAGCCCGGTAACGGGCTGCTCCAAGTCGTCGGGAATTTCGGGGAGATGTTGAAAGTCCCGCTGCCGCTCGGAACGGCTCTACGGCTGTCGCTTATGATGGTTGCGGGGGGGGATTTGAACCCCCGACCTTTGGGTTATGAGCCCAACGAGCTACCGGACTGCTCCACCCCGCGTCAATGTGTGAGGACTGGCCTTACGAGACCGATCTAACCCTACAAGACTATCACAGAACCCGTGTCCGTTGGCGCGCTGACTTGTTGGCGGCCGACCTGAACGGGCACGATTGGAGAGCACTCACCAGATGGAAGAATCGTTGCGCAGATCGATCGAGTGACGATAGCCTGAGTATTCGCGGCCACTGTCGCTGGGCGCCAGCGAATCAGACCTCAGCATCTCAGACCGTTAGTTTCCCGATCATCACTCTTCACTCGTCGACATTCTGACAATCTATCAGATCTACCAATCATCAATGCGGATTGAGGGGGAACCACCAACCATCGGCCTTTCGTACGGTACACTTCCACACTCCATGCGGGAACCGGGCGCGCCAGCGCCGTCGCGGGCGAGAATCCGGCCGATCGCCGTCGTCGCGGCGATTGCCGGTGTGCTGCTCTTCATCTACACACTGCAGGCCTCCGGCCCGCGAGAAATCCTCCGGCAGCTCCGGCAAATCGGCGCCGGGTTCATCGTCGTCCTCGCGCTTTCGGCCATCCGTATGGCCGTACGCGCGAAGGCGTGGTCGCTGTGCGTCGAAGACACCGAGCGCTTCACGTTCGGGCAGGCCTTCAAGGCCTACGTCACCGGCGACGCCGTCGGCAACGTGCTGCCCCTCGGACCGCTGGCCAGCGAAGGCACCAAAGCGCTGCTCATCCGCCGCAACATCGCGACATCAGCGGCGTTTTCATCCGTCGTCCTCGAGAACATTTTCTACAGCATCAGCGTCGCGATCATGATCATGATCGGCACGCTCGCGTTCCTCCTCGGCTACAGCCCGACGAACGCCGCGCTGACGATCACGCTGTCACTTGGCGCCGTCGCGATCGTCTCCGTCATCGCGGTGTGGTGGCTGCTTCGAAGCGAGCCGCGGTTTCTCAGTCGATTCCTGAAACATTCCGCCGTGCGCGATGCGGAAGATCGCGTCTTCCGCTTCGCGGCCACGCGCAAGGAACGCATCGGGCAGATTCTGCTGCTGCAGTTCGCCTTCCACGTAACGGCGGTGCTGGAGATCTATTTCCTGCTGCGGCTGCTCGTGGGCCACGGCGATCGCACGTGGCTGATGGCGCTGGTTCTCGGCACCGTCGAGCGCCTCATCATGATCGCGTTCAAGTTCGTGCCGCTGCGGCTGGGCGTCGATCACGCGGGATCGGGATCGATCGCGCAGATTCTGGGGATCGGAGCGGCGGTAGGCGTCACGATCGCAACGGTACGAACCGCAAGAAATCTGTTCTGGGCTGCTCTCGGCCTGGCGTTGCTGGCGATGGAGGCACGAGAAGCAGCCGAGAGCGGCCTAGGCCGAGATCAGCACGGCGCCTAAAGGCCAGCACTACGACGACGACTAGACGCCACTGAGACGCCGTACGAGGTGCCGACTGCCGACGACGGACTAGACGGCTACTTAGCCTCCGCCGCCGCCTTCTTCGCCAGGTCCGGCGTAATCGTCCAGTAGTACACCGTGGCGCCGTCGACGTTCAGCGTCTGCTCCGGTTTCCAGTCGCCCATGTCGAAATCGTGCGAGACGATGCGGGTGCCGGGTTTCAGCGTCCTCCACAGCGTCGGCCGCAGCTTCAGGTTGAGCGACGGCAGCAGATACAACGACACGACCGTCGCTTCGCTGATGTCGGTGGTGAACAGGTCCTGATTCAGCACCCGCACGCGATCGCCGACGTTGTTCTTCTTGACGTTCTCGTTGGCTTCGGCGATGCGCCGCGGATCGATGTCGATGCACACCGCGCGGGCGCCCAGCTTGGCCGCCGTCACGGGAATGCGGCCGTCGCCGCAGCCGAGGTCGTACAACACGTCGCCGGCTTTCACGTTCGCCACTTTCAGCATCGCGTCGACGACGGTTTGACGCGTCGGCACGTAGATGACATCCGGCTGTCGAAGGCCTTGCTGCGCGGGGGCCGGCGCGGCCTGGCCGGCCGGCGCGGGCTCCGCCGAAGCGGCGCCGAGGCCAAGCACGAACACACCCACGAGAGCCGCCGCGAATCTAAGACGCATGGATACCTTCCTTTGTGAAACCCGCGCGCTGGGGCAGGGGTCAATTGATTGTACCAGTTAAGCGACCTTCTGCACGATCGCGTGCAGGTCGCGAAGCCCGGCGCCGAGGTTCTTCAGATGCACGCGCAGCACGCGGCGTCCGCGCGACGCGAGCACTTCGAAGTCGCCGCGCGCCTGCAGCCGCTTGATGATGCCAAAGCTGTAGCGCTGCCCCGGCACCGGCAAATCCTCGGGATCGTCGCACGTGATCACGAGAAACACGCCGGAGTTCGGACCGCCTTTGTGCGCCTGCCCGGTGGAGTGCAGGTACCGCGGCCCGAATCCGACGGACGTCGCCACTTTCCTGCGGTCGCGCACGACCGCGCGAATGGCTGCGAGCGCGTCCTGGTGCGCGCGGTTCATCTCGATGAACGCGAGCAGCGCGAAATAGTCGCCTTCGCGCAGCTGATCGAGCAACCCCTTGATGTCCGTCTCCCCCAACGCCGGCTCGTCGTCTCCCAACGTGCCGGTCTGCTCGTACTCGGCGGCAAGACGGCGCGTGACGATTTTCGCGGCCTCGACGTCGGGCTGATCGAACGGATTGACGCCCAGCACGGCGCCGGCGACAGCAGTCGCAAACTCCCAGCGATAGAATTCGGCGCCGAGCGCGTGCCGATCGGGCCAGTCGATGCGCACCACCGGATGGCCCGCGCGTTCGAGCCGCTCGACCAGGGCGTCGGATGCGGGATCCGCCGCGCCCGACGAAACGGAGATGGATGAACACGCGGTCGCGGCCGTAGACCTCGGGCGGTCCAGTCATCTCGCCTTCGATCGGGATGATGCCCTTGCCCTGCTTGCCGAGCGATTCGGCGACGAGCTGTTCCAGCCATCCGCCGAAGCTCGCCAGGCCGGGCGGCGCAATCAGCGTCGGCTTGTCGCGCCCCTCGAGCGCAAGCTCGCCGAGCAGGACACCAAGCTCGAGCGCGGAATTTTCAGGACCATCGGCCGCACAACGCTGTGCCATTTCCCGGGCGCGATCGAGCAGCAGTTCCGGGTTCGCACCCAGCAACGCGGCCGGCACAAGGCCGAAGTTGGACAGCGCCGAGTAGCGCCCGCCGACGCTCGGGATGCCCGGGAAAATCGCGCGAAAGCCTTCCTGCTTCGCTGCCTGCTCGAGCTTCGAGCCCGGATCCGTGGTCAGCACGAAGTGACGTGCAGCGTCCGACTCGCCGAGCGCCTGTACCGCTCGATGGAAAAAGTGCTGCTTCAGGATGTTCACTTCGAGGGTCGTACCGGATTTCGATGCGACGAGAAACAGCGTTCGCCGAAAATCGATTGCCCGTTCCACCGAGAGGATCTGTCCGGGATCGGTCGAGTCAACGACGTGCAGGTGTGGATAGCCCTCGCCACGGCCAATGACCTCGCGCATCACCTCGGGCGCGAGGCTCGAGCCGCCCATTCCGAGCAGGACGACGTCGTTGATGCCGCCGGCCCTGACTTCGTCAGCGAATCGGGCGATCGCGGCGACGCCGCTCCGCTCCTGCATCGGCAGCGTCAACCAGCCGAGCCATCGGTCCTCATCGGCACGAGACCAGACCGAGGGGTCGCGATCCCAGATGCGGCGCACGATCTGCTGCTGCCGGTAGTCGGCGAGGCGCTGACGCACCTTATTGGCGAGAGTCTCGGACGCACTCCACGTCAGATCAGTTGTCGGCATGTGTCTATGCGCCTGCCTGGAGCGGGCTGACGCTGCCATCGCGATTTCCTGAACGCGAGCGCGAGGCGGAAACAGAGGAGAAGGGCGACGATGCCCGCGTAGATCAGCGGATGCAGCGTGTCGGCTTTCACGCGCCACAAGTAATGGATGACGCCGGCGATACCCGTCACGTAGATAAGGCGGTGCAGCCGCTGCCAGTTCCGGCCGCCGAGCCGCCGGATCCATCCGGTCGTCGACGTCAGCGCCAGCGGAATCATCGACACGAACGCGATGAACCCGACAGTGATGTACGGCCGCTTGGCGACATCTTCCCAGATCGACGCCAGCAGGTTGACGAGGGTGCTCCAGGCAACGAAGCCGTCCGGAAAATCGAGGCTCGCAAACCGATCGCCCACGAGATACGTGAGGAAGTGGAGCATGGAATAGAAAAAGGCAAACAACCCGAGCATGCGCCTGAAGCGGATAATCGGGTTCCAGCCGGTCGCGCGGCGAATCGGCGTAATGGCGAGAGTAATGACGACGAAGCGGAGCGTCCAGAGACCGGTCTGGTTGGTGATTTCGACGAGCGGATCGGCGGTGAGGTCGCCGTTGAAGCCGCGCCAGATCAGGTGCGCGAACGGAACGAGCGCAGCCGCAAAGACGAGCAGCCTTCAATAGTATCTCTTCAGATCCATCCCGGAGTACAACGACGCCACCTGATCGCCGTAGCCGTTGAAGATCAGCGTCGGACGCATGAGGAACTCGCCGATGCGGCGTTCGCGCGCCTGCGACCATCGCGGGTGATCGCGCTCGGGATTGACGTTCGAGTAGAAGCCGTACTCGTTCGGCGCGCTCAGCTGCCAGCTGTTCATCGGCTCGCGATCGGTCAACCGGATGCGCACGATCGACTTGATGCTCTTGAACCCGTACTTCCAGGGGACGACCAGCCTGATCGGCGCGCCGTTCTGGTTCGGCAGGTACTCGCCGTAGAGTCCCACCGCAAGAATCGCGAGCGGGTGCATCGCTTCGTCGAGCCGCAGGCCTTCGGTGTAGGGCCACTCGAGCACCTGACGCCGCTGGCCGGGCATCTGCTGCGGGTTGAGCAGCGTCGTGAATTCGACGAACTTCGCGTTCGACGTCGGCTCGATCCGCTTCAGCAGCGTCGACGAGCGGAAACCCGACCCACGGGATCACCATCGACCACCGCTCGACACAGCGGAGGCGATAGATGCGCTCCTCCAGCGCTTGCGGCTTGACGATGTCTTCGAGGTTGTAATCCGCGGGCTTGTTGACGAGACCGTCGATCTTCACCTTCCACGGCGTCGTCTTGAGGGTGTGCGCGTTGACCGCCGGATCGCCCTTTTCGGTGCCGAACTCATAGAAATTGTTGTAGGTGGCGATGTCCTGATACTCGTTCAGCTTCTCGCCCTTGCCCCAGCCCGACTTCTCGATCGTGCCGGGAATCTTCACGCGCGGCCACGACTGCGCGTCGGCCTCGTCCATGCCCGAGGGCGCCGGCAGCCGCTCCGACGGTCGTCAACGCTGCGGCCTGAATGAATTCCCTTCGCCGCAAATACACCTTTTTATCGGTGATTTCCGAAGACGGAATCGGGGCGTGACGTCTGAGCAGCATGGAACCATTATATTCTCAGGCGCACGTGGTCGTCGTTTACCTTCACGGGTTTGCGTCCTCGCCGGACTCCTCGAAAGCGGCGCTTCTTTGCGGAGCGGTTCGCCGAACACGGGGTCACGTTTCTGTGCCCGGATCTCAATCAGCCGGCGTTTGCCACACTGACCGTCACGCGGATGCTGCAGCAGCTCGACGCGCAGATCTCCGCGCTGCCGCCCACGGATGTCGTGCTGATCGGGTCGAGCCTCGGCGGGTTCGTGGCGGTCGAAGCCGCCGCCCGCCAAGGGGAGATCCGCAGCATCCCATCTCGCGCCTGGTCCTGCTGGCGCCCGCCGTCGAGCTCGAATGGGATCGCTGGTCCGAGGTGAGGCCGGGCGGCATCGAGGGCTGGCGGAACGCCGGCCACATCGAGGTATTCCACTACGCGCTGGACCGGCCGGAGCGACTCGGGTTCGACTTCTACGAGGATGCCGAGCGCTATCACCCCGCAACGCGGCGGCTGAACCTGCCTCTGCTGATCTTCCAGGGCCGGCAGGATGAGTCCGTCGACCCCGACCTCGTCGAGCGCTTCGCGCGGCAACAGAGCCAGGCGACGCTCCACATGCTCGACGACACGCATCAACTGAAGAACAGCCTCGACGTCATCTGGCGGGAAACCGCACGATTTCTTGGACTCTAGACTCTTGGACTCTAGACTCTGGACTCTGGACTCCACTGGACTACAAGAGCCTCTGACACCCCGGCCGGCAGCGGCATTTGATCTTGCCCTTCGCCGTCGGTCATGTAGTCGTAGGTGAGCTCTTCGCCCTTGCGGATGGTGCGCGCGGCGCGAATCCAGATGATGTCGCCGACGATCTGCACGTAGCAGTTGCCCTTGCAGGAATGATTGATGAACCGCGCGATGTTGCCGCCGACCGCGGCGTCGCGCACCCAGCGGCGGTTGATCTGAAAGCACCAGATCAAGCCGCGCTTCATGTAGCGGTTCTCGCGCGTGAGGCTCTCCTGATGCGAGATCTTCTGGCCCGCGTAGTCGATGATCCGCTTGTTCTTCGGAATGCGTTGCGTGGCGAACACTCCCCAACCATGCAGCTTCGAACGGCGGCGTCTGATCATGGGTATGCGGCCCAGCCGGCAGGATGCCGGCACTACGAAAGCGTATTATGCGCGCTGACGCGGTCTCGAACCGTTCTGGTACAGTTGGGGCTCTTGGTTGGTGGTCTAGTGGTTGGTGGTAGTGGTGAGTAGTCGGTGGCGACGAGGAGCTGAATGGAAGGGATCATCAAGGCGTGGGGCCGGATACTGGCCGGGTATCAGCCGAACCTGTCGATTGAGATCACACGCGAGTGCCCGCTGACCTGTCCGGGTTGTTACGCCTATGGCAGCGATCACCTTGGCGGCGACGTCAAGCTGCGCGAGCTGCAGGACTTCAAGGGACAGCAGCTCGTCGATGCGATGTTCGCGCTTCTCGAGAAGCACAAGCCGCTGCACGTCTCCATCGTCGGCGGCGAGCCGCTGGTGCGCTACCGCGAGCTCAACGAGATTCTGCCGCGCATGGCCGAGATGGGGATCTACACGCAGCTCGTCACGAGCGCCGTGCGCCCCATTCCGATCGAGTGGGCCGGCCTGCGCCGTCTGCAGATCGTCGTCTCGATTGACGGATTGCAGCCGGAACACGACGAGCGCCGCAAGCCCGCGACCTACGAGCGCATCCTGAAGCACATCGAGGGGCACGACATCCGCGTGCACTGCACCGTGACGCGCCAGCAGGTGCGCCGCGACGGCTATCTCGAAGAGTTCGCGAAGTTCTGGTCGGCCAATCCGGCGGTCTCGCAAATCTGGATCAGCCTCTACACGCCGCAGGTCGGCGAAGTATCCGACCGAGCGCCTCACGAAGGCCGACCGCCAGAAAGTGGTGTCGCGACCTGCTCGCGTTTCGGTCGAAGTACCCGAAACTGCGCGCGCACGAGGCGATGCTCGACGCCTATGTCGCTGCCGCCCGACTCGCCGGACGACTGCATCTTCGCGAAGACGACGGCGTGTGTGTCGGCAAATTTCGAAAAGCCGATCACGCCGTGCCAGTTCGGCGGCAACCCCGACTGCGCGAATTGCGGCTGCCTCGCATCTGCCGCGCTCGCGGCCGTCGGCCGCCACAAGCTGCCGGGAGGCATCCAGGTCGGCAAGCTGTTCGAGGCGTCGTTCGAGATCGGGAATCGCGTGAGGGCAGTGAGGGAGAGCTTCGTCGACGAGATGAAGAGCTTCTAACAGGAGATTAGGAGAATCAGGAGAATTTTTTTCGAAAAGAATTCTCCTGATCTCCTAATCTCCTGTTTGTTTGTCTACCGGCCCACGCTCAACCGAATCCCACCATTGACCAGCCGCGGCGTGCCGATTGTCGTCGGGTTGGTGCCTACGTAATAGAGCGTGTCGAACAGGTTCTGCACGCCGAAGAACAGATCGACGTTGCGATTGACCGTGCGCGAGACCGTGAGGTTCATCACGTTGTACTCCGGCAGGCCCACTTCCCGCTTCTCCGGGACGCCCGGGAGGATCGCGGCCGTGTTGAGGTCATCGTCGAACTGGTGGCCGACGAACTGATTCTCGATCGCAAAGTTCACGTAGCGCGGGTTGGTGTAGTTCAAGCCCAACGACACGCGATTCTTGGGCACCTCGGCGAGATATTTGCCCGTCAGATCGATGCCCGCCGCGTCGACCTGCGACTCGTGCACCTTCGCGATGTCGAAGACGTACGCGGCCGAGACGCCCCAGTGGCCGTTCACGCGATACGACAGGTCGGTCTGGAACCCTGCGATGTTCGTGCTGCCGAGGTTCTGCAGCTGGCGGCAGGTCGGCACGCCGGCGCAACCGGGTGTGACGGGCACGTTGTTGGTCGCCACGGTGACGTTGGCAATCGGATTGTTCACGCGGTTGTTGAAGAACGTCCCGCGCACGGTGACGCGCTCGGTCGCCGCGACGCTGACGCCGGCTTCCTCACCGGTCAGCCGCTCGGGACCGAGCGTCTCGTTCGCCAGCGTCAGCACCTGGCCGACGCGGAACGGGCTGTAGAGCTCCTTGAGCGTCGGCGCGCGGAAACCCTTGCTGAAGCTGCCCCACACCGAGACGCGATCGGTCGCGCGATAGAGCGCGGCGCAGTCGCGGGCTGACGGTCGTGTCGGATTTGTCGGCCAGCGACTCGCGATGCGCGGCGTCGGCTGCCCCGTCGCGATCACCGTCTCGAGGTTGTGCGCGTCGTAGTTGCGCCAGCTGTCGACGCGCGCGCTGCAGCGTCACCTGCAGCTTCGGCGTCACTTCGATCAGGTCCTGCACGAACACGCCCACGAACCTCTGCGTGCCTCCCGCGACGCGATGGATGAGCGGCGTCAGCCCTGTCGGGAGCGCGTAGGTGAGCTCGTCGCTGTCGCCGTCGATCCACCGGAAGTCGGTTCCCGCCGACAGGACGTGCGAGCGCGAGCCGAACTGGAACGGACGCGACCACTGCACCATCGATCCGAAGGCGTTGGTCGGCACGGTCTTCTCGAGCGACAGGTTGCTCTGGCTGCGCGGCGGCGTCGCGGCCGGCACGGCAAAGGTGTTCTGGAAGAAATCCTCGTTGTCGAAGAACATGCGCGCCTCGACGTTGCTGCCTTCGGCGAACCGCAGCCGCGCGCCGCCGTTGCCGAACTTCCAGTTCGTGTCGTTGACCTCGCCGATCTTGCCGTTGTTCCGCTCCTCGTCGAACACGCCCGCCGCGGACGAACAGGTTGACGCGATCGGTCGGGTTGTAGTCGATTTTGCGCGCTGAAGCTCTGGTACCCGACGTTCGCTTCGTTGTCGATCGCGCCGCGCTCTTCTTCGGCCACGATGGTGTAGCCGTCGGTCTGCAGGCTGGTCGCGTCGAAGGTGACGCCGAACTTGCCCCACACGTCGCTGGCAAACAAATCCATCTTCGGCGTCGAGCGGTTGCCGTACTGCGGCTTGAAGATGAGCGTCCGCGGCGTCGGACGGTTCGTCACGATGTTGATGACCCCGCCCATCGCGTAGTTGCCGTACAGGCTCGAGGTGGCGCCGTCGATGATCTCGATGCGCTCGGCGTTCATCATCGGCACGCGCGTCCAGTAGACCCAGCCGCCGAACGGATCGTTGAACGGAACGTCGTCGAGCAGCACGAGCGTGCGGCTGACGCCGCTCGGCCCGATGCCGCGCAGCGACACGCCCTGCGCGGTCGGGTTCGCCGCGATGCTGCTGGTTCGCCGGAACAGGCTGAACGTCGGCACCTGCCGCAGCACGTCGTCTGCGACGACCGCGGGCGATTGCTCGATCTGCTCGTTGGTTACGATGTTGATGCTGGCCGGCACGTTGGTGATGCGCTGTTCCGAGCGCGTCGCCGTCACGACGAGCTGCTCGGCGTAGCCGGCGGGTTTGAGACGGACTTCGACGGTCTGCATCATCTCGGTCGTCAGATCGACGGTCACGTCCTGCACCTGGAAACCCGACGCCGACACGCGCAGCGTGTAGAGCCCGGCATCAGACCCGCCAGCGAGAACCGCTCGTTCGCGCTCGACACCGTCCGGCTGATATTCGCGGCGCGCAATGTCGCGGTCACGTGCGCGCCGACGACGGCCAGCCCCTGCTCGTCGAGCACGGTGACGTCGATTCGGCGATCGGCAGCCGGAGTTTGTGCGAGCACCGGGGACGCGAGCGCGGCCATCCACACAGCGCACAGCAATAGAGCTGAATTTTTCATAATTAAGCGCTTAGATTACCACAGCGCTCGCGCGGACTTAATGAAAGTCGTGCGAGTCGATGTCGATCGCAACACCGCCAAGCGCGTGTAAACGTTCGGCTTTGACCGACGTAACGCCGTCCTGGTTCTGCAGGATTCCATCGATGAGCAGAAACGGCTCGTCCAGAATCTTGAATCGCTCGCGGTCGAACAGATCGGGCCGGACGATGATGTTCGCGATGCCGGTTTCGTCTTCGAGCGTGAGAAAGACAAACCCTTTGGCCGTGCCCGGGCGCTGCCGCGTGATGACGCTGCCGGCCACGCGAATGCGCCGCCCGTTGCGCGCGCGCGACAGATCGACAGCGCGCAGCACCCCGCGCATCGCCAGCTCGGGCCGGCGCATGGCCATCGGGTGGGGGCCGATGGTCAGATGCGTGCCCGCATAGTCGGCGACGAGACGCTCTTCGCGCGGTCATGGCTGGGAGCGGGCACTGCTCCTGCTAATCCGGGACTTCGGCAGATCGGCGAGGGACTCTGGGGATTCGGCAGTCCTGGAAGAGTTCCCCAGCAGGCCGTATCGCCTTTTCCACCTGCCACAGCGCTTCGCGGCGTTCGTAGCCGAACGACGCAAACGCGCCGATGTCGGCGAGCGTCTGCAATTCTTCGCGGCGGATGCCGGTGCGGTTGCCAGATCGTCGACCGACTTGAAGCGCGGAGGCGCTTCAATGGGCAGCATGGGTTGCGTGGGGTTCGTAGGGTCGCGTGGGGACGGTCCAATCGTGCGAGCAGGTGTTGCAGAAATATGCGCCCGCCTTCACCGTCTCGATCATCGACTCATCGTCGCACCCGCACTTCGGGCATACGCATGTGGCACCCGTGACTGCTCTGATCCCTAATCGCCCATCCCTGATCCCTGCTTTTTCTATGGCGCGTCCGACTTCTTCGCGCAAGCCCCGACACATACCGCAGCCCCAGCCGGACGCTGCCGTCTGTATCCACCCGGCACAGCCAGTCGGAGTGCTGCACGTCGACGCCGGTAAAGCGCACGCCGCGGCGCTGCGCGTCCTTCACGAGCGTGGCCGGGTGATAAAACCCCATCGGCTGGTTGTTGAGCAGCGCGGTGTAGAACGCCGCTGGAAAATGCACCTTCAAATACGCGCTGGCGTACGCGAGCAGCGCGAAGCTCGCGGCATGCGACTCGGGAAATCCATACAGCGCGAACGCCGTGATCGACGAAATGATCTGCTCGGCGGCGTCCCCCGTGATTCCGTTGTTCGCCATGCCCGCGCGCAGCTTGATCTCGACCTCTTTCATGCGCTTCTCGGATCGCTTGAAGCCAAGCGCGCGCCGCAGATCTTCGGCCTGCCCGCCGGTGAAGCCGGCGGTGACCATCGCCATCCGCAGCAACTGCTCCTGAAACAACGGCACGCCGAGCGTGCGCGCGAGAATCGGCTCTAACGATGGATGCGCGTAGGTCACGGGTTCGCGCCCCGCGCGCCGGTTCAAATAGGGATGCACCATGTTGCCGACGATGGGGCCCGGGCGGATGATGGCGACTTCGACGACGAGATCGTAGAAACGCTCGGGATGCAGCCGCGGCAGCGTCGCCATCTGCGCGCGCGATTCGACCTGGAATACGCCGATGGTGTCGGCGTCCTGCAGCATCTTGTACACGGCCGGATCGTCGGGGGGCAGGTGTGCCAGATCGACAATGGGCTCTGGGCTCTGGGCTCTAGGCTCTAGGCCCGGTTCGTTCACCAGCGTGATCGCATCCTGCAGCACGGCCATCATGCCGAGGCCGAGCAGATCGACTTTGACGAGCCCCATGTCGGAGCAGTCGTCCTTGTCCCACTGCAGCACGACGCGCCCGGGCATGCTCGCGTTCTCGAGCGGCACGACGCTGTCGAGCTGCCCCTGGCAGATCACCATGCCGCCGGAATGCTGTCCGAGATGTCGCGGCAGATCCTGCATGCGGTTCCACAACTCGGCGAACCATCGGAATGTCGGGTGATCGAGATCGCAGCCGGCCTCGACCATCCGCTTGCGCAGCGTGTCGGCCGGATCGATGAACTCGAACTGATTCATCACCTTCGCGAGACGATCGACTTGCGTCGCGTCGATGCCGAGCGTCTTCCCGACTTCGCGCGCCGCGCTCTTGCCGCGATAGGTGATGACGTTGGCCGTCATCGCCGCGCCGAGCCGGCCGTATTTCTCGTAGACGTGCTGAATCACCCGCTCGCGGCGATCGCCGCTCGGCAGATCGAGATCGATGTCGGGCCATTCGCCGCGCTCTTCAGAAAGAAACCGCTCGAACAGCAGATCCATGCCCACGGGATCGACGGCGGTGATGCCGAGGCTGTAGCAGACGGCGCTGTTGGCCGCCGAGCCGCGCCCCTGCACGAGGATGTCGTTGTGCCGGCAGAAATTCACGATGTCCCAGACGATCAGGAAGTAGCCGGCGAGATCGAGACGCTCGATGAGATCGAGCTCGCGCGCAATCTGCGCCCTGGCGCGGTCGTGATACGGCCGATACCGCTCGCGGGCGCCGAGATCGGTCAGCTTGCGGAGAAACGAGATGTGCGTCTCGCCCGGCGGCACCGGATAATCGGGAAACCGATAGCCGAGATCGGCCATCGTGTAATCGAGCCGCTCGCCGAGCGCCTCGGTCGACGCCAGCGCCTCGGGCAGATCGCGGAACAGCCGCGCCATCTCTTCGGGCGGCTTCAGATAGCGCTCGGCATTGCGCGCGAGCGTCTTTCCTGCCTGCGCCAGCGTCGTCTTGTGATGAATGCAGGTGAGCACGTCGAACAGCGGCCGCTCGGCTGGATCGGCGAAGCGCACGCCGTTGGTTGCGACAATCGGCACGTGAAACGTGCCGGCGATGTCGGCGAGCATGCGGTTGTCGGCCTCTTCGTCGCGCAGGAGATGGCGCTGAATTTCGACATACACACTGCCGCGGCCGAACACGCCGACGAGCGGATCGATCAACCCGCCGACGCCGTATTTCTGAAACCCGAGCAGCTCGCGCCCCGCAAGCGCGATGAGACCCCGCGTCTGCCCGTCGAGCTCGTCGAGCGTAAGGGCGCCCTCGCCTTTCGGCGCGCGCATCTTCATGCGCGTGATGAGCCGGCAGAGGTTCCGGTAGCCTTCGGCGGACTCGACGAGGACGGGAATGCGCAGGGGCGAGGGGTGCAGGGGTGAGGGATGCAAGGGTGCAGCTGCGGCGCGAAGCTCGGACGATGCATCGAGCGTAGGCGAGATCGTGAGCTCGGCGCCGATGATGGCCTTGATGCCGGCGGCCGTCGCCGCGCGATGGAAGCGCGGGGCGCCGTAGACGCCGTCGCGATCGAGCAGCGCCATCGCCGGATACCCGTAGCGCGCCGCTTGCGCGATCAGCGTTTCAGGTAAGGAGGCCGCTTCCAGAAAACTGAAAGCGGACGCGGCGTGTAATTCGAGATACATAACCATTGATTGGCAATTCTGTCCAATGCTGCAGTCAGTCAACCAGCCCATCGACGAACCAGGCGCCTAGCGTCGTGCGCCTGGGAAATTCGATACGTCGTTCCGTCACTGAGCGCCACGTCCCACTCGTCGCAATTCCACGGCGAGGTCGCGTGGGTCGTGGCGCGTGCGAAGAACCCACCAGTCGCCTGACGACCGCCACGGTCCCTCGCTGCGTTCGACGCGCCCGCCGGCACAGCCGCGGCGATCGGTGGTGACCCGGACGGGGCGTCCCTGTTCGACGACCACGCGGGCGGGAATCGGGACTTCGAAAGCGCCGCAAACGGACGCTGCGCCGCCGCTTCGCCGGATTAGGGATTGGGGATTGGGGATTAGTAAAGGTGCGCGGTGGATCGAACTTCGCCATCGCGAAGGCGCCTGGACGATAGGTGTCGACGAGCGAGGGCGCGCCGACGTGGTCGCTGCCCATGAGCGCGCCGAGCCGCGCGAGCAGCGTCGCCAGCGTGTCGGTGGGCAGCGCGCGCGCGAACAACCCGAACTGCAGGACGCGCCCTTCGGCGACGTCGACACCGACGGCGACGCGATCGATCGCCGCCGGCGGCGGGTTCGACTCGAGATCGAGCAGCGCCAGCGTGCGCAGCACGCGCGCATCGCGCATCGGCGCTGGGAGCTCCAGCACGCGCTCGTGCCGGTCGCGCCCGCCTTCGCCGAGGCTATGGCGAGGTCCCGTGACCAGCGTCAACGTGACGCGCAGCACGACCGCGCCGCGATCGCCGCGCTCGAGCCGATCGCATAACGGCTCGAACAGCCGCGCCAGGACGAAGGACAACGGCTCGAGCCCGTCAATCGGCCATTCGAGGTCGAGCGATTCCTCGAACGACTCCGCCACGCCGGCCGGCACCAGCGGCCGCATCTCTTCGCCGCGCGCCCAACGCTGCCAACGGAGGCCGGTCTGGCCGAGCCGCGCGGACAGCTCAGCTGGAAGGGAGGGCCGCCAGATCGCCGAGAGTGCGCAGGCCCCAACGAGCGAGTTGCTCGATGGGTCCAGGCTCCGGGCTTTGGGCTTCAGGCTTTGGGCTGCGTTGGGCTTTGGGCTGCCGAGAGTCCAAAGCCCAGAGTCCGAAGTCCAACTGCGTCAGTGTTCTGAGCGGCAGCGGCGCAAGCGCCGCCGCTTCGTCGCCGCGCGGCACCACCGTCAGCCCGCGCGTGCGTGCGCGAGAAGGATCGCCGCCGTCGACGAAGCCGCTATCGCGATGTGCACGCCCAGCCCGGCATCGGCGGCCGTGCGGCGCAGCTCTTCGCCGATCGCTCGCGGCTCGCCGATAAGGCTGCCAAGCCCGCTGATGTCGAGCGTGACCGTGTCGTCTCCATGCGTCTCGACGCGCGGCGAAAAATCACGCGCGATCTGAACGATCGTGGGATCGTCGTGCGTGGCAATTCGTCGCTCGCCCCTTGCCGCTTCGCCCCTATCAGGTGCCGAGTTAGCACGCCGCGGCAGATAAAGGCACGCGAACATACTGGTCGCTCTCCACTTTTCGGGCTCGGATGACACGCGCGTTCAGGCCAGGAGCCTGAAGCCGGGAGCCTGACGCCAACTGCACCGTGACTCCCCCGCTGCTCCGCGCAATGGGCTCGCTGCCAATCAGGACGCACGCCGTTTCGCTGCCCTCGATGACGCGGTGCAGGCGCAGCCACGTGGTATAGGGCAGCCGCTTAATCGTCTGCGCGGCGACTTCGCCCAGATCGAGCACCACCAATCCAAAGCCACCCGCCTGCAGGACGATGTTCAGTGCCTTGACGGCGCGGTCGAGGCTCTTCTGCAGAGTGCCGTATTCGGACGAGAGGCTGACGCGCGCAGAGCCGGACGATTCGCCGCGAATCCACAGCATCCGCTGAAAATCGACTCCGCTGGCCGATGCGGTCACGGGGTCGAACATGTCGAGCGGATCGATCGAGCGCCACCGCTTCGCCCCGTGACGTCGCACCCGCCAGTGCCGAGACAAGAATGGCGAGGCGCCCTGACGACCGCGGGCCGATGACTTCAGATAGATGACCGCGCGGCAGGCCGCCCTCGAGCCGCGCGTCGAGCTCGGTCATCCCGGTCGGCACGAGCCAGCGGATGGGGTCTGACCCCGGTTCATGGGGTCTGACCCCCTTGCTAGTACGGGGGTCAGACCCCAACACGTGTGGTCGAGCTTGCGATCGCGAAGAAGCGATTCGAGGTAATCCCGGTCGATGGCAGCTGAAGGCATGGCGCTCCTACTTTCGCTTTATTTTCGCCATCCTAGATCGAACCGGACTGCCAATGCAAGAGCCGCAAAACTGAGGGGCTGAGGGGGATGAAACGAAAAGCGAAGAACTGAAAAGCGAAGAGCTTAGATGAGGCGGCTCGCCGTCATCAGCGTGACGTCATCGGGCTGAGGGCTTCCGTCGAGCTTCTGCTGCACGTCAGCGAGAATCGCATCCAATAACTGCATGCCTCCGCCGGTTTCGCGATGCATCGCGTCGATGATCTGTGATGGCGCTGCAGCGTCATCCGATTCGAGCGCGTCCGTGACGCCATCCGTATAGAGCAGCAACCGGTCGCCTGGCCGCATCGCCACCGATTCGATCGACCACATCGAGGCCGGAAGTGCGGGAGAGATCAGCGGGCCCGTGCTCGCCAGCCACACAGGATCGGCGTCCTTCCACAACAGCCCCGGCGGATGGCCCGCACTGACATAGCGCAGGTGATTGCCCTCCGGCGCGATCAACGCCGCGAACAGGGTCACGAATTTCTCAGGACCGAATGCCGCCAGGCCGGCCCATACGCGATGGACCACGGTCAGCGGGTCGTACCCATCGACGCGCGCAGCGTGGAACGCGCTCTTCACCACGCTGGTCATCATCGCCGCCGCCAGCCCGTGTCCCGACACGTCGGCGACGAGCAGCGCCGTCTGCCCCGAATCCGCCGGCGCGTAGTCGTATAAATCGCCGCCGATCTCCGAGCACGGGAGGTACTGACTGCACACCGACAGCCCGTTCACCATCGCCTCGCGCGGGGGCAACAGACTCTGCTGAAAGGTGCGAGCCTGCGACAGCTCGTTTTCGAGACGCTGAAGATGGCGGCGATGCGCTTCGCGCCGCCATTGCAATTCCAGACATCGCTCGACGAGCGTCTTCAACACTTCACGATCGAATGGTTTTTGAATGAAGTAGAACGCAGCATTCTTGATCGCTCGAATCAGCTTCTCGTCGAGGTCATCGACGCTGCCCGTCATCAGGATCACGTCGATCTGCGGAAGACGCGCCTTCAGTCTGGCCATCAGCTCGAAGCCATCGACTTCGGGCATTCTGATGTCGACGATCGCCAGCGTGGGGAGAAATTCTGCGGCGAGCGAGACGGCGTCTTTTGCCGAGCTCGTTCCACACACGTGATGCGTGTCGCCGAGAACCCGTTCCACCGCTCGAAGAATCCCCGGCTCATCGTCGACCACGAGAATCCGCGATCCCGTCATGACGCCTGGACCTGCGAATGGCGCGCCGCCAGTGGGAGCGTCAGCTCCACGTGCGTCCCGACGCCCGGCTGGCTCTCGAGCGTAATCGTTCCGCCGATTTCCCAGAGGATGGAGCGGCAAATCGGGAGGCCAAGTCCGTTGCCGTGAGGTCTCGTCGTAAAAAACGGTTCCATCACCCTCGGCAGATCCTCCGGCAGAATCCCGCATCCGGTGTCGCGGATCGAAATCCGCAGGATTTCGGGAGCCGGTTCCACCACGACGGCAATCCGTCCTCCCGGGAGCGTGGCCTCCCGTGCATTCGTGAGGAGGTTGAGGAGGACCTGCTCCAGATCGCTCTGACCGCACGCCACCGCCGGCGCATCTTCGGGAATCTCGGTGTCGAGCTGGATGCCTCGGCGGCCCATTCCGTATTTCAAGATCGCCGATGCCGTCTCGAACGCCCGCCGCACGTATCCATGCCGGCTTCGCCGGGCGGCGCCGCGTGAAAACGAGAGCATGCCGCCGAAAATCCGGCGGCAGACCTGCAGCGATTTCTGAACCTGCTCGAGGTCTTCGCACAGCACATCAGGGTTGTGGATGCCGGAGCGCAGATCTTCCTGCATCTGCTGCACCAGCGGCAGCATCGACCCCAGCGCGTTGTTCACGTCGTGCGACACGCTGCGCGCAAGCTCGGCCATGGCGTGCTTCCGTTCGGCGGTCACCACTCGCGCGCGGAGCGACGCCGTCCGGTGCAGGTTCTGGATCGCCACGGCCGCCTGCGAGCGGAAATGTTCCACCAGCTCGCCATCGTAGGGCTTGAGCTGCGCCGGATACCGTGCCGCGATCTTCAGAATTCCAATCAGACCATCGCGCGTGACCAGCGGTGCGCACAGCATCGAGCCTTCGCGAAGGCCGCCGCCGTCGCCGTCACGGCCATCGGCGTTGTAATCGAGCAGCGATGCGAGGTCGCCGGCAGCCCGTCCACTCCACTCCTGCCATCGCTCGCCGTGGCGATCGAAGCCGTAGACCTGCTCTGTCAAGAGCAGCGTCGCGGTTTCCCGCGCAATTGGAAGGCGCAAGCCAATCCGATGACTTTTCGCCTTCGCCCACGCGATCTGCTCTGCAACGAGGACGAGCGCGGGATCGTCTTCCGTTCGAATCAACAGCGCCGATGAGTGATCGTACTGAGTCAGCGAACGAAGGCCATCGAGAATCTGGTAGAACAGGTCCTTGGGATCGATCTGCTCCATGATCTTTCGATCGATACGGTCGCGCACGCCGACCATGCGGTCGTTGTCTATGTGGTGAATCGCGTCCGACAGCACCGCGGCCACTCGCGAGACAAGACGCCGGTCGTCGCGACCGAACGCTCCCCCAGGCCGGCTCAATGCCAACGCGCCCCACGCCCCGCCGCGCCGTTTCAGCGGCGCCATCACCACATCCTGCTGCACGGGAGGATGCCGGCGATCGATGAACAGCGTCAGGTCGTCCAGATTCCAGCGGCCCGCCCTTGGGAATATTGAAGAGAATTTCTGCGTGTGGCCGGCCGGGCTGGAGCCTCGCGATGCAACCGTGTGAGGCGTTGAAGAACTCGTGCGTCTCGCGCAGCGTGTAGCGGAGCGCTTTCTGCGGCTCGCGGACGTGCTTCAGGTGACCCTGGAGGCGATCGAGAAACTTGAGTGCCGATAGCTCATCTCTTTGCACCGACATGCATCCACTTCTTTGGAGGAGCGATACTACCCCTAATCCCTGAGCGCGGGCAGAAACTGACGGGAAATTCGGTTACGATACGGGCAATTCCCGTTGGCTCAGGCCCATCCCGCCACTCCCAGCGAAGCCCCCGAAGCCCCCGCGCCACTCAAGGGCCTGCGTCGCATTGCCGCCGCCCTGCATCACCGCGACTTTCGAGTTTTGTGGTTCGGCGCGTGTTTCTCGAGCATCGGCACCTGGATGCAGAGCCTCGCCGAGAACTGGCTGGTGCTCTCGCTGACGGCGTCGGCCTTCTACCTCGGGCTCGACGCGTTCCTGCAGCAGCTCCCGATCATGCTGTTCACGCTCATCGGCGGGGTCGTCGCCGATCGCTACGATCGCCGGCTGACGCTGATGACATCGCAGTGGATACAGCTCTCCACGGCAGCCATCCTCGCCGCGCTCGTGTACTCCGGGGTCGTCGAGGTGTGGCACATCCTGCTGCTCTCCTTTATTACAGGCACCGCGCAGGCGTTCGGCGGCCCGGCGTACCAATCGCTGATCCCCTCGCTTGTCGGCAAGCAGGATCTGACCAATGCGATCGCGTTGAACTCGATCCAGTTCAACGTCGCGCGGATGCTCGGCCCGCTCCTCGCGGGCGGCACGCTCGCCATGCTGAAGCGCTGGGGGGTCGCCGACATGACGGCGCTCGCCATCTGCTTCGCGATCAACGCGCTGTCGTTCCTGGCGGTCATCCTGTCGCTGATGTCGCTCCACCTGAAACACTTGCCCGCGGCGCGCACGCAGAACATGTTCGGCGAGCTGAAGCAGGGCATCGCCTACGTGCGCGAACAGCGCAGCATCATGGCGCTGATGGTGCTCGGCGCGGCGACGGCGTTCTTCGGCATTCCGATGCTGACGCTGCTGCCGGTGTTCGCGCGGGACGTGTTCGGTTCCGGCGTCGAACTCTACAGCGTGCTGTTGTCGTTCTCGGGCGCGGGCGCGGTGTCGGGGGCGATGGTGGTGGCGTGGCTCGGCCGCTTCCGCCACATGGGGCGCACCACGCTGCTCGTCGAGGCATGGCTCGGGGTCATCATCGCGCTGGTGGCGTGGAGCCGATGGCTCCCGTTGAGCTACCTGCTGCTCTTCGCCAGCGGCGTCACGCTGATGATCGTGGTGTCGTGCCTGATGTCGCTGGTGCAGCTGATCGCGCCCAACGAGATGCGCGGGCGCGTGATGAGCATCTATCTGGTGGCGTTTCGCGGCGGGATGCCGCTCGGCAGCCTGGTCAGCGGCTATCTCGCCAGCGTCAGCTCGGCCCCGAGCGTCATCGCATTCAACGGCATCGCGTTGCTCGCCGTCAGCGTGTTTTTCCTCTTCAAGACCAAAGAAATCAGAGCCCTGTAATCCAGTAGATCCCGAGCGCCAGCGAGCCGAGCGCGGTCGCGGCGGCCGAGAACCGGGCGACGTGGCCCGTCATGCGCCGATCGGCGAGCGTGTGCGCGAGCACGATGCCGAAGAGCGACATCGACATGAGGATGCCGATGGCGAAGATCGTGACCAGGAAGAGCAGCGACCAGAAATGATTCGCGCTGCCGGTCGAGCTCCACAACGGCAGCGACAGGATGAGCGCCCTCAACCCGCTGACCGCGAACACGGCGCCGAGCACGCCGGGCAACATGGTGTGAATCGCCGGACGATGGGAATGCTGGCGGCCGAGATGGAGGTGCCAGTGGCTGTGGGCGCGCTGCTCGCCGGCTTCGTGTGCGTGCGTGTGCACGTAGAGGCGGCCTGACACGGTGAGCCACCCCACGATGAGACCGAGGGCGATCAGCAGACAGCCGCCGACGAACTCCCCGCCCTGCTCGAACCGCACCGGAATCTGCCAGCCGAAAAACAGCACGAGCCCCGCCCCCAGCGCCAGCAGCACGGCGTGTCCCACCGCGAATCGCAGCGCCAGTCCGAACGCGCGCGCGTAGCGCGCCGGGCCGAGCGGCGTGGCGAGCGACAACGCCGCGATGGCCATGAGGTGATCGGCGCCGAGACCGTGAAGGAAGCCGAGCGCGAGCATGGAACCGGTCAGCACGTCGGAGGGATTATAGCGGAGTCGGGATTTGGGATTGGGCTTGGGATTAGACTGGCAGGTATCCGCGTGTTCGCTGTTCAGACCTAATCCCGAGTCCCGAGTCCGTACCAGCCAGCTTGCATTGTTATATACATGAATGTATATTCATGTATGTGAAAAGAGCCGGCGAGCTCTACCGGCTGCTGGGCGACGAGGTGCGTCTGCGCCTGCTCCGCGTCCTCGCGGGGAAGCACGGCCGGCTGAACGTGACCGAGCTGACCGCCGTGCTCGGCATCGCGCAGTCGGGCGTGTCGCGCCATCTCCGCCTGCTCAAAGAAGCGGGGCTCGTCGTCGAAGAACGCGGCGGCGGGTTTGCCTTCTATCGCCTCTCCCCTGCCCTGCTCGACGGCGGGTTTGCCGGCCTGTGGCCGGCGCTGCAGGCGCAATTCGCCGAAGCGGCGCACACGCCGGCCGTGCGCGGCGACGAATCGCGGCTGCAGGAAGTGATTCGGCTGCGTAAGGAGAACTTCGCCGTCCATGGCACCGACCGGGCGCAGTTCGTGCCGGGCAGAAGCTGGGCAGGCTGGTCCCGCGCGCTTGGCACGCTGTTGCCGCCGGCCGACGTCGCCGACATCGCCTGCGGCGAAGGATACTTGTCTGTCGAATCTGCCCAGTGGGCCAGGCGCGTCGTCGGCATCGATCGATCGGCGGACGTGCTGAAACGGGCGAAGGCCCTCGCCGAACGGCGCGGCGTGGAGAACATCACGTGGAAGCGCGGTGACATGGAAAAGCTGCCGCTTCAGGACGGATCGGTCGACGTGGCGCTCCTCTCGCAGGCGCTGCATCATGCGGTGAACCCGTCGCGCGCCGTCGCCGAGGCGGCGCGCATTCTCCGGCCGGGCGGCCGCGTCCTCGCACTCGATCTGCGCGAACACGATCAAGAATGGGTGCGCGATCGCGTCGGCGACCGCTGGCTCGGATTCAAGGATGAGGATCTCGAGCGGTTTCTGACCGGCGCAGGGCTGAAGGACGTGAACGTCCGCGTCGGATCGCGCTCGCCCGGAGATCCGTTTACGGTGTTGATTGCGTCTGGAGTGAAGCCGGCCTGAAGGCCGGCACTCACGCTGAAGGCGGACTCGACAGTGCATATGTCAAACATTCGAACCCGACTCGAACAGCTGTCTGTCCCAGCGCATCCTCGTGCTGGACGGCGCGATGGGCACGATGATCCAGCGCCACAAGCTGACCGAAGAAGATTTCCGCGGCGAGCGCTTCGCGTCGCATTCCAGGGACCTGCGCGGCAACAACGACATGCTCGTGTTGACGCGTCCCGACATCATCCTCGGAATCCACGAGCAGTACCTCGAGGCGGGCGCCGACATCATCGAGACCAACTCGTTCAGCGGCACGACCATCGCGCAGGCGGACTACGCGCTCGAGCCATTCGTGTACGAGCTGAATGTCGAGGCGGCGAAGCTCGCGAAACAGGCCGCCGACAAATGGACGACTCCCGACAGGCCGCGGTTCGTGGCGGGCGCGATGGGTCCGACCAACAAGACGCTGTCGATTTCGCCGGACGTCAACGACCCCGCGTTCCGCGCGGTCACCTTCGACCAGATGAAGGACGCGTTCGCCGAGCAGGTGCGGGGGCTCATCGACGGCGGCGTCGACGTGCTGCTCATCGAGACGATCATCGACACGCTGAGCGCCAAGGCGGCGCATGCTCGCAGCGGCCGAGGTGGACCCGGACGGCAAGGTGCCGATCATCCTGTCGGCGACAATCACCGATCGCAGCGGACGGACGTTGTCCGGGCAGACGATCGACGCGTTCTGGGTGTCGGTGATGCACGCGAAGCCGCTCGCGGTAGGGATCAACTGCGCGCTCGGCGCCCGCGAGATGCGGCCGTACCTCGCCGAGCTCTCGCGCGTCGCAACGACGTTCGTCAGCAGCTATCCCAATGCAGGGCTGCCGAACGCGTTCGGCCAGTACGACCAGCACGCGCCGGAGACGGGCGAGCTCGTCAGGGATTTCGCCACCAGCGGCTTCGTCAACATCGTCGGCGGCTGCTGCGGGACGACGCCCGATCACATCCGCGCGATCGCAGAACAGGTCGCCGGCGTGCCGGCGCGCAAGATTCCGACGGCGGACGGCCGGCCGTCGTTCAAGTCGCCGCACACGCAGTTCGCCGGCCTCGAAGTGCTCGACGTGCGCCCCGACAGCAACTTCCAGATGATCGGCGAGCGCACGAACGTCACCGGCTCGAAGAAATTTCAGCGGCTGATCAAGGACGGCAAGTTCGGCGAGGCCGTCGACGTGGCGCTCGAGCAGGTGCGCGGCGGCGCGAACCTGATCGACGTCAACATGGACGAAGGCCTGCTCGACTCCGAGCAGGCGATGACGCATTTCCTCAATCTCATCGCCACCGAGCCGGAAATCTCGCGTCTGCCGATCATGATCGACAGCTCGAAGTGGTCGGTGCTCGAGGCCGGACTGAAATGCGTGCAGGGCAAGCCCGTCGTCAATTCGATCAGCTTGAAGGAAGGTGAAGAGGACTTCCTGAAGAAGGCGCGCGCGCGTGCAGCAGTTCGGCGGCGGCGTGGTGGTGATGGCGTTCGACGAAACCGGCCAGGCCGACACCGTCGCGCGTAAAGTGGAGATCTGCTCGCGGGCCTACAAGCTGCTGACCGAGAAGCTCGACTTCGATCCGACCGACATCATCTTCGACCCGAATATCCTCGCGATCGCGACCGGGCTCGAAGAGCACAACGAGTACGCCATCAACTTCATCGAAGCGTGCAGGCAGATCAAGGCGGCGTGCCCGGGCGTCAACTTCAGCGGCGGCGTCAGCAACCTGTCGTTCTCGTTCCGCGGCAACGACGTGGTCCGCGAAGCGATTCACTCGGCGTTTCTGTTCCATGCAATCAAAGCCGGCCTGAACATGGGCATCGTGAACGCCGGCCAGCTGATCGTGTACGAGGACATCCCGAAGGATCTCCTGGAGCACGTCGAAGACATCATCTTCAACCGCCGGCCGGACGCGACGGAACGCATGGTGCAGTTCGCCGAAACGGTGAAAGGCGCCGGCACCAAGCGCGAAATCGACCTGAAGTGGCGCGACAACACCGTCGAAGCCCGGCTGTCGCACGCGCTCGTCCACGGCGTGCTCGATTTTCTCGGGCCCGACCTCGACGAGGCCCGCCAGAAGTACGCGCGGCCGCTCGAGATTATCGAAGGACCGCTGATGGACGGGATGAAAGTGGTCGGCGATCTGTTCGGCGCCGGCAAGATGTTCCTGCCGCAGGTCGTCAAGAGCGCGCGCGCCATGAAGAAAGCGGTCGCGTTCCTGATGCCCTACATGGAGGAAGAGAAGGCGCGCGCGATGAAGGCGGGCACCGTCACCCGTCCGCAGGGCAAGATCCTGATGGCGACCGTCAAGGGCGACGTCCACGACATCGGCAAGAACATCGTCGGAGTGGTGCTCGGCTGCAACAACTACGAGGTGATCGACCTCGGCGTGATGGTGCCGACCGACAAGATCCTGCAGACGGCGATCGACGAGAAGGTCGACATGGTGGGGCTGAGCGGGCTGATCACGCCGTCGCTCGATGAAATGGTGTTCGTGGCCGGCGAAATGGAGCGGCGCGGGTTCACGCTGCCGCTGCTGATCGGCGGCGCGACGACGAGCAAGCAGCACACGGCGGTGAAGATCGCGCCGGCCTACAGCAAGGCGACGGTGCACGTGCTCGACGCATCGCGCGCCGTGGATGTGGTGTCGACGCTGCTGAATCCCGATCGGTCCCCCGGCTTCGACGTCGAGAACAAGGCGAAGCAGGCGGAGATCCGCGAGCAGTACGCCAGCCGCGCGCGGCGTCCACTGCTCTCCTATCGCGACGCGCGCGCGAACGCGCCGTCACTCGCGTGGAAGGACGTGCCTGCGCCGTCGTTCACGGGCCGCAAGTTCCTGGACGACGAGCCGCTCGCGGAGATCGCGAAGTACATCGACTGGACGCTGTTCTTCTCCACGTGGGAGCTGAAGGGGTCGTTCCCGGCCATCTTGAAGCACCCGAAATACGGCGCCGCCGCAAGCGAGCTCTACGAGCATGCGCAGGAGCTGCTCGGCCGCATCATCGAGAGCAAGTTGCTCCGCGCGCGCGCGTCGTACGGCTTCTGGCCGGCGAACAGCGACGGCGACGACATCATTCTTTACACGGACGAGAGTCGCGCGAGCGAACTGCTCCGCTTCAACATGCTGCGCCAGCAGGAGGCGCTCCCCAGCGGGCAGCCGAACCGATCGCTCGCGGATTTCGTGGCGCCGCGATCGTCCGGCGTCGCAGATTACCTTGGCGCATTTGCGGTCACCGCCGGACTTGGTGCTCATGAGCTGGTCAAGCGATACGAGAAGCAGCACGACGACTACCGCGCGATCATGGTGAAGGCGCTTGCCGATCGTCTGGCCGAAGCGTTTGCCGAATACCTGCACGCGCGCGTGCGGCGCGAGTGGGGCTACGGCGCGACCGAAGTGCTGACCAACGACGATCTGATTCACGAGAAGTATCGCGGCATCCGTCCGGCATTCGGCTATCCCGCCTGCCCGGATCACACCGAAAAGATCAAGCTGTTCGATCTGCTGGCCGCCGAGTCGCGCCGGCATTCAGCTGACCGACAGTTGTGCGATGACGCCGGCCGCGAGCGTCAGCGGCATCTACCTGAGCCATCCCGAGGCGCGCTACTTCATGCTCGGCCGCATCGGCAGGGATCAGCTGGAAGACTACGCTGGGCGGAAGGGACAGTCGGTGGATAGCGTCGCCCGGTGGCTCGCAGAGCATCTTGACGAGCGCGAGGTGGTGGCGACGACGTAACGAAAAGGAAACGAACGAAAAAGCGAATCGAAGCAATCGCAGCGTCGCTGGCTCTATTCGTTTTTCGCTATTCGTTCTTCGTGACACATTTCTATGAACATCTCCGTCGAATGTCCCTACTGCGGCGAGCCGCTCGAGCTGTATGTCGACTCGAGCGGCGGCACGACGCAGAAGTACGTCGAAGATTGCGCGGTCTGCTGCCAGCCGATGGAAGTGATGGTCGAGATTGAGGGCGATGAGGAGGCTTCAGTCTCGGTGCAGGAGATTCGACGACTGAACCACGAAGACGCGAAGAGCGCGAAGACACGATGAGCGATGCGGTCGCGATCAACACAAGATTCGGCAGCCATGCGCCGGCAAACGGCGGGTATCGTGCCCGCAAATGCGGGCGCGAGCGGGCTGTAGACCGCGAGCCCTTCTCCGACAAAGATCAAGGCCCAATAGGTGAAACAGGCAAGCAAAGCGGTGAGAGCGCGCGCTGCCGCACTCCTGATCGCCGTCGCGACAAGCAAACCGGCGAGCACGACGGAGGCTGCGGACAAAGCGAATCGCAGGTGAAAGGACCATGCATAACTGTCGGCGGTCCTCGTATCGCCCGCCGCGGCCGCAACGGCGGACTGACGATCCAGTTCCGAGAAGCTCATCTCATTGGGTCCCCTTACCAGCGGCACCGTGATACCCGTCTCTTGCGCAATCGATTCGCGCCACGCCTGATTGCCGGCAGGCATGACCCACCCTATCGTCCCGAAGCTGACGATTGATGCGAGCAGCGCAGCCAGCAGAATGACTCTCGTGACTCCTCGAGTGGCACGTACGACGGGCCATTCCAACAGCAATGCCGAATGTCAGCCCGATTGGAATCGCCAACGGCACTGCCTGCGGTATCAGTGCCGCCAGAGACATCGACATGCCCGCGCCGTCGACGATCGAAAGTGGCGGCAACATCAACGCCAGAGTGAACGCGATCGTAAAGGCGAAGGACCATGCCATCGTTCGTACGATGGCTCGCTGGTCGTCGGCCGTGGCGAGAGAGACGCTCAGTGCACACATGGCAATCACCTGGAGGATGGCGGTGTAGCCGGCAATCAGTGCGCGAGCACGTCCGGCGCTGGACGTTCGAGCCTGCGCGTATTCCTTCTGCAGGTCGGCGATCGCCGGCTCGACGACGCGCTCGAGCGTTTTCGCGCTGCAGACGCGCGCGGCAAGCCGATGGAGCATGCGGCCGGGCATCATCAGGCGTGCCGCAATCTCGGTGGACGTGCCAAGGCGCGCGCGGCAGCTTCCCACGCGGCGAGCACCCGCAAGCCGTAGCCCGTCGGGCGATACAACCGTCTCGGAAGCCCGATGGCGCCCGGCGGCTGCTTCTCGGTCCACGATTCGACGTATCCCTTGTCCTGCATGCGGCCCAGCGTCACGTAGACGGTGCCCCGCTTCAGGGCTCCCTTCGACTGCTCCACCAGCTGCAGCCCGAACATCTCTTCACCGGAGAGCAGCTCGAGTATCAGGCGCTCGGTGGGCGACAGCTTCGGAATGTCCATTTAGTGCAGTTATTATCGATCTTACAATTTGTAAGTCAAGGAAGAATCATTCGCCGTCGTCACCGCCGGCCTGAAGGCCGGCCTGACGACCGTCTAATGCCAGACCATCAGGTCGCACTACGCCTGACGGGCCCACTTCAGGAGTGTCGCGAAGTTCGGCGGACGGCCGTGCATCAACAGGCCGATCTTGAAGACGCGCGACGCGAACCACAGCGCGCCGCCGGCCGCGATGATCCCGACCACGATGGACAGCCATACCTGCCACATCGGCGGCGGCGACGTCGACGTCAGGCGCAGCAGCATGGCAAACGCGTTCATCGGCGGGATGAAGCTGACCACCGTGGCGAACAGCGAATTGGGCTCTCGCGAGATCGGGAACCAGAACAGCCACGGGATCATCATCAGCAGCGTGATTGGCGTCATCAGCGACTGCGCTTCGCGCAGCTCGTTCACCGACGAGCCAATCGCCGCCATGAGCGATCCCATCGTCACATACGTGATCAGGAAGAAGATGAACAGATACACGAGCAGCGACGGGTCGATCAGATCCAACATCGCCATCGACACCAGGCTGAGAATGCCGATCGAGGAGTACGTGACGAGAATCGTGAGACCGACGGCCATCTGGCCGAGGATTTTTCCGGTCAGCAGCTCGAACGGCGACACCGCCGACAGAATCACCTCCATCGTCCGGCTCGACTTCTCTTCTATCGTCGTCGTCAACAGGTACTGGCCGCTGCTCATGACCGAAATCATCAGCAACAGCGCAAACCCCATCGGCAGCAGCTGCCCGAAATCCGGTCTCGTCGCCGATTCTCCACTCGCGGTCACGGTGATCGACGCCGGCCGCGCGACAGTGGTCAGCGCGTCGATCCGCTTCCGATCCAGGCCCGCGGCGCGCACGCGGGCGTCGACGATGGCGTCGGCCGCGCCATTGCGAATCTCGTTTTGAATGCGGATGTCGAGGTTCCGGCGGACGAACAAATCGTACGCGCCCAATTTGCCCTCGGCATTCGGCGCAACAGCATGCGGGTGAACGACCAGCACCCCGAGCCGCCGAACACCGTCGTCTCGCGTGAGCTGCTGCTTCTCTTGTTCCAGTGCACCGGCCGGCGACTCGGTGATTTCGATCGTCGTCGACTCTCCCATCACCGCGCGCTGCGCCACGGCGCCGCCGGCACCTGATGACGCGGCGCCTCCCATCGGAGTCGATTCCATCGCGCGATTGAACGCGGCCTCTCGCCTCGCGGCCATCGCCTGCGGCTCCAGGTATCGCCGCACGCCTGGCGTCACTTGCCCCGTTTGATCGATGACGACGAGGCCGCCAGAGACGGCGGGCACACGGTTGTTCATCAAACGTGGGAACACCGTGATGATCGCCGTGTAAATCAGCGGGGGCACCATGATGGCGATGATGAAACCCTTCGTGCTCACGGTCGCCAGGAAATCGCGCCTCGCAATGAGGAAAATCTTGCTCATGTCACCAGCCCGATGAAGATGTCCTCGAGGGACGGGCGATGGACTTCGAGACGTGACGGCGGCACGGCCGCGGCGACAGCCCGCATGGCGCGCACTGGATCGGCGCCCTCTCGCAAATCGATGCGATACGTGCCTCCGTCGCGCGTGATCTTGTCCACGCCGTCGAGCGCGGCCAACGCACTGGCATCGGCCCCGCGCTCGAAGGGCTCGAAGATGAGCGCGCGCGGATCGTGACGCCGCTGCACCGACACGAGGTCTTCGTCGAGCACCTTGCGTCCCTGGTGAAGCATGACGATGTGGTCGCAGATCTCCTCGGCGTGCACCATCACGTGCGTCGAGAAGATGATGGTCGCGCCTCTGCGATGCTCGGCGAGTATCAGCTCGCGCAGCAGCCGCATGTTCACAGGGTCGAGTCCGCTGAAGGGCTCGTCAAGAATCAGCAGATCGGGCGCATGCAGCACCGCGGCAATGAGCTGCACTTTCTGCAGCATGCCCTTCGAGAGCTCTTCGCACTTCTTGTCCTGCACGCCTGCGAGGTTCAAGCGCTCGAGCCACGCCGCCGCGCGCTCAGGCGAGAAGTCCTTTACTCCCTTTAAGCGCGCCATATACATGAGGAAGGCGCCGACTTTCATCTTTCGATAGACGCCGCGCTCTTCCGGCAGGTAGCCGATCCGATCCTTGGCTTCGATCGCGCCCGGCCGCCCCAGCACCGACAGCTCGCCGCGATCGGGAAACAGGATCGACATGATCATCCGCAGCGTCGTCGTCTTGCCGGCGCCATTGGGTCCAATGAAGCCGTACAACGCGCCCACGGGTACCGCGAGGTCGAGGCTGTCGACCGCGACGGTCGAACCGAACGTCTTTGTCACGCCGGAGAGCGAGATGGCGAGACTCACAGTGCCGTCAGCTCCGGAACACGAAATACACGGCGCCCATCTACGTCAGCGTCTTCCTGAAGGCGTTTTGTGTTTTTGCCAACTTGTATCCGAGATGCTCGTAGAAGCCCCGTGCCTCGGTCCGGCGCTGGTTCGATCCTACCGCCATCGCGCGAAGCCCCCGCCGCAGCGCCCACTCCTCAGCGGCTTCGACCAGACGGCGACCAACGCCGGTTCCGCGCGCGCTTTCGCCGACCACGAGTCCCCAGATCTCGGCACGCGCGTCGCATTCCAGCAGATGCGTGGCCTGAACGTGAACCCATCCGACCACGACGTTCCGGGCGTCATGCGCGACGAACAGGCTCGCATCCGGTCGATTGATGATGAGGCCGTAACGCCGGCGGATCTCGTCCTCGGTTGAGGGATACCCGAGCTCCGTCGTGAGCTCGGCAACTCTGGCGGCGTCCTCCGGGCGCATCGGTCGAATGGCAACGCTCGTCACGCCGGACATCTCACCAGTCCTCGGAGAGGATTGCCCAGCGCTCGTGATCGCGCCAGCGGCCGTTGATCTTGAGGTATCGCGGAGACAATCCCTCGCGGCGGAATCCAAGTTTCTTTACCAGCGCTTTCGAAGCGCGATTGGCCGGCTGAATGTTGGCCTCGAGGCGATGAAGCTTCGTCACCTGGAAGGCATGGGTGATGACCTGTGCGAGACCCTCCTTCATCAGCCCGCGGCCGGCGAACGGCACGAACGCATAGTATCCGAGGTACGCGCTGCGAAAGCAGCCGTGCACGATCTCGCTGACGTTGACCACGCCGACCAGTCCGCGCGACGCCTCGAGCCAGATGAAGAACGTGATGCCGTGTGGTTCCTGGTGCTTCGACAGGTAGTCGCGATACGCATCGGGGGTGTTCGGAGGCTGCACCCAGGGATGATGGAGCCTGCGGCTGCGATCGACCGCGGCGAGGAACTCGGGCTCGTCTGTCAGGCTGCCGCGACGAATGAGAACCCGTTCGCCAGTCACAGGAAATGCAGTGCAGCCGCAGCGCCGGCGCCGATGATCGCGCCAAGGGCCACCTCGAGCGGCGTGTGACGCTGAAGGACAAGCCGAGACCACCCGAGCGCCGGCAGCGCAAGCAGCAGCAGGTAGCCAATCGGCGATCGCGCAAGGGCCAACGCGGTTGCCGCGAGCGCCGCAAATGCCATGTGCAACGAGACTTTGATCCACCGGGTGGCGCCGGCGGACAGCGCCATCATACCGAGCGTCGCAATCACCCCTCGCACCATGAACGACTGCTGACGAATGAGAACGACATACGCGAGCAGCGCGACGACTCCCGCTCCGCCGACCACATAGAGGATCGGCCGCTCGCCGCGATTGGATGCGTCGGCGTTTTCCCACTGGCCGCGCCGGACCTGACGCCACATGAGAACCGCCAGCGGCACGATTGTAAATAGCACGACGGTGCCGACGCTGCGCACGGCTTCTCCTGCCGTCTGCCTCGCTGCGGCGGCCGCCCGACCATCACTCCTACCATCACGAAGGGATGAAAACGATCGACAGCCATCGCGCAATCGTTACATGTCCATTCTGGCAATCTATCAATCTACCAATCTACCAATTCATGGATGCAGTGGAATCGTGTACGACAGCATCACGATGCCGCTCTTCGGCAGCGTCTCGCACTTATCGAGCTTCATGCCGGTAATGCGGGCGCCAGGGGCGAGCAGCTGCACTCCCTGCGACAGCAGCACCGGCATGACGGCGACTTCGACAGTATCGACGAGTCCCGCGTCCGCGAGCGTGCGAAACATCGATCCCCCGCCGAATAGCCAGATGTCCTTGCCTGGCTGCTGCTTCAGCTCGCGAACGGTATCGGCGGGCGATGTGCTGACGATCCGTACGCCCGGACGCGGGGGCGCCTGCAGCGTCTTCGAAAACACGATGACGTCCTTGCCGCCGAACATGTCGGCGAACTCTGTCGGCGCCGACACGTCCCACGTCTTGCGCCCCATGACGAAGGTATCGAACTCGTCGAAAATCGCGGCGAAGTCGATCGCGTCGTCCATGATGATCCAGTCATAGCCGCCATTCGGATCGGCAATGAATCCGTCGAGGGTGGCAGCGACGGAATAGCGGACACGGCGCATCGCATACCTCCTGTCTTCTCGCGTCCAGTCAGACCGATGAGCTGCCGGGAGCGCTCACGTGTTCGATCGCATCCCATTCGCATGCATGCGCGGCGAAACGCTCGTCGGCTCTTCGCTTATCGCCTGCGCGCTTCGACAACGAGCTCATCCCCGTCGCGTTCGAACGCGCGGCCGTGAAAGTCTCCCGAAATGCGCGGAGGCTCGAACCCGGACTCCTCGAGCAGGCTTGCGATGTCGGACGCGTAGAGGTACGCGAGCTCGAGATGCATCATGTTGGTCAGCAACAAGGATCCATCGGCCCCAAATTCTTCCGTGCGAATCATCGACTCGAGGCGCTGCCGAACCGTGTTGTAGCGACTGGCCTCGGAATAGACGACGAAGCGCCCATCTGGAAGCGTGACGGTCTTGCGCCAGCGCCACACGCCCGCGTACGCGCCGGCGTTGGCCGACATGTATTGGAGCGAAGGGTGAAACACATTCAAGGCGAGCTCCCCGCCAGGCCGCAGGTGCGCGTGCGCACGCCGCAGAGTCGCCAGTTGATCGTCGCGCGTGATGTTGTGGAGAAAGGCGCGGAACGGGATGATGACCAGCGCGTACTGCTCGTCGAGTGCGAACGAGCGCATATCGCCTTGATGCACGGTGACGCGACTCTGTGCCTCGGCGGGCAGCGTCGCGGCCTTCTGCCGCAGTTTGTCGAGCATGCCCGCGTCCAAATCCACCGCCGACACGCGAATGCCCGCTTCGGCGATGGGAATCGTCACCCGCCCGGTACCCGCGCCCAATTCGAGCACAGGTCCGCCCGACTCGACCGCCTTGCGGCGATACCATTCCACATCGCCCTGAAGCGTGCCGCGATGCATGAAGTCGTAGATGTCGGCGTTGTAGTTTGTGATGGTGGGATTCTACCGCAGGGCTCGGACTCGACTTTGGACTCTTGGACTTTGGACTCTTCGGACTCTTGCTGGACTTCCGTCGACTTTACACGTCCAGCTCCTCCGCCTCTTCCGCCCGTTCCATGATGAAGCGGAAGCGCGCGCTGGCGTCCTTTCCCATCAGCTCGTTGATGACGCGATCGGTGACGATCTGATCCGACACGTCGACCCGCAGCAAACGCCGCGACTTCGGATTCAGCGTCGTCTCCCAGAGAACCTTCGGCATCATCTCGCCGAGCCCTTTGAAGCGCGTGATCTCCGGCTTGCCACGGCCGTTGCCGTGCTTCTTCAGAAGCGCATCGCGCTGCGCATCGTCCAGAGCCCAGAACGTCTCCTTGCCGATGTCGATGCGATAGAGCGGCGGCTGCGCGAGGTACACCTTGCCCTCTTTCAGCAGCTGCGGGATGTGGCGATAGATGAACGTCAGCAGCAGCGTCGCGATGTGATTGCCGTCCGAGTCGGCGTCGGCCAGGATGATGAGCTTGCCGTAGCGAAGCCGCGACAGGTCGAAGTTCTTCCCAAGACCGCAGCCGAGCGCCGTGACGAGATCCGACAGCTCTTTGTTCTCGAGCACTTTCGCAAGCGATACGCTCTCGGTATTGAGCACCTTGCCGCGCAGCGGCAGAATCGCCTGGCGCGTGCGATCGCGGCCCTGTTTGGCCGACCCTCCGGCGGAATCCCCCTCGACGACGAAGAGCTCCGAGTCGGATCGTCCGGTGCCCGTGCAGTCGCTGAGCTTTCCTGGAAGATTCAACCGTCCCGACGTCGCGCTTTTGCGGGTGACTTCGGCCTGGGCGGCGCGGCTGGCCTCGCGCGCGCGTGCGGCGAGAATCGCGCGCGCCACAATCGACTCGGCGAGCGTCCTGTTCGTGTTCAGCCAGTGCTCGAGCGCCGGGCGGACGATCGAATCGACGGCCGACAGTATTTCGGGGTTGTTCAGCCGATCCTTCGTCTGTCCCTGAAACTGCGGCTCGGCCACGAACACGCTGAGGACGCCGGTCAGCCCTTCGCGGATATCCTCGGCAGTCAGCGTCACGCCCTTCGGCGACAGGTTGTGCGTGTCGATATAGTTGCGCACCGCCTTGCCCAGGCCCGCGCGCATCCCGTTTTCGTGGGTACCGCCGGATCCTGTCGGAATGCCGTTGACGTAGCTGCGGATGTGCTCGTCCGTCCCCTCGGTCCACTGCAGCACGAGATCGACCCGCATGCCGTTCTCCTTCTCGAGTGAGAAGGCGGCGTCGTGGACGGGCTTGACTCCCCTCTCGCTGACGATCTTCCGCAGGTACGCAAGAAGGCCCTCGGTATGTTCGAACGTCTCCTTCGTGTGCTCGCTCTCGTCCTCGAAGGCGATCTTGAGGCCTTTGTGCAGGTAGCTCGCGACTTCGAGCCGCTCGCGGATAATCGCCGCCTCGAGCTCGATCTTCGGGAAAATGCCGGGATCGGGGTGGAAGAAGACCCTGGTGCCGCTGCCGCGCGCCGGTCCCACCTTCTTCGGAGGCCCGAGCGGTTTTCCCTGCTTGAAGCGCTGCTCCCATTCCGCGCCGTCGCGGCGAACCGTCGCGACGAGCTCTTTCGAAAGGGCATTGACGACGCTGGCGCCGACGCCGTGGAGCCCGCCGGCGGTCTTGTAGTTGTCGTGGTCGAATTTGCCGCCCGCGTGCAGCACGGTGAAGATGACCTCCAGCGCGCTCTTCTTGCTGGTCGGGTGCTTGTCGATCGGGATACCGCGCCCATCGTCCTCGATCGTGATCGAAGAGCCGTCCTTGTGAAGGGTCACCCAGATGTTCGAGGCGTGCCCGTTCATCGCCTCGTCTATGGAGTTGTCGAGGATCTCCCACACGAGATGATGCAGGCCCGCGCTGCCGACCCCTCCGATATACATGCCGGGCCGGCGACGCACGGGCTCGAGCCCCTCGAGAACAGTGATGTCTTTTGCTGTGTAGGCCATGAACGCCGTACTAACGCTGATCGGGATTAGGGATTCGGGATCGGGAGATTAGCCCCGCGAGATTGTACCAAACGCGAAGGCAGAGTACCAGAGTGTCAAATCGGGCACATCGCTTGCACTCAAATGCAGGTAGTGATTCGACCAACACGAAAGGATGCAGCCATGCGATTTCCACTGCAGATAAGCGTGGCCGTCGTGGTGCTCGCGAGTGCGGCGACTGCCCAGGGTCAGATGCGTTTTCAGGGAATGGACACGAACGGCGACGGCGTCATCACGCGCCGCGAATGGCGCGGCAACGATAACTCGTTTCGAAATCAGGATTGGAACGGCGACGGCATCCTGTCCGGCGACGAGGTTCGTACCGGAGCGCGCCGGCAGACCGGCTGGAGTGAGGACTGGAACCAGGACGGCAGGGTCGACAACCTCGACAACCAGATCGCCCAGCGTTTCCGCGGCTACGACATGAACAGCGATAGCCGCGTCGGACGCAGCGAGTGGCCCGGCGACGCGCGTCTGTTCACGCGCCTCGACGCGAATCGCGACGGCTACCTCTCAATGCAGGAGTACTCGCAGGGCGGAGGGTTCACACTCGATTCGCTTGGTGGTGCGTCATACCGGTTCTCCAACATCGACGTCAACGGCGACGGCCTCATCACGCGCAACGAGTGGAACATGAACAGCGCCGACTTCAACCGGCTCGACGTGAATCGGGACAATCGCATCAGCCGGTTCGAGTTCGAGAACGACACCGCGGCGTATAACGACTACCGCTACTCGGCGGCGCAATTCAACGCGTTCGATGCAAATCGCGATGGCTGGCTCACGCGGGCCGAATCCGGCATGCGCACAGGCGAATTCGACCGTCTCGATAGCAACAGAGACAATCGCGTCAGCCGCTTCGAATTCGAGAATGCGGTCAACCGCATCAGATGCGACGTACGACAGAAACCGCAGCGCCGCGTGGCGCACAGGCTACGACCGGGGAATCCAGGAGGGTCGAGCCGCGGGCCGCGAAGATTACACTCGCCGCCAGGGTTGGGATTTGGAGGGCCAGCGCGAGCTCGAGCAGGCGGACTCCGGATACACACCACAGATGGGCACGTTGAGCGACTATCAGGCCGGTTATCGCGAAGGGTTCAGGAGCGCCTATCGCGCGGGCTTCGCGGAAGCGGGGGGCACGCCGCCGCGGTAGCAACGCGACAGATCTGAGAAACTGACGAACACTGGAGATGCTAGAAACTTGAATCTAGGAGCTGCGTAAAGAACAGGCAGTTCCGGCGGTGCCGGCAGGACGCGCGTGAACTCTCCTCGTTGGAGCAGTTCACGTCCGCGTCCACCCCGGCTCGTCAGGCTGTATTTGCCTGTGCTGATCGTCTGGGCGGCTCCGCGCGTCGTTTCTACCGTCAGGAGATCGCGGTCCCCGCTCGACGCGATGAATCCAAGGACCCGATCCTCGTCCTTATCGACCTTGATCAGGATGACGCCGCGGCCAGGGCCTGACAGGAAATTCACTTCGTCCACCTTGCACAACAGCGCACGCGCCTGACGGGTGGCCGCGATCAACACCTCGCCGCCCTGCACGATGGAAACGCCGACGACTTCGGCGCCCTGTCCGAGGCGCGCAAATCGCCTGCCCGCGCGCGTGCTGACTTCGACAAACGGCTCGAGACCAAAGCGCAGGCTGTATCCGTCGCTCGTGACGGCCACGGCGTGCGTCGGCGGCACGTCGCCTTCCTTCTTGGCCTTGATGTTCGTCGCAACGCGCGGGTCCAGGCTCGCAGCGGCCACGACGCGCTCGCCGTCCTTGAACTTGAACAGGCTCTGCACCGGCTCGCCGTATCCGGTAGACGCCGGCACATCGATCAACCTCGCGGTATACGCCGTCCCGAAATTCGTGAAGAACACGACGGTGGCGCGCGTGCTGCCGGCGAGCACGGCGAGCACCGAGTCCCCTTCCCTCAGGCGGGTCGTCGACAGATCCTTCACTTCCTTCTGCCGCTTCACCCATCCGTCGTTCGACACGATGACGATGTTGTCTTCTTCGATGATGAAATCGTCGGCGGTGTACTCGACGCTCTCTTCGGCCTCGATCAGCGTGCGCCGCTTGTCGAGCTTCGCGTCGCCGTAGGCCTTCTGAATGGCTTCGAGCTCTTCACGCACGAGCTTCCAGCGGCTGTCCTCGTTCTTCAGCAATCCGCCGATCTGCCTCGCGCGCTTCCTCTTCTCCTCGAGCTCCTGCTGGATCACCAGAATCTCGAGCCGCGCCAGGCGGTAGATCTTCAGCTCGAGGATGGCATCGGTCTGCTCGGCGTCGAGGCCGAACCGCTTCATGATCTTCTCGGCCGCGTCGGCCTTGCCGTCCGACTTGCGGACGATGCGGAGCACTTCGTCGAGGACGTCGAAGATTTTTTCAAAGCCTTCGAGCAGATGGATGCGCTTCTTCAACGCCTCGAGCTCGTGCTCGAGGCGCGCCGTGACCACTTCGAGCCTGAAATGGAGGAAATGCCAGAGAATCGATTTCAGATCGAGCCGCTCGGGCCGGCCGACTTCGGGGTTTTCAGTCGGAATCAAGCACGTCAGGTTCACCGGGAAGGTGATCTGCATGGCGGTGTGCTTGTAGAGATACGCCATCACCATCTTCTCGTCGGCGTCCTTCTTCATCTCGATCGCGATGCGCACGTCCTCGGTCGAGACGTCCTTCACGTCGAGCAGCTGCGGCAGCTTGCGCTTCTCGATGACCTCGCCGATCTGCGAGACGAGCTGCGACTTGTCGACCGTGTAGGGGATGCTGTCGATGTGGATCGTCTTGGTCGATCGCGCTTCCTCGCCGATGTCCCACGTGCCGCGCAGGCGGATGCTGCCGCTGCCGGTCTTGTAGATCGCCTTGAGCTCGTCCGGCGAGTTCAAAATCTGCCCGCCGGTCGGAAAGTCCGGCCCCTTGATATAGCGCGAGAGCTGCGCGTTGCCGAGCTCGTCGTTCTCGAGCAGCTTGATGAGCGCCGTGCACACTTCCCCGAGGTTGTGCGGCGGGATGTTCGTGGCCATCCCGACGGCGATGCCGGTGGCGCCGTTGATCAGCAGGTTCGGCAGGCGCGCCGGCAGCACCACCGGCTCGGTCTTCGTGCCGTCGTAGTTCGGACGGTAATGCACCGTATCCTGCTCGATCTCGGCGAGCAGCTCGTCGCTGATCCGTGTGAGGCGGCACTCGGTGTAGCGCATCGCCGCGGCCGGGTCGCCATCGAGCGATCCGAAGTTTCCCGATCCGTCGACCAGTGGATAGCGCAGCGAGAACGACTGCGCCATACGCACCAGGGTCTCGTAAATGGCGGCGTCGCCGTGCGGATGGAAGCTGCCCATGACATCGCCCACGACCTTCGCGCACTTGCGGTGTTTCGCGTCGGCGGTCAATCCCTGCTGCCACATCGTGTAAAGGATGCGGCGCTGGACAGGCTTCAATCCGTCCCGCACATCGGGAAGCGCGCGGGACGTGATGACCGAGAGCGCGTAGTTGAGGTACCGCGACTGGGCGGCCTCGTGCAGCGGCACCGCGCCATCGCCGGTGCCGTTGCCCGACGTCCCGCCGTCCACCGGGGCATCGAAATCGAAGGTGTCGTCTGAGGGTTTCTTTCGCTTCGCCATGGGACTATTCGACTGGGCTCTAGGCTTCCGGCTTCGGGCTTCAGGCTTGGGCCGAGTGCGCTGCCGCTGTCGCGGCGCGCAGCATTGCCACGTGAGGAGGCGCCGGACATGAGCCGAGATCACCGAAAACTCAAGGTTTTTCATGAGGCCGACGAATTGATTCTCACAGTGTACGCAGAAACTGCCACGTTTCCGGCGGAGGAACGTTTCGGATTTGTGCGCTCAGGTCCGTCGGTCGGCTGTGTCGGTCGCCACGAACATCGTCGAAGGCTGCGCTCGTCGGACCACGCGCGAATATCTGCAATTCATCAACATCGCGACAGGTTCGGCAGCGGAGACGTTGTATCTGCTCGAATTGTCGCATCGACTCGGCTTCTTGAAAGCCGAAGTGTACCGACAATTCGATCGCCAAGTACAACCGCCTGCTGATCAAGGATTGCAGAAACTCCAACATCTCGCTGCGACCGACCGGGACGCCGCAGAGCCTAAAGCCCAAAGCCTGGAGCCGAGAGCCTAGTCTCCCCCACCGTCACCACTTTGCGCATGCTGCGATGCGCGTCGAGCACTTCCTGGCCGAGCTTCTTGCTGAGGTAGACCTTGGATTCCTGGTTGTCGGGGTGCGGCTCGTACTTGACGACGTTGAAATGGAGATGGTCGAGCGTGCCTCGCATCTCGTAGAAGCGATTCTTCGTCTTCACGAGGATCTCGTCGAATCCATTCTCGATCGCCCACGCTTCCTGCTGCTCGGTGAGCGCGCGGAAGTGTCCCTGGCCCCGCCAGTCGCGGCGCGTGCCGCCGATCCAGGTATAGAGGATGCGCCGGCCATCGAACTCCACGTAGTCGCGCAGCCGCTCGACCAGGTCCGCCAGCTTCGGAATACGCTCCTCGGCCCTGATTTCGTGCGCCACTTTGTACGACGCCGGGACGACGGTACCGGGATCGTCAGGAAGCGGCGCCATCGCCATCAAGATAAGGTGGTCACGGTTCTGCAGGCGCCCGACGATCTCGGCGGCGGTCTTCCGGCGCTTGTATTCGCCGAAGAATTCCTCGATGTACTCAATCTCCAACGCGCCCTGCTCGAGGGGATACTTCGTGATGCGATGTTCCAACGTTGATCCCTTTTTACAGAAGATCAGGAGACCAGGAGAATCTCCTTTCAAGCGAACTCCTGATCTTCTGATCTTCTGTTGCAGAATTTACTTGCTCGAGTTCGATGTTCAGCTCGGCCCCGAAGACCATCGTCCGATCGTTGTCGCGCGCGGCCCACTTCAGCATCGTCTGCACGTTCGGCTCGACCAGGCCCTCGAAGACCGTGCGGCCGTTCGCGACAACCTTGATCGGACGGCGGAAATCGAAGATCGACGGCGACAGCAGCAGCGTAAATGCTCTCACGCCTTCGGTCGATGCCTCCACTACATTCCCACGCCGCACGAGATCGACGCGGCCCGACGGCTTGCGCCGCGGAAAAATCGGCGTCGGCGGCCGCTCGACTTCGACGGGCGAGAACACACCCTCGAGCGTCTTCCGCTCGCCGCCACGCTCGACGACGAGCCGCACGCGCTCGCCCTGGACCCACTTCTCCATGATCTGCACCATGTCGAGCCCGTTCTCCACGGCCTTGCCGTTGACCTCCACGAATCGATCGCCGGTGCGCAGGCCGATCTGAAATGCATTCGACCCGGCCACGACCTCCTGCGCACGGCGGCCGCGATCGATCGACGTGTTGATCCTGAGGCCGAAATCGAGCTCGCGTCCGCGGTGCAGCAGGTTGCTGTCGGCCAGCCGGCTCTCTCCCTCGACCGGCCCCAACCTATCGATGACGAGCCAATTCGCGCGATTGAACCGATCGACGCGCTCGGTCTGCCACGAAATCCTGTCGGGCAGCGGCTCGCGTGGATGGTCCAGCACGAACTCCTCGATGTCCGGCCGCTCGTCCGCCCACCACCCGGTTGTATGTTCCATCTCGGCGTAGACGCGGAAGACGACGGACGCCCCGAGCTTGCGCAGATGGTCGACGTACGGTTCAACGGCGTGCGCGGGATACAGCGGATCCCGCCCTGTGTTGACGACGTAGAGCGGCCTGTTGACCGCGTTACCTGGAAACATCTCGCCGTCGGTGTGCACCGACGGCGTGCCGAGCACCATCATGTTGCCAATCAGCGGAATGAAGCTCGCCCACGCCGTCGTGTCCCTGAAGGCCATGTAATACACACCCGTGCCGCCGTCGGAGGAGCCCGTCAGGTACACGCGATTTTCATCGATGTTGTAGGTCCGCTTGAGCCGATCGAGGATGCGCGCGAGGTTATCGACCTGCGTCGAGGACCACCACAGCGCCCGCACCCATCCATTCGGAAAAACCCGAATTTCGTCGACTCCGCTGGGCAGCGCGTCGACCCTGATGCGATTGACCGGAGCGGCACGGGCGCGCGCGATGCCGCCGTGCAGGTAGAAGCGCACCTGATAGGGACGCGACGGGTCGTAGTCCCGGGGCACGACGAACGCGTAGTCGTGCTCGATGCCGTCCATGGTGCGGTGGTGGTCGAACTGCAGGCCCCGCGGCACGTCGGCGCTGTAGTCGGGACCGTGCCGCACGCGCTCCAGAGCTTCTTCGAACGAGACGCCCGTCTTGAGAATACGGCTCGATGCGATCGGCGGCGCCGGCGGCATTCGGGCTGCCCAGAACGATCGAAACGCGCGGTCGATGGCCGACGCGGCTGCTGGGCCGACGCCACCAGCGTGGCAGCAAGGCCGACGACGGCAACAGCGAGGCCGTTGGCGCGCCAACCTGCGCTCGGACGCCGCATAACATGAGCTACGGCTGGCAGGCACGGCCGCATTATAGGCGGATGTACGCGCTGACGGACTCGGATCGCTGGCCTGAGGTCACTGACACAGAGAAAGGGCCGGAAGACACGAAGCCTGCTGAGCTTCAGCGTCCGGCCCGAGTCGACCTACGCCCGAGCGTTTCCGCCTATGCCCTGAGCTCTCAGCTCTTGCTGCGAAAGTGCTTACGCCTGCTCGCCGCTTGGCGCCACCGACGTGCGGCCGCAATCCTCGCACGTCAGGTAAATAACCGGCAGGCTCTCGGATCGGCCGATGATTCGCGCGGCCAGCATGCCGCACCTCGGACAAACCACCCCTACTGCTGCATTGGGTCTTCGTGCCATACGCTCGCTCCTAACCCGTTTAGACGCCACGGCGTCTCTAACGGTTCTATCCATACCTGAAATGTCGGCAACTGCCCGCCTCTGCGCCCCGGTGTTGGAAGATGCGTCGTTTCTCCGCGGCAAATCGGTGTTTCTCCTCTCAATTCGGAAAGCATGCAAGAAACCGCCCCGACGCGTTCGCGCAGTCGCCCTACATTTGTGGATACGACGGCGGAACAGCCGACATTTCCGTCCGACGCTCATTGGCTGCATTTGCCGGTTTCACGGCACGATCCAACATCTTTGTTGGTTGCCTGTCCACAATGGACGCGATTGTCAGAAATCTGGCGATATCCGGCAGAGCTCTCCCGAGCAAGATCGCTAAAAACAGGCCTGAAAACGCATATTCACGCGCAATCCGCGCAGTGGTATACGCGTTGCTTTGATATGTCGCGGAAGGAATCACATGAGCCCGAACATCAGTCTCCTCAACCGCGTGCGAAGCGAATTCATCGAAATGCCTGGACTGCGGCTGCGGATCGATCAGGCTCAGCGCCTCTGGAACCTCGACCGGGCCATGTGCGAAAGCGTGCTGCGCTACCTGGTCGACGTCAAGTTCCTCGGCCAGTTCGACGACGAGCGCTACGCCCGGCTGTGAGCCTCACTGCGGGTCGCCACCCGGAGCGCTGGCGATCGCGTCGCGGAGCTTCTGCAGCGTCTCCGGCGATCCGCTGAACAGACCCTCCGGGTACTTCTTGTGCCGCAGGATGTCTGCGTAGATCGGCCCGCTCTGGTACAGGTTCAGCCCCAGGCCCGCGAGATACTGCAGCCGCAGATCGCGGTCGCGGTTGATCTGCGCATCGGCCAGTATACGCCTTCAGGTCGGACGCCCGGCCCGCGTAATTCGCGAACAGATCCAGCGCCGAGTAGATGCTGATTTCCCGCAGCGAGTCTTTCACCGCCGCATACTGCGGGCTGTTGAGCCGCGCTTCCCATTCGTCGACGTTGAAGTGCGGCGCCTCCACCGTGCCCATCAGCACGGTGTCGTACCCGCGCCCCTGGTGCGTGTTGCCCCAGATGACGCCGTTCGGGAACACCTCGAAGAACGTGCCGATCTCGCTCTTGACCGCTTCCGGCGTGCTCTCATACAGCTGCACGAACAGCGTGACCGTGCCGCCCGGGTTGAGCTTCGATTTCGCGAGCTCGAAGAACTCTTTCGTATACAGCGTCGCCGCGCCCTTCACCCACGGATCGAGCGGATCTGACGTGATCGCGTCGAATCGTCTCGTCGGTCGTCAGCAGAAAATGCCGCGCATCGTCGATGACGACGTGGGTCTTCGGGTTTCGGACGACGTGGAAATTGTGCTCGCCGAAATGCTCGGAGACGACGCGCGGCACGAGCGGCTCGATTTCGGCGATCGTCAGCGACTTCCACGTTCTGATCGATGCTGACGGCTCCGGCGGTCGCGCCGGCGCCGCAGCCGATGACGAGCACCCTCTTCGGCGATTTCGGCACGAGCGTCGTGAAGTGCCCGAGCATCCGCTGCAGCCGCATGTCCTGCGGCTGGCTCGAGGCCTGCACTTTTCCCGCGTTGTGGTAGTTCATCACGTCGCCGAAGCGCGACACGGCGACCGACGAGCTGAGGCCTTCGCCGACGTAGAAGATGTCTCCCTGCTGCCCCATCCATGTCGCCGCGTACCGGCCGTAGGCGACGAGAATGCCTGGAATCGTCGGCACGGTCCGAATCAGAAACGCGGCAACCCCGAGCGCGATGATGAGCATCACGTTCGGCGACCCAGCGCAGCGTGTAGTTCCGTCCTGCCGAGACCTTTTCTGACACCGAGCTCAGCTCCGCCGGCGCGAGCAGGAGCAGGCCGGACATCCCCGAGACGATCATCAGCACCTGCTGCGCGCGCTGCGATCCGAACCAGTAGACGAGAATCAGGCTGGCGATCACCGAACCGAAAATCGCGCCGACCGTGTTGGCGGCGTACACGCCGCCGACGAGCCGTCCCGGGTCTTCGCCCCGTCTCGCCACTGACGCGAGCGCGAGCGGAAAGCTCGCGCCCCACAGAATCGGCGCCGGGCAGCACCGCCCAGAACGCGCGCACGAAATCGAGCTGGAAGTTGTACCAGATGCTGGTCGTGATCGACGTGTTGATCGGCCAGTACGGCAGCGACTCCATCAGCATGTAGGCGCTCCACGCCATCGCGCCGACGTTGAGCAGCTGGCACCAGCCGAGCGCGACCCGCGGCCGCTCGACGCTCTTCGCCATGATCGATCCGAGGCTGCTGCCGATGCCAAGCCCAATCAGGAACACCGCGAGGATCAGCGAAAACGTGTAGGTGGAGGCGCCGAACAACAGGCTGAGCACGCGCGTCCAGATGACCTGTGCGGCCAGCGCGCAGAACCCCGACAAGGCGATCGCCACATACACGAGCGCCCTGTCGCCTGAGGCCTTGGTATCGGGATTAGGGATTGGGGATTCGGGGATTGGCATCGGAGTCGCTCGCACGCTCGACCGTCGCCGGCGTTTTCGCGGCAACGAGCAGTCCGAGTCCGCCGACGGCGAAATTGATCGCCGCCGCCACGTAGGTCGCGGTGCTCATGTCGAACACGCGCAGCAGGTAGAAGCCCGCGAGCAGCGTGCCCATGACCGCGCCTGCGATGTTGCCGGCGTAGAAAAAGCCGAGCCACGACACGCCTGCCGGCGTCGTCTTCACCCAGCGCGCGACAGCGGGCAGCGTGGCGCCCATCGCGAGCGTCGGCGGCAGCAGACAGATGCTCGCGACCAGACCGCGCAGCAGGTACCCGGTGATACCGTAGCCTCCCCACGCGGTGTAGACATGGCCGACCAGCGGCAGCACGAGAATCAGCAGCAGGCCGATGATGCCGATCGCAATCTCGAGGAGCGCGTACACCTTCAGCGGGTGATGCCTCGGGGAGATATAGCGCGGCAGCAGAAAGCTGCCGAGGCACATGCCGCCCATGAACGTGCCGAGCAGCACGCCAATCGATACCGATGAGGAGCCGACGAACAGCTCCAGCATCTGGAACCAGACGATCTCGTAAATCAGCGCCGCGCAGCCGCTGCCGACGAACAGCAGCAGCAGCACCGGCAGCCATTGTTCCGTCGACTGGACTCGGCCGTCTCATCGCATGCCGTCTGTCTGCTCCATCTGTCCCTGCTCTCCCGTCAAATTCGTCCCTGCCAGCACTTCCGCCAGATGGACAGCGCGCTTGCCGGTGTTCTGCGCAATCTGCTCGCGGCAGCTGAACCCGTCGGTCACGATGACCGTGCCGGGCTCCGCCGCGCGAACAGCCGGCAGCAACACGCGCTCGCCGAGCGTCTGCGACACGGCGATAGCTCTTCTTCTCGAACCCGAACGGGCCGGCCATGCCGCAACATCCCGAGTCGAGCACTTTCACGTCGCCGCCTGTCGCCTTCAGCACCGTCACCTCATCGTTCATGTTGAAGATGGCGCGGTGATGACAGTGCATGTGGACCAGCATCTTCTGCTGTCGCGTCGCCGGCGCGTAATCGGGCGCGCGCCGTGCCAGAAACTCGCTCAGCAGCATCGTCTGCCGCTTCAGCTTCGCCGTTCGCGGGTCGTCCGGCATCAGATTCGACGGCTTCATCCCTGAATACGCTCGCGCAGCTCGGTTCGAGTACCACAATCGGCGTGCCCGCGGAGATTTCGTCGGCCAGCGCATCCATCGCCTCGGTCGAGATACTGCTTCGCCTTGTCGAGCATGCCGAAGTCGTAGAGCGGCCGCCCGCAGCACACATGACGCTGAAGAACCTTGACCGCTGAATCCCGCGTCCGACAGCACGTCGGTGGGCCGCCTCTGCGATCTCCGGCTGGAAATAATTCGTGAACGTGTCTGCCCACAGTAACACATCCCGCCTTCGCTCCGCGTGCACCAGCGGAGCTTCGGCGCGGCCTCGCCGCTGAAGATCGCGGCTCGGGCCCTGAATGTCGTCGTCGCAAATTCCGGCAGGCTGCGCTGCGGCGCAATGTGCAGCAGGCTTTTCGCAATGCCCGCGGTCAGCGGAAACCGGCCGAGCGCGTTTGCGAGCCGCGGCGTGTGCGACGCCATCCGCGCCCAGCGATCGATCATCCCGAACGCGTAGGCGTGAAGGGGCCGCGAGCGCCCTTCATAATAATGAGCGAGAAACTCGGCTTTGTAGGTTGCAAGGTCGACGTTGGTCGGGCACTCGGTCTTGCACGCCTTGCATGAAAGGCAGAGGTCGAGCGCGTCTTTGACATCTTCGTTCTGCCACCCGCCCTCCAGCACTTCGCCCTGGAGCAGTTCCCACAACAGGTGCGCGCGTCCGCGGGTCGAGTGTTTCTCTTCGCGCGTCGCCATGTAGCTCGGGCACATGGCGCCTCCCTCTTCCTTGCGGCAGGCGCCCACGCCCACGCAGCGCAGCGTCGCGTTCGCCAGCGATCCGTTGTCGTCCGGAAACCGGAAAATGCGTCTCGACCGGCCGCGGATGATAGTCGGCGCCGAGCCGCAGATCGGCGTGCGGCTGACGCGCGTCGATGAGCTTGCCGGGGTTCATCTTGTTGTCGGGATCCCACAAGCGCTTGAACTCGCGGAACGCTCCCATCAGCTCGGGGCCGAACATCTTCGGCAGCAGCGCGCCGCGCGACTGGCCGTCGCCGTGCTCCCCCGAAATCGATCCGCCGTGCTCGACGACGATGTCCGTCGCACGATCGATGAACTCACGGAACTGCTGAATGCCAGGCTCCGTCTGCAGGTCGAAGTCGATGCGCATGTGCACGCATCCCTCGCCGAAGTGGCCGTAGAGCGGGCTGTCGTAGTCGTACTCGCGCATCAACGCGTAAATCGCGCGCAGGTACGATCCGAGGCGGGCGGGCGGTACCGCCGAGTCTTCCCATCCTTCCCAGCCGGGCCGCTTGCCCGGCTGAATCGCGACCGCGCCGAGCGCCGATTCCCGGACGTGCCACACCGCGGCGGCTTCGTGCGGGGTGCACACGATGTACTTCGGCCGCGGATCGAGTGTCGGCTAGCCACGCGCCGAACCGTTCGGCCTGCGCGTCGGCGTCCTCGCTCGTCCACGCGCCAAACTCCACGAGCAGCACCCCCTTGCCTTCGGGCAGCACCTTGAGCTCGTCGAGCCGCATCCCTTTCGCGCGAAGGGAATCAGGAATCGCGTTGTCGAACCCCTCGAGGCCGATCGGCTTGTAGGTGAGGATCTCCGGCACGTGATCGGCCGCGATGAACGGATCGGGAAACCCGATGCAGACCAGCCGCCGGAACGGCGGGCTCGCCGTCAGGCGCAGCGTCGCTTCGAGCACCGTCACGCACGTGCCCTCGCTGCCGACGAGCGCGCGGGCCACGTTGAAAGCCGTTTTCGGGCAGAAGCTCGTCGAGGTTGTACCCCGACACGCGGCGCGGGATGCGCGGAAATTTCTCGCGGATGAGCGGCGCGAACCGGTCCCTGATGCTCTTGAGGCCGGCGTAGATCTCCCCCTTGCGCCCGCCGGCGCGGATGATCGCGTCGAGCTCCGCGTCGCTCGTCTTGCCCACGGTCATCCTGGTGCCGTCGTACAGCATCACCTCGAGCTCGTGGATGTTGTCGACGGTCTTGCCGCCCATCAACGCATGAACGCCGCACGAGTTGTTGCCGATCATCCCGCCGAGCGTGCAGCGGCTGTGCGTCGCCGGATCGGGCGCGAACGTGAGGTGGTGCACTTCTGCGGCATCACGGACGCGATCGAGAACGATGCCCGGCTGCACGCGAGCGACCTGCGCTGCGGCGTCGAGCGTGACGATGCGGTTCAGGTACTTCGAGAAGTCCATGATCACCGCGACGTTGCAGCATTGGCCGGCGAGGCTCGTGCCCGCGCCGCGCGGCAGGATCGGCGCGCCGGCTTCGCGGCACGCCGCGATCGTGGCCGCGACGTCGGCTTCGTCGAGCGGAACCACGAGCCCAATCGGAATCTGGCGATAGTTCGACGAGTCGGTGGCGTAGAGCGCGCGCGAGCCGGCGTCGAACCGCACTTCGCCGCGCACGGTGCGCGTCAGCGCGCGCTCGAGCGATTCGCTTGCAGGAAAAATGTCGCGCGCATGCGCGTGGGAGCTTGGCAGGGATTCAACAGGCACCGCGACTCCGAGAGCGGCTTACTTCCAGACGGCTTCGATGGCCTCGAAGCGCGTCTTGCCGACGTTGGTGATGGTGTGGGTGACCGGGCCGGTGTGCCACTCGAATTCGCCGGCTTTCATCTCGATGCGGTGCGCGGCCGAGCCTGGGCGCTCGACTGAAATGGCTCCGTCGTGCGCCGCGATGAGCAGCCCCGATCGCGGCAGCGTATAACGCCCGGTCGACTGGCCGGGCTCGAGGATCAGCCGCTCGACGCGTACCAGCTCGTTGTCGAGCGCCGGTTTCTCCTGATAACCCGCGGGCTTCGGCGACGCGAGAAACGCGCCGGCCGGCGAGACGTCGTCGCGCGACTGAATCTGGACCGTGATGTTGCGGAACGTCGTCGACGCGATGTTGCCGACGCGATGCGTGAGGGCCGGCGAGTACCGCACTTCGGCGTCGACCGGCTCGATGTTGATGATCTCCCTGGCGCCGAGCGTCTGGCCGCGCAGCGTCGCCGCGCCGATGGAAATCCAGAAGTACGGGTTCTCGTGAATGTGATACAGCGTGCCGCTGAACGGCTCGACGGTCACGTCGAGCACGCGCGCGTACTTATTGTCGAGCTTGACGAAATGATGCGGCTCGCGAATCGCGGGAACCTGCATGTCGGGTGTCGCCGCGCCTTGTGCCAGCGCGGCGGCTGTGAGCATCACGATGCCCAGCCCCACTCCGTAAATTTTCGTCATGAATCGGGATAATACTTGATGCAGTCCGAATTGGCAGATTGGAAGATTGGCAGATTGGCAGATGACACGTCATCGGTCCAATCTCAATCTGCCGAATCTTCCAATCTTCATCGCAATTCACGCGTAGGATTTCCTGCGCTGCCGCACCTCGGCCGCGGTTCTCATCTTTGGAATCCGCTGATCGGATTTCTTGACCCCCTTCATCGTCGGCGCGGGCTTGCGGCGGCGCTTGCCGGGCGCGTGCGCGGGGTCGGCCTGCCGCGCGGACGCGGCGCGCGAGGGCTTCTTGTTCTTCGCTTTCGCGCCTCTTCGCTGTGCCGCCCGTCAGCCCTTCCAGCATCTGGGTCGCGCTGTCGCGCACGCGCGTGAGCTGGTCGGTCAGCGCCTGCCGGTTCATCCAGGATTCGGCCGTCCCCTCGATGGTGCCGGCGATGCGGCCGAGCTGTTCGGCCAGCGCGATCGCCTGCTCACCCAGGTCTGTTGCGTTCTTCTGCTCTCGTGTCGCCATTGAGCGTTTTCCTCCAGCGGATTCGGCAGCAAGAACGACGCCAGAAAAGCGGAATACGGTAAAATACCGGCTTTCTACCCGTAGCTATCCAAGAGGTGAGACATGCGGATTGCCGGTTTGCTTCTCGCGGTCATGAGCCTGTCTGCCGCCGCGCAGGCGCAGCAGACGCTGACGCTCGAGATTAAGGACTTCGCGACCATGCCGATCACGGGGGTGCCCCTCGGCAAGACGACGAATGAAATGCTGCTCTCCCGGGTCAACGCCATCCGCGAAGAACCAGGAGGCGCGCCACGGCTGTTCGTCGCGGATATGAACGGGCCGCTCTACATCCTCGACAAGAAAACCAGACAGTTTACGAAGTACCTGGACTTCGACGGGCGCGACGACCGGCCGGGCCTCTTCCATCGATTTTTCATTACGAGCGGCTACGGCAACGGCCTCAACGGGTTCTATTTCGATCCCGACTACCGGCGCACCGGCAAGTTCTACACGGTGCACATGGAAGACCCGAACCTGACCGTGTCGAATCTCCCGGACAACAAGAACCACGCGGGCCTGAACGTCAGCGGGTACTCGGTCACCGCGACCATCGACACTCCAGGCGTGACGATCAACGAGGGCGTGCTGATCGAATGGACCGACACCAACCCATCGAACAACGCATTCGAAGGGACCGCCCGTGAATTGATGCGTCTCCGGTTGAACACCCGGAGTCACCCCATGGGCGATCTGACGTTCAATCCCGCGGCTCGCCCCGGCGATCCCGACTGGCGCGTGCTGTACGGCGAGGTGGGCGATGGCGCATCAGGAGAGTCCCGGATTGTCGCCATCCGCAACAACCCTCAGCGCCTCGACAACCTGGTTGGGAAGATCATCCGCATCATTCCGGATTTGAACGAGCACGTCGACACGAGCACCGTGAGCGAAAACGGCCGCTATCGCATCCCGAACGACAACCCGTTCGTCAAGACCAAGGGCGCACGCCCGGAGATCTGGGCGTACGGCCTTCGCAATCCGCATCGCTTGAGCTGGGCGCCCGACCCCTCGAACCCGCGCAGGCCGAAACTGCTGGCCAACTCCGTCGGGTACCGCACATGGGAGACGGTGAACGTCATCGAACGAGGCAGCAATCACGGCTGGCCGTACCGCGAAGGCAATCAGGTGCTCTCGCCCGACCAGCGATCGCATGGGCCTCTTCCCGAAGTGGACAAGATTCCGACGCAAATCGGCGACGAAATCACCGACGAGGTGGTGACCCCCAGGTATCCCGTGATTCAGTACCCACACGACCCGTCGGGCGGCGACGCCATCGGATCGGGCTACGTCTATGAGGGAAAGCTGATTCCAGAGTTGCGCGGCAAATACATCTTCGGCGACATCACGACCGGTCGCTTCTGGTACGCCGACTACAAAGAGATGCTGGCAGCCGACGCCGACGGAAACGCCGGCACGCTTGCCAAGTACTACGACGTCAAGTTCGTCTGGGACAACCCAGACGACTCGCCCGACCGGGGCAAGCAGGTGTACGACACGATGTTCCCCATCAACGAGGCGATTTACCACTCCCGCGGCGGGAAAGAAGAGCACCTCGCGTCGCGACAGAAAGTCGCCAATCAGGGCCGTGCCGATGCGCGCCTCGCAGTGGATTCGAACGGCGAGCTGTATATCTACAGCAAGAGCGACGGCATGATTCGCCAGGTCGTGGGCGGCGGCGCCGCCAAATAGCATGCGCCTGACAATCCCCGCCGTCGTCTTCGCAGCGTCGGCGGCTGTCCTGGCTGCGCCGCCGACGGCGCCCGAGCCGCTCACGCTCGAGTTGAGGGATTTCGCGGCGCTGCCGATTACGGGCAATCGTCGCCGGCGAGGGACAGGTCGATGGCCTGCTCGCGCGGGTCAACTCGATTCGTGAGGAACCGGGCGGCACCGGCCGACTGTTCGTCACGGACATGAACGGTCCGATCTACATCCTCGACAAGAAGACCAAAGCGTTCCTTCCGTATCTCGATTTCAACGGCAGCGGCGATCGGCCCGGGCTCTTCGACCGTCTGATTCACGATCCCGGATACAGCAGCGGCATCAGCCAGTTCCAGTTCGATCCGGATTACCTCCGCAACGGCAAGTTCTACACGGTGCACATGGAAAGTCCCGTGTTGCCCGGCTCCCAACGGCCCGATACGACGCGGCTGCCGGGATTGACCTTCGGGCCGTTTGGCTACGAGCCGACGGCGGCCGTTGGCACTCCCGGGACGATCACCTATGAATCGGTCCTCATCGAATGGACCGACGCGCTGCCGCGGAACGCCACTTTCGAGGGCACGGCGCGTGAAGTGCTGCGCGTGCAGCTCAACAGCCGTATTCATCCGATGGGCGAGGTGGTCTTTCATCCAACCGCCCGGCGCGGCGATCCGGAATGGGGCGTGATGTACATCGGCATGGGTGACGGCGGTTCCGGAGAAACGCGGACGCCGGCACGGCCGAACCCACAGCGCCTCGACACGCTGGTCGGAAAAATTCTTCGCATCGTCCCGGATACGTCCGAGCACGTGGCCACGAGCACGCTGAGCGAGAACGGCCGGTACCGCATACCGAACGACAATCCGTTCGCCGCCAAGCCTGGAGCCCGCAAGGAAATCTGGGCGTACGGCCTCCGCAATCCGCACCGGTTGAGCTGGGCCGCGGATCCCGCTGATGCCCGGCGGCAGCACCTGATCGCGGCTGTGGTGGGACTGCGCACGTGGGAAATGGTCAACATCATTCGCAAGGGCGCGAACTACGGATACTCGCAGCGCGAGGGCAACCAGCTGCTGCAGCCCGACAACGTCATTGCGGCGTTGCCCGCCGTCGACAAGATCGCGGTTCAGATTGGCAACGAAGTCACCGATGAAACGGTCGTGCCGACCTACCCGGTCGTTCAGTACGGCCACGTGCCAACCGGCGGCGACGGCATCGGCAGCGGATACGTCTACACCGGCAAGGCGCTGCCGGCGCTGCGCGGCAAGTACATCTTCTCGGACCTTTCAACGGGACGCGTCTGGTACGCCGAATGGAAAGACATGCTCGCCGCCGATGACGGCGATCCGAAGACGATGGCGCAGATGCACGAAGTGAAGTTGCGCTGGAACGACCAGATCCACGACACGTTCACGTCGATCGCGCAGGCGGCCTATCAGTCGCGGGGCGGCAAAGATCCGGATCTGCCCGGCCGCGGGACCATATCAGGGACGCGGCGCGCCGATGCGCGGTTCGCCCTGGATGCCGCCGGTGAGCTGTTCGTGTACAGCAAGACCGACGGAATGATCCGGCAAGTGTGTCGTGTCGAAATAGACGAACGTCAGTCTCCTTTGACCGGACGAGAGGACCTCATGCGAAAACTCTTCGTTCCTGCTCTCGCCCTGCTTGTTCTCACTTACGCGATGCTCGCGCAGGCGCAGCGCGGCGGCGGCCTCCGGCCATGCCGCCGGAGCCGGGCTCGCTTCCGACGCACAAGTTCGAAAAAGTCGCCGAAGGCGTCTATTACGCGACGGCGACCGGATCGATGACGATCGGCAGCAACGCGGTCGTCATCGTGAACGACGACGACGTCATGCTGGTCGATCCCGGGCATCTCCGCGGCGGCCGCCACGACGTTCCTGGCCGACGTGAAAACGCTGACGAACAAGCCGATCAAATACGTGGTCGACACGCACTACCACTACGACCATGCCTTCGGGAACCAGGTCTTCGGTCCCGACGTGACGATCATCGGCCACGACACGGCGCGGCGCCGCCTCACCGGACCGGGCTCGCTGAAGGAGCGGACGTACCTGACCAACAGCACCGCCGCCATCGCCAGCCGCTTCACGCTGCTGAAGCGGCAGATCGCGGAAGCGAAGGATCCGAATGAGCGCGCGATCTACGAGCGCCAGCTGGCGATTCATCAACAGTACGCGGACGAACAGCCGAAGCTGAAGCCGACACCGCCGAACGCAACGCTTTCTCGCGACATGACGCTTCACCGTGGCAGCCGGGAGATTCAGATTCGATTCTTCGGCCGCGCCCACACCGACGGCGACATCGTCGTCTTTCTGCCGCGCGAGCGAATCGTCTCTACCGGCGACATGATCACGAGCGCGCTTTCCTATACGGGCGACGCGTTTGTCGAGGAGTGGCCGGCAACCCTCGAAGGGGTGCTGTCGCTCGACTTCGACACGGTGCTCCCTGGGCACGGCAGCGTGTTCAAAGGAAAAGATCACATCCGCAACCTGCAGGCGTATTGGCGCGATTTCTACCAGCAGGCCACCGCCCTGCGAAAACAGGGCGTGTCGCCGGAGGAGGCAGCCAAGCGCATCGACCTGACGAAACACGCGGGCGCGATTCCGGCGGCCAAGACTCCCGGCGTCGATCCGCGCGGCGTCGATCGCATCTACGACCTCGCGGCGAATCCGAATGCGCCAGTCCGGTAACTAGCTGGGCGCGCGCCGCGCTTTTCGCGCCATATCTTCTGTAGGACGTTCGTATGCTGTCGAGGTCTGATTCTTCGAGCTCCTCGATGTCGAGCAGCTCGTTCTTCGCGTTGCCGATGGCCCTGATGATCTCGTCGAGCTTCAGCTGCATCGCTTCTGCATCGCGATTCTGCGTCGCCTGAATCAGAAAGACCATCAGAAAGGTCACGATCGTCGTGCTCGTGTTGATGACGAGCTGCCACGTGTCGCTGAACGCGAACAGCGGGCCGGTCAGCCCCCACACGATGACCGTGAGCCCGCCGATCACAAAGGCGATGGGCCGTCCCGTCGCGCGTGCCGTCGCTTTGGTCAGGCGCGTAAACCAACTGCGGCTCTTCGTCGGTCGCATCATCCCTCCGTGTTATGCGCGCACAATTTCCACCGGCCCTACATGCGGCCGTCCCAGCGGGTCGATCCTCGCAATGTCCACCGGATCTCGATCGGGCGCCTCGGCCTCGCCGATCGCGCGGACGCGCATGGTGTCGCCCGTGATGTTCGCCAGCAGAAAATGACACTCGGTCGCCCACGTCACCGTGTGGGCCTCTTCGAAGCGGTCGGGCGGCGTGCGGCGAAGCTTGCCGGCCGCTCCGGTCACGAAATAATGGATTCCGTCGGCGAGCGAATGCTGGAAGTTGTGTTCGTGCCCGGCAAAGACCACTTTCACGCCGGCGCGCTCGAACAGCGGAAGGAGACGCTCCATTCCCTTCGTGTTTCCGTGCTGGGGTCCGGCGCAGTACGGCGGATGGTGGCAGAACGGAATCCGCCACAGGCTCGCGCCCCGATCGTCGGGGAACGCCGACTCGACGAACTCCCAGTGCTTGGGATATTCGAACAGGCGGTGCCCGCGGAAAAACCCTTCCTTCGAGGTATCAAGGCACACGAACTCGATGTTGGACCCGTAACGGAAGCGGTAGAACAACCCCGGACAGAATGAGGCGCGGCCGGCGGCCTCTTCTCCTCCGCTCAACCGTTCGCGCAGGTAGAAGTTGTCTTCGACCTGCGCGCGATCGTCCCGCTCTTCTGTCTCGTCTGCGTCGTGGTTCCCAATCGAGGGAAACACGGGCACGCGGTTGATCACATAGCGATAGGGCTGGAAGTAGGTGAAGAACCAGTCGTCGTCTTCGTCTCCGCTGCCGCCAATCGGAATCCCCAGCAGCCGGGTGCCGGCGTAAATGTTGTCGCCGGTGGTAAGAATCAGGCGGACGCCCTGCGTATCGATCGTGCGCCGAATCGCGTTTGCCACTTTCTGCTGTCTGCGCGTCGGCGAATCCCTCTTCACGCCGACGCCGAAATCTCCCATCACCGCGAAGCTGAGCGAGCCGGCGGGCACAGTCGGATCGGGGTTCGTGCAGAACCGGTTGTCATAGCTGTTGCCCACCTGGACAAGCGCGCTGTCCTGCGCGGACCAGTCCCAGCGCTCGCCCGCCGCCCACTCTTCGTTTTTCACGAACACTTTGTAGGTGTATTCGGTGTCGGGCTTCAGGCCGGGCAGCCAGCAATGATTCGCGACCTCGGTCTTCGCCACACTGGCAAGGACGCCCGCCTTGTCGTACACCTCGACACGAGCCGGACCATACGGCGCCGACAGCGCGCCGATGGAATCCTTGCGCGGCGGGTGGACGTACTTCAGATCGTGGTCGTCGACGATCTTCCACTTGCCGCGGCTCGTGGTGCGGAAGTAGAAGGCGCCCCAGGCCACCAATGCCGACTTGTGCGTGACCGCCGGCAGGTAAATGTACGGCTCGGCGTGAAATTCCGGCATGACTGGAATCTACCAGATTGCGTGCGCGTGCTTACGATGATTTTGCTGTCTCAACGCAGAGACGCGGAGCCGCAGAGGTGCACGGGGCGCATGAAAATGCGAACACGAAGTCACGAAGAAATGCATCGACATGCGCGCCATCGGCGTCTTCGAGCTCTTCGTCGCCCAATCCGTGCGTATTCGAAGCCTAAGACACGCAGATTGCGTTCATGCTTTTCATCGCGTCGTCGCCTCTGCGTCCTCGTGCTTGTCGTGAGACAGCCACACACGTCAGCCGGTGTTTCGCATGCCTGCAGCGATGCCATTCACGGTCACGACAAACGCATCGAAGAGTGCCGGATCCGGATCGGGCGCGCGGAGGCGGCGCAGCAGTTCGACCTGCACGAGGTTGATAGGGTCGACATAGGGATTGCGGACGTCGATCGAGCGGCGCAGCACCGGGTTGGCCTCGAGCAGCATCTGATGGCCGGTGACGGCGAGCACGGCATCGACCGCACGCGACAGGCGGCGCCGAAGGTCAAGGCCGAGCGGGCGCAGCTCGTCCGGCGCCAGCCGATCGTACCGTGCCGCAATGCGGCCGTCGGCCTTGGCGAGGGTCATCTCGACAAGGTCAATCGTCGACGCGAAGAACGCCCAGTGCGCATACATCTCCCGCAGCATCCCATCGTGGCTGCTCGGACAACGCGTCTTCGATGCCGAGCCACGACGGCAGCATCAAGCGGGTCTGCGTCCAGGCAAACTGCCACGGAATCGCGCGAAGGCTTTCGACTCCCTTCCCAGGCGAGCGGCGCGCCGGCCTGCTGCCGATGCTGACTTGCGCGAGCTCGGGCTCGGGAGTGGCCGCGTGAAAATACGGAATGAAGCGGGGTTCGTCGTAGACCACTGACCGGTAAGTGCCCCGCGCCCGCCCCGCCACGTCGTCCATGCACGTGCGCCATTCGGCCTTCGGGAGGGGCTGCGGCACGAGCGCGGCCTCGAGCGTCGCGGTTGTATACACCTCGAGCGTGCGGATGGCGATGTCGACGAGGCCGAACTTGGCCTGGATCATCTCGCCCTGTTCGGTTGCGCGAAGTGTTCCCCGAATCGAACCCGGGGGCTGCGACTGAATGGCGAGATACGTCGGCCCGCCGCCACGGCCGATGCTGCCGCCGCGCCCATGAAACAGGGTGAGGCGCACGCCGTGCTCTTCGCACGCGGCGACGACGTCCTCCTGCGCGCGGTACAACGCCCAATCGGCGCTCAATCGGCCGGCATCTTTCGCGGAATCGGAATAACCAATCATCACTTCCTGATGACCGCCGAGCCGGTTCGCGGTACCACGGGATCGCGAGCAGATCGCGCATGATGGCGCCGGCATGCTCCAGATCGCGCAGCGTCTCGAAGAGCGGCACGACACGCTGCGGGTGCGACGTGCCGGCCGCCACCTGTAGAAATTCCACTGCGAGCACATCCGATGGCGCGCTTGCCATCGTGATCACGTACGCGCCAAGAGACTCCGGGTGAATGCGCGCGGCTACGCGAAACGTGTCGAGCACTTCGCGCACCTGATCGTCGGACGCCGTCCTGGGAAGGTCGTCGAGCCGCACGTCACCCGCTGTCAAATGTCGTTCGAGGAATCTCTGCCGCTCAGGCTCGGAGAGCGCCGCGTACTTGCCGAGCCCTGCGGCCTGAGCGATCCAATCGACAGCAGCCGTATGACGCTGGGCCTCCTGCCGAAGATCGAGGCGCGCGAGCGTGACGCCAAACGTCGTCACGCGGCGCAAAAGGTCCGTGAGCCGGCCGCCGGCAATGACGCCGTTCCCAGTGGACATGAGCGAGCGGAAGCAGAGCTCCAGCGGCTCCGCGAGCTCGGCGGCCGCGAGGTAGGGCGCCACGCCCGTCAGCTTCGGAGCCGACTCCGCGAGCGCCTCTTCGGCCAGATCGCGCGTCGCCTGAAGCCGATCGCGCACTTCGGCGAGCAGCACGCGATACGGCTCGTGCGCGGCGCCGACGCGCGCGCGAAGCTCCTCGCTCGCATGGCGCCCAGAGAGCGACAGCTCGCTTCGAAGAGCGACGACGTCCTTGAGATACAGGTCGGCGGCCTGCCAGCGTGCCAGCCATGTGGCCTGACGTGTCACTTCCGCGGTGATGCTCGGATTGCCGTCGCGATCGCCGCCAATCCACGATCCGAATCGGATCGGCGCGGCGTCGAGCGGCAACGCGTGCCGGCCGCCGCCATCAGCGCACGGTCGACCGCGCGTAGATACTGCGGCAGCGCATTCCACAGACTCTGTTCGAACACAACGAGGCCCGCCCGCACTTCGTCGAGCGGGCGTGACACGCTCGCGGCGCACTTCGTCGGTTTGCCACGCGGCCGCGATCTCGCGCTGGAGATCGGCCAGCGATTCCTCCTGCTCGTCGGGCGTCAGGTCGGGACGATCGCGAAACGCAAGAATCTCGGCGATGCGGTTGTGCTTCTGCAGCAGCGTGCGGCGAACGATTTCGGTCGGATGCGCGGTGAAGACCAGCTCGACGCGCATGGAGAGGATCGACGCGGCGAGGGCGTCCGCCGGCACGCCGGCCTGTCGCAGCCGCGCAAAGGTCTCGGCGGCGGAGCCGCGCTGCGGATGGCCGGCCGGATCGCGCGCGTGGTCGCGCCGGCGATGCACGCGGTGGTGCTGCTCGGCGATGTTGGCGAGCGTCAGAAAATGCGCGAACGCGCGCGCGACGGTCAGCGCCGACGCCATCGGCATGTCGCGCAGCAACCGATCGATGTGCTCGAGCTCGCTGTCGAGCGTGCGCGCCTTCTTGGCGGCCTCGCGCACCTGCTCGACCCGTTCGAAAATCTCGTCGCCTTCGTGATGCCGCAGCACACGGCCCAACACTTCCCCGAGCAGGCGCACGTCATCGCGCAGCGGCTGGTGTGGATCGACGCTCGATCCCGAGCGCATCCTACTGCAGGACAGACTAAGATCGACATGAATGTCGGCGACCAGACTCGCTTCTCATCGCCCTCGGCATCGTCGCCGGCAGCGTTCGTCGTCACGTGGCTCGTCTTCGCGTTCTGGCGCGTGCGATCGGAAATGCAGCGGCGCGCGGCCGGCGATGCTCCGCTGACAGCGCGGCGCAGCGTGATCTGGCGCGATCCGGGTCCGGCGGAGAGCCTCGACCTTGCTGCCGGCCCGGGCGGACGCGACGGCGCACCGATGGCGCCGTTCACCGTTCATCGAAGAGCACGGCACCGGCAGCTTTCCCTGCGTCTCCGTGCGCGACGCGCGCGGGCACGTGTGGCGCGTGAAGTGGGGCGACGAGGTGCATACCGAAGCGTTTGCCACGCGCCTGGCGTGGGCGGCCGGCTATTTCGTCGAAGTGAACTACTTCGTGCCCTCAGGCACGCATCGACGGCGCGAACACCCTGCAGCGCGCCGGCGAGTGCATCGCCGAAGACGGCACCTTTCGCAACGCGCGGTTCGAGCTCGACGAGCCGGGGGTCGTCAAGCACTTCGACGAGCATAGCTGGGCGTGGAACGAGAACCCGTTCGTCGGCACGCGCGAGCTGAACGGGCTGAAGATCGTGATGATGCTGCTGTCGAACTGGGACAACAAGGATGTGCGAGACGTCGCCCGGGGATCGAACACGGCGATTTTCGAGTATCGGATGGACCGCGACGTGCGCGAGGCCCGCTATCTGATCATCGACTGGGGCGCGGCGCTTGGTACGTGGGGCAGCAACGTGCTCAGCCGCGGCCGGTGGGATTGCCCGGCGTACACCGCCCAGAACGATCAGTTCGTGCTCGGGATGGAGGGCGATCTCGTGTTGTGGGGATACAAGGGTCAGCGCACGGCTGATGCCGTGACCGACATCACGCGCGGCGACGTGCAATGGCTGTACAGATATCTCGGGCCGACTCAGTGACGAGCAGCTCGCCGCCGGCCTGCGGGCCAGCGGCGGCGACCGAAAGCGAAATCGCCGACTTCACGAAAGCGCTGCGCGCCCGGCTCGATCGGCTGCGGGAGCGTTACGGTTTCGGAGCCTGCTCGTAGTTGATGAGGATGACCAGATCCTCCTTGCCGATCTGCTTCAGGCCGTGCGAGCTGCCGGGCCGCGTCAGAACGGCGTCCCCTGGACCGACTTCGAACTCCTTGCCGTCGATCGTCATCATGCCGCGGCCGCTGAGCACGTAGTAGATCTCATCTTCGCGCTGGAGGTGATAGCCGATCGCCGAGCCCGGCTTGAACGCGCGCTTGCGGAAGACGAGCTTCAGGTTCGGCGTCTTGCTGAAGAACGAATAGCCGACCGTCTCGCCGCCGCCTTTGTGCGTGCCAGGCTCGTTTTTCGCGACGTCCTTGTCACTCTCGAGCACGTAGCCGCCCGGCTTTTCCGGCTTGGCCGGCCTTGTGCTCCGCCTGCGCGAAGGCGGGCGCAGACGATGCGGTCGCCGATCCCAGAAGCACGACGATCCCCAGCAGCCAGATAGCGCTTGGTCACGCGAACCTCCTGTGCATGGTGTGCCGAAAAGAATATCAGATTCGGTCCGCGAACATCTGCCTTGTAGTGCCGGTACCACTCGCTCTGAAACCGCTCCTGCGGGTCGTATTTCCGCTTCAGCCGCAGGAACTCCGGCAGTTGCGGATAGCACGCCTCGACCTGATCGCGCCGCGCATGCCGATGATAGGTCAGGTAGTAGCGCCCGCCGCGCTTTCATTCCCATGTCGATGAGATCGCGGAACGCCTGGCCGGCGCGTTCCATTCCTTCCGGCGTGTGAACCACGTGCAGGTTGAAGATGATGCAGGCATACGGCTGCTTCGCCCATGCGAGGAAGCTCTCATCGTCCTGCTCGATTAGCCGGACGGTGCCGTACACAATCGGCACGCCGTTCTTGCGAAACGTCCGCGACCTCCGCCATGAACGACGGCAGGGCCGGCCGCGGCACGTAGATCTCGGTGATCATCTCGGTCGCGCGATCCGCCACGCCAAGCTGCTTGTCGAGCCGCAGATGGTAGTCGTCCAGGTACGTGCTCATCTGGTGCGTGTCGGACCAGTACAGCTGCCCCGAGGTCGACAGGTAGTACTTCGAGTACTGCTCGAATGCGGTCGATTTGTTGTTGTGCGCGAGCAGCAGCAGCGCGTGCCAGTCTTCGTCGACGAGCTCGCGCTGGGTCGCGGGCATCGGCGTCTGCGGATCGACGGGCCGGTAACACGAGAACACGCCTCGTTTCAGGAAGTCGTCGGACTGCTCGTCAACCGAAAACTGGAAGTCGCCGAACATGAAGCCGTCGGCGATGCGCTGCTCGAACGCCTTCGGCAGATCGTCGATCGATCCGCACCTCGACCATGCGCTGGATTTTCTGGCGCGGAATGAGCCGCAGCTTCACTGTCGAGATCACGCCGAACAACCCGTAGCCGCCGATCGCGAGGCGGAACAGCTCGGCGTTTTCGGTGCGGCTGCACGTCCGCGCATTCCCGCGCGCGTCGATGAGCACGAACGATTCAACGTCAGCGATGAACGGCTTCATCTTCAGACCGCGTCCGTGCACGTTGGCCGACAGCGCGCCGCCGATCGTCAGGCGATCCGCGCCCGTTTGCTTCTGCGCGATGCCCCACGCTTGCGCGCAGGCCTCGCCCCTCGCTGCGCTTTCAACAGGTAATCGACCAGCGCCGGCCACATGATGCCGGCCTCGACCTCGACGATTCCCCTCGCGCGATCGAACGAGCGCACGCGATTGAAGCGCGTCATGTCGAGCATCACCGATTGTTCGGCAAACTGCTGCGCGCCCATCGCGTGCCGGCCGCCGGCGATGCTGATGGCGTGTCCCGTCGATCGGCCCGCCGCAGGGCGCGCTGAAGGTCGGACACGGACGCGAACGGCGACGACCTCGCGCACGCGCGTCGGATTGAGCTGCGAGTGGATGTCGTTGACGACTACGCCTGCGCTCGCCGGCCGCGCCTGCAGAGCGAACAGGCCCGAGGCCTTCAAGAACTCTCTACGGCTGACGGCCATCGTTCCTCCTGCGTCCCTAAGTCGCGCGCCGCCCTTGTAGAGCAGCCACACGCCGCCCATCTGCACGACATGCATCAGATCGTTGTGATTGAAGTGCCGGTGAAGACGAAAGCCGCTTTGCTGCACCGCCGCCGCGGCGATCGACACCACAATCCCCGAGGCGATGTAGGCGCGGTGCCCGCTCATCCCGCTGGTGCGGCCCGACATCAGGAGCAGCAGCAGGATCGCAAGCGTCGAACCGTAGTCGTAGATCACGAAGCGGAAGTCGTCGTGGCCGAGCATCCACGCCGCGAAGATCGACGAACTTGAGCGCGGCTGCGCGCGATCAGCCAGCGCCGATCCTGCCCGGAGAACGCGGCGGTGAATGCCGCGGCGAGCAGGAAGAAAGCTCGCAACGCCCATCGAGAGGGTCGTCATCTTCCAGAGCACCGCGCGCCACGGGCGCTGAGCATGTGCTGGAAGCCATGATAGGTGCCGCCGAGCATAGCTGGCCAGTGCCGACGCCGAAAAGAGCGAATGCCCACAGCCGAACAGACTGCTGGCCCAGCGTGTGGTTGTGCTTCAAAAGCAGCAGCGCGCATGACCTCGCGCCAGAGTGCCCAGCACATAATCCGTGACCAGCGTCATCGGCTCGGAAATCGTCACAAACTCCTTATCGGCATCGAGCGGTTTGACACGGCAGGCGTCTCGTTGTAACCTTTAATCCGGATTGACGGATTAATGCCTGCCGCACGACCTCCCGCCATTCTCGACCACCTGTCGGCGCTGGCAGACACCACCCGCAGCCGTATTCTGCTGCTGCTCGACCGCCACGAGCTGACCGTGTCCGAGCTGTGCGGCATCATGCAGCTGCCCCAGTCGACGGTCAGCCGCCATCTGAAGGCGCTGGCGGACAGCGGCTGGATTTCGGCCCGCGCCGAGGGCACCAGCAACGTCTATGCGATGACGCGCGACGATCTCGACCGTCCGCACGCCGGCTATGGGCGCTGGTCCGCGAGCAGGTCGGACCCACGCCGGCGGCGATGCACGATCAGCGGCGCGCGCAGACGGTGCTCGCCGAGCGCCGCACGAAATCACAGGAATTCTTCTCGTCGTCCGCCGGCCAGTGGGATCGCGTGCGCGACGAGCTGTTCGGCGATCGCTTTCATCTCGCTGCTCTTCCGGCGTTCGCGGACGCCGGAATGGACCGTCGGCGATCTCGGGTGCGGCACCGGTCAGATGACGGCGGCGCTGGCGCCGTTCGTGCGGCCACGTCATCGCCGTCGACGCATCTGCCGCCATGCTTCAGGCGGCGAAGAAGCGACTGCACGCTTTCGAGAACGTCGAGCTCCGGCGCGGAGACCTCGAGGCGCTTCCGATCGACGATGGGCGGCTCGATGCGGCGACGCTGGCGCTCGTGCTGCATCACCTGCCCGAGCCCGAGCGCGCGCTCGTCGAAGTCGCGCGCGTGCTGAAGCCGCGGCGGCCGGCTGCTGATCGTCGACATGCTGCCGCACGATCGCGAGAGTTATCGCCAGCAGATGGGCCACGTCTGGCTCGGCTTTTCAGATGAACACGTGCGGCGAATCCTCGGCGAGAGCGGATTCGGCGACGTTCGCATCGTTCCGCTCTCGCCGGATCCGAAATCAAAGGGCCCTGGATTATTCGTAGGCAACAGCCAAGAAGACGCACTAAGCAGATCGTCGATTCAACCAAAGCCAAGCCCTGAGCGAGTCGAAGGACGAAGGCACGCGCGGGGTGGGGCCCCGCGCGCACATAAGAAAGAGACAACACGCATGCCGACCGCAACACCGACGCTTCATCCCTTCGCCGCCGCGAAATCCGCCGGCCGCGAGCCGTACAAGGTCAAAGATCTCTCGCTCGCCGACTTCGGCCGCAAAGAACTGAGGCTCGCCGAGCAGGAAATGCCCGGCCTGATGGCGCTGCGCAAGCAGTACGCCGGCAAGAAGCCGCTCGCAGGCGCGCGCATCATGGGCAGTCTGCACATGACGATTCAGACCGCCGTCCTCATCGAGACGCTCGCCGACCTCGGCGCTGACGTGCGATGGGTGTCGTGCAACATCTTCTCGACGCAGGATCACGCTGCCGCCGCTGTCGTCGTCGGCCGTCCCGAGACCGGCGGCACCGCGCAGAATCCGCAAGGCATTCCGGTGTTCGCGTGGAAAGGCGAAACGCTCGAGGAGTACTGGTGGTGCACGGAGCAGGCGCTCGAATGGCCCGACGGCAGCGGTCCGACGCTGATCGTCGACGACGGCGGCGACGCCACGCTGCTCGTGCACAAAGGCGCCGAGTACGAGAAGTCCGGCAAGGTGCCGGCATTCAATCCTGACAAGGATCCGGAAGAGTGGGGCGTCATTCTCGAGACGATCAACGCGTCGATCGCGAAGGACAAGGCGCGCTACACGCGCATCGCATAGACGATTCGCGGCGTCAGCGAAGAGACGACCACCGGCGTGCACCGGCTGTATCAGATGATGGAAGCGGGCACGCTGCTCTTCCCCGCCATCAACGTGAACGACTCGGTCACCAAGAGCAAGTTCGACAACATCTACGGCTGCCGCCACTCACTGCCCGACGGTCTCGCGCGCGCGACCGACGTCATGCTCGGCGGCAAGGTCGCGGTGGTGTTCGGCTACGGCGAAGTCGGCAAAGGATGCGCGCAGGCGCTGCGCGGCCAGGGCGCGCGCGTCATCGTCACCGAAATCGATCCGATCTGCGCGCTGCAGGCGGCGATGGAAGGCTATCAGGTGACGACGATCGACGAGGTCGTCGACAAGGCCGACATCTTCATCACGGCGACCGGCAACCACAACATCATCACGCTCGATCACATGAAGCGGATGAAGGACAAGGCGATCGTCGGCAACATCGGCCACTTCGACAACGAGATCGACATGGCCGGGCTGAAGAAGGCGGGGATCGAGCGGATCAACATCAAGCCGCAATACGACGAGTTCCGCTTCCCCGACGGCCACAGCGTGATGATTCTCGCGGAAGGCCGGCTGCTGAACCTCGGCTGCGCGACCGGCCATCCGAGCTTCGTGATGTCGGCGTCGTTCACCAACCAGGTGATCGCGCAGCTCGAGCTGCACCAGAACACCGGCAAGTACGAGAAGAAGGTCTACATGCTGCCGAAGCACCTCGACGAGCAGGTGGCGCGGCTGCACCTCGACCATCTCGGCGTGAAGCTGACGAAGCTGACGAAGGACCAGGCGGACTACATCGGCGTGCCGGTGGATGGGCCGTACAAGCCGGATCACTACCGGTACTGACGATGTAAGTGGAAAGTGGAAAGTGGAAAGTAAAAAGTAGAAAGTAGAAAGTAGCGACGGCTGACCAGAACTCCGAAGGGCCGACATGTGACAAAAGTGTGTCGGCCCTTCACTTCATCTGTAGCCTGTCAGTAGCAGTGTCCGTCTTCCTTCGGTGACGCGCTAACCCTACGTCAGCGGCACGCGCGTTGCACGATCGCACCCGACTTCCGGTTCACCCCTCCTCCCTTACCTAAGGAGTCCGTTGAATGAGAGCACCCGCCGCAGCACGATTTTTCGCCGTCTTCACCGCCCTGGCCGCCTCAATTGCGTGCGGTGGCGACGCCAACCGAACCGACTCCGACTCCGCCTGCGCCCGTCTATGAGCTGAAGACTTCGACGTTTTCCGGCCAGGTGACGACAGGCGGTACTGCAGGGTTTCCATTTACGGTCGTAAATCCCGGCGACATCGGCCTCTCGATTACCGAGCTTGCGCCGGTCGGCACCCTTACGATGGGCTGGCGCTGGATCCTGGGATGCCGCCGCGTCGACCTGCACTCACCAGCTGACCACGAACACGGCGACGCTCAACGTCGTATTTGCGGCGAGCCCTTCGGCGCCAGGCGAATACTGCGTCGGCATCTTCGACATCGGAAACGTGCAGGTGAGCAGCTGATTTCGCCCTGAAGGTCACGTACTACTGATATTCCCCGTCTCACCGCGGCGACGCGATGACGCCAAGAACCCTTTCAAAATCCAATTCGTCGCGTCGTTGCGCCGCCGCGGTGGAGTAGAAATCGGCTTTACTGCCGAAGGTACTTCTGCACGATCCCGCGTCAACTGTGTGAGATACAGGTTGCCGGCGGAGTCAACCGCGGCGCCATGCGCCGCCGCGGCGTCCGGCAATTTTGCGACGACGGCGCCCTTCAAGTCCCGCACGACCGCGCCGGTGACGATGTTCCCGTCCCGCGTCAACGCGAGCCCCGACACGCCGCCAGTGCCCGTCGACTCACGCAAAAATTTGCCGTTCGCATCGAAGATCTGAATACGCTGGTTGTCCCGATCGGTCACGTAC
>CAWDIK010000012.1:0-211791 GCA_963802345.1 Vicinamibacterales bacterium
GACTCTCCGTGCCTTCATTCGACGAAACGGCTTCGCGACTCCTCGGTTGGAATGAGGCATTGCTCGTAGCGGCCGAAGAAGCGGTACCGGCTTCGAGCGATCGCGTCGTACATGCGGTTGCGAAGCGGCTTTGGAAGGGCGCCGCCGGCGAGAGCCAGATTCCACGGCCAGCCAAGCTCGCGGACGACGAACAACACGGCGTCACTCCTGGTGACCGCGCGCGCCTTCTCCGTTTGAAAATCTGCCACGACATAAAACGAGGTCAGATCCTCGGGGTCGCCGCCCCAGCGAGCGACCATCGCTCTTCCCGTCGCGCTTTGTAACGACGCGAATCGGAACACAGCCCGGTGATCGTGCCTCAGGAGAAATTGCAGCACTCGATCGCAGAGGCCGCAGACCCCGTCGTACAGCACGAGGTGTGCACCGTGAGGCCGGGCAGGCGCGTGCGCCGGTAAGACAGGTGGCAACGTCCTCCTAGAATCTAACTGAGAGCCGCAGGCCCTTCCCCCGGCGGCTGAGGATTGGCGAGGCGTGGACCTCCGTTGCGCCCGACGCCGATTGGAAAACGGTCTTTCGAATGAGCGCGTCGATTCCGATTCCAATGCCCGCGCCGATCGCTCCGAATGTGAACATGGCTTCGTAGTCGTCTCGACAATTGTCCCAGGGTTCCATCCGGGTGCAGAAAAACAGTCCCGAAGCCACCCCAGCGCCCGCCCCGATTAACGCGCCATTCAACAGTGAGTCGGACTGGCGCACGGCGACGCCAGACGTTTGGGGCGTTTGTGCCGCAGCCATAGACGCAATTGACATAGTCAATATGAGAGCCAAAGCAATCCGCTTCATGGTCGTAATAACCCCCTATTACGTCATGCGCGGCGTGTGCCAAAACCGGCTCAGCGTCATAAAATAACCTTATGCGCAGGGCACGGGCGGCGCTGATTGCCGTATCCATGTTTCTGGCGGGTTGCTCCTCGCCGACAGCTCCACAGATGCCGGCTGGCGCGATCCAGATAAACGGCACAGTCCGTTATGTGACCCTTGAAGGCGGATTCTGGGCGGTCCGCGGCGACGATGGCCTGACCTACGACCCGATGAACGGCCTGGCGCCTCAATACCAGCGGGAGAATCTGCGCGTCACACTCGTCGCGAAGGTGCGTGACGACATCGGCGGGGTTCACATGGTCGGGCCGATCGTCGAAGTGCTGTCAATCCAGGCGCGCTAGCGCCAAAGAGCTTCCTTCGGAAACGGACCAATCACGCGCTCGTAATCCTCGCGCGTGTCGATGTCGGTGAACGCGCCCTCGTCGTCGACGGGCACTTCGATCATCTCCGCCGCGTGCGCGCGAACGACCGGCTTGGCACCCTGGGCGGGATCGGCGCGCAGAAGCTCATCGAACAGCTCGCACCCGAAAATAACCGGATGTCCATGCCGGCCGCTTGATACGGGACGCACGATCGGCGCGCCCCGCTCACGGTATACCGAGATCAACCGGCGCACCGTTGACGCGCTGACGAACGGCACGTCGATCAGCGTCACGAGCGCCGCTCGCGCGGCTGCACTGTCGATGGCGCGCAGTCCCGCGAGCAATGACGTAAGCTGACCCTGCTCGTAGTCGGGGTTGTCAACAATCCGTACACTCGACGCTGGCTGCCGCACACCAGCGCGAATCGCTTCTGCATCAGCGCCCACGACGACGACGATGTCATCGACTCCGGCATCGAGCAGCGTGCGGGTCACGCGATCGAAGAAGGTCTCTCCTGACGGTCCGATCGGCAGCAATGCCTTCGGACGTCCCATCCGCGAAGACTTGCCGCCGGCGAGCACGATTCCCGGGATATTTTCCATATTCGACTCAGAGCAGCGTTTGACGCGCGCGGCTCGCGACTACTATAGAATCTCTGCATGAGCGATGTGGGTGTGAAGGTTCGCTGCCAGCGCTGCGGCGATCAAATGGATCTCAGAGACCCGCCGCCGGGAACACCCTGGCAGCCCAACCAGTTCTGGGTGTGTCAGAAGTGCGGCCGCCATTACTGGACCACTTACCCATCACAACCCGGCGCCGCGCCCGCCGCGCCGGCGGCTCCTGCCGCTGCGGCCAAGCCGGCGGCCGAGTGATTTTCCGCGCAGGCCTCCCATGAATACCAGTCCAAGCCCCGACGACGAAGACGACGAAGTCCTTGATGATGAAGAGTTTGACGAGGACTCTGAGCTCGACGAAGACGACGAGGACACCGACTCGGACGACGAAGAAGAAGATGAAACGTGGCAAGTTGTCGCAGCTTGACTTCGTAGGGTGAAGCACCTACACTGGCCCCGTTCTCGACCGGAGAGGCTCCCAAAGGCCGGATCTCCAAGAGGTTACACGGCTTTCAGCAGACGGCCGGGAACATTCGGAGGACACGGGCATGCCGACCGGGACGATCGCACGGCTTCTGATCGACAAGGGTTTCGGGTTTATCCGCGATGAAGGGGGAATCGAGCATTTCTTTCATCGCAGCTCTGTCCGGGGCGCAGTGTTTGAGCTGCTGCGCGAAGGCCAGCGCGTTGAGTTCACTCCTGAGGAATCTCAGAAGGGACCGCGCGCCGGCGACGTTCGCCTCGTAGAGGGTTAGCACTCACCTGCCGGCGCCGATCGGTGCCGGAATCCATCGGCCTCGTCGGCGCAGGTTCCCGACACGTCGTCGTACTTCAGATCTGTACGCCGAGCATTCGAAAGAACGCCTCGGTGTCGTTCAAGTCTCTCACCACAACATCCGCGCCCGACTTTCGAAGCGTGTCGATATCGGACGGTCCGGTTGCGACCGCCACCGACCGCGCACCCGCGGCCTTCGCGCATGCCACGTCGAGCACCGTGTCGCCGACGACGACGACTTCGCTGGGTTGTACCCGCGGAACGCCGCACGCATGGGCGCGATCCATGGCGATGTCGAACAGATGGTTGCGATCGGTGACGTCATCGCCGTAGGCGCCGCAGCGAAAAAATTTCCAGATGTCGAAGTGCTGGAGCTTGATCCGCGCTCCGTCTTCGCAGTTGCCCGTGAGCAGGGCGCAAAACACGTCGTCGCGCGTGTCGAGGCTCTCGAGCAGGCGGCGCACACCCGGGAGCACGCCCTTTCCCGGAGCCGGTTCTCGCAACGCGTCTGCCAGACGCACGAAATAGCGCTCGCGAAAGCGGTGGAAATTGTCACCGCCCAGATCGACACCTGCGCGAGCAGCGGCGTCGTTGAGGATCCATCGGTCGGTACGGCCCGCCATCACCACGCCATCGAACGCGCCGGCGATGCCGAAGAGATCTTCGAACGCACGATTCATCGCACGGCTGCCCGCGCGGCCAGTGCGGATCAGTGTGCCGTCGATGTCGAGGAGCACAATCGTCATGTCCTCGACCCTTCGCAACGATCAGGATTCCGAGCGAACGTTGCCCGCGCGCGGGCCCTTCGGCGATGACTCTTCGTCGAAGGCGACGCGCTGCCCTTCGGCGAGTTGATCGAAGCTGCCCTGCACTCCGCTACGATGGAAGAACCACTCCTGTCCGCCATCATCACGGATGAAGCCGAAGCCGCGATCACGCACGAGTCGTTTGATGGTGCCTGTAGGCATAGCGCACTCCTTCGTAGCCGGTCTTGCTCTACAATACCAGCAAACTTCTGCTATTTGGCGTCCGCCTTTCGCTGAAAGCTGCGGCATGCATCGGCGGTGTACAATGCCCGCTCTCTCGACAGAATCTGGAGGAGGTTTATGGGTCGATCACAATTCACCGTCGCCGGCGCGGCAGCCGCGTTCGGATTGGCCACGGTGATTATTGCGGCGCAGGCACCGGCGCACAGCCGCCGGCCGGTCGAGGACAGGGGCAGCCGGCCGCTGCACAACCGGGCGGACCTCCGCCCAATCCTGCGGATCCCAGTCTGCCGCAAGGTCAAGGCGGCGGCCGGGGTACAGGCGCGCCGGTTTTTCAATCTGCGCGCGCCGAAATCAAGGGTGCGAGTGGCATCTCGGGCACGGCCACGTTCTATGAAATTTCGAACGGCGGAAACGGTCACATGGTGCAGATCATCCTGATGGTGCAGAACGCGCCTCCAGGGTTGCACGGCGTGCACATCCATGGAACAGGCCGATGCGAAGGGCCCGATTTCAAGAGCGCGGGCGGCCATTTCGATCCCGGCCCCGCAGGTAATCCAGATCCCGAAGTGAACCACGCGTTTCACATGGGCGACTTACCGAACATCACCATTAACGCCCAGGGCACGGGACAGTACAACATCTACTCGACGCGCTTGACGATGGGCGGCCCCACTGGGATATTCGATGCCGACGGTTCGGCGATCGTCATTCATCAGAATCTCGACACAATGGTTCCGGGCGCATCAGGTTCGGGCGTGAGCGGCGGACCTGCGATTGCCTGCGGCGTGATCGAGCGATAGGAGCTATCGCCTGCGGCGTCATCGTGAAGTAAGCTTGTCGTTTCAATTAGAGGAGAATCAAACGATGCAGAAGTCACGTCTTTGGATGTTTGCCCAGTCGATGCCGCTCGCCGCGTTCGTGGTCGCCGCGAGCGCCTGCGGAGGTTCTGAGCCGCCGGCACAACCGGCCGCCGAGGCGCCTGCAGCCGCGCCGGCGCCCGCGCCCGCGGCCCCCGCCCGCCGCGTGTTCTTCGTCGAGCCGCAGGACGGCGCGACGGTAAAGAGCCCCGTCAAGGCGAGATTCGGGCTCGAAGGCTACGAGCTCGCGCCAGTTCCCAAGGAAATACCGACCCCCGAACAGGTTCGCCAGGGGATGGGGCATCATCATCTCGGCATCGACATGGACTGTCTGCCGGCCGGCACCGAAATCGTCAAGGGCACGCCGTCATGGGTGCACTTCGGAACCGGCGCCACCGAAATCGATGTCCAGCTCGAACCGGGGACGCACAAGCTGACGCTGCAGCTCGGCGATGACCTTCACCGCACGATCGAAGGCTTCTGCCAGACGATCACGGTAAACGTTCAGAAATAGTGTTCGCCGACCTGAAGGTCGGCACTACGTACGTCTCGACTGGCCACCAGGTCGCGCCGCGTACGTAGTGCTGGCCTTCAGGCCAGCCCGGCTACCAGAAGCGCAGCGAAGAACGCTCCTTCATTTCTCCGGTGGCCGGCTGCCACATCAGCAGCCGGCCGCCGGTCGCTTTCGCAAATTTCTCATCCATCAACAACCCGACCGTCGTCAGGCCACGCCGCGCGGCGACCGCGCTGACGATGGCTGCAAACGCCTTCGCGTCGCCCACCGACAGGCTGGCCGTGGGATGCTCCAGCACAAGGATGGCGGGATCGAACGCCAGCGCGCGCGCAAGATAGATTTTCGAGCGCACGAGCGGTGGCACGTCGGCGACGCGGCGCTCGAGCTGTTGCGCGTCGATGCCCACTTCGCTGCCGAGCTGCGCGACGCGTGTCATGATCGCCGGCGGCACGGGCTCGAGATCGAGATCGAACGACAGCGCCAGGTTCTGCGCGACGGTCATCGCCTCGAGCAGCACGATGCGCTCGCTGACGATGCCGAAGCGCTCGACGAACGCGAGCCATTCGTCGCTATTGGCGATGGCGCGGGTGGGGCGGCCGAGGCTTTCCACCTCGCCCGTGTCGGGCAGCGACGCGCCGGTAATCAGGTTGACGAACACTTCGGCTGCGGGACGGTCGAACCCGATGAGCATGGTGAGGTGCCCTGCGGGGACGCGCAGGTTGCGAACTCTCAGCGGTCGCAATCCGCCGTACTGTTTTTCTACGTTTGTGAGGACAAGCGCGTCGGGCACTACTGCAGCAGCTGGTTCACTTCTTCGACGACGCGGCCGCTTTGCGGTGAGGGCATTGATCTCGACGCGGAGTGCGCCGAGATTGAGCGCGAGGCACGAATACGCCAGCACTCCGTGCACGCCCGACGGGAGGACACCAGTATCAACGCTCGCGCCCGCGAGCGCCGTGATGATCGTGGCGACCATCGCGAGAGTGGCAATGGAAAAGACAGGCTTGCGGGCAATGGCAATGCGCCGTTCGTACTCGCGCGAAAGACCGCCCTCGGCTGCCGCTTCCCTCACCGCTTTTCCCTTGCCGAGAAAATAGAACATCATCATCGAGTGCGTGAACAGCGTGATCATCGTGCTGAAGATGCCGATGGAGATGTGCTGTCCGAGCGTCCCGTTGCTGGTCCACGTCAGCCCCAGGTAGATTGCGGCAGCAATACCGGCAACCGACGCGAAAATTCCCGTGAGCAGTGCCGCCGCCATCAACTCTCCCTTGTCACGCGAGCTTTGAGCCGTTCGAAGCGGTCCGGCGGAAGCCCGACGGTGCCAAAGGCCGCTTTCCTCCGCTCCTTTTCACCGTGGTAGTCGGAGCCGCCCGACACCAGGATGCCGTGACGCTCGGCAAACGCCAGATAGCGCTGTGTCGTCGTCTCATCATGCTCGCTGTGGAACGCCTCGACGGCCGTCAGTCCCGCGTCAATCATGTCCGGGATCAGATCGTCCCGCTTCAGAAGGCCGGGATGCGCGAGCGACGCGATGCCTCCCGCCCGGTTGATGATGCCGATGACGTCCGCGGGGCACGGTCCGCGCCGCGGAATGAATGCGGGCTTGCCCTCGCCGATCAGCTGGTCGAAGGCCTGCCTGGTATCGGCCACATGCCCAGCTTTGACCAGGGCCTTGGCTATCGACGGCCTGCCAAGCGACCGGCCCTTCGGAAGGGGCGCAAGCAATGCCTCGCGATCGACCGGTTTACCCATGCTGGCGAGCTTCTCGGCCATCTCCCCGACGCGCCGCACGCGATCGGCGCGCTGCCGTTCGAGGAATCCGGCGAGCTCCGCATCGTCGCGCTCGATGAAGTACCCGAGCACATGAACGTCGCGACCGTCGTGTACGGCGGTAATTTCGATGCCCGGCACAAATGCAATTCGAGATGCCACGGCCGCGCTTTCGACTTCGGGCAACGCCGCGACAGTGTCGTGATCGGTCACGCTCATCGTCCGGATGCCGGCGCGCCACGCGAGATCGACCAGCACGGCTGGATCGAACAGCCCATCGGAGGCAGTCGTGTGCAGGTGGAGATCGATCACGCTAGGCGTGGGCGCGGCGGCGCGCCTTGACCGTTTGTGCAGGCCTGCGCCGCCCTTTGCGGTTGATGAGGCTCTTGTATTCGCGGATGAGGAGCTCGAGGTGCTGTTTCTCCTCGTCGGCAAATTCCATGAAGATCTGCTTGCCTTCGGAGTCCTCGAACCGCTCGCCGTACTTCTTGAAGAAGCGATGCGAGCCGCGCTCGCATTTGATGCCGATCAGCAGCGCCTGTTGATCGTTCACGCCCTTGCTGAGCCGGTCTGCGCCCTCGGCGAACAGCCCGTTCGCGGCGCCTTTGAAGAAGAGAAACGCGGGCCGCGATTCGAGCTGCGGATCGACCTTCAGGAGCTGCGCGTACCGGGCCTCGAGCGTGCTCAGATGCTCTTTCTCCTCCTCGGCGAGTTTCTGGAAAACCGTGCGGCCCCGAGCATCCTGCGTGATGCGCGCAGCGCGCGTGTAGAACTCGAGCCCGCTTCGCTCGGTGGCGATGGCAATGCGCAGCGCGTCGCGCGCAAAAATCATTTCGCTGGTGCCGCCGGCGAGAGCGGTCGGGCGGCCGGTCTGGCAATCCTCGCAGGTGCCGTAAATCTGCACCACGCTCTGCTTGCCTGCGAACCTTCTCGCAGCAGCGACCTCTTCGATCAGCGCTTCGATGTCGGAGCTGAGAAACTCGAACGACTGGTTGCAGGTCTTGCAGATGAGGTGGAAGTGGCGAGGGTGCCGGTACGAATGCTCGAACCGGAATCGGCCTTCGCCGAAATCCACCTTGCGGGCAATCCCTGCGTCCATCATCCATTGCAGGGTGCGGTACACGGTCGCCCGGCTGATGCCGCGATCTTCCTTGCGGATCAAATCGACGAGGTCGTCTGCGCTAAGGTGCCCTTCCTGGCGGAGGAATGCGTTGACGATGAAATCGCGTTTACTGGACCGTTTGCCTCCAGCCGGGCGCACGCGTTCAACATCAATGGAAGCCATGCGCGGAACGGGTTCCTACAAGGGTCAGGGTCAGGGATGAGGGTAATCGCCCCTTGCCCCTTAACCCTTGACCTCGTTAGTGGCTGTGGCCTGGTGGTCGCCGCCACCCTCTTCGGTCGAGAACGATGAGCCGCAGCCGCAGGTGGAAGTGGCGTTCGGGTTCTTGATGGTGAATCCGCCGCCGGTGACGGTTTCGACGAAATCTACTTCGGCGCCCTTGAGGTACCGGATGCTGATGGGATCGACATACAGCGTCACGCCGTTCGACTGAAACACCTGGTCGCCGTCGCCGCCGTTCTCTTCAATCATCAGCCCGTACTGGAAGCCGGAACACCCCCCGCCCTGCACGAACACGCGCAGGCCGCTGTTCAGCTTCTGCTCTTCGGCGAGAAGCTCGGTAATCTTGGAGGCGGCTGCAGACGACACGTTAATCATTTCAATGCTCCTGGAACGTCGAATCCTACTGTGGAAATTATACAATACTGGGCCCGCGTGCCGACCCCGCATACCGACCCGTTGTGGCACCGTGCTACGGCACTTTGGGCCGGAATTACCGCACATTTGCCCGATCTTGCACCTGCCGTGGCGCTTCAGCAGCGTCTCGTCAGGCTGACGCTCGACGCCACATCGGCGCTGGCCGACACGCCGCTCCTGGCGCTGGAACGGGCGTCGATCCTCGGCAAATGGCAAAAAGGTCTGCCGCTGCTGCGCAACGAGGTCATTCCGATCCCGCCAGGCCTCAAAGACATCCTTCAGCCGATCTGCACTGCGCTGGCCGACGCGGGGGCCGGCGACAGCGCACTGCACATCGGAGCGGCGATCGCCGCTCAATCTATAGACGCGGATTCGTTGCTTGGCGTTTCGCTCGCCCGCAATCAGAAGGCGATCAGGACAAGCGCCTTGCACATGGGATTCTCGCCCGATCTGGTCTGGCTGATCGGCGAGCTGGGCAGCTGCGCCGCTGGCGTACCACCTGTCGGCGTCCATGTCCAGCATGCGATGGTCTGACTCGCCGTGACAGGTACGTGGCGGTCAGACCCCATCGACTGGCACCGCGGGTACTGTCCGTTCTGCGGCTCGTGGCCGGCGTTCATCGAAGCGCACGGCGGCAAGCGGGCGCTTCGGTGTTCATATTGCGCGCTCGAGTGGGCGCTCGCGTCGAACAGCTGCGTCTATTGCGGAAATGCCGGCAGCGATTTCGTCGCCGCAGCGCCGGATGTGCAGCAGCCGCAGCGGCGGGTTGAGCTGTGCGGACGATGCAGCGGTTACACGAAAGTGATCGACGTCGAAGACCCGACGCCGTTCCCGCTGCTGGCCATTGAAGATCTCGCGACGTTGAGCCTCGATCAGGGTGCGATGGATCGTGGCTACCGGCGGCCCGAGCTGTTCGATCTCGACACAATCGAGCCGCGTACGTCCTGTTAGGTCCGGCCAGTAGCTGAGCGACGCTCAGCAGTTTCCTGGCCGACTCGGCTTCCAGCTCCTTGTGCAGACTGTTGCCGTGCGCGTCCATCGTCACGATGGCTGGAAAATCGCGCACCCACAGGTGCCACATCGCCTCAGGCGTGCCGAACTCCATCAACGAGACGTCATCGGTGCGCTCGATGCATCGCGCGTAGAACTGGGCCGCGCCGCCGACTGCATTCAGATACACGGCGCCCGATTCCTTCAGCCCTTGCAGCGTCCTGGCGCCCATGCCGCCCTTCCCCACCACTGCGCGCACCCCGTAGCGGCGGAGTATCTCCGCCTGATACGGTTCCTCGCGGATGCTCGTCGTCGGACCAGCAGCCGTGACCGTCCATCCGTTCCCTTCTTTCTTGACCACGGGGCCGCAGTGATACAGGACCGAGCCGTGCAGATCGACCGGAGGCTCATGCTTCATCAGGTGCGCGTGCACGGCGTCGCGGCCCGTGTACATCCGGCCCGAAACGAGGACCACGTCGCCGACCTTCAACGATCGAACAGTCTCCTCGTCGAGCGGAGACGTCAGTCTGATTTCACGGCCGGTGCGGGCGAACCCTTCCTGATCGATCATGGGAATCATCGGATTGCTCGGATCGCGATAGAGCCACTGCTTGATCGAGCCATCGCGCGCGTCGAGGCGCACGCCGAGCCTGCGGAACGCCCAGCAGTCGTACGCGACCGACACGAAGAAGCTTGCCGGCAGTCGATTGAGCACGCCGATCTTGCAGCCGATGAGGCTGACGTTTCCCCCGAAACCCATCGTGCCGATGCCAAGCGTATTGACGGTGCCCATGATGTTGGCCTCGAGATCTGCGAGACGGCCGTCCGGGTTCACGTCGTCGAGCGTTCGGAACAGCTGCTCCTTTGCATGAAGGTAGCCGGACGTTCGATCGCCGCCAATACACACGCCGATCGCGCCGGGGGCGCACCCTTTGCCCTGCGCGTTCCACACCGCGTGCAAAATGCATTTGCGCGCGCCTTCGAGGGTGCGATCGGCACGTCCGAGATTCGGCAGCTCGGTGGGCAGCGAATACTGGATGTTCATGTTCTCGCAGCCGCCGCCCTTCAGCAGCAGCTTCACCTCTATGTCATCCTCTTCCCATTGATCGAAGTGGATGATCGGCGTCCCGGGCCCGAGATTGTCCCCGGAGTTTTCACCGGTGATCGAGTCCACGGAATTCGGCCGCAACTTGCCGAGCTTCGTGGCCTTGGCGACGGCGTCTCGAATCTGCCGCCGCATCCATATCTGATCGGCACCTCGCGGCACCCGCACTTCGAATGTCGGCATTCCGGTGTCCTGGCAGATCGCCCCTTCGCCGGAAGCCGCTTGATCGATGTTCTGCGCGATGATCGTCAGCGCCTGCGCCGATCGCGTGCCCGGCTGCTCGGCGCCGATGGCGCCCTTCATGGCGGCTCGTACATCTGGCGGTAAATCGGTCGAGGTCCTGACGATAAGGTCGAGCACGCTATCGAAAAACCCTGCAGCATCCGGGTAGTATAGACACTGGAATCTGCAATCTGGAATCTATAATCTGGAATCTACGATGCACCGCATAGAGCGCGATCCGCTCGGCGAACACGCCGTGCCCGCGGACGCGTACTACGGGATCCAGACTCAGCGCGCGGTCGAGAATTTCCCCATCAGCGGGCTGCGTGCGCCGGACGAGCTCGTCACGGCGACCGTCCTCGTCAAGAAAGCCGCGGCGGCGGCCAACAAGGCCGCAGGCCGGCTTCCGCATGACGTCGGGAAAGCGATCATGGACGCCGCTGACGAGATCCTCGACGGCAAGCTGCGCGATCAGTTCGTGGTCGACGTCTATCAGGCGGGCGCCGGCACGTCGCACAACATGAATACGAACGAGGTGCTCGCGAATCGCGCCGCCGAGATGCTGGGCGAGCCACGTGGCGTGTACTCCAGAGTGCACCCGAACGATCACGTGAACATGTCGCAGTCGACCAACGACGTGTTCCCGACGGCGACGCGCCTGGCGCTGCTGCTCGATCACGGCCCGCTCGTCGACAGCGCCCGGAAGCTTCAGGCTGCGCTCGAACACAAGGCGCACGCGTTCGCGTCGATCTTGAAGGTCGGGCGGACACACCTTCAGGATGCGGTGCCGATCACTCTCGGCGAGGTCTTCGGCGGCTATGCCGCGTGCGTGGAGCGTGGAGCGGACGACGTGGAAGCGGCGTCCGAGCAATTATTGGAGCTGAATCTCGGCGCCACGGCCGTAGGCACCGGGCTGAATGCGGGCAGCGATTACGCCGAATCCGCCATCAACTACATCCGGTCGTATACGAAGCTGCCGGTCCGCCGCGCCAGGAATCTGTTCCGGGTGACGCAGAGCATGGGTGACATCGCCGGCTATTCCGGCGCATTGCGGCGCCTCTCGATCGAGCTGGGAAAGATCGCGAGCGATTTGCGGCTGCTCAGTATGGGGCCGCGCGCCGGAATTTCGGAGATTGCGCTTCCCGCCGTGCAGCCGGGATCGTCCATCATGCCGGGTAAAGTGAATCCGTCGGTGCCGGAGATGGTCAACCAGGTCTGCTACCAGGTGATGGGCTGTGATGTGACCGTCGCAATGGCAGCTGAGGCCGGGCAGCTCGAATTGAACGTGATGATGCCGGTGATCGCGTTCAACGCGCTGCACTCTTCGCATATCCTGCGCGAAGCCATGACGGCACTGCGAACGAAAACCGTCGAAGGGATCATGGCGGACTCCGATCGTGCGCGAGAGCTGCTCGACCGCAGCACCGCGGTCGCGACGGCGCTCAGCCCCCACATCGGGTACGCGGCCACGGCCGAGATTGCGAAAGAATCCGTCCGTACGGGAAAGTCGATTCGGCAGATTGCAAAAGAGCGGGGCGTTCTCACCGACGGCGAGCTTGATACCCTGCTGGCTCCCGAGCGCATGACCACACCAGATAAATGAAACGCATCGCCATCGTCGTTGCGCTGTTCGCCGTCGCAGCCGGGTTTGCCGACCTGAAGGTCGGCACTACGTACACAATCGGCGCTGCCTCTGTCGTAGTGCCGACCTTCAGGTCGGCCCTCCAGCAGAAGCCTGGCAAAGCCGAGGTACGCAATCCGCGGCTGTTCGCGCCGCAGGATCTCGGGCTGCTCGAGCCGCCGGACCGCGAGGCATGGCAGAAACCCGATCAGGTGATGGACGCACTGCACGTGGCGGAGGGCACGACGGTCGTCGATCTCGGCGCGGGCGGCGGGTGGTTCACGATGCGGCTGGCGCGTCGTGTCGGCCCGAACGGCAGAGTCTACGCGGTGGACGTTCAGCGCCTCATGATCGAGGCAATCAGCCGGCGCATCGAGCGCGAGGGACTGAACAACATCGTCAAACCGGTGCTCGGTCAGTTCGACGATCCCAAGCTTCCGGCCGATGCAAGGCCGGACGCCGTGCTCACCGTCGATACCTTTCACGAGATGGACGGACCAGGTCCTGATGCTCAAGAACGTGGCGCGCACGCTCAAGCCGCAAGGACGGATCGGCATCATCGACTATCGCGAAGGCGAAGGGGGCCCTGGGCCCGATTCTGCAGAGCGCGTGCCTCCAAGCGTCGTCATCTCCCAGGCCGCCGCCGCCGGACTGAAGCTCGTCGAACAGCACAAGTTTCTGCCGTATCAATATTTCCTGATCTTCGGGAAGTAGCGAGGCACTCTGCTGAGGACCCCGCGAAGCGCGCTCACGATCGCCGGCAGCGACTCCATTGGCGGTGCCGGCATTCAGGCCGACCTGAAAACGTTCGCCGCGCTCGGGGTGTACGGCGTGTCTGCCGTCACTGCCGTCACCGTCCAGGACACGACCGGTGTTTCGGATGTCCACCCAATACCTGCCGACATTGTGCGGGCGCAAATCGATCGCGTCGTCACAGGATGTCGAGATTGCGGCGGTCAAGACAGGCATGCTTGCGACGCCGGACATCGTTCGAGCGGTGGCCGAAGGCATCAGCCGCCTGGGGCTCCGAAACGTTGTCGTCGATCCGGTCCTGGCCAGCGGAGGGCCCGCTGCCCGCACCCTTCTTGCCCCCGATGCCGTCTCATTACTGAAGGCGCTGCTCCTGCCGGTGGCGGCGGTGGTGACCCCCAATGTGGCAGAAGCCGCGGCGCTCTGCGGCGTAGAGGTGAATTCGCTCGACGCTGCGCGCGAAGCTGCCAGGCGAATTGCCGGGTTCGGGCCCGGGGCCGTCGTGATTAAAGGAGGCCATCTTCATGGACCGCAGGCGATCGACCTGCTGTTTCACGATGGGGTCTTCACCGAGCTTGCCGCTCCACGCGCCGACATCGGCGTCATACACGGCACGGGGTGCACATTCGCCTCGGCGATCGCTGCCGGGCTCGCACACGGATGCGGCGTCGCAACCGCTGTGGAACGCGCAAAGCGGTACGTCACGGGCGCGATTGAGCATTCGTTCTCAATCGGCCACGGCGCGCGCATACTGAATCACTTCTGGGGCTCGCCGCTTATAATCGTAGGGCTCGGCTGTCAGCCGAGCATGACGCTCGGCGCTACTTGCCAGGTGGAGATGAAACCAATAGCGGTGACGACGGAGACGCTGCAGCTGGACGCGCTGGTCGGGCTGGTGTCGAACGGCGGCGGCCACGGGGCGGTTACGGCGTTCGTCGGCATCGTGCGCGACAACAACCTGAACCGCCGGGTGACACATCTCGAGTACGAGGCGTACGAGCCGATGGCGCTCAAGGCGCTCGCGCAGATCTGCGAAGAGGCCGATCGAGAGTGGCCGGGCACACGCCTGGCGGTGCACCATCGGGTGGGGCGGCTCGCGATTGGCGAGGCAAGCATCGTCATTGCCGCCGCAAGCCCGCATCGAGCGGCGGCGTTCGCAGCGTGCCGTTACGTCATCGAGCGGGTCAAGCAGATCGTGCCGATTTGGAAGCACGAATTTTTCGAGGGCGGCGAAGTCTGGATCGAGGGAGCGACCGCGAACCCGGAAGACGAGGCGGCGCGGCTCGAAGCCGTGCGGCGCGCATGCGCGTGACCGTCCGGTTGTTTGCGCGACTCCGCGACATCGCGGGAGCCGGTGATCTGTCCCGCGACGCTCCGGCGGGTGCGACGGTCGGCGACGTCTGGCGCGGGCTCGTGGCCGACTTCCCCGAGATGTCGCGTTACGAATCGTCGATGTCGTCCGCCGTCAATGCAGAATACGCGCGGATGGGGACGACGGTCGCGGACGGCGATGAGATCGCCTTCCTGCCCCCAGTCTCAGGAGGGGCTGAGCGTGAGACTAGCGTCATGGATTCGCAGATTCGATCATGTTGGATAAGCTGAATTCGGTCGAAGCGAACTACGAGGAGCTGACGGCGCTCCTGGCGACTCCGTCCGTCCAATCGGACTCGAACGAGTACCGCAAACACGCGAAGGCGCTCGCGGAAATCGAGCCGCTGGTCGAGAAAGCCCGCGCATACAAGTCGGTGCTGAAGGAAATCGAGCAGGCCGAAGAGCTCATCAAGAGCGGCGATGCGGACATGCGCGAGCTTGCCGGGGAAGAGCTCGACGGCCTGAAGCAGCGGCGCGACGCGCTGATCGCCGAGATCAAGCTGCTGCTGATCCCGAAGGATCCCAACGATCAGAAGAATGTCATGCTCGAAATCCGCGCCGGTACGGGTGGCGAGGAGGCCGCGCTGTTCGCTTACGAGCTGTTCCGGATGTACAGCAAGTTCGCAGAAAAGCAGGGCTGGCGCGTCGACGCTGATGTCCACGAGCGAGAGCGACGTCGGCGGCGTCAAAGAAGTGATCGCGACCATCGAGGGGCGCGGCGCGTACAGCAAGCTGAAGTACGAGAGCGGCGTGCACCGTGTGCAGCGCGTCCCCGCGACCGAGGCGGCGGGCCGTATCCATACGTCAACGGTCACTGTCGCTGTGCTGCCCGAAGCGGAGGAGGTCGACGTCCAGATCAATCCCAAGGACCTGCGCATCGACACGTTCTGCTCCAGCGGCCCCGGCGGCCAGAGCGTCAACACGACCTACTCGGCCGTCCGCATCACGCACATCCCGACCAACACCGTCGTCTCGCAGCAGGACGAGAAATCGCAGATCAAGAACAAGGCGAAGGCGATGCGCGTGCTCCGCGCCCGGCTCTACGAAATGGAGATGCAGAAGCAGCAGGATGCGATCGCCAAGGACCGGCGCAGCCAGGTCGGCACCGGCGAGCGCTCGGAGAAGATCCGGACGTATAACTTCAAGGAAAACCGTATTACGGACCACCGCGTGCCCGGTCTCACGATCCACCGCCTCACCGAAGTACTGAACGCTGGCGATCTCACCGACCTGCTCGACACCGTATCGATGCACTATCAAACCGAGAAACTCAAGGAAGCGACGGCGCAATGACGATCCACGATCTCGTCCAGGGCGCGCGCGACCGCTTCATGCACGCCGGCATCAGCGCCAACCTCGCCGCGCTCGACGCCGAAGTGCTGGCGCGCCAGGTATTGGGCTGGGATCGCGCACGTTTTCTCACCGATCGCGATGAGATCGCGACCAGCATGTTTCTCCTTCGCTACGAGCCGCTTGTGGCCCGCCGCGAGCGCCGCGAGCCGGTGTCTTACATCCTCGGCACCCGCGAGTTCTGGGGCCTCCCGTTCGAGGTGGGGCCCGACGTGTTGATCCCCAGACAGGAGACGGAGTTCATCATCGAGGAAACGCTGGCGCTCGCCGGCAAAGACGGTCACCCGCTGATCGTCGACGTCGGCACCGGCAGCGGCTGCATCGCCATCTCGCTGGCTCTGGAGATTCCGGGGGCGCGCGTCATCGCGACAGACCTGTCACGCCACGCACTCGGGGTCGCGAGGCGCAATGCGGCGCGTCACGATGTGAGCAATCGCATCACATTTGTCGAGACGAGCTTCCTCGATGACGTCGAGGGGCCGGTGGACATCATCGTGTCGAATCCGCCGTACGTGCCTTCGTTGTCGGAGCCGGGACTGACGCCTGAGGTGCGCGATTACGAGCCCGCTGTCGCGTTGTTCGGAGGCGAGGACGGCCTCGAGGGATTGCGCAGCGTGCTCGAAGGTGCCGCAACGACGATTAGCGCCAGGCGGATGGCTCGTCATGGAGTTCGGGTGCGGCCAGGACGATTGCGTCACCGACCTTGTGAGCCGCGTCGACGAGCTCGAGGTCGTCAAGATTCGTCACGACCTGCAGGACATCCCGCGCACGGTCGTGTGCCGAAAGCGGCGCCGTGAAGGCAGCCATGACGCGATTGTCTGTTCTGCAGGATAGTGGCTGGCGATCATTCCGGTGAAACCGCTCTACGAAGATGCGGAGCTGATCGCCATTCAGGACATCAACCCGCAGGCCCCCTGCACGCGCTCATCATTCCGAAAATACACATCGCGATCGTTGAACGATCTCGCGCCCGAGCACGAGGCACTCGTTGGCCGGATGTTCCGGCGCGCGGCCGCCCTCGCGAAAGCCGCGCGGCTACGACGATGCGCGGATTCCGTACTGTCTTCAACACGAACCCCGAAGCCGGCCAAAGCGTGTTTCACATCCATCTGCACCTCCTCGCCGGCCGCGCGCTGGGCTGGCCGCCGGGTTAGTACGCCGTAGTGCAAAGTGGAAAGTGAAAAGTGGAAAGTCGAAAGTAGAGAGCTTACTTTCGACTCTTCACTTTCTACTTTCTACTTTCTACTTTCTATTTACACCAACCCGCCCAACTCCACGAGACTCCGGATAACCGGCACGTCTGTTTCACGCGGGCTGTCGATCATCTCCGATCGGCGCACAAGGACGCCCCGCATTCCGACGCGGCGCGCGCCGTCGATGTCCTGCGTGAGGCTGTCGCCGACCATCAGCGCATCGGAAGCCGGCACCCCCGCCAGCTTCAGGGCCGCTTCAAAAATGCTTGGGTGAGGCTTCATGAAGCCGTGCTGCGAAGACGAGACGGCGACGTCGATAAGGCCATTCAGCTCGAAGTGTTCCTGAAACGCATCGAGGCAGCGGTGCGAGTTCGAGATGAGCCCGATCACGATATCGCGCGCGGCGAGAGCCTCGAGCGACGCCGGCACGTCGTCATAGAGAAGAAAGTGCTCGCACAGCGCCCATTCCTGATAGATCTCCGCCGCGCACGGCTCGACAGCGGCGCCGGCGCCCCCCATCGCCCTGATGATGTGGGCCGTGTAGTCGATGAAGATCTGCGGGTTGTAGACGGCGTCCTGCTCGCGATCGAGGATGTGCGAGGCAGAAATCACCGCGTCAGGAAAGCGCGACGCATCAACCGTCGATGCCGTGGCGCCCACAGAATGTGCGGTAGCCCTCGCCCTGAAACGCCGGGCCAGGATAGATGAGCGTGAAATCGACGTCGAAGAACACCGCCTGCGTCGGCGCTCGTCATCCTTGTTCCATCGCCAGTCGCCGCGGCGCGCGCCTCGTATGGACCTGCGATGACGACCGACGCACGATTCACGTCGAGCGTCTGCCTCGCGGCGGCGTTCACGTCCTCGAGCGTCACCGCGTCGAGAAGCGACGGCAGCCGCAGGTCGTGGTCGAGCCCCAACCCAAAGAACTCCGCGGTCTGGAGAAACGTCGCGATCGCGCCGTTCGTCTCGAGCAGCCGGGGGATCGAGCCGATCAGGTACTGCTTGCAGTCGTCGAGCTCCTGCGCGGTCAGTCCTTCGGTCGCCATCCGCCGAATCTCCTCGTCTATGGAAGCAATGGCGCGATCCACATTGGCCGGGTTCACGCCTGCGCGCACGATAAGCGGTCCCTCGACCACGTTCGCGTCGAACGAGCTGAACACGTAGTACGCCATCCCCTGCCGCTCACGAATGCTGTCGCCAAGGCGGCCCCCGATGCCGTACTGCCCGAGCGCGTTGTTCATGAGCGTGTACGCGTAGTACTTCGGATCGCTGCGAACGATCGTCGTGAACCCGTATCCGATGTCCGCCTGCGCTTTGTTCATCATCGGGATCACACGCTCATGCCGCGGCCGATCGGCAGGCGGGTGCGACAGCGATATCTCGCCGGGAATCGGCTTTCGCCACGAGCCGAAGACGCGCTCGCCGGCATCGATCGCTCTTCCCCGCTCGACATCTCCCACGATGACCACCGTCGTCACCGCCGGCGCAAAGCGCGCCTCGTGGAACGCAATCAGGTCATGGCGTTCGATGCGGTTGACGGTCTCTACCGTCCCTTTCGAGGGACGGCCGTATGGATGCTGATCCGGATACAGGATTGAAAACAGGGCTTGCATCGCCATCGCCGCGGGGCTGTCCGCATCCTGCCGGATCGCGTTCAGAACCTCCCCTTTGCGCTTGTCGATTTCCTGGGGCGGGAACGCCGGCTGCATCACGATGTCGCCAACGAGCTCGAGCATCGCCTCGAAGTCCTCGGACAGGCACGTGCAGCTGACGGTCAGCACGTGGCGGTTCGCGCCGACGGTGAGCGACACACCCCGCTCGTCGAACGCTTCCGCAATCTCGTCCGTCGTGCGCGTCAGGGTGCCCCTGTCGAGGACCCGCGATGCAAGATGGCTGAGGCCGACGAGGGCGTTGGGGTCGTAGATACTCCCAGCTCCCACGCCGACCTGAATCGTGACCGCCGGGACGGTATGCGCCTGCTTGGAGATGACGACCACGCCGTTGTCGACCGTGTGACGGCTGGCGGCAAGCCCCTTCTGAACGGCGGTTGTCATCCGTGCGCTCCATCCGTCGGCGTAAACCAGCCGACCGTCCGCCGATCGGATCGGAAGTATCTTCTGGCGGCGCTTTCGACCTGTTCCTGCGTCACTGCAGCGATGCGGTTCGGCGCGTCATGAAACACATCGAGACCGGCGACGGTCTGAAAATATCCAAGCTGATGCGCAAGATTGGTGACGCTGTCGTTTTCAAAAACCAGTCGGGCCCGCAGCTGGTTCTTCGCTTTGACCAGCTCGCGGCCGGTAATACCGTTCCGCGTGAGCTCGTCCAGGGCCGTTGTCGCCGCGCTTTCAACATCGGCGAGACTCACGCCTTCCATCGCCGTGGCGGAGATCAGATACAGAAAGGGCTGCTCCGTCGGCAGGAGACCGGCGCCGACGCTTGATGCCAGACGACGTTCCACGAGGGCGCGGTACAGGCGAGCGCTGCGCTGCGGAGGCGGCGTGCGAAAACTCGACCATAGGTTGATGCCCTTGGCGCCGGTCAGGATGGCGTCGAGCACCAGCATCGGGAAGAAGTCGGCATCGCCGACGGCCGGCGCGTGATACGCCAGTTTCAGGTAGGCGGTCGTCCCTTCGCGCGCGACCTCGATACGCCGCTCGCCAAGCTGCTCCGGCTCGACCACCTTGACGCGCCGCGGAGCCGCTCCTGCCGGGATCGCGCCGAACTGCGACTCGACACGGCGCAGCACGTCGGCGGTATCGACGTCTCCCGCGACGACCACCGTCGCGTTGTTCGGAATGTAGTTGCGGCGGTAGTACTGATACAGATCATCCCGCGTCATCGTCTGGAGATCGGAGAGCCAGCCGATCGTCGGATGGCGATACGGATGAACTTTATACGCGGCCGCGATCACTTCCTGCTCGAGCAGCGTGTCCGGATCGTTTTCGCTCCCCTGAAGCTCTGAGATGATGACCGTGCGCTCCGACTCGCAGTCTTCGGGATCGTAGAGGCAGTTGGCCATGCGCTCGGCCTCGATGAACAACATGCGATCGAGACCTGCCGTCGAAGCCGTCTCCATGTAGGTGGTCTGGTCGATCCACGTATACCCATTCCAGCTACCGCCGAACTTTTCGATGATGCCTTTGACCTGGTCGCGCGGGATGTTGGTCGTGCCCTTGAAGTTCATGTGCTCGACCCAGTGGGAAACGCCGGTGAGGCCGGTCACCTCATCCTTCGAACCCACTTTGTACCAGCACCAAACCGAGGCAAGGGGCGCAGTGTGGACTTCGGCCACTATCACGGTGAGGCCGTTGTCGAGGACCACCGATGTCATATTGCTGTCCATTATACCGGCCGCTATCAGCCCATCTCCCGGCCAGAACCTCGCAAATTCCTAAGTAATTGTGCTGTTTGGAACAGTCAGGGCTGGCAAGGACGTTGCATTATCGAGGGCAGGACTTTCTGACGATACATTTATTGGAGGATGTAATGCGAAAACAATTATTCGTTCCCATGCTGGTGGGAATGCTCGCGTTAGGCGCCGTACAGGCCTTCGCCCAATCCGCGACCGTGGTGATGCGGAATGGCGATCGTGTGCGCGCCGACGTGATCGACATGGGGCGCGACTTCACGTTGAACGTGAACGGCCAGACGCGGCAGGTGCCGATCGGCGACATCGTGCTCATCGACTTCGCCGGCGACGGACGCAACGTGAGCCGCGGATGAAATCTCGAAGGTGAATGCGGCCAACGGCGGCTACGTGGTGATGCGGAACGGCGAGCAGTTCAATGCCTCGCTGCAGGACTTCACCGGCAAGCCGCTCATTGCGGTGTTCTCGAATGGCCGCCGCAGCAACATCGGAGACGTGGCGCGGATTTATCTCGGATCCGTGAGCAACGTTCCGGGCTTCCCGACGCAGTCGGCGAGCAACCCCAGTGTCGCGCCGAACCCTGCCGATGCCCGAACGGCCGGCCGGCTGGCGCGGCCGCGGCCGTGGTAATCGCGATCCTTACGCCAATCGCTCCACCGCACCGCCAGACGCCCGGTCCGTCGTGGTGCCGTCGAACGTGCAATGGACCAACACCGGCTTCAACGTGAGCCGTGGCCAGTACCTGCGGTTCGAGCCATCCGGCGAGATTCGGTTGAGCACGAACGGCGAGGATATCGCACGGGCCGCAGGGGCGCTGAGTTTCCGCCATGCGGACAAGGCAACGATTCCGAGTATTCCGGTCGGCGCGCTCATCGGCCGCATCGGGAACGGTCAGCCTTTCTCGATCGGCGATACCACGAACGCATTCGATATGCCCGACAGCGGGCGCTTGTATCTCGGTGTGAACGACGACCACGTCCCCGATAACAGCGGCAACTTCGTCGTCAAGATCTGGGAACCGTAGGCTCTCCTTCGCTGACAGGGCAGAGGGAGAGGGCAGAGGGCAAGTGCCCTTTGCCCTCTGCTCTCCGCTCTGCTCTGCTCTCTGCTCTCTGCCCTCTGCCCTCTGAAGTACAATTCCCTTCTGAATGTCCGACTGGAAAGACACGCTCAACCTCCCCCGCACCGACTTTCCGATGAAGGCGAACCTGCAATCCGCCGAGCCGGAGGCGCTTGCGCGCTGGGAGGCAATGGACCTCTACGCGAAGATCCGCGAAAGCCGTGAGGGCGCGCCGAAGTTCGTGCTTCACGACGGCCCGCCGTATACAAGCGGTCATATCCATTTGGGAACGGCGCTCAATAAGATTCTGAAAGATGTCGTGGTCAAGTCACGGTCGATGGCCGGCTTCGACGCGCCGTACGTGGTGGGCTACGACTGCCACGGGTTGCCGATCGAGCTGAAGGTCGACAAGGAGTTGGGCCCCAGGAAGCGCGACATGAGCGTGGCCGACTTCTGTCGCGCGTGCCGCGCGTACGCCGAGCGATTCGTGGGAACGATGACGGAGCAGTTCCAGCGCCTGGGCATCCTGGGCACCTGGGATCAGCCGTATCTGACGATGGATTACCGCTACCAGGCGGCCATCGCGCGTACGTTCGGGCGCTTCGTGGAGAAGGGGTTGGTCTACAAAGGCAAGAAACCGGTGCACTGGTGCATTCATTGCCGAACGGCGCTCGCCGAAGCGGAGGTCGAATACCAGCCACACACGTCGCCGTCGATCTACGTCGAGTTCCCGCTTGCGCCCGAAAGCGCGGACGAGCTGGCGTCGCGCGTCCCGGCGCTCGCAGGTCGTGACGTGTCGGTGTTGATATGGACGACCACACCCTGGACGATTCCCGTCGAATCTCGCAGTGGCGTTTCATCCGGAGTTTGACTATGCGGCATACGACGTCGACGGCCGCGCCATCATCGTGGCAGAGGCGTTGGCACCGAAGGTCGCCGAGGCCACCGGACGCGCGTTCGACCACGTCGTCGCCAGGTTGAAGGGCGGCCAGCTCGAGTACATCCGCTTCCGGCATCCTCTCTTTCATCGAGATTCGCTCGGAGTGCTGGGCGCGTACGTCACGCTCGAAGCGGGAACAGGCGTCGTGCACACGGCGCCAGGACATGGGGCCGACGACTTCAATACGGGGCAGAAGTACGGTCTCGAAGTTCTGGCCCCCATCGGCCCAGCCGGCCATTTCCTCGACACCGTCGATCTGTTTGGCGGGCAGCGCGTTTTCGATGCGAACTCGGCCGTCGAAATGGAACTGAAGAAGCGGGCCCGGCTGTGGCATCGCTCCGATTTCTCACATCAGTACCCGCACTGCTGGCGCTGCCATCATCCGGTTATCTTCCTGGCTACCTCGCAGTGGTTCATCCGCATGGATGGTGAACCGGTTATTCCGTCCGATGGCGGACAGCCTCACACGCTCCGCCAGGCGGCGATTCACGCCGTCGACGAGGACGTGAAGTGGGTGCCGTCCTGGGGACACGATCGTATTTCCAACATGGTCTCGAGTCGTCCCGATTGGTGCATTTCGCGCCAGCGCGCCTGGGGTGTGCCCATTCCCGCAGTCGACTGCACTCGATGTGGCGAAGCGATCACGAGCCCAGAGCTCGTACAACAGGCCGCAAGCATCTTCGAGCTGCACGGCGCCCACTCGTGGTACGAACGGCCCGTTGTTGACTTTCTCCCGCCAGGGCTGACGTGCCCTGCGTGCGGAGAGTCGGCATTCGAAAAGGAGATGAACATCCTCGATGTGTGGTTCGATTCAGGATCGAGCCATGAAGCCGTGCTGTCGGTGCGGCCCGAACTCACCTGGCCGTCCGATCTGTATCTCGAAGGCAGCGATCAGCATCGAGGCTGGTTCCAGAGCTCGCTTCTCCTTGGACTTGGCACTCGAGGACGCGCCCCGTATCGACAGGTCGTGACCCACGGTTTCCTGCTGGACACAGACGGCCAGAAGATGTCGAAGTCCCTCGGCAACGTCATCAGCCCGCAGGATGTCATCAAGCAGAGCGGCGCCGACGTCCTTCGCTTGTGGGTGTCGATGAGCGACTACCAGGAAGAGACGCGCGTCAGCAAAGAAATTCTGGCACGCGTCGCCGAGGCGTACCGAAAGATTCGCAATACGCTGCGATATCTGCTCTCCAACCTGTACGATTTCGACCCGGCGAGTCATGCCGTTGAACGCGCGGACATGGAGGAGGTCGATCGGTACATCCTCGCCCGATACGGCGAGCTCGCGCGGAAGATCCTCAGCGCCTACGAGGCGTACGACTACAGCACGATCTTCCAGATGGTGAACGCGTTCGTCACCGTCGATTTGAGCGCGTTTTATGCCGACGTGTCGAAAGACCGGCTCTACACATTCGCGGCTGGTTCAAAGGAGAGACGATCGGCACAAACGGCGATGTTCGTGATGACCGACGGACTTGCGCGGCTGCTGGCACCGATCCTGTCGTTTTCGATGGACGAATTGTGGCGGTATCTCCCTGGGAAAAATGAGGAATCGGTGCATCTTGCGCTCTTCCCGAGCGCGCAGGCGGTCGAGAGATGGGTTGAGCCCGACCTCCTGGAGCGCTGGGATCGCCTCCTGCAAATTCGTTCGGACGTCAACGCCGGAATCGAAGTTGAACGGAAGGAGAAGCGCATCGGGAGCTCGCTGGGTGCACACGTCGAATTGAACGCAACTGGAGAGGACTACGAGCTCCTGAAGCAATACGAAACGCAGTTGCCGATGTTCTTCATCGTGTCGGGAGTCACGCTCCGGGATCACGGTGCTCCCGCAGGGGACTTTGCGGTTCGTGTGTTTGCCGCTTCGGGTGTCAAGTGCGAACGCTGCTGGCGGTACGTGTCGACCATGTCGACGGATCCGGCACAGCCCGGCATTTGCGATCGCTGCCAGGACGCGTTATCGGAAGCCGACGCGGCCTGATGACATCGATCCGCAGCCGAATCCCCGAGCTTTGGATAGCCGCGGCCATCGTCGTGATGGACCAGGCGACGAAGGCGCTGGTGAAAGCCAGGCTTCCGCTGCACGACAGCGTGACGGTGATTCCCGGTTTCTTCGATCTCACGCACGTCCGCAACACAGGAGCGGCGTTCGGCATGCTCAACAACATGCAATTCGCCTATAAACCTGCTGTCATGGTCGTCGTCGCCCTTGTGGCGCTCGGAGCAGTGGCCAGCTATGCGCTGACCCTGCCGCAGACCCAGCGGATCGCGCGGTACGGGCTCGCGTTGATTTTAGGCGGCGCGGCCGGCAACCTGATCGACCGGGCCACCCTCGGGTATGTCGTCGACTTTGTCGACGTCTACTGGCGCGGCGTGCATTTCTGGGCTTTCAATGTTGCCGACTCCGCGATTACAGTTGGCGTAGTGCTGATGCTGCTCGACGTGCTGGGAGTGGGACGTGTACCCGAGACTGTTTGAGATTCCGGCGATCTTCGGCATCGGGCCGCTGACCATTTACACGTACGGGGTCATGCTGGCGGCGGCGTATCTTGCCGGCTTGCAGCTGGCCATCGTGCGAGGGCGCAAAGCCGGGCTCGACCCTGGCCGCCTGCTCGATCTCGGCGTCTACATCGTCATCGCGGCGCTGATCGGCGCAAAGCTGCTGCTGCTGCTCGTCAATTTCAACTACTTCCGCAACAACCCTGACGAGATTCTCGTGCTTGCGCGCTCCGGCGGCGTGTTTTACGGCGGCCTTATCACAGCCACGCTCGTGGCGTTCTGGTATATCCGCCGCCATCGACTCCCCTTCTGGACGACGTGCGACATGTTCGCGCCGGGTATCGCGCTCGGTCACGTCATCGGACGGCTTGGCTGTCTCATGGCCGGATGCTGTTACGGGCGGCCGACGAACGTCGCGTGGGCCATCACCTTCACGGACCCATTCGCCGCCGCAAACGTCGGCACACCGCTGAACGTGCCGCTGCACCCGACGCAGGTGTACGAAGCCGGCGCGGAGCTCATCATTCTGATCTTCCTGCTGGTCACTGAGCGAAAAGGCCGCACGTATCCCGGGCGTACGTTCTGGGGGTACATGCTGTTGTACGCGGTATCTCGATTCATCATCGAGTTCTACCGCGCTGACGAGCGGGGCTTCGTCATGGGCCTGTCGACGTCGCAGTTCATTTCGGTCGTGCTCGCTCCCTTGAGCCTGTTCATGCTGTTCTACCTCCGCCGCCGGCCGACGCCGGAGCCGGCGAAAGCGGCTCGCCGCGCCGCCTGATCCGTTTTTTCAGCCTCACCGCGGAGACGCGACTCCACGACGGCGATTCATCCAGGACTGCGAGAACAGTGCTGGTACATCGCCAGGCTCGTCGCTACCGATGACCCATCCGCCCTGACAGCGAGCGAAGGCGAGCCGAATCAGCACAATCGACCATAGCAGAATGGCTACGATGGCGCCCTATCGATGACTCTCGAAGACTCGGTTATAGCCTGGGACGAGCTTCGTGCCTTTACGCCTCGCGTGATACCGCGGAACTCTCAGATCGCAGTTTGTCGAAGTCGAAGTCGTCAGTATTCGCTGGCATCTCCTGCGTTGATTCGCATTTCTCGCCGCACGGAGGCACTGCGATGCACGCGATCTTTACGCCTCGCGCCTTCATGCTTTCGTGCTTTCGTGACTGTCGTGCATTGTGCATTCGTGCCTCGTGCACTTCGCGGTGAGACCATGAAACTCTCAATCTCCTGATCTCCTGTGCGTTTTTCGTATTCGTCGGCTCAGGATTTGGTGAACGTGCGTCCATGCATCGTCTTGACGACCTCGCGTGAGAACTTCAGACACGCGATTCTTTATTGATTAAGCTATTACATCGTGACGTCGCAACGATCTGCTCGTATCCGCCGATGAAGCCGGAGTCCGCATCGATCGGTATCTGACGAGCGTCCTCGGTGGCCAGTCGCGGTCGCAGATTCAGCGCCTCATCAAGGAGGGCAAGGTCACCATTGCGGGTCAGGCAGTTCCCGCCAACCGCGTCGTAAAAGCCGGCGACGCGATTGCCGTCGACATTCCCGAGCCGGTCAGCGCGATTCCCCAGCCAGAGGACCACAACTTAGACATCGTCTATCAGGATTCGGACCTGATCGTCGTCAACAAACCGGCGGGGATGGTGGTGCATCCTGCCGCAGGACACGCCCAGGGCACGCTCGTCAACGCCCTGCTCCACGAGGTTGACGACCTGAGTGGCGTGGGCGGGGAGCTGCGGCCTGGCATCGTGCATCGCCTCGATCGCGGGACGTCCGGCCTCATGGTTGTGGCAAAGCACGATCGCGCGCATCTCGAGCTGTCCCGGCAATTTCACGACCGGGAAGTTGAAAAGGAGTACGTCGCGCTCGTGTGGGGTGTCGTGCAAGCCGGGAAACGAATCGACCTGCCCATCGGCCGCGATCCCGCGGACCGGAAGAAGATGTCGGCGAAGGCCCGCCGCGCGAGATCGGCCGTCACACGCATTACGGCGGCGCTGCATATGCCGGGCGTCACCCTGGTTCACGTCGCCATCGCCACAGGCCGCACCCATCAGATTCGCGTGCACTTGAGCGAGATCGGCCATCCGATCGTGGGTGACGCCGTGTACGGCGGGCTCCGCAGACGTGTGCCGGGCGATCTGCGGGCGGTTCTATCACTCGAACGTCCCTTCCTCCACGCCGGCCGCCTCGTGTTTCGTCACCCCACCGACGGGCGGAAGATGGAATTCGAGGCGCCGCTGCCTCACGATCTGCAAACCGTACTCAATCAAATCCTGCCAGAGGAATATGAGCGAAGCACTTCCTGACCTGAAGCACTCCGATCGCGTCTACAAAGGCCGTGTCTTTTCGGTCACTGTCGACGAGGTACGCTACCCGGACGGCCGCGTGGTGAAGATGGAGTGCGTGCGTCATCGCGGATCGGTCGTGCTGCTGCCGATGACGGCGCCGGACCGCATCCTGCTCGTGCGGCAATACCGGTATGTCGTGAACCGGTGGTTGTGGGAGCTGCCGGCCGGCACGCTCGAACCGAACGAGACGCCTCGAAGCCGCCGCGCTGCGCGAGTGCCACGAGGAAGTCGGCAAGATTGCGGGCCGTGCGCAGAAACTGCTGAGCTTCTTCCCATCGCCAGGTTTCTGCGACGAAGAGATGAATTTTTTCCTGCTGACCGATCTACGCGATCGGCTCCCGGGCGAGCCGCTCCTCATCAGGATCCCGACGAAATTCTGAATGTGAAAGAGTTTTCGGTGAACGAGGTTCGGGAGATGGTGAGAGGTGGGAGAAATCGGCGACATGAAGACGGCTCGGTGGGAATGACGCTGATATAGGGATTGGGGATCAGGGATTGGGGATTAGATCTGCTACGCGTGTCACGCGTGTTCTGACCTAATCCCTAATCCCTAGTCCCTAGCATTCACTGAACGGTACTCTGCACCCTCGTCGCCGTCCTTCGTTCTCTGTGAGTCGTGCTCGGCGGCGTCAGCGCCAGCAGCACCGCTTCGTCGATCGTCGAGACCAGGTGAATCGTCAGGTCGCGACGAAGCTCTTCATTGAGATCTTCCTTCACGTCCTTGTCGTTCTGCCTCGGCAGAATGATTTCCTTGACCCCGAGGCGCCGCGCCGCAAGCACCTTTTCCTTGATGCCGCCAACCGGCAGCACGCGGCCCGAGAGCGTAATCTCGCCGGTCATCGAGATATCGCCCCTCACGGGACGCCCCGTGAGCTCTGATGCCAGCGCGACGGCCATGGTCACGCCCGCCGACGGGCCGTCTTTCGGAATGGCGCCGGACGGCACGTGCAGATGAATCTCCGACGACTTGTAGAAATCCGGATCGACGTTGAACTGCGCGGCATGCGCGCGGAACCAGGAGAGCGCGGCCCTCGCTGATTCCTTCATCACGTCTCCCAGATGTCCCGTCAGGGTGAGCGTGCCGGACCCCTGCATGCGGGACGCTTCGATGAACAGCACCTCACCGCCGACAGGCGTCCACGCCATGCCGATGGCGACGCCGGGATTCTTCGTGCGCTCCTCGATCTCCTCGTCGAGAAAGCGCGGCGCGCCGAGCAGCTCGACGACAGTGTCGCGCGTGAGCTCGACCGGCTCCTCTCGTCCCTCGGCGCGGCGCCTCGCAAGCTTCCGTATCAGCGACGCGATCTCGCGCTCGAGATTGCGGACACCCGCCTCGCGCGTGTAACCCCGAATCACGAGCCGTATGGCTTCGTCGGTAAACGTCACCATCTCCGCCGTGAGACCGTGATTCGCGATCTGCTTGGCGACGAGGTGCTCTTTCGCGATCTTGAGCTTCTCCTCCTCGGTGTAGCCCGGCAGCTCGAGCACTTCCATTCGATCGCGCAGCGGCGGCGGAATGGTATCGAGCACGTTGGCCGTCGTCACGAACAGCACTTCCGACAGGTCGAACGGGACGTCGAGATAGTGATCGCGGAACGAGTTGTTCTGCTCCGGATCCAGCACCTCGAGCAGCGCCGAGCTCGGGTCGCCGCGAAAGTCGGAGCCGAGCTTGTCGATTTCGTCGAGGATGAACACGGGGTTCTTCGACTCGGCCCGCCGCAACCCCTGGATGATCTGGCCGGGCAGCGCGCCGATATAGGTGCGCCGGTGCCCACGGATCTCCGCCTCGTCGCGCATGCCGCCGAGCGACACCCGGACGAACTTGCGATCCAGCGAGTTCGCGATCGACTTGGCGAGCGACGTCTTGCCAACTCCCGGAGGGCCCGCGAAGCAGAGGATCGGCCCTTTCATGGTCGGGTTGAGCTTCCGCACCGCGAGATATTCGAGGATTCGATCCTTCGCTTTCTCGAGTCCGGAGTGATCGGCGTCGAGCACGGTCTTGGTCCGTGCGAGGTCGATGACTTCGTCCGTGCGCTTGGACCAGGGCAGCGCAATCAGCCAGTCGACATATGTGCGCGAGACGGTGTACTCCGCGGCTGCGACCGGCATCTTGGACAGGCGATCGAGCTCGCGCTTGGCCTCCTTCTTTACGGCCTCCGGCATGCCGGCCGCTTCGATTTTCTCGCGCAGCTCTTCGACTTCCTTGGTCTGATCGTCGCCCTCGCCCAGCTCCTTTTGTATCGCCTTCATCTGCTCGCGCAGGAAGTATTCGCGCTGGTTCTTGCCGACCTCCGACTGGACCTGGGACTGGATCTTCGAGCCCAGCTCGAGCACTTCGGCTTCCTTGATGAGGAGCCGGTTGAGCAGATCGAGGCGCGCGCGCACGTCGACGGTTTCGAGCACCTCCTGCTTCACCGCCGTGCTCAGCGTCGCAAGGCTCGACGCGATGAAGTCGGCGAGCCGGCCCGGCTCGGTAATGTTCATCGCCAGCGCCTGCAGATCGTCGGACAGCAGTGGCGACAGCGAGACAACATGCTGGAAGTTGGTTTTGATGTTCCGCTGCAGCGCGTCGATCTCGAGTCGATCTTCGTCGCGCACCACGTCGTCCGCGGTGTTGACGCGCGCGCGCAGATACGGCCGCACCGCCGTGACGGACTCGAGCTGCAGCCGCGACAAGCCCTGCACGATCAGGCGAAGACTGCCGTCGGGCAGCTTGAACATCTTGTGGATGTGCGTCGCCGTGCCGATGCGGTGCAAATCGTCCTGCGTCGGCTCTTCGATCGACGCATCGCGCTGGGTGAACACGCCGACGAGCTTGCTGCCGCTGATCGCCTCTTCGATGAGGCGCACGGAGCTCTCGCGGGCGACAGCCAGCGGCAGGAACGAGTTTGGAAAGAGCACCGTATCGCGCAGCGGCAGAATCGGCAGCTCGCTTGGAATGGCTACCGGATGTTCCGCAGACGCGTCGCCAATGTCGAGACGTTCGTCTTCAGGACTCATACTCCCCCCGTGGTCACGCAGTTTAGTGCTTTTTGGCTTCTGGTTCTCTTGCGGGCGGGGCACAGGCTCCGCCTCGCACGGCGGAGCCTGTTTGAAGGGACGCCGTATCAGCTCGACATATCGAAGAAGAACGCCGGGCCGTTGCGCTTTTGTGCCAGCACTTTTTCGCGCTCGACGGCCATCTCGCGGCCCTCTTCACATTCCTTGCATCTGACCGCAAACGGCAGGGCGCGCAGCCGCTTGTCTGAAATTTCTCCGCCGCAATCGGCGCAATACCCGTACGCGCCTTCCTCGAGCCGGTGGAGCGCGTCGTTGATCTTCGTGAGCGTTTCCGCCTTCATCTGAATCAACGCAAACTCGATATCTTCCTGAATGTCCGCTTCGGAACTTTCGCCGGCGTCCAGGACCTCGTGTACCTTGCCCCACGCGTCCGCCTCGCGCTGATCCCGAATACGACCCTGCACTTCGCTCATGATCTCTTTACGGCGCTCTTCGAGCATCCGCTTCAGGTCGGAGTAGCGGGCCTCGTTCATCGAGGCGTCGTGTCTTCGTGTCGTCGTCATGATTCCGACTCCTTCCGCCGTTGTCTCAAATCCAGTCACTCTACGATCCCGTCGCTTTCGGCATGTTGCAAACTAGGTGCCTGAACAGCTTCCCGGGGCAAATCGCAAAGAAGCCAGGCGATTTGATAGGAAAATTTGGGATAGGCCGGTAAAAAGAGTCTTGCCCTCCGAAAAACACTGCCTCCAGCCATCCCTATTTCCTACGCCTATCTCGCTCACCAAATTCGACTTACCGCACAAGACACGTCAGGGTTGCGCGATTTCGTAACTCGTAAATAATTAGACGCCGCGTGCCTCCCTGACGGTTCGTTTTGAAGACAGTGGGTGACAAGGTCGTCAATAGAGGACAATTCGGAGGTAACTGCGGAGGACGTTTCCCACACTATGCTGTGTCCCGTTTGCCATCAACGTAAGGCCAAGCGCGCGTGTCCGGCACTCGGAAAACAGATCTGCGCGGTGTGCTGCGGCACGAAACGGCTGACCGAGATCGCCTGCCCTTCGGATTGCGGCTATCTCACGACGGCCCGCACGCATCCACCCGCGGTCGTTCAGCGCCAGCAGGAAATGGATCGCGCGATGCTGCTCCCCCTGCTGCAGGGGCTGTCAGAACGCCAGGCCAGGTTGTTTCTCATGCTGTCGGGTGTCGCGGCGCGGTATCGGTCTGACGCATTTCAGAAACTCGTCGACGAAGACATCGCGCAAGCCTCGGGGGCTCTGGCGTCCACCCTCGAAACCGCGGCGAAGGGCATCGTCTACGAGCACCAACCTTCCTCGCTCGTGGCCGCTCGCTTGATGGCGGAGCTCAAAGGTGTGGTCGATGAGGTCGTGAAGAATGGCGGTTCTGCGCTCGAGCGCGACGCCGCCGTGGTGCTCCGCCGCATCGAGCAGGCAGCGACGATGATGGTCTCAGTCAGGCCCAACGCCAACGAATTGCAGTTATTGCTGACCCGCGTCCTGGCTCCCCCTTCAGGGCCGGAAGAGCCAGAGACGCCTTCAGCGCCGGCTTCCTCGCTGATCATTCCATGACGCTCGGGCCGTTCAACCGCTAACGGTTTACGGTATAATGCAGGGTTCCTTCTGGAGGAGTAATGGCAAAGAGTTGTGAAGTCTGCGGGAAGAAGCCTGTCGTCGGCCGTACGGTCAGCCACGCGCACAACGTGCGTCCGCGCCGCTTCGAGCCGAACCTGCAGGTCGTGCGAGCCTTGATTAACGGCGGGGTCCGCCGCATCCGTGTGTGCACCCGCTGCCTGCGTTCGAACAAGATCACCAAAGCAGCCTAGCGATGTTGTCTGCCGTGTCGAGCGAATCGGCCCCTGAAGCACTGGGGCCGTATTCTCAGGCAATCCGGGCCGGACAGTTCCTGTTCGTGTCGGGGCAGGTGCCCATCGATCCGTCAACGGGCCAATTGGTGTCCGGGAGTATCGCCGAGCAAACCCGGCGCGCATTTCAGAACGTCGGGGAAATTCTGACCGCCGCCGGAGCGTCGTTCCAGCAGGTCGCGAGGACGACGGTGTATCTGGCGGACCTATCCGATTTTGCCGCGATGAACGAAGTCTACGCGACCTTCTTCACGCCGCCGCAGCCCGCGAGATCGACGATCCAGGCCGCACGCCTGCCCAGGGACGCGAAAATCGAAGTCGACGTGATCGCGTTCCTCGGCTGACGCTTTCCAACCGCAACGGCGCGAGCGACGCAGGTGACGCCACGTATTTCGTTTTAAGAAGAGATTCCCTGCGTCGTTGCGCCGTGGCGGTGAGATCAGATGATCACGTGCGGGCGGCGGAGCGCTCGACGTCCAGCACCCCGTCGACTCCCCGGAGCAGCTTGATCACCTTCTCGAGGTGCTTCACATCCTTGATTTCGACCGCCATGTTGATGCGACCGAGGTGATCGCTGTCGGCGCCTGTCGCCTCGACGTTCGTGATGTTCGTGTTGATCGCCGCGATGCGTGAGCTGACGTCGGCGAGAATCCCCTTCCGATCTTCAACCTGCATCGTCAGGCGAACGATATAGCGCGACGCATCGGCCGCGCTGTCCCACTCCACGTCGATGCGGCGCTCGGGATCGTAGAGCAGGTTCATGACGTTCGGGCAGGTCGCCGAGTGCACCGACACGCCTTTTCCGCGCGTGATGTAGCCGACGATCTTCTCGCCGCGGATCGGATTGCAGCAGCGTGCCCGGACGACCATCAGGTCGTCGATGCCGCTCACTTTGATCTTGTCCTCGCCGCCTGGCGACACGCCCCCGCCGAGCACGCGGCGGACGACCGACGCGACGCCGCTTTCGGGCGGTTTCTCCTTCAGCTGTTCCTGGGGCACGAGCCTGGTCAGCAGCTTGCGCGGCGCGACCTTGCCGTAGCCGATCTCGGCGAAGATCTCGTCGCTCGCGCCGTAGTCGGCGCTCAGCTTCTTGAACACCTCGCTCTCGAAGAGCGTCGCCGGGTTCACATCGAAGCGGCGGGCTTCTTTTTCGAGCAGCCGCTTCCCGAGCTCGACCGAGCGCGCCCGCTCTTCCGCCTGCACGAAGTGCTTGATCTTGTTGCGCGCCCGCGCCGTCACGACGAAGTTCAGCCAGTCGCGGCTCGGCTTATGGCCGCCGCTGGTCACGATCTCGACGATGTCGCCGTTGCGCAGGCGCGTTCGCAGCGGCACCATCTTTCCGTTGACCCGCGCGCCGACGCACTGATGTCCGATGTCGGTGTGAATCGCGTAGGCGAAATCGACCGGCGTCGCGCCACGCGGAAACGCCTTCACCTGTCCTTTGGGCGTGAAGATGTAGACCTCTTCAGGGTAGAGATCGACCTTCAGGTTCTGAATGAATTCGTGCGGGTCGCGGACCTCGCTCTGAACCTCGAGCAACTGGCGCAGCCACTGGAAGTGGCGCTCGTCACGGTGATCGCCGATCCGTCCTTCTTTGTACTTCCAGTGCGCGGCGATGCCTTCTTCGGCGTGCCGGTGCATCTCCTCGGTGCGGATCTGCACCTCGAACGGCACCCCGCGCTCGCTGATGACCGAGGTATGCAGCGACTGGTAGCCGTTCGGCCGCGGCATCGCGATGAAATCCTTGATGCGCCCTGGCACCGGCGACCATGTCTGGTGAATGATGCCCAGCGCCGCGTAGCAATCCTTGATGCTGTCCGTGATGATCCGCAGCGCCACGAAGTCGTAGACCTGATCGAGCTCGATGCGCTGCCGCTTGAGCTTCTGGTTGATGCTGTACAACCGCTTCAGCCGGCCGTCGACCTGCTTCACCGGCACCTGCGCCTCGCTCAGCTTCGCGATGACGGTTTTCTTGAGGTAGTCGATCTCGACATCGGCGGCTTTGCGCTTGTTCTCGACCTTGGCGGTCAGCGCCTGATAGCCGGCGGGATCGAGGTACTTGAACGACAGCTCCTCCAGCTCGTTCTTGATTTTGCTCATGCCGAGCCGGTTGGCGATCGGCGCGTAGATATCGAGCGTCTCCTGGGCCGTGCGCTGCTGGCGATCCTCCGACATGTGCGACAGCGTGCGCATGTTGTGCAGCCGATCCGCGAGCTTCACGAGGATGACGCGGATGTCGTCGACCATCGCGAGCAGCATCTTCCGGAAGTTCTCGGCCTGCCGCTCTTCACTCGACGAGAACGGAATGGCGCTGATTTTGGTGACCCCCTCGACAACGTGCGCCACCTCGGGTCCGAAGTGCTCCTGGATTTTTTCAATCGTGGTCAGGGTGTCTTCGACGACGTCGTGCAGCAGTCCGGCGGCGATCGCGACCGGATCGAGCCGCATGTCGGCCAGAATGCTCGCCACTTCGAGAGGGTGGACGAGGTAGGGCTCCCCGGAATGCCGGACCTGGCCCTTGTGTTCGAGGGCCGAGAACACGTAGGCCCGGCGAAGGAACTCGCGTTCCTCGTCAGAGGTGTAGGCCCGTACGCGCTCGAGAAGGTCCTCAAATCGAATCATTGTTCAGAACTAAACTGGCCGAAACGGTGTCTAACTTAAGTATCGGCAGATGGTTAGGACATTCTAAAGCATCCTTGACTTTGGGTTTTGGGCGTCCATATACTTGGCGGGTTTTCCTCCAAAATCCCGCGGTTTTGTAATCGCGGAGCGGCGCGGGGCGAGAAGGGCCCCGCCCCTCGACAAGAACTCGGGGCGTCCCGAGTAACATCGAGGGACGCAAGCGACGCGATGGAGCGGGTGTTGGGGCCCCGCGGTTTAACAATGTGAAGGGGGATCTGATGCGTGTGCGAAGCAAGGCGATTCTGGCGTCGACGGCCATCATCGCGGCGGTGGCGTTGTCAGCCTGCGGCCAGTTCGGAAATCTTCAGGCGCGGAAGGCGTTCAAGGACGCCAATGGGCTCTATCAGGCTCAGAATTATCGTGAAGCGGCGACCAAGTACGAGGAAGCGATCACCGCAGCCCCGGACTCCCCAGAAGCCATAACGGCGTACTTCTTCCTTGGGAACAGCTACGACAACCTCTACAAACCTGCGCGCAAAGGCGAGGCCGATAACGACAAGAACCTCACCGAGGCGATCAAAAATTACAAGATTTCTGCCGAGCGCGAGACGAGGCCCGACATCAAGAAGCTCGCGCTGCAGTATCTGGTCAATGCGTACGGTCCCGACAAGCTCGATGATCCGACGCAGGCCGAGCCTATCGTGCAGCGAATGATGCAGCTCGACCCGACCAACACCGAAAACTACTTCGCCCTTGCCAAGATTTACGAGGATGCGGGCAACCTGGACGAGGCCGAGGCCATGCTGAACAAGGCGCGTGAAGCGAAGCCGAAGGAAGCGGCGGTATATCAGCAGCTCGCCGGCTTCTATCAGCGCCAGGGAGAGTTCGACAAGCTCATCGCCGCCGTCCAGCAGCGTGCCGAGCTCGAGCCGAACAACCCGGAGGCCCACTACGCCGTCGCAACCTATTACTGGGACGAGGCGTACCGGAATACGCGGTTGAACGAGGCGCAGAAGCGCGAGTATGTGAAGAACGGTCTCACGTCAGTCGACAAGGCCCTGTCGTTGAACGCCGACTACGTCGAGGCGCTGACCTATCGCGGTCTCCTGCTGCGCATCGAAGCGGCAATGGAGAAGGACCCCAAGCGGCAGACGGCCCTGCTCGACGAGGCGAAGCAGCTGCAGGAAAAGGCAGTCGCCCTGAAGAAGAAGCAGGCGGCAGGGGCATAACGAAACGAAAAACGAAAAACGAAAACGAAAAACGGGCCTGAACTGTCCCCGTCATCGGATTGGGGACGTGGCGTACTTTCGATGTGCGAGATCGCGCCGCCAAGGCGAACGCGCAAGCTGTGGTCTCGAACGCGCCCCCGATATGGCGACATCGAGCCCCTGATCGGGTCGGCGAGAACGCAGGGCGCCGGCCCTGCGTCCTGGTTCGGGTAAGGATGGCAGATGCTCACGCCGCTTGCGGATCTGGCGTTATCGTGCGGCCATTCGGCGAAGGCAGCCTCTTGCGCCGGCCGGCCTCCGAACGACCTGAGAGCGCAGTCGCTCCATTCGGGTCACCACGTGGGCCCAGGCGCTGCTGAAGTGGATTCTGAGCGATCCTCGCTGCCACACGGCCATACCGGCGACATGAACCCTGATGGGTCGACGAGAACGCGGGCGCCGGCAGTGCGCCATAAGTTCGGGGCCGAAGAGCGCGACATACGTGAGATTGTGCAGGCGAGCCTGCACCACAATAAAAAGGCCGCTCGGATTTCTCCAAGCGGCCTCCACTTTCTACTTCTTACTTTCTTCTTCTTACTTTCTACTTTCTCAGTTCCCCGTCTGAACGCCTGCGGCCCTGCGCATGCCTTCAGTGACGATGCCGACCTTCTCGACACCCGCGCCCTTGGCTGCGTCGATGACGGCCACGATTTCGCCGTAGCGAAGCGTCCCGGCCGCGGCAATGAACATCGTCTTTTCCTGGCGCTGTTCGAAAATGCTGCGAAGCCTGGTTTCGAGCTCACCCAGGTTGGCGACGATCTGCTTGTTCACCGACATCTGACGATCGGCCGACATTTCCAGCACGATCTGGCTGCTGTCGACCTGCTGCTGCTGCGCCTGCTGGGTTTCCGCCGGCAGGTTGATGTCGAGCCCCTTCTGCGTGAGCGGCAGAGCGGCCATGAAGATGACGAGCAGCACGAGCAGCACGTCGATCATCGGCGTGACGTTCATGTCCGCGCTCGCCTGCAGGCTCTTCCCTTTGACGTTCTCTTCGGCGCCGAAGTGCTTGTGGGCGTGTCCGTGGATTGTCATTAGTTGCCTCCCCGAACTTTCGGGTCGGTAATCAGACCCATGTCTTCGACGCCCGCCGACCGCAGATTGTCCATCGTCTCCATGACGGTGGCGTAGTCCACGTCCACGTCAGCCTTGATGAGAACCATCTTGTCGGTCGCCGTCGCCATGAGATCGGACACGCGACTGGTCAGATCGCCTGGGCGCAGCGGCACCGAGTTCAGGAAGATCTGCTTATTGGCCTGGATACCGACGACAGTCTGGCCCTGCGTGTCGGGCTTGTCGGTGGTATTTGCCGCCTGCGGCAGCTTCACGTCGACGCCCTTCTGGAGCATCGGAGCGACGAGCATCATGATGATCAGCAGCACGAGCATGACGTCGACGAGCGGCGTCACGTTGATATCGGATTTGACGCCGCCTTTTGAGCCGCCAACATCCATTGACATAACGGTTACTCCTCTGTAACGTAACTTGGGGTCTGACCCCCGTATCTAGTCGGGGGTCAGACCCCGCGAATCTGCTACGCCGTCTTCTTGATGAAGTAGTCCACCAGCTCCGACGACGAGTTGTCCATCTCGACGTTGAAGTACTCGATGCGGCCGGTCAGGTAGTTGTAGAACCAGACCGCAGGAATCGCCACGACAAGACCGAGCGCGGTCTCGACGAGCGCTTCCGCAATACCGGCAGAGACGGCGCCGATACCGCCCGAGCCCGTGGACGCGATACCAGTGAACGCGTTGATGACGCCGACGACCGTGCCGAGCAGTCCGACGAACGGCGCGGTCGCGCCGATGGTCGCCAGGGCGCTGACGCCCTTCTTCAGGTCGTTCGCGGTCAGTGCGGTCGCGCGCTGAATCGAACGGCGCACGGTGTCGAGCAGCTCCTCACGGCTGAGGCCGCCCGCATTTTCCTGCTGGAACTGATATTCCTGAAGACCCGGCGAGCACGACTTTCGCGAGGTGGCTATAGCGATAGTTCTTGTTGGTCGAGATGGCGATCGCGTCCTTCAGGCGGCCGTCCTTGAGGTGCTTCGCAACCTGCGGGGCGTAAACCTTCGACTGGGTTTTCGCCTGCATGAACGTGTAGATGCGCTCGACGGCGACGCCGATCGACCACATCGACATGAAGAAGAGAACGAAGGCCACGGCCTTCGCGATGAAGCCCATCTGATTCCACATTTCAATTAGGTCAAGAGAACCGCTTTCCATCGTCCGCTCCTTATTCAATTTCGCGGTGGGGCCCTGCCCCCACTGCCTGTGCCTTCGCTGCTCTGCAGCTCGGCTTTTGGTTGTTTCGACGCGCTGCTCAGTGCAACGAATTACCGCAGAGTGAAGTTGACGGTGACCGTCATGATGACGGGCACTGGCACGCCGTTCAACAGCGTCGGCGTGTACTGCCATTGCCGGACAGCTTCGATGGCCGCCGCGTCGAGCAGCGGAATCGACCGCAGGACGCGCACATCCTGCACTTTGCCGTCAGGGCCGATGGTCGCTTCGAGAATCACGACGCCCTGCACGCGCGCCGACTGCGCGATCGGCGGATACGTCGGACTCTGATCTCGCACTTTCTTGGGCGGCTGAATCGCACCGCCAACGCGAACCGGCGCCGGAGGCGGCGGTGGCGGAGGGGGTGCTTCGGGCACGCCGCCAGGAATGCCGCCGACCACGCCGCCGATATCGCCCGCCACGGTCGCGACGCGCTCTTGCGTGACGTCAAGACCAGTCTCAGGCTTGATCTCGGAAGGCGCTTGCACGGGGGCGGCCGAAGGATTCACTTCCATCACCGGTTTGGGCGCCGCAGCCTGCGGCGGCGGGGGCGGCGGTGGCGGCGGTGGTGGCGGCGGGGGAGCCGAGACGAACGCCATCATCGACGGCGGGGTCGGCAACACATCGGCTGCCAGGAGCGGAATCACAATCAATACAGCGATGAGCGCCACGTGAGCCAGGATCGACAGCGGAAGCGTGTACCACTGCTTGCTTCCCACCGAAATCGAGGGTTTCACGACGTCACCGAACATCTCGCGTGCCACGTCAGTCCTCCTGCCGAATTGTGAGGGGGCGCACTATTTCGCGTGGGCCCCTCGCCCCGATAGATACGAGTGTCCGTAAACCCGGCACTCGAATTAGACACCGCAAAAGCGATTCAGGTCCGAGAGGTTCCGGCGCCGGTCTCGCCAAAGTGCAATCGCCCGCCGCCTCGCTGCTCGCGCGTCGCCGGATAAACCAGAGTAGCCCTGCCGTTTGAGGAAAACCCGCGAATCATATGACCCGGTACCCTCAATGTCAACACGCAAAACGGTTCGATTTGTCGCAGAAATCCGCATATTTCTGGCGAATGTGACAAACCGCTATCCGTCGCGCGCAAGCTTGATGCGCATGGCATAAAACGAACGCCACACGAACACCACCGACGCGCCGAAAAACAGCGCCGCAAGCAGATGCGTCACCTGCGCGCCCTGGTTGGCGGTCAACTGCACCGCCAGCTCTACCGCCAGCAACCCGAACAGCGTCGTGAACTTGATAATCGGATTCATGGCGACCGATGACGTGTCTTTGAACGGGTCTCCGACCGTGTCGCCAATCACGGTTGCGGCGTGAAGCGCCGTGCCCTTGTCCTTCAACTCGACTTCTACGACCTTTTTGGCATTATCCCAAGCGCCGCCGGCGTTCGCCATAAAAATCGCCTGGAACAGGCCGAACAGCGCGATCGAAATCAGATACCCGATGAAGAAATAAGGCTCGACAAACGCGAACGCGAGCGTCGAAAAGAAGACAGCCAGAAAGATATTGAACATGCCCTTCTGCGCGTACTGCGTGCAGATTTCGACGACGCGCTTGCTGTCGGCAACCGATGCCTTTTCCACGCCATCGAGCCTGATGTTCGCCTTGATGAACTCCACCGCGCGATACGCGCCTGTCGTCACCGCCTGCGTCGAGGCGCCGGTGAACCAATAGATGACCGCTCCTCCGGTGATGAGCCCCAGGAGGAACGGCGCGTGAAGGATGGACAGCCGCTCGACGTTCTGTGTCAGGCCCGCGGTCAACATCACGACAATCGAGAAAATCATCGTCGTCGAGCCGACGACCGCCGTGCCGATCAGCACGGGCTTCGCCGTAGCTTTGAACGTGTTCCCGGCGCCGTCGTTTTCTTCGAGCAGATGCTTCGCTTTGGCGAAGTCAGGGACGAATCCGTAGTCGCGCTTGATTTCGTCCTTGATGCCAGGCAGCCCTTCAATCACCGACAGCTCGAAAACCGATTGTGCGTTGTCGGTCACCGGGCCGTACGAATCGACGGCGATCGTCACTGGGCCCATGCCGAGAAACCCGAACGCCACGAGGCCGAACGCGAAGACAGGCGCCGCAATCATGAGCGCGTCGAAGCCCATCAGGCTCACCCAGTAGGCGATGCTCATCAGCGCGACGATGCTCAGGCCGAGCCAATAGGCGCTGAAATTGCCGGCCACGAGGCCGGCGAGAATATTCAGCGAGGCGCCGCCTTCGCGCGACGACGACACGACTTCGCGCACGTGGGCCGATTCGGTCGACGTGAACACCTTCACGAGCTCCGGAATGATGGCGCCCGCCAGCGTGCCGCACGTGATGACGGTCGAGAGCTTCCACCACATCGTGCCGTCGCCGAGCTCGGGAATCAGCAGATACGAGACGGCGTAGGTCATGACCACCGAGACAATCGACGTCAGCCACACGAGCACCGTGAGCGGCGTTTCAAAATTCATCACCGCGGCGCCGATGTACCTGGCCCGCATCAGCGCGCGGTTGATGAGATACGAAAAGCCGCTGGCGACAACCATCATCACGCGGATCATGAAGATCCAGACGAGCAGCTGCACCTGGACCGTCTCGCTCTGCACGGCCGTCAGGATGAACGTGATCAGCGCGACGCCTGTGACCCCGTAGGTCTCGAAGCCGTCGGCGCTGGGGCCGACCGAGTCCCCGGCGTTATCGCCGGTGCAGTCCGCGATGACGCCCGGGTTGCGCGCGTCGTCTTCCTTGATGTTGAAGACGATCTTCATCAGGTCTGCGCCGATGTCCGCGATTTTGGTGAAGATGCCGCCGGCGATGCGCAGCGCCGATGCGCCGAGCGACTCGCCGATGGCGAACCCGAGGAAACAGGACCCGGCGAGATCGCGCGGGATGAACAGCAGGATGCACAGCATGATGAACAGCTCGACGCTGATCAGCAGCATGCCAATGCTCATCCCCGCTTCGAGCGGAATCGAGTGCAGCGGATACGGCTGCCCGCGCAGGCTCGCGAACGCCATCCGCGAGTTCGCGAAGGTGTTGACCCGGATGCCGAACCACGCGACGCAGTAGCTCCCCGCAATGCCCACCAGGCTGAAGAGCAGAATGATGCCGACGCGGAAGAGGGGGAAGTGCAGGATCAGCCCGAAGTACAGCGCGATGATCAACCCCACGAAAATCTCGAGAACCAGGATGAACTTGCCCTGGGTCACGAGATACGTCTTGCAGGTCTCGTAAATCAGCTCCGACACCTCGAGCATCGACCTGTGCACCGGCAGCTTCTGCAGCCGCGAGTACGTCACCAGGCCAAACAGCAATCCGAGCACGCATATGCCGAGGCCGCCGACGAGCAGCGTTCGCGAGTTGTACCCGAGAAAGCTCACCTGCCCGAGATCGGGCAGCACAAGGCTCGCCTCGCCACCCCCTGCATGAGCCGGCACGCCCTCAGGCTGCTGCCTCATCGCGGCTTCCGCTGTCGTCGTCAGCACGACGAACAGAGCTAGCACGAACCACTTCATCATGATCTCCCCGTCACGTTATCAGTACCTTTGTCCGCGATCAGCGCCGGCAACGTCATACCGCCGGTCAGGAAGACGCGGATCCCTTCCTCGACGCTGAGGTCCGGAAAGAACGCGCTCTCACGCCGGCAAATCACCACGTCGCCGAGATAAAGATGATTGGTGGGGACGTAGACGGCGATGAGCGACTCGGTCTGGCCGGCCGATTGGATGGAAAACTCCTTGGTTAGAAATCCAAGTATATAACCGCGCGCGTCCGTACGAATCATGACAACCCGCTTGAATCCATATTCGTTGTCCGGCGAGAACGCGAGGACCAGCTGCTTGACCGGGGCGTAAACCGTACGGAATACAGGCACCCGCAGCAAATACCCTTCGGCCCTTTGCAGGACCCGCTTGCCAAGCACGTTGGTCGCGACGACGCCGACGAGGAGGATAAGGACCGCCGTTGTGGCGATCCCGAGCCCGGGGGGCACCTCGGTGCCATGGTATTCCTTGAAGTACCGTTCGTAGAGCGGCGCCGTGAAGCCGTCGACCACGCCGAACACCCAGATCAGGGCGACGATGCTGATGACGAGCGGCACCAGCACGAAGAAGCCCGTGACGAACCTCCGGCGAAGCCACGACATCATCCCCGCACCCACCCTGCCCCCATTGCCGCAAGGAGCGCCACGCCAAGCGCGATGCGATACCACGCAAATGGCGCCCACCCCGACCGCGCCACAAACGCGAGGAACGGCCTGATGACGAGGAGAGACGAGAGGAACGCCATGACGAGGCCGACGGCAATCTCGAGGCCGCGCGCCGGCGAGAGGTGTCCCGCGATATCGAGCAGATCGTGCGCGAATGCCGCTGACATGGTCGGAATCGCCACGAAGAATGAGAATTCCGCGGCCGCCGTGCGGCTCAGGCCGGCGGCAATGCCGCCGATGATCGTCGCGCCTGAGCGCGAGACCCCCGGGACGAGCGCGAGGCTCTGGCAGACGCCCACGGCCAACGCGCGCGGCAGCGGCGTGTCCTCTGCGCGCTCGACGACAGGCGTTGTCTGCCGCCTTTCGAGCAGCAACATCACGACGCCGCCGACGATGAACGCGATTGCCCATACGCGAGGGCTCTCATAGAGGATGCGCTTGACGAAACCCGCGAAGAGCGCGCCGGCGATGAGCGCGGGAATTGTCGCGACCACAATCGCCGCGGCGAAATGCCGAGCCTCCGGCCGCGTCGAGAGGCCGCGCAATCATGTTGATGAGCTTGGCGCGATAGATCCAGGCGACCGCGAAGATCGAGCCGAGCTGGATCATGACCGTGAAGACCCCGCCCGGATCCTCGAACCCGATCGCCTCGCGGACGAGCAGCAGATGTGCCGTGGACGAGACCGGCAGGAATTCGGTAATTCCCTGTACGATTCCGAGCAGCGCCGCAGCTAGAAGCGTCACGCAGACTGAAGCGATCTACGACGCGCGTGCTTTCCGCTGCTTGGACTTGCCCGACGGCTGAGGAACCGCGGCAACCGGCGCCGCAGCGGTCCGCGGTGCGCGGTCTCCGCGCCAGAAGCTCACGATCGCCGCGGCGATGAAAACGGTCGAATAGGTGCCCGTGATGATGCCGACGACCATCGTGAACGCGAACCCACGCAGCACTTCTCCGCCGAACAGGAACAGCGCCAGCGCGCTCATCAGCGCCGTGCCGGCTGTAATGAGCGTCCGTCCGAGGGTCTGGTTGATCGACCGGTTGATGATCTCGTTCAGGCCGTCCCGGCGCATGGCGCGGCGTATTCTCACGCACGCGGTCGAAAATGACGATCGTGTCGTTGGTCGAGTACCCGGTGATCGTCAGGATGGCCGCAATGACGTTCAACGTGAGGTCGTACTGAAAGAACGCCAGGAACGCCAGCGTCACGAGCAGGTCGTGAACCGTCGCGACGATCGCGCCGACGCCGAAGCTGATCTGGAAGCGAAGGCCGATGTACAGCAGGATGGCGACCATCGACAGCACGGTCGCCCAGATGCCCTTGCGCGTCAGTTCTTCGCCGACGATGGGGCCGACGATCTCGCTGCCGACAATGCTGAAGTTGCCGAGACTGGACTGCTTCAAGGCGCTGGTGATCTGCTCGCGCGAGCGGCTCAACGACCCGTCCGACTCGCTGCCCACCAGCGGCACCCGGACCATGATCTTGTGTTCGCCGGGAGCGCCGTATTCCTGCACGGACGTCTCGACGCCTGGAAACGCCTGCTGCATGGCGCCGCGGACCTGATCGATGCTGACCGGCTTTTCGAACTGCGTGACGACGGCAGTGCCGCCGGCGAACTCGACGCCAAGCGGAATGCCCTTGGTCATCATGACGAAGACGCCCGCCAGGACGATCGCCCAGGAAAGCCCCAACGCGTACCAGCGCCATCGCAGGAAGTTGTAGTTCGTGTCCTTGAAGATATGCATAAAGCCTAGATACTGATCGACGCGACTTTCCTGTTAGCGAGTTCCGCCTCGAACAGCGTTTTCGAGACGAAGATCGACGTGAACAGATTCGACAGCAATCCGAAGAACAGCGCGACTGCAAACCCGCGAATCGGTCCGGTGCCGAACTGGAAGAGGAACGCCGCCGAAATCAGCGCGGCGGTATGCGTGTCGACGAGCGTCAGGAACACGCGGCTGAAGCCGGCGTTAATGGCGGCCCGTACGCCCCGCTGCGCCTCCAGCTCCTCTTTGATGCGCTCGAAAATCAGCACGTTCGAGTCGACGCCCATACCCATCGTCAAGACGAAGCCGGCAATGCCGGGCAGCGTCATGACCGCGCCGACATACGCCATCAACCCGAGAAGAATGACCAGGTTGAACACGAGCGCGACGATCGCGTTGACGCCCGACAGCTTGTAGTAGATCGAGCATGAACACGCTGATGAGCAGGAGTCCGGCCACTGACGCGATGACACCGGACCGAATCGAGTCGGCGCCGAGCGTCGGACCGATGGTCTGCTCCTGCAGGTAGGTCAGCGTCGCCGGCAGCGCGCCCGACCGGAGGATCAGCGCCAGATTCTGCGCTTCTTCCTGCGTAAACCCGCCCGCGATCTGGCCATCGGCGGCAATCCGTCCCTCGATGACGGGCGCGGACTGCACGGCCTTGTCGAGCACGATCGCGAGATTGCGCCCGATGTTCTCACCCGTCACGCGCGCAAACGCGGCAGCGCCCGAGGAATTCAACGTAAAGCCGACGGCTGGCAGGTTGTTCTGATCGAGCTGCACGCGAGCGCTGCGCAGGTCCTGTCCCGTCACAGCCGCAACGCGCCGAACCAGGTAGTACACCGGACCAGCGCCTCCCGTTCGATCGCCGGAGCCGGTCAACACTTCCATATTCGACGGAACGACGCCGCCGCTGCTGCGCAGCACATCTTCGCGGTTGGCGGCAGGGCCCTGCTCGACGAGCTTCAGCTCGAGCATGCCGGGAGAGCCGATGACCTGCTTCGCGCGATCGACGTCGGATACGCCGGGCAGCTGGACGAGGATCTGATCGGCGCCCTGCTGCGCGATGCTCGGTTCGGTCACGCCAAGCTCATTGACGCGCCGCTCGATGGTCTGCCGAGCCTGCACGACAGCTTCCTCGCGAAGCCTCTGCGCGATGTTCGGACGCATGCGGAACGTGAAACTGCCGCCGGCGCCGGGGCTGCGGTCGAAATCGACGCCCTCCTGCTCAGCGGCTTGACGGAACGCCTGCTCCTGCCCAGGCGGCACACCGTCGACGCGGAACGACGTCACGTCGAGGATCGCGACGCTCGCCGGCACGCCGCGGCGCTTCAGCTCTTCCTGGAGACGGCCGCTATCCTGCTCGGTCTTCACGCGCAGGGCGTCGTCGGTCTGCACGCGCAACACAAGGTGCACGCCCCCCTTGAGGTCGAGACCAAGCTTCAACTGGTGATCCAGTAGCCATTGCGGCGCCGGCAGTTTGTAACGGTCGGCCAGAATCGGGTAGACCCCGATCCCGAAGAACACGACGAAGACAGAGAGGATGGTGATGATCTTCCAGCGTAAGTTCGACATGATGTTAATTGGTCTCGGCCAGCGACTCCTGGCCCTGATAGCCCACAATGGCGCTCTTCGCGAGCTCGATACGCACCTTCTCGGCAATCTGAAGCTGGACGGTGTTCCCGTCCACCTTCGTCACCGACCCGTAAATGCCGCCGTTTGTGACGATGCGGTCGCCGACCTTGAGCGCACCGAGAAAATCCTGCAGTTTCTTCTGACGCCGCTTGGTCGGCAGCAGGATGATGAAATAGAAGATCGCGAACACGAGCGCGATCGGAATCAGCTGCACGTATGGATTCACGCCCGGGCCCTGCGGCGTTCCCATGGCTAACAGAAGGCTGTACATAAGTTGCGATTAGGGAAAGATTCGGCGGTACTCCTGCCGGATTTCCTCCAATGTGGAAAACACTATAGCCTCTCTAATTCGTTTCATGCTGTCAAGGTAAAAGTGGAGATTATGCAACGTGTTAAGGGTGCCCGCGGTCATTTCGCCGGCATGAAAAAGGTGCCGTAAATAGGCGCGCGAAAAGTTGCGGCAGGTGTAGCAGCCGCACCGGGCATCGAGGGGACCTTTGTCGTCGGCGTACTCCGCGTTCTTGATGTTCAGACGGCCGGTACTCGTAAAAAGCTGTCCGTTCCGCGCATTGCGCGTGGGCAGGACGCAGTCGAACATGTCGATACCGCGCGCGACACTCTCGACGAGATCGACCGGCGTGCCGACGCCCATCAGGTAACGGGGACGATCGGGCGGGAGTAAAGGCGCCGTCTGCTCGGTGACGTCGTACATCTCGGGAACCGGCTCGCCAACGCTGAGGCCCCCGATTGCATACGCCTCGAAGCCGATCGCGACCGTCTCTTCGACGCTGCGCCGGCGCAGATCGGGGAACGTCCCCCCTTGGATGATGCCGAACTGCGCCTGACCAGGGTTCGTGTCTGACGTACGGTCGGGCAGACCCCGTCGCTTCGCAACGCCACGAAGTGATCGCGTCCTCGCCTGGCCCAGCGCAGCGTCCGCTCGAGCGACTCGCTGGCGCGATCGTGCGAGGCCGGATGCTCGAGGCATTCGTCGAGCACCATCGCGATATCCGATCCAAGCTGCGCCTGAATGTCGACCGCCGATTCGGGTGTCAGCAAGTGCTCGCTGCCGTCGAGATGCGAGCGGAACGTCGCTCCCTCTTCGTGCACTTTCCGCCGCGCCGCAAGGCTGAAGACCTGATAGCCGCCGCTGTCGGTCAGGATCGGCTTGTTCCACCCCATGAACGCATGCAGGCCGCCGAAGGCCGCCGATGCGCCCGGCGCCGGGGCGCAAGTACAAGTGGTACGTATTTGCGAGGATGATCTCCGCACCCAGATCGTCGAGATCCCGATGCGTCACGGCTTTCACCGCGCCTTGCGTGCCCACCGCCATGAACGCGGGCGTCTGCACGGCACCGTGCGGCGTCGTCAGCACGCCTCGCCTCGCGGCGCCGTCGGTGTGCGTCACCGAGAAACGTGAATGAAGACATGGCAGGCTCGTAGGCTCTGGGCTGTAGCCAAGCCCAAAGCCGTTATATTAGTAGCTAACCGTGAAGAAAATTCGCGTCGGCATCATCTACGGCGGCCGGTCGGGCGAACACGAAGTGTCGATCGCATCTGCCGCCGCCGTCGTCCAGAACCTCGACAAGAAGCGCTACGAAGCCATCCCGGTGCGCATCGAAAAGGACGGCCGGTGGATCATCGCCGATCGGCTACCCGCATCATCCTCGGCCGCAGAGGTGATCGAGCAGAGCCGCGCGCACACGGCGCAGCGGCTCGGACGTGGCGGACGCGAGGCGCATCTCGTCGCGCATCCTGGCGATGAGCAGATCATGACCATCGAGCGCGGCAACAATCCGTCGATTACAGGGCTCGCGCTCGACGTGGTGTTTCCCGTTCTTCATGGCCCGTATGGCGAGGACGGCACGGTGCAGGGCCTGCTCGAGTTGGCAAACATTCCGTATGTCGGCGCCGGCGTGCTCTCGTCGGCGGTCGGCATGGACAAGGCCGTTGCGAAGCAGGTGTTCGCCGCGCGCGGGTTGCCCCAAGCGAAGTATCTCGTCGTCCTTCGCAACGACTGGATCGCCGGCCCGGCGCCGATCAGGAAGAGCGTCGCATCCGCTCTGGGCTATCCGGTGTTCGTCAAGCCCGCCAACCTCGGGTCGAGCGTCGGCATCTCCAAGGCGAAGAGCGACGCCGAGCTTCCGGCGGCCATCGATCTCGCCGCGGAGTTCGATCGAAAGATCGTCATCGAGGCCGCCGTGCCCAACGCGCGCGAGATCGAGATCGCGGTGCTCGGCAACGATGCGCCCGAGGTGTCGGTCCCGGGAGAAGTCATCCCCTCGCGTGAGTTCTACGACTACGAAGCCAAGTATCTGGACAACGACTCGCGCACGATCATTCCGGCGGAGCTGCCGGAGAAGGTCACGGCGGAAGTGCAGCGGCTTGCCATAGAGGTCTTTCGCGCCGTCGACTGCGCAGGGATGGCACGCGTCGATTTCCTCATGGATGGCGCGAACGGCACGCTGTATGTCAACGAGATCAACACCATCCCGGGCTTCACGACCATCAGCATGTACTCGAAGATGTGGGCCGCATCGGGGCTGCCCTATCCCGAACTGCTCGACCGGCTGATCGCCCTGGCGCGGGAACGTCACGCAGAAAAGCAGCAGATCCGCACAAGCTTGCCGTGAGAATCGCGGCCGCAGCTCTCCTGCTGGCGGCGCTCGCCTCGCCCGCGGACGCAGCGGGCCTCACCTCACCGGAGGCGCTCGCCCAGGTATACGAACTGATTCTCGATGCCCGATTCGACGACGGCGAGCGGCAACTCAAAACCGCCTGTCCTCCAGCACCGCAACCCGGGTGCGCCGTTGTCGGCGCAGTCGCCGACTATTGGCGGCTGCTCATCAATCCCGAAGACACCAGCCGCGATACGGCGCTGCTCAACCGCATCAACGGAGCCATCGCCGCCACCGAAGCCTGGGTCGCCCGCGAACCGAAGCGGGCGGAGGCCTGGTTCTATCTCGGCGGGGCCTATGGCACGCGCGTGCTGTTTCGCGGAATGCGTGGGCAATATCTTTCGGCGGCGCGCGACGGCAAGCGCATCCACGACGCGCTGCAACTCGCGATCTCGCTCGATCCGTCGCTCGGCGACGCCTATTTCGGGTTGGGCCTGTACCACTACTACGCGGCCATCGCCCCACGCGCCGCGCGCATTCTCAGCATGCTGATGTTCCTGCCGGGAGGCGATCGCGCCCTCGGCCTCAAGGAGATGGAACAGGCACGCAGCAAAGGGATCTTGCTGCGCGGCGAAGCGGACTATCAGCTCCACCTGATCTATCTGTGGTACGAGCGGCAGACACACGACGGCGCTGCACCTGGCCGAGGGACTGCGCGCGCGCTACCCGAACAACCCGGTGTTCTACCTTCGACTCGCCGAGGTGCAGAGCGGCTACGTTCGCAATCATCAGGCGGCGCTTCAGACATATCGCGCGATGCTCGATGGGGCGCGCGCCGGACGGATCGCCATGCCGACGACGTCGGAGGTGTACGCGCGTCTCGGCATGGCCCAGGAGATGGACGCGCTCTGCGACATCGCCGGGGCGATTGCGCAGTTGAACGCGGTGATCGCGTTGAAGCCTGCGTCGCCGTACGGCGCACTCGCGCGCGCGTACTATCAGCTCGGCGTGGCGCACGATCGCGCGGGACGACGCGCCGATGCGATCGCGGCATATCAACGCGCGCTGTCGATCAACCCGCGCGACGATCGATTGCGCCTGCGCGAGAAGATCCGCGCAGCGATCGCGCGCGCGCCGGCGACGCGCGCATGCCGCTAGCCTAAATTTTTTTCGTTTTCAATCATTTTTTTGTTGACTTCAACCTTTCTCATCCCTAATCTACATCTTGTATGAGGGTGGACGGCTCAGACCACCCCTAGTGAACCTCGGTCCGGGCTTTTCAGCTGAGCGAGTCATAACTTCAAGGAGGAAGAATGGCGAAAAAGGGTGGAAAGAAAAAGGGCGGCAAGAAGCGGTAGTAGCCGTCCCACCGGTTCCGGGGGTGCTCAGCAATGACACCCCCTCTTTTTTTTAGTTCGCTCGCTCTCGCTACGCGTAGTGTCCGCCTTCAGCGGACGAGAGTTAGCACCAAGGCGGGCCGTTGCGTTACGCGCGAGAGCTGATGTGCCAGGCGGCAGATGCTCCGCGGTAGACGCGTCGAACGGTTCTCGCAACCTTACTCATGAGAGGGGGGAATAAAAATGGCGAAAAAAGGCGGCAAGAAAAAGGGCGGCAAGAAGCGCTAGGTCCCTTCTCCAGGAGGCGGTCCCTCGCGGGTCGCCTCCTGTGTTCCCCTCATCACTGCACTCCATCCCACACGCGGATCCTCGTAATCACATCCCACGGATTGATCGCGTCGACCACTTCCATTCCCGAGACGACCCGGCCGAACACGGTATAGCGGGCGTCGAGGTGCGGCTGCGGACTGTGCGTGATGAAAAACTGGCTGCCGCCAGTGTCCCGCCACGCCAGCGCCATGCCGACCGTGCCCCGCAGATACGGTTCCTGGTTCAGCTCGTCGCGAATCGTATAGCCGGGCCCGCCGTCGCCGTCGCCGCGTGGGTCCCCTCCCTGTATGACGAAGTTCGGCACGACGCGATGGAACGACAGCCCGTCGAAGTAACCTTTGCGCACGAGGGTGACGAAGTTGGCCGCGGTGATCGGCGCGTCGAGCACGTCGAGCTCGATTTCGATCGCGCCCTTCGCCGTCTCGATGAACACGTGCGGCGATACAGCCGGCGAAATCAGTGAGGGCGTCTCGTACTGGATCCCCGTCGACGGGGCCGGCCGTATGGCACTCGCCGTCTCGACGCTCGGATCGAGGCCCTTCAGCAGCTCGGCTGCCTTGACGCGCACGGCCCAGTCCTTGTCGCCAAGCGCCATTCGCAGCGTCGGAACGGCAGCAGGCGCGCCGTATTTCGAGAGGGCTTCGAGAGCGGCGGCGCGCATGTCGATCACCAGGTCCGCTTCGCCGCGCTTGTAGGCCGCGACGAGCGCGTCTGCCCCACCGTCTGGTTTCAGCTCGCCGATGTTCGAAGCAGCCGCCGCCCGAATGCTCACGTCGTCCTTCGCAAGGTGCTCGAGGAGAATCGTCGCCAGGCCGGAGCGCTTTCAGCTTCGTCATCGCCGTCAACACCGAAGGGATGACCCGTGCGTCGGTGTCTCCGAGCATCGGCGTCAGGCGCGGAAGCGATCGCTCTGGATCCTGTGTGCCAAGAATGGTCGCCAGCCCGGCCCGCACGCTCCAATGCGGATCGGGATCGAGCCCCGACAGCACCGTCAGGAACGTGTCGTCGCCGCGCTTCGCGAACCCCTGCAGGGCGGCGAGCCTCACCGTCGGCAACGGATCGCCCAGGAAATCGACGAAGGCGTCCACGCTGACGTCTGCGGCGGAGTCCCCCAGCGCAAGCAACGTCTCCGCGCGCGCCGCCGGATGAAGGCCGCGTGTATAGAGAAATTTCGTCAGCACCGGCTCCGCGTTGGCGTCTCCGATGCGTCCCAACGCTCGAATCGCCTCGATGGTGACCGCGCTCGTCGCGCGCGACGGCTCGATCAGCGGCAGCAGCACGGGAACCGCCGAGGCGTCGCGCAGGGCGCCGAGGCCTTTGATGGCAAAGGCTTTGGTGTATGCCGGTTCTACGGCGGAGAGGATCAACAGTGCCGGCAACGCCCGCTTGTCTTCGATGCGCTGCAGCGCATAGGCAACAGGCCACCATTGCACGCGCGGCTGCCCATCGGGCGCAAGCACCGACGCCGCAAGTGCGTCGAAGTTCTTCAGCCGTGCCAATGCGTACACACCCAGCCTGAACGCGTCCGCCGCCGGATTGACCTCGGCCCGAGCATCGTCAGGCGCGACGGCCGCCGCCGCCGCGGCGTGCGACGCCACCATCTTTCCGATCACGGGCGCCGATCCGGCGTCGTTCAGCAACCCAAGCGCCTCGGCCGCACGTCCTGCCACCAGCGGCACAGGATCGGCCACCGCGGCCCGCAGCGGCTCGACGGCCGATGCATCGCCGATCAAACCGAGCGCGAACGCCGCCATTTGCCGCACTTCGGGATCGGTGTCTGTCTGCAGGAGGCGCACGAGCGGCGGGACGCCCTCAGGCAGTCCCACGCGGCCAACCGCGATCGCCGCTCTACGGCGAACGCGTGCCTCGGTGTCGTCGAGCAGCCGAATCAAATCCGGAGGCGGCGGCGGAGCCGGAAGAACCGCGCGCTTGTCTTGCGCAACCGGCGGCGGCGCGATCGGCACGGCCGCATCGCGGAGCATCCGCTGATCTTCCAGGCGGATCATCCACGACATCTTCGTCTCGAACGGCACAACCGTTGGAGGCGGCAGCGGGACACTCTTCCCGCACGCGGTGGCGAACACCAGCAGCAGGACGAATGATGTGTGTCGGGCTGTGCAACGCAACATGTGAAAGGTCTCGAACCGCCATGATAACAGGGGTTTGCCGCGTCCATGCGCGCCACGCCAACGCGGGTGCGCGGGATGTACCGGGTGCGGTACACTTTCCGCAGGTTGGACTTTCGATACATCGCGATCGACGGCCCCATCGGCGCCGGCAAATCCGCTCTCGCAGAGCGGCTCGCGGCGAGGCTCGACGCCTCGCACGTGCGTGAAGATCAGGAGAATCCGTTCCTCGCGGATTTCTACTCCGACCGGCCGGGCGCCGCGCTACAGGCCCAGCTGTTCTATCTGCTGAATCGTCATCGACAGCTCGTCGATCGGCGGCAAGCCGACCTGTTTGCGCAGATCGCCATCTGCGATTACATTTTCGAGAAGGATCGCATCTACGCGTATCTGAATCTCGACGACAACGAGCTGTTCATCTACCAGCGGCTGTTCGATCTGCTCGCGCAGGACGTCCCGACACCCGATCTCGTCATCTACCTGCAGACGCCGACCGACGTTCTCTTGAAGCGCCTGCAGGCCCGCGACCGCGACCCCGAACGTCCGAACCTGGTACCGGACGAGAACTACCTCCGCGAGCTCAACGAGGCGTACCATCATTTCTTCTTTCATTACACCGCGACATCTCTACTGGTCGTCGAAGGCTCGCAATTCCGGCCGCAGGACGATGATGAAGCGCTGGATGATCTGGTGAAGCAGATCAAGACAATGGGCCGCGGCACGCGGTACTACGTTCCGCGGACCGGGTTGAGGTAAAGTCGCCACGTATGGCCTGGTTCAAAAAAGCGCGCAAGGGAATCGACGCCGCTGACGCAAAGCCAAGCCGGGTACCCGAAGGACTGTGGGTCAAGTGCACCGGGTGCTCGCAAATCCTGTACAACAAAGACCTCGCGCAGAATCTGAGCGTGTGCCCGAAATGCGGGTATCACTTCCGGATGGGGTCGGCCGATCGCCTGCGCGCGTTGTTCGACGGCGCCTGGGTCGAATACGATCGGGCGCTCGTCTCGACCGATCCGCTGAAGTTCACCGACACCAAGCCCTACCATGCGCGCCTGAAGGCCAGCATCGCCGCCACCGGCATGAACGACGCCGTTGTCGTCGCGCGCGGATGCATCGACGGGTACGAAGCGATCGTGGCGGCCATGGAATACGGGTTCATCGGCGGCAGCATGGGCGTGGTGGTCGGCGAGAAAATCACCAGGGGCATCGAGCGCGCGCTGGCAACGCGGCGGCCGATGATCATCGTGTCGTGTTCGGGGGGCGCCCGGATGATGGAAGGCGCGCTCTCCCTCATGCAAATGGCGAAAATCTGCGCGGCGCTCGCGCGGCTCGATCAGGAGCGCATTCCCTACATTTCGATCCTCACCGATCCTACGACCGGCGGAGTCACCGCGAGCTTCGCGATGCTTGGCGATCTGAACATCGCCGAGCCGGGAGCGCTGATCGGGTTTGCGGGCCCGCGCGTCATCGAGCAGACAATCCGCCAGAAGCTCCCTGAGGGATTTCAGCGCAGCGAGTTCCTGCTCGAGCATGGCATGCTCGACCTCATCGTCGATCGCCGCGAGATGAAGGGCGCCATCGCGAAAGCGCTGCGATTCATGGGACAGCATCCACTCGAAGCCGGCCAACCGGACGGCGCCGCCGTCGCCGCGGAGCCGTAGATGTGGATCCGATCCAGTACCTCCTAAGCCTCGAAAAATTCGGGATCAAGTTCGGGCTCGCGAACATCCAGACGCTCGCCGCCGCGCTCGGCCACCCCCACACACAGTTCAAGAGCATTCTGATTGCCGGCACGAACGGCAAAGGGTCGGTGACGGCGATGACCGACATGGCCCTGCGTTCGGCGGGACTGAAGGTTGGCCGCTACACATCGCCGCATCTGGTCCGCCTCGAAGAGCGGTTTGCGATCGACGGCACGCCGGTCGACTCCGGCGTCCTCATCGGGCTCATTCAAGAAATGCAGCGTCCTGATCGACGGCCTGCTTGCGAACGGATCGCTCGAATCGCCGCCCACGTTCTTCGAGGTGACCACGGCCATCGGGTTCGAGCTGTTTCGGCGGGCGCACGTCGACGTCGCTGTCCTGGAGGTCGGACTCGGCGGGCGGCTCGACGCCACGAACATCGTTCAGCCCATCGCCACGGCGATTACCTCCATCGACTTCGACCACGAGCAATATCTCGGCAACACGCTGGCGGCGATTGCAGCGGAGAAAGCCGGAGTGCTCAGGCGCGGCATCCCGGTCGTCGTCGGGCCTGTGCCCGCCGAAGCGCGCGACGTCCTGGTATCGATGAGCGAGCTCAGCGGAGCGACCTTCGTCGAGGCCGATGCCGGGGTGCGCCTCGAGTCGATCAACTCGGACGGCCGGACCACCATCAGGCTGGCGACGGAACTGCGCGACTACGGCCGTGTGCAGCTCGGCCTCCGCGGCGACCACCAGGTGCCGAATGCCCTGGTCGCCGTGCGCCTGCTGGAACAGCTCGAGCGGGAGCTGCCGGTCACTGCCGCGTCGATTACCGCGGGTATTCGCGACGTACGCTGGCCTGGCAGGCTGCAGATGCTCGAGCTGCCAGGAGGACGCCGCGTGCTCCTCGACGCCGCGCACAACCCCGCCGGCGCATGGGCATTGGCGAGCTACCTGAAGCGCGAGTTCCCCGAGCCGCTTCCGATCGTGTTCGGCGCGATGCGCGACAAAGACGTATCGCTCATGCTGAAGACGCTCCTCCCTGTGGCGTCGGTGATCGTGATGACGCAGCCCGACACGCCTCGCGCGCACGATGCGGGTGAGCTCGCGACCATTGCGCGCACGCTCTCGCCTGCCGCCAGGATCGAGGTGGAATCCGATCCCGCGCGCGCGCTGGAGCGCGCGTGGACCTACTGCCCGGTCATCTGCGCGGCGGGATCGATTTTTCTCGTCGGCAATCTCCTCGAGCGCATCGGTGAGCAGGCCCGCGACGTGTAAACGTTCAGCCGACGCCGCAATTGGGCTGTCGCGCCGAAGCCGGCGATTGCGGGCCGGCGAAGGCGGATGTTATCCTTCGAGAGCCTGCTTTTTTCTGTCCGATCTGCATGATCAATCTGTTCAGGGTTACCCTGGCCGCCGTCGCTCTGCTCATGGCGACGCCGCAGTTCGCTGCCGCTCAACTTACTGACATCCCGGGCTTCGACAAAGTCCTGGCGCAGATACAGCAGAGCCTCGACGGCAATCGCCTCGTCTTCAACGAGGCTGTCGAGATGACCCAGGGCGACATGCGGTTCTACGCCGATCACGTCGAGTATTTCGTCGACACGAACCGCATGATCGCGACCGGCAACGTGCTGCTCATCGAAACCGACCATCAGATCGCCGCGGACCGCGCAGACTTCAACGCGAAGACGCGCCTTGGGACGTTTTACAACGCGCGGGGCTTTGCGACGCTCGGTCCGCCTCCCGGGGCTGCGCCTCCCAGGGGCGCCCCGGCGCCCGGCGGCCGACCCCTCAGACCCGGACGTGCAGTTCTTCGGCGAGACGCTCGAGAAAACCGGTGAGGATACCTATATCATCACCAAGGGCGGCTTCACGTCATGCGTGCAGGCGAACCCGCGGTGGGAAATGACGTCGGGCTCGTTGAAGCTGCGCGTCGACCATTACGCGCTGCTCCGGAACATGTTCCTGAAGGTAAAGGGCGTTCCGGCGATCTACCTTCCGATCATGTATTACCCGCTCAGCAAGGACAACCGCAACACCGGCTTCCTGATGCCGAGCTACGGCAGCTCCTCCTACAAAGGCCAGACAATCAGCAACGCCTTTTTCTGGGCGATCAACCGCAGCCAGGACGCCACGTTTCTGCACGATTGGTACTCCAAGACCGGCCAGGCGGTGGCGGGCGAATACCGGTACATGTCGCTCGGCGGCTCCGGCAATATCCGCACGGACTTCCTGAATGAGCATCCGACGACATTCGTCGGAACCGACGGCGAAACGGTCGAGCAGGAAGGGCGCCGGACGTTCCGGACATACGGCAATCTCAGCCAGAGCCTCGGCGGCTCGTGGTACGCCCAGGCCCGCGCTGACTATTCCAGCGACCTCACTGTCGATCGCCTCTATGACTCGGACATCGCGCGGGCGACACGGCGCACGCGGAGCTACGGCGGATCGGCGAGCGGCACGACCAAAGGGATCCGCTTCACCGGCACCTACGATCGGAACGAGTATTTCGCCGAGAACTCGACGTCATCGCTGCGCGGCACTGCGCCCCGCATCAACGTGTCCCGGCCGGATCGGCTCCTGCCGGGACTGCCCGTGTACGCGTCGGTGAACTCGGAGTACGTGCGCATCGAACAGAAGCAGTTCGACGCGTCGCATGCGCTGAGCCGCGACGAAGGCCTTCACCGGTTCGACATCGTGCCGGCCGTGCGCTTTCCCTTCAACAAGCTGTCGTACATGACATTCAACACGACAGCGCAATTCCGCAACACGTTCTGGTCGCAGAGCCAGCTCGTTGAGATGGTGAATGGAGCGGAGGTGCCGAGGCCTGATGTGCGCCTCGATGCGCCGATCACACGGCGGTTCATGGAGCTGAGCGCCGACATGAATGGGCCTACGCTCGTGAGAATCTGGGACGCGCCGAAGAGCTCGTACGCGCAGCGCTTCCGTCACTCCATCATCCCGTTCGCGCAGGTTCTCTACCGGACGTCGATCGACAACTACAACGCGATCCCGAAGGTCGAAAGCGCCGACAACATCGTCGGAAGCGCGACGTCATACAGCTACGGCGTGAATACCCGCTTCTACGCCAAGCGCACCGTCGACGGACCGCGTGCGATTCCGCGCGAAGTGATCAGCGCCACCATCAAGCAGACCTACAACACCGATGCCCGCTCGGTGCTGTCCGATGCCGATCAGCGGTCGCGCAACAACATCCCGACGTCGCATTTCACACCCGTGCAGATACTGGTCCGCACCTCGCCGTTCGATGGCCTTACCGGCACGTTCAGAACCGATTACGACGGACGATACAGCCGCGTCAGAAGCTTGAGCGCCGAAGCCGGGTGGGAGCGCGAAGTCGTGTCGCATCTGGCAAGCTGGAGCAACGTGCGGTTCCGCCCGGGTCTTCTGGGACAGAACGTGGCGCGTCAGACCCACTACTTCAACTCCTTCACGAATCTGCGCTTCCTGCGCAATCGTTACGGCATCACGCACTCGATCAACTGGGACGTGAAGCAGCAGTCGCTGACGCAGCATCGAATCGCCGGCTATTACAACGCGCAGTGCTGCGGTTTTTCTGCCGAGTACCAGTTCATCGATCTGAGCCAGTTCACCGGCGTCGGCGTCCAGCAGGACTCGCGTTTCCACTTCTCCGTGACGCTCGGTGGAATCGGCAACGTGTCGAACATCTTCGGCGCCCTCGGCGGCCCCAACAACCGGTAGTTCGGACCGGCGCCCGCTTCGACTCGGCGGGCCGAGTTGTTCTAAACTCTGACGCCAGATGAAGGGGATTCTCCTTGCCGGCGGGGCCGGCACCCGCCTCCACCCGTTGACCCTTGTTGTTTCCAAGCAGCTTCTCCCGGTTTACAACAAGCCGATGGTCTACTACCCGCTGTCGACGCTCATGCTGGCGGGGATCCGGGAAATCCTGCTGATCTCGACGCCACAAGACATCCACGGATTCCGGCGGCTGCTCCGCGATGGCAGCCATCTCGGCCTGCACATCGACTACGCGGTCCAGGAGCGTCCCGAAGGGCTCGCCCAGTCGTTCCTGATAGGCCGTGATTTCATTGGGGAGTCGTCGGTCGCGCTGGCGCTCGGCGACAACATCTTCTACGGCCATGGCCTCACCGACGTGCTGCGGAAGGCCGGATCACGCACGTCGGGCGCCAACGTGTTTGCCTACAGCGTGAAGGACCCCGAACGCTACGGCGTCGTGGAATTCGGCTCCGACGGCCGTGCCATCAACATCGTCGAAAAGCCGACGGCGCCCAGGTCCCAGTGGGCGGTGACCGGATTGTATTTTTACGACAATCAGGTCGTCGAGATCGCCGGGTCGCTGAAGCCGTCGGTGCGCGGAGAGCTCGAAATCACCGACGTCAACCGCGTGTATCTCGAGCGTGGACAGCTGCACGTCTCGAGGCTCGGCCGCGGCATCGCCTGGCTCGACACCGGCACCTACGAAGCGCTGCAGCACGCCTCGAACTTCGTGCAGAGCATCGAGGAGCGGCAGGGACTGATGATGGCGTGCCTCGAAGAAATTGCGTATCGGATGGGGTACATCAGCGCAGACGACGTGCGTTGCCTCGCGCGACCGATGACCGGCAGCTATGGCCGCTATCTTCTGGACCTCCTCGATCAGGACATCGATTGATCGATTCGATTGTGTATAGCCGCGGCAGACTCTGTCGGCGGAGTAGTGGAGTTTGACAATGGTCGAAGTTCTCGTGACGGGCGGAGCAGGTTTCATCGGCAGCAACTTCGTTCGTCACGCTCTGGAAACACATCAGGACTGGCGCGTCACGACGCTGGACAAGCTCACCTACGCCGGGCGGATGGAGACGCTGAAAGACGTCATCGACCATCCGCGCCATAGGTTCGTCCGCGGCGACATCGCGGACGCTTCAATCGCCGCGCCACTGGTCAAGGCGTCGAACATCGTCGTCCATTTCGCCGCCGAGACCCACGTCGACCGATCCATTCTCGAAGCCGCGGAGTTCATCAAGACCGACGTCATCGGCACATTCGTGCTGCTCGAGGCCGCGCGCGCCGCTGACAACCTGAAGTGTTTCGTCCAAATCTCGACCGACGAGGTATACGGCAGCGTCCCGAATGGATCGAGTGTCGAGACCGACGAGCTGCGGCCGCGCAATCCGTACTCGGCCAGCAAGGCGGGCGCAGATCGCCTGGCCTACAGTTACTGGGCGACATATGGCGTCCCGGTCGTGATTACGAGGGCGTCCAACAACTACGGGCCGTTCCAGTTTCCCGAGAAGGCAATCCCGCTCTTCATCACGAATGCGTTCGATAACATCCCCGTGCCGCTGTACGGCAAGGGCCTGAACATCCGCGACTGGTTGCACGTCATGGATCACTGCCGCGGCATCGATCTCGTGATCGAGCGCGGACAGACAGGAGAGGTCTACAACATCGGCGGCGGCAACGAGGTGCGCAACGTCGATCTCACGCATATGCTGCTCCGGTTCGCCGAGCGTCCCGAGTCGCTGATCAAGAGCGTCCAGGACCGCAAGGGACACGACCAGCGCTACAGCCTCGACACGGCGAAGCTGCGCGCGCTCGGCTGGAAGCCCGAGGTGCCATTCGACGAAGGGCTCAAAGACACTGTTCGATGGTACCGAGAGAACGAATGGTGGTGGCGCCCCATTAAAGAGGAAGACCCGGCTTTCCGGGCCTACTACCAGGCGCAATACGGCTCGCGACCGTGAGCACGGCTCTCGTGACCGGCGCCCGGGGGTTCGTCGGGCGTTATCTGGTCGAGCACCTGGAGACGGCCGGCGCCACGGTCACTGGATGGGGGCGCGAGGAGGTCGACCTCCTCGATCGAAAAGCGGTATCTCGCGCTATCTCGGAGCTTCGTCCCTCCGTGGTTTATCACTGCGCCGGCGCCGCGCACGTGGGTCAGTCCTTCAGCAACATCGCCGATACGCTCGCTGCCAACGTCCTCGGCACGCATCATCTGCTCGACGCGCTTCGCACCGCGGGCGTCCATGCGAGAGTGCTGATTACCGGATCGTCCCTCGTGTATCGTCAGTCGGATCGCGCCCTGAACGAAGAGGACCCGACCGGCCCTGCCACGCCTTATGCGGTCAGCAAGCTTGCGCAGGAGATGCTCGGCCAGCGAGGCGTGCGCGAAGACGGACAACATGTGCTGCTGACGCGCCCTTTCAATCACACGGGTCCTCGACAGGAACCAACGTTCGCCGCCCCCTCGTTCGCGCAGCAGATAGCCCTCATCGAGAAAGGCCGCGCCAAGCCGGAAATCGTCGTCGGCAATCTCGACGCCTCACGCGATCTTCATGACGTGCGGGATACGGTCCGCGCGTACACCGCCATCGTAGAGCGCGGCGATCCCGGACGGATCTATAACGTCTGCGCCGGCCAGGCGTTCAAGATCCGCGACGTGCTCGACCGCCTGGTCGCGCTCAGCAAAGTGCCGGTCACGATCACGGTCGATGCGGCACGCTACCGGCCGAGCGACAACCTCATCCTGCTGGGGAGATCGGAGCCGAATCGAGCACGAGCTCGGGTGGAAGCCTGTGATCTCGCTCGATCGGACGCTTGCCGACCTGCTGGACTATTGGAGAAAGGCGGTAGAATAAGCGAAGATAATACGAAAGAACGCAACGTGAAGGTTTATCCCCTCCTCTTTGAAGTCGGAACGCCGAAACCCACGACGCGGGATCTCGCCACTCAAATAAAGGAACGCGGTGCCGTCGATGGATTGCCCGACGCCGCGCATAGGGCCGATGGCGCGAGCTATCAGGAAGTGACCTGCCGCTCGGCATTGAATCCAGTCAAAGGCATGCCGTTCAAATGGACGCTCAACCCGTATCGCGGCTGCACGCACGGCTGCCACTACTGCTTCGCGCGGCGATATCACGTCCAGTTCGAGCTCGACAGCAGTGACGCCTTTTCGTCGGTCATCCTCGTGAAGCGAAACTTCGCGGACGTGCTGAAGCGAGAGCTCGATCGGCCGTCCTGGAAGCGCCAGTACGTGGCCGTCGGCACCGCCACGGACGTATATCAACCGATCGAAGGACACTACAAGCTCACGCGCAAATCGCTCGAGGCGCTCGCGAAGGCGCGAACGCCCGCCGGCGTGATTACCAAAGGGCCGATGGTCGTCCGCGACAAGGACGTGCTTCTGGAGCTCTCGAACCGCGCCGGCTGCACCGTCTACATGAGCGTGCCTACAGTGGACGAGGACGCCTGGCGCACGCTCGAGCCCGGCACCGCTCATCCCCTGCAGCGGCTGCGCGCCGTGCGCGAGCTGAACGACGCCGGCATTCGCGCGGGAGTGTTGATGAACCCGATCGTGCCGGGGCTCACCTCGCAGCCCGCGAAGCTCGAGCAGACCATCAAGGCGATTGCCGACCATGGCGCCGCGTTCATGGGAACGAATCTCCTGTACCTGAAGGACGGCACCCGGGTGCACTTCATGAATTTTCTGGAGAAGCATTTTCCGGCCTTGGCCACGAAGTATCAGCGCCTGTACCGAGGCGCCTACGCGCCCGACGCCTATGCGAAGGAAGTGCGCGGAATGGTCAGGATGCTGCAGAAGAAATACAGAGTATCGAAGCGCGGGGAAGGCGACACAGAAACGCCCGGCGAGAAAGACCCGCCGGGCGGACAGGGCGATCGATTCAGATATTCGGCTAAGCGGACCTTACCGCAGATTCATGAGCGCTTCGATCCGCTGCTCGGTCGGAGGATGCGTGCTGAACATGCTGAGCAGCCCGCCGCCCGAAAACGGCTTCACGATGAACATGTGCGAGGTCGCCGGATTGGCGTCGAGCGGAATCTGCTTCGATCCCATCTCGAGCTTGCGAAGGGCGCTCATCAGCCCGTAAGGCGTTCCCGCGATTTTGGCGCCGCCCGCATCCGCGAGGAACTCGCGCGACCGCGAGATCGCCGCCTGCACCAGCATGGCCGCCATCGGCGCGAAGATGATCGTCGCGATCATCGCGAACGGGTTCGACCCTTCCCGGTTGTCCCGGCTGCCGCCGCCGAACATCGCGGCGAACTGCGCCATTCGCGCGACCATCATGATGGCAGCGGCCACGGTCGCCGCGACCGAGCTGATGAGGATGTCGCGATGCTTCACGTGCGCGAGCTCGTGCGCGATCACGCCCTCGAGCTCCTGGTCGTCCAACAGCCGCATGATGCCTTCGGTGGCCGCGACCGCGGCGTGGCTCGGGTTGCGCCCCGTGGCAAACGCGTTCGGCGACGCGTCGGGAATCACATATACCTTCGGCATCGGAAGGTTCGCCTGCGTGGCAAGCCTTCGCGTCGTCACCGACAACCTGTGCTCCGGCCCGACTTCCTGGGCGCGGTACATCTTCAGGACGATCTTGTCGGAGAACCAGTAGGAGACGAAATTCATGACGACCGCAAAACCGAACGCGGTCACAAGGCCCTGAGAGCCGCCCAGCATTTCCCCGAGCGCCAGAAGAATGCCGCTCAGAAGGCCCAACAGCAGAACGGTTTTCACTGAGTTGTTCATAGTGGTTTAGACGGCTCAGCCGCCGGTTCGGTTTCCAAAAACTGGCTCTATCGTACTCGATATAATGAGGCGGATGGATCGCGTCAGACTGGCGGTGTGTGGAGCCCTGGTTTCAGGCTGGTTGACCGTCTCGGCCCAGGGCCGGTGCCGCAACCATTTCCTGGCCGTCCGAACCCGCCCAAAACCGTCCCGCCACCTCCGAAGACTGTTCCTCCGCCCGCCGAGACTCCTGCGCCCGTCGAGATCAAGCCGGCTGCTCCACCGGAACCCGTGCCGACGGAAGCCACACTCGGGTTTCCGATTTACCCCAACGCGCAGTTCCTGGCGTCGTACGACGCCGGCCGGGGACAGCGGTATTACCTGTTCGGCAGTGAGCTCTCCTTTGCGGCGCTGGTCAAGTACTACCAGAACGCCCTGAAGAACCGGGGAACGCTGGTCTTCGACGCGCCGGCCACGCATATCTTCGAGATTGGGCGGTTCCGTGAAGAGACGATGGCGTATCCGCCGGGCGTGACGGTGAAGGATTACACCTGGAACGGGAGCGCCGGCTACCTCAACCCGAAAAGACAGGCGCAGCCCGCGCGATTCCCGTCCGTCATTCAGATAGTGCCCGTCGGATCCTGCAGGCAGCGCTAAATTAGCGCCTGGCAGCAGCTGGCGACCGCCAATCTAACAGTCGCCATCACCAATTCAGGATTCAGCTCGGCTTGGCGACGTAAATCTCTTTCTTCTTCCGGAACTCCTCCGACTTCTCCTGCATGCCGGTTTCAACCGCTTCGGTGTCGGACACGCCGTGCTCCTTCGCGTAATCGCGCACCTGCTGCGTCAACTCCATGCTGCAGAACTTCGGTCCGCACATCGAACAGAAATGCGCGACCTTCGCGCCCTCGGCCGGCAGCGTTTCGTCGTGGTACGCGCGGGCGGTCACGGGGTCGAGCGCCAGGTTGAACTGATCGTCCCACCGGAACTCGAAACGGGCTTTCGACAGCGCGTCGTCCCACGCCTGCGCGCGGGGATGGCCTTTCGCCAGATCGGCCGCGTGGGCGGCGATCTTGTAGGCGATGACGCCCGCCTTGACGTCTTCCTTGTTCGGAAGACCGAGGTGCTCTTTCGGCGTGACGTAGCAGAGCATCGCGGTGCCGTACCAGCCAATCATGGCGGCGCCGATCGCCGATGTGATGTGGTCGTATCCCGGAGCGATGTCGGTGGTCAGCGGCCCGAGCGTGTAGAACGGCGCTTCGTCGCACCATTTCAGCTGCTTTTCCATGTTCTCGCGGATGAGATGCATGGGGACGTGGCCGGGGCCTTCGTTCATGACCTGCACGTCGTATTCCCACGCGATCTTGGTGAGCTCGCCCTGCGTTTCGAGCTCCGCGAATTGCGGCGCGTCGTTCGCGTCCGCGATCGAGCCCGGGCGCAGGCCGTCGCCGAGCGAGAAGGACACGTCGTACGCCTTCATGATCTCGCAGATCTCGCGGAAGTGCGTGTAAGTGAAATTTTCCTTGTGATGCGCGAGGCACCACTTGGCCATGATCGATCCGCCGCGCGAGACGATCCCCGTCACGCGCCGCGCGGTCATGGGGATGTAGCGGAGCAGCACGCCCGCGTGGACCGTGAAGTAGTCCACGCCCTGCTCGGCCTGCTCGATGAGCGTGTCGCGATAGATCTCCCACGTGAGCTCTTCGGGGCGGCCACCGACTTTCTCGAGCGCCTGATAAATCGGAACCGTGCCGATTGGCACCGGCGAATTCCGCAGGATCCATTCGCGCGTTTCGTGGATGTCCTTCCCGGTCGAGAGATCCATCACCGTATCGGAGCCCCACAGGATCGCCCAGCGCAGTTTCTCGACTTCCTCTTCAATCGACGAGCTGACCGCGGAGTTTCCGATGTTCGCGTTGATCTTCACCAGGAAATTGCGGCCGATGATCATCGGCTCGAGCTCGGGATGGTTGATGTTGGCGGGGATGATCGCGCGGCCGCGCGCGACTTCCGAGCGCACGAACTCGGCGTCGAATCCTTCCCGCGCGGCGATGAACTCCATTTCCGGCGTGATGATGTTCTTGCGCGCGTAGTGCAGCTGCGTGACGGTGTCTTTGCCGCGCAGCACGGCACGGAAGAGCGTCTTCGGCAGCTCGGCCCGGCGCGTCGAATCGGGGATGTAGGTGCGCGGCACGGTCTGCACGTCTCCGCGCGCGGCAATCCACTCGCGGCGCAGCGGCGGCAGTCCTTCGCGCACATCGCAGCCCTGCGGTCCGCTGGAGTCGTACACCTGCAGCGGCGGTTCGCCGCCGGAGAGCGCGATCTCGCGCATCGGAACCTTGTAGGGACCGACATGAACTTTCCGCGAATTGGGATGCGTCTCGTGCGCTGACATTGCGTGCTCCTTCACGGTCCGGCTAAAGCCGGACACTACAGCTGGAGGGCGGAACCTGGCAGGACCGCGCTCCCTTCGCCGGTGTCAACCGGATCAGGTTCCAAGGGTCTTGTCTCAATCGCCGCTGGTCATCAGCGGGATACCCCTGGCGGTTCATTAACTATAGCAGGCTCACGCTGAGAGCTAAGAGACTAGCGATTGGGGATTAGAGATTGCGATCCGGGAAGGGATTAAGCGATCGACGCTGAGCTAGGGTCGCTAGTATCGACGATTCGCGCTAGGTGCCATGGCCGTGAAGCCTGGAGCCCGAAGCCTGAAGCCTGAACTGCTCCTCTTCGACTTCGGTGGCGTGCTCGTGGAGTTTGCCGGACCGAAGGAGCTCGGCCATCACCTCCGATGGCCGTCGACGCCCGACGTCATCCTCGACCGCTGGACGAAATGCCCGCACACCGACGAGTTCGAGCGCGGACAGCTGTCGCCCGTGGAATGGGCCGAGCGGTTCATTCACGACTGGGATGTCGATCTGAGACCGGACGCGTTCCTCGCAAGGTTCACGACCTGGTCGCGCCGCGTCCTGCCGGGCGCGAGGGAGCTGCTCGAACAACTGCGGCCGCACTATCGCCTGGCCGCATTGAGCAACTCGAACGAGCTTCACTGGGAGCGCAACGCGAACGAGCTGCGCATCCTCGAACTGTTCGAGTTCGCGATTTCCTCCCATCAGGTGGGTTTGTGTAAGCCGGATCCGGCCATATTCAAAGTGGCGATCGAACGCGCCCACGTCTCTTCGCCGGGCTCGATCGTGTTCTTCGACGATCTTGCCGCCAACGTCGAAGCGGCGAGATCGACGGGGCTTCGCGCTCATCAGGTGCGCGGCGTCGACGAGCTCCGCGCGCGACTGGTCAGCGAGCGCTTGCTGTAGCTGCTTCTTTACTTTTCACTTTTCACTTTTACTTTTCACTTTTCGTTACAGAGGTCCACCATGCGCCCTGCCGACACCGAATTCGCGCCGTTCTACGCCAGCTACATCGCGCGTGTTCCTGAAACCGACCCGGTGCCGGTGCTCGAAGCGCAGCCGGCCGAGCTGCACGCGCTCGCCGACCGCATCACGCCGGAAGACGAGGTCTATCGGTACGCGATCGGCAAATGGAGCGTGCGGCAGGTCGTCGGCCACATGATCGACACCGAGCGCGTGATGGGGTATCGAGCGTTCTGCATCGCGCGCGGCGAAGCGAAGCCGCTTCCGGGATTCGATGAAAAGGAGTACGTCGCGCACGCGGACTCGGACGAGCGACCCGTCAAGGAGCTGGCGCACGAGTTCGCGGCGGTGCGCCACGCGAATCTCTGGGCGCTGCGGCGGTGGTTACCGGAAGATTGGAACCGCCTCGGCAACGCAAACGGCAAGCCGGTGTCGGCCCGCGCGATCGCGTACATCATGGCAGGCCATGTGCGTCATCACCTGGCGCTGCTGCGGGAGCGGTACGGTCTCGAGATGTAGCTGCTAAGGACGTATGGTGATGGGAGCTTCACGCGTCGCCGGAGGCTCCTTCTGTCCGCGGACAGCGGCCTCCACGCGCAGCAGATAGCGGCCGGGCGCGAGCTCCTTCAGCGGAATCCGTTTCGCGTACCCGTAAATCTCCCACGGCTTCTCGCCCGAAGTGCCGTTCTCCAGCTCGTCACGGCTGACGATGACGTCGGTGCCGCTCTCGGAGACCAGCCGCACGGTCACCTCGACACGACGCGCCTGGCGTGAGCTGTCGTTGTCGTAAATTTCCGTGTAGAGCGCGAGCACATCGCTGCGCGGAAATTCGCGGCGGCTGGTCGCCGGCGCGGGCAACAGCTCTTTGCTCACGTTCGGATCCGGCTGAATGCTCGGCGTCTGCTGCACCGATGGGGTCGTCATCAGCAGCCCGCCGACCATGAGCCGCTCCTTGCGGAAATCGGGCACCTCGAGGTCGTAGAACACCGAACCCGCCTGGCCACTCACCGATTCGCGCGCCCCAACCTTTATCTGATACCGCCCCGGAGGCAGGCTGATGCGCGGGTTCGCGCGCACGCCGTACGCGGTCACTCGATCGCGCGTTTCGGGCCGGAGCGTGAGATCGAGCTCGATCCAGGCCGGCGAGATCGCCTTGCCCTGTGCGTTGAGGCCGAAGAAGGACAGCTCGATCTTGTTGGAGACCGTGCCCTTCGCATTCGGCTCGCTGTACGGGAGCTTGTTGCCGTCGATCTCGACGGCCAGCGCGATCGACGCCTCGTTCGCGGTGTTCTTGAACGGCGCGGCCTGCATCGTGAACGTCAGACCGCTCTGAGGAATCGGACTCGCCAACGCGGTCAGCAGCGGCGTCGACGTTCTTTTTCCGTCGGGACGCCGCGCGTCGCGGGCGAGTCGCGCCTCTTCGTCGCGCTTGCGCTCTTCGGGCGTGCGGCCTCTCGGCGACGCGTAACCCTTGCGTGCTTCGACGCGCAGGTTCGGACGCTTCACGCGCACTTCGATCTTGTGGAACCGGCCGTCGCGCGGATGGGTCGGCGGATAGTAGCCGAGCACGTAGTAGCGGCTGTTGGCGTTGACGATCCGCTCGAACGCCGGCGCCACGTTGTTGGTGTTCAGCGACGCGAACCCGCCCGTCTCCTCGGTCAGCTCCCGCAGCGTGTCCTGCGACGTCCTGAACTCCTGCCATCAGTTCGTCCTGCACGCTGAAGATGCCGCCCGAGGCCCCCGTGACGCCGCTGCTGGGCGTGTTCGTGCCCGGCACCAGTAATCACGGGACCGGAACTACCGGCCCCGTTGGCGATGCCCGGCGCCTTCCATGAAGTCCGTGGTCATCCCCGCCAGGCCGCGAGGATCGACCGCGTAGAAATTCACGTTGGCGCGCGCCGCCATGGAGATGGCGTCCTGACTCGCGCGAATGACCGTCGTCGCATCGTGCGCGCCGAACACGTCGCGAATCGGGTAGTCGAGCCCTTCGCTGAAGAACAGCAGGGCCTTGCGCCGGCCTCGGACGCTGCCCAGAAACTCGGCCGTGTTCTTCAACGTGTCGAGCACGCTGAGCGCGCGGGTCCCCCGCTCGAGCTCTGTCGGGTCCGACACGCGGCCGTAGCCTGCTCGATCCTGCGAATTGATATTTCCGGTGCTCGGGTCGGCGTCGTTCTGCGAGGTGTAGCCAAAGGCGATGGTCTGGTAGTACGAGTCGAGGCGCTCCAGGCTGAGCGATCGCATGCGCTGCCCGATGAATTTGTCGATGGACGCGACGAGAAGCTCGCGATTGGTCGTGAATTCCTGCGCCGCATCCTTCCGCCCGCTCGTATAAACGACGGCGGCCAGGTCATTGGCGCCCATGAACTCGCGGACGAACTTTCTGGCTGCGTCCTTCACTGGCGTGCTGCGCATCGCGCTCACGTCGAGATCGTCGAGCACGATCACGTACACGCGGCCGTCGAACGGCTTTCGATTGGTCTGCGTATCGGCCACGACCAGCCGGCCCTCGTAGACGAACTCGGCCGGCTTTTCGACGGGAATCTCCACCATCGAGAACGTGTCGACTTTCTGCGGCTTGCCGTTTTCGAAGACCTCGAAATCGTCGCGCGTGAGCCCCGTGACGAAGTTACCCTGGGCGTCGGTGACGACGGCGTCGACGTCGACGTAGTTCACCTCGACCTGGAAGGTGACGCCGGGTGCCTGCTGACCCTGCCCCTGAAGAACAGGCGACTGCAGAACAACGACCGCAACGAGGAGAAGAAGCGCGAATATTTCGCATATCTGGGAACCCCTCTATTTACGGATCGAATCGCGGGTTCGTCAAGCCTAGACGTGCCCTCAAATGATCCAACTATTTGGCGTTTGAATTCGCATTTATTTGAAAGTGTTGTGAGTTCCATGAAATTCTCTTGACGGTTGACGGTAGTCGCGCCTTACGCTGATGCCTTCCACAATCGATAATTCGAACCCCTCGTCGGCTGGGCCGGTCCGTTCCACTCAGAGAAGGAGCGTCAGTATGCGGCGAATTTTCCCCCTGTTTGTCGTGCTTTTGCTCGTTGCTGTTCCCGTTAGTGCGCAGACACTCGGCACAATCACCGGCGAAGTGAAAGACGGATCGGGCGCGGTCATTCCCGGCGCAAGCGTGACGGCGACCAATACCGGAACGAACGCGACGCGCGAAATGCCGAGCAACGAATCCGGTATCTACACGTTTGCCGCATTGCCGCCAGGCCCGTACGTCGTCAAGTCCGAGCTTCAGGGCTTCAGGACGGTGGAGCAGAAGGTCGACCTGCACGTCGAGCAAACCGTCCGCGTGAACTTCACGATGGAGATCGGCACGTTGTCCGAGACCGCCGAGGTCACGGGCGTCGCGCCGCTCATCACGACAGAGAACGCGACGGTCGGCACCGTCATCGAGAACCGCCGCATCGTCGAGCTTCCGTTGAACGGACGCAACTTCCTCTCGCTCGTCGCGCTCAGCCCGAACGTCAGCGCCGAGTTCGCGGGCGCCGGGCAGGCCGGCGATCGACAGGGCGGATCGCGCGCCAACCAGCAGCTGTCGATTTCCGGCCAGCGCCGCGAGTTCAACTACTACACGCTCGACGGCACGGACAACACCGACGTCAACTTCAATACGTACATTTTGTTGCCGTCGGTTGACGCGCTCGAAGAGTTCAAGGTTCAGACCGGCATCTACTCGGCCGAGTTCGGCCGCGCCGCCAGCCAGGTGAACGTCGTCACCAAGTCGGGCACGAACCAGTTCCACGGATCGATATTCGAGTTCCACCGCAACGACGCGATGGACTCGCGGCCCTTCTCGTTCTCGGCCGCACAGGCGGCCCTGCCGAAGCCCCCGTTCAATTGGAACCAGTACGGCTACACCGTTGGCGGCCCGATTTGGAGCAACAAGATGTTCTTCATGTCGAACTGGGAGGGGTACCGCGACCGCAAGCAGATTCAGCAGAACTACTCACCTGCCGCTGGCCGCCTGGAGGACCGGCGATTTCTCGTCGTACTCGGGGCCGCTGTACGATCCGGCCACCTGCACCGTCGCCAGTGCTTCCGGAGTGAGGACGTGCGCGACGTTCCCCGGCAACCGGATTCCGGCCAACCGCATCCACCCGACGTCGCAGAAGCTGCTCGAGTTCTATCCCGAGCCGAACGCCACGGGCACCGACGCCACAGGTACCGTGAACAACTACACCGGGATTCAGGATCGCGTGATCGACAAAGACCAGTTCACGCAGCGCCTCGACTTCGTGCAGAACTCGTCGTCGACCTGGATGGGCCGGTACAGCCACAGCCGCGACGACGAAATCAACCCGGCGCTGAAGCTGAACGGCACGAAGCTGCGACAACCGCATCCACCAGGTGATGATCGGCAACACGCGGACCCTCTCGCCGACCGTCGTCAACGAGTTCCGGTTCGGCTTCAACTCGTTCTACAACACGTTCGGCCGCGAGCTGGCCTTCGTGCGCGACGTCACCTCGGAGCTGGGCATCCCTGGCATGATCGCCGCTTCCGGAAACCGCCTGGGGCATTCCGAGCATCGGCATCAACGGGTTGAGCGGTTTCGGTGACGGCACCGAGGGGCCGTACACCGTCCGGAACAAGAACTTCGAGTTCATCGACAACGTGTCGTGGATCAAGGGCCGGCATTCGTTCAAGGTCGGCGCCCACTTCCGGATCGACCACTACAACCAGGTCGGCAACCAGTTCCCGCGCGGCGGGTTCCAGTTCGACGGCCGGGCGACCGGGTCGTTGGACGGCACGGTGGCGACCATCGCGCCCTCGTTTGCCGACTTCCTGCTCGGCTACCAGCGTCTCTCCGAGCTGTCGGTCCAGCTGGCCGTGACGGAATTCCGCGCGGTCAGCCAGAGCTACTACATCACCGACACCTGGAGAATGCGCGACAACATGACGCTCGATCTCGGCCTGCGGTACGAGTACGTCCCGCCGTTCGAGGACAAAGCCGGCACGTTGATCAATGCCTCCATGCCGTTCTTCGACCAGGGCCTGCCCGTGGCCGACAAGTCGCGGCATCCCACCCTGGTGCGCATCGGCGAAGGGGAGTTCTACGAGGGTTTCAACATCCGCTACAACCCGGCGATGCAGACGGCACGTGACGGACGCATCGGTAACCGCCTCGTCGACGACGACAAGCTGAACTTCGCGCCGCGGGCCGGATGGGCCTGGACGCCTACCCCGAACACGTCGATTCGCTCCGGCGTCGGCATGTTCTTCATGCAGGACACGGGCAACCCGCGCTTCGACATGGCCCGCAACGCGGCCGGACGCCGTCAGGACACCTCCAACCAGTTCTTCAGTCAGAACTGGAACGCGCCCTTCGTAGGCTCGGGGACCAATGCCTGCGGCGTGCAGCCGCCGATCGTCTGCATCTCGAACCACTACGTACTCGGCAACGACTTCGACCGAACCACCCCCCGGATGCTGCAGTACCTCTTCAACGTGCAGCGCGAGATCGGGGGCAACTCGGCGATCGAGATCGGCTACCTCGGCTCGCGCAGCTACCACCTCGAGCGCATGTTCGATCGCAACGATGTGTTGCCGGGAGCGGGCGGCCGTTCAGGACAAACGGCCCTACCCGGAGTTCACGCGGGTTCAGACGATCGGCAACGTCGCCGAAGCGAAGTACAACTCGCTGACGCGCCAAGCTGACGCGCCGCCTGAACAACGGGTTCTCGGCGCTCATCGGCTACACGCTCTCGAAATCCGAAGACAACGGCAGCGGCATCCGCACGCTCAACGGCGATCAGCTGTTCCCGCAGAACAGCAACTGCGTGGCGGACGAAGTCTCGAGCGGATGCGAGTGGGGCCTCTCGATCTTCGACGTCCGCCACCGGGTCGTCTCGTCGATCCTCTACGAACTGCCGTTTGGCGCAGGCAAGAAGTGGGCCTGCAGGACGGCGTCGGTGGCGCAATCCTCGGCGGCTGGCAGTTGACCAACATCCTGAGCCTGTCGAGCGGCTTCGCGAGGAACCCGAACGTCGGACAGGATCGCGCGAACCTGGGCCACGGCAGATCAGAGACCGAATGTCGTATCCGGCCAGGATCCGAACGACGGGCCGAACACGATTCAGCAGTGGTTCAACACGGCGGCATTCGTGCTGCAGCCGACGGGCAACCTACGGCGACGCCGTGCGGAACAGTCATTGTCGGTCCGGGGATCTTCAACTTCGACATGTCGATCCTGCGGAACTTCACGCTCGGCGGCAGCAAGAGCCTGCAGTTCCGGCTCGAGGCGTTCAACACGTTCAACCAGCCCGTCTGGCAGGATCCGAACACGGCGGTGACGAGCACGCAGTACGGGCAGATCACCTCCACGCGCAAGCCGATGCGCGAGCTGCAGCTTGGCGTGAAGTTCGGTTTCTAGGTTCGCAGAGGTCGTCTCAACACGGAGAGGCACGGAGGTTCTTCCGAAAGGAAGGGCCTCCGTGCTTTTTTTATGCGAGCTTCCGCAGGATGAAGCACTTCAGGTAATACGTCTCCGGCATGCCGAGGACGACGGGATGGTCCCGGCCCTGCATCCGCTTCTCCACCACGCTCACGTCGATGCGCGCGTCGAGCGCCGCGTCGAGTATCACTTCGGCGAACGCAGCCTCGTTGACGTGATAGGAGCAACTGCAGGTGACGAGGAAGCCACCGGGCTTCAGCAGCTTCAGCGCGCGCAGGTTGATTTCCTTGTATCCCGAAAGGGCCTTGGGAATCGCGCCCTTGCTCTTGGCGAAGGCCGGCGGATCGAGCACGATCGTATCGAAGGCTTCGCCCATGCGCTCGAGGGTCCTCAACTCGTCGAACACGTTCGTGGTCCGGGCCTGCACGTTCGACAGGCCGTTCCGCGCCGCGTTGCGGGTGAGCAGCGCGGTCGCATCCTCCGAGATGTCGAGCGCCGTCAGCTCGTCGACGTGCGGGGCGAGCTGCAATGAGAAGCCACCGGCGTAGCTGAAGCAGTCGAGCGCCCGCCCACTCGCATACTGCGCCGCAGCCGAACGGTTCTCGCGCTGATCGAGAAACGCGCCCGTTTTCTGCCCGTGCCGAAGATCCACGTCGTACTCGATGCGGCCCTCACGAACCGCCACCCGCTCGGGAATCGCCCCGTGAATCACCGCGACGTTCTGCGCGAGCCCTTCGAGGAGCCGCACGCGCGGATCGTTGCGCGCGATGATCCCCTTCGGGCCGGCGATCTCCACGAGCAGCGCCGTGACGTCGGGCGTCAGCCTGTCGCTGCCTTGCGACAGCGCCTGAAGCACCATGTAGTCGCCGTAGCGATCCACGATGAGCGAGGGAATCAGATCGCCTTCGCCATGCACGAGTCGATACGCCGTCGCATCGACGCCGAGCGTCTCACGAAATGCGATCGCGCGCTCGAGACGCGAGCGCCAGAAGGCGCGATCGACGGCGACGTCGTGGCGCGTCAGGATCCGCAACGTGATCTGCGATTGGTCGCTGTAGAAAGCGCGAGCCAGGAAACGGCCGTTCGCGGCCGTGACACGGACGACCGCGCCAGGCTCCGCGCGACCGCCTGCGATGTCGCCCCGATACACCCAGAAATGGCCGTTCTGAATGCGCTCTTCCCCGCGGGGGGTGACGGTGATCGTTTGTTCCATGATGGTTCAAGACCCAGAAACCCGGAACCGTATTATCATTCCCATCCCATGCGGATTGCGATTGGCGCAGACCATGCCGGCTTTTCTCTCAAGGAACACCTGAAGAAAACCCTCACAGCGCTCGGGCATCAGGTCGACGATCACGGCACGGACAGCGACGCGTCGGTGGACTATCCGCCCATCTGCGCCGCCGTCGGGCGGGCGGTCGTCGCGGGAAAGGCCGACCGGGGAATCGTTCTTGGCGGCAGCGGACAGGGCGAGCAGATTGCCGCCAACAAAGTGCGCGGGGTGCGTGCGGCGTTGTGCAACGATCTCTATACCGCGCGGCTGTCGCGGCAGCACAACGACGCGAACGTCCTCTCGATGGGCGGCCGCATCGTCGCGTTCGGGCTCGCCGATGACATCCTGAAATTGTGGCTGGATACGCCGTTCGAGGGCGGCCGCCACCAGAAACGCCTGGACCAGATAGCGGAGATTGAAACGCCATGACGTTGAAAGCAGCCGCTCCAGCACGATCGCTCAGCCTTGCGGACGCGGATCCCGACATCGCTCAAGCCGTGCGCAGCGAAGAGCGCCGGCAGAACGACGGCCTCGAGCTCATCGCATCGGAGAACTTCGTCAGCCGCGCAGTCCTCGAAGCGGCGGGGTCGGTGCTCACCAACAAGTACGCCGAAGGCTATCCGGGCAAGCGCTATTACGGCGGCTGCGAATTCGTCGACGTCGCCGAGACGCTCGCGATCGAACGCGCCAAGGCGTTGTTCGGCGCGGAACACGCCAACGTGCAGCCGCACTCGGGCGCGCAGGCGAACATGGCGGTGTACTTCACGCTGCTCAAGCCGGGCGACACGGTGCTGGGCATGAACCTGGCGCATGGCGGACACCTCACGCACGGCCATCCGCTGAATTTCTCGGGCAAGCTCTACACGATCGTTCCGTACGGCGTCCGCAAGGACGATGAGCGCATCGATTACGACGAGCTGGCGCGCCTCGCAGAGGAACACAAACCGAAGATGATCATGGTCGGGGCGAGCGCGTATCCGCGCGTCATCGATTTCGCGCGGATCGGCGAAGTCGCGCAGCGCGTCGGGGCGCCGATGGTCACGGACATGGCGCACATCGCCGGCCTGGTCGCGGGCAAACAGCATCCGAGCCCGGTTCCACACTCCGACTTCGTCACGACGACGACCCACAAGACCCTGCGCGGGCCGCGGGCGGGCATGGTCTTGTGCCGCGAAAAGTACGCGAAGGATCTCGACAAAGCGGTGTTCCCGGGACTGCAGGGCGGGCCGTTGATGCACATCATCGCCGCCAAGGCCGTGTGCTTCAAGGAAGCCGCCGAGCCGTCGTTTGTCGATTATCAGAAACAGATTGTCGCCAACGCCAGGCGGCTCGCGTCCGGGCTCGTTGCCGGAGGGTTCCGCCTCGTCAGCGGCGGCACGGACAACCATTTGATGCTCGTCGACGTGTTCTCGCGCGGGCTCACCGGGAAAGCGGCCGAAGCCGCGCTCGGAAAGGCCGGCATCACGGTCAACAAGAACGCCATCCCGTTCGATCCGAACCCGCCAATGACAGCAAGCGGCATCCGCATCGGCACGCCCGCGGTCACCACGCGCGGGATGGGCGAGCGCGAGATGGACAAGGTCGGCGAGCTCATCATGCGCGCGCTGGCCACACCCAACGATGATGCCGCGCTCGCCATGGTGAAAGTCGAAGTCGAGAAGCTGTGCCGGATGTTCCCGCTGTACGGGGTCTGACCCCCGTGATATCGCGGGGGTCAGACCCCGATCGCCGCGGCGTCGCGTCGACCTGTCGAGCCGCGGTCGCCGAGATCTTTGCAGACTCGGGATCGCTGGCGCAGTCGCTGCCGACCTTCGAGAGCCGGCCCGCTCAGCGCCAGATGGCCGAGGCGGTGGCCGGCACGCTCGAACAGGGTGGCGTGCTGCTGGTCGAAGCGGGTACCGGCACCGGCAAGACGCTCGCCTATCTCGTCCCCGCAATCCTCAGTGGCCAGCGCGTCCTGGTGTCGACCGGCACGAAGAACCTCCAGGAGCAGATCTACTTCAAGGACCTTGGAGTGCTGCGGGAAGCGCTGGACGTGCCCTTCACCGCCACGTACATGAAGGGCCGCGGCAACTACCTGTGCCTGCACAGGTTCGAATCCTTCCGCGAAGGCGCGAAGACGGGCACGCTCCAGCTATTTGGAGAATCCGCGCCGCAGATTTTTCTTCCCATCATCGACGAATGGTCGAAGCGGACGGAGACCGGCGACCGCGCCGAGATCGCAGACCTGCCCGAGGACCTTCCGTTCTGGGGAGAAATCGCCGCGACATCCGAAAACTGCATCGGCACCGAGTGCCCGCGCTACACAGACTGCTTCGTCACGCGCATGCGGTCGCGAGCCGCCGAGTCGAATCTCGTCGTCGTGAATCATCATCTGCTGTGCGCCGACGCGGCGGTCCGTCAAAGCGCGTACGGCGAAGTCATCCCAGAGTGCAGCTACGCCGTCGTCGACGAAGCGCACCAGCTCGAAGACGTGGCCACGCAGTATTTCGGCGTGTCCGTGAGCACGTACAGGTTCGACGAGCTGTCGCGGGACGGCGAGCGTTTGATCTCGACCGGCGTCGCCGGCGAGAAAGGACCGGAGCTGCGCGAAATGCTCGACCGGGCGAAAGACCGGGCGCACGAATTCTTTCGCAACGTGGCCAGCGGCATTCCTTCGCGGGCGCAGCAGCCGTCGGAAAACCGGGTTCGCGTGACAGCGAAGACACTCGAGCCGTTCTACGAAGATGCCGCCCTCGTCATGAGCGCGCTCGACATGCTCGAAGCGACGGCGGCGCTCATCAAGCCTGCCGCCGCCCGAGCCCGACAAGCCGCAGGACGCCGCGAAGATGGATCTCGTGGGACTCTCGCACCGGGCGGGCGAGCTGCGCGACGAGCTGCGCTTCATCCTGCGCGCGAACGAGCCCGACTACGTCTACTTCCTCGAAACGCGAGGCCGCGGGCTCTTTCTGCGCGCGGCGCCGATCGACGTGTCGACGATCCTGCGCGACGTGCTGTTCGATCGGATGAGAGCGACCGTGCTGACATCAGCCACGCTGACGGTCGAAGGCACCTTTGATTTCGTCCGCAGCCGGTTGGGACTCGACAGGTCGGGGGCCACGCAGTTCATCAAGCTGCCTCCGGAGTTCGACTATCGCCGGCAGGCGATTCTGTACCTGCCGCGGCGCATGCCCGATCCACGCTCGGTGGATTTCACGGCGGCCGCGGCGCGCGAGATCATCAGCATCCTCGAAGCGACGAAGGGACGGGCGTTCGTCCTCTTCACCAGCTACGCGGCACTACGCGCGATCCAGCAGATCGCCGAGATCGAGTTGCCGTACCCGATTCTCGTGCAGGGCTCCGCGCCGCGGTCGACGTTGCTCGAGCAGTTCCGCACGACGCCAAACGCCGTGCTGCTGGCGACGTCGAGCTTCTGGCAGGGAGTCGACGTGATGGGCGATGCCCTGAGCTGCGTGATCATCGACAAACTGCCGTTCGCGTCGCCCGGCGATCCGATTACTGCCGCCCGGATAGAGGCGATCGCGGACAGGGGCGGCCAGCCGTTTGGCGAGTACCAGGTGCCGCTGGCCATCCTCGCGCTGCTGCAGGGGCTGGGGCGCCTGATCCGCCATCGCGACGATCGCGGAGTCCTTGCGGTACTCGATCCACGCCTCCAGACGATGGGGTACGGACGGCGGTTTCTGGCGTCGCTGCCCCCTGCCGGCATCACACGCGAAATCGCCGATATCGAACGGTTTTTTGCCCGGTCATAGAGGATTCGGCCTTTCGTGTAAACTATTCTCAGATTTCCTTTCTATTCAGGAGTTAGCCGTGGGTGTGCCCAACGGGCGAACTGCCGAAATAACGTGTGGAGGATGATATGTTTTCCGGAAAACTTGGCCGGCGGACGCTGACTTCGTTGATTGCCGGCGCGATGCTGGCGCTGGCCGTGCCGGCGCTCGCGCAGACCGGCCGTATCCAGGGCAAGGTGGTCGACGACAAGGACGCACCCGTGCCGGACGCGCAGATTCTCGTGACCGCCATCCCCGATCAGGGCGGCCAGAAGTGGCAGGCGAAGAGCGACAAGAACGGCAACTACATCATCGGCACCCTGCCGAAGTCGGGCCAGTACCTCATCGTCGCGTCGAAAGAGGGCGTCGGCGAGGACGAGGCGCGCGCCGCCGTCAAGATCGGCAACTTCACGACCACCAACTTCAAGCTCTCGCGCGCCGCGCGCGTCAGTGAGGAGCAGGCCAAGAAGAACCAGGAGATCAAGAAATACTTCGAGGCGGGCGTTGCCGCGGCAAACTCGGGCAATCATCAGGGGGCCGTCGAAGCGTTTACCGCCGCGGGCGTCGCGATGCCCACGTGCGCCGACTGCTATTTCAACGTCGGCGTATCTCAGCAGCAGCTGAAGAACAGCGAAGCCGCCGAAGCCGCCTTCAAGAAGGCGATCGAGCTGCGCCCGAACTACCCCGAGGCGTACAACGCCCTTGCGGTTCTCTATACGCAGGACAAGAAGATGGATCTCGCGGCGGCGGCATCGGCGAAATCCGCCGAGCTCAGCATCGCGTCGGGAGGCGGCGGCAACGCCGATTCGCTCTATAGCGCCGGCGTCGGGCTGTGGAACGCCAACAAGTTCGCTGAAGCGGGGTCGACATTCGAGGCGGCACTCAAAGCCAACCCCAATCACGCCGACTCACACTTCATGCTCGGCAAGGTGTACCTGAACCTCGGCAAGCTGAAGGAAGCGGCAGGCGAATACGAGGCGTACTTGAAGCTCGAGCCGGCAGGCAAGAACGCAGCCGAAGCGAAAACGACGTTTGAAGCGCTGAAACCGATGTTGAAATAGGCTCTGGGCTTCAGGCTCCAGGCTTCTAGGCCGGGCTTGCCCGCCGTAGCGCGAGGCGCGAAGGTCGGTCGGACCCGGCCTTTTTCTTTTATGGACCTTTCCTACATCGCGCGCAACCTGGACGACGTCCGCTCGCGCATCCAACGGGCGGCCCGGGACGCCGGCCGCAACCCCGACGACGTCCGGCTCCTCGCCGTCTCCAAAACGTTCGGCCTGGACCACGTCAGGGCGGCTGCAGCGGCAGGCCAGGCCGACTTCGGCGAAAACCGCGTCCAGGAAGCTCTACAGAAGATCGACGGATCGGCCGACCTTAAGATCAGATGGCATCTGATCGGCACGCTCCAGTCGAACAAGGTCCGCAAGGCCGTGCCCCGATTCAGCGCCATTCACTCCGTAGACAGCCGGCGGCTGCTCGATGCGATCGATGCCGCGGCGACCGACGCGGGAACCACGCCGGAGCTGCTCGTGCAGGTCGACCTCGGTGGAGAGGCGACCAAGCACGGCGCACCGCAGGCCGAGGCCATGGACATCGTCAGGGCAGCTGCCAGCTGCCGGTCGGCGCGGTGCGTCGGGCTGATGACCATTCCACCGTTCTTCGACAACCCGGAAGATACCCGTCCGTACTTCGCCACCCTCAGGGCCCTTCGGGATACACTGCTGACCGAGGGTCTCGACCGGGCGATGCTGCGGGAGTTGTCTATGGGTATGAGTCACGACTTCGAAATCGCCGTGCAGGAAGGAGCCACGATTGTCCGGCTCGGCACGGCCATCTTCGGGAAACGCCATGTTTGATCCGGGTCTCACTCGATCGAACGCCGCGGCTCCCGCAGGAGATCGCCGCATGAAGGTCAGCCCTCTTGATTTGCGCCAGGTCCGATTCCGAACGACGTTCCGCGGATTCGACAAAGCCGAGGTCCTCGCCCTCATTGCCGAGGTCACCGATGACTACGAAAACGCGCTGAAAGACGTCGACAAGCTCCGCCAGGACGTCTCCAAGATGGAAGCGCTGCTCAACCAGCATCGCGAGCACGAACGCGACCTCCGCGACACGCTGATGACGGCGCAGCGTGTCTCCGACGACATCCGCGCCAATGCGGAAGCCCAGGCGCGCAATATCATCCGCGAAGCCGAAGGGCGATCGGACCTGCTGCTGCAGAAGACGCAGTCGCGCCTCGAAGACGTGCAGCGCGAGATCGACGGGATGAAAATGAAGCGGCGCGAAGTGGAGACCACGCTCGAGTCGACCATCGCGTCCCTGCGCAACACGCTCGAGTTCGTGCGCGAGCAGGAGCAGCGCGAGCGCGAAGAGAAAATCCTGCTCCACCGCCCGCGGCCTGCCGAAGGGCAGCCGACGCGACCACCGTTGACAAGCGGCGATTGGCTGCGGGAAACGCCTGACGGTCCCGTATCTCGCGCGGCTCACGTTGTGGAAGCGCTTATTTCGGCTTCCTGAGAGAACACCAGCGTAAGCACGTCGACGTGCATCTTCGCCTGCCAGGGGTAGAAATATCGCGGAAGGATCTCCACCTGCTCGGTATAGTTCGCGTCGATCAGGATGTGTGCCTGCCGGCGCTGCACGGTCACGGAATCCGCGCTCGACGGGAATATCCAGCCGCTTCGCCGCGTCCAGCACGTGGTCATGGAGCACGTTGTTGGGCACGTTCACGCCGAATTGTGCAATCTGCGTCACCTCGTCCTTGAACTCGTAGTGGCGCAGATATACCGTTCCAGCCCGCCAGGTGGCGTGGATGACGAGCGCCGTGATGACGAGCTTGATGATGGCCTTCATCTCTTCGTCGGGCTCAGCGCACCTGGTGAAGCAGTCGGCCCCAGCGGGTGCCGCGTGAGGATGTTTCCGGATTCGGCGTCGTACGACCAGTAAATGACGAGTGCCCGGCCTTTCACATAATCGCGCGGCAGGAAACCCCAGTAGCGGCTGTCCTGCGAGTTGTCCCGGTTGTCGCCCATCACAAAGTAATGTTTCGGCGGAACAGTGACCGGGCCGTAGTTCTCGCGCGGATCCCCGCTCAATCCCTCCCGTTCGGCCTGTTCCAGCTCTTGAGGGACCGGTGGGGGCTCCTCCATGTAGTGGGCGAAAGGCTCGTCCATCAGATGGCCATTCACGTAGACGCGCTTGTGGCGCACTTCGACGTGCTCACCCGGCAGTCCGATGACGCGCTTGATGAAGTCCCGCTCCGGGTCTTCGGGATACTTGAACACGATGACGTCCCCGCGGTTGATCTCCTTCATCGGCAACAGCGTCCGCTCGGCGCCGCTGGCATACGGGCCGAACACGAGTTTGTTGACGAGCAGATGATCGCCGATGAGCAGGTTCGGCTCCATCGACCCGGTCGGAATTTTGAAGGCCTGGACGACGAACGTCCTGATGAACAGCGCGAGCACAACCGCAATGACGAGCGATTCGAAATACTCGCGGGGCACGGACTTCTTGAACGGCGCGGCGGGCGTCATTCGCCTTCCGTTCCCATCTTGAGGACGGCCAGGAATGCTTCCTGCGGGATCTCGACCTTGCCGACGCGCTTCATTCGCTTCTTTCCTTCCTTCTGCTTCTCGAGCAGCTTGCGCTTGCGCGAGATGTCGCCGCCGTAGCACTTCGCGAGCACGTTCTTGCGCAACGCCTTGACCGACTCGCGCGCGATGATGCGGCCGCCGATCGCGGCCTGAATCGCCACCTCGAACATCTGCCGCGGAATGAGCTCGCGCATCTTCGACGCGAGCGCGCGTCCGCGCTCGTAGGCGGCGTCGCGATGCACGATGACCGACAGCGCGTCGACCGGATCGCCGTTGACGAGGATATCCATCTTCACCAGCGGCGACTCCCAGTAGCCGGTCACATGATAGTCGAGCGACGCGTAGCCCCGCGACAGCGTCTTGAGCTTGTCGTAGAAGTCGAGCACCACTTCGTTGAACGGCAGCTCATAGGTGATCAGCACGCGGTTCGAGCTCAGGTACTCGAGCGATTTCTGCACACCGCGCTTGTCCTGGCAAAGCTGCAGGATCCCTCCGACGTGCTCCGCGGGCGTCAGCATCATCGCCGTGATGATGGGCTCTTCGATTTTCGCGACGTTGCTTTCAGGCAGTTTAGAGGGGCTGTCGATCTCGAGCACAGTGCCGTCAGTGGTCGTCACTCTGTAGAGAACTCCCGGCGCCGTCGTGACGAGATCCATGTTGAACTCGCGCTCGAGCCGCTCCTGCACGATCTCCATGTGCAGCAATCCCAGAAAGCCGCAGCGGAACCCGAACCCGAGCGCAGCCGACGTTTCGGGCTCGAAAAAGAACGACGCGTCGTTGAGGCGCAGCTTCTCGAGCGCCTCGCGAAGCTCGGAGTACTCATGGCTCTCGACGGGATACAGCCCCGCAAACACCATCGGCTTCAGCTCTTTGAAGCCGGGAAACGCCTCGGCTGCCGGCCTGTTGGTCTCGGTAATCGTGTCGCCGATTTTCGCGTCGCTGACGGTCTTGATGTTCGCGACGACGAAGCCGACCTCGCCGGGACCCAGGTCGTCGATCGGCTCCGGCTTGGGCGAAAACACGCCGATCTGATCGATCTCGTAATCCTGGCCCAGCGCCATCAGCCGGATCTTCGTTCCCTTGCGCAGCGTGCCTTCGAGCACCCTGGCCACGATGACGACACCGCGGTACGGGTCGTACCACGAATCGAAAATCAAGGCCTTCAAAGGCGCCGATGCATCGCCTTTCGGCGGCGGCAGCCGGTGGACGACAGCTTCGAGCACGTCGGTGATGCCGATGCCCTCCTTCGCGCTCGTCAGAATGGCGCCCGCCCCGTCGAGGCCGATGATCTCCTCAATCTGGCGGCGCGCTTCCTCGGGCTCCGCGCCAGGCAAGTCGATCTTGTTGATGACGGGGATGATCTCGAGATTGTGCTCGACCGCAAGGTACGCGTTGGCCAGCGTCTGCGCTTCGACGCCCTGCGACGCGTCGACCAGCAGCAGCGCGCCTTCGCACGCCGCCAGGGAGCGCGTGACCTCGTACGAGAAGTCGACGTGTCCGGGCGTGTCGATCAGATTCAGCACGTACGACTGCCCGTCTTTCGCCGTGTAGTTCAAACGGACGGGATGGGCTTTGATGGTGATTCCGCGCTCGCGCTCGAGATCCATCGAGTCGAGCACCTGCGCCTCCATCTCGCGTGCCTGCAGGGCCCCGGTCGTCTCGAGAAGGCGATCGGCCAGCGTCGACTTGCCGTGATCGATGTGCGCGATGATGGAAAAATTAGCGTACGTCGCTGAGGATCCATGCTTAGAAGGGGTCTGACCCCCATTGTACCGAGTGACCGGGGGTCAGACCCCATTATCGTCTATCGAGCGGAACGTATGGCTGCGGGTAGGCAGGGCCGGTATATTCGGCCCGCGGACGAATGAGGCGATTGTTCGCGTACTGCTCGAGCACGTGCGCGGTCCATCCGGACATGCGGCTCACCGCGAAAACCGGCGTAAACAGGTCCACCGGGATGCCGAGCGCGTAGTACGTCGTCGCCGAATAGAAATCGACGTTGGCGTTGAGCTGCTTCTGCGCCTTCACGACTTGCTCGATCTTCTGTGAAATCTCGAACCAACGCCGGTGGCCGGTCCGTGTGCACAGCTCTTCCGACATTCTCCGCAGGTGAGTGGCACGCGGATCTTCGGTGCGGTACACGCGATGGCCGAAGCCAGGGATCTTCTCTTTTCGGGCCAGCTTCGCTCGAACGATCTCTTCGACCTTCTGATCCGTCGCGTCCTGCCCGATCTCGAGCAGCAGATTCATCACGTCGGTGTTCGCTCCGCCGTGGAGAGGACCTTTCAAAGCCCCGATCGCCCCGGTGACGGCGGAATGCACGTCGGTCAGCGTCGCAGCAGCCACCCTCCCCGCGAACGTGGACGCGTTGAACTCGTGGTCGGCGTGGAGCACGAGGGCCACGTCAAATGCCTTGGATTCGAGCTGGCTTGGCCGCTTTCCCGTGAGCATGTAGAGGAAATTGGCCGCATGGTTGAGCGCCGGATCGGGGTCGATGACACCGCCACCGTTCGCCATGCGGCCGATGGTCGCAACGACAGTGCCCACCTGCGCGGTCAGCGCGACGCTCGTCCGATACCGGCCGTCAGGCGACATGTCGTTCGCACCCGCATCAAAGTGCGACAACGACGACACGAGCGTGCGAAGGGTATCCATCGAATTCGCTGCGGGCAGCGACCGCATCAGGCGCAGCACGCCTTCGGGCAGCCGGCGAGACGCCGCGAGCTGAGACTGCACCTCGCCCAGCTCTGAGCGGTTGGGCAATCGTCCATGCCACAGGAGATAGCAGACCTCTTCGAAGGACGCATTCTCGGCCAGATCGTGGATGTCGTAGCCGCGGTACGCCAGCACACCGCGCGAGCCGTCGAGATAGCAAATCGACGACGATGCGACGACGATGTCTTCGAGACCCGCTTTTGCCGGTGTTTCGCTGGTGGCCACTGGCTCGATGATAGCAGTGATCGCCGATCCGGCGCATCTCGATCGTAGAGACGCGATGGCGCAGAGAATTCTTCCGAAAGAACTCTGCGGCTCTGGACTCGCGTCAGGATCGGACGGTTACTGGCTGTCCGGCACCTGCGTCTTCAGCACGACGCCGTCGCCGGAGAACTGCTGGACGATCGAGAGGAGGCCTGTGTAGAGGAAGCCGATTTGGAACAGGACCAGAAACGGCAACGTGCCGTAGATGCCGTTCGCCAGCGCGTAGAACACCGTGGCGGTGAAATAGAAGCCGAGGCCCAGCTCGATGAGCGGCTGGATCGTCACCGACTGCCGGTAGCGCTTCGATACCCACTCGTCGCTGTCGCTTTCGATGTGATATTTCGGCGTTCTCGTAAACTCAGACTTCTTGTCGAAAAGCGCCTCGAGCACCGCCTTCGTGTTGTTCACGCAGAGGCCGATGCCGATGGAGATGAGAAACGGCATGTAGCGGAGCCGCGTGACCCAGTCCGTGTGGATTTCGCGCTGGCAGACCATGTAGAAGTTGCAGAACGACATCGTCGCCGCGAAAAAGAGGGGCACGTCGATGAGCAGCATCTCGTACCAGCCCATCTCGTAGCGGATCACCATCGACGGGAAGATCAGCACGCACAGGACGGTCATCAACAGGTAGTTGAAATTCGCCGTCAGGTGAAAGAAGGCCTCGGCCTTGACCGGCAGTCGGCAGGTCGGCTTGCAGTATCCGCGGCAGAAGCTTCTTGCAGGTCTGAATCGAGCCCTTTGCCCAGCGGTGCTGCTGCGACTTGAAGGCATTCATCTCGACCGGCACTTCGGCCGGCGACACGACGTCCGGCAAGAACACGAACTTCCACCCGCGAAGCTGCGCGCGATAGCTCAGATCCAGGTCCTCGGTGAGGGTGTCGTGCTGCCACCCGCCCGCATCGCCAATCGTCTCGCGTCGCCACATACCCGCCGTGCCGTTGAAATTGAAGAAGTGTCCGGCGCGGTTGCGGGCGCCGTGCTCGAGCACGAAATGGCCGTCGAGCAGAATCGACTGGATCTTCGTCAGCAGCGAGTAATCCTGGTTGATGTGCCCCCAGCGTGCCTGCACCATACCCACCTTTGGGTCCGCAAAGTGCGGTAACAGACGATGCAGGAAGTCTGCGGACGGCAGGAAATCGGCGTCGAAAATGGCGATATAGCTACCGCGGGCGACTTGCAGCCCGGCTTCGAGCGCCCCGGCCTTGTAACCAGTGCGGTCGGCTCGATGGAAATACTTGATATCGGTGCCATGCGCCGCATGCCGCCGGACGGCCAGCTCCGCGATTTCGCAGGTTTCGTCGGTCGAGTCGTCCAGAACCTGAATTTCGAGCAGCTCCCGCGGATAGTCGAGGCGGCAAACGGCCTCAATCAGCCGGTCGGCGACGTACATCTCGTTGTAAATAGGGAGCTGAACCGTTACCACCGGCAGCGGGTCGAGCGGCTCCGGTTCGGATGGTTGGGATTCCTTATGCCTCATGTAAAGATACACGAGGTAGTACCGATGCCAGCCGTACACGGCCAGAATGCTCAGGACGAAGAAATAGCTGACGAGGATGATTGTGTCAGAGGGAGTCATGCCGTGAGCAAGGTCGGGGCGAAAACGTCCGCAGATTATACTCCAATCGCAACTTTGGCCGACCTGCAGCAATTGCTGGACCAAGTACGGTCGGGCGGCTTGACTACGGACGCCGCAGCAGAGCAAGTGCTCCAGTTGGTGAACGCGCGAAGCTTTCAGGACCTCGGATTTGCCCGGGTTGACCACCAACGAGAGTTGCGCCAGGGGTTCCCGGAAGTCGTATTTGGTTTAGGGAAAACGCCCGAACAAATCGCTTCGATTGCGGTCGAGATTGTGTCGCGTGGGCACACGCTGCTCGTGACTCGCGCGAGCGAAGACGCGTTCAAGAGGGTTGAGAAGGAAGTTCCCGGGGCGATCTATCAGCCTCTTGCCCGTACCATCACGTACCGTCAGAAAGACGTTCAGCCCGGCCGCGGCACCATCCTCGTGGCGGCTGCCGGCACGTCGGATCTGCCTGTGGCCGAAGAAGCGTGCGTGACGGCAGAGGTCATGGGCAACACCGTTGATCGGCTGTTCGATGTCGGTGTCGCGGGCATTCATCGCTTGCTTGGGGAGCATCCTCGCCTGACGTCGGCTCGCGCGGTGGTCGTTGTCGCGGGGATGGAAGGTGCGCTGCCGAGCGTGATCGGTGGGCTCGTAAAAGTGCCCGTGATTGCCGTTCCAACGAGCGTTGGATACGGCGCCAGCTTCGGCGGGCTCGCGGCGCTGCTCGGCATGCTGAACAGCTGCGCGGCTGGCGTGTCGGTGGTCAACATCGACAACGGCTTCGGCGCCGGCGCTATCGCGAGCCGGATTAATCATCTATAGCGGATCTGGTTCCGATGCATACAGGTGCACTTCGCGCATTAGAGTGGGACGCCATCGTCGACGTCGTGCGCGGGTTCGCGCTGACGCCGCTCGGTGAGGCCCGCCTCGCCGAGCTCGAGCCGCAGTCCGATCCGCACCGCGCCGCCCAGCTGCTCGGCGCAACCAGCGAAGGCGTGAAGTACCTCGACGCGAACCCCGCATTCTCACTGAATGCGCCTGCCGATCTCGACACCGTGCTCTCGGCGCTCGCGGTCGAGGGACGCGCGCTCGATCCGCTGCGGCTGCTGGCGTTCGCCGAGTTCCTCGATTCGCTTGCGCTTACGTGCGCGACGATCCGCCGGGTCAGCGGGCCCTTCCCCACGCTCAAAGCGCTTGCGGAAAATTGCGGGTCGTTCAAGAACCAGATAGCCGACGTCCGCAGCAAGATCGACCCGTCCGGAGAAGTCAACGACAACGCGAGTCCAGAGCTGTCGCGGATCCGCGCGTCGATGCGCAAGCAGCGGGCGCGCCTGCGATCGACGCTCGAATCGTATCTGCGAGGCAAGGACACCTCGCGCTATCTGCAGGACCAGGTCGTGAGCGACCGCGACGGGCGCTACGTGCTCGTCGTCAAGGCAGAGCATCGAGCGTCGATTCCCGGCATCATTCACGGCAGCTCCGGAAGCGGCGCCAGTCTCTATCTGGAGCCGCTCAGCACGGTCGAGATCAACAACGAGATCGTGGCACTCGAGCAGCAGGAGCGCGAAGAAGTGCATCGCATCCTGCGGCACCTGACCGACTCGTTCCGCCTCAAGCCGATCGAGCTTCGACAGGCCGTCGATGCGGCAACCGAGCTCGATACGATCCAGGCCAAGGTGCGCTTTGCGCAGCTCGTCTCCGGCGTCGCGCCGGTGTTGTCGCTGGACGGCCGTCTCGAGCTGCGCGGCGCCCGCCACCCGCTGCTGATTCCGGGCGTCATCGCGCGTCAGGCGGACGGTGACGCCGGGCTGCGCGAGCGGGGAAACATCCCGGCGAAAGAGCCCGTGCCTGTCGACGTCGTGGTGATCCCTCCAACGAGCGTCCTGCTGATCACGGGTCCGAACACCGGAGGCAAGACCGTTGCGCTGAAGACCGCGGGCCTGCTGGCCTTGATGGCTCAGGCGGGGTTGTTCGTGCCGGCAGCCGAAGCGCGGCTGCCTGTCTTCCGGACGATTTTTGCGGACATCGGCGACGAGCAGTCGATTGCGGCGAACCTCAGCACGTTTTCGTGGCACATCACGAACATCGCAGGGATGGATCGCTCGCTCGCGCTGCCGGCCCTCGTTCTGCTCGACGAGCTCGGCGCTGGAACCGACCCGCTCGAAGGCGGAGCGCTCGGCGTCGCGATCATCGACCATTTTCGGACGCGCGGCGCGATTGTGATCTCGACGACCCACTACGAGGCTCTCAAGACCTACGCGGCCACGACTCCCGGCGTGACGGCCGCGGCGTTCGGGTTTACGCCGGACACCTACGAGCCGACCTATCACATTCAGTACGGATCGCCGGGCCGAAGCCTCGCGCTCGAAATGGCCGGGCGTCTGGGCCTGAACGGGACGATCATCGACAACGCCAGGAAGAACTTGTCGGAGCGCGAAGCCCAGCTCGCCGAGCACCTCGCCAAGGTCGATAGCGATCTGCGCGCGCTGGAGCACGAACGGCGGCTCGTGAAGCGGGAGCGGGAGACGTTAGGGGACGCCGATACCCGCGCGCGCCTGCGTGAGGAATCACTGCGGCAACGCGAAGAGACGTTCAGGCTGCGGCTCAATGAGAAACTCGATGAGCGCCTTCGCGACGCGCGCGCCGAGATTGACGCGATCGTCGCCGACTTGAAGAAGCAGGCGGCCGCGCTGGCGGAACAGGCAACGCGCAATATCGCCCCACCGTCCACAGGCGACGTGGGCCGCCTGCGCGTGGATGCACGCGCCGCGGTTGACACGCTTGTCGAAAAATATCGCAACGACCCTGTGCCCGCGGCTCCCGCCGAGGCGGCGCCGCCGATGCGGCACGTCATCGTCGGCGATCGCGTGGTACTCGGGTCGCTTGGCCTTGAAGGGGTCGTCGTGAACGTGCACGACCGCGAAGCGGAAGTGGAAGTGCGAGGCAAGCGTTTTCGCTCGCAGACGAGCGAGCTCCGCGTGGTCGGCGGTGCACCGGCAAAACCCGAACCCGCCGCGGTGCGCGTCAACGTACAGCTGCAGCCACGCGAGGGCGTGTCGGCGAGCGAGTTGCTGCTCGTCGGCAACACGGTCGATCAGGCACTGGACCGGCTCGAAAAATTTCTCGACGAGAGTCTGCTGTCAGAACAGCGAACATTGCGGTTGATTCACGGCTTCGGTACCGGCCGGCTGAAGGACGCCGTTGTCGACTACCTCCACAAGCATCCGCTGGTCACCAGTGTCCGCCCCGCGTCGCCGCAAGAGGGCGGAGGCGGGGTCACAATCGCAGAATTGAAAGATTGAAGATTGGAAGATTGAAGATTGTTTTCAGATTTTAGATTCTAGATTCTAGATTTCAGGTTCAAGATAGGCCCGTGGGCTTTCCCCAGTCATTCATAGACGACCTGCGCATGCAGGCCGATATCCTGCAGGTCGTGCAGGAGTATGTGTCGCTCAGGAAATCGGGCGCCACGTATAAGGGCCTCTGCCCGTTTCACTCCGAGAAGAGCCCCTCATTCCACGTCAATCGCGACAAAGGCTTTTTCCATTGTTTCGGGTGCGGTGTCGGGGGCGACGTCTTCAAGTTTCTCGAGCTCCAGGAGAAGCTCGGCTTCGTCGACGCGGTGAAGCATCTCGCGTCGAAGTTCGGCATGCCGCTGCCCGAGCAGGTGGGCGGCCGCGACGCGCATGCAGACGCGGCAGAACGCGAAGGCGATGCTCAAGGCGCACGAGCGCGCGCTGGAATATTTTCAGGCGCAGTTGTCGGCACCGGCGGGCCGAAAAGCACAGCGGATGCTGCAGGAGCGGGGCATCACGCCAGACACGATCAAGAGGCTCGGCATTGGCTACGCCCCACCGGCGTACCGAAGGACTGAAGACGGCGCTTGCTGAAGGAAGGTCTGCCGCTGCCGCTTGCTCGTCCGCAGCGGTCTGGCGGTCGAGCGGGACAGCGGCCAGACCGTAGACCGATTCCGAGGGCGCCTGATGATTCCGATCGCGCGCGACGCGGGCTCGATCGTGGCCTTCGGCGGCCGCGCGATGGAAAAAGACCAGCAGCCGAAGTACCTGAACTCACCCGAAACCACGATCTACACCAAGGGCAAGACCCTCTACGGCCTGAATCTCACCAAAGGCGGACATCCGCCGGCTCGGTTACGCCGTTCTCGTAGAAGGGCTATTTCGATTTCGCGCAGCTGGTCCAGGCCGGCATCACCCCGGTCGTCGCGTCGTCCGGGACCGCCTTGACGCCGGCCCAGGCACAATTGCTGCGGCGCTTCACATCGAAGGTGATTCTGAGCTTCGATCCCGGACGCGGCCGGCCAGGGCGCGGCAGCGCGGTCGTGCGAGCTGCTGGTGGCGGAAGGGTTCGAGGTGAATGTCGCGGTGCTGCCCGCTGGCGAAGATCCCGACAGCTTCGTTCAGAAACGAGGCAGGGACGCGTACCTCGACCTGCTGAAAAACTCGCGGCCGTACCTCGAGTATCTGCTGGACCGTGCCGCCGCTGCCCATGACCTGACGAACGACGAAGGGCGGCGCCAGTTTCTGACCGCCATGCTCGCCGTTGCGGCGCGAATTCCCGATCCGGCGGCCCGCGACCAATTCGGTGATCGTTTGGCCCACAAGGCGCGTATTACAGAAGAGGTGGTCCGCGCGGAGGTCCGGAAGGCGGCGGTGCAAAAGCGGCCGGGGCTGACATCCCGCGACATCCCGAACTTCGGACAGGTCAAGCAGCGCCGAAAAAGGGCTGATTTGGGCTCTGATCCACGAGCCGGAAGAGGGGATGGCGGCGCTCAAGCTTTTGCAGGATAATGACTTAGAAGGATTGCCTACGCGCCACATCCTCGAGGAGGCACGCGCGCTCGCCGACCAGCGCTCCGGCCGTGCTGCCTTCTGCCCTTCTCGAGCGTCTAAATCCTGTGGAGGCCCAGCTCGTTACAGGCATCGCGGCTGAGCCGAGCGCCCCCCGGACCGCGCTCAGTTGTGCCCGGGAGCTCCAGCAGCTTCGGGTACGAGCGCGAATTGCCGCCGATCCAGCGTGAAATGGATCGCACTGCAGGAACTCGGGTGCATCTCACGATTCCGAAATCACGGAGCTGTGGCGGCGAAAGAACTCAATTTAGCGCGCGAAATCGAAGAACTGTCGCGAACAGTGCATTAGAGAGACGGAAATCGTCGTTATCGGTTATCATGTCGGGTTCGAGCAACGGGTGACTTGCAGGAGGAACGCTTGTCGATTGAAGAAAAATACGACGAAGTACGGCAGCTGATTTCCATCGGGAAGGAAAAGGGCTACCTGCTGTACGACGAGGTCAACGAACTGCTGCCGGCCGAGATCACCTCGTCCGACGAGCTCGATGACCTTTTCAATACGTTTGGCAGCGCGGGCATCGAAGTTGTCGACTCGGAGAAGACCTACCTCCAGGAGAAGCAATTCGATCGGACGGCCGAGGGCAGCGAGGAGATGGAGCTCGACCTGACGCCGGGCGCGCTCGACAAGACCAACGATCCCGTCCGCATGTACCTCCGCGAGATGGGCACCGTTCCGCTCCTCACGCGCGAAGGCGAAGTCGAGATTGCCCGCCGCATCGAACGCGGCAAGCTCGCGGTCATCAAGTCGATCTCGCGGACGCCCACTGTCGCGAAGATGATCATCGCGATGGGCGATCAGCTGAAAGCCGGCACGCGCACCATCCGCGAGCTTGTCATCTTCCAGGACGACGAGATCACCGACGAGCGCGTCGACGAGCGCGCCAAGGAAGTGCTGAAGCAGATCGACGCGATTCGCAAGCAGCGCGCGATCGTGCAGAAGTTCGAGGAGAAGCTGGCCGAGACCGCGAAAGGCAGCGACACGCGCCAGAAGCGGAAGTACCGCAAAGCGCGGTGGGCGGTGATGCGCGCCCAGGTCGAGCTGTCGCAGCTCGTCCGCGAGGTCGAGTTCACCGAGCTCGTCAAGCGCCGCCTCATCGAGCAGATCAAGGACGAAGTCGAGTCGGTCCGGAAGATCGAGCGCGAGGCCGAAGGTATCGAGCGGCAGATGAACCCGAAGGGCAGGAAGCCGCCGAAGCTGAAGGACGAAGACAAGAAGAACATGCACCGCCGCATCAAGGAGCTGCGCGCGGCGGTCAAAGTGCGCACCGACGAGCTCGAGCAGAGCACCGAACACCTGCGCGCGACGCTCGACACGATCTATCGCGGCGAAGTGCAGGCCGAGCAGGCCAAGAAGGAGCTGGTCGAAGCCAACCTCCGCCTCGTCGTGTCGATCGCGAAGAAATACACCAACCGCGGCCTCCAGTTCCTCGACCTCATTCAGGAAGGCAACATCGGCCTGATGAAGGCGGTCGACAAGTTCGAGTACCGCCGCGGATACAAGTTCTCGACCTATGCCACGTGGTGGATCCGCCAGGCGATTACCCGCGCGATCGCCGACCAGGCGCGCACCATCCGCATCCCGGTGCACATGATCGAGACGATCAACAAGCTCATCCGCACGTCGCGTGCGCTCGTCCAGGAGCTCGGCCGCGAGCCGACGTCCGAGGAAATCGCGAAGCGGATGGATATTCCGGTGTCGAAAGTGCGGAAGGTGCTCAAGATCGCGCAGGAGCCGATTTCGCTGGAAACGCCGATTGGCGAAGAGGAAGATTCGCATCTTGGCGACTTCATCGAAGATCGCCAGGTGGTCTCCCCTGCCGAGGCGGTGATCAACCTCAACCTCAAGGAGCAGACCGAGTCGGTGCTGAAGACCCTGACGCCGCGCGAAGAGCGCGTCATCAAGATGCGCTTCGGCGTCGGCGACGGCAGCGAGCATACGCTCGAAGAAGTGGGTCAGAATTTCGCAGTCACACGCGAGCGCATCCGCCAGATCGAGGCGAAGGCGCTGCGCAAGCTGCGGCATCCATCGCGCAGCCGGAAGCTGCGTGCGTTTTTGGAAGGACGGACCGAGCTGACAGCTGGAAGTCGACAGTGGAAAGTCAGAAAGTGGAAAGTGGAAAGTTCGACTGACGACTGAGAATCGACTTTCTGACTCTACTTCGACTTTCCACTTACTGATCTGATTACGGGCCTATAGCTCAGCGGTCAGAGCCGCCGGCTCATAACCGGCCTGTCCCAGGTTCGAATCCTGGTGGGCCCACCATTCGCTCGCGTGACATGCGAGCGAGCTTCGGGTGGCGAGCCAACGCGCCGTATCAGCGCGAAGGTGTGGCTGCAACGAGCGTGACGATGAACGTGTATGCTACCAATCGGCCGACCCAGCCCTCACGATGCCGCCAGGCATCAGCGGGCCGCCGCGCCCCTGTACTTTCAAGCCCCGCCCGTGCGGGGCTTTTTTTTTGACCCGAAGAAAAGGCTGCCTTGCTGCATATGAATCCTGACCTGACCCGCCTCATCCGTCTGCAACAGCTCGAAACCACCGCCGACGACGCGCGAAGGAGGATCGCCGACCATCCGGCCCGCACGCAGGCTCTCGATGCGCGCCTGGAGAGCGCCCGCGAGGCCGTCGCCGGTATCAAGGCGAAACTGGCAGCCGCGAGCGACAAACGGAGAATCGAGGAAAAGGAAGTGGCCGGCGTGCAGACGCGGCTCGCAAAATACAAGGACCAGCTGCTCGAGGTGAAAACCAACCGCGAGTACACGGCGATGCTCCACGAAATCGAGACCGCGCAGAACGACATCCGCACGCGCGAGGATCGTATCCTCGAGGTCATGATGGAGACCGACGAGCTCAACGCCGCGATCAAGAAGAGCGAAGCGGAGTTGAAGGCCGCCGAAAAGGAGATCGCAGCCGAGCGCGCCGCGCTCGACGCCGAGACCGCCGGCCTGCAGGCTGAAATCGACAAGGCGACCGCGGAGCGCGGAACGCTCGTCGCCGAAATCGATCGGCACGTGCTCGCGATTTTTGAAACGACTGCCAAAGGACGAAAAGGCGTCGCCGTCGCGGAGGCAAAAGACGGGCTGTGCACGATCTGTCATGTGCGCCTCCGCCCGCAGGTGTTCAACGAAGTTCGAAAAAACGAGCAGATCGTCCAGTGCGACAGTTGTCGCCGGATTCTCTATTTCGCGGGCAACTCCGAAGCCTCGGCGCCCGTCTCCCAGTCGTAATGGCCATCGTCGCGTATATCGATGGCGGCGCCCGCGGTAATCCCGGGCCCGCCGGCTACGGCGTGCGCATCGAAGACGAGCACGGCGCGTTGATCAACGAGTTCAACGGCTTCCTCGGCACGTCGACCAACAATGTCGCCGAATACAACGGGCTGCTCGCCGCGCTCAAGTACGCGCAAGCAGCACGGCCACCGCGCCGTTCGCATCAAGTCGGATTCGGAGCTGCTCGTCAAACAGATGCGCGGCGAGTACAAAGTGAAGAACGCCGGGCTGCTTCCGCTGTTTCAGCAGGCGCGCTCGCTTGCCGAGGGGCTCGAGCGCATCGTGTACGAGCACGTCCGACGTGAGCACAACAAAGATGCCGATCGGCTGGCGAACATCGCCATGGACGAAGGCACCAGAATCAGGGATAGAGACACTAGGGATTGGGATTGGGATAGGGACTTGGACGGGCATCGAGTGCCGACTTCAGGTCGGAAAGGGCTATGAGACGCTAGCAACTTAGGGGATGACATGAATGCATGCAAAGACAAGACACCACAGACTGCGGGCGCGAGCCGCTCGTTGACACGATCGTCCGGTTCCTCGCCCACGAGCGGGTGGCCGACAGGAGTGCCGTTCGTGCATGTGTCGAACGAGCGATTGACGAATCCGGTCCGGACGCCCTCGAATCGCTGAGCGCGAGACTGCTCGGAGCCGGCGCCGAGTGGGCCTACTACCCCCACGATCCTCTTGCACGGCGCATCCATCACGCGCTCGCGCCGCGCGTGCTGCGGCCGGCGCCTGTCGTCAAGGGCGCGCAACATCTCGACGCGGTAGAGAACAAGCGCGTGGTGATCTTCGCGAACCACCTGTCGTACTCCGATGCGAACGTGGTGGAGATCGTGCTGCGGAGCGCCGGGGCCGGCTGGCTGGCCGATCGTCTCACCGCGATTGCGGGCCCGAAAGTGTACTCGAACGTCATGCGGCGATTTTCGAGCCTCTGTTTCGGCACGATCAAAGTGCCGCAAAGCTCGGAGCGCTCGAGCGAAGATGCCGTGATGAATCCGCGCGATCTCGCTCGCGCCGCCCGCCGCGCCATTCAAATTGCCCAGGAACGGCTTTCACTCGGTGAAGCGCTGTTGATCTTTGCGGAAGGCAGCCGAAGCCGGACCGGACAGATGCAGGAATTCCTGCCCGGCACGGCTCGCTACCTCGAGCTGCCGGATACGTGGGTGTTGCCGATCGGCCTGACGGGCACCGAAAAACTGTTCCCCATCGACGCATCCGCGCTGCATGCGGTGCCGATCACGGTGAGTGTCGGCCGCCCGATTCCCGCGTCGGGCCTGCGCGAACGCGTTCGCAAGGACCGGCGGTTGATGATGGACGGCATCGGCCGCGCAGTGGCCGATCTCCTTCCGGCCGAATATCGCGGCGTGTACCGCACCAGCGCTCCACCGCTAACCACCAACCACCACCAGCTTCAGCCCTGCACGACCGGCGGCGTCGTCGTCACGATCGCAGGCGGCTGCGCGGGACGATTGAACCGAACCAGCGCCGCTGCGCCCAGTCCTGCGGTCCATACCGAATACTCGAGCAGGAAACCCACCGCCGCGATCGGCCACACGATGAATCCGAGGCCGGCGGTCAGCCCGACAAGCCGCGCCAGCAGCACCGGCGACACGATCAGAAGGATGCCCGCAAACGTAGCGGCGTAGGGACGCGACCGCAAGGTGTCGACCTTGTCCTGCAACAACCGGCCGATGTGGTAGGCCACGGCCGTAAATCCAACGAGCATGACGACGAGCAGCGCCACGATCGCCACCGGCACGAGCAGGAGCAGCGGGATGCCGATGATCGAAATCGCCAGCACGACAGCCGCCATGATGAGGACCGGGATAAACAGCATCTCCGCCAGGAAGCCGACGAACCAGGATTTCACAGGATCCGCAGCCACGCGATCGGCGATCTGCTCGACCGGCTGCTTCGCGACGAACAGCACGAGCGTCGTCAGCAGGATCAGCAGCGTGACGCGCACGAGCGTGCCGGTGAGCCGCGCGACCGGATAGATGCCGTCCATCCAATCCCAGGAATCGCGCCGCCCCCATTCCCCACGCCACGGGATCCCGCCGAATCCCACCTCATTAATCGCGCCCCGCGTGACTGCGCCGGGCTCTCGCGTGAGACCTCCACCGACGACCGTAATGTCTCCGCGCACGTCGGCCTGTGGCCCGAACCGCGCCGATCCCCCGACGACGACGACCTCGCCGTTCACTTCGCCGTTGATGTTTGCGCTTCCGCCGATGACGACGACATCGCCGCGCACGTATTCATCGCTATCGACCGAGACGCTGCCGCCGATGCGCACGATGTCTTCGCGCCGTCGTGCGCGAGGTGTGCGAGGGACCTCGGGCTCCATGCGGTCCGTGGAACCGGGATCGAGCGTCGGCGCTGTCGCGTCGGCCGGTTTCGCAGGAGGCGTTTTGCCGACCGCCAGCGACCGCCGCGCCGTCGAGTCGAGATACGAAAGCTGCAGCACCATATCGGTGTCGGCCGGACCGAGACGGTCGCTCAATTCGCGCCCGGTGACAGGCGCGCCGTCGATCGCGATCGTCGAGTCCGAAAGCTCTATGGACCTGATCGACGTCTTGAATCGCGGCGTCAGCACCATGCCGTTCGCGATCGGCACGATTTCGAAGCGCGCCTCGAGCCTCTTGCGAAGTTCGTCGACATTGCTTTGCGCGGACGCGGCAATCACCGCCAGCATCAGCAGAGTCGCCGCCGCTATGAAAGTTCTTGCCATTCTGGTTCCTCTCTTTTCGATATCAACAACCGGTGCAGCGCCGAGAGCGACAGCGCACCCACGACGGCCGTCAGCACCAGGCCGGTCGTTCCTTCCGCCGTGACCATGGCCCGCGACACCGCGACGCCCGTCGTCGTAAGCAAGTCGAGCACCCGTACGGCAGTTTGCGTGAACTGCATGAGCCACACGCCCGTGCCGACGCCGCGCGTGATGAGCCGCGAAAAACTCGCGGCGACGATGGGCTGGGTCAGCGCCAGCGCCAGTACTGAAAGCGCGACCGCAGCGATGACGGCCGCCCACCCGAACATGGACGTCAGCGGATCGCGAAGCGCCTTCCGGCCTGCCGGCACCGGATCGCGCATGACGGCCCGCATCGTCCGAAGCGCGAAGTCGGGCGACGGCGAGGGCCCATCCACACCGCGGAACAGCTCGAGGAGCCGCTCGTCGCTTAGATCGTCGAGTGGGTTGTCGCGCTCCATCCCAGGTTCTCCAGATGCTCCGCCAGCTCTTTTCGTGCGCGATGAAGCGAACTCTTCACCGTGCCCATCGGCAGTCCCGTAATCTCCGCAATCTCGTCGTAGTCGAGCTCGCGCTCGTATCGCAGCGTGACGACTTCGCGATATTCCGGCCGGAGCCGTCGGATCGCCGTCTGCAGCACCGTCGCGAGTTGAGCATTTTCAGCCAGGGCAGCCGGCGTAGGCGCCTTGGCATCGGCGAACTCCCGCCTCCATTCGCCATCCTCAGTCGCCTGCTCGAGCGGTTCGGTATCGAGCGAGCACTTCCTCAGCTCGTCAATGGCCACGTGATGCGCTATCGTGAGGAGCCAGGACGAGAACTTGCGCTGCACGTCATAGGTGTGCAGCGCCCGGAACGCCTTGACGAATGTGTCCTGGGCCAGCTCCTCAGCTCGCCCGGGGTCGCGGACCATCCGTGCGATCAACCCGTAGATCGGGCGCTGATAGCGCATGACGATCTCGCGGAACGCAGACTCAGTCCCTTCGAGCGCTCCACGAACCAATTCGACGTCGCTGGCAGGCACGCTCTCTGTTTCTCTACGGGATATTCGGGAATCTTGTTGCAGAAGCCTACAACCAATCGAGCCGCCGTACCGTCAAACCGGGCGTGCAACTGAGGGCCCCACGCCTGCGTATTAGAGTCATGTTCGCGAAAGCGGCCATTTTTGCCGCAATTGGCCTGGTTCACGCCGCCATGCCCTCTCGCCTCCTGGCGCAGGGCGGGGACAAGGCCGACCTCCGGCCTGTCCGTATCGGGACACCGCCAAAAATCGACGGCATCCTGGACGACGAAGCGTGGACTGGCGATCCGCTGCCGCTCGACACGTGGATGTCGTACAACCCGATGCGGGGCGAAGCCGCCGCGGAAAAGACGCACGTCTGGATCGGGTACGACGCAGAAGCGTTGTATTTCGCGTTCCGCTGCCTCGACAGCGAGCCGGGAAAAATTCGAACGAACATCACCCGCCGCGACAATGCGTTCGGCGACGATTGGGTCGGCGTCAGTCTCGACTCGAGCCGCGCGGGCCAGCTCGCCTACCATCTCTTCGTCAATCCCAGCGGCATCCAGATGGACGCGCTGCAGAGTGGATCGGGCGGCGAGGATTTCGCGCCCGACTGGGTGTGGCAGAGCGCAGGGCACGTCGGCGCCGACGGCTGGTCTGCGGAGATCCGCGTCCCGCTCGAGAACATCCGCTTTCGCAGCGGGGCGGACGTGCGCATGGGCGTGCTGTTCTGGAGGCGGTTGAGCCGCTCGGGCGTGTCGGCGTCATGGCCGGCGATGGCGCCCAGCAAGTGGGTGTTCGAGTCGAATGCCGTCGTCTCGTTCGACGAGCTGCAGTCTCGACGCCTGTTCGAGATGATCCCGAGTGCGACGTTCTCGGGCAATCAAATCCGATCCGATCGCTCGAGGTGGAATGCTACGAGGGCACGAGGAGACGTGGGCGTCAGCGTGAAGTACGGCCTGTCGTCGGCGGTCACACTCGATGCGACCGTCAACCCGGATTTCAGTCAGGTCGAAAGCGACGCGTTTGAAGTCGAGGTGAACCAGCGTTTTCCGGTCTTCTTCAGCGAAAAGCGCCCGTTCTTCATGGAAGGGATGGGCCTGTTCAATATTGCCGGAACCGGCGGCGATTCGACGATGCGGACGGCGGTTCACACGAGGAAGATCATCGATCCGAGCGCCGGCCTGAAGCTGACAGGGGCGCAAGGCCGGCATACGTTTGGAGTACTCTCGTCCGCGGACGCGGCTCCGCCAGGTGAGCGGCAGCGCGCATTCACGGTCGGGCGCGAAGTCATGAACTTCGGCAGGGGCCAATATGCAGGGCTCCTTGTTTCGGATACCGAATACGGCAACGACCACAATCGAGTCGTAGGCGGAGACGTCGCGTTCAAGCAGGGCGAGCACTTTCAAGGCAACGCGTCGTACCTGTTCTCCAGCTCGCGCACGCTGGAGGGTCAGTCGAGCCAGGGCCGCGGCACCCAGGCGTCGTACGACTACAGTACCCAACGCTTCACCATTGCCGGCCAGGCCGAGCACTACGACACCGGGTTCCGGATGGACACCGCGTTCATCAACCGCGTCGGTGTCACGCGCGGGTGGCAGTATCAGGCGCTGAATTTTTATCCATCCCATCCGGCGTACAAGTGGATCAAACGCATCAACCCGTTCGTGTGGGTCTCGGGTGCCGAAGATCGCAATCAGATGGGAACCGAAATCTTTTATCTGCCTGCCGTGCGTTTCAACTTCACCCGCTCCGGATATTTGCGTGTCGATTACGGAACCGGCCACGAAACGTACGCAGGACAGAAGTTCGTGATTGGCCGCGTGATGATTGACGGCGGCGCGCAGTTCACCCGATGGCTGAACATCGGCGGCGGCACCCAGGCCGGACCGGCGATTTTTTACGACCCTGAAGCGCCATACCAGGGCGACCGGCGCTCGGCAAACCTGCGGATCGGACTGCAGCCGAACGCCCGGTTCAACAGCAACACCTCCTACAGCTTCGTCACGTTCAAGAGCCGCGTCACCGGTCTCAACGTCTATCGCGTTCACGTGCTGAACCTTCGAAACACCTACCAGTTCACGCCGCGATTCTTCATACGTGCGGTCGCGCAATTCGATTCGTCGAAGAAGCGCGTCCTGGGGGATTTTCTGGCCTCGTATGAGCTATCACCGGGAACGGTCGTTCATGCCGGCTACGGATCGCTGTTCGGCCGGGCGCTCGAGGAGCTGGAGCTCGACAGCTATACGGCGACGGCGCGCGCGCTCTTTTTCAAGGCGTCCTACCTGCTGCACTTCTAATCGCGGCCACGAGCCTGCCTGCCCCTTTACCGTCGCGGCGATAGGAATGGAACACGGCGGCGTGATCGAATGTGCACAGCGCGCACACGTGAATCTGGCCAGGCGGCACACCCGCGCGCGCGAGCTGGTCGCGAGTGGCGCGCCACAAGTCGAGATGCGGTTTCTCAGCTCGCGAGAACCACGTCTTCGCTTCCGGATGGGAGGAAAATTGCGCCGCCAGGTCCGAGCCCACCTCGTAGCAGCACGGGCCGATGCTCGGGCCTACGGCGGCGATCACATCGTCGGCGTTCGTTCCGTATCGCGCTCTTAACGAGTCGACGGCCACCATAACCGCGCCCGCAGCCGTGCCCCTCCAGCCGGCATGAACCGCCGCAACCGCGCCGCTTCGCCGGTCGGCCAGAAGGACTGGCACGCAGTCGGCAACCCTTACGCTGATGGCAACCGATGGGTCGTCGGTGATGGCAATATCCGCCTCGGGCCAGCTATCCCGATTCGCCTTGTGTGCCTCGAACACATCGGCGCAGTGCACCTGGTGCATGCGGACGAGCGAGGCGGGCTCGACGTCGAGCGCGCGTGCAAGCGATGCCCAGGTCGGCGCCGGAGCAGCGAGAACACCCTCGAGCGCAAGTTCGCGCGTGCTGAAACAATGACGCGCGACGCTCGCGAGCGGGCGGCACTGCAGCGCGCCGCCCCACGACTCTTGCGTCCACTCAAACTCGCCGCTAGGCTGTGGGTAGGACATGACCACAAATATTATCGGCATCGGGATGGACGCAACCGAAATTGATCGCATCGAAGCGACGATCGAACGTTACGGCGATCGATTTCTGCGGCGCATCTTTACCGATGGCGAGATTGCGTACGCGACGCGGCGCAGAAATCCGGCCCCCCATTTCGCCGGCCGCTTCGCGGCAAAAGAAGCGGCGATGAAAGCGCTCGGCACGGGTCATTCGCAGGGAGTGCTCTGGCGGGACATCGAGGTCGTTCGCGCGGCCGGCGGGCCGCCGCAGCTGCGATTTCACGGGGGCGCCGCCCGGCGGCTTGCCTCGCTGAACGCAACCAGCTCGCTTCTCACCATCACGCATTCGCAAACGCTCGCCATCGCCCAGGTGATGCTGCTTCTTTAGTTGTCATGTCCGCGGGTCGCCTGGCGAGCCCTCACGCACGGTGACGCCTCGCGCGCCGTAACACCTTCCTTATCAACTCATTCGCTCGACACTCCCGACATGCCGGCTCTGGTATCGGCGTTGCGACGGGTATCGGCGAAGGAGCGCAACATGATCGTGAAAATCATGCCCAACGACAAAGGGACACCCTCAGGGAAGCTGGCAGAAGCAGAGGTTCACTTCGAGGACGGCTATTTCCAGGGCTTGAAGCTCGTGGGCTTCGCGGTGTGGGAGCGGCGCAGCGGCAACGGCCGCAACGTCACATTTCCCGCGCGGCAGTACTCGGTAAACGGCGAACGGCGCAGCTTTGCGCTGTTAAGGCCGATCGCAGACGCCACCGCGCAGGACCGCCTGCGCGATCTCATTCTGCAGGCGTATCGCGAGCACGAAGAGCAGCTGGTGACTGAGTGATAGGTGATACACCTATCGCTCAATCGCAATCAGCTTCGCGTTCTCCGACGCGCGCTTCGGTGGCAGCGTCCACTCCTCGCGGAGGCTCTTGTCGAGCTCGCTGCGGAAGAAGGTTTCTTTCATGCCGCCGTCGATGATGCTCCACGGCAGCACGCTGTCGCTGGTGCGATCGCGAAACACGAAGAAGTCCGCATCGACGCCGGCATCGGCAACCGCGCGGCGCCAATCGCCGCCATTCGCCTCGGCGGCCTCGATCGCCGGCGCAACGCGGCGGTCGCCGAGCGATAACAGCGCCTGGTAAAACGAATGACGCTCGGATTTGATATTGAAAAACACGTTGTCGATGTTCGCCGTCAGGTCGCGAAGGCGCTGCACCTTCTCATCGATCACCGACGGCACTTCCATCGGAAGCCACTGATACGCGGTGGAGGGCTTCGGCACCAGCGGGTTGACGCTGGCGATGACGCGGCCGATGTGCCCTCTCCCCTTTGCGTGCTTCAGCATGATGTCGCGAATCTGCAGGGTCAGATCCCGAATGGCGGCAAGGTCGTCATCCGTCTCGGTCGGAAGGCCGATCATGTAGTAGAGCTTCAGGTTCTCGATGCCACTCGAAAAAATCAGCTCGGCGCGGTCGAGAATCTCGTCGTTGGTCACGGTCTTGTTGATCACCCGGCGCAGGCGATCCGACCCGGTCTCCGGCGCAATGGTCAACGTCTTCTCGCCGCTGGCTCGCAGCTGGCCGACGATTGTTTCGGTGAGGTCGTCGAGCCGAAGCGATGCGGGGCTGATCGCGTAGCCCATGCCCGCGAGCCCGCTGAGGATGCGGTCGATTTCGGGATGGTCGCAGAGCGCAATGGACACGAGGCCGGCGTGCTTTGCGTGCGCGCGCGCCTCGCGGGCCCGCTCGAGAATGCGGTCGGCCGGAAAAGCCCGAACCGGCAGGTAGTTGTAGCCGGCCCAGCAGAAGCGGCAGAGATTGGCGCAGCCGCGGACGACTTCGACGAGGAAGCGCGACCCGAACTCTGTGTCGGGCGTGAAAATCCCGGTGCAGGGCGGATCGAGCGCCTCTGTCGTGGGCACGGCAGCTTTGCGCACAGCCGGCGGTGCGCCGGTGGCTTCCTTGGGCACGAAACGATCGATCGTGCCATCCGGCTTGTATGCGACGTCGTAGAACGATGGGATGTAGAAGCCTCGCTTCTTCGCGAGCGACTTCAGCAAGTCGCGCCGCCCTCCGTCTTCTCGGAACGAGCTCAACAGCGCCGGAACCAGCTCCTCTCCTTCGCCCGCGGCAATCACGTCGGCGAACATCGCGAGGGGTTCCGGGTTGACGAAGGTGACCGCGCCGCCGATGACGACGAGAGGGTCGCGGGCAGTGCGATTCGCCGATCGTACCTGCAGGCCGGCGAGACGGAGCATCGTCAGAATGTTCGTGTAATCCCATTCGAACGACACGGAGAACGCGATGATGTCGAAGTCGCGCGCAAGCGACTGCGACTCGAGCGTGATGAGCGGCGTCTTCGACGCGAGCTGTTCCTTCAGCTGCTGCTTGGGGGGAAGAAAGAGTCGCTCGCACACGGTATCGTCGTGCGCGTTGAACAGCTGATAGACCGTCTGAAAGCCGAGATTCGACATCCCGACCCAGTACGTGTTCGGAAACGCGAGGGCCACGCGCAGGCGATCGGTGTGGGGCTTACGGATATACCCCACTTCCTTTGCGAGCGTCGCAAGTGCCGCTTCTTTCTGCTGCCAGGAGTTCATTGATGCTGAAACACGATCCCGGCAGCAGGATGCTCTACCTGCGTCGCAGACGCTCGCGTCTACCGTGGATATATCTAGTTTACCATCCTACCCTTCGCGGCGAAGGAACGCCGGCACGTCGAACGCCGAAAGCGCTTCGAGATCGAGGTCGGCGCCGTCCATGTCGGGCGAACCGTCCGCCATTGTCGCCGCCGGTGGCGGCGCGGCTGCCGCGAGATCGAGCGCAGGTCTCCTCGCAATGGACAAACGACCCAGGTCCATCGCAGGTACCGGTGCCGGAACTGGCGCTTCGGGCTTCTCCTTCAGATGGACCGTGTAGTGCTGCAGATCGACGGGCGTCTGGCTTGGCTGGACAACCGGTTGACGATCGGCGACGGAATCGAAGCCGGTCGCGATCACCGTCACCTTCACCCGGCCGTCGAGGTTCGGATCGACCACAGCGCCGAAGATGATGTTCGCGTCCTCGTGGGCCGCTTCCTGGATGAGCAGCGACGCCTCGTTCACCTCCATCAGCGACATGTCGTGACCGCCGGTCACGTTGATGATGACGCCGCGCGCCCCTTGCACCGACGCCCCTTCGAGCAGCGGGCTCGAGATCGCCGCCTTCGCCGCTTCGATAGTGCGGTTCTCGCCGGACATCACACCGGTGCCCATCATCGCCAGGCCCATGCCCGACATGATCGTCTTGACGTCGGCGAAGTCGAGGTTGATGAGACCGGGCACAAGGATGAGATCCGAGATGCCCTGGATGGCCTGGCGCAGCACGTCGTCGGCCGTCGCAAATGCCTCGGGCAGCGTCGTGCCGCGATCGACGATCGTCAGGAGCCGTTCGTTGGGAATCGTGATGATGGTGTCGACGCACTCGCGAAGAGCCGCGAGACCGCGTTCGGCCTGCGCCAGCCGTTTCTTGCCCTCGAACTTGAAGGGCTTCGTCACCACGGCGATCGTCAGACGCGCCAAGCTCGCTCGCAAGGCTTGCGATGACGGGTGCGGCGCCGGTGCCCGTGCCGCCGCCCAGTCCCGTTGTCACGAACACCATGTCGGCGCCAGTCAACGCTTGAATCAGGCTGTCGGTGTCTTCGAGGGCGGCTTCGCGGCCGACGTTCGGGTCGGCCCCTGCGCCGAGCCCCTTGGTGAGCTTCGCCCCGATCTGGATCTTGATCGGCGCCGCATTCTGCTTGAAGCGCCTGAAGATCGGTATTGGCGACGATGAACTCGACGCCTTCGAGGCCCACGATCGCCATCCGGTTCACGGCGTTGCCGCCGCCACCGCCGACGCCGACGACTTTAATACGCGCGCCCGTGCGATTCTCATCGGCCAGTTTCAGTCGCAACGGGGTTTCTCGCATGTCTGCCATTCGTGGCCTCCGTATTTAGAAGAATTCCTTGAACAAGCCGCGCAGCCGCCCGGCCACGCGTCCAAATGCGCCGGCGCCAACCAGCCGGCTGGTTTCGCTCACGTGATTCCGCTGGGCGTACAAAACAAGTCCGACAGCCGTCGCGAACTCGGGATTACTGACGTGATCGGCCAGTCCGCCCACGCCCACCGGCAGCCCGCGCCTGATGGGCAGATCGAAGATCTGCTCCGCGAGCTCGGGCAGACCCTCGAGAATCGCTCCGCCTCCGGTGAGCACAATCCCGGAGTTGAGCGATTTTTCATAACCCGCACGGCGAATTTCGTCCCACACCTGATGGCAGATCTCTTCAGCCCGCGGCTGAAGGATTTCCGACAACACGCGACGCGCCATCAACCGCGGCTTCCTGCCGCCGACACTCGCGACTTCCATCGTCTCATCCTCATCGACGATCGACGATAGCGCACATCCGCATTTGCGTTTGAGTTTTTCGGCATCCGGAATCGGCGTGCGAAGGCCGACGGCGATGTCGTTGGTGAAATGATCGCCGCCGATGCCGATCACGCCGGTGTGCCAGAGGCTGCCGCGCTCGAAAATCGCAAGGTCGGTCGTGCCGCCGCCGATGTCGACGAGCGCGACTCCGAGCTCTTTCTCGTCCGGAGTGAGGACGCCCTCGCTCGCCGCGAGCTGCTCGATGACGGTGTCCACGACGCTGATGCCGGCGCGATTCACGCACGCGACGACGTTGTGCGTCGCCGTCGTGCCTCCCGTCACGATGTGGACGTTCACCTCGAGCCGGGCGCCCGTCATGCCGACCGGTGCGCCAATGCCATCCTGGTCGTCGACCACGAAATCCTGAGGCAGCACGTGCAGAATCTCGCGCCCGGTCGGCAACGCCACGGCCTTCGCGGCGTCGATCGCGCGCCGCACGTCGTCGCGCGTGATCTCGCGGTTTTTCCCCGCGACCGCGATGACGCCACGGCTGTTGAACCCTTTGATGTGCGGACCGGATATCGCGATGTGGACCGTGTCGACCTCGACGCCGGCCATCAGCTCCGCCTCCTCGACCGCGTGTTTGATCGAGTCGACGGCAGCCTCGAGGTTGACGACGGCGCCGCGCCGAATGCCTTTCGATTCGGACACGCCGATGCCGATAATCTCCAGGCTGCCGTCGTCTCTCATCTCGCCGACGATGGCCGCCACCTTGGAGGTACCAATATCCAGCCCGACCAGATATCGCTCCCTGCTTGCCATAGACCCCCTTACCCCGTCTGTGTTGGTCGTGCGCTCTTCACCGGCGCCGTTTTGGCGCCGGCTGCCGGTGTCCTGCGTGCTCGCGCGGGCCTGACATAGACCCGTTCGTCAAATCGGAGATCCACGTAATCGATCGCCGGCACCTGTTCGCGGAGCGCCGGCGCCAACTCATGGTACGACTGGAGCCGCTCGACAAACCGCTCGTTGCCGAGGCGAATCAGCGTGGGATCGCCTTCGAGCAGCACGACCGCGTTGCGCGCATCGCTCACATCGATCTGTGAAATCTGCGAAGCCATGTTCCGCACCCGGAGCGCGTCGAGCAGGCGCCGCGCGAGCAGCGCGCGGTACAGGTCTGCGTGTTCCTCGCCCGTCGACGAGAGACCGTCGATAATCGGCAGGTCGAGGTCCCCGTAGTTGGGTCCGTATTCGTCAATGACCGCGCCGCGGTCGTCAACGAGAAACAGCGCGCCGTTGATGCGGCCGATACCGAGCGGTGCCCGCTCGAGGATGACCACATCGACCGTCGACGGAAGCGTCCTGCGAAGCGAGGCGTCCGCAACCCACGGCGAGCTCAGCAACGCGCGTCGCCACTCGGCCAAATCCACCGCCAGTACACTGCGGCCCTTCAGGTTCTCCAGCATCGCGAGAACCTCGCCGCTCGACAGCCTGTGATTGCCCCGCACGTTGATGCGGTCGATGCGGAAAATGTCGAGCCCTGATACGACGGCCACCGCACGGTAGCCGGCGTACACCGCCAAGGCGATGATGACGCCCCCGACCAAGGTATGCAGGCGCCGCAACGTAAACGCGCCACGTTTGCGCGCCGGCTTCACATGCGCGCGTTTAAAACGTCTGTCCGCCGGGGCCGTTACGGGCATCAGGAATGACCCTCGAGCGAGCGCAGCACGGCGCGGTCAATCGCGCCGATGGAGCCGGCGCCCAGCAACACGATCAGATCCCCCGGTTTCGCTACGGCCGCGAGCTCGCGGGGTACCTCGCTGAGCATCCGGACGATACGCACGTCGCCGCTGAACCCCTGGCGCACGGCATCGGCGAGCGCATCGAGCGTCACGCCCTGGATCGGCTCCTCGCCGGCGGCATAAATCTCGGTCAGGACCACCACATCGGCGCCCACGAATGCGCGGCCGAACTCACTCAACAGAAACTGGGTGCGCGTGAAGCGATGCGGCTGAAAGGCGACGATCAAACGCCCCTCCGCGATCGGCCGTGCCGCGGCAACCACTGCTGCGATCTCAGTCGGGTGGTGTCCGTAATCTTCGACGACGACGACACCGCGTGCCTCACCGCGGCGCTGAAAGCGGCGCTCAGCGCCGTGAAACCCGCCAAGGCCTCTCGCGATATCGCTCCACGCAATGCCGAGCTCCCTCGACATCGCGACAGCCGCCAGCGCGTTGAGCACGTTGTGGCGTCCCGGAATGGCCAGCTGCAGTTGCCCGAGCTCGACCGCGCGGCCACCGGGCTTTCGCCCGCGAACAGTGCACGCCGATCCGAATCCCTTCAGCTGCACGTCGGACGCGACCACGTCCGCAGACTCGTCGAAGCCGTATGTGACGACGTGCCGCTTGATCTCGCCTCGAATCGATCTGAGGTGCGGATCGTCCGCGCACATGATCACCGCGCCATTCGCGGGCACTCCATTGGCGAATTGCACGAAGGCCGCCTTCAGATCGTCGAAGCCGTCATAGGCTTCGAGATGCTCGCGGTCGATGTTCGTGATGACCGCAAACCGGGGTGAGAGCTTCAGGAACGACCGATCGCTCTCATCGGCTTCGGCGACGAGATATTTCCCACGGCCGAGCTTGGCATTGCTCCCGAACGAGCTGACACGACCGCCGATGACGGCGGTGGGATCGAGGCCTGCCATGTCGAGGACCAGCGCAATCATCGAGGTGGTGGTCGTCTTGCCGTGGGCGCCGGCAACCGCGATGCCCTGACGCAGGTTCATCAGCTCGGCGAGAATCTCGGCGCGCGGGACGATCGCAAGTCCGCGATCGCGGGCCGCCACCATTTCAGGGTTGTTCGGGCGCACGGCGGACGAATACACCACGACCTCCACGTCGCTGACGTGGTGCGCGTCATGGCCCTGCGCAATGCGGGCGCCGAGCGATGCGAGCCGATCGGTTATGTCCGTGCGCTGCATATCAGATCCGCTCACCTTGTACCCGAGGTTCACCAGAAGCTCCGCGATCCCGCTCATTCCGATGCCGCCAATGCCGATGAAATGGATCCGCCTCGCCTTCTCGAGCACACTCACCGGTGACGACGCTCCGTCAATGTGATCACCTCGTCCACAATGTCTTCTGCCGCGCGCGGCCTGGCGAGCGATCGAGCGGCCGCCGACATCCGGACGCGCCGCTCGCGATCGCTCACGATCGCTGATGATGCGATCGGCCAGCCTCTCTCCCGTCAAATCGCCTTGCTCCATCAACTCTGCGGCGCCGGCGTTTTCCAGCGCGCGTGCGTTCTGCCGCTGGTGATCGTCGGTCGCTGTCGGCAGCGGAATGAGAATCGCGGGCCGGCCAGCTGCCGTCACCTCCGCGAGCGTCGTCGCACCCGCGCGCGACACGACGAGCCCGGCGGCCTTCATCTCTCGGTCCATCGCATCGATGAACCGTTCCACGCGGCCTTGCACGCCGTGCCGCTCGAACGCCGCTCGAACCATGTCGAAGTCGCGCGTTCCCGTTTGGCAGACGAGATCGAGCGTGTCGGCTGCGGCAGCCAGCCTCGGCGCCGCCTCCACCATGGCCACGTTGATGGCGTGCGCCCCCTGAGAGCCGCCAAAGACTAAGACCCGGACTCGTGAAGCGTTAAGCGCCGCGTCGTGGCTCGGATCATCGTCTACCTCCAGGAACTCTCGACGTACCGGGTTACCGCTGACGAACCCCTTCCGGCCGAAATACTTCAGTGACGCTTCGTACGTCACGCCCGCGCGGTCGACAAACGGGGCGAGCATTCTGTTGGTCAGCCCCGGCACCGCGTTCTGCTCGAGGAGCATCGCCGGTATGCCGCGCATGGCCGCAATGGCGACCACCGGCCCAGAGCTGTATCCGCCGACGCCGATGACGACGTCCGGTCTCCGGCGGGAAATCAGGCGCCACGCATCCAGCGCACCCAACGGAATGAGCGCCGCCCCGCGCGCACGAGCCATGAGCGACTTGCCTTTCAATCCCGCGCTGCGAATCAGATCGAGCGCGAACTCCGTTGACGGAATCACACGGGCCTCGATGCCCGCGGCTGTGCCCGCAAACGAGATCTGCGACTCGGGCATCCGCGCCTGCAGCGCTCGCGCCACCGCCAGGCCTGGAAACAGATGGCCTCCCGTGCCGCCTCCCGCAATCACCACGCGCACATGGCCCTCCACCTCCGCGCGCACTTCGCTCACCGCTACGGTGGACAAGTCCGCTCACGATTCCCGCGCGGCGTGCTGGGAGACGTTGAGCAGAATGCCCATGCCCAGCAGACTGATCAGCAAGGATGATCCGCCGTTGCTCACGAACGGCAGCGGTATCCCCTTCGTCGGCACGAGCCCGAGCACGACGCTGATGTTGAAAAACGCCTGCGCCGCGATCATCGTCGTGAGACCGACAGCGAGAAACGCGCCAAAGCGATCGGGCGCCTGCATCGCGATCTTGAAGCCGCGCCATGCGATCACCATGAAGCACGCCAGGACGAGAGTCGTGCCCAACAGACCGAACTCTTCGCCGATGACGGCGTATATGAAGTCGGTATGCGGCTCTGGCAGGTAAAAGAGCTTCTGCACGCCCGCCATGAACCCGCGGCCGATCAATCCGCCGGAACCCACTGCGATCAAGGACTGGATGACCTGGAACCCATCGCCGAGCGGATCGCTCCATGGATCCCAGAACGCCAGAAGGCGGCGGCGCCGGTAGGCAGCGCTCATCAACACGAAGTAGAGCGCCGGAAGACCGCACAGAATGGCGCCCACGACGTATCGATAGCTGAGGCCGGCCGAGAACACCATCGACACGGCGATGATCAGCAGCGTCATCGCGGTTCCGAGATCCGGCTCGAGAAGAATCAGTCCGACCAGCCCGCCGACCACGACGCCGATTGGCACCAGCGCGTACGGGATGTCGTCGATGCGCTCCATCCGGCGCTCGAGGAGCGCCGCAATGAAGAAGATCGCGCTCAGCTTCGCGAGCTCGGACGGCTGCACGCCAAATCCGCCGAGGCCAAACCAGCGGCGGCTGCCGTTGATGGGCGTGCTGAACAGGACGCCGACCAGCGCAAGCACGACGAGCCCGAGCGCCATCCAGATGAACGTCGGCTGCCTGTAATTCCGGTAATCGAAGCGCATGGCGATGCTCATCGCCGCCAGGCCAAGGGCGGCCCACATCGCCTGCTTGATCAGGAAGAAATAGGGCTGGTTGAACCGGTTCATCGCCAGCACTGCGGAGGCGCTGTAGACCATGACCACGCTGGAGCACACCAGCAGCAGCGTGGCGAGGAAGAGTACCTTGTCGGACTTGAGCTTTCGCGCCATAGTTAAAGGTCTACGTCACGCGTGCCGAGAAGTAGGGTGACAACATTCGCGCCTGCGCGCCGTAGCGCCCGCGCGAAGGCGCGAGCAGTCAACAGTCATCAGTCAATCTCAGGGTCGGGACACTCGCTTCACAGGCCGGGGCAGCCTGTGTTCCCAGCAGCAAGCTCCCTACCGCACCAGACCGACTGACGACTGTTCACCGCTCGCGCTCACCGAGCCTCAGCACTTCCTTCTTGAACGCACGGCCGCGTTCCGCGTAATCGCGGAACATGTCGAAGCTCGCGCACGCCGGCGCAAGCAGCACTACGCCGCCTGAACCCTGCGCCCGCGCCAGCTCGTACGCGCGCCTCACCGCCGCCTCCAGCGTCGCCACCGCTTCGACAGGCACGGCTCCGTCGAGCGCTCGTTCGATCATCGACGTGGCTTCACCGATCGCAACGACCTTCGCATCCCGGGAGCGCAGCGGATCGCGAAGCAGCGAGAAATCTCCGCTCTTGAAGCGGCCCCCCATAATCACCACGAGCCCGGTCTCGAAGCTCTCGATCGCGCGTTGCGCGGCCTCGACGTTCGTCGCCTTCGAATCGTTGACGAAACTGACGCCGTCGACGACGGCGACCGGCTCCAGCGCATGCTCGAGGCCCGTGAACGATTCGACTGCTCGAACCATCGCGTCGGTCGGCACACCCGCGAGTTGCGCCACGGTCGCGGCGGCCATCACGTCGGCGACGAGGTGCCGGCCGATCAACCGTATCGACGACAACGGCACCAGCGGCGTGTCGGCCGAGAAAAACACTTTCCTGGCGCGGCCGGCCCTTGCCAGCGCCAGCGTCTGCGGATCGTCGGCGTTGATCACCGCCCAGTCCTCAGGGGTCTGATTGGCGAAAATCTTCGCCTTGGCCGCACCGTAGGCCTCCATGGATCCGTGGCGATCGAGATGGTCTGACGAGAGGTTCAGCAGCACCGCAATCCATGGATGAAACGTCTCTGTCGTTTCGAGCTGAAAACTGCTGACCTCGACGATATGGAACGTCTCCGGCGTCGACGCCGCCACCTGCGAGCTGAGAGGCGTGCCGATGTTTCCGCCGACGACGGCTGTGAGGCCGCCGGCAGTGAACATGCGCCCTGTCAAGGTCGTGGTCGTCGACTTTCCCTTCGTTCCAGTGATTGCCACGATGCGTCCGGTCAGCCAACGCGACGCGAGCTCGATTTCGCCCATGATCGGCACTCCAGCCTCTCGCGCAGCCGCGATCTGCGGCTGGTCGAGCGGGATGCCGGGGCTCACCACGAGCAAGTCGGCTGACGTGAACGTTTCGAGCCGTTGCGCACTCAATTCCAGGGCGACGCGTGCGTCGCGCAGCTGATTCGACTCGGACGGCTCGAGCTCGGACCGGGCGTCGGTCAACGTGACGCGTGCGCCGCGCTCGGCGAGCAGCAGCGCGGCGGCGATGCCGCTGCGCGCCGCTCCTGCCACCGTCACGTTATGGCCCCGCACAGAGAAGCTCATCGCAATTTCAATGTCGTCAGGCTGAAGAGCGCGAAAATGATGGCCACGATCAGAAATCGGGTGATCACCTTCGGCTCGCTCCAGCCAATCAATTCGAAGTGGTGATGCAACGGCGCCATCTTGAAGATGCGCTTGCCGGTCAGCTTGAACGACGCGACCTGGAGAATCACTGAGAGCGCTTCGAGCACGAACACGCCGCCCACAATCGGCAGCAGCAGCTCCTGCTTGATGAGGATCGCGACGGTGCCGAGCGCGCCACCAAGGGCGAGCGACCCGACATCGCCCATGAAAATATCCGCCGGATACGAGTTGTACCAGAGGAACCCGAGGCTGGCGCCGACGAGCGAGCCGCAGAAAATCGTCAGCTCCGCCGACTGCGGAAAATGCACCAGGAGCAGGTAATCGGCGAGCACCCGGTGGCCCGTCACGTACGCAAGCGCGGTAAATGCCGCAGCGGCGACCGCAAACGTGCCGATTGCGAGGCCATCGAGGCCGTCGGTAAGGTTCACCGCGTTCGATGCGCCGACGAGCACGACAATCGCAAAGAACACGTAGCCCCAGCCCAGGTCGGGAATCAGCGATTTGAAGAACGGGAAAATCAGCCGCGTGTTGTAGAGAGGCGGCTGGTGGTAGTTCGCCAGGTAAATCAGCATCGCGCCAACCAGCAGGGCAACGACGACTTGGCCGAGGATCTTGTAGCGTCCCCACAGCCCTTCATGAGAACGCCGCACGATCTTGAGGTAATCGTCCGTGAACCCGATGGCGCCGAATGCCGCGGTCGAGAGCACGGCAATCCAGATGTACGAGTTCAGCAAGTCGGCCCAGAGCAGCGTCGGCACAATCGACGCCGTCAGGATCAGCAGCCCGCCCATCGTCGGCGTACCCGCCTTCGGCGCGTGGGACGCCGGGCCCTCGTGGCGGACGATCTGGCCGATCTGAAACTCCCTCAGCTTGCGGATCAGCCAGGGACCGAGCAGCAAGCTGATAACGAGCGCCGTCAGGCTGGCCGCTGCGGTGCGGAAGGTGATGTACTGAATGACATTCAGCACCGGCACCTGGGTGTGGAATTGATAGAGCACGTTGTAGAGCATCAGCCGAGCTCCACTTTGAGCCGATCGACCACCACCTCTGTCCGTATGCCGCGAGAGCCTTTCACAAGGACAACGTCGCCGGATGTGACGAGCGCCGCGACGAGATCGGCGGCCGCCTTGCTGTTCTCGACGTAATGCACCTGCGAAGCGGCCATGCCCGCTTTGATCGCGCCGTCCGCGACAGCCCGCGCGTTCGCTCCGCCCACCGCAACGAGCACGCCGACGTTCCAGCGAGCCGCCTCTTCCCCGGCGGCGCGATGCAGCTCGCCGGAGGCCGCGCCCAGCTCGAGCATTTCGCCGATCACGGCAACCCGCCGCTCGTAACGCGTCTCGCCGCCCAGCATCGCCAGCGCCCGCGACAAAGCCTTCGGATTCGAGTTGTACGAATCGTCGATGATCGTGACGCCACCCGCGCGGATGACTTCTCCTCGCCTCGCGACAGGTTTCAGTCCGGCGGCGCGCTCGACGATGTCCTCGAGCGGCACATCGAAGCGGATGGCGACCGCGGCGGCAGCAAGGATGTTGGACAGATTTGCCGTTCCCGGCAGCGGCGTTCGAATCTCTGTTTCCCCGATAGGTGTTCGGACAATCGCCGCCGTGCCGTCGACGCCCAGGTCACGCACTGCGAGCGCGCGCACGTCGGCGGGTCGCTCGACGCCGAATGTCCGCACACGGCCCGCAAATTTCGAGGCGTGGCGCATCACGAGATCGTCGTCTGCGTTGGCGACGAGCAGAGAGTCGTGGTTCGCGCCCTCCAGAATTTCGGCCTTGGCTTCGGCAATGGCGTCGACGGTCCCGAAGAACTCCAGATGCGCCGGGCCGACGTTGGTCCAGACGCGCACTTCTGGCTCGGCGATCTTCACGAGCGCGCTGATCTCGCCGGCATGGTTCATCCCCAGCTCGAGCACCCCGATGTCCGGCTTCGCCCGCAACTCCAGCAGCGACAACGGAAGCCCAATGTGGTTGTTCAAATTTCCCCTGTTGCGAAACACCGTGTAACGAGCCGCCAGAAACGCAGCGGTGATTTCCTTTGTCGTCGATTTCCCGGCACTCCCAGTGACCGCGACAACGGCCGCGCCGGAATCACGCCGCACGCGGCTCGCCAGCGCTTGCAGAGCCGCGATCGTGTCGGACGTCACTATCAGCGGCGTCCCCGCAAGCCCTGTCGCGCTGGTCAGGGTCGGGTCGCTCACAATCGCCCCCACCGCGCCTTTCGTCACAGCCTCGGCGACGTAGGCGTTGCCGTCGAACCGATCGCCGCGAATCGCGATGAAGAGATCGCCGGCCGAGATGGTCCTCGTGTCGATCGAAAACCCCGATATCTCGCGATCGCTCCCCGGACCGGCCACCTTCGCGCCGATCGCAGCGGCGACAAAAGCAGGCGTCAGCGTCTCCGCTCCAGCGCCTCTCGCGCGATCGCCGCCTCGTCGAATGGCAGTTGCTGACTGCCGATCACCTGCGTCTGTTCGTGCCCTTTGCCGGCGAGCAGCACCAGATCGCCGGGCTCGGCTTTCCTGATCGCAAACTGAATCGCTTCCTTGCGATCGAGAATCGTGAAGGTCGCGCCGGCGCGATCGGGCGCGGAGGGCACTCCACGCTTGATCTCCTCGACGATGCGCGCGGGGTCTTCCGTGCGCGGGTTGTCCGACGTCATCACGACGATGTCGCTGAGCCTCGCGGCAACCGCGCCCATCAGCGGTCGCTTGGTGCGATCCCGATCTCCGCCGCACCCGAACACAGTGATGACGCGGCGATGCGCCAGCGGCCGTGCCGTTTCGAGCAGGTTCTTGAGCGCGTCATCGGTGTGCGCGTAGTCGATGACGACAGTCACGTCGTCCTGGCTCGACGACACCAGCTCGAAACGTCCGGGCACTCCCGTGAGCTTGGTGAGGCCTCGCTCGATGGCGGCCACCGGGATATCCAGCGCGGTGGCCGTCGCGACGGTCGCGAGCACGTTGGAGACATTGGGTCGCCCCACCAGCCTCGACTTGACGTGCACGTTGCCCTTTGGCGTGCGCGCGTCGAATTCGAGGCCGCCGAAGGTCAGGGTGAGGGGACCGGGCGTCACATCGGCCGGCTTGTTGATCGCGTAGGTCACAACCGTATCCGCGGCCTTCCTCAGCGATTCACCGCGTGGATCGTCGAGATTGATGACGCGCGGCGCGCCCGGCGGGAGCATCTCGAACAATCGCCTCTTCGCCGCGAAGTACGACTCCATGTCGCCGTGATAATCGAGATGGTCCCGCGTCAAATTCGTAAATACGCCAGCAGCGAACACCGTGCCATCGACTCTTCGAAGGGCAAGGGCGTGCGAGGAGACCTCCATCACGCACGCGCCACAACCGGCATCGACCATCTGGCGAAACATCCGCTGGACATCCGGGGCCTCCGGCGTTGTGCGCGACGCCGGCACCTCACGGTCGCCAATCGAGTAGGCAACCGTACCGAGGAGCCCGCATTTTTTTCCCGCCGATTCGAACACGGCGCGTAATAAATACGCTGTCGTGGTTTTCCCGTTCGTCCCGGTGATGCCGACGACCTGCATCGAGCGGCTTGGATGCCCGTATAACTCGGCCGCCATGGCCGCCATCGCCGCTCGTGCGTCCGGCACGATTACCCATGGCACGCCCAACGCGACGTCGGCCGGGCGATCTGCCACGACAGCGACGGCTCCCCTGCTGACCGCTTCTGCCGCGTAATCGGTTCCCGTGGCCTTCAGGCCTCTCAGCGCAATGAAAACGTCACCTGGTGTGACCCGCCGCGAGTCGTACGCGACACCACTCACCTCAATACCCGGCACAGCGGCAAGCTTCATGGCTCCGCTGGCAGCGACGCGACAGCCATGGGATTGCGTTCAAGCCTGAGCACACATGCCAAACCAGGTTCAATCGGTGTTCCAGGCGCCGGCGACTGACTTGCCACCACACCCACGCCGGTAAGGTGTGCCGTCAGTCCGATGGACGTCAGCACACGCAGCGCTTCGCGTGCGCTGAGTCCGCGAAGATCGGGGAGATCGCGCGTGTCGCCGGCAGTGCCGACGTGAACGATCGCTGCGTCTCGCTGGCCGTGCACCGGTTGGATTTCCGGCCGGTCTGAGGCTCGTGCCACCAGTACGGGCGGCGGCGCATTCAGCGTCGGGGCCACGCCGAGATGGCGAAGCGTGGCCTGGGCAATCCGCTGGAACACCGGGCCCGCGATTGGGCCTCCGTAATAGCCGTGCGCGTGCGGCGAGTCGATGACGACGATGACGGTCGCGACCGGGTTGCGCGACGGCAGGAACCCGACAAACGACGCGTAATAGTCGCTGTTGGAATACCTGCCATTGACGAGCTTTGCGGCGGTTCCTGTTTTGCCGGCGATCGTGTACCCGTCAACCTGGGCATACGTCGCCGTCCCGCGCTCAACGATCTGCTCCATGATCGCGGTCAGCGTCGCGGCGGTATCTCCGGAGATTGTCCGGCCGAGCACCGCCGGCTTTACTTCGGTGCGCTTGCCGTCACGAATCAGCGCACGCACGACGCGCGGCTGAAGCAGGTCCCCGCCGTTGGCCACAGAGCTGACCGCCGCCACCATCTGAAGCGGTGTGACGCCAACCTGATAGCCCATCGACATCGACGCGAGCGCGCTGGTGTCGAGTTTTTGCGGATCCCAGACGATGCCGGTTGTCTCGCCGGGGAAGTCCGGCGAGAGCGCGCGGCCGAAGCCGAAGCGGCGCACGTACCGGCCGAGCCGCTCTGGTCCGAGCGTCAAGCCGACCTTGATGGCGCCGACGTTGCTCGACTTCACCATCACGTCGGTGAAAGACAACGACCCGTAGTCGTGCGTGTCGTGAATCACCCGCGCCCCGAATCGGATTTTTCCGCCCGACACGTCGATCAGATCGTCGACGCCGATGACGCGCTCCTCTATGGCGGCGCTCGCGGTCACGACCTTGAATGTGGAGCCGGGCTCGTAGATGTCCTGCACGGCGCGATTGCGGCGGTGCTCGGGCGATGCCGTCGAAAAGGCATTCGGGTTGAAGGTCGGCTCGTTCGCAAGCGCCAGAATTTCACCGGTCTTCGGCGCCATGATCACCACGGTGCCTCCGGCGGCGCGATTCTGCGCCACGGCGTCGCGCAGCTCGCGCTCGGCCACGTGCTGGAGGTACTCATCGATCGTGAGCTCGACGGTCGCGCCCGCGGTCGGCGGCCGCTCGAGTCGGCTGAACGCGCGGCCGCGCGCGTCGGTCTGATACAGCAGCCTGCCGAGCGCGCCGCTGATCTGGCTGTCGTAGGCTGCCTCGATGCCGGCGAGTCCTTTGTTGTCGACGCCCACGAAACCCAGCAGCTGGGCCGCAAGCTGCTTCTTCGGATAAAACCGGCGGTCTTCCTTGATGAATCCGATGCCGTCCAGATCGAGCTCGGCAATCCGCGTCGCCTGCGGCGGCGTCACGCGCCGGCGGACATAGACAAACGCGCGCTTCTGCCGCAACCGTCCGGCGATCGCCTCCAGCTCCCTGGACGCACAGTCGGTCAGCGCGGCGCAGAGCTTCGACGCCGTGTCGTTGGGGTTTTCGATTTCGCTGGGAACGCCGTACACCGAATCGGCATCGACGCTGTAGGCCAGCACGCGGCCGTATCGGTCGAGAATATCGCCGCGCTTGGCCGAGATATCCATCGTCCGCGCGGACTGGTTCTCGGCTCGCGCCTGGAGCGCCTCGTGCTTGTGGACCTGGAGATACACCAGCCGCGCTTGAATGCCCACGGCCCAGAGCACGAAAATTGCGGCGCCGACCATGAGCCGTGCGCGGATCGTGCCGCGCCAGTTGTCCGACTTGGGCTCGCTCACCGGCTTACTCCAGTGCCTTCGCGACCACCGATGCCGGCGGCGGTTCCGGCGGCACGACGCGCTCGATGACAATCGCCGCGCCGGTCTCCGGGGCGACGAGCTTCAACCGCCCAAGGGCGAGCGACTCGATCCGCTGCCGGCGACTTGAGCGTCTCGACTTCGAGCCGCAGGTGGCGGTTGATCTCTTCCTCGTTGCCGCGTGCCTTCTGCATCTGTTCGAGGCGATAGCCGTGCTGCAGAAGCTCGACGCGCTGCCATCCCGAGAACAGCAGCACGGCGACAAAGACCACGCCCAGTGCTACGGAACGCCACTGCTCCCGGAGCCGACGCTCGTCAATCTCGCGGACGATCGGGTTGTTCCGAACGTCTTTCTTGATGGCGTATTCGAATCCTTCTGAAGATGTGCGCATATGCGTGTCCTCTGCCTTACGCTCTGCCCACTTCACTCACGCGACGCACTCGGCCGCGCGCAGCTTCGCGCTGCGCGCTCGCGGATTGCGTTCGAGCTCGTCCGGCTGCGGAGTCACCGGCTTTTTCGTCAGGATGCGCAACGCGGCGCCGTCGCGTGACGCAAGCGCCCGCAGCGTGTGCTTGACGATGCGATCCTCCAGCGAGTGAAACGCGATCACCACCAGGCGCGCCCCGATCGCCAGGCGGTGCGCCACTGCCGTCAGAAACGTGTCGATATCGTCGAGCTCGCGGTTCACCCAGATGCGGAGCGCCTGGAACGTGCGCGTCGCAGGATCGATCCGCGAGAATCCGCGCCGAGGCACCGCTCGTCTCACGATCGCCGCCAGCTGAGCAGTCGTCTCGAGCGGGGCTGCGGTCCGCGCCTGCACGATGCCCCGCGCGATTCGCCGCGAGTAGCGCTCCTCGCCAAACTCATAAATCGCATCGGCGATCTCCGATTCCTCAGAACGGCGCAGCAACTCGGCTGCGGTCGGGCCGGTCGTCGTGTCCATTCGCATGTCGAGCGGATCGTCGCGTTGAAAGCTGAACCCGCGGCCTTCGGCTTCGAGCTGATAGGACGACATGCCCATGTCCGTGAGGGTGCCGTCGACACGCTCGATCCCGCGGGCCTCCAGAATCGCCGCGATCGCCCGATAATCCGAGTGCACGAGCTCTACGCGATCGCGGTATTTGTTCAGCGTCTCGGCCGCGATGCGCAGGGCCGCAGGATCGCGGTCGAGCCCGATCACTTTGGTGGCCCCGGCTTCGAGTAAGGCGAGTGCATGCCCTCCCATGCCGACCGTGCAATCCACGAAGATGCCGCCCTTCTCTGGCTGCAGGAACGCGATTGCCTCGCGCGTCATCACCGGCTCGTGAAGCATGCGTTTGCGCCTTTACAGACCGCGATCCGACAGCGCCCGCGCGTCGTCGTCGGTAAACGGCTCGCGCTGCAGTTTTGCGATGAACCGCTCGTGGTTCCACACTTCAAGAAAGTTGAACTGGCCGAACACGTCGACTTCCCCGACCATCGTCGCCGACTCGCGCAGCCGAGCCGGAATCACCACACGCCCCTGGCTGTCGATTTCGGTGACCTGGCCGTAAAAGTTGACGCGGTCCAGGAACTTCGTGCGGGATGGGTGGGTCGAGGGAATCTGCGCCAGCTTTTTTTCGATGTCAGCCCACACCGGCATGGGGTAGATACGCACCGAGTCCCCGTGCAGACTGGTAACGAACAGTTCGCGCCCGTGTTCATCCTCGATGAACGAGCGGAACCCATTGGGGATCTTGAGTCTCCCCCGATCATCAATTTTCGCCGGCGAGTTGCCCCGAAGCACGCTCGGCTACTCCATTTCTCTCCAAAAAAATCCATAGCGATAGTAGAGAAGCGATCCGGTGATGTCAACGCCTAAAACGTAGATAAAAAAAGAGTTACGCTAAATTTTCGCCCCCTTGTTTACACCGTGATACGATTTCGCACACGTGGCCGATCCATCGACCGTCAGCGTGGTCATTCCGGCGTACGAAGAGTCCGCCGCTGTCGGGACAGTCGTCCAATCGCTTCGGGCCGCGGCGAACTGGTGCGAGATCCTCGTCATCGACGACGGCTCGTCAGACGGCACGGCGAGCGCAGCCGCTGCCGCGGGTGCGCGCGTCGTCAGGCACCCCTACAACAAGGGCAACGGCGCGTCGGTCAAAACCGGCATACGGAACGCCTTGGGCGACTACGTGCTCATCGTCGACGGCGACGGACAGCACAGCGCGTCTGATGCCCTGCGTCTCGTCAGCTTTCTCGGCGAGTACGATCTCGTCGTGGGAACGCGCGCCGGATCGAATCAGCAGGCATCGAAGGCGCGTCACCTCGGGAACAGTGCGCTGAATTGGATAGCGGGGTACCTGACAGGCCGCGAGATTCCCGATCTCACGTCGGGTTTACGAGCCGCGAGGACGAGCGGCCTCCGCGAGTTCCTTCACCTTCTGCCCAACGGATTCTCGACGCCGACCACGACCACACTGTCGTTCGTGAAGGCCGGCTATAGCGTACGGTTCGAGCCCATAACCGTCAGCCCCCGGCTCGGGATGTCGAAGATCAAACTCGTCTCCGATGGTGCGCGGTTCCTGATGATCCTGCTGAAGGTGATCACGATCTTCAGCCCGCTGCGCGTGTTTCTGCCAATTTCCGGCGCGTTTTTCGTGCTCGGCGCGTCCTACGCCATCTGGACGACGATCTGGTACCACGACATCACAGACTCGTCTGTGCTCCTCCTGCTCCTCGCCGTGGTCATTTTCCTCGTCGGACTGGTTTCCGAGCAGATCTCGACCATGCGCTCGGAAGGTCCTCGATGAACGCCACGGTCGTCATCGCGACGTACAACGAGCGCGAGAATCTCGCCGGGCTCGTTTCAGCCATCCTCGAGTACCCCTCTTACAGCGTTATCGTCGTCGACGACGATTCTCCTGACGGGACCGGTGCATTGGCCGATTCGCTCGCGGCCAGCCGCGGGAACAGGGTGTCAGTCGTCCACCGCAAGGGCGCGCGCGGGCTCGGGCGTTCGCTCGTGGCGGGGCTGCAGCATGCCCTCGGAAGCGGCGCCGATCTGATCTTTCAGATGGACGCAGACTTCTCGCACGATCCGAAATACCTCCCCGACATGGCGGCGGCGGCGGCCGACGCCGATCTGGTACTCGGGTCGCGGTATTTGCGCGGCATCAGCGTCGTGAACTGGCCGCTGCACCGCATCATTCTCAGCAGCTTTGCGAACCGCTACATCCGGTCGGTGACCGGACTCGAGGTCAGTGATTGCACGACGGGATTCCGGTGCTGGCGCCGGGAGGCGCTCGCCCGGCTGCCGCTCGACGGCTTGATCTCAGAAGGGTACGCGTTTCTCATCGAACAACTGTATCTGGCAAGACGGATCGGCTGCCGCGTCAAGGAAATCCCCATCATTTTCGTGGAACGTCGCGAAGGCGCATCGAAAGTCTCCTCGAGGGTCCTGCTGGAGTCCGCGATAGTGCCGTGGCGATTGCGCCTGAGGCCCTAGTGTAATAACGTGTCCTCACACCAAAAATGACGGATTCCGATCAGGCTACTGCACCCGGCCTCAGCGTCTTTTTCCCCGCGTACAACGACTGCGGGACGATCGCCAGCCTCGTCATCACCGCCGTGCAGAGCGCCTCGAAGTTGACGCCGAACTATGAGGTCATCGTCGTCGACGACGGCAGCTCGGACTCGACGGCGCAGATACTGAGCGAGCTCGCACGGGTCTATCCCCGGTTGAAGATCGTGACGCACCCGGTGAACCGCGGCTACGGCGGCGCGCTTCGCACCGGGTTTGCCAGCGCCTCGAAGGACGTCATCTTCTACACCGACGGCGACGCGCAGTACGACCCGTCGGAAATCGAGCTGCTGTGGCCGATGATGACCGCCGGCGTCGACCTGGTCAACGGCTACAAAATCAGCCGATCGGATCCGCTGCACCGCATCGTCATCGGCCGGATCTATCACCATACGGTCAGGATCCTGTTCGGCCTTCGCGTGCGCGACGTCGATTGCGATTTTCGGCTGCTGCGGCGATCGATTTTCGATCGCGTGCGTCTCGAGAAAAACAGCGGCGTCATCTGCCTGGAGATGATGAAGAAAATCCAGGATGCCGGCTTCAGGATCGTCGAGGTGCCGGTCCATCACTATCATCGCGCGCACGGAAAGTCGCAGTTCTTCAATTTTCGGCGCGTCATCCGCACCGGCATCGACGTGCTGAAACTCTGGTACGCGCTCGTCGTGCAGCGCACCCACGAACGATCGCCGGCCACCGCGGAGGACCGTGCCTCACGGCGCAGCGCAGGACAACGCGTGCTGTGACCCTCCCGCATCAGGATTTCTATCGCGGCCGGCGGGTGATGATTACCGGCGGCCTCGGCTTCATCGGCAGCAACATCGCCCGGCGCCTCGTTGAGTTCGGCGCCGACGTGTTGTTGATGGACTCGCTGATTCCAGATTCCGGCGCGAATTTTTTCAATATCGACGGCATCGCCGACAAAGTGCGCGTCAACATCGCGGACGTGCGCCAGGAAAGCACGATGAACCATCTGGTCCGCGATCGCGAGGTCATCTTCAACCTCGCCGGGCAGGTGAGCCACATCGACAGCATGCGGGACCCGCATACCGACCTCGAGATCAACTGCCGCAGCCAGTTGTCGATTCTCGAGGCGTGCCGCAAGTTCAACCCAGGCGTGAAAGTGGTGTTTGCAGGGACGCGTCAGGTGTACGGAAAACCCGATTCGCTGCCGGTCACCGAGACCCACCTCGTCCGGCCCGTTGACGTGAACGGCATCAACAAAGCCGCCGGCGAAAACTACCACCTTCTCTACAACAACGTCTTCAACGTCCGCGCCTGCTCTCTCCGGCTGACCAACGTATACGGACCGCGGCAGCTCATCAGCCACAACCGCCAGGGTTTCATCGGCTGGTTCATTCGGCTTGCCCTGGAAGGGCGCGAGATTCAGATCTTCGGCGATGGCTCCCAGATGCGCGATCTGGTCTACGTCGACGACGCGGCCGATGCATTTCTTCGCGCGGGCGCGTCGGACGCCTGCAACGGACAGGTATTCAACGTCGGCGGCCTGGAGCCCATCTCGCACAAGGACCTTGCCGCGCTGCTGATCGAAGTGGCCGGCGCCGGGTCGGTGCGGTATGTGCCGTGGCCGGCTGAAAAGAAGGCGATCGACATCGGCAGCTTCTACGCCGATTCCTCCCGTTTCCGGAACGCCGTCGGATGGGAGCCGCGCGTCACACTGCGGGACGGGTTCGCAAGAACGCTCGCGTACTACCGCGCGCACGCCGGCGCGTACCTGGACGACTCGGCGTCTACGCCATCGACGGTGGCATGAGCTTTCGGGTTCCATTCAACGATCTCCACCTCGCGGAAGAGTCGGACGCGGTCCGCGAGGCCATCGCGCGCGTGGTCGACCGCGCATGGTTCGTCCTGGGACCGGAGGTCGAGGCGTTCGAGCGGGAATTCGCCGCCGCATCCGGCGCGCCGCATGCTGTCGGCGTCGGCAACGGCACTGACGCGATCGCGCTCATTCTTCGCGCGCTCGGCATCGGCCCCGGCGACGAGGTCATCACGACTCCACTGTCCGCCGCGTACACCGCCATCGCGATCGTCATGGTGGGCGCCCGTCCCGTCTTCGCCGATATCGACCCTGAACGATTGACGCTCGATCCAGCGCGCCGCGGAGCGGGCGATTACCGATCGCACGGCCGCGCTCCTGCCGGTGCATTTGTATGGCCAGCCCGCAGACACACCGGCGTTCGCCGCGCTCGCAGAGCGCAAAGGACTCGCGCTCGTCGAAGACTGCTGCCAGGCGCATCTCGCAACATCCGCAGGCCGCGCCGTCGGCACGTTCGGAGCCGCCGGAGCGTTCAGCTTCTACCCGACAAAGAACCTCGGCGCTCTGGGCGACGGCGGCGCCATCATCACCGGCGACGCGTCTCTCGCCGCGCGCATCGCGCGGCTGCGCAACGGAGGACAGGCCGACCGGTATCGCCACGTCGAGATCGGCGTCAACAGCCGGCTCGACGAAATGCAGGCCGCCATTCTGCGCGCGCGTCTTCCGCACCTTCGGCGGCGTACAGACGAGCGCCGCGCCAGCGCCGCCCTGTATCGATCGCTGCTTGTCGGCGCTTCCGTCGACGTTCCGCCGGAAATGGATGCGGGACACGTGTATCATCTGTTTCCGATCAGGGCGCAGCGCCGCAAGGTGCTGCAGGATCGCCTTTCCGCGTCAGGCGTCGAGACGCTCGTGCACTATCCGACGCCGATTTTTCAGCAGCCGGCCTTCGCTCCGTCGGAGGGGGTCGATTGCCCACAGGCCGTTCGCGCGGCGAACGAAGTCCTGTCATTACCCTTATACCCAGGACTGTCGCCAGACGCCGTCACCGCGGTCGCTGAGGCTGTTCGAAAGGAATCATCCTCGTGAGAGCGTTAATTACCGGAGGGGCAGGATTCATCGGCTCGCATCTCGCTGAAGCACTGCTCGATGCTGGCCACGAGGTCGACATCATCGACAACCTGTCTACCGGTTCCATACGGAACGTGGGACACCTGAAGTCGAACCCGCGGTTCCAGTACGTCATCGACACGCTGACGAACGAACCGCTGCTTGCAGAGCTCATCGATCGCAACGACGTCATCTTTCATTTTGCGGCCGCGGTCGGCGTGAAGCTCATCGTCGAGCAGCCGGTGCACACGATCGAAACCAACGTGCATGGGACCGAGGTCGTCCTGAAACACGCGCACAAGAAAAGAAAGAAGGTCGTGATCGCCTCGACGTCCGAGGTGTACGGCAAGAGCGCGGACGTGCCGTTTCGCGAAGACGCCGATCTCGTCATGGGCGCGACCGTCAAACATCGCTGGGCATACGCCTGCAGCAAGGCGATTGACGAATTTCTCGCGCTTGCGTACTACAAAGAGCGCGACCTTCCCATCATCATCGTCCGGTTCTTCAATACGGTCGGGCCGCGCCAGACCGGCCAGTACGGCATGGTGCTGCCGTCGTTCGTGCGCCAGGCGCTTTCAGGCGAGCCGATCACCGTGTTCGGCGACGGAACGCAGTCGCGCAGCTTTACCTACGTCGGCGATGTCGTCGAATGCCTGATGAGGCTCGTCAACGAGCCGAAGGCGGTCGGTCAGGTGTTCAACATCGGCAACAAGCACGAGGTCACCATCCTGCAGCTGGCCGAGATCGTGAAATCACTCACAGGATCGGCGTCGCGCATCGAATTCGTCCCGTACGACAAGGCCTATGAAGAAGGATTTGAAGACATGCCGCGGCGCGTTCCGGACCTCACCAAAGTCACGCAGCTCGTCGGCTACGAGCCGAAAGTGCAGCTCAACGAGATCATCACCAGAGTGATTGAATATTTCCGCGCGCAGGGGTCCTGATTTACAATGGAGTTGCGTCGAAATCATGACAAGGCTTGCGCTCGCTCTGTTGCTGTTGACGTGCTCGGCGACGCCATCCTGGGCCGCCGGTCTGACGCTCTCCGTCCGCGACGGCCTCGTGTCGCTCGATGCACAGGATGTCACGGTTCGGCAGATCCTCACGGAGTGGGCCCGGGTCGGCAAGACGCGCATCGTCAACGTCGAACGCATCACGGGCGGCCCGATTACGCTCAAACTCGACGCAGTCCCTGAAAAACAGGCGCTCGACATCATCCTCCGATCGATCCCGGGCTACATGGCGATGCCGCGCTCGACTCAGGTAGCCGATGCGTCCCTGTACGATCGCATCCTGATCATGCCCACGACGACGGCAGTCGCCGCGCTTCGGCCGCAGCAACCCGGGCCTGCTTTCACCGGGCATGCAAGGTGGCCCAGGCGGGAACCTGACGCAACTGCGACCAGACGCAGCCGACGCCCTTATCACCGGGCATGGTGTTCGATTCGCCGAATTCAGCTGATCAGATGGATGACCCGGCGATGGCTGCTGCCGCCGCTGCCGGCCTCGTTCCCGTGCCTGCGCTCAACCCGGGACCCTCGCCGACGCTGGTTCCTCCGACACATCCTGGGCCAGCGCCGCAACCTGCACAGACCGCTCCTGGAGCTGGAGTGCCGACCAACCCGTGGAACGCGCCGATCGGAACGCCGCAGCCGAGTCTCGCTCCGCCAGCGCCAGTCGAACAGGCGCCCACTGGACGGGGTGTGCGCCCGCCGCAGCCCGATCGATAGAGCGCTCCTCGCGATACAATTCAACAGACGCCCCCCGGCGACGAGACACGCGCATAACAATGCCCGAAATTGATCGGTACAGGCCGGAGGACCAGCGCGGCGTCGATGCGCTCTACAGGCGCGTCTTCGGTCCGGACGCCGCCGCAGCGAGTCGGCTGCGGTGGGACTGGCAATATCGTCGCAATCCCAATAACCCCGAAGGTCAGGCGTTGCTGTGGGTCGTGCGCGAAGGCCCCACGATCATCGGCCACTACGCGACGATGCCCGTGCGACTGTCGCTTGGGGGCAAGGAGATTCAGGCCGCGTGGGGAACCGACGCGATGGTGGCGCCCGAACGGCAGCGGCGCGGCCTCGGCGAGGAGCTCTTCCGCACGTGGGACCGCAGCGTCGGTGCCGCGCTGGGCCTCGGCTTGTCCGGCGCTTCGTCAGCGCTCCTGAAGAAGATGCATTTCCCCGACGTCGCGGCGATTCCCGGAGTGGTCAAGCCGTTGACGCGGCGGGCCGTCCGCATGCCGCAATGGCCGATGACGCTCAATCGCATCGTCTCTGCGGTGACTCTGCCGATCGTGCGCGTCGCTGCGCGCGTCCGTCCGCTCCGCGCAGACGTCGAGCCAATCCGCCGGTTTGACGCATCGTTCACGGACCTCTGGGAAAGGCTCGCCGATCGTTTCGAGCTCGCCGTCCGCCGCGATGCCGCGTACCTGAACTGGAAGTTCATCGAGCCGCCGCACGTGCGGTACTCGGTTGCGGCGCTCAAGCGCGACGGTCGCCCGGAAGGGTATGCCGTGTATCGCCACGTGCAGGAACCGCGCGGGCGCGTCACCGTGCTCGTCGATTTCCTGTCCGATACGCACGACGAGATCGGCTTCAAAACCCTGCTGCGGTGGGTCGATGCCGAAGCGCGCGAAGCCGGATCCGACAAGATTCGCTGTTACGCCTCGCACGTCGGGTTCCGGCGCATCATGCGGCATTCGGGTTATTTCCAGATGAGGTCGAATCCGCTGGCGCTGGCGGCGAAGATCAACGCTGTCACCGTCCCGGCGAAGTTCTACAAAGACACCGACGACTGGCATGTCACGCTCGGTGGACTCGGATCAGGATGTCAGCATCAGAGAGTGGGATTAAGCATGGCGCTCGTCGAAGACGTCAACAAGGCAATCACCGACGCGATGAAGGCGAAGGATGCGGCACGGCTGGTCGCGCTGCGAATGCTCAAAGCGGCATTGATGAATCGCGAGGTCGAGCGAGGCCGGGCGCTCGATGAGGGCGAAGCGCGCCAGGTGGTGTCGGCGCTCGTCAAGCAACGCCGCGATTCAATCGAGCAGTTCACCAAGGGCGGCCGCAAGGATCTCGCCGACAAAGAGACGGCGGAGATTGCGATTCTCGAGGGTTATCTGCCGCCCGCGGTCGACGCCGTCGAGCTGGAGAAAGCCGTCGACGCCGCCATTGCATCGACCGGCGCCACATCCGCCAAGGATATGGGACGCGTCATGAAGGCGGTCATGGCGGATCTCGCGGGCAAGACCGTTGACGGAAAGGCCGTGAACGAGCTCGTGCGCCGCAAACTTGGATAATCAGCGCGCGACGCGGCGCGTCGTGCCTCCCGCGACCCAAGGCGAGCAGCTCGTACGGGCGGCCGGGGTCATCGGAATCGCGACGATGACCAGCCGGATCCTGGGTCTCGTCCGCGATCAGGTTCTTGCGTATTTTTTCGGTGCCGGCGATGCCATGGACGCCTTCCGCATCGCCTTCCGCCTGCCAAACGTCCTGCGGGATCTGTTCGCCGAAGGCGCCCTCAGCGCCGCGCTCGTGCCGACGTTCAGCCGGTCGCTCGCGTCCGGAGACAGGGCGGCTGCCTGGCGCCTCGCCTCGAATGTCATCAACGTGCTTCTTCTGATCGCCGGCGCTGTTGTCATCGCGGGCATCGCGTTCGCCGAGCCGCTGGTGGAGCTGTATGCCTCCGGGTTTCGCGATGTCCCGGGGAAGATCGCGCTGACGATTCGACTCACGCGTCTCATGTTCCCGTTCCTCGCGCTCGTGACCACGGCCGCGGTCCTGATGGCGATGCTGAACGCGCTGCATCGTTTTTTCGTTCCAGCACTTTCGCCCGCGATGTTCAACGTCGCGACGATTTTGTGCGCGGTGATTGCCGTTCCGCTCGCGCAGCCTCTGGGGATCGAGCCGATCATGGCCATCGCCGCCGGCACGCTCATCGGCGGCCTCGGGCAGATTCTTCTGCAATGGCCCGTTCTACGCCGCCAGGGATTTCGGTATCAGGCGGTCCTCGACATCCACGATCCATGGCTGCGCGAGATCGGGCGCCTGATGGTGCCTGGCGTTGCCGGGCTCGCAGCGGTGCAGATCAATCTGTTCGTCAACAGCTGGCTTGCGGCCGGGCTGGGAACTGGCGCGGTGTCGTGGCTCGATTACGCGTTCCGGCTGATGTACATGCCGATCGGCCTGTTCGGGATTTCGATTGCCACCGCTTCGCTCCCGACGATTTCGGGCCACGCGGCAAGCCGCAACGATCCCGGGCTGCGCCAGGCGGTGTCGAGCGGGCTGCGCATGATGCTGATGCTGAATGTGCCGGCCACGCTCGGGCTGCTCGTGCTGGCGACGCCGATTGTTCGCTTGATCTTCGAACGGGGCCGATTCACGCCCGCCGACACCGCGGCCACCGCCGCAGCACTCGTATGCTACTCACCGGGGCTGATGGGCTATTCGGCGGTCAAACTCATGTCGCCGTCCTACTATGCCCTGGGTAACAGCCGGGTGCCGGTCATCGCCAGCGCGGCAAGCATCGCGTTCAACATTACGCTCAGCCTCGTGCTCGTTCGATCGCTCGGCCATCGCGGCCTCGCGCTCGGCACCGCGGCCGGGGCGCTGTTGAACGCAGGTGTGCTGCTCGTCATGCTCAGGATGCGGCTCGGCGGCCTCGACGGTCGACGCCTCCTCACCGCCGCCGTAAAAATCTCGCTCGCCTCCATCGCGATGGCGCTGGCGGCGTACTATGCCGAACGGGCGCTGCACGTTCCCTTCGCCGGCGACGCGTTGCGGGCGCAGGCCGTTCGGGTACTCGGCGCCATCGCGATCGGCATGGGCGTGCTCGCTGCCTGCGCTCATCTACTGCGGATCGAAGAGTTCGCTCAGGTCAGACGCCGGGTTTTACGCTACTGAACGTGGTAGATTCGACGTGATGCGCCGTTATCCTTCGCGCGGACCTTCCCACTCGTCCTTTTCGTTCGGTCCCGGCCCGCTCACCCCGGCGATCAAGATTCTCATCGTCACCAACGTGGCGCTGTTTCTGCTCATGTGGCTGATGCCCGCCGGCCTGACGCAGGCGGTGCAGGAATTTTTTGGATTGGTGCCCGCGGCGATTTTCGAGTCGCTTCGCGTGTGGCAGCCGGTCACCTACATGTTCCTGCACGATACGAGCGAGATAGGGCACATCCTCATCAACATGCTCGCGTTGTGGATGTTCGGCACCGAGCTCGAGCGGATGTGGGGAACGAAAGCGTTTCTGCGGTATTACTTCGCGACGGGTATCGCGGCAGCGATCACGACGATCCTCGTATCGCTCGCGCCGTTCCCTGCCACCGCCCGGATGTTCTACACCGTGACGATCGGCGCGTCGGGCGCCATTTACGGTCTGCTGCTCGCCTACGGGCTGACGTTTCCGAACCGGCCGATCTACATCTATTTCATATTCGCCATCCCGGCGAAATACTTCGTCATGATCATGGGCGCGATTGCCCTGCTCTCCTCAATGGGCAACAGCGGCAGCATCGCGCACATCACACATCTGGGCGGGCTGGTCGCGGGCTACCTCCTGCTGCGCGGCGGGCGCCTCAGCCCCGCCAACGAAGTGCGTTATCGATATCTGCGCTGGAAGATGGACCGCGCGCGAAAGAAGTTCGGCGTGTACTCGGGCGGGAAAAGCGATTGGGACAAGCATGTACACTGAAACGAAACGAAGATCGAAGAGCGAAAGATCTCGCCGGACTCTATTCGTTTTTCGTTCTTCGTTTTTCGTTTCTGCGAGTCTCCCCCCGATAACCAGCGCCAGCAAACCACCAACCAGCGGAAGCCCGCTCGCATCCATCAGATAGGTAAACCGCAACATCGAGCCGGCGCCCAGCTGAAGGCTCAACACGACGACGAGCGAGATCGCCGCGGCGATTCTCGTCCAGAAGCCGAGCGTGAGCGCGAGACCGCTGATCATCGCTCCCAGCGGCACCAGTCGCGCAAATACCGGCGCGCCCGGAATAAGCCGCTCGAGATACCACCGGCTCACCGGAGCGGCATCAACCAGCCATGACGCAAGCTGTGTCGACAGCGGCGTGGCGTCCAGCAGCCATGACGCCCTCTCGAAACCGAAAAAAAACATGAACACTCCCAGGCACACACGGAGCAGCGCCAGGGCCACTCGTTGTGCGCGGCCGCCCGTGGTCCTCTGGCCGGTGGAGCCCGCATCGCCGAAGCCCGAAGCGTGAAGCCGGGCCATTAATTCTGAAACCCCATCTGTCTGAGGGCCGCGATTCGATTCGCCATGGGCGGGTGCGATGACATCGGATCGGCAATACACAGGTGCGCACGCGTACCGCCGTTGCGTGCGCGCAAACCCTCCGTCGGCATGTCCTCCTCACTCCACCCAGTCGCGCCGGACGGGGCTGAAGACCCCGAGCACGAAGGTGTCATCGAGCGCTTCGACCTGGTGCGCAACGCCGGGCTTGATGTGGAGCACTTCCCCGTCGCGCAGCGTCACTTCGTCGCCGGCGACGAGCAGCTTCAACGCGCCCTGCAGCACGTAGGTCATCTGCTCGCTGTCGTGCGCGTGTTGCGGCACGACGGCGCCGCGCTTGAGATAGATCTGTGCGATCGTCTCGCGCTCGCCGGACACGAATTTCCGCGAGACCATCTCGGTGACTTTCTCGAGCGCGATTTCATCCCAGCGAAACAAGCGATAGGGCTGCAATGTAGATGGTGGTCGAGGAGTTTTACCGCTTGCGTCGGCGGCCTTGGATCGCGATTATACATCCGGAACCGATGTATAATTTGCTGTTCCGCCTTCGTTGAAGGCTGCGGCGGAACGGTCGGGAGCGTGAATGAAGGCTTCGACGGTGACCAACGGACACAAGACCCACGCCAGGGCGCCGCGCTCCTACGAAGGCCTTACCCGCGACGACCTCCTCGCATCGTATCGCTGGATGGTTCTGTCGAGAAAACTCGACGACAAGGAAATCCAGCTCAAGAATCAAAGCCAGATCTTCTTTCAAATCAGCGGCGCCGGCCACGAAGCCATTCTCGTCGCCGCGGGCCTGACGCTGAAGCCGGGCTACGACTGGTTCTTCCCCTACTACCGCGACCGCGCGCTGACGCTGATGCTCGGTATGACACCGTACGAGATGCTGCTCTCCGCCGTCGGATCGTCGGACGATCCCTCGTCCGCCGGTCGTATGATGCCGTCGCATTGGAGCAACCCCGCGCTGCACATCATGAACCGCTCGAGCGCGACGGGTATGCAGTGCCTGCAGGGCGCAGGCAGCGCCGAGGCGTCGAAACGCCTGCCGCTCCTGGGCGCTCCACCTCCGCAGGCGGAGCCCGACGAAGTCACCTACGTGTCGATCGGAGACGGCGCGACCGGCGAGGGAGAGTTCTGGGAGTTCATGAACACGATCTGCACCGAGCAGCTCCCGGTCGTCTGCGTCGTCGAAGACAACGGATACGCGATTTCGTGCCCGGCCGACTACCACACCGCGGGCGGTGACATCTCGAGACTGGTGGAGTCGTTTCCACATCTCGAAGTGATTCGCGTGGATGGCACGGACCTCGTGCAGAGCTACCGCGCCATGCGCGAAGCCGTGGCGTACGCCCGGGCCCGCAAGGGCCCGGCGCTGGTTCACGCGAAGGTGATTCGACCCTACTCGCACTCGCACTCGGACGACGAGCGGAGCTACAAGACGGCGGAACAGCGCGAGCTCGAAGCGGGGCGTGATCCGATCGCGAACCTGACCACGTTCCTCCTGGCGGAAGGGCTCGCAACAACCGACGCGCTCGAAGCGATTCGGCAGAGTGTCACTGAAGAAGTCACCGACGCCGCCGATCGCGCGCTCAAAGCGCCGCGGCCCGCCCCCGAGACGGCAGGCCTCTACGTGTACTCGCCGGACGTCGACCCGACGTCCGACCGGTTCAGCGCGCCGGCCTCGCCCCAGGGCGATCCGATTACGATGGTCTCGGCGATCAACCGAACCCTGCACGATGAGATGGCGCGCAATCCGCTGATGGTCGTGTTCGGCCAGGACGTCGCCGATGCAAGCGACTGCGACATCATCGAACGGGTACCGGGCAAAGGTGGCGTGTTCAAAGCCACGCACGGACTCCAGCGCACGTTCGGAAACAACCGCGTCTTCAATTCGCCGCTCGCCGAGGCGAACATCGTCGGACGCTCGATTGGAATGGCGGTGCGCGGCATCAAGCCTGTCGTCGAAATTCAGTTCTTCGATTACATCTGGCCGGCGATGATGCAGATTCGCGACGAGCTCTCGATGCTGCGGTACCGGTCGGCCAACTCCTTCAAGGCTCCCGTCGTCATCCGCGTCGCCATCGGCGGATATCTCCGCGGCGGCGGCGTGTATCACAGCCAGTCCGGCGAGAGCATCTTCGCGCACTGCCCCGGACTCCGCATCGCGTTTCCATCGACCGCACAAGACGCCGCCGGCCTGTTGCGCACGGCGATCCGCTGTGACGACCCGGTCATGTTCCTCGAGCACAAACACCTGTACCGTCAGACGTACAACAAAGCAGCCTATCCGGGCCCCGACTATATGATTCCGTTTGGACGGGCGGCGGAGAGACGCGAAGGGACAGACGTCGTCATCGTCACGTGGGGCGCGCTGGTTCAGCGGGCGCTCGTCGCGGCGCAGATGGCCGAGAAGAGCGGTCACAGCGTCGGGGTCCTCGATCTGCGCACGATCCTGCCGTACGACTTCGATGCGATCGCCGAGGCCGTCAAGAAGACCAGCCGCGTGATTGTGGCGCACGAGGACCAGCTCACCTGCGGGTTCGGCGCCGAGATCGCCGCGCGGATTTCCGAGCACCTGTTCGAACATCTCGACGCGCCTGTGACCCGCGTGGGAGCAATGGATACGCCGGTGGCTTACGCCCCCGAGCTCGAGGAAGTGATACTGCCGCAGATCGACGACCTGGTGAAGGCCATCGAGAAAGTTACCGCATACTGAGCTTCGTCGCGTGGTATGACCGAGGGCGCTACGTTCTGTGAACCGCTCCGCCGGGAGGTGGCTCGTTGACGACAGCCCAGAATGCGCCAAGCTGGCGAACGGCGTCGATGAACGAGCGGAAGTCGACCGGTTTCACGACGTAGGCGTTTGCCCCGAGCTTGTAGCTGCGAATCAGATCCTGTTCTTCGCGCGAGGAAGTGAGCATGACGACCGGAATCGTCTTCAACGTGTCGTCGGCCTTCAGTGCCCGGAGCACGTCGAGGCCATCGACCTTGGGCATTTTCAGATCCAGCAGCAGCACCGCCGGATTTCCGGCCGGCCGGTCGGCGTACGCGTTGCGCCGGTGGAGGTAGTCGAGGGTTTCGGCGCCGTCCCGCACGACCACGACTTCGTTCGCGAGGTTGATCTCGCCGAGCGCCGCAAGCGTCAGTTCGACGTCATTGGGGTTGTCTTCCGCCAGCACGATGCGTTTGAGTTCGGTCATCACAGCCGCCTGCCTTTTCACTTTTGTTATCGGATCGATCAGCACGTGCGTGCATCGTGAGCTGTCGCAAGTTTGTCGCAAATTTTTCATGAATGGTTGTCAGGTTTTCTCTGACATCTCATCAGGTGCAGACATGAGATGGCCTTTGATGGATGGAGTCGTCAGTTCGGCGGCTATACTTACGCTTCATTGCCTGCTTGGTGACCAATAAGACTGCACTTGGACGATGACGCGAACGCCTGCGCCACGCCGGCGGGCCCGGCGCACGCCATCTGCCTCGCGCGGTCAGGGGCTTCATCCGCTCGCGCTTCGACTGGAGCTCGCGCGAGAGGAAGAGCGCGCGCGAGTCGCCCGAGAGCTTCACGACGAGCTCGGCCAGGTGCTGACAAGCCTCAAGCTCGAGTTCATGTGGCTGGTCGATCAGCTTCGCAACACCGAGCCGAAGCCGGGCATTCAGCTGGTCAACAAGCTGCAGTCGCTGATCGGATTGATTGAAGTGAGCATTCAATCGGTCCGCCAGATTTCGAGCGAGCTTCGACCGGCGGTCCTGGATCATCTCGGCCTGCGAGAGGCCATCCAGTGGGAAACGACGAAGTTCGAGGCCCGGACAGGCATTCGATGCCGGGTGTCGTGGGAGCTGAAAGGCGAACCGGCGGATCGCACGCGCCAGCTCGCGATGTTCCGCATCCTGCAGGAAGCGCTCACCAACGTCGCGCGGCATGCGCACGCGGGGGCGGTTCGCATCATGGTGCGGGAGCGCGGAAGAACGTTGACATTGACCATCCGCGACAACGGGCGCGGCATCACGAAGGCCCAGTTGGCGAGCGTAGAATCAATCGGCCTGCTCGGCATGACCGAGCGCGCGCGCCTTCTGGGGGGCGCGTCACGATTGCCGGGTCCCCGGGCCGCGGCACGGCCGTTACGGTTACCGTTCCGTTGAGCACGAGGCGACACTGACGCGGCGGGAGAGAGGCCGCCCACACATCACACATGACGCGCATTCTTCTCGTCGACGATCATCCCGTCGTCCGTCAGGGCATCAAGCAGGTGCTGTCGGGCGCGTTTTCTCCCGCCGTTGTCGGAGAGGCGGCGAACGCCGAGGAGGGACTCACTGAGGTCCGCAGCACCGAGTGGGACGTGCTGGTGCTCGACCTCACGCTGCCTGGCGTCAGCGGGATCGAGCTGCTGAAGGATTTGCGGCGTGAGAGGCCGGCGCTGCCTGTGCTCGTCCTGAGCATGCATCCGCCCGATCAGTTCGCGCGCCGCGCGATGAACGCCGGCGCTGCGGGTTACCTTACCAAGGACAGCGCGCCGACGGAGCTCGTCAAAGCCGTCACCGAAGTCATCGCCGGACGCCGCTATCTCAACCCGGCTGTGGCCGAAGAGCTCGTGCGGCATCAACAGCCCGAGCGATCGCTGCGCCCGCACGAAGCTCTGTCCGATCGCGAATATCAGGTGCTGCGCATGATCGCGTCAGGCCTGACCGTATCGCAGATCTCGACACGGCTCTCGCTCAGCGTCAAGACAATCAGCACCTACCGCGCGCGCGTCCTCGAGAAAATGGGGATGAAGACCACGGCCGAACTGATGCACTACGGCATTCAGCAGGGGCTGGTGGACTGAACGGGCTCCTGCCGGAATCTAGAACCCCAGCTTCAGCGCCACTTGCACTTGCCGCGGCGGCCCTGCCTGCGTGAACTGGCCGAACGTCGCGGCCGGGCTTGCGGGATACGAGCCCGTGCCGAACACGTTATTGATCGCGGTGAAATTCGAGCGGTTGAAGAGGTTGAACACCTCGAAGATCGCGTCGATGGTCATGCGCCTGATCGGAAATCGGCGCGCCAGCCTGAGATCGACAGTTGCCTCGGCGGGCAGCGTGCCCGCGTTTCGCTGAACCGACGTCGTGATGTCGGACAGCGTGCCTCGCGCGCGATCGGTCGCGCCGCCGTCACCATCAGCGTTGAGATCGACACCCGCGAGGATGTTGTACGGCCGGCCCGAACCGATCACCACGATCGTGGAGAACTCGAGCGCTTTCGGCAGAATATAGATGCCGCTCGCGACGAAGCGGTGCCGCTGATCCTGCACCGATGCGCCTTTCTCAGAATCCGGATCGAACCCGAGTGGGAGTCCGTTCACGTCGGCAGGATTGCGGCCGCGGCCGCTGTCCTGCGCGATGAACTCGCTCTGAAAATCGGTGCCGTTGTCTTCAGCTTTCGACAGCGTGTAGCTGAGCATGAACTGGTGCCGATCGGCGAAGCGGCGCGACGCCGACACGGTGACGCCGCGATACCACGTCTCGCCGAACGACGTGTACTGCAGCACCGACGCTGAAGTCCCGGGCATGCCATTGACGTCAGCCGGGCGTCTGTTGGGGCCGAGGGCGGCGACGAGCGGGTTGTAGTCGAGCGTCGAGAGTTGCTTGAAGCCGCGCACGAAGATGACATCGGTCGCGAGCGCGATGTTCCCCGGCAGCTCGCGGTCGACTCCGGCGGAGAGGTGATGCGCATACGGTGTTTCCATGCCGGGGTCGATCGAAATAACGAGGCTGGGATACGGGTTTGCGGGCTCCGGCACCCGTCGACCGGGAGCATTCCACGCCGTCAGCGTCGTCGGCAACGACGCCACGAGCGTCCTCACTCCGCTGTCGCGTCCGTTGATCCCTTTGGTGATGCCGGCGACACCGGTAATGAGGTTGTCGAAATACAGCCCGTAGGCCCCGTGCACCGTGGTCCTCCGATCGCCCACTGGATCCCACACCAGGCCAAGCCGCGGCGCGACGTTGTTTCCATCGCCCGGGAATGTGTACTCGCCCGGGTAGCCGGCGACGTTGTAGGTGATATCCGGCCATCCCTGCACCTGATATCGAACGCCGAACTTCGCGGTGAGTCGCGGGTTGATTCGCCAGTCGTCCTGGGCAAATAACGAAAAGTCGCTGTAGGTATATGGCACAGCGGAATTGCCGTAGCCTTGCACGTAGCGCGCGGGAATGCCCAGCTGCACCGCGACGATCGCCGGAACCTCGACCGCCGGCAGGCCCAGCTGCGGCGCCGAGCGCGGCGGGAATACTGCCGAAGATATACCGTCCACCAAAATGCAGCGGAAGGTTCTGGCTGATCGCGTTGATGTAGTTGAAGTCGAACCCGCCCTTGAACTGATGCGCCCCGGTGACATAGCTGACGGTGTCGAGCACCTGGTAGCGCACGTTCTTGCGCGGCTGCGGCGTAAACCTCTGGCGCCCCACGCTCGCAACGCCGAGCACTTCCAGAGTCGGCCCGCCCTGATCCTCGAGCGTGCAGACGGCGTCCGGGCACTTCGGGTCGAGGGAGTTCACAGTTTGATCGCGGTGGGCTATCTGGAAACGGGTTTCGTTGACCATCTTCGCCGAGCCGACCCACAGATGCGACAACGCGAACATCAGGTCGTTGCTCTCGAGCACGGCGCCGCGGCTGCGCGCGACGTTGCCGCCAAACGGCTCGATGTTCTCGTTCAGATCGCTGGCCCAGTTGACGCGCGTCGTCAGGGACTGATTCGGGCTCAGCTGGTGGTCGATTTTTCCAAGAACCTGATTCGAGCGGATGTCGTACGGCACATGCCCCGTCTCGACCGGGAAGCCGGCGCGCCCGAGAATCTGCGCCGGCGTGCCGTAGTTCTGCCCGAGGAAGGTCACGTTGTTCGTGCCGTCAATGGTGACGAAGTTGTGCGCAGCGATGTCGAGCCGCTCGTAGGAGAGGAAATAGAACGTGCGGTCCCGCCGAATCGGTCCGCCGAGCGTCCCGCCGTACTGCTTCTGCGAGTACGGAGCCTTCTCGCGGTCGATCGGCTGGCCGGCCGGATCGAATCGCTCGAAGTGATCCTTCGAATTCAGCGCGGAGTCGCGCAGGAAGAAAAACAGGTTGCCCGCCATCGTGTTCGTCCCGCTCTTGGTCACGATGTTGACGACCCCGCCGGATGCCTTGCCGAACTCGGCCGAATACGAATTGGTGAGCACCTGAAACTCGCGCACGGCCTCCTGGCTGAACGTCGCGCGCACGCTCCCGATGGTGGAATCGTTATTGTCGAGCCCATCGACCGTGATGTTGTTCGACCGCGCCCTCTGTCCGGCGAACGACAGGCCCGATGTGCCGGACGCGCCCTGCTGAGGCGTGCGATCGGTCACGACGGCGGGCGCCAGCAGCGAGAAGCCGATGAAACTCCGTCCGTTGATCGGCAGATGCTGGATTTGCGCCTGGGAGATGACGCTCGAGACGACGGTTTTCTGCGGATCCACGACGGGAGCATCGCCGGACACCTCGACGACCTCCTGGCCGCCCGCGACATTCAATGAGAGACGCAGATCGATCAGGCCACCCAGCGTCAGCACGACTTCGTCGAGCGTGCGAGGGATGAACCCCTGCAATTCAGCGCGTACGCTATACGTGCCCGGCGGCAGCGCTGGAATCAGGAAATGTCCCTGCTCGTCGGTCATCGCGCTGCGCGCGTAGTTGGTCTCGATGTTCTGCGCGGTCACCGTCGCGCCGGGAAGCACAGAGGAGGATTGATCGACGATCGTCCCGCCGAGGTCGGCCGTGGTCGCGCGCGTCTGCCCTGCCGCGATAGTTGAAAGACCAAGACAGCACGCCGCCAGCGCGAGCGCAAACCGCCGTACCATGGAGATGACCTCCAGATAAAGGGAAGCGACGAGAGTGTAACATGGCAAAAATGCCGTCTTCTCCTCGTCGAATACGATCGGTCGCCGTCCTCGGCGCCGGAACCATGGGCGCGCAAATCTCCGCACATCTGGGTAATGCCGGGTACCCAGTCACCCTCCTCGACGTATCGCCCCAGGCCGCGCGTGAGGGACTCGAACGCGCACGAAAGCTCAAACCCGACCCATTTTTCTCGGCTGACGCCGCCGCTCGCATCAGAACGGGAGGCTTCGACTCGGACCTCGAGTGGATTGCGCAAGCCGACTGGATTATCGAAGCCATCATCGAACGGGCCGACGCGAAGCGGTCGCTCCTCGAGCGAGTCGACGCGCTGCGCCGCGACGGATCGATCGTCAGTTCCAACACGTCGGGGCTTTCGATTGCCGGCCTCGCCGAAGGGCGCAGCGGCGATTTTCGCCGGCACTGGCTCGGGACCCACTTCTTCAATCCGCCCAGATACCTGCCGCTGCTCGAGATCATCCCGACCGAGCACACAGACCCGGCAGTCGTCGCCACGGTGCGCGAGTTCGCCGATCGGCGGCTCGGCAAGAACGTCGTCGTCGCGAAGGACACGCCGGGATTCATCGCCAATCACGTCGCCATGCATGGCCTCGTCCGCATTTTTGAGGCGCTCGCCGCCGGCAGGTACACGGTCGAAGAGATCGATGCGATGACAGGCGCCGCGATCGGCAGGCCGAAGAGCGCCACATTTCGTACTGTCGACATCGCCGGCCTCGACATTCTCGTGCACGTCGCAAACGACCTGGCCGCGCGGCTCCCGCAGGGCCGAGGCTCGCAGTTCGGGTTTCCGCCGTTCGTGCAGGAAATGCTCGCACGCGGATGGATCGGCGAAAAAGCCGGGCGCGGTTTTTACGAGCGCAGGAGGAACGACTCCGGCGAGACCGATATCTGGGTCGCTCGACCCGGTGAAAATGGAATATCGGCCGCGACAACCTGTGAAGCTGCCGTCGCTCGACGCGACCGCGCCGCTGCCGCTGCCGGAACGCATGCGGAAGCTCTTTGCAGGAAACGATCGAGTTGCCGAGTTTCTTCACGCGACGCTGCCCGCGACATTGCAGTACACCGCAGAGATTGCTCCCGAGATATCCCATTCGATTGACGACGTCGATCGCGCGATGCGTTGGGGGTATGGCTGGCCGCTCGGTCCGTTCGAGCTGGCCGATGCATTAGGGATCGGCGAGCCTCAACGTTCCTCCCCGCTCGCGCCGGCCGGCCCCGAGCTCGAGCTGCTACGCAGCGCTCGAGATAGGAATTCGGTCGTAGAGTCCAACGCGGGCGCCAGCCTCATCGATCTCGGCGACGGCGTGCTCGCTGTGTCGCTGCACTCCAAGATGAACGCGATCGGTGGAGATGCGCTCGACATGCTCCAACGAGGCGTGCGCGAAGCATCGAACAATTTCGCGGCGCTCGTGGTCACCGGTGAAGGACCGAACTTCTCCGTCGGCGCCAATCTCATGCTGCTGCTTCTCGAAGCGCAGGAGGAAAACTGGGACGAGATCGACACGATGATTCGATCGTTTCAGAGATCCACCGCCGGTCTGCGCTATTCAGAGGTGCCCGTGGTCATCGCCCCATTCGGGCTGACACTTGGCGGCGGCTGCGAGATCGTGCTGCACGGCGATCGCGTGCAAGCGTCCGCTGAGAGTTACGTGGGCCTGGTCGAGGTCGGTGTCGGACTGATCCCGGCGGGCGGCGGAACCAAGGAAATGCTGTTGCGGCTTGGTCCGGAGAAAGCCTTCGAGACGATCGGGTTCGCCAGGACGTCGACGTCGGCGCCGGATGCGCGCCGCCTCGGATACCTGCGAGACGTTGATGGATGGACGATGAACCGCGATCGTGTCGTGTTCGATGCGAAACAGGTGGCGCTGAAGCGCGCGCAGGACGGATACCGGCCGCCGTCCCGGCCGTCGCAGATTGCCGTCGGCGGCGACGCCGTTCGCGCGACGCTCGATCTGGGCGTCCATCTCGCGTGGCGCGCAGGGCGCATCTCGGATCACGACGCGCTGATCGGCCGGAAGCTGTCACGGATCCTGGCCGGCGGCTCCTTGCCGCACGCCGGGACTGTAAGCGAAGATCAGTTGCTGGACCTCGAGCGTGAGGCGTTTCTGAGCCTGTGCGGCGAGCGGAAGACGCTCGAGCGTATCCAATACACGCTGAAGACCGGCAAGACGTTGAGAAATTGATGATCGATCTGGGTGCCGGGATTCCGTTGGTGCTCGTTCCGGGAATTCAGGGACGGTGGGAATGGATGGCGCCGTCCGTCGATGCCCTGGCCCGTGAGTACCGGGTCATTACGGCGTCGCTGCCCGGAGAGCCAGGCGTCGACGCGGGTTTTGATGCCGACGCAGACTTTGACGTGTTCGTTCGGCACCTGGACGATGTCCTCGATGCATCGGGCGTCGCCAACGCCATTCTCTGCGGTGTGTCGTTCGGGGGCCTCATCGCGCTGCGCTATGCGGCCATGCGCAGTCATCGTGTTCGCGGGTTAATCCTCGTGTCGACACCCGGCCCGCGTTGGCGGTTGAACCCCAGCCAGGCACGATACGCAAAATGGCCCGCTCTTTCGAGTCCCCTGTTCGTGCTCGGCGCGGTTCGCCGCGGATGGCGAGAGTTGCGGGCCTTGTATCCCCATCCGCGCGCGCGGCTGTCGGCTTGCATCAGAGCCGGGTGGCGAGTCGCGCGGGCGCCGGCCGCTCCGCGCCGCATGGGCCGGCGAGCCCAACTGGCGGAGCGCCAGAATTTCGAGGCCGACTGCGAGCGGGTGAAGGTGCCGACGCTCGTCGTGACCGGCGAGAAACACCTCGACCTGGTCGTACCGTGCGAAGAAAGCATGTGCTATCTCGACCTGATTCACGGCTCGAGCTTTGAGCTGTTCGAGCACACCGGCCATCTTGGAACTGTGCTGGCGCCCGATCGGTTTGCCGCGATCGTCTCGCGTTTCTGCCGAGCCTTATGACAGACGATATCCGTGTCATCACCGTCGACATTCCTGGTCCGGCTGGACTGCTCGAAGGACTGATCAACGCAAAGACCGCGGTCGAGCCGCGCGCGATCGCCGTGCTCGCACATCCGTTGCCGACCGCCGGCGGAACGATGCACACGAAAGCCGTGTTCCACGCTGCAAAAGCGCTCGCGCGCATCGACGTGCCTGTGCTGCGGTTCAATTTTCGCGGCGTCGGCCGCAGCCCTGGCTCGTTTTCAGATGGCATTGGCGAGCAGGAGGATTTTCGCGCTGCGCTGGCCTTCATGATGGCGCGCTACCCCGATGTCACGCGCGTCTGGTGCGGAGGCATGTCTTTTGGCTCCTGGGTTTCCATGGCGGTAGGCGCCGGTGATCCGCACGTCTCCACCCTCATAGGCATCGCGTGCCCCGTAAACAAGTACGATTACTCATTGGTGGTGTCGGCTCGCAAGCCGACGTTTCTCGTGCATGGCGAGCGCGACGAGCTGATCCCGTTGAAGGAAATCCGCAAGTTCTACGCGAGCCTGTCCGAGCCGAAAGAGCTCGTCGTCATCGACGGCGCCGATCATCTGTTCGACGGCAAAGCCTCAGAGGTCGGCGACGCCATTGAGGATCTCCTGCAGGATTTCAATGACTGACGCACTGATTGTGTCTGCGGTTCGAACACCCGTCGGCAAGGCGCCGAACGGATCGCTGCGGTCCACGCGGCCCGATGAGCTTGCAGCCGCGGTCATGCGGGAGGCGGTGAACCGCGCCCGGGGCGTCGACGCCGCCGAGATTGACGACGTCATCATCGGCTGCGCCATGCCCGAAGCGGAGCAGGGGCTGAACGTCGCACGCATCGCCAGCCTGCGAGCCGGGCTGCCGGTCGAGACCTCCGCGGTGACCATCAACAGGTTCTGCGCATCTGGTCTCCAGGCGATCGCATTTGCAGCCGACCGCATCAAGGGCGGATCGGCGAACGCGATTCTTGCCGGCGGAGCCGAAAGCATGAGCCTCGTGCCAATGGGTGGGAACAAGGTGGCGCCGAATCCTGCGCTGGTCGACGATTACCCGGATGTCTACCTGACCACCGGGCTTGTCGCCGAGAATCACGCGCGCGACCATCACATCTCGCGCGAAGAGCAGGATGCGTTCGCGCTGCGCAGCCACGAGCGCGCGGTGGCGGCGCTGGACGCCGGCAAATTCCGTGACGAAACACTTGCCATTGGCGCATTCACGTCGGACGAAGGCCCACGGCGTGATACGTCGATGGACGCGCTCTCGAAGCTGCGGCCTGCCTTTCACGTCAACGGCACGGTGACGGCCGGTAATTCGTCGCAGACGAGCGACGGCGCGGCGGCGGTGCTCGTGACGTCAGATGCATTTGCGCGCGACCGCAACTTGAAACCGCTCGCGCGGTTCGTGGCCTATGCCACCGCAGGAGTCGCGCCGGAGCGGTTCGGCACAGGGCCGGTGCCCGCGATCCGCAAGGTCCTCAAGCTGGCAGGCCTCTCGATGAACGACATCGACCTCATCGAGCTGAACGAAGCGTTTGCCGCTCAAGTCCTCGCGTGCCTGCGCGAACTGCCGATGGACGAAGCGCGCTTGAACGTCAACGGCGGTGCGATTGCGCTCGGACATCCGCTCGGCTGCACAGGAGCTAAACTGACAACCAGCCTGATTCATGAAATGCACAGGCGCGACGCGCGGTATGGCCTCGTCACGATGTGCGTCGGCGGCGGCATGGGAGCGGCGGGTATTCTGGAGCGCCTGGCATGACGACGGCACTCGCGAACAAGGGCGGGGCATGGTTGTTGGAATCGGCCGATGCCGGGTCGATACTCACGCCGGAGCGCCTGTCCGACGAGCATCGCCTGATCGCTCGTACCTCGAGAGAGTTTGCGGAGAAGGAAGTCATTCCGGCCATCGACCGCCTCGAGCAGAAAGACTGGGCGCTTGCGCGACGTCTCTTGCAACGCGCGGGGGAGCTCGGCCTGCTCGGCGTTGACGCGCCCGAAGAATTCGGCGGTGTCGGGCTCGATAAGGCCGCTGCCCTCGTCGTCAGCAGCCACACCGCAGGAAGCGCGTCGTTCAGCGCCGCCTTCGGTGCGCAGGGCAACCTCGCGATCAGTCCGATTCTCTACTTCGGCACACCCGATCAGAAAACCCGTTATCTCCCCAGGTTGATCTCCGGCGAGTTGGTTGGCGCGTACGCGCTCAGCGAGTCGGGCTCGGGATCCGACGCCCTCGGCGCGTCCACACGCGCCGTTCGGCTCCAGGATGGGGGTTTCGCGCTGACCGGCGAGAAGATGTGGATTACCAACGGTGGCTTTGCCGACATCTTCATCGTGTTCGCGAAGGTCGACGGCGAGCACTTCTCCGCATTCATCGTCGAGCGCGGATTCTCCGGAGTGAGTACGGGGCAGGAAGAGCACAAGATGGGTCTCCACGGCTCTTCAACGACTCCGCTGATTCTGCAGGATGCCCACGTCCCCGCGTCGAATCTGCTTGGCGAGATCGGCAAAGGCCATAAGGTTGCGTTCAACGTCCTTAACTTCGGGCGCTACAAGCTCGGCGCCATGTGCGTGGGTGGCTGCTACGCGGCCATCGGCGAGAGCGCGCGATACGCGGCGGCACGCAGGCAGTTCGGCAAACCGATCGCCGCGTTTGGCGCCATCAAGCACAAGCTCGCCGAGATGACCGTGCAGACCTACGCCATCGAGAGCCTGCTCTATCGAACAGCGGGCCTCATCGACGCCGCTATCGAACAGACCGGCGGACCGGGAGCCGTTCTCGCGGCGATGGAAGAGTTCGCGGTCGAAGCGTCAATCGCGAAAGTCGCAGGAAGCGAGACCCTGCAGTTCGTGCTCGACGAGAACGTTCAGATACACGGCGGCAACGGGTTCGTGAAGGATTACCCGGCTGAGCGGCACTACCGGGACGCGCGGGTCAATCGTATTTTCGAGGGGACAAACGAGATCAACCGCCTGCTGATTCCCGGCATGTTGATCCGGCGCGCGCTCAAGGGCGATCTTCCGCTGATTTCCGCTGCGCGCAAGCTGCAGGACGAGATACTCGCCGGTCCTTCGCCCGAGGCGCGCGGGGACGCCCCGCTCGCCGATCAAACAGCCGCCGTACAGGCGTTCAAGAAGGTCGCGCTCATGGCGATTGGGCTGGCGCTTCAGCGCTACGGCGAAGAACTGACCGAGGAGCAGGAAGTGCTCATCGGTATTGCCGACATGGTCGTGGCTGTCGCCTGCGCCGAAAGCGCGCTGCTTCGGGCATCGTCAGCCTCGGGCACAGCGGCGGCCCTGCACGTCGACGCCGCGTCGATTTTCATCAACGACGCCGCATTGCGCCTGGAAGTGCTTGCCAGGCAGATGCTGGCGGCGATGTCGGACGGTGATACCCTGCGAACGAATCTGGCCGCGCTGCGGCGGTTGCTCAAGGTCGCGCCGATTGATACCGTAAGCAGGCGCCGTCGCATCGCAGACGAGACCGTTCGGCGCGGAAGCTACATTTTTCAATGAGACACTTGCGAGCCATTCTGCTTCTGATCGCAGCCGGGATCGTGGCGGCCGCCTGCAACGCCGGCAACCCTCCTCCTGCGGAGAGCGAAGGCGATTACGTGACGCAGATTCAGTCCGCGCGCGCCGCTCTCGATCAGATGTACCGGAATCAGCCGGACAAACCAGTGCCCGCGGCAAAAATGAATGAGTTTCTGCCGCTCAAATACTTCCCGCCCGATCCTGAGTACGTCGTGCCGGCATCACTGAACCCGTCAAAAGAACGCATTGTCGTCGAGATGCCGACCTCGCAAGGCAAGATCCGAAAACACCAGCGCGTGGGCGTGCTCGAGTTCACGCTCAAAGGGCAGCCGCTGACGCTTGGCGCCTTCGTCGAGGCCGGCGCCGGCCTCGACCGCCTGTTCGTGCCATTCAGCGACATGACGAGCGGCTCGGAAACCTACGCTGCCGGCAGGTATCTCGAGCTCGATCGCACGGCGTCCGGCGTCTATACGATCGACTTCAACAAGGCCTACAACCCATACTGCTATTACAACCCCGACTACGATTGCCCGATTCCACCGCGCGAGAGCCGGCTTCCGCTGCCGATTCGTGCAGGCGAGCGCCTGCCCTGAATGCTCGAAGCGGTGTTCTTTGATTTCGACGGCGTCATCGCCGACAGCGAGCCGCTGCATCTGCGCGGCTACCAGGCCGTGCTTCGCGCGGACGGCATCGATCTGGATAAGTCGGAGTACTACGCCCGCTACCTTGGCTATGACGATGTCGGTCTGTTCGAGGCGCTCGCAAACGATCGCCGCCTGCCCCTGACGGCCGCAAAAATCGACGAATGGGTGGCGGCGAAGTCACGCATCGTCGAAGAGATGCTGACGAATGGCTCGGTGCTATTCCCGGGCGCAGCAGCCTGCGTGAAAGCGTTCGCGGAGCGCGTGCCTCTCGCCGTGGCGTCTGGAGCACTCGAACCCGAGATCGAGATTGTCCTGACGCACGCCGGGCTGCGCAGCCACTTCGCCGCGATCGCGTCGGCCTCGGATGGCGTGCGCGGCAAGCCCGAGCCGGACTTGTATCTGCTCGCGATCGCGAAGCTGAGAGATCGATTGCCGCAGTCCCTCAACCCGGCGGCGTGCATCGCCATCGAAGACTCGCACTGGGGACTCGAGGCGGCCCGCCGTGCCGGACTGCATTGCGTGGCTGTAACGCACACCTATCCGGCAGCAGACCTGGTGGGAGCGGCCGACCTCGTCGTGGACGCGCTCAGCGACCTGACAGTGTCGAGAATCGAGGACCTGTTGCGCGATAATAAGGCCGCGCGATGAAAGATGTTTTTCTCAGCCAGTTTTCGGGCCTGGTGGCGAGCGCCGACCGCGATCTCGCCACGCCTGCGCTGATGATCGCGCGGCTCGAGTGTCCGTCCCTCGATCCTGCCCCGTACCTTCAGAGGCTCGACGACATGGGCGCCGCGGCACGCGAGCGGCTCGTCGCGAGCGGGTGCCTGCAGGACACACGCACCTCGGAAACCGCGGTCGACGTGCTGAACGCATATCTCTTCGATGAGGAAGGCTTCACCGGCAACCGCGATCGCTACGACGACCCCAGCAACAGCTTTCTCAACGAGGTGCTGGAACGCCGCACGGGCATACCTATTACGCTCGCTCTCGTCTACATGGAGGTCGCGCGCCGGGCCGGTATCCAGATTGAGGGCGTCAATTTTCCAGGGCACTTCCTGATGCGCTTCACGCCGCTCATCCTCGATCCGTTTCATCGAGGCGCGCGGCTGTCGGAGAACGACTGTCGCCGGCTACTGCAGCGGCATGTCGGCGATGAGGCCGCGTTCGATCCCGCGCTTCTGGCGCCTGCAACCAAGCCTCAGATGCTGACCCGCGTGCTGCTGAACCTGAAGCGTATCTACGTGAGGCTGCATTCCTTCCCGCAGGCCAGAAACGTCACCGAGCTTCTGCTCGCGGTCGATCCTCCGGCGTTGGCCGAGCTGCGCGATCGCGGGCTGCTTGCGTACCATATGAACGACTTCGCCGCCGCGCTGCGCGATCTGCAGCAGTATCTGCGCTACAGCGCGGGCTCAGCGGTCGATGAAGAAGGGCGCAGCGATCACGAGCAGCTGTGGGAGCACGTGAAGACGCTTCGGCGCCGCGTCGCCTCGCTCAACTAGGTGGTTGGTGGTTGGTTGCGGCAGGTGGCACATTCATGAATCGAGTCCCATGACAGGTGACGGTAATCTACGCCGCCGGCAGCAGCGTGACGTCGAGCGCGCGTTCGTTCACCGTCCCCTGGTCGATCGACACGTAATATGCCTTGGCGCCCGCACGCTTTGAGACGACGCGCTCGAGGCGGCCGTGCCTGAAGTGCGCGGCCGCCCCATCTTCTATGGCATAGCCCGGCTTGACGTCCCCGCGCTCCAGGTACGCGTGGTATGCCGGACGTCTCTCGACCTCGCCGTCGTAATGCGGGCAGCAGCTGCCCGGCAGGAAACTCATGCAATCGAGCGGGCGCAGCCGATCGGCCCACGAATCCGTGATGCCCTGCTCGAACCAGCAAATCGCACCCGCGCTCTGGCCTCCGAGCACGATCCCTCTCCCGGACGCCTCTTTCAGCAGCGCCGGCACACCCCATTCGCGCCACACCGCAAGCATGCTCTTCGTATTGCCGCCGCCGACAAAGATCGCATCCTGCGCGAGAATGACCGCCCGCAGATCCGGCGTGCGATGAAAGAACGGCAAATCCGCTGTCGTCGCGCCGAGCTCGCCGAACGCCGCGTGGAACTTCCTCACGTACTCCGCATCGTCGCCCCTCGCGGTCGGTATCATCAACACGCGCGGCCGCTCTTTGCCGGTCTGCTCGAGGATGTACTTCTCGAGCGCCAGGTTTCGAGGCTCGGCGAGAAACCCGCCGCCGCCGATGGCAATGATGTCTGTCAGACATGATCCAGGTCGAACTCCTCGAGCGAGCTCAGCCGTCGATCGGCGAGCTCCAGCGGCAGATTTTTCGTCAGCGGATTGGGAATCGCTATGCAGAAGAGGCCCGCGCGCTTGGCCGCGAGAATTCCGGGCGGCGAGTCTTCGAAGGCAATCGCCTCGTCGGCTGCGACGCCGAGCTTCTCGAGGGCGAGCAGGTACAACGCCGGATCCGGCTTGACCGACGCGACATAGTCCCGGGTGCATATCGCATCGAACCGGTCGAGCAACCCGAACTTCCGCAAGTTGCCTGTCACCCACTCTTCGGTCGAGCTCGACGCGACCGCTAACTTCAGACCGCGTGTCTTCGCCGACGCGACGCACGCGGCAATGCCTGGCAGGAGCGGCTGCTCCTTCATGAGCTCCAGCCATCGGGCAGTTGCAGCGCGTTCTCGAGATCTTCACGCTCGAACGAGCGGCCGGATTGCTGCTGAAGGTAGCCGTGCAGGTCGAAACCGCCGATCGTGCCGATGCACGCCGAATACTTGTCGAACGGGAGCGCGCAGCCGTAAGACGCATAGAGCTCGGACCATGCTCGAAACCCGGGGCCCTCGCTGTCGACGATCAACCCGTCAAAATCGAATATCAGTGCCCTGACGCGTTTAGTTGAACCCAAGTACCTTTTTGACCTCGGTGTTGGCGATCGGCCGCACGCCGGTGCGATCGAGCCGCCATTTATCCATGTACTGCGCCGGCTTCACCACCGCCACGCCGGACGCCTTGAGAAAGGCTTCGACGCCTGCATCGGCGTACGGCTTCTGCACGCCGGCCTCGAATGCGCCGAACAGCCCATCCCAGTGAACAGGGAGGAATGCTTTTGGCTTGAGCACCGGCACCACGAGCTTCGCGACAGGCGCCGCGCTCCCGCCGATCCATAGATCGACGGACGTCAGCTTCGCGTCGCGCATCGCCGATCTCAAGTTATCGAGGGGCGCTCCGTAGTTGACGCCGTCCACGACAATCGGCACGTGCAAGTCGACGGCGCTCGCCGAATTGTTGAAGAACCAGCTGAATCGCCCGTTCGGGCCGTCGACAGTAAACAGATACGCGCGATTGCCGCCGCCGTTCGGGAAATCCTCCGCCACCCCGGCGCGCAACCCTCCAGTCGCCGGATCGCGAACCGGCACCGCATTCAACTCCACCGGGTTATGTTGCTCGGGATTCACCGCAGGGTCGCCGCTGTGATTCCAGCGCACCACGCGCATCGTCACGCCTTCGGCCAGCGGAATCGCCTCACCGCCGATGACGCTCCTGCAGCGCTCGGCAGGTATTCCCTCTGCCTGTGCCTGCAGGCACGTCGTTCGTGAACCGATGATCCGCGCGCCCGTGAGCTTCGACCATGTCGCGGTGTCGAACGAGTGATCCCAGTGGCTGTGACCCGTCAGCAGCAAGCCCACCCGGCTCGGCCGGCCCAACGCGTTCATCACCCGCGTCACCGCCGCGACGTCAGGCGTAAACGGCCGCCGCGTCTGCGCAAGGCCGCCGCCGCCGCCGAAGAACGCGTCTTGCGGAAGCCGCGTGATGTAGCCATCGGTGACGACGTTGAGGGACCCCAGCTCGTAGTACATGTTGGAGATCGACATCCACGTGATATCGACAAACGCCGGTGGAGCGGCAAACGCCCGCGCCATCGCGCAGACGGCGAATACAACTACGGCAGATGCTGACACGCGTCATGCTGAGGGGCGAAGCTTGGCAATCTCCTCATAGAGATGCGCCGACGCGATGACTCCGCCGTGGAAATTTCCGAGATCGAGCTTTTCGTTCGGAGCGTGGGCGTTCTCGTCGGGCAAACCGACACCGAACAGCACGCTCGGAATGCCAAGCTCCTGCTGGAATGTCGCGACGACGGGAATCGAGCCCCCTTCGCGGGTGAACACCGGCGTCTTGCCGAATCCTTTTTCGATGGCCCTGCCGGCGGCTCGGATGTACGGACTGTCGAACTCAGCCATCCATGGCTTGCCGCCGTGGAGGCGGGTCAGCTTGAGCTCGACGGTTGGCGGCGCGACTTTCCTGACGTACTCCTCGAACAGCATCGCGATTTTGTCGGGGTCCTGGTTGGGCACGAGCCTCATGCTGACCTTCGCCATGGCGATCGCCGGAAGCACCGTCTTCGGCCCTTCGCCTGTGAACCCGGAGAGAAGCCCGTTCACTTCGAACGTCGGACGGCCCCAGACGCGTTCGAGAACGGTGTAGCCGGACTCGCCCGCCAGTTTCGGAGCCCCCCATTCCTTGCGGTACTTCTTTTCGTCGAACGGCAATTTCTTCCATTCGGCGCGCTCGTCGGCACTGAGGTCGCGCACGTCATCGTAGAATCCGGGAATCTTCACGCGGCCGCTCTTGTCCTTCATCTGCGAGAGCATCTGGGACAGCACGAACGCCGGATTCGCCATCGCGCCCCCGAAGACGCCCGAGTGGAGATCGCTTTTCGTGCCGCGCAGATCGATCTGGTAATACACGAGCCCGCGAAGGCCGTAGCAAATCGACGGAATCTCGCGCGCGAACATCGCCGAGTCCGAGATCACGACGACATCGGCCGCGAGCAGCGACTTGTTCTGCCTGACGAACTCGTCGAGGTGCAGGCTTCCGACCTCTTCTTCTCCTTCGAGAAACACCTTGATGTTCAGCGGAAGGCGGCCGGCCTGCTTCATGTGGGCCTCGATCGCCTTGAAGTGCATGAAGACCTGTCCCTTGTCGTCGGCGGCGCCGCGCGCGTAGATCTCGTTCTCGCGCACGGTCGCCTCGAACGGCGGCGAATCCCAGAGATCGACCGGGTCCACGGGTTGGACGTCGTAGTGGCCGTAGAACAGGATCGTCGGCGCCCCGGGCGCGTTCAGCCAATCGCCATAGACGATCGGATTGCCCGGCGTGTCGAACAGGCGCACATGCTCGAGGCCGATGCCCTTCATGTGATCGGCGCTCCACTCGGCTGCGCGCCGCACGTCTGCCTGATGCTGCGGAAGCGCGCTGACGCTCGGGATCGCGAGGTACTGCTTGAGCTCGTCAACGTAGCGATCGCGCTGCAGGTTGATGTAGTCGACGACCTTGTCGATGTTGTCCATTTACGGTTCCTTGGGGTGCTCGATGGGCAGATCGACGCGATCGCCCCACTCTTTCCACGATCCGACGTAATTGCGGACTCGGGGATAACCGATCAGGCGCAGCGCGAGATATGAATGCGCGGCGCGGTACCCGCCCTGGCAGTAGGTGACGACTTCGCGATCGGGCGTCACGCCTGCGCGGGCGTACATGGCCCTCAGCTCGTCCGGGCTCTTGAACGTGCCGTCCAGCGCGAGGTTGTTCGTCCACTCGAGGTGAATCGCTCCCGGCACCGCGCCGCCTCTCGCGGCCCGCACAGTAGTGCCGCAGTACTCGCCATCGCTCCGCGTATCGAGTATCAGGGCATCTGGACTGTTGAGCCGATCGGCCACGTCGCGCCATCCGGCGAGGATCTCCTCGTCGCGCCTGCCGGTCCAGCCGGACGGCGCCGGCTTCGGCGCGTGCTGCGTGAGCGGCAGCCCTTTGCGGATCCAGGCATTGAAGCCCCCGTCGAGGACGCGTGTGTTGGGATGCCCGAAATATTCGAGAAACCAGAACGCGCGCGCAGCACGAATGCCGGACGTGTCGTCGTAGACAACCACCGCGACATCGTTTGACACGCCCCGCGACGCAAGCAGGTGCTCGATGATCCAGAAGAACGCCTTCAGCGGCGCTGGATCGGTGTCGATGCTGCTGATGCCGAACAGATCGAGGTGAACGGCGCCCGGCAAGTGATTCTCGCAGTAGTTCTCCACCGGCCGCAGATCGATGAGCAGCGGCGGCTCGGCCGCTGCGAGCTCGCGTGACAGTTGCTCCGGGGTGACGAGCAGCGACATCGTCTAGAAACTATATCTTAGCGTTGCGAGCACGTGCGAGTTGCGGTGGTACTGCCCGATGAAATCACGTTCGTCGCCGCCGATGACCGCGCCGGCGAACGTGGCTCGCCAGTGCGCGCCGACGGCTTTCGAATACTGTCCCTTGAGCCAGACGCCATCGAGGTTCTGCCGCACGGCGGCCTCGAACGACACGTCGCTCGTGGGACCCATGGTGTATCCCACTCGACCGAGAAACGCGCGCGTCAGGCCGCGATCGGGCGCAAATTCGAAGAACGACCGGTTTGCGGTCACGATTTCGCCGGCGTATCCCGCGACGACACTCAACTCGCCCGACTGCCGCTCGAGCTGAATGATGTACAAGACCACATCGTCGGCTTCGCTGCTGGTGGTGAAGAGGACGGCGGCTTCACCCTTCACGGTGAACCAGCGGAACGGCACCGCTCCGTCAAGACCCGCCATGCGAAGGGGTGCGTACGTGCGTTGGAGAGCGATGAGCGGACGGCTCGACAGCGGGGTCGCCGTGTATTGAGGCAGGTGATTGAAGCCGTCGAAATACGAGACCGAAGCCTCGAATCCCGGACCGACGACGTTCCAACGTGCTCCGTACTGCGAGCGCTGCGGAAAGGTGGCGCCCAGATCGACGAACCCGGCTGGCCCGAACGTCTCCGGGGGAACCGGGGCCCAGCGATGCCCGAGCAGCGGCGTGCGGCTCGGCGTGAACGTGGGAACCCATACGACGTCGAAGGATTGCCCGCCGCGCTCGTACTGCCCACGCGCGCCGATGACGGCGAGGAATTCGGCTTCCGTCACTTCGAGAAAGTCGCGCGGCGCGAATCGATCGGTGGGGTTGAGGATGTCGGCTTTGCCCCAGCGCACGAATTGCTTGCCCAGGTCGACGGCAAGCGTGCCTTTTCGCAGCGTGGCATGTGCATGCCGCACTGAGAATGCCGGGCGCTGGAGACCGCGATCGCGCACGTCGATGCGCCATACCCGTTCGACCTGCTCTGCCGAGTCGATGCGCGCGTCGATCGATCCCGACAGCGTCAGCCAGTCCATAGGCCGATAGGCAGGCTCGACGCCGAAACAATGCCTCGGTCAGAACCCGGTCGTCATCCTGAGGCGCCGCTTGCACGTAGCCGGTTGACTGCACCTCGGCGAAGCCGCGGTAGGTGAATTGCTGTGCGCCGGCCGGAACGGCAAATAGCAGCAGAACGAGCAGAGGTTTCACACAGGGTTCCGCAGCGCCTGGAGCGTGAAGTCTTCGTCCTTCAACGGCACGTTGTACTCGAGCTTTTCGAGCGTGAGTATCGTGCGGCTCTTGCGCCGCAGATCGGACATTTCGAGCCGGCGCCCGGTCCAGATGCCTTGCTGCTGCGCAAAATTGCTGTATTTCAGGCGTCGTACCACTTCGGTCTTGATGTAGCTCTCGACCTGGGCGAGCGCGTAGGTGTCTTTCCTGATCCAGACTTCCGATTTTGTGTACTGCGAGATCTTCTTCTCCGACGGCGTCGATTCGATGCGCCAGCACGCAGCGCCGTCAATCACCTCGTCGCCAAGAAGACGGTAATTGTACTGATTGACATCGCGCTCTTCGAGGTCTTCGAAGCTGAAGTCAGTACCGAAAAACCGGGTTGACCGATCCTGCAGCGCGATGCGCCGCTCGCGCTGCAGCGCCGGCGTCCACATCCACTGATCGGAGGCGCGATCGGGATGATTCACGATCAGGAGGGCCACCCCTTTCACCTCGGCCGGCGCGACAAATCGGAGCACCGCCTTGCTCTGCCCATGCGACCCCAACCGCGTGAAGAGCCATCGCTTGTCCGCGACCTTGCCCTTGCTGTCGAGCACCTCCAGCAACCCTTCGTAACGCTGCGACTTCGACTCGGTTCTCCGCTGCGCCTCCTCGACAATCTTCCTCGCGTCGTCTTGCGCGAAGACCGGAGGCGCAAGCGCCAACGCGAGAGCGAGCGCCACCGCATCACACCCGATCGACGATGGCCGATCGACAATGGCCGATCACTCATATTCCAGCGCCTCCACGAGCGACGTCCGGACGGCAGATTCGGCAGGCCAGAGGGCCGAAAAAAATGCCGCCGCGAGAATCGTCGGAAGCAGCATCAGCGCGATGCTGAAGGGGAACCGATACGGAAGATACATGCCCGACAGATCGCGTCCTGTAATCTGCAGCAGGAAATACAGATTTGCGGCGCCAAACAGCAGCCCGAGCGCGAGACCGACAAGCCCGATGGCAACCGCCTCCATCCAGACCGTTTGTCGAATCTGCCGCCGGAAGCCGCCGACTGCCCTCAGCACGCCGAGCTCGCGCTTGCGATCGATGATAGACACCGTCAGCGTGTTGATGATGCCGAGAATCGCCACGATCACCGCGATGAATACCTGGCTGTAGGTCAGCTGCAGCCATTGATCGGTCAGCTGCAGCACCCAGCTGCGCACCTCGGCGTTGGTGAAAACGAGCATGCGCGGATACTGAGGCGCGAGGCTCTCCAGGATTCGCTGCCTCACCGTCAGCGGATCGGTCCCTTTGTTCACGTACACGCGGACGACGTTGACCGTATCGTCCTTCCAGTAGCGTTCGTATACCGCGCGATCGAGAAACACCGATCCCTGCTGATCGGACCAGTCGGTGATGATGCCCGCGATCGGCAGGCTGAGCAGGCCACCCGGCGTCGCCAGGTCGACGCGATCGCCAATCCTCCGCCTCTGAAGCCGCGCGAAGTTGTCCGACACGATCACGCCTTCGCCCGCGCTCGCCAGCTTGTACATGCCTCGCTCATCTTCGGCGACGAGCGCGCGATGGCCTCGACGCTCGAAGCTCGCCGCGTCGATTGCGATGAGCATGACGGGTGTCCCGCCGACCGTCAGTCGAAAGCTCCTGACGGTCTGGAAATCCTCGACGCCAGGTATCGCGCCGATCGCGTTGCCGAGCGTCTTCGGAAACCGGAACGTGCGATCGGACAGATTCTGCGAGCCTGCGACGAACAGATCGGGGTTCAGCGCCGTGTCCAGCCAGTCCACAATTGAGTTATAGCTTTCGCGGCCGATGCCGCCGAGCCCGATGACCTGCCCGAGGGAGAGCATGAGCGCCGCCACGGCGCCGGACGTGCGCCGTGGCGATTGAATAAGGCTGTCAGCAGCGAGGGCACCCTCGACAGGCCGCAACCACTTGAGCACAGGCCTCAACGCTTTCGAGAGCCATAGCGCGACGGTCGGCACCAGCAGAAGCGCCGCAAGAATGATCAGCGTGTACCCTGCGTAGAACCAGACAGAGGCGCCAATCCACAGCATCACCAGCGCGGCGGCCATCAGGACGGCCGCGGTAAAGCGGCGCGCGCGATTCTCGCCGGCGGTCAGCACCTGATATTTCCCCTTCTGCAGCGCCTGAACCGGATCGACGCGCGACGCGCTTCGCGCGGGCAGCCACGCGGCAATCATGCTGGTACTGATGCCGATCGCGATGGCGGCACCGAGCAGCCGGGGGTCCGCGGACACCTCCTCCGCACGCTCGGCGACGCCATAGATGCCCTCGAGCATGTTCGAAATGGACCCCACCATCCCTCGTGCCATGAAGATGCCGAGGACAATGCCGGCGGCAGACCCCAGGAGACCACTCGCAGCGCTTTCGATGAGGAAGAGATTTCTGATCTGCCGGCGCGGCGCACCGAGCGCGCGCAGGATGCCGATTTCCGACCGCCGCTGGGTGACCGCAATGGAGAACGAGTTGTAGATGATGAACATGCCGATGAACAGCGCGAAGACGCTGGAGATGTTCATCGAGATGGCGTACACCGCCAGCGTGGATTCGAGCTGCTGCCCCCGGGATGCCGGCGCCTGCACGTCGAAGCCGACGCCGAGGGCGTTCCTGATCGCGGCCTGTCCGGCTTCAACGGCGAGGCCGTTCTGCAGTTTCACATCGATGCGATCGAACCGTCGACCGCGGCCGAACACCTGCTGAGCGGCGTAAATATCCATGACGGCGAGGTTGCCGCCGAACGCGCTGGTCAGGCCGCCCGACCGCATGATGCCGCGCACCGTGAACGCCCTGTCCCCCACCATCGTCGACAACGTGACGCGGTCGCCGACCCGCAATCCGTTTCGATCGGCGAACTCCTTGGTGACGATGATCGAATCGGGCTGCGCGAGAAAGACCAGCGGGTCGTCGACGACGGCCTCGTCGCCGCTCTCGAAATCGTAGTCGCGCAAGCTGCGATCGCCCGTCATATCGACGCCGAGAATCAGCAGGTTGCCCTGGCCCGCGAGCCGCGTCGCCGCCGGCGCCTCTATGACAGGCACCGCGACCTGCACCTCTGGAACTGACTGCACGCGCTCGAGCACCTCCTCCGGGAAGCCCGCCTCACTGGACGTCACCTGGAGTTGGGCGGCACCGGCGATGCGATCGACCGTTCGCTCGAACGCATAGAAGACCGCCTGATTCGCCGTGTGCATCGCGACGAACACGGCGACGCCGAGCACGATTCCAACCACGGTCAGCAGCGAACGGACTGCGTGTTTCTTCAGATACGGCCAGCTGATAAGTCGGAGCAGGCGCATAACCTAGCCGCGGGGGCCCTGACTCCCCGCGCCGTTTTGCTCATCTGAAATGATCCTGCCGTCGCGAATCGTGATCGTCCGCTGGCACGTCTGGGCCACGGTGGCGTCGTGGGTCACGATCAGGATCGTGGAGCCGAGTGTCACGTGCAGATCTCTCACGAGCCCCAGGATGTCGCGGCCAGTTTGCGTGTCGAGATTGCCGGTCGGCTCATCGGCGAGAAGGATCGGCGGATACACCGACAGCGCTCTCGCGATCGCGACACGCTGGCGCTCTCCGCCCGAGAGCTCATCGGGAAGATGGTCCATACGCTGGGACAGCTTCACCAGGTCGAGAAGCTCGCGTGCGCGATCGTTGATTTTCTTGCGCGGCCAGCCCCGCAGGTGCAGCGGCAACGCCACGTTCTCGACGCACGACAGGCTCGGCAGCAGGTTGAAGAACTGGAAGATGAAGCCGAGCTTGTCGCGTCGCACGGCCGTCAACCCATCATCCGCGAGTCCGTCCAGCCGCTGGCCGTCGAGGGTGATGGCGCCGGACGTGGGACGATCGAGACCGCCTATGAGGTTGAGCAGCGTGGATTTACCGGAGCCCGATGGCCCGACAATCGACACCAGCTCGCCCTTTGGAATGGTGAGATTGATATCTTCCAGCGCGGTAACACGGCGTCGTCCTTCGAAGTGTTTGCTGACGCGGTCGAGAACAACGGCTGGAATGGCCACCTGCTGATTCTGTGAAATGTTTCACAAAGTGTCAAACAGGCCCGCTATTTTACGGGCGGGACAGCTGGCGGCCTTCGTACTCTTCGATGCGCGCACGCGCCCAATCCGGTACCGGCACCGGTTTCGCGGCGGTGTAGTCGTAGGTGACCATGACCGCCCGTCCCTTCGCGACCGGTTGCCCCTGCTGGTCGAGCATCTCGCAGTCGACGGTCATGCTTGTACGGCCGATCTTCGTAATCCCCAACCAGATATCGACGCGCTCGCCCGGACGGATCGGCCTGATGAAATCAGACTCGGCACGCGCGAGGATCAGGCCAGGCAGCCGTTCGTGAGGTGCCTCTCCGGTCAGCGCACGCCAGTAGGCCCAGCGCGCTTCTTCCATATAGGTGAAATACACCGCGTTGTTGACGTGGCCGAACAAATCGCAGTCGCGGAAGCGCGCCTGTACCTGATGACGAAATCGGAATGCGGACATTGCGTGGTATCCAGCTTCAGCCGAATCGTTGGATAGTGTACTCTGAACGCCGTGTCCGAATTCACGCCGGAGGAACGCGCTGCGCTCGCTCCCTACTTTTCAAATCTGGACGGTCCTGTCTTCGCGCTGACCAACCTGCCCGACACGGTCAAAGGCGCGCTCTTCTCGCGATACTCGCGTTCGGCAAAGTCGCTGCGGCGATTGTTTCTCGACGAATTTCTCGGCGAACTCCGCGGCGCAGCCGTGGTCGAGAGCCAGGTCGGCGTCGCCCGCGCGGAAAAGCTGTACGCCAAGGTGTTCGCGGAATACGGCGACGATTCCGTTGCGCAGCTCGGCGGCGTGCACCTCGCCTGCGAGGGTGTCTCGAACGTGCTCACAAAGGTGCTCGAGTGGGGCCGTTTGATGGCCTATCTGGAACAGTCGACGCGTTACGTGCCGTACACCGATCGCCCGGGCGGCCGATGGAAGTACTGCGTGCCGCGGGAACTCGCCGGCACGCCGCTGCAGGCCCGGTATCAGGCGGCGCTGGATCGGACCTTCGAGATTTACGCGCGATGGTTCGAGCCCATGCAGGAGCATTTTCGCGCCAGGTTTCCGAAAGATTCGGCGGACAGCGACGGCGTGTACCGCGCGGCCATCCGCGCGAAGGCGCTCGACACGCTGCGAGGGCTGCTCCCGGCGGCGGTGCAGTCGAACATGGGTTTATTCGGCACCGGCCAGGCGTACGAAGCGCTGCTCCTTCGCATGCGCGCGCATCCTCTTGCCGAGTCTCGCGATTACGCCGGCCTGATTCTCACCGAGCTCCGGAAAGTGATTCCGGCATTCCTTACGCGGGTCGATCAACCGGATCGCGGCGAGCGATGGACGCAATATTTCGCCGACACCAGAACGGCCACAGCCGGCATCGCCGACAGCCTGCTCGCTGACATCGAGCCGGAATCGCGGCCGGAGGTCACGCTGTCCGACTTCGATCCCGATGGCGAGATCAAAGTCGTCGCTGCCGCGCTGTATGCGGTCTCCGAGCTGCCAGACGACCAGCTCTTCGGAATCGTCCGCAGGATGTCCGCGGACGAACGGGCCGCCGTGCTGCGCGCCTACGTCGGCACTCGCGCGAACCGTCGCCACAAGCCGGGACGGGCGTTCGAGCGCACCACCTATCGCTTCGATGTGCTCTCCGACTACGGAGCGTTCCGCGATCTGCAGCGGCATCGGCTGCTCACGATGGAGTGGCAGCCGCTCGGCGCGCGCCACGGATACGTCGAGCCCGACGCCATCGAAGCGGCGGGCGCGCACAAAGACTGGACCGATGTGATGGAGACGTCGGCCGAGCTGCACGACTCGCTGCACGCCGCCGGCCTCTCAGCCGTGGCGCCCTATGCCGTGTCGATGGCGTACCGCATCCGCTACTACATGGAGATGAACGCGCGAGAGGCCATGCACCTGATCGAGCTGCGCACCGCGCCGCAAGGGCACCCAGCCTATCGCCGCATCTGCCAGGCCATGCACACGCTCATCGGCGAGCAGGCCGGCCATCGTCTTATCGCGGACGCCATGAGCTATGCCGATCACTCAGAAGTAGAACTGGAGCGGTTGAAGGCGGAGCGAGCGGCGGAGAAAAACGCCTCAATAGAACTAGCATTGGAGATTGGCAGATTGGGATTGGCAGATTGTTGATGGATTGAAGATTGTTGATTGGCGGAATAATGTCTTCAGTAATCTGCCAATCCACATCAATCTGAAAACAATCTAACAATCTCCAATCTGCCAATCTTCCAATTCAGCGTCAGTCCCTATCCTTAGACCAGTATCGCGAATACTCCTCCAGGTACGAGAGGGTCGCGAACGTGCGCATACGGTCGAAGAAGAGCACTCCGTCCAGATGGTCGGTCTCGTGCTGGATGACCCTGGCGGGGAAATCATGAGATGCGATGTCGATCTTGCCGCCGGTGCGATCCATCGCGACGACCCTGATCGCGCGCGCGCGCGGCACGCGGCCGCGGATGTCCGGGATGCTCAGGCAGCCCTCCCAGTCTTCCACGACCTCCGGGCCGGCCGGCGTGATGACGGGATTGATGAACACCATCGGCTCGTCATCGGGCGACAGCGGGTCGTCGTTTTCCGGCGCGATGGCGGCGACGAAAATGCGGAGGCTCTCGTGAATCTGGGGCGCCGCCAGCCCGACACCGTGGTACTCGTGCATGGTGTCGATCATGTCGTCGATCAGCTTCTGCATCGACCCTTGTTTCAGCTCGGCGCGCTCGATCTCGCGGGCCCGCGCGCGCAGCACGGGATGGCCCATGCGGGCGACCTTCAACAGCGACATATAATGATTATCCACTGACCTAAAGCCGGCTGCCAGGGCAGCCGATACGCAAAGATATGAACCTGCTCAGAACCGCGCTGATTCTCACGGTCGCCCTCTCGTCGGCGGCGTGCGGCATCGACACGTTGAAGGATCTCTTCACGTCGCCGACGGAGCCGACGAACAACGGCGAGGTTCGGTCGTACCTGGGGACATGGGCGGGCCCGACGATCGCGCCGGCCGCGCAAAGCTGCGGCAGTCTGATGTGGAAAATTACGTCGCAGACGGGGACTCAGGCGAGCGGCGATTTTTCTGCGACGTGCGGCGATGACGTCAAGCTGACCGGCACGATGACGGCCACGCACGGCGACACGTCCATCCCCTGGGCGGTCACCGGCACGGCAACCAGGGGCGAGGCGACGTGCCCCTTCAGCATGACCGGTACCGGCACCTTCCAGGGCACGTCGAACATCGTGGTGAACTACGCCGGCACGTCGTGCAACGGGCCGGTGAGCGGATCGGAAACGATCAAGCGATAGTGACGTCCTTGTTCAGATAGACGTCCTGAATCGCGTTCAGCAGCTGCGCGCCTTCCTTCATCGGCCGCTGGAATGCCTTGCGGCCCGAGATCAGCCCCATCCCCCCGGCCCGCTTGTTGATGATCGCGGTCTTCACCGCTTCTTTCAGATCGCTTTCGCCCGATGACGCGCCGCCCGAATTGATGAGCCCGGCGCGCCCCATATAGCAGTTCGCGAGCTGATAGCGCGTGAGATCGATCGGGTGATCCGACGACAGTTCGGAATACACCTTCTTGTGCGTCTTTCCGAAATTGACGGCGTTGTAGCCGCCGTTGTTCTCCGGCAGCTTCTGCTTGATGATGTCGGCCTCGATCGTCACGCCCAGATGATTGGCCTGACCGGTCAGGTCGGCTGCGACGTGGTAATCCTTCTCTTTGGTCTTGAACGCCGGGTTGCGCAGATAGCACCACAGCACGGTGAACATGCCGAGCTCGTGCGCCTCCTGGAACCATTCCGTCACTTCCACGATCTGCCGCTTCGACTCTTCCGATCCGAAGTAGATCGTCGCGCCGACCGCTTGCGCACCCATCTCGAACGCCTGCTTCACGCTGGCGAACTTGATCTGGTCGTAGGCGTTCGGGTACGAGAGAAACTCGTTGTGGTTCAACTTCAGCAGAAACGGAATCTTGTGCGCGTATCTGCGGCCCACGGAACCGAGCACGCCCAGCGTCGATGCCACGGCATTGCAGCCGCCCTCAATCGCCAGCTTCACGATGTTCTCGGGGTCGAAATACACCGGGTTCGGCGCAAACGACGCGCCCGCTGAATGCTCGATGCCCTGGTCGACCGGCAGGATCGACACGTATCCGGTCCCGCCGAGCCGCCCGTGATCGAGCATCGACTGCAGGCTCGTCAGCACGCGTGTCGGCCGATCCGAGATGCTGTAGATCCGCTCGACATAATCCGGGCCCGGGAGATGCAAGGTCTCTTTCGGGATGGTCTTGCACTGGTACTGAAGCAGGCTCGCTGCCTCGTCTCCGAGAATTTCCTCAATCTTCGAACCGGCAGTTTGAACTGGCATGTTTTACACGTCCTTCGTGGCTGGATATTTTATCACCGGGTAGTTGAAGTCCTCTACGACGGCCGATTCGACGGCCTGACGCACAAAATCGTCGATCGGCAGTGCCCGTTCCGCCGCGTCGATATCGCCGCGCCGTGCTTTGGTCGCGGGATGCTTGGGCGTGAACAGCTGGCAGCAGTCCTGATCCTCGATGATGGAGATCGGAAATGTCCCGAGCCGCTGCGCCTCCATCGTAATCTCTTCCTTGTCCATGCCGATCAGCGGCCGGAACACCGGCAGCGACGACACCGATCCGATCGTCGCCATGTTCTCGAGCGTCTGCGACGCAACCTGACCGATCACTTCGCCGGTGACCAGCGCGCCGGCATGGGCCCGCTCGGCAATCCCCTGTGCGATCCGCAGCATGAGGCGCCGGTAAATCACCACACGTAACGGCGGCGGCACGGCCAGCATCACCTGCTGCTGAATTTCGCCAAACGCAACCATGTACAGACGCGTGAACTGCTGATACCGCGTCAGCACCGCCGCAAGCTCCCGCACTTTCTCCTGCGATGCACGGGACAGGATCGGATAACTGTGAAAGTGCACGGGGATGACGCGGCACCCGCGCTTCATGACCCGGTAGCACGCCACGGGTGAATCAATCCCCCCCGAAAGCAAGGCGACGACGCGTCCGCTGACGCCCGTCGGCATGCCGCCCGGACCGGGTTCCTTGCCGAAGTAGTAGAACGCTTCGCCGGTCAGCGCCTCGACGTGGATCGTCAATTCCGGGTTCTCGAGATTGACGGTCCATCCGGTCGCCTCCTTGATGCGGCCCCCCACTTCGCGCTCGATCTGCGGTGACGTCAGCGGAAACCGCTTGTCCGCGCGCTTCGCGGAGACACGGAATGTGGACACCCGCACATCGCCGAGATCGTGAAGGATGGATGCCGCGATGCCCTCGACGTCGAGCGGCACGAGCGAGGCCCGCGAAAAATTCGCGATGCCGAACACATAGCGCAGCCGATCCGCCACGAGCGCCCAGGCCTCCGGCTCGCCAAGCACGATCTCGATGCGTCCCATCTTCGTCACGACGCGGGTCACGTCCAGATCCGCTGTCGCGGTCCGGATGTTGCGCACCAGACGCGCGATGAACCAGGGCCGGTTGCGTCCCTTCAGCGCGATTTCCTGGTAGTGCACGACAATCGAATTCATGAGAGAGCCTCGGCCGCCTGCGCGGCCGCTGATGGCGGCACCTTCGATCGTAGCGGGCAGGCCCGTATCAATCCAGTCCCCTGCGAGCACGAGTCCCGCGACGTTCGTCAGCGTCGGCGGGCGCTTCGGTTGTCCCGGCGCCAGGGAATATGTCGCGCGTCGCTCCTTCACGACCGACGCGCGAACCACCCGGGCTGCTCGCGCCTCGGGGACGGCCTCACGCAGCTCGCGCAATGCAACCGAGATGAGCGCGTCGTTCTCGAGTGCGAGGACCTCGTCGGCTCCACTCGATACGAGGGTCAGATGCGACGTGCCTGTCTCGAGCATCTGCTGCTTGTCGAATACCCACTGCAACGCTCGCCCGGGGAGGCCGAGAAATGGTGTCCGCAACACCGGCCGATTCAACCAGAGATTGACGCTCGCGATCGGCGACGGCCTGGTCGAGGCGGCCGCGTGGCGAAGCGCTTCGACGGGCGCGGCGTCGCCCGTAAACAGGTCCGGCAGGGCGTACCACGGAACCGCCACCACGACAGCACCGGCGTCGAGACGATCGCCGCGCGCCTCGATGTGGCTCACTCGTCCATTGTCGAGGTGAATTCGCGCGGCGCATCCGATGCGCACATCTCCCCCGCGTGCCTCGATGAATCGCCGCGCCGGCTCGGCATACAGCTCGTCGAGCGGGCACGTCGGCAACGCCAGCGAGGCGTCTCTCGCGCCGGCGCCCAACATCTCCGCCAGCACCGCAACGAACGGCGGCGCGGCGGCCACGCGCACCGACTGATTGAGGGCGGCAAGCGCGAGCGGCTCCCACAGCATCTCTCGGATGCGCGGGGTCTGGCCGTTGTTGATGAGCCACTCGTCCACCGTCTCGCCTGGCGACGCGGCAATGCGGGAGGGCGTCTGCCCTCTGCTCTTCGCTCTTTGCTCAGCCTGCGCCGTGCGGATTGGACCGGCGAGCCGCATGGCTGCCACTCGATCGCGCCACGACAACGCCTTCCAGTCGAGCAGGCCGGCCGCGAAATTCAGCGGCGGCGGTAATCCGGGCAGGCTCAGCCGGCTGCGCTCCCCGACTGAATCCACGAAATCGACTTCGAGGCTCGGCTGCACGCGCACACGATCATCAGTGCCTATCTGCCGCAGGAAAGCAAAGGTCTCGCGGTAACAGCCGAGCATGACGTGCTGGCCGTTGTCGACGCGCTCGCCCGTCTGTGGATCGGTGAAGGCAGTCGCGCGCCCGCCAAGCACGGCCTTCGCTTCCAGGACGCTCACCCGCGCGCCGCGAGCGGCCAGATCGACGGCGGCGCGCAGACCTGCCACGCCCGCCCCGATGACGATGACATCCGGCGCTGTCATTTGAATGCCGCCATCACCTTCAACCACGTGAACGCAGCGATAACCGCCTGTCGCGGGCGCCCGACGCGCACGCGATGGCGGAACACGTCGTAGCCGGTCCGCTCGATCGAGCGCAGCAGCTCGAAATAAATCGCCCCCATGATGCGCGCCGCCACGAGCCGTCGCTCGTCGTGGCGCGGCAGCGCCGTCTCGGCTTTCCGATAGAAGCGCCGCGCCCGCTCGACTTGAAAGGCGAGCAGCCGGCTGAACCTTGTCGGTGACCACCCCGGCACGCAAGTCGTCCTCGGTGCAGCCGAAGCGCTGCAGATCCTCGACAGGGATGTACACGCGGTCGCGCTGGAGATCGGGCGCCACGTCGCGGATGATATTCGTCAACTGCAGCGCGATGCCCAGATCGATCGCGTAGTCGCGGGTCTGCAGATCGCGATATCCGAAGATCTCGACGCAGATGAGGCCCACGGCCGACGCCACGCGGAGACAATACTGGCGCAGCTCCTCGAACGTGTCGTATCGATTGCACTGCAGATCCATCGCCACGCCGTCGATCAGGTCCTCGAAACCCGACCGTGGAAGCGCAAACGCCGCGATGAACGGCGCGAGGTGCTTGCCCTGCGGTGTCTGTGGCTCGCGGCCGTCATAGAGACGCGCCAGCTCGCTGCGCCACTGCGCAAGCGCCGACGCTGGATCGCGGTCTCCAGGCTCGTCCACGGCATCATCTACCGCTCGGCAGAAGTCCCACACCGCGACGATGGCGTTGCGCTTGTCGGCGGGCAGCGCAAGAAATGAATAATAGAAGCTCGTTGCGCGGCCGCTCATGGTTTTGTTGCGGGAACATCCCGACCTGTGTCGCCTGGCCTCGCGTCCGGGGTGGTCGACACGCCACCCGCGCTCGGCGGACGTCCCAAAGGACTGCGCCCAGGACGAGGGCTGCGAGATCGCCGGCTCCGAGGCGTGGCCTGTGTGCGAATACGTCGTAATCGACGCGATCGAGCCGCTCGAGGATCCGCATGCCGCCGAGCCACGTACAGCGCAGCTCGTAACGGAGCCGGCCTCGTACGCCGTCGCAGACGTCTCGTCCGGCGTCGAACGCCAGTTGCGTTCGCCCGGCTACGCGCCTCAGGACGCGCTGCCACGGCTCGGTCATCCGGCGATCGTCGAGATCCGAGGTGCGCGCCCCCTCTGCCGCGACGTCGTCCAGCGGCACGTACAAGCGGCCATTCTGCCAGTCGCGATCGAGGTCCTGCCAGAAGTTCGTCAGCTGGAGCGCAGTGCACAACGCGTCCGACGATCGATCGAGCGCCGGGTCGTCGAGCCCCGCGATGCGAAGCACGAGGCGCCCCACGGGATTCGCCGAGCGCCGGCAGTAATCGAGCAGGCTGGCCCAGGTGTCGTAGCGATGCGTCGTGATATCCTGACGAAACGCGCTGAGCAGATCGTCGAAGAGCGACACGGGAAGACGGCAGGCGCGGATGGTCGCGCCCAGCGCGAGAAACACACGGTCGTCAGCAACGCAATCCGTCACGCACGCGTGCAGCCGATTCTGCCAATCATCCAGCAGCCTCAACCGTTCCGCGTCGGGCCGTTGGCCCTCGTCGGCGAAGTCGTCCGCTGTCCGCGCGAACGCGTACAGCGCAGCGACGTGGGGCCGCATGCGCGCCGGCACCAGCCTCGACGCGACCGGAAAGTTCTCGTAGTGCGCACGCGCAAGCCGTTCGCACTCGGCGTACGCGACCCTGAGATCGGCGGCGTCGACGTGCGCGGCAGTCGTCGGTATCGGCAAGACGGTCATTGTACCGGTGATCGCAGATGCGCGACGCGGTAGCCGCGCTGGTCGCAGCGGCGTTGATCTTCTTTGCCCTGAGCCTGCTCACCTCCCTGCACTTCTATCGAAAGCGGCAGCAGAAGGTACGCGAAGACGAGCTCGCCCGCGGGCGCGCCATTATCGTCGAGCTGCCAACCGACCCGGAGCTGACCCTGTTCACCGAGGACGCGGAACATTTCTATTACGGCGCCACGCCGATCGACAAGCGCGAGATCGTCGCCGTACGCGTACTGATCAACGGATCCCCGATCGCCGCGTTCGTCTCTCCGCGGTGGGAATCGGCGCAGCATCGGCAGCCGACTTCGTTCGACGACCGCCCTGAAGGCATCGCGCGCGACCGCTGGGACGTCGCGATTGAGACCGTCAATGCTCAGGGGGGGACGATCCTCGTGGAGTGCGGCGCCGTCCGCGAGCGCGTCTCCCAGGAGCTTGCGCGGAAAGTGTTCGACGCGGTCAAACGCGACCTGGAGGCGCGATCCTGATGCGCTACCACTCCACCTCGGGCTGGCCGGCACGATGATTGACGACGCGGGCAATGACGAACAGGAGATCGGACAGCCGATTGACGTATGCGAGCAGATGCGCCTCGACATGATCCGTGCCGAGCGCGACAATCGCTCGCTCGGCGCGGCGGCACACGGTCCTCGAGAAATGCAGCAGCGCACCGGCTCGATTGCCGCCGGGCAGAATGAAGCGGCGCAGCGGCGGCAGCTCGGCCTCGAGTCGATCGATCCACTCTTCGAGCCGTCGAATGTCGGCGTCCGTCACCGCGACTTTCGTGACACGTTCGGCGATTTTTTCGGCTGGGTCCGCAAGCCGTGCGCCGATGGCGAACAGATCTTTCTGCAGCTGCTCGATCAATCCGGCGATGTCCCCGCCGAGCTCGCCTTGGGCGCGGACAGTACCGAGGCAGGCGTTCAGCTCATCGACGTCGCCGTAGGCGGCCACGCGCGCGTCGGCCTTCGACACGCGGGTCCCGCCGAACAACGCAGTGCCGCCGGCGTCGCCGGTACGCGTGTAAATCTTCATGGCCGCCAGTATACGTAAATCCCACCTTCGCTCAGTCAAGGGCAAGGCTCCGGTGGGCAAGCCCGCCGTCGAGAAGGTGATGGCTCGCGCGCGATGCCGCCAGGGCCGGCGCGCCGGAACTTCAGGCGGCGGCTGCTCGAGTGGTACGACCGTCACGGACGTACGCTGCCATGGCGCGAAACCTCCGATCCGTACCACATCCTCGTGTCGGAAATCATGCTCCAGCAGACGCAGGTCGATCGCGTGCTGCCGAAATACCGCGAATGGCTCGAGAAGTATCCCTCGCTCGAAGCGCTCGCGGATGCGCCCGAGCGCGACGTGACGGAGACATGGCGGCCGCTCGGATACAACATCAGGCCGAAACGCCTGCAGGCGATTGCGCGAGAGGCCGTCGCATCCTACGGAGGCCGCTTGCCGTCGGACGAGGCCACGCTGCTGTCTTTCAAAGGGATCGGCGCGTACACGGCCGGCGCGATCCGCAGCTTTGCATTCCGCGAGCGCGCCGCGATTCTGGACACCAACGTGGCGCGGGTGCTGTTTCGCGTGTTCATCGGAAAGGGAGCGCCGAAAGCGCACGCCACGAAGAAGGATTTGTGGAGCATCTCGGCGGCGCTCGTGCCGAGGAGCCGCGCGTTCGATTTCAATCAGGCGCTGATGGACTTCGGCGCGACGCTCTGCACCGCGAGAAAACCCAAGTGCCTGATCTGTCCCATGGCGCCGCTCTGCTCGGCGTACCCGCATAATCCCGAGAACGAGAAGCGTGGCTGATCGCGTCGTGGTCGTCGCGGCTGTCATCGAAGAGAACGGACGGTTTCTCATTGCACGGCGGCTCGCAGGGACGCACCTCGCCGGGTACTGGGAATTCCCAGGCGGCAAAGTGCACGACGGGGAGAACCATGGCGACGCGCTGCGGCGGGAAATCCTGGAAGAGCTGAACACCGGCATCGTGAACACGCGCAGAATTTTTCACACCGCACACGCCTACGCAGAGCGGACGGTCGAACTGCATTTCTATCGGGGCGATCTCACGGCAGAGCCCCAGGCGGTGCTGGGTCAGGAGCTTCGCTGGATTACGCGCGAGGAATTTCGCGATCTGGAATTTCCGCCGGCCGACGCGGAGTTAATCGACGGCCTGATAAATGCGAGCCTGTGAACCGCCCACCGTCACCTCCGTGCCGGCCACGGCGTGTTCGCGCTGCACATAACCCAATGCGAGCGGGCTGCCCACCTTGGGTGACGCGGTCGCGCTGGTGATCTCGCCGACTGTGCGATCCCCCAGCAGAATCTTGTCGCCTCGTGCGGGCACGTCTCCGCCCGGCGATGACGATCGATACGAGACGCCGCGCGACCCGTCCGTGCCCGCGATGCATCACCCGGACGATCACCTCCTGGCCGACGTAGCAGCCTTTCGTAAAACTGATTGCGCGATCTTCGATCCCGGCCTCGAGCGGAATCGTGTCGGTGGTCATATCGACGCCGAAACGGGGCCGCCCGGCTTCGATTCGAAGCGCTTCCGCGACGTCATCGCTCACCGGCACGACGCCGGCATCGATCAGCTTCGCACGAATGGCATCCCGATCGCTCCCGGGGACGTACACGTCATAGCCCGGCACACCGAGCGCGTCATCGCGGACGATCGTCAGCGACTCTACCGTGATGTTGTCGTACTGGCTCGTGAGATCCGCCACCGACACTCCCGTGGCGTGCTGGATCATGCGGGCTGCCGACGGTCCATGCACACCAAGGACCGCGATATCGCTCGCGTCTTTGGCCTGCACATCCTCCGAAAAAATCAGCGTCGTCGAATCGCTCGGCAAGCGGCGCTGCCACATGGCGATCGACGCTCAGCAGCAACCGGCTGCCCGTCTCGATGACGCGCATATCGGAAATCATCCGGCCCTGTGGAGTGAGGTATGCCGCATACACGCCTCGCCCTTTCGGGAGGCTCGCGATGTCGTTGGTGAGCAGCGCGTGCAGAAACGAGGCGCGATCGGCGCCGGTCAGCGCGACGGTACCTTGTGACGATCGCTCGATGAGCGCGGCGGAATTGTGCGCGGCGTTGTACTGCTGGTCAGAAAACATCTGCTATCCTGATGTGAAAGTGAGTTCCTCCAGACATTTTACTTGCCCGCCGAAGCCTTGCCCTTCGACGAAGCTCAGGGCATCCCGAACGGGAGTCGAGGGATGGCGGCGGTGGGCCGTTGTTGCGGCACTCGTTGTGGTTGCCGGTGTGCAGGACCTTGCCGCACAGGCGACGGCATCGCACACATTCCGGGTGTTCGTCCGCGGCGTGGATACCGGGATCGAAGAAGTCACCGTGATGGAATCCGCAGATGGATGGACGCTTCGCGGATCGGGGAAGCTGCGCGCGCCGGTGAACATCGCGATGGACTTCTGGGAGGCGCGATACGACCGCGCGTGGAAGCCCATCGAGCTCACGATTAACCTCACCGAGAGCGCGAAGCTGTGGACCGTGCACACGACATTCAGCGGCACAATCGCGTCGAGCGACATCAGCCAGGCGGGCCAGCTCCAACGCCGGACCAGCACGGTTGCTGCCGACACGGTCGTGCTGCCCAACCTGATATTCGGCGCCTATGAAGCGCTCGCGGCGCGGCTGGCGACCGAGAAAGTGGGCTCGCAGCTCGAGGTATTCATCGCGCCGCAGGACGCACTGCCCGCGACGATTCACAACGTGACCGACGAGACCATCAAGGTGCCCGGGCGAACGATCGCCGCACGTCGCTGGACACTGCACATGGGAGGCGCCACGCCGAAGCTGGAGATGGAGGTATGGACGGAGGGCAGCCGGCTGCTGCGCCTGGATATTCCGACTCAGATGCTCAGCGTCATGCGAGACGACATCGCGAGCGTCTCGGCTCGCCTGGTCACGCTGGCCCGGCCGAATGACGAGGAGGTGTCGATTCCGGCAAACGGCTTCAGCCTTGCCGCGACGATCTCCAGGCCCATCGCCGCTGCTGCGCCCGAAACCGCTGCGGCTGCGGGACGCAAACCTGCTCCGGCCAGACTGCCGGCGGTGGTGCTGGTATCGGGTTCGGCACCGTCGGATCGGGACGAGTTCGTCGCCGGCATTCCGATTTTCGCGCAGCTGGCCACTGCGTTCGCTGACGCCGGCTACCTCGTGGTGCGCTATGACGAGCGCGGTGCCGGCCAGAGCGGCGGCCGCCAGGAATCGGCGACGATCGAAGAGTTCGCGGTCGACGCACGCGCGGTCGTCGCGTACCTGCTGAAGCGCCGGGACGTCGACCCGAGGAAGATCTCGTTGATCGGCTACGGGGAGGGCGGATGGATTTCGCTGCTCGTCGCCGCACGCGAGCAGAAAATCGCGGCCGTCGGGTTGATTGCCACGCCGTCGACTCCGGGAACGGATCTCGTGCTCGAACAGCAGCGTCTGCTCTTCGAGCGCGGATCAACGCCCCCTGCGGCGCAGCAGGCCGCCGTCGAGCAGCAGAAGAAGATTCTCGAAGCGGTCGTCAGCGGCAAGGGCTGGGAGAATTTCAACGCCGATATGCGCGCACGGGTCGACACTCCCCTGTATCGCAGCTTCCTGCTCTTCGATCCGGCCCAGGCGATCGTCAAGGTTCGGCAGCCGATGCTCGTGGTGCACCCGATGCTCGATCAGGAGGTGCCGGCCTATCACGGCGAGCAACTCGCGCAGCTCGCGCGCTCGCGTCCGCGCGCGGGCCCCACGGAATTCGTCCAGCTGACCGGCGTCAATCACCTGCTGGCGCGTGCGACCACCGGCGACATCACCGAGTACGGAACGCTTGCGCAACGCAGCATCAGCCCGGCCGTCACGCTCGAGCTGACCGCATGGCTCACGAAAGCGCTTGCCGCGCTGCCGCAGAAATAAATGTGGATTCTTGCAACCAGCGACTCGTCAACAGACAGCGTGACCTTCCGTCTTCCACCGGGCACGGTGAAGACCATCGGCCGTTCGCCAGGCGCGGAATTCATCGTCGAAGCGCCGCTCGTGTCGCGGCTTCATTGCCAGCTCACCTCGACTGCGGACTCGCTTCACGTGAAAGACCTGGACAGCACGAACGGCACGCTCGTGAACGGCAAACGGGTGACGTCGTCACCGCTGCGCGAAGGAGATCGCCTGACGGTCGGCCGGGTCGAATTCACCGTATCGAAATCAGCGTGACGGCGCCTGCAGAAACGGATTGCTTCGCCGCTCCTGCCCAATCGTCGTCTGCGGCCCATGGCCGGAAAACACCCGCGCCGCGTCGCCGAAGGAAAACAGAACCTGCGTGATCGAACGAATCAACGTGGCGTAATCACCGCCCGGAAGATCCGTTCTGCCAATCGAGCCGGCGAAAAGCGTGTCGCCGACGAACAGATCCTCCTTTTCTACCCCCTGTGCGCCGATCGCGAGACAGACGCCGCCCGGGCAATGACCAGGCGTGTGATGGACGCTGATCTCGTACCCGCCGAACGATAACGACTCGGAAAGATCGTAGTAGCGGTCGATGGCCGGCAGGTCCTCGCAGTGCAACCCGAAGAATGCCGCCTGCTGAGGGGCGGCCTCGTAGAGAAACAGATCCTCGCGATGCAGGTACACGGGAACCTGGAGCGCTTGCCTGGCGCGCGGCACGCCCGTCACATGATCGACGTGGGCGTGCGTCAGCAGAATGCTTCGAACGTGCAGCGACTGCTCCGTCACCACCCGGAGGAGCTGCTCCACTTCGTCCCCCGGATCGATCAGGACAGCCTCGCGCGTCTTCTCGCACGCCACGACATAGCCGTTCTTCTGAAACGGCGGGACCGCGCGCGTCTCGATGATCATAGGAGACCCATCCACCACGCGGCGATTGCACCCGCGAGCGCGAGCAGGACCACGAGCCATCGCAATGACGCCGCCACGCCGCCGCTCGCGATGCCGCCGGGGAGGCTCGGCTGCCTCGGCCGCCTCCGCCGCTTCGGTGCGCGCATCGAGAATCGCCGCGACGCTGCGGAACTCGGCGCCAATCGTGGCCGCGCTTTGCGCCCGATGCTCGAGGTTTGCCGCGAGCATCCGGCCGATAATCTGCTCGAGCTCGGCGGGCACGGTGGCGTTCAAGCCGCTCAGCACGAGTCCGCGCGCGCGCTGCCGGCCCGTCAGCATCTCGAACATGACCGCCCCGAGAGAATAGATGTCGCTGCGCGGCTCGGCCGCCTGTCCGGCAAGCTCCTCGGGTGCGACGTACGGCGTGGCGGTGTTGATGCGCGCCGCGCCGCCGGCGGTAAAGCGCGACAGGCCGAAGTTCATGAACTTGGCTCGGTCTTTCGGCGTGATCATGATCGTGTCGGGCCTGATGTCGCCGTGGACCATGTCGGCAGCGTGAGCATCCGCGAGCGCGTCGGCCAGGTTGATCGCCGAACTCGAGTGCCCTTCGCACATGCAGCGCGCGCCCGTTGATGATCGAGGCGAGCGGCTGTCCTTGCACGAACTCGAACACCATGTACGGCTGAGCGCCTTCGTGGCCGACTTCGAACAGCATCGCGATGTTCGGGTGCGAGAGATCCACAAGGCGGCGCGCCGTATCGAGCAACGCGCTCAGAACGACCGGATCATCGGTGATTCTGCGGGGCAGCACCTTGACGGCGACCGTACGGCCGAGATTCGTGTCTCGGGCGCGGTACACCTCGCCAAGCCCCCCGGAGCCCAACGGCTCCAGAATCTTGTAGTGTGCGATCGCGTCAGGCATTCGAAGGAGCTACTTCTTGGGCGGCCTCGATGGCCGCATCTCGACGCGGCTCGGCAGGCTTCGCCGATCGTGCGACACCAGATCGACCACCGCCTGCGCGATGTCCTCGGAACGCAACTTCCAATCGTTGTTCGGGTCGGCCTTTCCCATGAAATCGGTATTCACCGAACCGGGTTTGATGTAGCTGACGCGAATGCCGTCGTGCCGCACTTCCTGCATGAGCCCTTCGCTGAACGCATCGACGGCGGCCTTCGAGGCGCAGTACGAGACACCGCCCGCGAACGGGTTGCTGCCGGCGAGGCTGCTGATATTGATGATGTACCCGCCGCCGCGCAGCCGCAGATGCGGGATCGCCGCCTTGCAGCAATTGAAGATGCCGGTCACGTTCGTATCCATGACGCGGCGCCAGTCGTCGTGCCCCTGCGATTCCACGCTGCCGAACCAGCCAACCCCGGCGTTGTTCACGAGAATATCGATCCCTCCCTGCCGCCGTGCTGTCTCGTCGACGAGCGACTGCACAGCGAGATGATCGCGGACATCAGCCGCAAAGATGAGCACGCGCGCGCCCCCGGCCGCCACGCGGGTGAGCTCGGCTTCCGCCAGTTCGAGATGATCCTTCTTGATGCCGCTGATCGCGACGTGCACGCCCTTTTGGATGAGGGCCGCTGCAATTGCCAGCCCGATGCCGCGCGAGCCGCCCGTAACAATTGCGACCTGGCCCTCGAGAGAATTGGACATGAACAGACTATATGACAGGCATTTAGCCCTGTCCTGCAAAATACCCCGGCCTCGCCTTCACCGTAGCCCCACGATGCTTCACGCGGACCTCCAGCCGATGCCACCCGCCGAGCGCCACGCCTTGCGGCGAGTAGCTGACGAGGTAGCGCATGCGGAACTCCTCGAGAATTCCGGCGAACGTCGAGGCGAGATCCTTCGTCGATTCGATCGAGAAGAGTCGCCCACCCGTCACCTCGCTCAAATCGCGAAGAAAGCTGACGGGATGCTCGCCGACTTCGACGCCATACACGACCACGTCGCCGCGGCGGGCGGTTTCGACGACGGCATCGGGGGTCAGCCAGCTGGACGTGTCCACGCCGTCGCTGAAGACGATCAGCAGGGAGCGGCCCGCATCCGATTCACCGAGGAGCATGCCCGCGTGGGTCGCATCGACAAGCGACGTGAGCCCCTCTCCACGCACCCGATCGAGCGCGAGGCGGATGCGATCGAGGTCGTCGGTCAGACCCTGGCTCGGCGACACGACGTGGCTGAATGCGACGAGCGCCGCGCGATCGCCGGGCTTGAGGCCTTCGAGGACTCTTTTACCTGCCGTCTGCAAATGACCGAGCCGCAGGCCCTGAAGACTGGCGCTGTTGTCGAGCGCAAGGACGACGTTCAGTGGAATCTGTTCGAAGCTCGCGAGGTCTACGCGTTGGCGGACGCCGTTGTCGAATACCTCGAAATCCGACGGTGACAGGCCCTGCACCGGCTTCCCGTTGTCGGTCACCAGCACGTCCACGCGCACTGCCTCGATCCGGCTCGTGAACGTCTGCCTCCGCGCCGACACAGACATTGGCGCCAGGGCGACGGCCACGCCGAATGCGATCAGCGAACGTCGTAGTACAGCCACCAGGGATCCTCCCGACGGCGCTCATCATCGGGCAAGGCCGCGATGAATTGCAGCTCGCGCTGCGCGGCCGCTCGATCTCCCGTACGGCGCGCAATCTGGCTGAGCGCGAGTCGAGGCGATTGCGCATTCGGATACAGCGCAGATGCGCGCAGGAACGCGGCGCGGGACGCAGCGTGATCGCCACGCGCTTCCTCCGCGCGTCCGAGGAATAACTCCGCGAGGTAGAGAAGCCAGCCACTGGCGCCGTCGGCGATCGCGACGCGGAGTTCTTCCGACGCTTCGTCGTGCCGTTGCAGATCGTCGAGCACACGGCCATGGCGCACCCGCGCTTCGAGATGGTCCGGCCGGTACGCGAGCGCCTCGCGGAAGAAGCGCTCGGCTCGTACGAGCTCGCCGCGCGCAGAGTTGACCGATGCAGCCTCGCGTTTGGACTCGGTGACCGACTCCGCGGCAGCCTGAAGCGCCGTCGAACCAAACCGCTCGTGCAGCACTCCGCTCGAAAACAGAATGTCCGGATCCGAGGGAAACATCTGGCGGGCGCGCGCGAAGTGATCCACCGCCGCCGCGAACTGGCGCATCTGCAGGAGGTGCGCTGCAATCTCCTGGTACCAGGTTTTCACGTCGGGGTTGGTGGCCGGGTCCGGAGTGATGCCATCAAGGAGCGAGCGGCCGAGCTGCCAGTGCACGCTGATGTAACGAATGCCCAGCCATCGGCCGTCCCGAACGATGTACGCCGTCCTCTGCGTTGGCGACTTCCTGACCGTGTCCTCGGGAATGAGCCTGGCTATGTCGCCGTGGAGAGCCGCCCCCCGGAGAAGTATCTGATTCGCCCGTTCCGCGTCTGTTTTCGCAAGCGAGCGGGCGTAACGCTTTGCCTCTGCGACGACAGCTTCCAGCTCGAGCCCGGTCCAGGTTGAAACCTCGACCGCTCCCATTCCGGGATCGCCCGGCTTGTGCGCGTCGACGGCCGCGAGCCATTGCTCGAAACGATCTGGCGCAGGTCCCGATTGGGAGCGGGATGACGCGGCTGGGCGCGGAAACGCCAGAAGGATCCCCGCGACCGCGACCCAGGAAGATAGGCGGCGCAGCTGCGTCAAGGGGCTACAATAGCATTTCACCGAGCGAAGGAGAGGGGCATGTCACGACCGTTGGCGGGCGCATTGTTCGCGCTGGCACTCGCAGGTTTCGGCGGCAGCGAGCTTCTGGCAATTCGCAACAAGCCCCAGCAGACCGACGCGGCGAACAAATCTGCGGACGTGGCAACCCAGGCCTTGAACAGAGGCCTCAGCAGGCTCGAGAAGGCCGACCGGCTCGAGATCAAGAGTCCAGAGCTGGCGCGCAAAGAATATGCTGCGGCCCTCAAGGATTTTCAGACGGCGGCAACCGCCAAACCCGACAACTATCGCGCCCACAATGGGGCGGGCTACGCGCTGCGGAAGCTCGGTGACTACGATCGCGCGCTCCAGAGCTACGATCGCGCGTTGACGCTCGCGCCGGCGTCCACTGAGGCTATCGAGTACAGGGGCGAGGCCTATCTGGGCCTGAATCGGCTGGACGACGCCAAGCAGGCCTACATGCACCTGTTCGTCCACGACAGGGCCGCATCAAATGTGCTGATGAAAGCCATGAGAGCGTGGATCGAGAATCGTCGGGCTCAACCGGGCGTCGTCGATCCCGCGATCGTCGCCGCGTTCGACGGATGGGTGCGAGAGCGCGATATGCTCGCATCTTCCGTGGGAAATCTGGGCCATAACTCTCCAGACTGGAAGTAGCTGATGAAGGCATGGCTGTCGGTTGCGAGCGTGCTCCTCCTCGGCGTCATCGCGTTGCCGGTGGGCGCGCAATCCGACTTCGCCAAGGCTACGTCGGACAGGCCGTCGGCCTCGCAGTTTTTTGCCGACAAGCTGCCGGCATGGTTTCCCGTCCCGAAGATCCCTGCCGACAATCCGTTGACGGAAGATAAGGTCGAGCTCGGCCGGCATTTGTTCTACGAGCCGATGCTGTCGGGCAACAGCACAATCTCCTGCGCAACCTGCCATCGGCAGACGCTCGCATTCACCGACGGCCTCGCGCGCGCAATCGGCGCTGAAGGCGGCGAGCATCAACGCTCGAGCATGTCGCTCGCGAACGTCGCGTACAACGCTTCGTTCGGGTGGATCGATCGCACGTCGAGCCTTGAATCGCAGATGAAAGTTCCGATGTACAACGAGCTGCCGGTCGAGATGGGGCTGAAGGGACACGAGGCCGAGGTGCTCGGACGATTTGCCGCCGATGCCGACTACACCGAGCGCTTTCGCACGGCCTTCCCCGGCGAGCCACAGCCGATCACTCTTGCGAACATCGTCAAGGCCATCGCGTCGTTCGAACGGATCATCGTCTCGGGAGATTCTGCATTCGATCGCTATCTGTACAGAGATGACGACAGCGGGATGTCGCCGGCGGCGAAGCGCGGCGTGGCGCTGTTTTTCTCGGATCGCCTCAAGTGCAGCGAATGCCATGGCAGCGTAAACATGTCCGGCCCGACAATATTCACGGGCACGATGCCTTCCGATCCTGACGCGTTTTTTCACGATACCGGCGTAGCGGCAGAAGCGGCGAAATTCCGGGCGCCGACGCTGCGCAACATCGCCGTCACCGCTCCGTACATGCATGACGGTAGCGTCGCGACGCTGAAAGACGTCGTGGCGCATTACGCAGCGGGCGGGCGGAGCAGACGGCCGAAGAGCGATAAGGTGCGCGGGTTCGCGATCTCCCCCGCCGAGATTGACGATGTGGTGGCGTTTCTGCGCACGCTGACCGACGAACGATTTCTGGCAAACCCTGCCTTCAGCAACCCGTTGAGCAATCCCGACCTGCGCCGCGAAGACCGGCGAGGCCGGCGAACGAACTCCGCTCCACCAGAATGGCTCACGGGAGCTCATTGATCACCGGTCGCGGAGCTGGCCGGCACGGCGAGCGAGTAATATTTGACCGGCGGATGTCCCTGGTTGCGATTATCGGTGCGGGCGAAATCGGCGGAGCTGTCGCTCGCGCCCTGGCCTCGCGGGCCCGAATCGACGTCATTCGTCTGATCGACGACAACGCGCCCGTTGCTGCCGGCAAAGCCCTCGATCTGACCCAGGCAGGGCCCATTTCCCGGTCTGACACGCGAATCGATGCGGCCTCCGATCTCGGCGCCGCCGCCGGCGCATCAGCGATCGTGCTCGCCGATCCGGCCGGCGCCGGAACCGAATGGAGTGGCGAGCCGGCGTTGGCGTTGCTGCGCCGCCTGAAGGCCGGAGGGCATCTCGATCAGTCGGTCCTGATTTGCGCGGGAGCGCATCACCGTACGGTGATGCAGCAGGGGTTCGACGAGCTCGGTCTCTCCCGCCGCCGTGTGGTCGGATCGGCCCCCGAGTCGCTGGCCGCCACAGCGCGTGCGCTGGTGGCCATCGAAGCTCGAGCGGCGTCTAATCAAGTAGCCCTGATGGTCATCGGCAGGCCGCCGGAGAAGCTGGTGATTCCCTGGAGCGGAGCGTCGGTGGCCGGACACAGCCTCACATCGTTGCTAAGCCCTCCGCAGCTGAATCAAGTCGAGCGGCGAGTGCGTGGTCTGTGGCCGCCCGGTCCAAATTCCCTTGGGACAGCCGCGGCATTATTCTGTGAGAGCGTGGTAACCGGCTCGCGGCGAATACTCTGCTCATTTGCGTCGCTCGATCGCGACAACGGAACCAGGGCGCCAGTGTGCGCCTGGCCTGTGTCGATTGGTCTTTCGGGGCTCGAGCACGTCATCACCCCCGTGCTCTCAGTTCGCGACCAGGTTGCCGTCGATGAGGTACTTCAATGAAACGTTGGTCAGCAGGTGTGCTCGTTGCCCTTCTCGGCGTCTCGATTCACGCCGATCCGCGGCGAATCGATCCGAAGGCCTACATCGAGCACGTGAAGTTTCTCGCGTCCGACGATCTTGAAGGACGTGGAAACGGCAGCCGCGGTCTCGAAAGCGCCGCAGAATACATCGCCACGCGATTCCGTGAGGCCGGCCTCGAACCCGCAGGCGACGCGGGCACCTATTTTCAGCGTTTCGAGATGACCACCGGCCTGTCGCTGGAACCTGGCAACTCGGTCACACTCCATTCCGGGCGAACCGCGGTGTCGTTCGATGTGGGCCGCGACTACGAGATCGTATCGACCTCGGGCGCTCAGGTGTCGTCCGAGGAAACGTTTCCAGTCGTGTTCGCCGGCTATGGCATTTCTGCTCCAACCCTGCGCTACGACGACTACACGGGCATCGACGCCGCGGGCAAAGCCGTGCTGATTTTTACGCATGAGCCGCAGGAGAACGACGCGAGAAGCGTGTTCGAGGGACAAACGAACACGGTGCATTCGACGATGATGCGCAAAGTCGAGGTCGCGCGGAAGAACGGCGCGACAGCAATCCTGGTCATTGACGATGAGAACCACCGGCCCGCGACCGAACGATTCCGCCGATGGTTCCGCGAACCGCAGGCGGAAGACTATGGAATACCGGTGTTCTACCTGTCGCGCGATTTGGTCCAGCGGGCGCTCGGTACTCGACTCAATCTCGAGACGGCGGCGGGGGAGATTGACCGCGACCTATCCCCGAAGTCGCGTTCGTTGAACGACTTCTCGCTCAGCGCACTCGATCGCACGACGAGAGTGCGACGGCCCGTGCGCAACGTCATCGGACTCTTGAAAGGCACCGATCCCGCTCTGCAGGCGGAAACGGTTATCGTCGGCGCGCACTACGACCATCTCGGGCGAAGCGGCCGGTTCTCGATGTCGCAGAACAGCGCCGGCCAAATCCATCACGGGGCTGATGACAACGCGTCGGGCACAGCCGCCGTCATCGAAATGGCGAAGGCCGCCGGCGAAGCACGCAAGGATTTTCGCCGCAGCGTCGTGTTCATGACCTTCGCCGGCGAGGAACACGGGTTGCTCGGCTCTTCGTACTACGTCAATCATCCGACGATGCCCCTCGACAAGACCATCGCGATGATCAATCTCGACATGGTCGGCCGGGCCGGCGGCCGGATCATGGTGGATGGCATGTCCAACGCACCTTCAATAGAAGGCGATCTCGCGAGCGCCGAGTCGTCGAGCTCCATCAAGCTGAGGGCGCTGCGCGGCGGCGGTCCCGGCGCCGGCGCAAGCGACGACGCGACGTTTCAGCTGAGAAAGATTCCGTCGATCAACTTCTTCTCTGGATTTCATTCGGACTATCACCGGCCGAGCGATACGTGGGAAAAGATCGACGCAGCCGGCGGCGCCGCCGTCGCAGACCTGGCGCTGGCACTCGCGCGGCAGCTTGCGAATCGGGGACAGCGGCCGGAGTTCGTGGACACAGTTCAACAGCAGGATCCACATGCGAGCGGGAATGTGGGGGCGGTATCCGGCTACGGCCCGTATTTCGGATCCGTGCCCGATTTCGCGAACGAAGGTCAGGGCGTGAAATTTGCCGAGGTTCGCTCCGACAGTCCGGCGGCGAAAGCCGGCCTTCGGGGCGGCGACGTGATGATCGCCTTCGACGGCAAACCCATCAAGACGCTCTACGACTTCACCTTCGCGTTGCGGGAGAAGAAGCCCGGCGACCGTGTCGACGTCGTCGTTCTTCGCGACGGGAAGGAAGTGAAGGCTTCGGTCGAGCTGACGACGCGGCCGTAGGGCCATAGAAAGTAGAAAGTGGAAAGTAGAAAAGTGGAAAGTAAAAAGGTCCGGCCGAGGCCGGACCTTTTTCGTATTAGTGCAGCGACAAACCGGTTGAAAAGTCGGCGAGCTGTTCACGGAGCATCAGCCGTCCGCGGTGCAGCCTTGACTTGAGCGTCTGTTCCTTCACGTGCAGCACGGCGCTCGCCTCTTCGGTGCTCAACCCCTGCACGTCGCGGAGAATCACAGGCGCGCGATAGAGCAACGGCATGTCCTTCAGCGCGCGCACCAGCGCACGTCGCATCTCGGCGCGCAACATGTCTTCGTCGGCAAGCGGCGCCCAATCGATAGCCTCGCGCTTCAGGGGTTGGCCGGTCTCGTCGTCGTTCATCTTGTCCATCGCGTTCGGCAGATTCTGTTTGAACTGACGAAGGCGCGACATCGCGGCGTTGAACGTGATGCGATAAATCCAGGACGACAGTGCAGCGTCCCCGCGGAACGCGTCAATCTTCTGATACACCTTCAGCAGCACATCCTGCGCGACTTCCTCGGCGTCCTCACGGTTCCTCAGGTAACGGAACGCGAGTTGGTAGATCTTGGCTCCGTAGGATTCGGACAGGTCAGCCACCGCGGTCGGATCCTGCGCTCGCAATCTTTCAACAAGGCTTTTGGTGTGGGTTCCCTGGGTCATGGTGTCCTCTACCTATCAAGAACACCGGGCAGGCGGGTTTTATTCCCCGAGCAGCACTCTGAAGATGGCGAGTGGGGCCCAGATGCTGAAAAACAAGACAACTCCAAGGAATACAAGAGCTTGCGGCCGGCCGAAATTCAGAGTCCAGCCGGGCCCGTTTCGGCGCGGCACGAAGAGCGCGGGATCCTGACGGTTTACGTAAAGGCCGCGAAGCCTCCAATGCGCGGCATCGGTTTCTCGCAGGACCGGCTTCGGGTACTGCAGATAGACCGCCGCGCGCACGCCGACGATGGCCGACAGCACGATGCAAACGACGAGACTCTGGTAGTAGACATTGCCGAGGCCGCAGCACATCAACTGCCACATCATCAGCAGGCGAATGGCGAGCAGGCCCTGGAATGTGACCCAGATGGCCGCCAGCAGGCTGATGGCTTCGGCCGTCATCAGCATGCGCTCGCGCTCCTGCCGGCTCGATTCGCTTTCAACGGCTGAGCGGGTTTTCTTCGTGCGGTATAGAAGCACTCCGGCGATTGCCCCGAACACAATCGCAAGGCTCAACTGGATCCAGACGGGCACGAGAATGATGGCGTACGACGCGCGAACGAACCTGTCGGCGATACCCTGGTCGTCGAAGTGTACCGGCAGGACGGCCGGAACGGACGCGGCCCGCCCGAGAATGTACCCGGTCGTGCCAGAGATCGCCGCTATCGTGGTGCCGAACCCCGCGAGCGTCAATACCGTGGGGCGATAGATCATTTTCATCGGTTTGTTGTCTGTACTTCTTCGCGCCCCAGTGCCATCGCGCCGCTTTCTGGCCGGCTTCCATCGACGACCGTCCGCCCGAACACGGCTGCAAAATGCCTGATAACGGATGCCTCGGCCTGCGCCATCGCAATCGGCCGGCCGGTCGCGCGTGACAGCGAAGTGACCCCGCCGCTCTCGATGCCGCACGGCACGATGAGCCTGAAGAAATCGAGGTCCGTCGCCACGTTCAGCGCAAATCCGTGGCTCGTGATCCAGCGCGAGATCCGTACGCCTATCGCACCCAGCTTGTCGGCACCAACCCACGCGCCCGAGAGACCCTTAATCCGGCTGCCTTCGAGACCGAAGTCGCCGGCCACGCGAATCATGACCTCCTCGAGGTCGCGCACGTATTTGTGCACATCGCACCGGTCCGGCTTCAGGTCCATGATGGGATACCCGACGATCTGCCCTGGCCCATGGTAGGTAATATCGCCACCGCGGCCGGATTCATGCAGTTCGACGCCGCGCGCCTGAAGCAGCTCGGGCGTGGCCAGCAGATGCGACCTGGCCGAATCGGCCTTGACGCCAAGGGTAATGACGTGCGGATGTTCAAGCAGGACAAGGAGATCGGGGATCAGGCCCGCGCGGCGCTCCTCGACGAGCGATCGCTGCAAGTCGCTGGCCTCCGCATACGGGACCACCCCAAGCCGCCTGACCTCCAGGTCGCGCACGGCTATATGGTAGCGTGAGCATTGCGGTTCAGGCCGGGAGCCGTAGCCGCGCCCTGAGTCCACCCAGAGGCGAGGCCTCCACAGAGATGGAGCCTCCATAGGCGTCGGCCAGATCGCGCACGATGGCGAGGCCAAGGCCGGACCCTGGCGAGGCCTCATCGGCCCTCACGCCACGCTGCAAGACGGCCTCCCGCATCTCGCTAGCCAGGCCATTTCCGTCATCGTCAATGACCACTTCGACGACGCTGCCGCTTCGATGCGCATCGACGACGACGCGGGCGCGACCCCACTTGCAGGCGTTGTCGAGCAGGTTGCCGATCATCTCATCGAGATCTTCCCGCTGAACCCGCGCCGACAGATCGACCGGCACCCGCACGTCGATCGCAAGGCCTCGTTCGGCGTACAACCGCCGAAGCGCGCGGGCCAACCCTTCGGTCGATTCGCTGATCGAGCACAGCGTCCCCGGTGCGGCGCCGGCAGCCGCCGCCCGCGTGTGGGCGATGTGATAGTCCACCTGTCGCCGCATCCGATCTACCTGTTGTTCAATGGCCGAGGCCACTTCCATATGGCCTGCAGCTTTCGCTCGTTCCGCTTCGTGCGCCAGGATCGCGAGCGGCGTTTTCAACCCGTGCGCGAGGTCCCCCGCCTTCGAGATCGCGCGACGCACGGCCTGCTCGCGATTCTCGAGCAGGGCGTTGAGATCGTTGACGAGCGGCTGCACCTCGCTCGGGTACGTGCCGACAACGCGGCGGTCGCGCCCTTCGTGAAGGCCGGCGAGGCGCGACCGAAGGTTGTTGATCGGCGACACGCCACGCCGCACTTGAAGGAACCCGGCGGCCATGGCCAACACCGCGAACAGGATGACCAGGGGCCGGGTAAATATGTCGTGCACGATAAACGCCATCGACGGTCGATGATGGGACTCGATCGCGAGGACCAGGGCGGCGCTGGCGACGATGACCAATCCGATCGTCCACAGCACCGTGCCGAAAAGAAGGCGGCTCCTCAGCGAGAACCGTTGCTTCATGACGTCACCCGGTATCCGAGCCCGCGGACGGTCTCGATGATCGACGCACCCAGTTTGCGCCGCAGGCGGGCGATGAACACTTCGACGGTGTTGGAATCGCGCTCGAAATCCTGGGCGTAGATGTGCTCCGTCAACTCAGCTTGTGACACGACCCGCGTGCGGTGATGCATCAGATATGACAGGACGCGGAACTCGTGGCTCGTCAGCTTGACCAGTTCTCCGTCGCGCGTGACGCGAACCAGCCGCGGATCGAGGACGACCGCGCCGCAGCGTATCGCCGGCTGCATCTGCCCGCTCGACCGCCGAATGAGCGCCCGCAACCTCGCGAGCACTTCTTCCATCCTGAACGGCTTCGAGACGTAGTCGTCCGCGCCTTCATCGATGCCGTGCACCGTTTCGTGCCAGCTCCCGCGCGCCGTGACGACCAGGACGGGCACGGCCAGACCAGCGCGGCGCCAGCCGCTGAGCACCGTCAGGCCGTCCACGCGCGGCAATCCCAGGTCGAGGACGACCGCGTCATACTGTTCGGTCCGTGCGAGAAAGTCGGCCCGCTCGCCGTCGGCGGCGCAGTCGACCGCATAGCCCGCTCCGGACAGCGCGTCCGCGAGCTGCCGTGACAGCGACGCTTCGTCTTCGACGACCAGCACCCTCATCGCGGTATCAGGTTGATAGGTTAATCCTGAACATGGGCTGAACGGCGCGTTCACGCGGCGTTCAACAGCCGCCCGTTAACGTTGTGGCATGACGACGCCTTTTACCTACGACTTCGGCTATAGCTGGTCCATCACGTGGGGACTTCTGATCCCGGTCGTTCTCTTCGGTGCCGTTGCCGCGGCCGGATTGCGGCTGAGATGGCGGCGGTGGGTAGTGATCGCCTCGGCACTCGTCGTGGTCTGGGGCGTCGTGGGACTTCTCATCACCCACGCCCTTTTCCGAATCAATCTGCCAATGGCGCCGCCGACCGATCGTTTTGCTTCGTCGGGTTCCGGCCGGTTTGTCGACATCGGGGCAGGTTCCGGACGGGCGACTATCGGCCTGCTGCTCGCGAGGCCGCGCGCCCACGTCACCGCCGTCGACATCTACGAGGGGTACTACGGCATCGATGACAACAAACCGGAGCGTTTGATGCGAAACGCGAGCATCGCAGGTGTCGCCGACAGAGTGTCGGTTGTCGTTGGCGACGCGCGAGCGTTGCCGCTCGAGACCGCAGCCTACGACGGCGTCATCAGTGTGGCGGCTATCGACCATCTTCCCCGCGCTGGAATTCCCAAAGCGCTCGCGGAAGCTGCACGCGTCCTCAAGCCCCAGGGAGAATTTCTGCTGGCCGTCGTGAACGTCGATTGGTGGGCGCGGGTGGCGTCACCGCATGCGCTCGGGCATCATCCGAGCAGGGATCCGAGCCGGTGGCGATCCCTGCTCGAGTCCGCGGGGTTCAATATCGTCGAACAGGGAACGCAGCCGGCCGTGCTGTATTTTCTGTGCCGCAAGTCGCAACGCTGAGATGTGAGCTAGGCGGCTCCGGCGTCCCAGTTCTCGATCATTTTCTTGACGACCTGCATGAATTCATCGGCGATAGCGCCGTCGATCACGCGATGGTCGTAGCCAATCGTCATGTACGCCCGCAAGCGGATTGTGACCGCGTCATCGAGGACGACAGGGCGCTTCTCCACCGCCCCGACGCCGACGATGGCCACCTGTGGCTGGCTGATGATGGGCATCCCGAATAGCGCGCCGAACACACCAGGGTTGGTGATCGTGAACGTCCCGCCTTGCACGTCTTCAGGCTTCAGCTTCTTCTCGCGTGCCCGCGCCGCCACGTCGGCGATCGCCTTGCTGATCTCGAGCAGGCTCATCTTGTCTGCGTTTTTCACGACCGGCACAATCAAACCCCAGTCGAGGGCGACCGCGACGCCAATATTGATGTCCTTCTTGAAAATGATGTCGGCTACCATCAACCGAGGCGTTCACGATAGGCACTTTCTTGAGAGCTTCGGCGCACGCCTTTGTGATGAACGACATGTAAGTGAGCTTGCCGCCTGCTTTTTCGTACTCGGCTTTCTTCGGCTTTGCGGATCTCGTCGACCCTGGTGAAATCGATCTCGAATGCCGAATGCACGTGCGGCGATGTGCGCTTGCTCATCACCATGTGCTCGGCGATCTTCCTGCGCATGACGCTCATCGGCGTGCGCTCGTACTTGTCTCCCGCCAGCCCAGCCGTTGCCGACGGATTGGGCGCGAGCAACGGAGCTGGCCGGCCTGTCCGCCGGAGCGCCTGCGCGCAGGCGGAAGCACCGTCTGCCGTGCCTGAGGTGCGGAGGCGGGAGCGCCCGGCCTCGATGTACGCGAGGATGTCGCTCTTCGTGACGCGGCCGCCTTCGCCGCTGCCCGCAATATTGCGCACGTCGACGTGATGCTCGCGCGCGATCTTTCGCACAACTGGCGACAGCCGCAGTTCGCGCGCTTCGGCAGCCGACCAGGGACTGCGCCAGGCCGGGTGCGACGGGTGCGGCAACCGGCAGCACGTCGTGCAATGGGTGCAACAGGTGCTCTAGGTGCGACTGGTGCGGCTTGTCGCGCCGAAGCGCCGGTGGCGGACTGCGGTGCGGAGGCGGATGCGACGGGCGCGTAGGGACCGAAACGCCCGGAAGTATCACCGTCCCCTTGGGGAGAGGAGACGGGTGCAACGGGTGCGGAAGGTGCAACAGGTGCGGCTGGGTGCAGCAGCGTGCAGCGGGCTTGCCCGCCGTAGCCTGGCGCGCCGGCGCCGCGGAGGCGGGCTTTGCCGCGGTCTCGTCAATCACGCCGACGACGGTGTTGATGGGAACGGTTTCGCCTTCTTTGACCTTCACATCGCTCAACACGCCGGCGGCTGGTGACGGAATCTCCGCGTCGACTTTGTCCGTGGAGATTTCGAACAGCGGCTCGTCGCGCTCGACCGCGTCTCCGACCTTCTTCAGCCATCGCACGATGGTGCCTTCGGCAACCGACTCGCCCATCTGCGGCATCACGACTTGTTTCGCCATTTGTGCTTCCTGACCTCTCAGCTGACGTCTACATGTGTATCGCGGCGCCGTGCGTCGCGTGCGCAGCCTCGGCGACCGCTTCAGAGAAGGTCGGGTGCGCGTGAATCGTCCTGATCAGTTCCTCGACCGTGCACTCGAGGCGCAGCGCAAGCGTGGCCTCGGCCACCAGCTCGGTGGCCCGCGGCCCAATCATGTGCACGCCGAGCACTTCATCGTACTTCTTGTCCGCCACGATTTTCACGAACCCTTCGGCCTCGCCGGCCATCTTCGCGCGGCCCAGCACGAAGAAGGGAAACGTCCCGACCCGCACGTCAAAGCCTTTTTCCTGCGCTTCGCGCTCCGTCAAGCCGACGCTGCCGATTTCCGGGTCGCAATACGTGCATGCGGGCACATGGTCGTAGTTGATCGGTTTCACGTTCTGGCCCGCAATCCGCTCGGCGGTGATGATGCCCTCGGCCGACGACACGTGCGCGAGCTGCGGATGCGGCACTCCTCCGGGACCGAATGACACGACGTCGCCGACTGCCGAAAAACCCGGGACACCGGTGCGAAACAAGTTGTCGACCGCGACATACCCTCGATCGAGATTCAACCCCAACGCTTCGACGCCCAATCCCTGAGTGACAGGCCCGCGCCCTGTCGCGACAAGCAGGTAGTCGGCGGTCATTTTCTGGATCGTGCCGTCGGGTAGTTGCGCTTCGACGTCGACGCTGGATGCACCCGCGGCCGCCCTGGTCACCTTTGTGCCCGTGTGAACGGTGATGCCTTGTTTCTTGAACGATTTTTCGAGCTCTGCAGAAATCGCTTCGTCTTCGGCCGGCACGATGCGCGGCAGCAGCTCGATGAGCGTCACCTGGCTGCCGAAACGCCGGAAGATGGAGGCGAATTCCACGCCCACCGCGCCGCTGCCGAGAATGACCATCGACTTGGGCACCTCGCGCAGTCCAATCGCTTCGTCGCTCGTGATGATTCGCTTGCGATCGATCTCGACGCCCGGCACGCTTCGCGGCACCGACCCGGTGGCGATGACGATTTCCCTGGACGCGGTGAGACTCTGTTTATCGCCGTCGACGACGTCGACCGTCCCGCGTCCGGTAATCGCCGCAGTGCCCTTAATCCACTCGATCTTGTTTTTCTTGAAGAGGAACTCGATGCCTTTCGTGAGTCCGGTGACGACCTTGTCCTTGCGGGTCTGCACTTGATTCATGTCGATGCCGACTGCGCCTTCGCCGATCGTGACACCCCACTCCTTGACGTTCTGCACGACCTTGAGCGCGTGCGCGTGTTCGAGCAGGGCCTTGGTCGGTATGCACCCCCAGATCAGACAGGTGCCGCCGAGCGCCTTCTGTTTCTCGACGACTGCTGTCTTGAGTCCCAGCTGCGACGCGCGAATCGCGGCGACGTAGCCGCCGGTTCCCGCGCCGATCACCACAACATCGAACTCGTTCGCCATGTGCGCTCCCGCCTTCGCGCTCGCTGCGCACACCGCTACGGCGTGGCAGGCCTTCGCGCTGACTGCGCACTCCGCTACGGCGTGGCGAGTCAACAGGGCAACTTACTAGGGGGACCGAAGGGTGTCAAGCAACGCCCGCCTTCGCGCGCGATCGTTGCGCGCTCGGCGCGGCTCGCCGAAGCTCGGCGGTTTCCAGACGAGCGGAGGCGGGAAACGCGATACAATACCGCCTGCTTTCTCCATGAATTCCAAGCCGAAAACGATCCTCATCGTCGACGATGACGAGGGGATGCGTGACACGTTGAACGCCATCCTCAGGCGGGATTATCGCGTGTTGCGCGCGGCAACGGGCGAGGCCGCGCTGGCCATCCTGAATCGCGAAGACGTCGATCTGATGCTCCTCGACGTCCGTCTGCCGGGCATCGACGGCTTCGACGTGCTCCGTATCGTCAAAGAAAATTACAGCCTCATCGAAGTGATCATGATCTCGGCCATCAACGAGATCGAGACCGCCGTGAAGGCGATGAAGTTCGGCGCCTACCATTACGCGACCAAGGACTTCGACTACGAGACGATCCGCTCGCTGGTGCATAACGCGAGCGAGCGCCAGGATCTGAACCGCCAGGTGATGACCCTCAGCGCCCAGGTCGCGGATCAGGGCGATCGCGAATTCATCGTCGGGCCGAGCAAGCTGACGCGCGACATCGTCGACCTGGTCCAGAAGGTCGCGAAGCTATCCGCGACGGTGCTGATTCTCGGGGAGAGCGGCACGGGCAAGGAGCTGCTCGCGCGGCTCATTCATCGCGAGAGCGGCAAGTCCGAGGCGCCGTTCATCGCGGTGAACCTTGCCGCCATTCCGCGCGAGCTCGTCGAAAGCACGTTGTTCGGGCACGAGCGCGGGTCGTTCACGGGCGCGCTGAAACAGCAGCTCGGCAAGTTCGAGCTGGCATCGGGAGGCACGTTGTTTCTCGACGAGATCGGCGACCTGCCGCTCGAGCTTCAGGCGAAGCTGTTGCGCGCCATCCAGGAAGGCGAAATCGAGCGAGTGGGCGGCGCCAAACCGATCAAAACCGATTTCCGGCTCATCGCGGCGACCAACGTCGACCTCGAAAAAGCCGTCAAGGACGGGCGGTTCCGCGAAGACCTCTTCTATCGCATCAACGTCATCCCCATCAAGCTGCCTCCCCTTCGCGACCGCATCGAGGACCTGCCGGAACTGGCGCGGTTCTTCCTCGGCCGCTACCGGGGACGCTTCCGGAAAAATATCCACGGCATCTCAGATTCCACCCTGAGGATTCTGTCAAGTTACTGGTGGCCGGGGAATATCCGCGAGCTCGAGAACCTGATCGAGCGACTCGTGGCGGTCAGCGACAAGGAGTGGATCACCGACGAGGATCTACCCTTCGAATTCCATTTCGCGCAGCTCGATCGCATCCCCTCTCATGGGGAAAGCCTGTTCCAGGAGGCGACCAACACGTTCGAGCGCAATTTCATTCTGCGGGCGCTGGAAAAATCGGGATGGAACGTCACGGCGACGGCCCGCTATCTCGGCATCCCGCTCAGCACGCTGAAATTCAAGATGGATCGTCTGGAAATCCGCGAGATCGCGAAGAGGCTTCGCGGAGCGTAAACTATCGCACCAACAAAGCGGCCAATCCATTGGCCACTCCGGCTAAGCCATTGCCGGGTGAATCAAGCAGCCGATTTGTAGTTAGTTACAACGGTCCACTCGTCGCGGCCGGACTCGCCGACAGCAGGGCCAAGCAATTAGCCTCACCCTCTAACATCTCGAACTGGATCCCGCCTCCAAACGATTGAACAAGTCGTTCTTTCACAAATATTTAACCTAGTACTTTTTCTGTGAAGCGGCGATGGAACAGTGGTTGCTCTGTCAACACTGAACGCTCCGATACCGGTGCACCCGGATCCGGCCTGACGCGCTCATCACGGTTCTTCCCAGCTAAGTTTCGAACCTATGCAGCAGTCGATGTTCAACGTGCGTGTGCCTCTTCCCGAGCGGGGCGAAGTGTTCCTCATGAACACCCTGACCGACGCACAGCTGATCGTCGCGGAGGAGATTGCCGGGCTGCTCGATCGCCTTGCCGGCGATCCAGCGTCGCTTGCGCCCGAGCGGTTGAACAGCGATGCGCGCGAAGCGCTGGTCACGCTGACCGAGCACGGGTTCATCGTGCCGAGCCGCGCGACCGACACCGAGGCGCTGAACAAGTTCTTTACGGACTACCGCGAAGACACCGAGCAGATGCGCGTGACGGTGCTGACGACGCTGCAGTGCAACTTCGCCTGCGATTACTGCTTCCAGGGCGACCACGGCGACTACAACAAGCACGCCGATCGGATGTCGCTCGACGACAGCGCGCGGCTGGCGTCCTGGATCGAGCAGCGCCTCGACGAGCTGAAGCCGAAGCGGCTGACGCTCACGTTCTTCGGCGGCGAGCCGCTGCTCAATATCCCGGTCGTGTACGACCAGGCTGAGCGGGCGTTCGCGGCGTGCCAGAAGCGCGGGGTCACCCTCGCGCTCGGGATTATCACCAATGGGCTGCTCCTCACCGAGGAGCTCGTGGATCGGCTGCTGCCCTACGGCCTCGGCTACGTGAAGGTGACGCTGGACGGCGACCGCGACACGCACAACAAGATGCGTCCGCTCCGCGGCGGCCAGGGCACGTTCGACCGGATTATCGAGAACGTCCGCAAGATTGCCGGCAAGGTGCGCATTGCGGTCGGCGGGAATTTCGACGCCGATTCAGTCGCCAGCTACCCCGCGCTGCTCGACTTTCTCAAGGAGCAGGAATTCGCCGACAAGCTGGCGAAAGTGGCCTTCAAGCCCGTTGTGCGTGAGCGGCAGGTGCCGAAGAACGTCATTCCGCTCACCATCATCACGGACAAGCCGTTGAACGGCACGTGCATGACGGCCGCAGGCTCGGGCGGCTCGAGCATCTGCGACACATGCCAGTTCGTCGACGAGCAGCTGTCCTATCTGCGCGAAGAGACGAAGAAGCGTGGGTTTCCGACGGTCGACGGCGTCCACATGGGCCCCTGCGAAATCCACAAGCGCCACGCCTATACGGTCGGTCCGAACGGCTCCACCTACGCGTGCCCCGGGTTTACGGGTGAGCCGACGCTATCGACCGGGCACATCGACGACCGGAAGGAAAGCTGGCGGATGTCGGCGGCGGAGCGGTTCGAACATCTCGCGGCGTGGCACAAGTGTGGAGATTGCGCGTTTATCCCGGTGTGCGCGGGCGGCTGCTCGGTCGCGTCGCACACAGAGCTTGGCGACATGAACATGCCGACATGTCACAAGCCGGCCTTTGAATCGGCACTCATATCGCTGGCGCATGAAGCGGCCAACGCATCGTAGGGAGCTACAATCATGGCAAAGATCAAGGTCATCAAGTCCGGCAAGGAGAGCGCGAAGCCTGTGAACTACTGCCCCTGGGTCATCGATTCGGGCGATCCGGCACCGCAGAAGTAGAAGATCGCTAAATATTTAGCGTTTTCGCGCCGAAAAGCTCTTCGATTGCCGGGACTTTGTATGTGCAAGGACCGGCGGTGGAGATTCCTCCGCCGCCGGGTTCGACCGGCACAGATCGGCTGGGGAGCTGGCGATGATTGGCGGGAGCCCGAACAGAAATGACGTGCAAACAGGCGGACTTCATCGCCTCTGCGCCCTTTTTCTGTCGCTCCTGACCCTTTCGGCGTGTTCTCCTCCCGCGTCGCCACCCGCCAGCAGCCTCATCGGGACCAGTAACGCTTACGATCGGGCTTCCAGTTCAGACAGGGCAAGACCCGCTTCACGGGGCAAGCCAAGCCGCGCGCTTACTCAGCTTCGAGGGACTCACCTATCTTGCACGAGACGGTCGGCCACACCCTAAACTCGCACAGAGTCTTACTGAATCGGCAGACGGCTTAACGTGGACCGTGCAGTTGCGTCACAACGCATTCTTTCACGACGGCACACCTGCCAACGCCGTGGCAATCAAGCAGTCACTCGAGCGTTCCGTCAAGGGTGCCGACCGCGATCGCTCACCTGGGCTTATCCGACATCGACTCCGTCGAAATACTGTCTGAATTTTCTTTGTCGATTCGGTTACGTGGCCGTTCGAGATTTCTCCTCGATGACCTTACGGTCGCAATCGTAAAACGCGGGCCCAACGGAGAATCCATGGGAACGGGACCTTTTGTAATGGGTTCTCCCGCAAATAACGAACTCGTCATGTCCGCGGTGCCAAACTACTATCGAGGAAAACCAACGATTGACAGGGTCGTCTGGAAGTCGTATCCAGCCGTGAGGACTGCGTGGGCGGCTATGATGCGGGGAGAGATTGACTTCCTCTATGAGGTCCCGCCAGAAGCAGTCGAATTCATTGAAGCAGAGGATTCAGTCAAGCTGTTTTCCTTCCTCCGCAACTACGCGTACCTTGTCGTATTCAACTCACGAAAAAAACCCTTTGACGATTGGCAAGTTCGAAGAGCGCTGAATTACGCGATCGATCGCGAACGACTCATCACGCGGGCGCTCAATAGGCGCGGTCAGACAGCCAGTAGCCCGTTGTGGCCGTTACACTGGGCGTACGATTCGACCGTTCCGAGTTATTCCTACGATCCATCCAGAGCCATTGCCCTCTTGAACGCGGCTCGGATTCCGCAGGTGCACACCGCACCAACCGACGGTGCGCCAGGCCGGCTCCATTTCACTTGTTTGGTTCCTGACAATTTCGCGCTCTGGGAACGTATGGCACTTATCGTCCAGCGAGACCTCGCGGAGATCGGCGTGGACATGAAGATCGAGAGCGTGCCATTCGAGGTCTTTAATCAACGAATCGGCTCCGGTGACTTTGATGCGGTAACGATTGAGCTCATCGTCGGCAACACCGCGAGTCGTCCGTTTACATTCTGGTCGTCTCAGAGCACGCAAAATGTGTGGGGGTACCGAAATCCGCGCCTGGATCAGGCGCTCGACGATCTACGGCGCGCCGCCGACGATACGCAGTACAAGAGCGCGTTCCGACGGGTTCAGGAGCAGGCCTTGAATGACCCGCCTGCCATCTTCCTGGCGCTTGGGCAGGTAACCCGTGCGGTGAGCAATCGATTCGAGGTGGTCGCGCCGCCGAACACGGATATTCTGCCGTCCATTCCTGATTGGCAGCAGCCAGAACGCGTCCCGAGAGCGGCAAATTGAGGCGCATTACATCCCGCTTTGTCGTTCTTCTTGCCGCCGCGGGCATTCTGCCGCTGGTCGTGTACGGCGCGGTTTCGATTTTGTCGCTTCGCGACGCGACTCGGCGATCGGTCATTGCAGGAAACGAAAACGTCGCACGACGTGTCGCCGAACAGATAGGCCTCTACGTTCAGACAAACGTCGACATCCTTCAGTCGGTCGCGGGAAATCTGACCGATACAAATCTGGCGCAGTGGCAGAAGGACCGTATTCTCAAAAATGCCGTTCTGGATTTTCCGGAGTTCCGGGAGATCACGCTCTACGACGCCGCAGGGGTGCAGATTGCCTCGAGTCGCGTTGTTCAATCGAAGGTTCAATTTCCGGAGGTCCGGCACCAAGTTCGGCCCAACCATCACGCTATCGCCAATCGGCATTGACGATGACTTTCTACCCACGGCGGTGGTGGGCATCAAGCTCGCCCAGCTTGGGCAGAATGCCGGCTCGCTCGTCGGCGAAATCTCGCTCGAAGAAATGTGGCGGATGGTCGACCAGATTCGCGTCGGCGACCAGGGCTACGCGCTGGTCGTGGCAGCCAACGGCCAGCTGATCGCGCACGGCAACTCCAACGAGAAGCCGCGCGTCGCGCGCGGCGACAATCTGGCCACCCAGCCGCTCGTGCGCCTCGTGCACGGGCAGCGCAACGCCGGCCCGGCCTCGCTCGAATACGCCAATGACGCCGGCGTGCAGATGCTCGGCGTCGCCGCGCCGCTCGAGCTGCTGGGCTGGACCGTCATGGTCGAGCAGCCGCGCAGCGAGGCCTACGCCGTCGCCGACGTTCTCACCCGTCAGCTGATCTTCATCATCGGCCTCGCGCTGCTCGTCACCGTCAGCGTCGGCTACTTCTTCGGCCGCTCGTTCATCCAGCCCATCTTCGCCCTGATGCGCGGCACGCACGCCGTCGCGGCGGGCCGGCTCGACGAACGCGTCACCATCACCTCTCGCGACGAGTTCAAGCAGCTCGGCGATGCGTTCAACAGCATGGCCGACAAGCTCGTCGAGCTCACCGAGGACGTGCGGAAGAAAGAGCGGCAGGCGATGTTCGGCCGCATGGCGGCGGGCCTCGTTCACGACCTCTCGCACCCGGTGCAGAACATCGGCAACAGCTGCAAACTGATCGTGCGGGTCTACGACGACCCGGAATACCGCCAGACGTTCACGCGAACCATCGATCGCGAGATCGACACGCTGAAGCGCGTCCTCGACGACCTGCGCAACGTCGCGCGGCCGGCGCCCGTCGAGCGCTTCCCGCTCGACGTCAACCGCTCGGTGTCCGACATCGTCGAATCGATGCGGGGCTTCGCCGAGGAATCCGGCATCGCGCTCGAACCGAAATTCGCGTCCGAGCCGGTCATCATCGAGGGAGACGTGTTCGCGCTCGGGCGCGTGTATCGCAACCTGATTACCAACGCCATTCAAGCGACGCAGGCCGGCGGCCGCGTCACCATCAGCACGGCCCGCGATCGCGACCACGTAGAGGTGAGCGTCACCGACACAGGCTCCGGCATCCCAAGCGAACGCCTCAACGCGATCTTCGACGACTTCGTCACGACAAAGAAACGCGGCCTCGGCCTGGGGCTCGCCATCACCAAGCGCATCGTCGAGCAGCTCGGCGGCACGATCACCGTCGCGAGCGAAGTCGGCAAGGGCACGACATTCACGATGCGGTTCCCCGTCGCCCAGCGTCCCGTCGCGGTTGCGGCGGCGGCCGGCTAAGGAAAGGAACACTTATGCGCGCGCGCAAGCTCGTCAAGTCGGACTGGATTGAGATCGACGGACGAGCGTATCTCGTCGACTACTTCGAAGGAACGACCGAGCACGGCACGCCCCGGTACAGCTCCGAGATGGTGCTCGGGCCTGGCGATCGCATCATTGTGGACGGCAGCTCGCTGAGTGCGCTGGAGTGGCGTGTCGCGCGGCTGATGCCCGCGACGGTGTATAGCCGGGCGCTCGCGCGCGACGACGTCTAGTCGAAGAGGCGGGAGCCCCAACGCGCCAGCCGGGGGTTCCCCAACGCGTCTCGCGCTGGGGTGGCTTACGTTGGGGTGCGAGTGCGCCCGCTACTTACGCGGCAGAACCGCGTCCTTCAGCTGCTTGGCAATCCTGGCTTTCACGACCGTCTTTGCCGGAATCTTGATCGCTTCGCCGGTGGCAGGATTGCGTCCCATCCGCGCCTTGCGATGCTGCTTCACGAGCTTGACCATTCCGGGTAGCACGAACTCACCCGACCGCTTCAATTCCTTCTCGGCCAGCGTCGTCAGCTCGTCGAAAAACTCACGAGCCTGGGTACGCTTCACTTCGAACCGCTCGGCGAAGTGCGAGAAGAGTTCTGACTTGCCCATTCTACGGGCGTCCGCCATCGGCGTCCCCCTGACTTGAGCGCGCGTGATAAGGCCGCAGGTGCCTGTGCGCGCATCGGCACTCGCGGATTCGAATCAAAAAAACGCCGTATCCTGCTAGAATTTTTTGATCATGTCAAGCACGACCCTCGAGACGTTTCCCAATCCACAGCCGAACCGGGACTACGAGATCGCCATTCGATGCCCCGAGTTCACGTCCGTCTGTCCGAAAACCGGACTGCCCGATTTTGGCGAGATTCGCATCACATATGTGCCCGACAGGATGTGCATCGAATTGAAGGCCCTCAAATATTACCTTGTCGAGTTCCGCAACAAGGGAATTTTCTACGAAAACGTGACCAACCAGATTCTCGACGATCTTGTCGCCGCCTGCCAGCCGCGGCGGATGACCGTCGTCGGCGACTTCTCCGTGCGCGGCGGGATCAAAACGGAAGTCACCGTCCGCTACGAACAACCGATCCCGACTCGATAAGGGTGCAAAATCAGGACCCTCTCCGGATCCCGATCGAAGGCACTCTCGACCTCCATGCGTTCGCGCCACGCGACATCGCGTCTGTGGTGGAAGAGTACATCAACGAAGCGCATGCCGCCGGGCTGCGCGAGGTCCGTCTCATCCACGGTCGTGGCCTCGGTGTGCAGCGCGGCATCGTGCAGAAGGCCCTCGAGCGGCACCCGCGTGTATTGGAGTTTTTCGACGACCCGGCGTCCCATTTGGGCGCAACTATTGCCATTCTGAATCCACAGATTCGCTGAAACTCCGACATCCGGCGTGGCTTCGCATGGTATGCGCGTTGCCATAGTGCACGCGTGCCCTTCACCGCAGGCAATCACGTCACAGTGCGCGGCGAACGTTGGGTGGTGGACGAGGCGACGGTGTTCGCCGACACCACGGTGCTCACCCTGTCCAGTCCCGCTCGGGCATCAGCGCCGCGGCGATGCCGGCTCCTCGCTCCTTTCGATCGTCCCCTCATCACGTCGCGCAGCTGCCGAATCCGCGGAGTCACGCGGCGGCGTTGGATGCATCACCTGCACGCAGAGCTCTCTACGATTCGCGGATTCGACGAGTTGCGCGGTCCTCAGCGGGCCGCCATCGACATCCTTCCCTTTCAGTTGGAGCCGGCGCTCGCGCTGGTCCGCGGTCGCGCATCCCGATTCCTGCTCGCGGACGAGGTCGGGCTCGGCAAGACGATCCAGGCCGGCCTCATGTTGTCGGAGTTGCGCGTGCGCGGATGGTGCGAACGGGCGCTTATCGTGACGCCCGCGGGACTTCGCCAGCAGTGGGCCGAGGAGCTGCGGCGGCGCTTCGAGATACACGCGACCGTCGTGGACGCGTCAGTCCTCGCGGCACGCGCCGAATCGCTCCCCTTCGACGTGAATCCGTGGTCGGTCGAACCGGTCGCCATAACGTCCATCGACTTTCTGAAGCAGCCCGAAGTGCTGCACGGGGTCGTCGCTCAGTCGTGGGATGTGTTGATTGTGGACGAGGCGCACCAGGCCACACTCGCGTCACAGCGATACGACGCGATCAACGCAGTCGCATCACGCTCTCGGCACGTGCTGCTGCTCACGGCCACTCCGCACGCCGGAGACAATCGCGCGTATCGAGCGCTGTGCGGCATCGGACAACTCGACAAGGACGACCCCATCCTGCTCTTCCGCAGGACGCGGAGCGTGACGGGCAGACGTCGAACCAGACGCGTGCATCTGCTGCCGGTCAGGCTCACGGCAGCAGACATCGAGATGCATCGTCTGCTCGAAGGCTATCTCGCGCGGTTATGGACGATCGCGCGCCGATCCGGCAGCTCCGACGTGCAGTTGATCGCGATGGTCCTGGCCAAGCGCGCGTTCTCGAGCGCGCGTTCGCTTGCCACCTCGCTCGAGCGACGCCTCGCGGCGCTTACGGGACGCACCGATGTGCCGGCTCAGATGGCGCTGCCGATCGATGTCGATGACGACACGTCGGACGAGCCCGCGCTGCCGGCCGCGGCGGCGTTCGAGCGCGTGGACGAGGAACGCGCGCTGTTGCGTCGAATCATCGACGCTGCGTCGCATGCGCTCAACGGCGAACCAAAGATGCGCGTGCTCGCACGGATCGTCAGGCGCGTCCGCGAGCCGCTCATCGTATTCACCGAATACCGCGACACGCTGAATGCGATTCGCGCCGCGATTGAGGCCCATCGCACGATCACAACGCTTCATGGCGGCCAGACGCCGCAGGAGCGGCGGCAGTCGGTGGACGACTTCACCAGCGGCGCAGCCGACGTCATGATCGCAACCGATGCCGGCTCGGAAGGGCTCAATCTCCAGAGCAACTGCCGGCTGGTCGTCAACCTCGAGCTGCCGTGGAATCCGATTCGGCTCGAACAGCGCATCGGCCGCGTCGACCGCATTGGGCAGAGCCGCACGGTCCATGCGATCAACTTGCTCGCCGATGGCACGGCCGAGCGCACCGTGCTGGCGAGCCTGCTGCGGCGGCTCGACCGTATCCGCATCAGCGAAATCGACATCGCGTCGTGCGTGATCAACCAGACCGAAGCCCCACCGCGAGCGGTGCCTGAAGAAAGCGTTGCAGAGGTGATCGATTTAGCAGCGGATGCGCGCGCGGAAGCGCACCGGCTTGCACAGGCGCGGCGTTTCGGCGCCGCGCGATCGTATATCCGGCCGGACACGGTGCCGATCACGGTCGTGAAATCGGCGGAATCCTCCTTCGTGTCGTTCTTTCGCATCCGCCTGGTTACCGGCTCCGGCCGGCTGGTTGAGGAGTCGCTCGCTCCCTCTACACATCCCGATCGAGCGTCTGTCGGTGCGGCTTACGCGGAGCGGCGCGCGCGCACTCGCTGAATCACTGTCGGATGATTTCGGCCCAGCCCTGGCTCGTTCTGCCACCGAGCACGCACATCAACGCGCCCTGGCGATCGCGTCGGAACGTCAGCGATCAATCGCGCGTTCGGTGAGGAGAGAGCGTGCCGTCGCGCATCGCCTTGCTCCATCCATCGGGCTCGTGCAGGCAGGGTTGTTCGATACGAGAGCGTTGAAGCGGAAGCAGGTTGCAGACGAACGTCAGGTGTTACTGACGGAGGAGAGCAACGCGCGGATGCATCTGCTCGAAGCCGACTCCACAGTCCGTCTCGCGCACGATCCGGAGCTCGTGATGCTGCTCATCCAATGCTCACGGGTTTGAGCGGCTCGCTGGTGACTCGCTACTTCGCCGAGCGACTTCTGCCGCAGGAATTCGCCGGTCGGCTGGGCGAAGCAACGCTCGCGACTGCCGAGCGCACGTTCGCACGCTGGTGGCAGACGCAGGCATCCCAGCTTGGGCCGGCGTCGAGCAGCCGATCGATTTGGGATGTTGCTGCCGCGCCGCTCGTCGAGCTGCTGGGCTTTGCTGCTCACGCACCTGGAGTCGACGATGCCGGCTTTCGATCCGCACCGCTGATCCCCTTTGACAGCGGCGTCGCCCTGATCGCTGCAACCGCGGACGTATCGCTGGACAACCTGTGGCGCGACGTGGCGCGGCGAGGCATCGCGCTCGATGCCCGATGGGTGCTGTGCACGAACGCGCGCGACCTCCGTCTCGTAGACACGCAACGCACCTACTCGCGGGCCTATCTTCAGTTCGACCTCGGGCGAACAGCGCATCATTTGCCGACGTTCACGGTGCTTTGGGCGCTTCTGCGCGAAGAAGCGTTCCGATGCGATCCCGGCCAGGCTCCTCTCATTCACGAAATCATCCGCGCTTCGGCGCGGCACGGACAAGCTGTCGGGCGCTCGCTGCGTGTCGGTGTCATCGAGGCGGTCCAACACCTCCTGGGCGGGCTGAACCAATGCGGACGACACGACCTGCCGCAGCTCTTTGACGAGTCGCTCACCGTCGTTTACCGGATCCTGTTTCTGATGTTCGCCGAATCGCGCGGCCTGGTGCCCAACTGGCACCCGATCTACCGCGAGAGCTATACGGTCGAATCGCTGCGCGAGCGCGTCGAGCGTCCGGGAAGAGTTCCGGGTTTGTGGGAAGCGCTGCAGGCCATCGCGCGGCTCGCACACGCCGGATGCCGGGCAGGAAGCCTCGTCGTGCCGCCATTCAACGGGCGCCTTTTTTCTCCGGTTCGCGCGCCGATTGCCGAATCGTGTGCGGTCGACGACGAAGTGGCGCGCGGCGCACTGCTGGCGCTCTCGACAACGACAGCCATACGAACGAGCGGTCGTCAGCGCGACGTTCACCACAAGCGCTCGCGAATCGATTACCGCGACCTCGGCGTCGAACAGCTCGGCGCTGTCTACGAGAGCGTGCTCGACTACGAACCCGCGTTCGCCGAATCAGGATCTGAGCGGATTCTGCTGCGGCGAGGCGGAGACAAGCGCAAATCCACCGGCTCGTTCTATACGCCACAGACGCTCACCGATTACGCGGTCAGGCGCACGTTGCATCCTCTGGTCGAAGGGGCGACAGCAGATCGCATTCTGCAGCTCCGAGTGCTGGATCCCGCGATGGGCAGCGCGGCGTTTCTCGTCGCTGCATGCCGATACCTCGCGCGTGCCTACGAGCGCGCGCTGATTCGCGACGGCACTGTGGCCGAGTCCGACATCGACGATGCCGACCGGGCCGGCTTCAGACGGCTCGTCGCACAGCGGTGCCTGTTCGGCGTCGACGTGAATCCGACGGCCGTTCAGCTCGCGCGGCTCTCCCTCTGGCTGGCGACGCTTTCGGCGAACAAGCCGCTCACCTTTCTCGATCACCACCTCGTGTGCGGGAACAGCCTTATCGGCGCGTCGCCGGTGGACATCGCGCGACAGCCACCGGGCGCTTCCTCACGGCGCCCGCCGAATCGCGCGGAGATGGCGCTCTTTTCGAACGCCGATCTCGAGCCGTCGCTCGCCCGGGCTGTCGTCGAGCGGCGCTGGCTCGCCGAGACACCAGATGACACAGCTGCTGTCGTGCATGACAAGGAACGGCGCCTCGAGCTCCTCCGCTCGGCCGGACGGTGGAAGTCGATTGCGGACCTGTGGTGTGCGTGCTGGATGTGGCCTGATGCGGCCAGCGCGCCTTCCGCCGCCGTGTTCGCATCGCTCGTCGACAAATTGATGACAGGCAGCTGCGGCCTGCCCGACCAAACGTCAACGGCGCTTCTTCAAGAGGCTCAACGCGTCACCGCCGCGCATCGCTTCCTCCATTGGATGCTCGAATTTCCGGAGGCGTACTTCGATCGCGACGGGCAGCCTCTGCCGGACGGCGGCTTCGATGCCGTGCTCGGAAATCCGCCCTGGGACATGTTGCGCGCTGGCGGACCTGAAAAGACGTTCGTGCGAGCCTCGGGCGTCTATCGACACCAGGGCGCAGGACATATCAATCGGTACCAGATGTTCGTCGAACGCGCGCTCACCTTGACCAGGCGAGGCGGCAGAATCGGTCTCGTGCTGCCGTCGGGCTTCGCGACCGACCACACCTCTGCCCCGCTTCGCCGTGCGCTGTTCGCCAAGACCAGCGTCGACGCCATCAGCGGCTTCGACAATCGGCACGCCATCTTTCCGATTCACCGAAGTGTGCGCTTCCTCATTTGCACCTCGACCGTCGGTGACGCGACCCGGCAGATTGCGTGCCGTTTCGGAATCGCCGACCCGGCCGAGCTCGAGACCATTCCTGACGCCGGCGACCGGCCGCGCATCAAATCCCATCCCATCGTGATGACGCACGTCCTTTCTCGACGCGCTCAGCGGCCACACGTTTGCGATCCCGGAGCTGCGCACGGAAATCGACGTGCGCATCATCGAACGCGTCGTGCACGGCATTCCCCGGCTCGACGCCGCCGACGGGTGGAACGCTCGTTTTGGCCGAGAGCTGAACGCGACCGACGATCGCGGCCATTTTTACGAAGGTCACTCGGGCCTTCCGGTGATCGAAGGGAAACACATCGAGCCGTTTCGCGCGCTGGTCGATCGCGCCTCGCAGCGAATTTCCGAGCGCAGCGCGGCGCGCCTCCTGGACGCTGCTGCGACGTTCTCGCGATCCCGCGTTGCCTACCGCGATGTCGCCAGCGCCTCGAATCGCCTCACACTCATCGCCGCGGTCCTTCCACCGGGAGTGGTCACGACGCATTCCCTTTTCTGCTTGAAGACGCTGCTTTCAATCGACGCCCAGGCGTTTCTGTGTGCCATGCTCAACAGCTACGTCGCGAACTACCTGGTGCGGCAGGTGATGACAACGCATCTCGGATCCACAACGGTCGAAGCCCTTCGGGTGCCGAAGCCTCCGTATCGCTCGCCGCTGTTCGAGCAGATCGTCGAGTTGTCGCACGAACTGAGGCTGGCACACCGCGAGAACGCACACGCGCGCGTTCAAGCGCTCGCAGCCCGGTGTTACGGGCTGACAGACGAGGAGTTTTCGCACGTGCTGGGCACCTTTCCACTCGTGGGACAGCCGGAGCGCCACGCCGCTCTGGAAGAGTTTCGCCGCCACGACCTTTTGGGTTAGGCTAGCCGCCTCTCACCCTCAGAAAGGACGCCATGGCTCAGGTCTCGATGACGGTAAACGGCAAGGTTCGCAAGGCGAATGTGGAACCTCGCATGCTTCTCGTCCATTTTCTTCGCGAACAACTTCGATTGACCGGCACGCACATCGGCTGCGATACGAGTCAGTGCGGCGCGTGCACGGTGCTGGTCGATGGGCGAAGCGTCAAGTCGTGCACGATGTTCGCCGTGCAGGCCGACGGCTCCGCCGTCACGACGATCGAAGGACTCGCGCAGGATGGGCAGTTGCATCCCCTGCAGGAAGGCTTCTGGGAAGAACACGGCCTTCAGTGCGGCTATTGCACGCCAGGAATGATCATGGCTGCCGTCACGCTGCTGAAAGACAACGCCAAGCCGTCTGAGCGCGAAATTCGTGAGGGGCATCTCGGGCAACTACTGCCGCTGCACCGGCTATCAGCACATCGTCAACGCGATTCAGAACGCCGCAAGGAAAGGGTAATCATGCCAACGTCTCCGGTGTTGCCGAAGCTCGTCGGGCAACGTGTCAAGCGCCGAGAAGACCCGCGCCTCATTCAGGGCCGCGGCACCTATGTCGACGACATCGCGCTGGTCGGCATGCAGCACCTCGTCTTCAAGCGCAGCGACGTCGCCCACGGACGCATCGTGTCGATCGACACGAGCGCGGCCGAAGCGATGGAGGGCGTCGAAGCGGTGTTCACCGGTGCCCAAATCGCCGAAATGCTTGCGCCGATGCCGATCGGCACTCCGTTTCCTTCACCAGAACATCGAGCGGTCGCCGTCGATACCGTCCGGTACGCGGGAGAGCCGGTCGCAGTGGTCGTGGCGGCGGATCGGTACATCGCTCGTGACGCCGCCGACGCCATCGTCGTGAACTACGACATGCTGCCGGCCGTCGTCGACCTCGAGCTCGCCATGTCGGGCAAACCGGCGCTTGTTCATGCCGATTTTCCGAACAACCTGGCGGTGGTCGTTCCGCCGAGCGGCACTGGCTGCAACGCAGCGGGAGAGGTCGACGATTCGGCGATCGACGCCGCGTTCGCCAAGGCCGAAGTGGTCATCTCGCAGCGCATGATCAACCAGCGGCTCGCGCCGTCGGCGATGGAGCCGCGGGGCGTGGTCGCGCATTTCGAGCCCGGTAAGGGCACGATGACGATCTGGTCATCGACGCAGAACCCGCACATCCTGCGTACGTTCATCGCCGCGCTCAATGGGCTCGGCCAGGATCAGGTCAGAGCCATCGCTCCGGAAGTCGGAGGCGGGTTCGGGGCCAAGATCAACATCTACGGCGAAGAGTACGTCACGTCGGCCGTTTCGAAGCGCCTCGGCATACCGGTGAAGTGGGTTGAAGATCGATCGGAGGCGTTCGTCGCGACGACGCACGGCCGCGACATCCTCGCCTACGTCGATCTCGCCGCCAAGCGCGACGGCACGGTGCTCGGCCTCAAGCTTCGCCTCATCGCCGACATCGGCGCGTACAACATGCTCCTCACAGCGGCCATCCCTACGCTGACGATGATGATGGCCAACGCGACGTACAACATCCCTGCCATTCGCGCGACACTCACCGAAGTCTTCACCAACAAGACCCCGACCGACGCGTACCGAGGAGCGGGACGTCCCGAAGCGACGTACTTCGTCGAGCGCGCGATGGACATGCTCGCGCGCGAACTGAAGATGGATCCCGCCGAGCTTCGACGGAAGAATTTCATCCAGCCGGACCAGTTCCCGTTCACAACGCAGGTGGGAGCTATCTACGACTCCGGCAACTACGAGAATGCGCTCAACGTCGCGCTCAAGGCGGCCCAGTGGGAGAAGCTCAAGGCCGAACGCGATGCGGCGCGCGCGCAAGGAAGACTCGTCGGCCTGGGTCTCTCGATGTACGTCGAAGTCTGCGGAATCGGGCCGTCCTCGTCGCTGCCGACGGGTGGATGGGAGCACTCGCAGGTGACGATCGAGCGCGACGGACGCATCAGCGCGACGACGGGCGCGTCGCCGCACGGTCAGGGCAACGAAACCACCTTCGCGCAGATGCTTGCCGACCAGTTCGGCGTGCCGTTCGAGCACATCACGATCCTTCATGGCGATACGGCAATCGTCAAGCAAGGCATCGGCACGTTCGGCAGCCGGTCGCAGGCGGTCGGCGGAGTTGCGCTGCAGATGGCGGGCGCAAAGGTGAAGTCGAAGATGGCGAAATTCGCCGCGGCGATGCTCGAAGCACACGAGGACGACCTGGTCTTCGAGAACGGCATGATCTCCGTGAAGGGAGCTCCGTCCTCGGGCAAGTCGTTCGCGACCGTCGCGTCGTTCGCCTACATACCGGTGCCGCTGCCCGAAGGGCTCGAGCCGGGGTTGAGCGACGAGGCATTTTTCGAACCGTCCAACAACACGTATCCGTTCGGGTGTCATATCTCCATGCTCGAGATCGATCGCAGCACCGGCGAGCCGACGCTTCTCAAGCTCTTCGCCGTGGATGATGCAGGCAACCGCATCAACCCGCTGATCGTCGAAGGGCAAATCCACGGCGGCCTGGCACAGGGCATCGGCCAGGCGATGATCGAGGAAGTCGTGTACGACGAGAACGGCCAGCTGGTGACCGGATCGTTCATGGACTACGCCATTCCTCGCGCCATCGACTTTCCTCGCTTCGAGCTGACGCCGGCCTGTACGCCCACGCCGGTGAACCCGATGGGCGCAAAGGGCGTCGGCGAGGCCGGCACACTGGGCTCGACGCCCAGCGTGGTCGCCGCGGCCGTCGACGCGCTCAGCGAGTTCGGCGTGAAACATATCGACATGATGCTGCGTCCCGAAAAGCTCTGGCGCATCATCCAGGGAGGCCACTCGTGATTCCGGCAGCATTCGAATACACCCGCGCGGCGTCGGTTGACGATGCGCTGACGAAGTTGCGGGCAGCGAACGGCGAGGGGAAGCTGATCGCGGGCGGACACAGCCTGATACCGGTCATGAAGCTCCGCCTGAGTCAGCCCGGGACGCTGATCGACATCGCGCGCATCCCCGAGCTGTCGGGGATTCGGCGGAAGGCCGGGAAGCTGGAGATCGGGGCGGGCACTGTTCATCACGCCGTCGCGACATCCGCGATGCTGCAGCAGGATTGCCCGATGCTGGTCGAGACCGCCGCCTCGATAGGCGACCCACAGGTTCGCAATCGCGGCACACTTGGCGGCAGTCTTGCCCACGCCGATCCGTCGGCCGATTATCCGGCCGCGATGCTCGCGCTCGACGCAGACATTCACGTGAAGGGACCGAACGGGGCTCGCGTGATCAAGGCGCGGGATTACTTCCGCGGGCTCTTCACGGTCGATCTGGCGGCCGACGAGATCATCGTCGCCGTGCAGTTCGCTCCTGTACGCACAGCAGCGTACGCAAAGCTGTACCAGCGGGCCTCGCACTTCGCGATCGTCGGCGTCGCGGCGGCTCTCGACGTGAACAACGGCGTCATCGCGTCCGCGCGAATCGGCGTCACCGGCGCAAGCTCCCACGCCACTCGCCTGACGCAGGTCGAAGACGCGCTCGCCGGAAAACCGCTGAACGCCTCGACCATCGAGGCCGCTTCGCGTTCCGCGGGAGCGGCGCTGGAGGACATCAACTCCGACATCCATGCGAGCCGCGAGTACCGGCGCGCGATGATACCGGTATTTACGCAACGGGCCCTGATGGCCGCGCTCGACCGGGCGATGTAGCTGGGCCGACGTAGGTCCGGCCAATGTCGATCTCGAGACTACCTGGTTCTGTCCGTAAGGCGGACACTACGGCGTCGGGATGCGGCGAGCGTGTTCAAGTGCGCCGCGAGGTCGGCGAGGTTTGTCAGCGTGCGTGACGGCAGAAAATCATCGACGAACGGCAGCGCCGCCTGCAATCCGCGCGTCAAGGGTGCGTAGTCGGCCGTGCCAATCAGCGGGTTCAGCCAGACGAGCCTCGAGCTGCGCCGATGCAGCCTCGCAATCTGATCGCGCAGCTCGCCTGGATCTCCACGATCCCATCCATCCGAGATCAGCAGGACGACAGGACCGCCATTCAATGCGCGGCGACCCCACCGTTGATGGAACTCCTTGATCGCTCCCCCAATCCGGGTTCCCCCCGACCAGTCCGGCACCGCCTGCGCGACCGCCGCGAGAGCGGCGTCCGGTCGGCGCGTGCGCAGTTGTTTCGTGATTCTCGTGAGCCGCGTCGAAAACAGGAACGCCTCGACCCGATGGTGCCGCAGCGTCAACGTGTGAGCGAAGTGCAGAAGCATGCGCGAGTAGCGCTCCATCGAGCCGCTCACGTCGCAGAGAATCACGAGAGGACGCGGACGCAGACGCCGCGTTCGACTCGCGAGCGTCACTATTTCGCCGCCCGTGCGCAGACTGTCGGCAATCGCGCGCCGCAGATCGACACGTGGCCCCCGGCCGCGCACCCACCGCCTCGTGCGCCGCTCACCGGGGTTCCACTCGAGGCCGGACAGGGCCCTTGCCGCCTCTGCCAGTTCTTCCCCGGTCAATGCCGCGAAGTCCTTGTTACTGATCCCGCGACCGTCGCTCCATGTCTTGAGGCCGATCTCGGGCGCCGGCGCATCTCCTGCCGAGTCATCGGTCGTCGCGCCCTGCACGGATGCGTCCAGCAGAAGGACCTCTTCAATTTCACGGCGCGCGGCGCGAGGCTCGCTGGATGACGCCGCGGGCGCGAGCTGTCGCTGACGGTGATCGCGCCAATACGCGGCAAAGATGCGATCGAAAACCGGGAGCTGCTCGTGGCGGTGGACGAGAAGCGCGCGGCAGGCGTGGTAGACCTCGTCTCGCGCCGAGAGGTCAATATGCCGCAGGGCCTCCATCACGTCGAGCATGCGGCCGGGATGGACATCGATGCCCGCCCGGCGAAGGAGGCGACCGAAAATCAGGAGGTTGTCGGCAAAAACAGACATCTGCGCTCGACAGATTACGCCCGGGCGGACGTCTGACGAGCGCGCGATCGAGCAGCTCTCCCGCGCGCGCCCCGCGCAGCGCGGCCACATCCTCCTGCGCCTTCAGCACGACGCCGAGGGTCTCGTCAATCGCGTCAGCGTCCAGGATGTGCCTGTCGAGAGCGACGAGCGCGGTTACCCAGTCGATCGTCTCGGACACGCCGGGCGTTTTGTACAGGTCTTCGCCTCGCATCTCCTGCACCATCGACGTCACCTGCTCGGCCAGGGCCAGGGACGCCTCCGGCGCTCGAGCGCGCACGATCGCCAGCTCCTTCTCGAACGACGGATATTCAATCCATTGATACAGGCAACGCCGTTTCAGCGCGTCCTGCACGTCGCGCGTACGATTCGACGTCAGGATGACGAGCGGCGGATCGACGGCCCGCACGGTGCCGAGCTCGGGGATGGTGATCTGGAACTCCGACAACAGCTCGAGCAGAAAACCCTCGAACTCTTCGTCGGCACGGTCGATTTCATCGATCAGCAGGACAGCGGGGCGGCTCCGGCGAGGATCGATCGCCTGAAGCAGCGGGCGCTTGATGAGGAACGCTTCGCTGTACAGATCGCGCCGCGCCGTTTCGCGATCGAGCGTGTGGGTCGCCTCGAGTATCCGCAATTCCAGCAACTGACGCGCGTAGTCCCACTCGTATAACGCGTGGCCGACGTCCAGACCCTCGTAACACTGCAGCCGGATGAGGTCCCGGTCGAGCGCGGCCGCGACCGCCGCCGCGAGGGCGGTCTTGCCGACTCCCGACTCCCCCTCGACGAACAGCGGACGTTTGAGGCGCATCGCCAGAAACAGGGCGACCGCCAGCCCACGGTCGGCGACGTAACGCTGGCTTTCCAGCCGCTGCTGAAGTTCCGAAATGGATGCGGGAATGGCGATGCTCCCTTGACGCTCGCTACGTTGCGGTGGGAAACCGGCGGGTCTGCCGCAGATATCGCTGTGCCTTTTCGAGCGCCACTCGCTCGACCTCTTCACGCGTCGGCCCCTCGGCGCGCGCGAACCGCGCGCCGGGGTCGACGTTGTCGATCGTGCAGTAGTACGTGTCGCCGATACGGTAGGTCACGATGTGGATCGGCCACGTCTCGATCGTCTCGTTCCGCTCGGAGTACTCTTCGGCTTTCACGGCTTCTCCACCGGCGCGCGAACGAGGTTGCCCCATTCCGTCCACGAGCCATCGTAATTTTTGACGTTGTTGTATCCGAGCAGATATTTCAGCGCGAACCAGCTGTGGCTCGATCGCTCGCCGATGCGGCAGTAGGCGATGATCGGCTTGTCCCCCGTCACGCCGACGCCGTCGTACAGCGCCTTGATCTCCGCGTCGCTCTTGAACGTGCCGTCGTCGTTCGCCAGCTTCGCCCACGGCATGCTCTTCGCGCCGGGAATGTGCCCGCCGCGCTGGCACGTCTCCGGAAGTCCGGGCGGCGCGAGAATCTCGCCGGTAAATTCTGCAGGGCTTCGTACGTCGACGAGCGATGCGCTTTTCTGCTTCACCGCCTCCATGACTTCGGGGAGGTACGCGCGCAGCGAATCATCCTGATCCTTTGCCTGATAGGTGGCCTTCGCATGTTGCGGCGCTTGAGCGCTCAGCTCCCTGCCCTCGGCCAGCCACTTCTTGCGACCGCCGTCCATAATCCGGACATCCTTGTGACCGTACAGTTTCAACTGCCAGAACGCCCAGGCGGCGAACCAGTTGTTGTTGTCACCGTACAGGACAACCGTCGTGTCGTTCGAGATTCCAGAAGCGCCGAGCAGCTCCTCGAGCTTCTTCTTCGGAATCACGTCCCGCACGACGCGTGTCGCACAGCTGCGTCGTCCAGTTCCAGCCGACGGCACCGGGCACATGACCCTGTTCGTAGGCGGCGGTGTCGACGTCGACCTCGGCGATGCGCACGTTCGCATCGTTGAGGTGCTCACTGACCCAGTCCGTACTGACGAGCACGTTGTCCCTCATCTTTCCCTCCCTTGAAAACAGCCCTAGATGCTACGCTATATCAGCGAAAATGGCGACGCGACTTACAACCATTCTTGTTGCCGTCATCGTCGGAGCGACGTTCATCGCCGGCCTCATCGTCGGCGCGCAGCGCGATGACGCCAGCGGCCCCGTCGACCTCATCATCGTCAACGGCAAGGTGTACCCTGGCGGCGGCGCCGACCTCCAGGAAGCCGTCGCCGTTCGCGGCAACCAGATTCTGCGGGTCGGCTCAAATCGCGACGTCAAGCGCCTGCGTCGAGCCCAGACCCTCGTCCTCGACGCGCACGGCGCGACCGTTCTCCCCGGGTTGAACGACACGCGCGTGCAGTTGATGACCGGCGCGCTGGCGCTCGAGCACCTCAACCTTTCTCCCGCGAAAACGACAGACGATATCGAAACCGAGCTCCGTCACTACGCCGAAGACAAGCCCTCTACCCCGTGGCTGCTGGGCCGCAATGGCGGCGACGACCTGCTCGCCGCGGCAAACGCACCCGCCAGAAAAATTCTGGACGAGGCGGTGCAGGATCGCCCCGTGCTGCTCACGAGCGGGGACGGCAACCTTGGCTGGGCCAACTCGAGAGCGCTGGAGCTCGCCGGCATCACCCGTAAGACGCAAAATCCCCGGTCAGGGGTCGTTGTCAAGGATCGCCGAACCGGCGAGCCGACCGGCGTCCTCAAAGACGACGCCGTCGACCTGGTGTCACGGCTGGTACCGGAGCCCACGCACGCCGAAAAGCTCGCCGCGCTTCGCGCGGCCATCAGCGAGGCGAACAGGCTCGGCATCACGAGCGTGCATTCGATCAGCCCGTCTCAGGACGAGCTGCAGCTGCTCGACGAAATCCGCAAGGATGGCGAACTCGGGGTTCGCGTCTACGCGTCGATCGCGGTGGCGCCCAGCATTTCCGAAGCCGACATCCTCGAGCTGAACAAAGTGCGTGATGCGTTTCCTGACGATCCCGCGTTGAAGCTTGGCGGTGTCGCGGTCACCTGCCCCTGCGAGGCACGAGGAAGTGGCGCGCGCCGTCGCGCTCCTCGATAAACATGGCTGGCATGTGATGGTGCAGACAGTCGACGGCGCCGATGTCCAGGCGGCGGTCGATGCGTTCGAACGCGTTGCGGCCGCGAATCCAGCTGCTGACAGCGAGCGCCGCTATCGAGTCGACGAAAGCTTGCTCGCCGACGGGCAGGCCCGCATCCTGTCGGGCAGCAATTGGCCGGCCGCTCCGCTCGATCCGCGCGATGTGATCGAAGAAGCGGTGTCCGGGCCGGGCGAGCTGCGCGACGCCATCGACGCGTATACGAGCCATGCTGCGTACGCCTCGTACGACGAGCACCGCAAGGGGACGCTCGCGCGCGGGATGCTCGCGGACATCGTGATTCTCTCGAACGACATCTTCAACTCGAATCCGGATGCGCTTCGCGAGTCCGCCGTGACCGTCACTATCTTCGACGGCAAGATCGTGTATCAGCGGCCGCCAGCTGTCAGCTCCAACGATTGATTTGCGCGGCAGCGCCGCGCCCTACCGAAACGCTTATGGCAACCAAAATCACGTACGCGACGCTTGGCGGCGACTCGCTCGAAGACCTTCATCGCGAGCTCGACGCCGCGATTGCCGCGGCACCGCAGACCTTCGGCCGCGAGCATCTTCTCTACATTGACGGCAAGCACCTCAAGGCCGACGCGCAGTTCGACGACCGCAGTCCGATTGACACCGGCATCGCCCTGGGGACGTTCCAGAAAGGCACTCGAGACCATGTGAAGTCCGCCGTGGCCGCCGCTCGCGCGGCGTATCCGGCGTGGGCTGCACTCACGTGGCAGGAGCGGCTGTCGTTCGTTCGGCGGATTGCCGAGGCGATTCGCGCTCACAGATACCACCTCTCGGCGCTGATGGGTTACGAGGTCGGCAAGAACCGGCTCGAGTGCGTGGGCGATGTCGAAGAAGGCGCCGACCTCATGGCCTACTACTGCGATCAAATCGAGCAGCACAACGGATTCGTCGAAAAGATGGGGACGCTCGGGCCCGGCGAGGACAACGTCAGCGTGCTGCGGCCGTACGGCGTGTGGGCGGTCATCTCGCCCTTCAATTTTCCGCTCGCGCTGGCAGCGGGACCGGCGGGCGGCGCGCTTGCCTCTGGAAATACGGTCGTGTTCAAGCCTGCGAGCGACACGCCGTTGATGGGAGCGATGCTCACCGAGATGGTCGTCGAAGCCGGCCTGCCGGCGGGCGTGTTCAACTTCGTGACCGGGCCGGGATCGACCGTGGGCCAGGAGCTCATCGACAACGACGGCATCGACGGCATCGTCTTTACAGGATCGAAAGAAGTCGGGCTGAAGCTGATGCGCGACAACGCGGCCCGCGCGGTGCCGCGGCCCCTGATTATCGAGATGGGCGGTAAGAACCCCGCCATCGTCACGGGCACAGCGGACCTCGACAAGGCGACCGACGGCGTCATGCGCTCGGCGTTCGGCGCCCAGGGGCAAAAGTGCTCGGCCTGCTCGCGCGTCTACGTGCAAAAAGACGTGCGCGACAAATTCGTGCAGCTGCTCGTCGAGAAAACGAAGCACATCAAGATTGGCAACCCGCTCGAGCGCGACGTATGGATGGGGCCTGTCATCAACGAGGGGGCTGTCCGGACCTACTTGTCGGCGATCGAGCGCGCCAAGAAAGACGGCGGGAAGATTCTTGTAGGTGGAAAGCGGATAACCGACCCTCCGTTCGACCGCGGATACTTCGTGGAGCCGACGGTCATCGACGGGCTCCCGCCGGGGCATCCGCTGTTCTCGGAAGAGCTGTTCGTGCCCATCACGGTGGTGGCGGACGTGATGACGCTCGACCAGGCGCTCGAGCTTGCGAATCGCACGGAATACGGCCTGACTGCCGGCATCTATTCCGAGAACGAAGACGACCTGAAGACGTTCTTCGATCGCATCCAGGCCGGCGTCACCTACGCAAACCGGCGTGCGGGCGCGACCACCGGCGCCTGGCCGGGTATCAACCCGTTCGGCGGATGGAAGGCCAGCGGCTCGACCGGGCGCGGCACCGGTGGGCCGTATTACGTGCAGCAGTTCATGCGCGAACAGAGCCGAGTGCGCATTCGCGGAGTCTAACTACTCGATTCACGTCAGGGCAGAGAGCACGGCTTAACGTCAGCCTTAGCCTACACCGGAGGTCGGATGAGAGCGCGTACCCCAGGTGCTCTGGCCATCGGGATTCTTCTCCTCCCTCTTATCGCCGCGGCGCAGGCGCCGCCGCTTCCTCAGGGCGCGGCACAACCGGGTCCACCAGTGCCTCGCATGCAGATGCCGCCGCGCGACGGCGCCCCGGCAGACGCGCCAACCGGCACCGGGCGGATCCGCGGACATGTTGTGGCCGCCGACACGGGAGCCCCTCTGCGGCGCGCGCAGGTACGCCTTTCGGCCGCTGAGGTCCGCGTCAATCGGAGCGCCACGACCGACGCTGAGGGACGCTACGA
>CAWDIK010000013.1:0-66736 GCA_963802345.1 Vicinamibacterales bacterium
GTGCTGATGGTCGACGTCTACCACGAGTGCTCGGAGCCGCAGAAAAATGCTGCGCCGCGATTCGGACGGCATTGAAGCCTGGCGGCCGGCTCGTGCTGCTCGAATACAGAAAAGAGGACCCAGAAGTGCCCATACGCTTCGAGCACAAGATGTCGATTGCCGAGGCAAGGCAGGAGCTCGAGGCGGAGGGGTTCACCCTGTCCAGAGTCGACGATCGGCTGCCTCGCCAGCACATCTTGGTCTTTGCGAAATAACACACTCGCTGTGCTGGAATGAGCCCACGAACAGGCGCCATGTGCCTGTAAGTATCTGAATCCACAACACGTACCACGGGCATGTGTATTGCCAATTGTGGGGCGATGGCAAGTTTCAGCGTCGATCGCCTGCTCGAGCGAGCCATGGTTGGAGGCAGCGCGTTTGTGCTTCTCGGGGCTGCAGCGGTTGTCGACGAGCGGGTTCGCGGTCGTGCCGGAGCGGTGTTCGCCGGCAACGCGCTGCAGCGAACTAGCAGGTGGCGCGTGAACACGTCGAGCGAGCTGTGCAACAGGCAGTCGATACAGTGGGTTATCAAAGCGGTGAACACGGCACGCTCGTGTTTTTCGTCGTCGCGGCGTCCATTCTCTTCTTCGTCATGCTGCGGACGTAGTGGTAGCTCTCAGCATTCTGCTCGCAGCATTCTGCTCTCTGCTCTCTGCTCTCTGCTCTGCCAGACAAGTCACTACCATCAGCTACCATAGGCCTCTCCCGACATCAGCACGTTCTCCCAGAGAGGATGCAGCCATGGCGATTAAACGACGGGCGTTCCTGGAAACTCTCGGCGCTGGACTCGTAGGCACACAGCTTGCGCACGCGCAAAGTGCGCAACAGAAGCAGGGCTCGACGTTCCTGGGTGAAGGCAACCGCAACGCGCCCCCGCCGATTCCCGTCAAGAAGATCAAGACGACGCCGCTCTTCAAGAGCCCGGAAATGTATCCCGACGGCATAGCCGTCGGCCCGGACGGAGTGTGGATCGCCGAGCAGAATCAGATAACGCGGTGCTGACCGACTGGGAGGGCAAGCTGCTGAAGACGGTGAAGACGCCGTCGAAGAACTCGAGCGGCATTGCCTTTGGCGGCGGGCACATCTGGATGGCGGCCAACCGCGATCCGCAAGGCATCTTCAGAGCTCGACACGAACGGCAAGCTGATTTCGCACCGGCAGATTCCGCTGGGGCCGAAGGAAAACGGCGGCGGTTGCCACGGCGTCGAATACGTCGACGGCAAGCTCTACATCGCGGCGCTCCGCCTCCGCGGCATCCTGCGCGTCGACGCCAAGACATGGCAGCCGGAGTTTTTCATCAACTACAACGTCGCCGCGGGCCCATGGCATGGCCTATGACAAGCGGGACAACTCGATCTGGCTCGTGACCGGCCTGGCCGACGGCTCCGCCGGCCTGATCCAGTACCAATGCGGCGAGCGGCCGTACGCTGTCGACGGCCGCGTTCGAAAAAGGGATGTCCGATCCGCACGGTCTGGCGCGCGTCGATCTACAACGGCGCACTGTACAGCAGCCGCCGCATTCACCCAGGCTTGCCCGACGACATCTGGCCGACACACGGATATATTTTCCGGATCGACTTCGTGTAGGAGAACTCTAGAATCTCTGGATGAAGACGCCGAACCGCCGCGAATTCATCAAGACGACAGCCGCCACGGCTGCAGCGCTCGCAAGCGGCCGCTTGCATCCGCAGCCGGCCGCGCAAACCCTCACCGCACCGTCGGCCGATCCGCTCGTCCTGGAGCTGGCAAACGAGGCGCTCAACGCCGCGCGCAGCGGCGGCGCGTCGTACGCGGACGTGCGCATCGGCCGCTATCGCCGCCAGTACATTCGAGACTCGCGAGCGCCAGGTCAGCGGCGTCAGCCGACGACGAATCGTACGGCCTCGGCGTCCGCACGCTCGTCGAACGGCTGCTGGGGATTCGCGGCGACCAGCACGATGACCGCGAGCCGGCGTGCAGGCCGCGGCGCGCGAAGCCGTCACGCTTGTCGCGCGCCGCGCGCACCGTGCAGCGGCGTCCCGTCGAGCTCGCGCCGGCGACGCCCGTCAACGGCACGTGGATAACGCCGGTGCAGCGCGATCCGATCGAGGTGCCGCTCGAAGACAAGATCGCGCTGCTGCTCGCCGCGAACGAAGCGGCGCTCAAGGTGAAGAACGTCCGCTTCGTCAACTCCGGCCTGCAGCTGCTCCGCGAGGTGAAGACGCTGGTGACGTCCGAGGGCACCAACGTGACGCAGACGTTCATCCGCGTCGGGCCGTCAGTTCAGCGCCACCGCGATCGCCACCGGCGACTTCCAGACCTACGACGAGGAGCTCGCGCCGCGCGGCCAGGGCTGGGAGTACGTCGAGTCGCTCGACATGCCCGGCAACGCCGAGCGATGGGCGTCGATCGCCGCCGAGAAGCTGGCCGCGAAGAGCGTCGAGGCCGGCCAGTACGATCTGATTCTCGACCCGACGAACCTGTGGCTGACGATTCACGAGTCGATCGGCCATCCGACCGAGCTCGATCGCGCGATGGGCCAGGAGGCCAACTACGCCGGCACGAGCTTCGTCGCGCCGCCGGAGAAGACGATCGGCAAGCTGAAGTACGGCCCGGAGTTCATGAACGTGCAGGCCGACCGCACGCAGGAGGGCTCGCTCTCGCGCGTCGCGTGGGACGACGAAGGGGTGCCGGCGGACCAGTGGCTGATCGTCGAGAAGGGCATCTTCAAGGACTATCAGACGACGCGCGAGCAGGCGAAGTGGATTCAGCACCTCACCGGCGTGCAGCGATCGCACGGCTGCTCGTTCGCCGAATCGTGGGACGCGGTGCAGTTCCAGCGCATGCCGAACATCTCGCTGCTGCCCGGCGAGCGCGACATCACGCTCGACGACATCGTCGCGGCCACCGATCGCGGCATCGTGATCAAGAACCGCGGATCGTGGTCGATCGACCACCAGCGCTACAACTTCCAGTTCTCGGGGCAGTCGTACTACGAAGTGCGCAACGGCAAGATCGTCGGCATGCTGCGCGACGTCGCGTACCAGAGCAACACGCCGGTGTTCTGGAACTCGATGGACATGATCGGCGGCAAGTCGTCGTACTGGCTGGGCGGGGCGTTCAACGACGGCAAGGGCGAGCCGGCGCAGTCAACTCGGTGAGCCACGGGTGCCCGCCGTGCCGGTTCCGCAACGTGACGATCCTCAACACGGGGCAGAAGTCATGACGCGCGAGGAGGCCAAGGCGCTCGCCGATCGCGTGCTGGCGTTCAGCAAGGGCGCGACCAGACGCGCGTCAACATCACCAGCGACTGGAGCGGCAACACGCGCTTCGCCGACGCCAGCATCACGACGTCGGGCGGCATCACCGACGTCATCGGTCGACGTGACGGTCACGATCGGGCGCCGGCGCGCGTCGGCCTCGACCAACGTGCTCGACGATGCCAGCCTGCGGCGCACGGTCGATCTCGCGGCGCAGCTCGCGCGGCTGTCGCCGGACGATCCCGAGCTGATGCCCGAGCTCGGCCCGCAGAGCCACGCGATCGTGAACGCCTACATCGAGGACACGGCCAACCTGACGCCGGCGGCTCGCGCCGGCGCGGTGCAGCCGCACGATCGACGGCACGGGCGGCGGCCAGATATTTTCGGCCGGCTTTCTCGACGCGCACGCGATTGCCGTCGCGGTCGCGACGAGCAACGGCCTGTTCGCGTTTCATCGGACGACCGACGCCGAATCTCTCGATGACGGCGAGAACGCCGGACGGCACCGGCAGCGGCTGGGCCAGCGCCGGCTCGCGCGACTGGGGCAAGATCGACCCGGCCGGCGATCGGCCGAGCGGCGGCGCGAAAGGCCGAAGTCGAGCCGCAACCCGCAGGCGATCGACGCGCGGCCGATGACCGCCGTGCTCGAGCCGCAGGCCGTCGAACGATCTCGTGCCGCTGCTCTCCGGCGCGCTCAACGCGCGCGCCGCCGACGAGGGCCGCAGCGCGTTTTCCAAGGCCGGCGGCGGCACGCGGATCGGCGAGAAGGTCATGGACGAGCGCGTCACGCTCTACTCCGATCCCGCCGATCCCGATCTGCTGGCGATGCCGTTCGACGTCGAAGGGTTCCCGCTGAAGCGGACGGTCTGGATTGAGAAGGGCGTGCTGAGGAATCTCTCGTACACGCGCTTCTGGGCGCAGCGGCAGAAGGTGCAGCCGACCGGCACGAACATCTACGACGGCGGTTCGAACGTGCTCGGCGGCGGGCTGAAGATGACAGGCGGCACGAAAACCACCGACGAGCTGATCGCCGGATGCGAGCGCGGCGTGCTCGTCACGCACTTTTTCTATATTCGCTCGCTCGAACCGCGCACGGTGCTCTACACCGGCCTGACGCGCGACGGCGCGTTTCTCATCGAGAACGGCAAGGTCGACGCGGCCGCTCAAGAACCTGCGCTGGAACGAAAGCCCGCTGTTGATGCTGAACCGGCTCGAAGACATCGGCCGGCCCGAAGCGGTCGCCGCCGGCCGCCACATGCCCGCGCTGCGCATCCGCGACTTCAACTTCACGTCGCTCTCGGACGCGGTGTGACTCGTTCCCAGAGTCTCACCGCAGACGACGCGCAGCGACGCAGTGTTATTTCCTGGCCGGATTGAACGATCGCTCGACCGTGTCGTTGGGATCGGTCGACACCGGATGGTCGCGCCAGAGCCATCGCATCATTTCCGGGAGAATCGGGCCGCCCATGCGCTGTCCGTGGGTGTTCATCCCCCACGTGTAGTTCAGGTCGTAGCCCTTTTCGGTCAGCGCGTCTTTGAGCCGCACGTTCTGGAGGAACCAGTCGCGCCGCGGGTCGTACGCTCCGCCCCGTCCCGTGCCGCGGTTGTCGTTGCGGCCGTCCTGCAGGAAGACGCGCAGCGGCTTCTTCTCGCTTTTCCGGACGATGTCTGCGTACGTGTCGCCGCCGCGATCGCCGAGATTGACGAAGCTGCCGACAATGCTCAGCACCTTGCGGAAGTCGTTCGGACGCTGCCACGCGACCGTAAAGGCCGCAATCGCGCCGGAGCTGGCGCCGCCAATCCCATGGCGCTCGGGGTCCTTGGAGATGTTGTATTCCTTGTAAAGCACCGGCATCAGCTCGTCGACGATGACCCGCGCGTACTTGTCGTCGAGCGAGTTGTATTCGGTTGGCCGGTTGGTATCGCGATCGCCCCAGTTGCGGGGCGTCGGCTCCGGCTGTTCCGGCGTCCTTCCGGGATTGATGAACACGGCAATCATCACCGGAATCTCGCGCCGGTAGATCAGGTTGTCGAGCACGTTCGGCGTGCGCAGCACGCCATCCATGTCCTTGAACGCCTGACCGTCCTGAAAAATCATCAGGCTCGCCGGAACGCTCTGGTCGTACTGCGCCGGCACATAGACCCAGTAGGTGTGCTGCGTACCGGATACGCCTGGCTCGGAAGAGTGAACGGCCCACGCACCTCGCCCTTCGGCACACCCTCGTGCGACTGAGAGTCGGGCCCGATCATGTAATAGGCGTTCATGTCGGGGCCCTGCGGCTGCTGGGCGGCGGCGGCGACCGTCGTCGCTGCGGCTGCGCGCAGCGGCGCTGACATCGTCCACGCGAGCGCAACGTCACAACGCTCAGACCCACCGACGCTTTGTTCATCGCCATCTCTATCTCAGCCCCTGAGCTCTAGTCTCTGCTCTATTTCGCGCATCGTACAAATGATTCAGCGACGGCATCGTGCTGTTCGTGAGCCGGCAGTTCAGCCCTTCCTTGCCCCAGAACTGCGGCGAGTGGAACGTCCCCGGCACGGCGTAAATCACGTCTCCCTGCCGGGCCACGATCGCGGTCTTCTCGTCGCCCTCGAAGACCCACCGCAGCTCGCCGAGCATGACCAGCCACGCCTCGGCGGTGTCGGTGTGGAGATGTCCGCGATCGCCTTTTTCGGTCGGAAACGAGGAGGGCCGGTATCCGCAGATGAAGTTCCCGCGGGCGCGGTTGGCGCGTATTGCCTCCTGCGTGAAGTTCTTCTTCGTCGCGTTCCGCTTTTCGAGCTCGTAGACGTTGACGTGATAGGGCCAGGGCTTGCCGCCATTGCCTTCGTTGTACACGTCCAGCGGGTTGAGGCCCGTGCTCAGCGTGACGGGCACATACTCGACGCCCTTCGGCGTCGTCGCGGGTTTTTTCTCGAAAACAGGTGTGGACGAAGGGCCCAGCGTGACTTCGTAGCGAATCGCCGGCGCTGAGCCGACCACTTCGAGCGAATGCAGCAGCCGTTCAGGAACGAAGATGTACGACCCCTTCGTCGCGTTGATCGTGTCGAACGTCCCGTCGGCCTTCTCCACCTCGAATCGCATTTCGCCCTCGAGGACGGCGAACCACGCGGCCGAGTCGGGATACATGCGACGCTCGTACTTCGTGCCCACCGGATCCTGCACGATGAACGACACCGAATTCCCGTCGTCGATGACCGGCCTCACGCCAGCTCGCCTGCCCTTTGTGTTTGGCCTTGACGTCTGCAAAGCGCGTAACGGGCTTCATCGGCGCTTTGTATTCACGGACGATGGGCTTGGGATAGAACAGCACGCGCGGTTTCTCCTGGGCGGAGACGCCGGTTGACACCAGGAGTATCAGCAACAACACGATTCGCATTCGGACCTCCCCACGATCCCTACGACTCCGCCGCCTTCTCCGCCGTCCCCAACGCCTCACTACTTATTTGCCCGGCAACATCACCACGCCGACGAACGACGGATTTGGACCAACCGGCGTCGGCGCGCCGACGGGCTCGAGCGTGCCTTTGTTCTGATCGATGCGAAAGATCGTCACGCTCGCCGAATCCTGATTGGCGACGAGCATGAGCGTGCCGGTCGGATCGATCGTGAAGTTACGCGGCCGGTTGATGCCACGCGATTCGTGGCCGACGAGCGTCATCCGGCCGTCGTCGCCAAGACGGTAGATGACGATGCTGTTGTGGCCGCGATTCGAGCCGTAGAGAAATCGACCGCTCTGATGGACGTGGACGTCGGCACAGGACGCGCCAACTTTGTCGGCCGCGGCCGGCAGCGTGGGAAGGACCTGCAGCTGAGTAAGCAGCCCGGTCTTCGCGTCGTACGCAAACGCGGCCATCGTCAGATCGAGCTCGTTGATCACGTAGGCGAACCTGCCGTTTGGATGAAAGTCGAGATGCCGCGGCCCGGCGCCTGCCGCTGCCGCCACCTGCGGTGGCACGTTCGGCTTCATCCGCCCGGTGGCCGGATCGAACACGAGCTGCGCGACGGCGGGCCCGCCCTTGAGCGGCACGTACACGAAGCGATTGCCGGGATCCGCCCTGATTTGATGGGCCATCGTTCCCAGGCCGAACTCCCGCGTGTCGACCGCCGCGCCAAGCCGGCCGTCGGCGCCGATCGGAATCGACGCAATCGTCCCCTGCTTCTGATCGCCGTAGTTCGCAACCAGCAGCCACCGGCCCGTTCTGTCCGTGGACAGATGCGCCGTGATGCTTCCCATCGAGGGCACGTCGTTTATTGGCGTCAGCGCGCCGGTCGCCTGATTCACCGCAAACGATCGCACCCGCCCGGGGTCGGTTTCGTTGACCGCGAACAGAAACTTCGCAGCCGGATCCAGTGCCAGGAACGAGGGGTCCTGCCCAACGTTCGTCGCGCTGCCCGCGGGCGCGAGAGTGCCGCGCGCGGTGTCGAGGCGGAAGATCGTTATCTCCGGGACGATACCCGGAGACGTAGACAAACGGCACGCGCGGCTCCTGGCCGGCAGCGCGATCGGCCGCAAGGCCGCATACGAGCAGCATCGCAAAAACAAAGGTGTTTCGGGTCATATTGGGTGGGGCTATGATACTCTTCCCGGCACATTTCGAAAGGATTCTCCATGCGTGCAATCCGATCAGCTCGTTTCATCCTGTGGCTCGGCTGCGTGCTGGCGTACTTCGCCGCAACCCACGCCGCCGACCGCTCGCCGGCGAACATGGCCAACGCGGCGAATACATTTCTCTCGTCGCTGACACCCGAACAGAAAACAGGTCGCGGCGTTTGCCTTCGACAACGTCGCCGAGCGCGAGCGATTCGGCTTCGTCCCGACGGAGATGCACCCGCGCGTCGGCCTCACCATCGAGAAGATGACGCCGCCGCAGCGCGAAGCCGCGCACAATCTGCTGAAATCGGGCCTCAGCCAGAAGGGCTACATGACGACGACCTCGATCATGGAGCTCGAGAGCATCCTGAACGCCATCGAAAATCCCCCGGGCTCCAATCCGCCGAAGCTCGAGCGTAATCCCCTGAAGTATTTCGTCTGGGTCTTCGGCACGCCGAGCGCGAAGGGGACGTGGGGCTGGAAGGTCGAGGGGCACCATGTGTCGCTCAACTTCACGGTCGTCAACGGCAATATGGTGGCGTCTTCGCCGCACTTCTTCGGGTCGAACCCGGCAGAAGTGATGGACGGCCCGAAGAAGGGCCTGCGAGTGCTCGGCTACGAAGAAGATCCCGGCCGCGAGCTGGTGATGTCGCTCACAGAGGCACAGCGCGCGAAAGCGGTCTTCAACACCACCGCGCCCAACGACATCGTCACGCGCAACGAATCGACCGTGAAGGCGATCTCGCCGACTGGCGTGGCCGCCTCCGAGCTGCAGCCCAAACAACGCGAGACGTTGATGCGGATCGTTGACGCATACGTCGGCGTGATGGCTCCCGACATCGCCGCCGATCGCATGGCCGCGCTCAAGAAAGCCGGCCTCGACAACATCACCTTCGCGTGGGCCGGCGAATTCGAGCGCGGCAAGAAGCACTACTACCGCGTGCAGGGACCGACGTTCCTGATCGAGTTCGACAACACGCAGAACAACGGCAATCACGTTCACTCGGTGTGGCGCGACTTCAACGGCGACTTCGGCCGGGACCTGCTGCGCGAGCACCTGACGAGCGTCAAACACTGACGACGAACAGGCAGAAGACAGGAGATCAGGAGACTCAGAAGGAATTCTTCTTCACGAAAAAGAAATCTTCTGATCTCCTGGTCTCCTGTGAGACTCTTCGTCCTAGCCGTTTACTCGAATCCTGAATTTCAGCACCTGCTCGGCCCCTGCCTCGACCGGCACCATGAACTGCGCCGCAAAGGCGGCGGTCTTCGTCCACTTGTGAGTCGAGCTCAACATGCGCCAGGTGGCCGCGCCGACGGGCTCGTTCACTTCGACCGTAATCGGCGTCGACTTGCGGTTGCGCAGCGAGATCGCGTACTCGATCTCGTAGACGTTGGGAGCGATCTTCTCGAAATCGACCTGGTTCCGCTCGCACACGACGTCGAACGCACTGCCGATCTTCAGATTCAGCACTTCGTCCTTCGGCGTGTGTGGAATCCGATCTTCGCCGACGAACTGCACGCCGCCATTCGAGTCTGACTGATACACGCGAACCGTGCCGGCCGGCATCGGCATGCCCAGACCACCCTTTTCCTCGTTCTTGAACTGGTAGAAGACCTCGACCGTGTCCTTGATTGGCGCTCCCGGCCGTGCGCTGTTGTGGTAGTAGAACTGGTTGCCGTTGACGACATACCGCTTCTGAACGGCGAAGCCGGTGCCGGCGAGCATACTCACCTGCTTCGTCTCGTTGTTGTTGATCGTCGTTTTGCGGCCGAGCGTGTAGAGGTGGTAGTCGGAGAAGGCTTCCTGCGCCATCGGCGCCGCCGCCGGCGCGGCGCGCTCGGCCATCACCTGGTCGGCCAGCATCCTGTTGAAATTCTCGCGCACGCGGTTCAGCTCGCCAGCGACGAGCTGCAGCTTCGCGTTGCGAAACGCCGTGCCGCTGCCGTTGGTCAGGGTGACCCAGCCGTCGATGTCGCCCGCCTTGTCGTCGCGCGCGACGGTGAGAACGTAGTCGGCGTTCCACGACAGCTTGCCCGCCAGATACGCCGCTTCGACGCGATGCCGCGTGGCGCCGCCGTTGTCGAGCGACCAGATGAGCGTCGGGCGCGTGAAGAGCGTGTCGGGCAACTCGGGAAATCGAATGTGATCGGCGTGAAGGCCCGTGACGATCTCGCCGTTGATTCTCCAGACCGGCTGGTTGTTGTAGCTCAGCAGGTGCGCCGTGACCTCTTCCTCGCTCGTGGTGCCGTCCACCTGGCGCATGCGCACGAGCGTCACGTCGCGGCCGACGTACTTGCGCAGCAGCTTCTCGGGCTCGAGCAGATCGTATTCGTAGTTCTGTTCCAGCACGCTCACGCGCGCCGGCTCGGTGAGCGAGCGGAAATGCACGGTCGCCGGGTTGACGGTCGCGGCGATGTCCATGAAGCTCAGGTCGAACGTGCCCTTCGGCATGTCGAACGTGCGCACATCGCGGACCAGCGCGATATCCGAGTTGTAGACGGTGACGTTGAGATCGACCTGATCGTCGAGCGTGGTCGCGCCCTGGCGCGGCCGCGGCCTGGACCGGCGGAACGCTGACGCGACTGTTGATGGCGAACATCGCCAGCGTTGCACACACCACCACAGCAAGAAATAGCCTGACCATTGACCGGCTCCTTTGATTTGTCGCGGGTGCCCACGCCCGCGCCGTTCGCGGCTGAACAGGGGCTCTGCCCCACTGTTCTTAGAACGGAGCCGGGGAGTTTTCTTGCACGCGGGTCCAGGACAGGCCGCCGTCTGTCGTGTAAAAGGCTGTCCCGTCGGCGATTGTGGCTAGAGCGCGCAGATCGTCGACGGCGCGAACGTTGACGATCGCCTGTCCGGCAGGACGACCCGGCACGACGCCGGGAAGCGGAACGGTCTTCATCCACGTCTCGCCGCCATCGGTCGAGCGCTCGATCGCCGTGGAGCTGACCACTCGCCATCGATTGAGGGGATTCGAGGCAGAAATCGACTCGCTCGTCGCAACCGACTCGCTCAGCGTCGAATCGTCGTGCGGCCGCTGCCCCGCGCCAGCGAATCCGACGCGACGCCCGGAGACGCCATCGGCGCGCTGGCGCCGGTGGCGGTTCGGGAGGCGCGGAAGGCGCCGCAAGGTTGGCCGGCGGCTTCATCGCCTGGTTCGCACGCCGCTCACGAGACTCGTCGCGAAGCTGGCAGTTCAGCTTTCGCCTGCGGTTCTGCGTTCTGGGTGCTGGGTGGAACGAAACGCTCCGCAAAGGTATCGGCATCCGCACGGGCGCTGCTCGCCTGCGACTCTTCCGCAGGCGCAGCAACAGGCAACGTGGCAGGGCGATTCGGGACGAGCACCCAGATGGCGATCGCCGTGGCGGCAGCCGTCACCGGCACGAGCCCAGCGGAACAGGCGCGCCGGTGTCCAGGCGTGGCGCGCTCCGGACCGCCGGAGCAGTGCGTTCCATTGCCGCGAGAACAGCCATGCATCGCGCGCAGCTCGACGCGTGCGCTTCGACCGCGGTCGCGGCCTGCGCGTTCAGCGTGCCATCGGCCCAGGCCGCGAGCGTCTCGGCGTCAAGACAGGCGTCGAGCGACGCTGCGGGCGAGCTGCCGCAGTGTGTTGCCCAGCCAGTCGTTGCGATCCGGTTCGTGGCCCATTGCGTCTCTCTTCATATTGAACGATCCCGTCAACATTTCTTGCGCGACCGTCGCGTACGGCGTCAGCCCGACCGTACGTCGAGGATCTCTTCCAGATTCGTCGCGCCAACGTCCTCTGTCGCGCACTCGAAACACCGCGCAATCTGCACGTCGTTCAATCCACGATCGCGGAGGAATTCTTCAACGCCTCCCCGGATGCGCTCGCGCGTCCGCGCGAGCTGTCGCGACGTCGTTGCCTCGTGCTCTTTCAACAGCCTCCCGGTTTGAGCCAACGTCAACTGCTGAGCGTAGTAACACCCGAGTCGAAGGCGATCGCGCGCATCGAGCGCCGCCATCACGGTCTCGAGCCCGGTCCGAAGCAGCTCGACAAAGCGCGCGCAGTCGGGATCGCGTGCCGTCGGCGCCGTCTTCGCGGGCAATTCCTCCGGCAAGGGGTCAATACGCCGCTCGACGCGCACGCGATCGACGTGACGTTGCGCAAGAACGGCACGCAGCCACGTGGCGAGACTGCTGCGGCCGTGAAAGTAACGGAACAGCGACTGGCGCTCCCCGTCGCGCTGCTCGACGCCATAGAGGTCCGCATAGAGCGAGTCGGCCAGCTCACGCGCGCCTCCCGACCGATCGAGCGCGTCTGCCGCCCGGTAGAGCGCCGGGCGCATTTCGAGCACGAAGTGATCCCAGGCTGCGTGGTCGCCCAGCGCACATGCGCATGCGAGAGCGAGATCCTCCAGATGAAGCGAAGCCAGGTACCGCTCTATCTCGCGCGGCACGGGCTCGGCGGCCGCGAACGCTTTTGCGCAGCTGGTCTCGAGCGCCGCGGTGAAGGCCGCCTGGGGCAGGCGCCATCGATCCGCTTTCGCGTCGCGATACAGCCGCTCGGCGAGCGCGGGATCGATGCGGCTAAATCGTTGCTGCACGGGCATTTCTGACAATGGACAACTTTAGCTGGCGACCAGCCACGATAAATGGAAAGATCTCAGCCAATGTCGGACGACAACAATGAAGACGTCACCTTGGTCAGCGATGAGCCGACAGTCGAGCTGATCATACGCGCGAGAGGCGGCGATCAGTCCGCCGTCGAAGCGATCCTTCAGCGCTGCCTTCCATCCCTCAAGCGCTGGGCGCATGGGCGTTTGCCGGCTGCGGCCCGCGGCCATCTCGACACGGCCGATCTCGTACAGGATGCCGCGATGCATGCCATCGCGAAGCTCGACACGTTCGAGCCGCGGCATGTGGGTGCGATGCAGGCGTACTTGCGCCAATCGGTCATCAACAGAATCCGTGACGAAATGCGGCGTTTTACGCGGCGTCCCGCCAACGTCGAGCTTCACGAAGATTTCGCCTCGGAACAGCCTTCGCCGCTCGAGCACGCCATCCACGAGGAGGCGTACGCGCGCTATCGGACGGCTTTGGACAGCCTGAAACCACGCGAGCGCGAGCTCGTCATCGCGCGCGTCGAGGCGCAATGGACGACCGCGGAAATAGCCGAGCACTTCGAATTCAATTCGGTCGATGGCGCGAGGATGGCGGTGAATCGCGCGATTCAGCGGCTCAGCCGCCGCGATGAAAGCCAGGAAGAGCCCGAGCTAGCGCGAGGCGACGGCTCCGCGCGATTCGAGGAATGCGGCGACGGCAGCGTATTTCTGCGCGCGGGCAGAGTCCAGGGCGGTACGGCCGTCGATGCTCGTCGCGTTCACATCGGCGCCAAGCTCCACGGCCACTTGCACGGTTTCGAGTATCAGCGCGTCCCGGTCGGCGCGATCGATCGGCACCCACGCAGTGCCGCCGCCCATCCCCAGCGCCGCCATGACGGCGGTCGTCCGTTCCTTCCGGCGCTGATAGCCTTCGCCCTGCACGTAATTCGATTCGTGAATCACTTTCGGATCCGCGCCGTGCTTCGCGAGCAGGCGCATGACGCCCGGCTGTGTAAAGCGCGCGGCGAGCCAATACGGCGTGGCATCGACGAGCGCCGGCATGAAGTGATAGTCGTCCGACGATCGGCGGGTCGGCGTCCACATCGTCACCGGCGCATTCGGATTTGCGCCATGCGCGAGCAGCGCTGCGACGGTCGCTTCGTCGCGCCGCATGATGGCGCAATGGAGTGCCGTAAATCCGGGCGTGTCGTTGTTGGGATCGGCGCCCTTCTCGAGCAGCAACCGCGCGATCTCGCCATGTCCGGCGAACGCCGCGAGCGTCGTCGCGCTGACACCCCATGCGTCGTGATCGCTCGGGTTCGCGCCCGCTTCGACGAGCATCTTCGCCGACGTGAGATCGCCGCGCGCGAGCCGCGAACATCAGCGCCGTGTCGGCGCCGTGAGGAATCATCCGGTTGTATTCCGGCAGGCCGTGCGGCGGCACCGCCATCATCTGGCTCCAGGTGTCCGTGCGCGCATGGACGTCTGCTCCACCAAGGAGCAGCCGCTTCACGACGTCCGCATGCATCTGCGCGACCGCCCACATCAAGGCGGTCTGCCCGCGCGCGCCCCGGGCGTTCGGGTTGGCGCCCTTCGCGAGTAGCGCGTCCACGGCGGCTAACTTGCCCGCGCGCGCCGCCGCCATCAGAGGGCTTTCGCCCGTGAGCAGCGCGGCGTCAGGTTTGGCCCCTGCATCGAGCAGACGCTTCACGATGGGCGCGCTTCCGTTCACGCTGGCCGCCCACAGAGGCGTGGCGCCGATATCGTTTGCGGCGTTTACATTCGCGCCCGCGCGGATCAGCTGATCGACCTTCGCGAGGTCATCCTGGTAGGCGGCCCAGTGCAACGGCGTCGAGCCATCGCCGGACGGCGGCTGCTGTGCATAGGCCGGCGCGGCGAGCAGCAACGCAGCCGCACAGAGCGCACCTGTCGCACGCCGTTGCACCCATCGCACCCGCCAGCGTCCTACAGCGAGAGCGCATCGAGCTGCACCTTGCCCGTGCTTCCGCCGATGCGCTCGACCGGCACATCCATCTTGTCCATCAACGTCATCAACAGGTTGGCCATCGACGGTTTGTCCGTGTATCTCAGGTGGCGGCCCCCCTTGAGCTTGCCGGCTCCGCCTCCCACGACCAGCAGCGGCAGGTTCTCGCCCGAGTGACGAGTGCTGTTCGAGATGCCGGAGCCGTACAGGATCGTCATGTGATCGAGCAGTGTGCCGTCGCCGTCGGGCGTCGCGCGCAGCTTTGCCAGATACTTTGCGAAGAGCTCGGCGTGGTACCGGTTGATCTTCGACATGTGCGCAATGAGCTCGGGCTGGTCCTGATGGTGCGACAGCGGATGATGCGCCTCGGGCACGCCAATCTGCGGATACGGCCGCGCGCTTTGCTCCTTGCCGATCATGAATGAAATCACGCGCGTGAGATCGCTCTGATACGCGAGCAGCTGCAGGTCGAGCATCAGCGCCAGGTGATCTTCGAAGACCGGCGGCGCTCCCTGCGGCTGATCCATTTCCGGCAGCTCGAGGTCGGTCTGCTGCTCCGCGCGCTCGATGCGGCGCTCGACGTCTCGCACCGCTTCCGTGTACTGCTCGACCTTCGCGCGATCCTGCGGCCCCAGCTCGGTTCTCAGGCTCGCCAGTTTTTCGTTGACCGAGTCGAGCAGGCTCTTGTGTTGCCGCAGCCGCGCTTCGCGCGCCGCACGGTCGGTCGTGCCGGTGTCGCCGAACAGCTTCTCGAACACCGCGCGCGGATTCCACTCCATCGGCAGCGGCTGGGTCGGGCTGCGCCACGACAGCGTATGCGTGTAGACGCAGCTCAAGTTGCCCGTGCAGGCGCCGGCGTTGGCCGGGGGATCCATCGCCATTTCCAGTGACGCGATCTGCGTGTCGCGGGCATGGTGCCGCGCAAGCAGCTGATCCATCGACGTGTCGGCGAAGATCTCGATCTCGGTTTTGCCGCCGCGTGGCGTGCCTGTGAGGAATGCGCCGGAGGCGCCAGCGTGAATCGCCACCCAGTTCGCGTTGATGCCCGACAACGCGATCATCTGGTCGCGGAACGGCTCGAGCGGCTGCATCACCGGCGAGAGCTCGAATGCGGTGCCCTCGCCCTTGGGCGTCCAGTACTCCATCGCCATGCCGTTCGGCACGTAAAAGGCGAGGAACCGGTGCGCGGGCTTTCCGGTGCGCTGTGACGCCGCAGCCATCGCCGGCGCCATCGCATCGAGAAACGGGAGCGCGAGCGTGGCTCCCAGGCCCCGCAGAACCGTGCGCCGCGGAAGAGCTTTAGATCTCAGGTACATGCGTTCGCCTCATCTGAAATGCCGGGCTTTTGACGATACCTAATATTAACGCCGACCAGCGGAAATCCTGCGCCTCCGCGTCACGGACGATGCGGCGGACCGCCGGACGATCGTAGTACTCCACCCTGCGCCCGAGGGCGTAGGCGAGCAGCTTCTCGGTGACGGTGCGCGGGAACTGCTCGCGGCGCTCGAGAAGCAGCGCGCGGAGGCCGCTCAACCCTTCGATGTGGGCTCCACTCACGGTCGTGCCCGCCGCGTCCACGGGCTTGCCGGCCTCGTCAGTGGTGCGCCACCCTCCGATGACATCGAAATTCTCGAGCGCGAACCCGAGCGGATCGATCACGGCGTGGCAGCTCGCGCACGACGGATTGCTGCGATGCGCGCTCAGCCGCTCGCGAATCGTCGGTGGCGCGGCACCCGGTTTCGGCGGCGCCAGATTTGTGTCGACACCGGCCGGCGGTGGTGTCGTCTGCAGCCCGAAGACGTTGTTCAGCAGGAATTTGCCCCGCAACACCGGCGACGTGCGATCGGGATACGACGTCGTCGACAGGAGCGCTCCCTGGGCCAGCAGCCCTCCGCGCTGGTTCGTGTCCGCCAGAGTGACGCGCCGGAAGCGGCTGCCGTAAACACCAGGAATCCCGTAGTGCCGGGCGAGCTTTTCGTTGACGAACGTGTAGTCGGCGTTCAGGAGCTCGAGCACGCTGCGATCCTCGCGTATTGTGCTCCCCACAAAGAGCTCTGTTTCGCGCTTGAAGGCGTCCATCAGCGTGAGGTCGTAATTCGGATAGCGCTCAGGATCGACGACGACCTCGGCCACCCGGCGAAGGTTCAGCCATTGCGCTGCGAAATCGTCGACGAGCGCGTCACTCGCCCGCGGATCGGCAAGCATGCGCTTCACCTGCTGCTCGAGCACCGCGGGAACGCCGAGCTTCCGCTGCTCGGCAAGCGTCAACAACTGATCGTCGGGAATGCTGGACCACAGAAAGAACGACAGACGCGATGCCAGTTCGAGATCGGACAACTGATAGGGCTTCGCGGCGGATGGCTGAGAGCCGGTCGTTGAAGCTGAGAGTTGACGGCTGAGAGCTTGGACGATGGTTTAGGGTCCCGGTAGACGCGCAGGAGGAAATCCGGGTCGACGAGCATCCGCTCGAGCGCAAACTGCACGCCCGATTCAAAGCTCCCGCCGTTGCGGCGCCCGTCCTCATAGAAAGTCATCAGCGTCTGGACATCGGCTGCGTTCACGGGCCGCCGATAAGCAAGCCGCGCGATGCGCGACACGATCCTGGACGCACAACCGCGCTCTTCTGACGCTGCGCGCGGCCTGCACACGAACAGGGGGTTCCGGGTTCCGGTTCCGGTTCCAGCTGTCTGCCGATCTGCCCTCTGCACTGGACCTGAACTCGAACCGGAATCCATACGGTCCCCCGATTTGAATCGCCGCCACGTTCGCGTAGCCCATGTAGACTTCGTCGTTGGTGATGACGCGGCCGCGCTGAAGCGGTTGTGGCAGCCCTTCAGGTTCCCACAACTGGCGGACGAACGACACGCCGACCACGTGCGATCCACTTCCCACGTGAGCGTTCACCTCGAGGCCGGCATCGCCGTCGAGCTGCATGTATCTTTCCCACTCGGGAGCACCTGCGAATCCGGGCTCTCCATCGCCGGCATAACTTGCTCCTGCGGCGCGTCCCTGCGCTTTGCCGCCGACAGTGAAGCGTTTCAAAAGGACGCCGTCGAGCCGCACGTCGAGCAGCTGTTCCCAGCCCATCCCCTTGAGGTAATCCTGATAGTTGCGCTGCAGGCGGACCTTGAATCGGTAATCGCCGTCGACCGGGAAGTGATAACGGACCGAAATGCCGCCGCGCGATCCAAGCGGCAGGTCTTCGGTCTGCCGATCGTCCTGCGTCGCATGCAATGGAATCTCGAACGTGTCGACCTCGGGATGCGAAGGGGGCAACGCCGTTACGCGGCGGGAGATTTGCCGCGCGACCGACATGTAGCGCTCCAGGTGCGCGGTCGAAATGGAGAGGACGTCGGCGAAATTATCGAAGCTGCCGTCGGCGGTTTCGTCGCCGGGCAGCTGCGAGGCGACGTCGAGGCTCTTTGGATCGAGGCCAAACAAATCGCGAATGGCGTTGGCGTACTCGGTCCGGTTCAAGCGATGCACGGCGCCGATGCGCCCGGGATCAGGATTGGCTGCCCACGCTCGATCCAGGGCGCGCTCCAACTCCGCGGCCGCTTCAGCGTAGACCGCAGGTTCTGGACGCGGCCGGCCGGGAGGCGGCATCGATCCCGCGCGCAGCTTCTCGACCACGGCCTCCCATACCTGCGCATGCTCGCCAGGGTTGCTGCTGTCGAGACGATCCAGCGCGAGCCCGCCAGTCCGCAACCGTTCGTTATGACAACCGATGCAGTACTTCGTGATGAGCGCGTGAGAGGCGGCCGACGAAGAGGCCGCGGCGACGGGAGCGGGCGGTGCCTGGCGCGCAGACGCACCGGCGCCAAGCAGCGCAAACACGGCTGCGCAGACAGATGCGCTGACTGCAACGGCTGACGCGCGACATCGCCTCATCACCACTCCCCCAGTCGTCGACGGATTGGACTTATTTTGCCAGAGGCGCTAACTACAAGTAAAGGAAGTGTTTGGTTGCTCCCACTGCCGACTCGTCACGACCGCTCCAGGCATCGTTCTTGAACCCGCCTCATGATTGTGCTGATGGTCGACTCGCCATCGGACGGAGACGTGCTCATTACTACAGAGGGTGGCCGCCACCTTTTGAGCGTCGTTCCGCATCCCCATCGCTTAAGTCTCAGCGAGTACGCCGTTGCCCTGCAGATCGCAAAGCGATGGGCGAAAGCGAACAATGCCGCCGTTTGGCGCACCGCTGACGGCGTGGTCACGAAGCTGGCGCCAGACTAGCGCTGCGGATCGCCTCCGAATAACTCGGCCCGGCGCTCAGGGATGTAGCGCGTCAGGACACGCTTCTCGGGACGTATGCACGGACATCTGGTGCTGGAAGGGACGCGCTAGCGCATGATGTAGCATTAGCCGACAGCGCGCATGATCGGCAGGACGATTTCGCGGTATCACGTCGTCGAGCTCCTGGGCGCCGGGGGAATGGGCGTCGTCTATAAAGCCCGCGACACCCGCCTGGGACGAACGGTCGCGCTCAAGTTCATCTCCGAAGCGTTCGCTGCCGACCCCATCGCGCTTCGGCAATTCGAGCGCGAGGCGCAGACGGCTTCGTCGCTCAACCACCCTCACATCTGCACCGTCTACCAGGTCGACGAGTTCGACGGGCTTCCGTTCATTGCGATGGAACTCCTGCCGGGCGGGACGTTGACGCAGCGCATGCGCGGCGCGCCGCTCGGGACGCTCGACATCATCGACTTCACCATCCAGATCGCCGATGCCCTCGACGCCGCTCACGAAAAAGGGATCGTGCACCGCGACGTGAAGCCGGCCAACATCTTCATCAGCGATCGCGATGTGGTAAAGCTCCTGGATTTCGGGCTCGCGAAGCAGGCGTCCGTCGTGGACTTCGACGCGAACGCGAGCAGCGGATTCACGGCGGCGGGACGGGTCTTCGGCACCGCCAATTACATGTCTCCGGAGCGCCTCCTCGGGCACGCGCTCGATCACCGGAGCGATCTGTTTTCGCTCGGCGCGGTCGTGTACGAGATGGCAACGGCATCACAGGCGTTCCGCGCGGCCTCGGCTATCGAAACGATCGACGCGATCCTGCACGATCAACCGCGCTGGGATCGGCCGATTCCGCCGGCACTGAAACGGCTCATCAAGAAGCTGCTCGAGAAGAACCCGGATAATCGCTATCAGTCGGCGAAAGCGGTGATGAACGCGTTGCTCGAGGCGCGCGCGCAGGTGACCGAGGGTAAAGCGGCGTCGGCATCGACGCCGCCCACCTCGCTGTCAAGGGCGTCTATTGCTGTCCTCTCCTTCCGCAACCTCGCCAACGATCCAGAGATCGAGTATTTCTGCGATGGCCTCGCCGAGGAGCTGATTACGGCGTTCACCAAGGTCGAGGGCGTCAGGGTGGCGGCCCGTACATCGACGTTCACCTTCAAGGGGAAGGACGTCGATATCCGTGACGTCGGTGAGCGATTGAAGGTGAACGCGGTGCTCGATGGCAGCGTGCGAAAAACCGGAAACGGCATCCGCGTCAGCTGCCAGCTCCTGAACACCGAAGACGGCTACGAGCTCTGGTCCGAGCAGTACGATCGCGAGCTGGCCGACGTCCTGATGCTGCAGGAGGACATCACGCGCGCGATCGTCGACAAGTTGAAGGTCTCGCTCGTCGAGCACCTCCGGCCCAACCGGCGTCAGACCGAGAGCAAATCTGCCTACCATCACTACTTGAAGGGGCGCTTTTACTGGAGCAAGCGCTACGAAGGTGGATTGCGCACCGCCAGGGAGGAGTTCGAGCGCGCGATTGCCGACGACCCGGAATACGCGCTCGCGTACTCCGGGCTCGCGGACACGCTCGTGCTCAGGGGCCTGTACTCGCTGGAACGCCCACGCGACGTCGTTCGTTCGGGCGGAAAAGCACGTCGCAAAGGCGCTCTCCATCGAATCGCGCCTGGCCGAGGCGCACACGTCGCTGGCCCTCATCCTGTTGAGCGCATATTGGGACTGGGCGGGGGCCGAGAATGAGTTCCTGCGCGCGACCGAGCTCGACCCGATGGAAGCGCAGGCGCACACCTATTATTCCTGGCTGCTCGCCATGCTCGGCCGGCACTGGGAGGCAGGGGTCGCGGCGAAGCGCGCGCAGGACATCGATCCGCTCTCGCCGCTGGTCAACAGCGGCGTCGCGTGGATGTATTTCGTCAGCCGGGAGTACGACCGCGCGATCGAGGAATCGCAGAAGTGCCTCGAGGTAGATCCGAATTTTCTGGTGGGGCTATACGTGCTGGGATTGTCGTACCTCCGGAAGGAGGCATATGCGCAGGCGTCGCCACTGATTGAGCGCGCGACTGTGCTCTCCGGGCGCGCGCCGTTCTATCTTGGCTTACAAGGGCTGCTTTACGCGGAGACGGGCGAGCGCGACAAGGTGGTCGACATCATCTCGGACCTCGATGCGCTGCGCGCGAATGGCCGGTACGTGCCTCCCCATTGTTACGTGTACATCTACGCCGCCCTCAAGGACTTCGATCGCGCGTTCGAATGGCAGGAAATGGCGTGCGAGGACGGCGCGCCGCCGTACTATTTCCTGTCTCCCTTGATCGATTGCCTGCAAAGCGACGAACGCCACAAGGCGCACCTGGCCCGGATGCGTCAGGTGAGCTGAAGTCGATCGCTCTCTACCTCTGCCCTGCCGCCAGCGCATCACACTCCCGGGCCGCGGATGGTAGCATGCTCTTTGTATGGCCGGACGGGACGAGCGCACCGACAGTGCCGTTAAAGATCGTGCCGAAGTCAAGAATCAGGATCCAAAGCTCTTTAACGTCGTTTTGCTGAACGACGACTACACGACCATGGAATTCGTACTGCAAATTCTGGAGGAGCTATTTCAAAAATCGCCGGCCGAGGCGTACCGCATCATGATGCAGGTCCACCGCAACGGCCGGGGGCTCGCCGGCGTCTATACGTGGGAGGTCGCCGAAACCAAGGCCGATACGGTTGCGGCACTGGCCGGAAAAGCCGGCTACCCATTACGTGCGACCATAGAGGAAGCCTGATGTTTTCTACTGCCGTCGAAGTGGTTCTCCATATCGCGTTCCGCGAGGCGGTGTCGCGCCGCCACGCCTATCTCACGCTCGAACACTTGTTGTACGCCGTCGCCCACGATCCGGACGGAGAGCGTATTCTTGACGGCGTGCGGCGCCGATATGTCCCTGCTCCGCCGCACGGTCAGCGACAGCCTGGACGAATCCGTTGAGGCCTTGCCGCGCGGAAAGGAGCGCGAGCCCGAGCAGACGACGGCGTTTCGCCGCGCGCTGCAGGCGGCGGTGCTGCATGTCCAGAGCGCGCAGCGCCAGGAGGCACAGGTCGGAGACCTGATCGCGGCCATTCTGCAGCAGCCTCAGACCCGCGCCGCAGCGCTCCTCGCCGACCAGGGCATCACTCGCCTCGACGTGCTCGAGTACCTGGCGCACGGCATCACGAAGACTCCGATTCACCACGACGACGGCAGCGCGTCCGATACGGGCGACGGCCGGGACGGAATGGCTGGCAGCGGCGATCCAGGTTCCGGTACGGCGAAGGATCCGCTTTCGGCATACTGCACGAACCTGACGGCGCGCGCGAGGCATGGCCTGCTCGATCCGCTCATCGGCCGCACCGAGGAGCTTCAGCGCACGATCGAAGTCCTCAGTCGCCGCCGCAAGAATAATCCCGTCTTTGTCGGCGACGCGGGCGTCGGAAAAACGGCAATGGCCGAAGGGCTGGCCGTGCGCCTGCTCGGTGAGGACGTGCAGGATAATTTGCGGCAGGCTGAAATCTTCGCGCTCGACACCGGCGCGCTGCTCGCGGGCTCGCGATTCCGCGGCGATTTCGAAGAGCGGTTCAAGGCGGTCGTCAAGGCGCTCAGCGCCCGCCCGAAGGCCATCCTGTTCATAGACGAGATCCACTCGACGGTCGGAGCCGGCGCGGTCACCGGCGGGACGATGGATCTCGCGACGATGCTGAAGCCGCTGCTCACCGCAGGGGATCTGCGCGTCATCGGGTCGACGACATTCGAGGAGTTCAAGCACATCGAGAAAGATCGCGCACTCGCGCGGCGCCTTCAGAAGATTGCCATCGACGAGCCGTCAATCGAAGAGACCGTGCGCATCCTCGCGGGACTCGCCAGCCGCTATGAAGAGCATCACGGCGTGAAGTACACCGAGGCGGCACTCGAGGCGGCCGCCAAGCTGGCCGCCCGGCACCTGCGCGACTATCGCCTGCCTGACAGCGCGATCGATCTCATCGACGAGGCGGGCGCGGTCACGCGGTTGAAGGCGGGGCCGATTTCGGCGAACAACGCCATCGTGACGGTTGACGTCGTCGACATCGAGCCGATCGTGGCGCGGATGGCGCGCATTCCGGCACGCCAGGCGTCGTCTTCGGATCGCGAGCGGCTTCGGACGCTCCAGGAGTCGCTCGAGCGTGTCGTCTTCGGACAGCAGGAGGCCGTGCATCTTGTCGCGCAAGCCATCAAACGGTCTCGCGCCGGACTGGCGCTCCCCGAGCGCCCGGCGGGTTGCTTCCTGTTCACGGGGCCAACGGGCGTCGGCAAGACCGAGCTTGCCAAGCAGCTCGCGCTGCTCCTCGGCAACGAGTTCATCCGCTTCGACATGAGCGAGTACATGGAGAAGCACGCGGTTGCGCGGCTCATCGGCGCACCGCCTGGATACGTCGGTTTCGAGCAGGGCGGCCAGCTCGTCGACGCCGTGCGCACCCATCCCTACAGCGTCGTCCTGCTGGACGAAATCGAGAAGGCGCACGAAGACATCTACAACATCCTGCTGCAGGTGATGGATCACGCGACGCTGACCGACAACAGCGGGCGGAAGGCGGACTTCCGCAACACCGTGCTGATTCTCACGTCGAATGCCGGCTCGCGCGAGATGAGCGCGGGCTCGATCGGATTTGGCGACATCGGGCCGGACGGGAAGGCAAAGACGGCGGTCGATCGCGTGTTCAGCCCGGAGTTCCGCAATCGGCTCGATGCGATCGTCACGTTCAAGCCGCTGACCCCCGAGGCGATGGAAACGATCGTCGAGAAGTTCGTGATGCAGCTCGAAAGCCAGCTGAAGGACCGCAAGGTGGCCATCGACCTGTCGCCCGACGCGCGCGCATGGCTCGCGAAGAAAGGCTACGACCCGAAGATGGGAGCCCGCCCGCTGGGCCGCGTCATCCAGCGCGAGGTGCGCGACCCGCTGACGGATGAGATCTTGTTTGGAAAGTTAGAAAACGGCGGGACGGTGACGATCGGCGTCGGCGCTGATGCACTGACGTTTGAGTACGACGCCTCCCAGACGTAGTGCCTGACCTCTAGGTCGGCATGGATCGGCACGACTGCCCTCGTAGTGCCGACCTTTAGGTCGGCCAGGTCTGGCCGACAGCGTACGACGTTCAACTAGCTCTTCGGAGCGCTATAGCGCAGCACGAGTGCAGTCACGTCGTCGTTTTGGGTCGCGCTCGCGGCGAAATTCCTGACCGTCGCCAGAATCCTGTCGAGCAGCACGTCGGTCGCGCAGCCGAGGTGCTCGCTGACGCACTGCAGCAGCCGCTCTTCGCCGAACTCGTCGCCCGCCTCGTTCAACGCCTCGGTGACGCCGTCACTGAAGACAACCAGCGTGTCGCCGTCTTCGAGCTGCACCGTTTCTTCTTCATACGTCGCATGCGGAAAGAGTCCGAGAATCAACCCACCGGTCTCGAAACGCCGCACGCCGTTGCGGCCGACGAGAATCGGCGGGTTGTGCCCGGCATTGCTGTAGGTGAGGCGTCCGTCGGCGCCGAGGACGCCGTACATCACAGTGACAAAGCGTGATTGAATCGCGCGGCGAATGAGCGTGCGGTTGATGTGCGCCATCAGGGCGGCCGGCGAATCGGTCGACGCCACCTGCGCGGCGAAGGCGCCCTGGATCATCGCGGTCAAGAGCGCAGCCGACGGCCCCTTGCCCGCGACGTCGCCGAGCGTAAAGCCGAAGCGGCCGTCGGCGAGATTGAAATAGTCGAAAAAGTCTCCGCCGATGCTCGGCACGGAATCGACGCTGCCGCGACGTCGAAGTGCGGGCCCGACTGCATCGCCTCGGGAAGCAGGGCGCGCTGGATTTCGGCGGCGAGCAGCAGCTCGCGCTCCATCCGCGATTTTTTCGGTCGCCTCGCGATAGAGGCGCGCGCTTTCGATCGCCGACGCGGCTTCGCCCGCCACCGCTTCGAGCGCGCTGCGCGCTGCGGCCGACATCAATTGCCCTTTCTCGCGGCTGTCGAGGTACAGCACGCCGATCGGCCGCTGCTCGAGGTCGCTGGACGATTGCTCGAGATACCGCACGACCCGCAGAGGCGTGCACAGCACATGGCGGATTCCCAGAGCAACCGTGCCGAGGTGCTGGCCGGCGAAATCGCTCTCGCGCAGGTCCGCGACAATGCGCTCGCGCCCGGTCGCGAACACTTCCTGCGGAATCTTCTGACTGGTCGCGAACGATCCCCCCGACAGCGTCACCCTGCCGCGTGCGCGCGCGATCTTGAACTCGAGCTCCCCTTTCGGGCTGGCGAGCATGATGAAGCCGCGCTCGGCGCCGGTGGCATCGATGGCCGAATCCATCACGAGCACCAGCACTTCCTCGAGCACCCGCGACGAGCCCAGCCCGCGGAGGCGATCGAGGAGCGTCGTGAGCGGCCGAAAATCGATGACCTTCGAGGCGTGGCTCTCGTGCGACTCGGCCGCCTCGTCGACGAGAAAGGTCATCTGCGCGCTGCCGCTGCGGCCCAGTCGAATCCTGTCGCGATGGCGGAGCGGCCGTTCGGTGACCTGTTCGTCGTTGACGAACGTGCCGCACCGCGACCCGCGATCCTTGAGCACGAACCGGCCGTCGTCGAGACGAACGATTTCGGCATGCTCGCGCGACACGTCCGTGCCGACGGACCGCAGATCGCTCTCGCTCTTCCGTCCGATCCGGAACACCGGCTTGTCGATGATGACGACGCGCGGACCAAGCGGATCATCGACCTGGAGTCGCGGAATTCTGGTGGTGGTGATGTCCGACATGGTCAATTGGGTCTCGCCTTGAGCACACCGATCTCCAGCAGGAATCCTGTGAAGTCGTAAATGCGCTTTTCGTGCGCGATCTGTCCGCCGCGCATGGTGCAGATGAGCACGGCGGCGAAGCTGAAACGCTTTCCAGTCGGCGCCATGCCCATGAATCCGCCCGAGTTGGTACCTGAAAAGGTGACGGTCTGGACGACGCGGTCACCGTCGACCAGAAGTTCGGGATTATCGATCGTCAAATCAGGAAAGCTCGTAATGAACGCGCGATAGACTTTCTCGATCGGCGCGCGACCGGTCACCTTCCCGGCGAGTGGGCTCTCGAGCACGCAATCCTCGGTGTGCGCGAGCACGAGCGCCTCGACGTCCCGCCTTCGCCAGGCGTCGATGCGGCGATCGAAGAACTGCTGCGCTTCGGCTCGAGTCATCTCTACTGTCTCAGCGCAAAGACGCCAAGGCGCAAAGGATCTGTCGACAGCGGAGCGCGATTTCGAATGCGCCGAGTCGAACGCCGGTCGCGAGGCTCATTTGTCAGGGACGGCGCGATTATATGCGGGCCGGTCGTTCGAGGGAAATAGAGATTGGGTTCTGGGGACTGTTGAGTCGGACTGCGGGTAATTAGTGATTAGTTAGCGATTAGCGAGGCATTAGGGATTAAGGATTAGGGATTAGGGCGAACGCGGGCGCCCAGGTGCCTGGATTGAGCGAGGCTTATACTGGAGCCTCCGATGAGGCGAAGCATTCTCCCGCTCTCACTGGCCGCCGGGCTGCTGGCCACGGCCGTCGTGGCGCAACAAGGCCGCGGCGGGCGCGGCGTCGCCCCGGCAGGAGGCGAATGCCCGCCGGGCACGACGCTTGTTCGCGTCGGCACATGCCAGGCGCCGGAGTTCCCGCCTCCCTCGATCGTTGATTACCGGCCGGCCTCTTCGCTCGTCACCGATCAGCATCCGGTGCCTCGAGCGAAATTCCCGGTCGTCGATATCCACAGCCATACGGGTCCCACGGCCGGCACCATCGCGTCGCTCGTCGCCCAAATGGACGCGCTGAACATCCGCGTGCTCAACAACCTGAGCGGCGGCTCCGGCGACGCGCTCGCGCAGCGCGTGCGCTATATCAACAGCACGCCGTACGCGAAGCGCTTCACGGTGTTCGCAAATGGATTGAATCAGTTCCGCAGCGTCGCGCCGGGCTACGGCCGGCTGGCCGCGGCGCAACTGGAAACCGACGTGAAGAACGGCGCCATCGGTCTGAAAATCTTCAAAGAGACCGGCATGGACACCAGGAAGGCGGACGGCACGAGGCTGGCGATCAACGATCCGGAGCTGTCGCCGATCTGGGAGGCGGCGGCACGGCTGAACATCCCGGTCATCATTCACACCGCCGAGCCGTCCGAATTCTTCAAGCCGCTCGACATGCACAACGAGCGGTGGCTCGAGCTCGCTTTGTTCAGCAGCCGCCGGCGGTATCTCGTGCCTGTGTCATTCGAGACGCTGACCGCCGAACGCGACGACCTGTTCAAGAAGCATCCGAAGACCCGCTTCATCTCGGCGCACTTCGGCTGGCATGCCAACGATCTGAAGCGTGCGGCCGCGCTTCTCGATGCGCACCCGAATGTCGTGCTCGAGCTGGCCGCTATTCTCTACGACCTCGGACGGCAGCCGCGCGCGGCGCACGACTTTTTCTTGAAATATCAGGATCGGATCCTGTTCGGGAAGGACACCTACGCGCCTGAGGAATTCCCGTATTACTGGCGCGTGCTCGAGACGAAGGACGAATACTTCGACTATTACCGCGACTATCATGCGTTCTGGAAGCTCTACGGCATCGGCCTGCCGGATGCGGTGCTCGGCAAGGTGTACTACCAGAACGCGCGACGGGTGACGCCAGGGCTGCCCGCCCCCTGATTCTATCGATTGAGCGGCTATTGAGATGACACCGCGCCGTCGATCGGCCAGGCCCTTCTCAACCAGCTCTCCGCCGGGCAAACACGGCGCTTTCGTTTTCCATGGTTGGATGATAGCGCACGAAGAACACCAGCGAGCGGCTTAGCGCTTCAGCTACCCGCCCCCACACGTGATAGCACTGCCCCGGCATGCCTCTAATTCCGCAAGAGGGCTGTCGCCACACCAGCACCCACCGTCAGCATCATCCCCAGAAGCGCCAGCATCGTGCTGAACGTCCATCGAAACTGTTTTGACAACTCAGCACGCAGATCGATGAACTGACGGTCCACCGCCTCGAATCGGCGATCGAACTTCTGATCCACCGCCTCGAATCGCCGATCGAACTTCTGATCCAGCGCGTCGATGCGAGCGGACAGCGCGCCTCCGAGTGCGTCGATCTTCTGATCGAGCCTGCTCATCTCGCCGAACAGGTGGTCCCAATGTCTGGATAGTTCTTCCACTCGCCCCTCGAGGATGTCGAACCGCAATTCGTCGGCTATGGCGTCTCCCGGCGGCTCTCTTCGGAGTATACCGTCGTCAGTCAAGCCGCGCTGCGCATAGAGCACGGACCGTGCCCACACGGCAGGCTGCGCTTGTGCGGCCACCATGATCAGGTGCGTGAAACCTGCGATTTCGAGAGACGAGCAACGTTGCAGAGATCTGCACGTGACGTAAGGCCGGAAGCAACGCGTTTCCCTGAAGTGAACGCCAATCCCAATTCCTTCTAAAGGTCGGCACCACCCCTGGCAGGGCTAAAATCCAGTGTTAATCCATCGTGTCTTCGTGCTCTTCGTGTCTTCGTGGTCATGTCCAGCCCGTGTCGCAGCGTGACACGTGTGACTGCCTAATCCCCAATCCCTAATCCCCAATCCCCGCTCTATCGATGCACCCCAGGCGCCTCGTGACCCGTGCGTGCGACGTATTCGATGTACGACCCCGGGTACGCATGCGGCGCCGTCTCTGTCCCCGACTCGCCCCCCAGTTCCAGCACGCGGGTGCTCAGTGCGCGCAGGAACTCGCGATCGTGCGAGACGAAGAGCATCGTCCCGTCGAAGCCGCTGAGCGACTCGAGCAGCATCTCTTTCGTCGCGAGATCGAGGTGATTGGTCGGCTCGTCGAGCACGAGGAAGTTCGGAGGATTCAGCAGCATCCGCGCCATGACGAGCCGCGTTTTCTCGCCGCCGGAGAGCATCCGGATTTTCTTGTCGATGTCGTCCCCTGAGAACTGAAACGCCCCCGCGAGGCTTCGCAGAACGCCGATGGACTCGTGGGGGAAATCCCGCTGCAGCTGCTCTTCGATTGTCAGATCCGGGTTCAACACGTCGAGCGCCTGCTGAGAGAAGTAGCCCATCTTGAGGCTCGCGCCCAGCGTGACGTGGCCTTCGTCGGGCTGAACGGCGCCGGCCACCATCTTCAACAGCGTGGACTTCCCTGCGCCGTTCTTGCCCATCACGCACCAGCGCTCGCCGCGCCTGATGTTGAGGCTGAGATCCTGATGCACCGTTCGCTTTCCGTACCGCTTCGTCAGGTGCTCGAGCGTCGCTACCTGCTCGCCCGACCGCGGCGGCTGACGAAAATCGAACTTCACGATCCGGCGCTTTTTCGGCAGCTCGATCTTCTCGATCTTGTCCAGCGCCTTCACGCGGCTCTGCACCTGCGCCGCCTTCGCGGCGTGGGTCTGGAAGCGATCGATAAATCGCTGCTCTTTGGCGAACATTGCCTGCTGTCGCGCGTATGCCGCCTCGCGATTGGCCTCGCGTATCGCGCGCTCACGCTCGTAGAAGTCGTAGTTGCCGGTGTAGGTCGTAATTTCCCCGGCGTCGATTTCGGCGATCTTCGAGACGATGCGGTTCATGAATTCGCGGTCGTGCGACGTCATCAGCAGGCTGCCGGTCCGCGACTTCAGAAAGTCCTCGAGCCAGATGATCGACTCGATGTCGAGGTGGTTGGTCGGCTCGTCCATCAGAAGGACATCGGGCTCTCCGAGCAGGACGCGGGCCATCGCCACCCGCATCTTCCACCCGCCCGAGAGCGCTCCGACATCGGCGTCTATCCTCTCGTCGTCGAAGCCGAGCCCGTGCAGGATCTCGCGGGTGCGGCTCTCGAGGGCGTAGCCGCCGAGATGCTCGTACTCTTCCTGCACGACGCCGAAGCGTTCGAGCGTCGCATCCATGTCGCCGGCCTTCGACGGATCCGCCATCGCGTGCTGGAGGTCTTCGAGCTCGTGGTGGAGCGCGCCCAACCGCCCGCTGCCGGCAATCGCTTCGTCGAGCACCGATCGGCCGGACATTTCCTCCACGTCCTGCCTGAAGTACCCGATGGTCACCTTTCGCGGTACCGACACTTCCCCCTCGTCCGGGCTCTCCTCGCCGGTGATCATCCGGAAGAGCGTCGTCTTTCCGGAGCCGTTCGGACCGACGAGGCCGACCTTCTCCCCCTCGTTCAACTGGAACGAGGCATCGACAAACAGCACCTGTTTGCCGTACTGCTTGCTGATTTTCGAAAACGAGATCATGCCTGCGGAGATTCGGCGAGCAGCTCAACCGCGGGGTGTTGCCGAATGAAGTAGTCGAGCTCCCACTGCGAGCTGAACAGGATGATTTTCCGCTCGAGGCGATCGAGGGCAACGGTGCCCTGCCCGCCGAGGGTAAATTTCGCCAGCGGATCGGCGAGCCATCGCGCCGCCGTGTAGGTAGCGGGCTCGATGACGACGTCGACGTTGTATTCGCTGCGAAGCCGGCTGGTGATGACGTCGAGCTGCAGCTGTCCAACCACGCCGACGATCGGCTCGCGGCGGCCGGACGCGGTGTAGAACACCTGCATCAGCCCTTCCTCTTCGAGCTGCTTGAGGCCTTCGTCGAACTGTTTGTACCGCGTGTCCTTGAGCCGCACGCGCCCGAAATGTTCCGCCGGAAACCGCGGCACGCCCTGGAACTTCAGCGGCTGCCCGGTATGCACCGTATCGCCGATGGCAAACTGCCCGGGATTGACGAGCCCGAGGATGTCGCCGGCATACGCGACCTCGATGGTTTCGCGGTCGCGGCCGAAAAAGCGATACGCGCGCGAAGCCCGCAGCTGCTTGCCCACGCGGCTGTTGGACAGCACCATGTCCTTTTCGAAGCGGCCCGAGCACACACGCACGAACGCGACGCGATCGCGATGGCGCGGATCCATGTTCGCTTGAATCTTGAAGACGAAGCCCGTGAACCGCTCGTCGGTGGGGGCGACGATGCCGGAATCGGCTGGCCGCGGCGATGGCGAAGGGGCCAGCTCGACGAGGGCCTGCAGAAACGGCTCGAGACCGAAGTTGGTGAGCGCGCTCCCGAAGAACACGGGCGTCTGAATGCCCGCGAGATATTCGTCGATGTCGAAGTGCGTTCCAGCCGAACGGATCACATCGAGCGACTCTCTGAAATGCGCATACACCCGCTCGCCGATCACCTCGCGCGCTTCGGGAGCGTCGATCGCGGAGATATCAACCGGCGCACGATATTGCCCCTGCGCTTCGCGCTCGTAGAGATGCAGTGTCTGGCCCTGGATGTCGTACACCCCACGGAACTGCTCCGCATCGCCCACAGGCCAGTTCACCGGCGCCGCCGCGATGCCGAGCGTCGTCTCGATGTCGTCCATGAGCGCGAGCGGATCCTTCGCGGGACGGTCGAACTTGTTGACGAACGTCAGGATAGGCAGGCGATGGCGCCGGCAGACCTGGTACAGCTTTCGCGTCTGCGACTCGACGCCGTTCGCCGCGTCAATCACCATCACGACGCTGTCGGCCGCGATCAGCGCCCGGTAGGTATCCTCGCTGAAATCCTTGTGGCCTGGAGTGTCGAGCAGCGACACGCGGCGGCCCTGCAGCTCGAACTCGAGCGCGGCCGACGTAATGGAGATGCCACGCTGCTGTTCGAGCTCCATCCAGTCGGACGTCGCCGCCTTTCGATCTTTACGGCCACGAACAGCGCCGGCCAGCTCGATAGCGCCGGCGTACAACAGCAGCTTCTCCGTAAGGGTCGTCTTGCCGGCGTCGGGGTGCGAGATGATGGCGAACGTGCGGCGCCGGGCGACCTCGCGCTCGAGCTCGCTCTGGACTGAGGCGTCGGTTGATGACACTACGTTCATTGTACCGTGGCGGTTGTGGGTTCCTGGTTCTGGGGTGCTGGGTGCTGGTTCGTGCGGTTCTGGATTCAGGTTCGTTTTTCAATAATTATATATTGTTTTTCGATATACTTTATCGTATAACGATACAGAGGTTGAGCCGATGGCAAAAGCATCCCTGCCGGGGTTCGTGATGATGGTGTTGAACGTGGCGTGGTATTTCGTCGCGATCGCCTTGGCGTTGACGACGTGCCTTGTCGCTGTCTCGCCGTGGATCCATCTGGGGGACTCGGGAAGAATTGACATCCCGGTGTCCTTCGACGTCGATACGCGAGCCGTTCACGTCAGCGCTCCGGCGCTCGGTGTGGGCGCCGCAGAAATCCAACACGTTCGGGGGTCCATGAGCTTCCCGCCGCCGAGCAGGGCTTCCGTCACCGGACTCATGGCGCTGGTCGCAGTGATGCTCGCGTTCGTCCTCTGGGTTCTCAGCCAGCTGAATGCGGTCTTTCGAAGTCTGCGCGACCGTCAGCCTTTCGTCCCCGACAACGCCATTCGGATCAGGCGAATCGGCTATGCCGTCATCGCGGGAGAGCTCGCACGTGCGGTCCTGGTCTTCTCCGCGAATCCTACGCGATGACGCACTTCTCTGCCGACGGATTGCGCTTCGACGCCCGGCCGGACCTGAATCTCTTTGCGATCGTGCACGGCCTGATCATCCTGGCGATCGCCGAGGTCTTCAGGGTGGGAACGCGCCTGAACGAAGACCAGTCGCTGACGATCTGAGGCGCGATGGCCATCCGCGTGAAGCTCGACCATCTGCTGCTCGACCGCCGGCTCACGCTGACCGAGCTGGCCGACCGCATCGGCATCACCATCGCGAACGTCTCGGTACTCAAGACGAACAAGGCGCGCGCTATTCGCTTCTCCACCCTCGAAGCGATTTGCCGCGAGCTCGAGTGCCAGCCGGGGGATCTGCTGGAATGGACATCTGAGCACTGATACGCTGATTCGCGGCGAGCTCCAGCGCGAGTTCTCGGGCATCGGTTCCGCGGTTCGGATTACTGAGGTCCCGCCACCGTGTCGCTCGTCGATCGCGATGCTTCTCGGCGTCGCGCGCCTGTTGCGGATCGATGCGCGACGCCGATAGACGCGCTCTTCTGGTCTCCAGCAACGCCGGCCGTCGAAGGTCGCGCTCCCTGCGCATGTCGACAGGCGCGCCCTGAAGCGTCAGCACTCACGGCGACAGGTCGGACTACGGCCTGCGAATTGGCGCATCGAGGAGGAGGCTATGCGAATACCGTCACGACTACGGACGATTCTCGTCTGCTCGATGCTGGAGTTTGCCGTGCTGTTCGGGCTCCCGATGCGCCCGGAGGAGATCGAAAAGCTCATGCGAACGATGAATCAACCGAAACTCGCTCACGTCATACCGGACGAGAACGAACACGGCGATGGCAACCACTAACCATACCAACCACTAACCACGTCTAGAATCTCCTATGCCCAAACTGACAGTTGAGAGCTATGGAACGTTCGACGTCGCCGACAACAAGCGCCTTGTCCTGGCTATCGAGCAGGACGCCAAGGTCGACATCCTGCACGCGTGCGGCGGCAATGCCCGTTGCACCACGTGCCGTGTTGAATTCATCGATGGAGAGCCGTCGGCGATGACGGCGGCAGAAAAGGAACGGCTCGAGCAGCGCGGACTCTCAGGCGTCCGCCTGTCGTGCCAGATCGTGTGCGATCACGACATGACCGTGCGAGCAATCAGCCGTCTCGAAGGATCCGGCCGGCCCGATCCAGGGCGGACACCGGAGGAGACGATTCAACCGCCGCCGGTCTGGGACATAGAGGTTCCGAGTTCCGCGTTCCAGTTCGGTTCGGGTTCCAGGTTCCGCGTTCGGTGAGGTAAGCGCGGAATTGGAACTCGCGAACGGGAACTGGAACCGTTATCGAGTAAAGTACTCCGCGAGCGCCGCGACCAGGGGACCCATTTTCGGGTTGTCAGGTACCACGTGCGGATGCACACCGGCCGCGTCCAGCGCCGCGGAGCAGATTGGCCCGACGGCGGCCACGACGACGCTGCTGTTCAGTGCGTGAACAAGGGCGTCGCCCAAACCAAGAGCAGTCGCCACCTGAAGCAGGTGCTTCCACTGCACTTGACTGGTGAAGACGACGGCGTCGACCTCGAGCTTCACGAGATCACGCGCCAGGTCCTGCAGAGGGCCCACGTCTTCGGGCAGTCGCCACTCATACAGGCATAGCTCGTTCAGGGCAGCGCCTCTCTGCCGAAGCTCGTCGCTCAGCGACTCGTTGCGCTCGCCGTAGTGCACCAGCGTGACTTCCGCTCCTGCGAGATCGGTGCCCGCCATCGCCTCGAGCAGCTCGTGGCTCGTATACGGGGACGCCGCAGACGCATTCGGACTCAATCCATAACGTTTGAGGGCTGCGGTGGGCTTCGGGCCTCGACAGATGGTCGTGCCAGCCCTTATTGATTCGATGACGAACGGCAGTTGACCTTGCCGTTCCGCCTCTTGAAACAACGCGGTCGCGCCGGCGCCCGTGAGGAAGACATGCACGCGGCGTGCAGGCCTGCGAAGACGCTCGAGGAAATCAGAGACGACGGCCGCACAATCCAGCGGCGCTTCGCGGACCGCCGCTGCCGACCGCACGACACCGCCATGACGTCTGACGAGCTCTGCGAGCTCCGTCCCCATTCGCGCTTCGAGAAGCGCCACGCGAACTCCGCGAAGGCCGTCACGCCTTGGCAGGGACACCGACGATCACGTCCTTCTTGAGGCTTCTGGCGCCTCGCTTGTTGCTGACGTACGGAATCACCTGCTCGAGCACGCGCGGCAAGTCGCTGCACGGCACGTCCTCGAGGATCCTGGTGCCGGCCTTCGCATTCGGCCCTGACTGGCCGCCGACGAACACGTCGACCGCGTCCACAATCTCATCGCCAATCTTGACGTTCTTGCCGAGCAGCCCGATGTCGGCGCCGGTGTGGTTGCCGCATCCCGCAGGACATCCCGACCAGTGCATGGTCAGCAATTTCTTGCCTGGACCCAGCCGCTCGTCGAGCTCGCGCGCCGTCTTCATGGCCAGCTCCTTCGTTTCGATGAGCGCCATGTGGCAATAGTCGATGCCTGTGCAGCTGACGAGGCCGCGCATCATGTCGGTCGGGTCATGACGCAGCTCGCGCAGAAGCGGCTCGCTGGTCATCTGCGGCAGAACGTGTTCCGGCACGTTCGGGATGATGACGTTCTGGCTCGTCGTAATCCGCGCGTCGCCGTTGCCGTAGCGCCGCGCAATCCGCGCGAGGCCGGACAGCTGGTCCGCGGTGATACGGCCCACCGGCACATTGAGGCCGACCGAGCACATCCCCGATTGCTTCTGCCGCGAGATGCCGAGGTGATCGTGATGCCGGCTCGTCCGCGCGTCCCGGCCTTGCGGCAACAGCCGCTCGCCGACTCTCCGCTCGAGCTCTCGCCGGAATTTGTCGATTCCCCACTCTTCGACGAGAAATGCCAGCCGTGCGCGGTTACGCGCGCGCCGCGGGCCGTAATCCCGAAAGATGAGCGTGATGTGGCTGCACAATCCCGCGGCGTCCTCTGGGCGGCAGAACACGCCGAGCGGCGTGGCAGGCCGCAACCCGCCAGATCCGATTTTTCCGCCGATGGCGATGTTGAAGCCCTTCACCTCTTCGCCCGCGATGATCTTGATCGCCGGGGTCAGCGACAGATCCTGCGTTTCCCCATGCGTGCAGTTCTCGGTGCAGCCCGTAATCGCGACGTTGAACTTTCGCGGCAGATTGGTGAACGCCTTGTTCCGCAGGAACGCCTGGTTGAACTCGCTCACGACGCGGGACGCATCGAAGAGCTCATCCTCTGTCAGCCCTGCGACGGGACAACCGATGACGTTGCGGATGTTGTCCATGCCCGTCTGCAGCGACACGAGATCCACCGCAGTCAGCCGCTCCCAGATATGCGGCAGGTCGCCGACGGCAAATCCCCGCAGCTGCACCTGCTGCCGCGTGGTGAGATCCACGAAGCCGGTACCGCATTCGCGGCTCAGCTCGGCGATGACGCTGAGCTGCTCGGCATTCGTGAAGCCGTTCGGCATCCGGATGCGCATCATGAAGCGGCCGGGCGTCTGCCGGCGGAAGAATACGCCGAGCCATTTCAGCCGCTCGCGATCGGATTCTTCGATCGCTTCCCACCCGTCGCGCACGAATCGCTGGATGTCGGCTTCGACGTCGAGGCCGTCCTTGTCGCGCTTGAAGCGCTCGACCTTGTTGAGCGTGATATCGGGAGTGGCGAGTGCCGGGGCGGCGTCCTCGGCCGCAGCCAATGTCGTGACGACAGGACCGAAGTCCTCCGGTGCGATCGCCTTCTCGAGACCCTGGCATGCCAGCGTGACGATCGCTTCCACTTCGGGCCGGCAGGAGCCGCATCCCGTTGACGCCCGGGTGACGTCGCACACTGCCTGGACGCTCCGGGCGCCGCCCAGCACCGCTTCGATAATCTGCGCCTTCGACACGTCGTTGCAATCGCAGATACGCGCGCTGTCCGGCGTCGTCGCGGCAGCATCGCGACCACGGGTGGCGGCGGCTGCCGGCGTAAAGAGGATCTCGGCGCGGTTGTCGTGCAGGGGCGACCCCGACGCGAACGTCTGCAGCAGCGACGGCACCACGGCGCCGTCGCCAAGAATGATGGCGCCCGCCAGGCGGCCGTTGCGCACGATTAACTTCTTGTAGATGCCGCGCGCAGGCTCGCTGTAACTCACCACCTCGTCGTCTTCGCCGACGGGCTCCTTGTCGCCCATCACCGCGAGATCGACTCCCATGACTTTCAGCTTGGTCGACACGGACGATCCGACATACACGGCGTCAGGATTTCGCCCGCTGAGGCGATCGGCGAGCCGCGCCGTCTGCTCCCACAGCGGCGCGACCAATCCGTACACCCTGCCCCTGTGCTCGGCGCACTCGCCCACGGCAAACACGTCGGAAACAGGCACATCGCCGGCACAACACGCGAGATCGTCTCCCACGACGATGCCCCGGTTGACTTTCAGGCCTGCGTCGGCCGCGAGCGTCGCGTTGGGACGAATGCCCGCGGCGATCACGACCAGGTCGCAAGCCAGACGGCTGCCATCGGCGAACTCGAGACCCTCGACATGCCCGTTTCCCAGGATGCCGGTCGTCCGCGTGGCGAGATGTGTGGAGAGGCCCATCTGCTCGAACTGGCGGCGAAGCACATCGGCCGCGCCAGGATCGAGCTGCGCCTCCATCAAGTGCGGCATCAGGTGGATCACGTGCGTCTCGAGACCCCAGTTCAGGAGGCCACGGGCCGCCTCCAATCCCAGCAGCCCTCCGCCGATCACCGCGGCCGTGCGCGCGGTCGCCGCGGAGCGCATGATGCGCTCGCAATCGTCCAGCGTGCGAAACACGAACACGCCCTGCTTGAACGTGCCGTGCTCGTCGCGGACGTTGGCGAGAGGCGGGATGACGGGACTGCTGCCGGTTGCGATAATCAGCTTGTCGTATTGCTCCGCGAGCCCGTCAGCGGCGACGACCTGCTTCGCGCGCACATCGATCCGCTCGACCCTCTTGCCTGCATGGAGCGTGATGTGCCTGGCCGCGTACCAGGACATCGGGTTGATGAAGATGTCATCGGGCTTGTGGCTGCGCGACAGCACGCTCGAGAGAAGAATGCGGTTGTAGTTGCCGCACGGCTCGTCGCCGAACATCACGACGTCGAAGCGGCCTCCGCCCCCGCGGCCGAAGAGATCGTCCACGAACCGCGCGCCCGCCATGCCGTTGCCGATGACGACCAGGCGCTCTTTACTCATCGGTGTCGATTCGCGCGGCGCACACCTTGAACTCCGGCATGCGGCTGACCGGATCGAGCGCGTCGTTCGTGATGCGATTGGCAGACGACTCGCCGGGCCAGTGAAAGGGAACAAAAATCGTGTCGGGACGAATGTCGGCAGAGATGCGGCTGGTGAAGACGGCCGAACCGCGGCGCGTTCGAAGAACCATACGAGCGCCATCGGCAAGGCCGTGACGCTTCGCGAGGTGCGGATGAATCTCGGCGATAGGCTTCGGCGCAGCGTCGACGAGCTGAGCGATGCGCCGCGTCTGCGTTCCCGACTGATAGTGAGCGAGCAGACGGCCGGTCGTCAGATACAGAGGAAATTGTTCGTCGGGTACCTCCGCGGGGCCGAGGTGTTCGACCGCATGAAAACGAGCGCGTCCGGTCGGCGTGGGAAACGTCGTCTCGAACAGGCGCGGCGTACCCGCATGGGACTCGGACGTGCAGGGCCAGAACACGCCGCCCTCACGCTCGATGCGCTCGTACGAGATGCCGGAATAGTCAGCGGTTGCGCCGCGCGTCGCCGCGCGTAATTCCTCGAAGACCGACTCGGGATCTCCAAACGCGAAGTATGCCGATTTGCCGAGCGCCCGCGCGATCGCGCACAGAATGTCGATGTCGGTCCGCACCTGACCCGGCGGATCGAGCGCACGCCGGCGGCGGATGACACGCCCCTCGAGGTTGGTGACCGTGCCGTCCTCCTCCGCCCACTGCGCAGCAGGCAGCACCACGTCTGACACGCTGGCCGTCTCTGAAAGAAAGAAGTCGGCGACCGCAAGAAAGTCGAGACGGCCGAGGCAATCGGCCACTCTCGACGCGTTCGGCGCCGAGACGATCGGATTCGATCCGATGACGAGGAGCGCACGGATGCCGTCGGGCTCTCCGGCGGATTCGATTAACTCGTACGCCGACTTGCCCGGACCCGGCAGCTCACTTTCCGGGATGCCCCAGACGGCGGCGACATCTCGCCGCGCGTCGGGATCGTCGATGCGGCGGTAGCCCGGCAGCTGGTCGGCTTTCTGCCCGTGCTCCCGTCCACCCTGTCCGTTTCCCTGGCCGGTGATGGTCCCGTAACCGCTGAACGGCGCACCCACCTTCCCCAGGGCCAGCGCGATATTGACGAACGCAAGGACGTTGTCGACTCCGCGGGACTGCTGCTCGGCGCCGCGCGCTGTCAGCACCATCGCGGTGCGCGCCTGCCCGAGCATGCGAGCGGCTTCGACGAGCTGGCGCTGCGGAACGCCGGTGAGTGCCTCGACTCGCTCGGGCCAATACGCAGCCGCGAGCTGTCGCACCTCCTCGAATCCCTCGGTGCGGCTTTCGATATAGGACCGATCGATCAGCGAATCCCGAATCAGCACATGGACGAGGCCGTTGGCAAGCGCCGCATCAGAGCCCGGACGCAGCGCCAGATGCAGCTTCGCCCACTGGGCGGTTGGCGAGCGGCGCGGGTCGGCCACAATCAGCGCGCCGCCGTTGCGCTGTTGAGCCTCGAAGTACCGCATGACGGGAGGCATCGTCTCGGCGAGATTCCCGCCCACGAGCAGGATGGCTTCGGCGTGCGGAATGTCCTCGAGGGGAAACGGAAGCCCGCGATCGAGACCGAATGCCTTCGACGCTCCAGCCGCAGCCGACGACATGCAGAATCGGCCGTTGTAGTCGACGTTCGACGTGCCCAGCGCGACACGCGCGAACTTTCCCAGCAGATACGCCTTCTCGTTGGTCAGCGACCCTCCGCCGAACACGCCAACCGCGTCGCGGCCGTAGGCCGCCTGCGTCGCTCGAATCGCCGATGCGATCCGATCGATCGCGCTCTGCCACGACGCGGGATCGAGTGTGCCTGCCGCACTTCGCACGAGCGGCGAGAGCAGCCGCTCGGGGTGGCGAATCGTCTCGGCGGCGGTCCATCCCTTGAGGCACAACCCGCCTTCATTGACGGGAAATCTCTTGTTGCCTTCGATCTCGATGCGATCGCCGTCGCACGTGACGTCCATGCCGCACTGAAGCGCGCAGTACGGACAATGAGTCGAGACAGCTGTCGTGACGGGATCCATCCTTGCCCGCCACCACAGCAAGGAGCGTGCCCCGCACATCGTGTCGCATGGCCCCGCGAGTCTGCGCGTGCCGATTTCGAAATGTTCACGAATGTCGCTCGAGAATGAGGTTGTCGACAAATACGAACGCAAACATGCGCGATCCGATCGATGAAGCGCCACCAGCGGCGCGCAGGATGCGCTTTCCAAAAAACAAATCGACACAATCGTTGCCTGCCAAATCGCTGATGAACATTTCCGTCTGATTCAATCTGCCTTCAGCTCTCTGCCCTTTGCCCTTTGCTCTCGGGTTTTTGCGGCGTTTCAGCAAAAACCCCGTGTGGCACCCGTGTTGCTCAATAGCTGGCGCATGAGAATTCACGCCGCGGCTGTCTTCATGCTCGCCGGTCTCATCGCATCTTCACTTCCCGCAGCGGCACAGGCGCCGCTGCCGCAGCCTTCACCTTCAACGCAGAAGCCCCCAACGGCATTTGCAAACGTCGATCTTCCGGCGTGGATGCGGCTGGGAGTCGAGTATCGCGGACGCCTCGAGGGATTTACAGGCGGCGGCTTCGCTGACGATCGTGAGGATCTCTACTGGTTGAATCGATTTCGTGTGACGGCACGGTTTTCGATGAAACCGTGGCTGAGCGCCGCCGTTCAGGCGCAGGACGCGCGCGTCGAAGGACGCAACGCCGTCACACTCGGCGCCCCATTCCGCGATCAGCTCGACCTCCGCGTCGCGCATGTGGACGTCGGCAATGTCGACAAGAGTCGCTTCGCGCTCCGCGGAGGACGGCAGGAGCTGGTGTTCGGCGACCAGCGGCTCGTCGGACACGGCAACTGGCTCAACACCGCGCGCTCGTTCGACGCCGTGCGCGGCGTGTTCCGTCACAAGAAATTGCGCGTCGACGGCTTCGCTGCGTCTGTCGTCAACATCGACATGGATGATGTGAATCGGAGCGGCTTCGGCAACTACTTCTACGGCGCGGATGCGCCGTTGGCGGTGCTGCCGAACGGCGGCGTGATCGAGCCGTATGAGTTCGTTCGCACGTCCCGTGATCTCAGAACGGAGGCCGGCGCGCCAGGCGACCTGACGTCTTCGACCACCGGGGTGCGTTCCGCAGGAAAGTTGTCGGCCCGTACCGACTACAACGTCGAGGCCGCGATTCAGCGCGGGTCGCTTGGGTCCGACACGATTTCCGCCTGGGCCGGCCACGCCCTGGTCGGACGCACGATTCCAGCGGGCTCACTCACCTACCGGGCGTTCGGCGAATACAACTACGCATCGGGCGACGACATGCCCGGCGATGGCGCACGCGGCACCTTCGATCAGCTGTATCCAACTGCGCACGACAAGTATGGCCTCGCCGATCAGGTGGGGTGGAAGAACATCCATCATCTGCGAACCGGCCTCGAGGTACGGCCGCACACGAAGCTCGCGCTCGCCGGCGCGTATCACTCGTTCTGGCTGGCCAGCGCCACCGACGCGCTGTATAGCGCGGGCGGCGCCGTCATCGCGCGCATCCCGACGGGAGCGCCGGATCGGCACGTCGGGCAGGAGCTCGATATCCAGGCGACGTTCACGCCGTCGTCGCGCATCCAGCTTCACGGCGGCTACGCGTACATCTTTCCCGGCGCGTTCCTCAAGGCAGCCACTCCGGGCAAGTCCTACAGCGCTCCGTATGTGATGGTGACGACCATGCTCCTCGGACTGGAGAAATAGATGACACACGCGAAAGCGTCGCGACGCGCGTTCCTGAAGAAAACCGCGGAGGTCTCGGCCATGGCGGGTCTCATGTCGGGACTGCCATCCGGCTGGGTCGGCAGCGTCTACGCAGACGACTCTCCCGAGACCAAAGCGATGCGGTTCGGCATCATCGCGCTCACCGATTGCGCGCCAATCGTCATGGCGCACGAGCTCGGATACTTCAAGAAATTCGGCATCGACTCGGTGGTGTCGAAGGAAGCGTCATGGGCGGTTATCCGCGACAAGATGAACGTCGGCGAGAACCAGGGCACGCACATGTTGATCGGGATGCCGCTGGCCTCGACGATGGGGCTGGCGGGATCGCCGGTAAAGCCGATGGTGATTCCCTGGCTGCTGAATCGCAACGGACAGGCGATCACGCTCAACAACAAGCTGAAACAGGCCGGCGTCAAGGGGCCGAAAGACGTGAAGCCACTCGCCGACCGCGCGAAAGCGGCCGGCGATCCACTGGCGTTCGCCATGACGTTCCCGCCGGGCACCCACGCCATGTGGATGCGCTACTGGCTGGCGAGCGGGGGCATTCACCCCGACAAGGATGTCTCGCTCATCACCATTCCGCCGCCTCAGATGGTCGCGAACATGAAGGTCGACAAGATGGACGGGTTCTGTGTCGGAGAGCCATGGAACGCGAGGGCGATCGCCGACGGGATTGGGTTCACCTCGATCACGACCCAGCAGATGTGGCGCGACCATCCGGAAAAGGTGTGCGCCTTCACCGAGGAGTTCGCGACGAAGAATCCGAAGACGGTCAAAGCCGCCCTGAAGGCGCTGCATCTGGCGAGCGTGTACCTCGACAAGCTCGACAACCGGCCGAAGGCCGCTGAAATCATTTCGCGGCCTACCTACATCAACTGCCCGCCCGAGATCATTCTCGGCCGGCTGCTCGGCAAGTACGAGTATGGCGATGGCCGCAAGGAGCAGGACCCGTACTACATGATCTACTCCGATCGGAACTGCAACTACCCGCAGCCGTCGTTTGCGACATGGTGGCTCACCCAGTTCCGTCGCTGGGGCATGGTGAAGGGCGCGCCCGATTACGCGGGCGTCTCGAAGCGCGTCATGCGTCCTGACATCTACATGGAGGCGATGAAGGAAATGGGCGTCTCGCCAAAGGTGGAGCCGCTCACGAAGTGGACATTCTGGGACGGCGTGGCCTTCGACGCCGCGAATCCCGAAAAGTACGCGCTGTCGTTTCCCGTAAACAGCCTCGTCGGATGACTCAGCTTCGCAGCAACGGGGTCTGATTCGACCGTGAAGGAGGTGCGGTGACGTTCGCAAAAATCGGAAACATGTTTCTCCCGCTCGTCGGCATCGTGCTCGCAGGGCTCGGCTGGTGGTATGCGAGCACGCTCGTGACCGATCTGCCGTCGCCGATGAAAACGTGGGAAGAGAGCAAGCTGTACATCCTCGAGCCGTTGGCCAAACGCGGAGAAATGGACCAGGGTATGGGCCTGCTCGCGTACTACAGCCTGATTCGCGTGGCGCGCGGGTTCTTCCTCGGCATCCTGATCGCCACACCGCTGGGGTTCCTGCTCGGCGTGTCCGACACGCTGCACAGAATGCTGGACCCTGTCATCCAGGTGTTGCGCCCCATTTCGCCGCTGGCGTGGCTGCCGCTCGGCCTCGTCATCTTCCAGAAGTCCGAACCCGCCGCCTTGTTTGCGATCGCCGTGTGCTCCATGTGGCCGACCGTGTTGAACACCATGGCCGGCGTCCGCGCGATTCCACAGGACTACTGGAACATCGCCAAGGTCCTCCGTCTCTCGCGTGTGACGACGTTTACGAAGATCGTTCTGCCGGCTGCGCTGCCTCAAATGTTCACGGGGTTCAGGTTGAGCCTTGGCATCGCATGGCTGGTGATCGTCGCAAGCGAGATGCTGACCGGCACGCCTGGCGTGGGCGGATTTCTCTGGCAGGAGTACAACAGCCTGATCTACTCGCACATTCTCCTCGCCATCCTGACGATCGGCATCGTCGGATTCCTGCTCGACCGCATGATGGGTGTGGCCGAAGCACGGCTGCGCGCGCTGTGACCATGGCCTATATCGAAGCACACGGTATTTCGAAATCGTTCGGTTCTCCGTCACGCCACGTCCTCGATCGCGTATCGCTGACGGTCGACAAAGGAGAGTTCGTCTCGATTGTGGGCTTCATGGGCTGCGGGAAATCGACGCTGCTGAATCTGCTGGCAGGCGTCACCGAGCCGGACGCCGGAACGATCACGATCGACAGCCAGCCGCTCGGCGGAATCGCCAGGCAAGCGTCCATCGTCTTCCAGAACTATTCGCTGCTGCCATGGTTCTCGGCGCTGGAGAACGTGCGGCTCGCCGTGGATGCCGCTCGTCCGGAGTGGTCTCGCACGGAGCAGAAGGAACAGGCAGAGCGCTATCTCCGGCTCGTCGGACTCGGCAATGCCATACACCGCCGTCCGAGTCAGCTGTCGGGTGGAATGCGCCAGCGAGTCGCCATCGCGCGGGCGTTCGCAACCGATCCGGAAATCCTGTTCCTGGATGAGCCGTTTGGCGCCCTTGACGCGCTGACGCGTGGAAGCCTGCAACAGGAGCTCGCGCGGCTCTGCTCGGAGGCCGGGCGTCCGGTCACCACCGTGATGATTACGAACAACATCGACGAGGCGCTCCTGCTGTCGGACAGAATCGTGCCGATGACAAAGGGCCCCCGCGCCACGCTCGGATCGTCCGTCGCCGTCGATCTGGCGAAGCCACGAAGCCTCGATCAGCTCGCGCACGACGAGCAGGCCATTCTTGCCAAGGCCCACGTCGTCGAGTGCCTGTCGGATCACCTGCACGCGTCACGGTCGCGCCCCGGCGGCAAGCCGCAGGAGCCGCCGCCGGCATACTCGCCTGTCGCGGTCAAAGAGGCGGGGGCATGAGCCTCATCGTTCCGCTCGAGCTGACGGGACTTACAAAGGTCTTTCCGACAGAGGCCGGCCCGTTCGTCGCGGTCAAGAATGTCAACGTCCGCATCCAGAAGTCGGAATTCATCTGCATCGTCGGGCACTCAGGCTGCGGAAAATCGACCGTCCTTTCCATCATCGCGGGGCTTCAGCGGGCCACCGAAGGCGGAGTGGTCATCAACGGCAAGCAGACGCTCGAACCGGGCGCCGATCGCGCCGTGGTCTTTCAGACGCCGTCTCTGCTGCCGTGGTTGACCGCACGGCAGAATGTGGAGCTGGCCGTGCGGCAGAAGTTCCGTGCGCTCAAGGCATCGAAGCGCCGCGCGCACGCGCTGAAGTACCTTGCCTTGACGGGGGTCGCCGACGCGGCCGATCAGCTGCCCGCGGAGATGTCGCTCGGGATGCAGCAATGCGTGTCACTTGCGCGCGCGCTGTCGCTCGAACCGGAGCTGCTGCTGCTCGACGAGCCGTTCTCCATGCTGGATTCGCTGACGAGGCTCGACCTGCAGGATACGCTGCTGCGCGCGTGGGAGCAGGATCGGAAGATCGTCGTCATGGTCACGCACGACGTCGATGAGGCGCTCTATCTCGCCGATCGTATCGTGTTGATGACCGACGGCCCGGCCGCTCACGTGGGCGACATCATGACCGTGCCCTTCGCACGGCCGCGCGATCGACACGACGTCCTCGAACACCGCGACTACCGGCGGCTCCGGCAGTCGATCATCGACTTCCTCGAGAATCACGCCAGACAGTCGGTGAGATCTTGACGCAGAGACGCAAAGGCGCAGAGATTTCTTCTGAAAAGAATTCTCTGCGGCTCAGCGCCTCTGCGTCGAGAACCTCAGAAGGGGAACTTGACCGTCGCGTCGCCTGCGTAGCGTTTCATCTTCAGCGTCAGCTTGCTGCCGGCTCCAGGGCTCAGCGTCACGCTGAAATTCGGCTTGCCGACCGCGATGGTCTTGCCGTTCACGTCGACCGATTCGATCACGTGCTCGCCGTATGCCCCGCCCTGCACGACCAGCGTTCGCGGCGTTGTCGTGTTCAGGTTGACCAGCGTCACCACCGTGCCGGTGTCCGACATCTCGGAGACAAGCGCGCCCACATCCTCCGGCAATCCCGCCCGCTTCCTCGCGGGATCGAAATACCGCAGCCGCGAGTTGACGAGATTTCCCCGGCGGTCCGGCTCCATGCCGCCCTGCGTCAGTTGAATCAGCGCGGTCGTCGTCACCGGATTCAGATCGAGCATGTTGTCGGCGAGCCGCTTGTCGGGCTTCGAATGATCGTTGCGGATGCCCTCGACGCGCTTCGCAATCGTGGCGAGGTCGTCGGCCATCGCCTTCTCCGGATAGCCCGGGTTGCGGCCCTGCAGGTATTCGAGCCACGGGTTCGGGGGCACCCGTGCGAGGTCCTCCGGCTTCTGCGAGAAGTACCACACCTCCAGCGCCCCGACGTTCCACGGGCGATCGCGCCAGCCGTACCATCCGGCTTTCGTGGCCTTGGGATCGGCAGCGAGATCGAGGCCATACATGGATGGATACTGCGTTTTCCCATCAACCGTGCGGGCGTTCGCGTTGACGGCGTTCGTCATGTCGCGCCACGCGTCGACGTACTTCTGGTCGCCCGTCAGCAGCAGCGCGTTGTTCAGCCCGATGATCGGGCGCTCGATGCGATTGCGATTCTCGCGACGATTGGTAACGGGATTGACCGGGCTGAACCCCCAGCCGTACGCGCTCCCCCACCACTTGCCGGTGGGTCCGCCGATTTTGCCGTCGAGGTCGACGAACGTCGGGATGATGCCGTTGTTCTGCTTCATCCGCTCGAGCCATCCGTCCACGTACGTCGTCACCCACTTCTTGTACTTCTGATCGCCCGTCGCGAAGTACGCGTTCGCGGGAAGCGTGGTCGCGACGAGGTTCAGCGCGTGGTCGCCCACGACGTCGTGGTACTCCCGGTAGTGCGCGAGGAACTCGTCGAAGTTACGTTCGCCATGGAGCGCGTCGAACCCCGCCATGTCGAACGGCTCGCCAACCCACTCGATCGCCGTCGCCTTGCGGAGCAAGGGGCCCTTGCTGCCGTTCATCATGCTGCGGATGATGTTGTGCTTCGGATCGTAGTTCGGGGCCTCGGGATCCTCACCCATGTAGAAGCCGGCAAACCGGCGCACGCGCTCGAGATATTTCGGATCGGTCGGCACTGAAAGCGCCATCCGGTTGAACAACTGCAGCCCTTCGCCGTGGTGTTGCCAGTCTGAGAGCGCGCTGAACTCCTTGAAGTACATCCCGTCGACGCCGGCCGGCACCGCCTTGGTCGTTTTCGCCTCGGAGTACTGCTTGAGCATCCCTTCGTTGCCCTTCATGTACATCTGGACGATCTCGTCATCGGCGCCGAGCGCGTGCAGTTCTGGCCAATGGTTGAAGTTCTCGAACGCATCGTCCGGGCCGTCGTTCGCGCCCCAGCGCACGAAGACGAGCAGGTACCCGCGGTCGTCGAAATACTTCTGGAAGAACTCGCGGGCGGCCGGCACGTTCTCGGCCAGCAACTGACGCTCCATCTGGGCCCACTTCGGCGCCGCCATCGGTGTATCGATCGTCGACGGTCGAAGCCGGACCGGCCGGCGCGCGCGGCTCGGCGGTCGCGCACGCGGAGATGGTCGCAGCGAGAAGGCAATCGCGAGAAGCTGCTTCATAGGGCCTCCGAAGGTCCGCTGACAGCCGGACACGACGTATGGTTGCGGAAGGCGGGATGTTAGCATGGCTGCTAGTCATGGACGAGAAGGACATCGAAGAGCGATTCGTGCGGGCCTCGGGGCCCGGCGGGCAGAACGTCAACAAGGTGTCGACGGCGGTCCAGCTGCGTTTCAACGTCGGCGGCTCGTCGCTGCCCGACGAAGTGAAGGAGCGTCTGCGGAGCCTCGCCGGCAGCCGCATGATTGCAGACGATGTCCTGCTCATCGACAGCAGGGAGCATCGCACGCAGGCGCAGAATCGCGAGGCGGCGCGAGCCCGGCTCGCCGCGCTTCTCGAGCACGCGGCACGCCGCCCCAAGAAAAGGCGGGCCACGAAGCCGAAGGCCGCCGCGCGCGAGAAGCGAATCGCGTCGAAAAAACGTCGCGGCGCGGTCAAGCAGCTGCGAGGCCGATCTCAGTCACACGACGATTAGCGGCGTATCAACTTGCGCCGGCGAGCTCCGCGGGCATTCGTAAGACGCCACGCGGTCACGCGCTTCGCCACCACCCACACAATCAACACAACCGCAGCCAGCGCCAGCAGCGGCGCGAGCACCGCGAGCACCGCAATCACGATCGACCCCACGAGCTCGAGCGTCGCAAGAATCGGGTTGCCGAGACCGGCTGTTGCGGCGGAGCTCTTCAGCCGGAGCAGCGACGTCGAGGCGTGAACGGCGCCGGCGGTGCCGCCGGCACCGATAATCGCGATGCTGTATTGGAGCCACGGCGGCAGGTCGGTGAGCACGGATGCGCTGGCGACGATGCCCGCCAGGACCGCCACCGGTGCGGCCAGCGTGTCGAGCATATTGTCGAAGAAGGGGACGTAGTAGGCGGCGATTTCCAACACCATCGCCGTCACCAGCGCCACCGACGCGGACGTGCTGGAAAGCCACGCGAAGGAGGGTGACAGCTCGATCCACCCCGCTCTTGCCGCCAGGCTCAATACGACCAGCGGCACGAACACGCGAAATCCGGCCGCTGCGGCGAGCGCCAAGCCCGACGCCGATTCCGAGCAACGATTCGGGTGTCACGCACCCTCCAGAATCAGCATAGCTGATTTCGAGGCTCAGAACTTCCAGGTGACACGCGCGCCGGCGGTTGCTTCGTCGTAGTTGTTGCCGATGCGCGCCGGTCCGCCCCATACCCATCGCACTTCCGGCGCCACGTGAAGGCGGCCCGTAATGCGAATCGGGCACGCTGGCACCCACCAGAAGGCCGCTCCTTCCGCGCTGTCCGCGAGAGTCAGGCATCGCGGCTTCTGCCCGCTCGAACGTCACCCCTTCCGGGACGCTAAGGACCGTCGTGTCCTCGACATATTGGTACTGCCGGAAGCTGACGCCTGCGCGCAATGCGAGGTTCACACGGCCAGGCTCGCCGCGTCTCCACCGCCACTGCGGTCGCGAACCCGGGGCCTGCTTTGTTGATCGTCGTCCGGCGTGCGATGACCGCCGTTCGCAGGAACTCTTCACGGGTTGCACTCGGACCGGCGAACGAGATGAACGCACCTTCGTAGCTTCGCCTCGACTCGCCCGATGCCGTCGTGATTTCCGCTTCGATCCGCATATGGCTCCAGATGCGATAGCCGATCGCGACGCCTGTGACCGGCAGCCGCGCGTTCTGGCCGCCTTCGAACGACACCCGGTCGGTGCGCACCACAGCCGCGATCTCGAGCCGGTCGCTCACCTGCGCCGACGCAGAGGCCACACCTGCGAGCCACGCGACGCCGAGGATCAGGAGTTGTCTCATATCTAGCCTCCTGAGCCTGGATGCGCAGGAGGGCCCGCAAACGGCTCATAATGGGATGAATGTCCGGGTTTCCGCTGCCGAAGCTGTTCGAGGCCCTCGCGGGCCCGAACCGTGCTGTCGAGTCGATCGTGCCGCGGCGCACGTTTCAGGACGTCATCCTTCCGGCGTCCACCCGGCGATCTCTCGACCAGGCGCTCGCACAAGTGACCAGCCACGACCTCATCTTCAACCGGTGGGGCCTGGGCCAACGTCACCCGACCGGGCTGTCGCTCGCCTTCAACTTCGCCGGACCGTCAGGCACGGGCAAGACGATTTGCGCGGAGGCTATTGCCCACACGCTCGGGCGCCGGCTGATGGTCGTCAGGTATGCCGAGCTCGAATCGATGTGGATGGGCGAGACGCCGAAGAACGTCGCGGCCGTCTTCCGGCTCGCGCGCCAGGAACAGGCCGTTCTTTTCTTCGATGAAGCCGATGCGATCGCGTCCCGCCGGTCGACGTCAGTCGATCACGGCTTCCAACGCGAGTCGAATACCGTCGTCAACGTGCTGCTTCAGGAGCTGGAGCGCTTCAACGGGGTCGTCATTTTCGCGACCAACCTCGCCGCGAATTTCGATCCTGCGTTCGAGCGCCGTATCCGCACGCACGTGCTCTTCGAGATGCCGGGCGTCGAGGAACGCGAGCAAATCTGGCGCGTGCAGATGCACCCGACTCTGACGCCGCTGGCCGACGATGTGAACTTCCGCACGCTGGCAGAGACCTACGACGTGAGCGGCGGCGATATTCGCAACGCGGTGCTCAAAGCCGCTCTGGCCGCAGCGGCGACGCCGCAGGCCGACACCTTGAAGCTGATTCATCATCATCACCTCGACGAAGGGATTCGAGACGTCATCGCCGGCCGCAAGGTGATGAAACAGTCGTTGTTCGAGAAGAACACGCCCGATAACGGTCCGCCTGAAGGGCTTCGCGACGGACACTACCTGATGGTTATGTCCGTCAGCGCGTTGCTCATCTCGATGCTCGCGCTGTTGCTGGCATGGCTTCGCTGACCTGAGACCGGCAACAGGAGATTAGAGACTAGGAGCTCTGTCTGACAGAAAGAGCTCCTACGTCTCCTGATCTCCTGTTCGGTCCCATATCAGAACGTCAGTCGGAACCCAACCTGTCCTGTTCTCGTGGCCGACACGCTGGTGATCCTGCCGAAATTTGCGGCCGTAATGTTCGTGACAGGGTCGTTGTATTGCCGCCAGTTGAACGCGTTGAACGACTCCGCCCGCACCTGCAGTTGCGTGCGTCCACGCAACGTGAACGACTTCGCAATCGTCAGGTCCACGCGTCGGCGCCCTGGCGCTTCCAGCTGACCCGCGTTTTGTGTGCCAGGCCGCACTGTTGCAGTGGTGCGCGCGTATGTCGGCACTAGCGTGTACGCGCTGCGGTCGAGGTACTGCAGCGTATCGCGCCAGTCATCGAATACCTGGTTCCCGCCGTTGTAATCGGGCCGGCTGTTGCCGATGCCGGAGGCCTGCGACAACCGCAGCGGTTCGCCCGATCGGATACTGATAACGCCAGACACCTGCCAGCCTCCCAGCACCGCTCCCAGAACCCCTTGCTGGTCCGCGAGCCACGGAATGTCATAGATCGCCGAGCCGATGACGCGGTGACGGGCCCCGTCAGTGAGCGGAGAGATGTCGAAGTCAGGATCGAAGAAGTCTTGTGTCTGGAAATAGGCGTCACCGAGCGAGCTGTTGAAGTTGCCAACCAGGCTGCCGCCTTGTTGCCCGGAGCCCTTTGACAACGTGTAGTGCAGGTTCGTGGTGAGCCCGTGATACGTGTTCACCCTGAAGGTCGTCTCGAACGCGTTGTAGTCCATCATCCCATCGCTGGTGAGATACCAGCCGCCTGGCGTCACTGCAGGATTGGGCCGCGCGCCGGTCTCGCGATCAAATGCGTTCGCGAAGTTCCGTATGATCGGAAAGTTTCTCCCCGTGGTGTGAACGTAGCCACCCGACAGCATCATCCTGGACCCGATCTGCCTCTGCAGGTCGAGGGTGGCTTGCACGGTCTCAGGCGACTTGATGTCGTTCTGAAACATGTAGTACTGCGTCTTGCGGCCTCCCTGGTCGGCGATCGCAATCGCGTTCGTGTCCTCCGGATACATCGGCCACACGACACCACGCGACGCAATCTCCGTGGCATTCCAGCCCTGGCGGACCGGCGAGAAGGGCGGAGCCACGCCATTCTGGAACTGCGCCATCAAGTGACTCGTGGAGAAGATGCCGACACCACCCCGAAGTACGGTGGCTCCCGACGAATCGATGGTCCAGGCAAATCCAAAACGCGGGGCGAAATTCAGGAGATCCGGCTCAACCACGTCGTGCGGATCGCGCGGCGCACCGAAATCCATCTTGCGGAGGTCGGTCGGATCGGTCAGGTTGTTGATCTCCGCTCCCTGGTCCGTCGTGGCTTTGTAACCAAACGCCGGGTAGATGTCGTACCTCATGCCCACGTTGAGCACCAGCCTCCGGTTGACGCGCCAGTCATCCTGGATGAAGAAACCATACTGGTCCAACCATGCTGAATGCGGCGGGTTGCCCATGGCGAGCAGGAAGGCACTCGCGCGGTTCGCCAGCAGATCGTCGAGGGTGTTGTAGGTGAATCCGTTCGCTTGAGGGTTCGTCTTGGATCCCAGCTCCCGGGACCAGCGGAACCCGAGCTTGACCGCGTGGGCACCCATGACCCGGGTCACTTTCTGGTCGAAGTTGAACGAGTTGTAGTCCATCGTCACGAGTTCGGTGTTGGGTGTGCTGAACACGCCGGATACGGCAAAGCTGCCGATGCGCTTCTCAGCGCTGGCCAAGTCTTCCTGCGGCCCGCGCGTTGGCGATTCCTTGACCCAGAACTCAGGATAGCGATCGAACGTGCTGTTGTTCCAGCCGAACCGGCTCTCGGAGACCCAGTCGCCGGCGGTAACCACGTACTGCGTCGAGACGCGCTTGGATGCGTTGTAGAACTCATTGTCATTGCCGTTGAGGGCCGATGGGTCCCGGGCGTACGGCTTGATCCGGGACGCGGTCACCGACAGTCTGCCGCGGCCGGTCTCGAAATCCACTTTGGCCAGGTACGTGTTGTCGCGTCGGATCAGACGCTTGGCGTCGACGTACTGGCCGCTGACCGCGTTGATGGGCACATTGGGCAGCGGCAGAAGGTCCAGGACCAGTTTCGTCTCCGGGTACGGCAGCGCCGCCATGATGCGGTCGCGGGTCACCTGCGTGGGTACGTTCGCCTGCCGCGTCACGCCGGAATTCTCGCGATACCCCTCGTAGGTCGCGAAGAACAGGAGCCGGTTCTGCATGATCGGTCCGCCGATCGATCCGCCAAACTGGTTGAACCGGATCTCGGGTTTCTCGGTCGTGGGGGGCAAGAACGGATCGCGCGACGAAAACGCGTCGTGCTGGAAGTTCTCGGAGAGAGAGCCGTGGAACTGGTTGGTCCCCGATCGCGTGATCATGTTGACCTGGCCCCCGATCGAGCCGCCGTACTCGGCGTTCAGCACGCCTCTGACGACCTGCACCTCGGCGACCGCCTCCATGCTCATGATCTCGATCTGATTCTGGGCGCCGTGGTTGCCCATGCCGCGGTTTTCCATGCCGGCTTGTGCGTTGCTGCCGTCGACCGTGACGGAGCTGCCGCCGTCGCCGACGCCGTTCACGCGGAAGGCCCGGCCGCCAGCCTGGGCGCCATCATTCGAGGCTACGCCCGGAGCCAGCATCACGACGTTCTGCAGGTTTCGCCGCGAGACCGGGATTTCCGTCACGTCTGAGATGGATTGGACCTGTGCAGTCGAGCTCGTCTGCACGAGGGGCGCGGCCTCGGCTACGGTCACCGTTTCCGCGAGGGTGCCAACCTCGAGCGAATATGTCTGGCGAATGGTCTGTCCGGCGCTGAGCGTCAGTCCCCGGCTCTCGTAGGTCTTGAACCCTGTAAGCTCGATTTTGATCGCATACGGTCCGGCCGGAAGGGCCGGCAGAGCGAACTCACCGCGCGCATCCGACACTGTTTCTCTCGTGAGATTCGTGCCCTCGTGGGTGACGACGACGTTCACACCGGGGAGGATCGCGCCGGAACTATCCTGCACGACGCCGTATAGCGTCGCGGTTGTGACCTGCGCGCGAGTGATTTCAGACGACAGGACGAGCGTTACTGCGACAACGAGAGCGATGGCGAGAACGCGCGGCGAAGTTCTCATGGTGACCTCCAGGCTCGGCGTCGTAATGAAGAGCGGTGAATTGTGCACTTGATTCCCTTGTAGCACTGGCAACGCGCAGTGTCTAGCAGCAAAGTCTCGAGTCTGCACGCTATGCGCAGAGCGCGTCCGGCCGGCCTGGCTTGTCAGCTTTTGCGATCGATCCACCAGCGTGCGACGTAGACGCACGCAGCGACCATCGAGATGAAGGCGAGAAGCGGAAGCAGAATCGAGAGGAGACCCAGCAGGAGCGACGCGGCAAACTGCGCGGCGCTCACGGGTGCTTCAGCTCTCCTGGCCGCAGCTGCATCGGGACATAATAGTCGAAAGTTCTCATGCCTATTACCCGTCGAGCGTTGTTCCAGGCGTTGTTGGCGCAGACGATCAGCGCACGCGCGCACGCACAGGCGCGCGTCCATACCAAGCCCAAGCCTCTGCCGAAAGACGCCGTCACGCACGATTGGACGTCATTCCTCGGCCCGGCCCACAACGCCACGTCGACTGAGACACGACTGAGCCGGACGATGCCTCCTCCGCTCGTGTGGGAGTTCGCCAAAGGGACCAGCTACACCTCGCCGGCCGTCGCCGGCGACCGCCTCCTGTTCGTGCACCGCGTCGGCGATGAAGAGGTCGTCGAATGCCTGCACGCCGAAACCGGCGCGCGGCAGTGGAACTTTCGATACGCCACCGACTTCGAGGACCGCTACGGATACAACAACGGCCCGCGCTCGAGCCCGGTCATCGATGGCGAGCGGGTGTTTACCGTCGGCGCCCAGGGCCAACTTCATTGCCTGGATCTGCGCGCCGGAAAAGTCGTGTGGACCCGCAACATCGCGCCGCGAATACAAGGTGCCGCAGGATTTCTTCGGAACGGCATCGACGCCGCTCGTCGAGGGCAACCTCCTCATCGTCAATGTGGGTGCTCCGGGCGGGCCGTGCGTGGTCGGCCTCGACAAGGCCACAGGACGTGAAGTCTGGCGCGCGGGGAAAGAATGGGGGCCGAGCTACGCGTCGCCGGTGCCTGCTGTCGTCCATGGGAAGCGGAGGATCTTCGTCTTTGCCGGCGGCGAGTCCACACCGCCGACCGGCGGTCTGCTCTCGATCGATCCGGCGAATGGCGCGCGTCGACTTCTCGTTCCCGTGGCGCAGCCGCTCGTACGAGTCGGTCAACGCGTCGTGCCCGGTCGTCTTCGACAACAAGGTGTTCGTCTCGGCAAGCTATCGCACGGGCGGCGCGCTGCTCGAGATCAGGCCCGACTTCACGCATCGCGTCGTCGTGGACGACGCAGGAATTCGGGCTGCACTGGAACACGCCGATTTACAAGAACGGATTTCTCTACGGTTTCGACGGCCGCAACGAGCCCGACGCATCGCTGGCCTGCGTCGACGCGGCAAGCGGAAAGGTTGTGTGGCGAACGACGCCGGAATGGAACGAAACGTTCACGGCCGGCGGCGCGAAGAGAGAGCAACTGCTCGGCACCTATCGTGGGTCGCTCCTCGCGGTTGACGGACAGTTCCTGTGCCTGGGAGAGATGGGACACCTGGTGTGGATGGATTTGACGCCCAAGGGCTACAAGGAAATCTCGCACGCCTGGCTTTTCGCCGCGCGCGAGTCGTGGGCGCTTCCCGTGCTGAGCCGCGGTTTGCTGTACGTGGTGCAGAACACGCGCGATGTGGTGAACGGCGCGGGGCCGCGGCTGCTGTGCTACGACCTGCGGGCGTAGGCAGAAACTGGAAACTAGAATCTGGATCTAGAATCTGAAATCGATTAGCCGGCCGCGCAGTTCATGGCGTTCGCGTGTGGCTGGACGGACGACACGACCCACGCTCAACCAGCATCGCTGGACGAGGCAGGCATGCTGGCGTGTTGTGGTGCCGGTCACGGTCGACAGCCCGGAAAAACAACGCGTCGGCAATATTGGTTGGTGCCCATGGCGCGGCCGACCAGGATTGGTCGTCCGCGGAGGTCGCCGCCGCCGTTGTTTTTGAACTGACGCTCTCGGGCTGTGACCTATCGACCGCCACCACAACATGCCAGCACGCCCGCCTGCGCGTTGCGCGCGAATTGGCGATCGCGGGTTGGAGCGTCGATGAAGCAAACGATAGAAGTCGCCGTGATGGCGTGAGTGGACAAAACGCGGAGCCAGCCACCACCGCGAGGACCATTCCTGGTCAGAGCGCCAAGGCATTGAGCAACAAATGCTGGCGACGCGTTTTTGCCACGGCGAGCTTCGTGTTTGCGGAATCGATGCTCCAGCCCGCGATCGGGGATTCGCGTGTCTTGTGCTAAGGGAGTCCTGTGCGAAGTTCGCCGGAAATAGCTCTCTGCGATTTCAGATTCTAGATTTCAGATTCTAGTTTCTAGTTTCTAGTTGGTATTGTCTTCAGGTGCACTACCGCAACCATGTGCATGTAGCCGCCGGCAGAGGCAAACCGCTCCGAGGCCGCCTCTTTGATGTGCTTCAACGCGAGGTCCTTTCGGCCCAGCGCCTCTGAATACAGCCCGACGTACAGATGCGCGTAGAACTGGCCCGATGGATTGTTTCCAGCGGCCTTCACCACGTCCTCCGCGGTCAGCGTTCCCCGGAACATCTGATACACCTCGCGCATCGGCGAACGGAAATCCGGTCCCACTGGCAGCAGCGCCGCGCGCGCCTTGTCAGGCGACTGCTCGCGCGCTACACACAGAAAGTGCCATGCGGCATTCTCGACATCGTCCGGGTTGACCGTTCTGTGCGATTCGAACTGCCGCCGGCAATCGGCGTAGCGCCCGGCGTAGTAAAGCGCGATACCGCGTTGCCATAGTTGAGGCGCCTGGCCCGGAACGGCCTTCGCGACCTCATCGAACGTCGACGCCGACTGCGCGAAGCGTCCCTGCTCGAACTCATCGACGGCGCGATTCAGCAGCGCTTGCGGATTCTGCGCCGCAAACACAGCGCACGCGAATCCCAGAACCAGGAACCAGCGAACCGGAACCCGGAACGCGAAACCGCTTCATCGCAGATCCACCGCAACGAGCGTGTTGTCGTTGCGGAGATACAGAATGCCGTCCGACAGCGCGGGATACGCGCGGACGGTGGCGGCAGCACCTGCGCCGAGGCAATCTGCTGAAAGGACTTCGGCGATGCCGCGGCGATCAGCAACTCGCCGGACTCGCGTACGATGACCAGCCGGTTGCCTGCGAGCGTCACGCTGCCTGCGCCGAAGCGCGGCGTGCTCCACAAGACCTTGCCGCTCTGCAGATCGACGGCGCGAAAAATCTGGACCGAACTCCTGGCGGCCGTGGAATCCATACAGGCGTGCCTTCGTGGAAGACGCTGGTGGCGTAGTGATTCGACAGCACGTCATCGGACGCCCACAAATCGATGAGCTTCGTGCCGTCGAACTGCAGCGCGCCCGCCCCGGGGCCGTACTCGGCCGACACGAAAATCGTGTTGCCCACGATCACCGGCGTGGCCGCGTTGACCGACGCCGCCTGCCGGGCGCGCCACGGCCGCTGAAATCGCACCTGCCCGTTCGCCGGATCGAGACCCACCAGGCCCGCTCGCGTCAGAAACACGGCGTAGCGCCGACCGAGCATCGTCGCTGCGATTCCCGAAGAGTAGCTGGCGGCGTCGGTCGTCGCCGTCCAGATAACCTTCCCCGTCTTCGCTTCGAACGCCACGATGCCGGCTTTCCTGCCGCCGACGTTCGCGATGACCTTGCCGTCCTCGACCAGGGGCGATCCCGCCGCGCCAAAAAATCCCTTGTCGACCTCGAACTCCCGCATGGCGTCGACGTTCCACAGCAGCCTTCCCGGTCGGAAGATCGATGGCGGACAGCTTCCCCTCGGCGCCGTAGGTATACACGATTCCCTCGGCGACCACCGGCACCGCACGCGGGCCTTCGTCGAATCCAAAATCGTCGCGGTAGGTCGTCGGGTAGGCGTGGCGCCATTTGGAGGCGCCGGTGAGCGCGTCGAAGCGATTCGACGACCTCGCGATCGTCAACGCGGTGAAACAGAATGAGCTGCGTGCCGGCCACGACAGGCCCGCTGAGGCCCTGGCCCACCTGTTTGCGCCAGATGACACGCGGACCAGTCGACGGCCACTTTTCGTTCAGCGGCGCGCCGACATAGACGCCCGTTCGCGACGGCCCAAGAAACTGCGGCCAATCGCTGGCTGCGAGCACGGCGGCGAGCGGCGCGGAGACTAGAACGACGAGGATGGCCGCTCGCAGCATTGGTAGATTGGAGGATTGGCAGATTGTAAGAATGTTGCCAGATTGAAGATGGTCGGAATGGCGATTAAATGCCGAAATTAATCCCACAATCGTCATTTTTCAATCTGCCAACATTCTGCCAATCTTCCGATCTTCCAATCTATCAATGCAGCATTAGAAGAACGCCCGCGCATGCCATGCGTCGGCGGCTTTCACTTCCCACTTCCCCGCAAGCAGATCGCCGACACGCGTCAGCGTATTGTCGAACACGCGCGTGTTCGGGCTGACCGTGCCGGACGCGGCCAACTCGGCGAAGCGATCGCGCGACACGCGCTCGATCGCATCGCCTTCGCGATACAGCACCGGGCCGTTGTTGACGAGCTCGAGTCCGAGGGCGCTCTCGAGCTGCTGCATGCGGCGCACGAGCGCGTCAATCGAGCAGCCCGATACACCCGCCGCACGCTCGTCCACGCCGACCAGCACGAATGGTTCATGGCGGAGATCGCGTCCCGCCGTAAGGGGCACCCCGTGGGCCATCCATTGATTGATGAAGGAGTCGGTTTCTTCGAGGACCCGGGCGCTCTCGGCGGCGGACATCGGGCGTTCAGCGGCAAAAATCCAGAGTCGCGCGTCAGAGGGGAGCTGATCGAACGGAATTCGAGGCATAACGGAGACATTGTACCGCGCCGCTGCGTTGTCGCAACTTGTCGCAGAGAGATCGCTGCGCCCCAAGCTGTGTATAGTCATCCTCATACGCGAATCGTCCCAGGAGGTCTTGCCATGCGGTGGACTTGCCGGGTTCTCTGTGCGCTGGCCTTGACGGCCGGGTTGCGGGCGCAGTCCCCTCAGGTGCCCGAGACGAATCCCTTCACGTCGAACGCTGACATTCAGCAGGGCGCTGCCCTCTTTCAGACCCATTGCTCTTACTGCCATGGGTCGTTCGGTGAAGGAGGCCGCGGCGCCGATCTGACCGCCGGCATCTACCGACGCGGCGGGCGCGACCCGGAGCTGTACACGTCGATTCGTTACGGTATTCCCGGAAGCGAAATGGGTCCCGTACGCGTCACCGACGATGAAGTCTGGAAGCTCGTGGCGTACGTGAAAAGTCTCGGGTCGCAGGGGCTGCTGGAGAAAGCCCCGGGCGATCCTGCCGCCGGACGCCAGGTCTATGAGAAAAACGGATGCGTCTCGTGCCACCGAATCGACAAGGACGGCGGCAGCCTCGGCCCCGACCTTACCGATATCGGGCGTCGCCGCGGTTTGAAGTTCCTTGCTGAATCGTTGGTAAAGCCCGAGGCCGACATTCCAATCAGCTTTCGCGCCGTCCAGATCGTCTTGAAATCCGGTCAGACCGTATCCGGAATCCGGTTGAATTTCGACGATCTCTCCATTCAGATTCGCGACACGCGCGATAACCTGCGATCGTTTCTGCGGGAAAACATCCAGGATATCCGTTACGACAAACCGTCACTCATGCCGGCGTACGCGTCGATGAGCCAGAAGACACTGGACGACGTGATCGCGTACCTGCATTCGCTCAAGGGGGCGCCATGAAGAGAACGCGACTCGGCGTGGTGGCTGGCGCGGTGCTGATGTTAGCCGCGACGTGGACGTTGAGCGGCCAGAGCCCGGCCGGAACTCCGGTGACCTATCAGCGGCTCGTCAATGCCGACCAGGAGCCGGGCAACTGGCTGATGTACTCGGGAAACTACCAGGGCTGGCGGTTCAGCAGGCTCAATCAGATCACCGCCCAGAACGCCAGAAATCTGCGTGTGAAGTGGCTGTTCCAGGGACGGCACAACGAGAAGTTCGAGACCACGCCGCTCGTCGTGGACGGCATCATGTATCTCACGAGACCCGAGAACGCGATCTATGCGCTGGACGCGCTCACCGGCAGACAGCTTTGGATGTACGAGCATCGCAACCCCGAGCGGACGTTCAACTGCTGCGGCAGGGTCAACCGCGGTGTCGCCATTCTCGGCACCACGCTGTTCATGAACACGCTCGACATGCACGTCATCGCGGTCGATGCGAAATCCGGCCGCGAGCTGTGGAAGACGAAGATGTTCGATCACACCGCGGCCGGTGGATACGCCGCGCCCGGCGCGCCGCTCATCGTGAAGGACAAGCTGATCGTCGGCATGGCCGGCGGCGAGCGCGGCGTCAGCGGGTTTCTCGACGCCTATGACCCGAAAACCGGAGCGCTCCTCTGGCGCTTCCACACCATTCCGCAGCCAGGCGATCCGAATTTCGGCACGTGGGCCGGCGACTCGTGGAAAACCGGAGGGGCCTCGACGTGGAACACCGGCGCGTACGACGCCGACACGAACACGCTCTTCTGGGGCACGAGCAATCCGTGGCCCGATTACTTCGACGACAACCGGGCCGGCGACAACCTCTATTCCGCGTCGGTCCTGGCGCTCGATCCGGATACGGGAAAGCTCAAGTGGTATTACCAGTTCACTCCGCACGACACGCACGATTGGGACTCGACGCAGAACCCGGTGCTGGTCGACACCGAGTTTCTCGGACAGACGCGCAAGGTGCTCGCCTGGCCCAACCGCAACGGGTTCTTCTATCTGATCGACCGCACGAACGGAAAGTTCCTGTCCGCCACGGCGTTCGTGAAGCAGACATGGAACGATGGGTTCGACTACGAGAACAACGGCCGGCCGAAGCTCGTGCCCGGAATGGAACCGACGCCCGAGGGCAACGATCGTGTCTGGCCCGGCATCGACGGCGGGGCCAATTGGATGGCGCACAGCTACAGCCCGCTGACGAGGCTGTTGTATGTCTTCGCGCGCGAAGAGCACCGCGCCTACACCAAGAACGAAGTGCCGCATCCCACGACAGAAGAGCGCCCGGCCCTCCGGGAGGCGGCCGAGGTGGACGGCCTCCGCGGTTCGCGCCGGAAGAGAGTTGGGGCAAGGCCATCGCGATCGATCCGAAGTCAGGGAAAATCGCGTGGGAATACAAGGTCGTTTCGCCTCCATGGGGCGGCCTGATGAGCACGGCGGGGAACGTCGTCTTTGGCGGAACGCTTCAAGGGGTCATCTTCGCGCTCAATGCGACGACCGGCGAGCGGCTGTTTACCTTCGCGAGCAACGGTCCGGTCTATGGCACCGCCATCAGCTATCTTGCCGAGGGCAAACAGCTCGTGTCGATTCCCGCCGGCGACGTCATCGTCACGTTAGGACTGGATTGATCGCGCATAAACTACGTTCTCATTAACACGTTTCTGAGGGAGAACTCCGATGAACCAAACACGAGTCATGTGTGCGGCACTGGCAGCGGCAATTTGCCTGAGCGTGTCCGTCTGGGCGCAAAACGGCGCCCGAACGGCCGGCCACGCGAACGCGCTGACGGGACAGGAACAGCAGGAAGGCTGGATACTGCTGTTCGACGGCAGGTCGTTGGAGAAATGGAACGTGACGCCGGCGCTCGCGAAGGTTTTCAAAGTCGGCGAAGGCTCGATCAAGCTGGACCTGTCGGATGCAGGCGGAACGATGCTGACCAAAGACACCTTCGACAATTTCGTCCTCAGAGTGGAGTTCCGCGCGCACCCTGACATCAACTCGGGCATTATCCTGCGCAGCCCGGCGCCGCGACCTGCGCCGGTGGCCGGCGAAAAGCCAACGCCGGATCCCGGCGGACCCGGTTACGAGCTGCAGATTCGCGACAGAAACCCGGGCAATTACAGCAGCGGCGATTTCCTCACGGGCAGCGTCGTGAACGTGAGCAAAGCGCCGCACGACGTGAAAATCATTCCGAACGAGTGGAACACGATCGAAGCCACCGTCAACGGCGACCATTTCGTCGTAGTGTTCAACGGCAAAAAGGTTGCCGACGGCCACGATGCGCGGCGTAAATCCGGGCATATCGGCCTGCAGCTGGCGCATCCGGAGGACGTGCGCCACGCGAACCTGGAATTCCGGAATCTCAAAGTTCGGCGTCTTCCGTAACGTGACAGAACGCGCCACGTCGCTGCGATGAATTTTCTTTTCCCTTAAAACAGGAGGTTTCATGCGAGTCTTCGTCGTCGCCAGTATTTGCGTCCTGCTCTCCGCTCCCGCTTTCGCACAGCGTGGGACGCCCCCGCCGCCCACCGATCGCACCAAACTCACCTACATGTCTGCGGCCGAAGTCGCTGACGCGATCGCCAAGCTTCCGAAGGATCGCGCGAACTCAAGCGTGAGAGTCTTCACGCTTGCTCCGTACAACGTGAACATCGAGCATCGCCAGCCGATGGCGCAGGGCGCGTCGGTCCACGCAGAGACGTCAGAGCTGTTTTATGTACTCGAGGGATCGGCCACGATGGTGACGGGCGGCAAACTCGTCGGCGATCCTGCAAAAACCATCGAAGGCGGAGTCTCGCAGAAGTTCGCCAAGGGGGACTGGATGATTGTCCCGTCGGGCGTCAACCATCAATTCATCGATATCAAGAGTCCGATCACGATTCTCTCGCTGCATCTGCCGAACGCGAAGTAGGCGGTCCCGGAAGGGGTAAGGGTCCCGCCCTTACCCTTTGCTTCGGGCGGGCGTAAGCTATGGCGATGCAGGCCCATCGCGCGTCCGAGGACGCCATCTTCCCGTGGATCGAGCACCTTCTCCAGAATCACGATACCGGCGCAGCGTTCGAAGAGCTCGCCGCGCGCTTCAAGCGCGACAAGCAGTATCGACAGCTCTTCGATGCCCGGCTGATGCAGAAACGGTTTGAACTAGGCCTGCCCCTCGTTTCGAGCGCTCGCATCGGTGATGTGCCGAAAGACATGCAGCAGGCCTATCAGGACGGGTACGTGCAAGCAGCACGCGAGGTCGGCGAGCTGATTCTGGCCGATCGAAACATTCCGCACGCATGGCCCTATTTCCGCGCAATCGGCGATACGGGCCCGATCGTCCGGGCACTGGATGCGTTCGACGTCCCCGATCCGGAAACACCCGAGGGTCAGGAAGCTCTGGGCTCGACGATTCAAATTGCGTTTCAGGAAGGGCTCCACCCCCTGAAGGGGTTCGAGCTGATATTGAAGCACTACGGCCTGTGCCGGGCCATTACGATGTTCAGCGCCTATCCCCAGCTGGACGGACGGACCGATTCGCTCCGACTGCTGGTCCGTTCGCTTCACGGCCAGCTGGTCGAAAACCTCAACCGCGCGATCTCGGACGTCGAGGGGAAGCGGCCCGAAAGCCGTTCGATTGCCGCGCTCATCGAAGGCCGCGAGTGGCTCTTCGAAAACAACGCGCAGTATACCGACAGCTCGCACATTGCGCCTGTGCTCAAGTTGAGCGCCGAGCTGGACGACGCGGAGACGCTGAAACTGGCCGTGGAGATTGCCGGCTATGCGAGCCGGCTCGGAGAGATGTTCCAGGTACCTCGGACGATCCTCCGTTCGAGCGCGCGTACGACGATCGCCGCATCTACCTCGAGGCGCTCATCGGCACAGACGTAGACCGCGCGATAAGGCACTTCGATGACAAGGCAGCGGCCTCGGATCCCGATCGGGATGGATATCGTCCGGCGGAGGTGCTCGTGGAGTTGCTGATCCGGGTCGGGAGATACGACGACGCCGTCAACGCCTTTCGGCGGTACCTGATGGATGCCGCTCCAGAAGATCTTTCCTGCCCACCGTTGCCGCAGTTGTGCCAGATGGCAGGTGATTTCGGGCAATTGAAAGAGGTGGCGAAGCAACAGTCCGATCCGCTCAGCTACCTGGCGGCACTTGTTAGGGCAAGGGGTAAGGGGTAAGGGGCAAGGGGTAAGGTAGAGGGGTAAGGGGTAAACCTGCCCTTTAGCCCTCACCCCTTGCCCCTTGCCCTGTTAAGGCTTCTCGGTTTTAAACGTCCTCGTGGGCTCTGGCATTTTCTCGTAGATATCGACAATCGGCGGCCGTTCGCCCTCGGTCGAGAGTCCCGCCGCAACCATCAACTTGGTTACCGCTTCAATTGTCGGAACATCGGGCCGCGGGAGCCGCCCCTGATAGCCCTCCGCTATGAACAGCGGCGTCCTGCCGAACTTGTTTTTCTCTTTCCAGATCTGCGGATCCGCCCCGCGCTCGGCCAGCAGCTTCACCACAGTCGGATATGCGCCGTAGGCTGCGCCGTGCATCGGTGTGTCGCCGTTGTTGTCGATGGCGTTCACGTCGGCGCCAAGGTCGAGCAGCATCTTCGTGGCTTCCAGCGCTTCGACCTCTTCGCCCGCCTCTTCGAGCGGCTCTGTCGTTCCGAGCCCGGCCGCTGCCATCAGGGGCGTCGTGTTGCTGAAATTCGGCAGCATCGGATCGGCACCCAACTCCACCAGGAGGCGCATCAACGGGACATCGGAGCGATCGGCGGCGAATAAGAACGGCGTCGCCCCGGGGGTATCCACCCGCGAGGAGGTCGCTGGATATCTCGCCGCGCTCTTATCGAGGCGCAGGTTGACGTTCGCGCCGTGCTTCACGAGCTCCCTTACGAACTGAAGGCTCGTCAGGCTGCCCGATCCGGCGGGCGTCGAGGGGTCACTGCCATCGCTGGAATCCGGTTTCCGGACTCCGCTGATCATGTGGAGCGGCGAGAATCCCATCTGCAGGTCGTTTGGATTCGCACCCGCCTCAACCAGAGCGATAGCGAGCTCGTAGTGGCCGTTCTGCACCGCGAGGATGATCGGGCTCGTGCCCCTCGGTATCGGGCGGTAGAGGACGTAGTTCGGATTGACATTCCCTTCGGCCGTTCTCTCGCGCCGCTGAATCGGGGCATTGACGTCGATTCCCTTCTCGAGGAGCGCACGCGCGGCTTCGACCCGCCCTTCACGCACCGCAAAGAAAAACGCCGTGAATCCGGACTCCAGCGACGCATTGACGTCGGCGCCGGCTTCGATGAGCGCGCGCACGATTGCGGCGTGCCCTTCCGCTGCGGCCCACATCAACGCGGTCTGTCCGTGCCCCTCGCGTACGTCGTGCTTTGCGCCCCGCACGAGGAGCGATTTCACTGCGTCGATGCTTCCCGCGCGGGCGGCCATCATCAGAACCGTCTCGCCGCCCTTCATCGTGGCGTTGGCATCGGCCCCAGCGTCCAGCAGCAGCTTCACGACCGCCGCATTCCCGTTCGTGCATGCCAGAGCGAGCGGCGGCACGCCATACCGGTTGATGGCGTTGACGTTGGCGCCCGCCTTCACCAGCAACGCAGTGGTTTCCGCGTCATCGTAATGCGCGGCCCAGTGCAGCGCTGTCGTGCCGTCTACCTGCGTGGCATTCACGTCGACGCCGCGCGTAAGCATCGTCCGGACGGCCGTGCGATCGCGCTGTTCCGCGGCGTCGGCCAGCGTTGCGCGCTCGGCTGCCAGCGCCGTGCCCGCAACAGCCGTCATCAGGAGAGCCAGTCCAGTCGCATTTCGCCAGAGCATATTCGCCTCCACCCAACTTCCTTGGACAGAAGGCCAGAGATCAAAAGAGCCCTTTGATCTCCTGATCTTCTGATTTTCTGTTCGCAAACTACAAAGTGACGGGTTCGAAGAGATCGTCGATCTTGCCGTCGCTGTCGCCGAACGAATCCAGACGAACGCCTACGCGATCGAGCAGCGTGAGATGAAGATTCGCCAGCGGCGTGCCCTTGTCGTACTTGATATGCCGGCCGCCCTTCAGGCTTGTCGCGGCGCCGCCAGCGACCAGGATCGGCAGGTTCTCATGATCGTGGAGGCTGGGATTGCCCATGCCGCTTCCGTACAGATACAGCGTGTGGTCGAGCAGCGAGCCGTCGCCGTCGGGAGTGGCTTTCATCTTCTCGAGGAATTCCGCGAACAGCGACACGTGGAACGCATTGATTTTGGAGATCTTCTCGATCTTTTCCGGGTCGTTGCCGTGATGGCTGGTCGGATGATGCGCATCCGGCACGCCGATCTCGGGATACGTACGGTTGCTCAGCTCGCGAGTGAACTGGAACGTGACGACTCGCGTGATGTCCGCCTGGAAGGCGAGAATCTGCAGGTCGAACATGAGCTTCGCATGGTCGGCGAATGCCGCGGGAACGCCGACTGGTCGGTCCAGATCGGGCATGGTGTTGTCCATGGCACCGGCCTCTGCGCGCTGAATCTGCCGCTCGATCTCGCGGACGCTTTCGAGATACTGATCGACACGTGCAGCGTCGGAATTGCCCACTCGCCGCTTCAGGCGCGCGACATCGGCGCTGAACGAATCGAGGAGGCTCGCCCTGCCCTGCAATGCCGCGCGGCGCTCCGCCGAGCTGCCGCCCTCGCCGAAAAGGCGCTCGAACACGATGCGCGGATGCGCTTCGGAGGGCAGCGGTGTCGTCGGCGACGACCACGAAAGGCAATTCTGATACACGCAGGCATAGCCGTTGTTGCATACGCCCGCGAGCGGGTTCAGATCCATCGCCAGCTCGAGTGACGGCAGCTGCGTGTCGCGGCCGATCTGCTTGGCCGCAATCTGATCCATCGTCGTGCCGAGGTAATAGTCCGAGCTCTCGGTGTGCTTCGAGAATGCGGCGCTCAGGAACCCCGAGTTCGACGTGTCGTGCGTGCCCGGGTACGAGTTCTGAAGCCGCGTGTTCGTGATGACCGTGACCTGGTCTTTCACCGGCTCGAGCGAATTCAATATCGGTGACAGCTGGGTCAGCTTGCCGGTGCCGGCCGGGGTCCACCGCGAGTGGTCGCACCCCATGGGCATATACACGAAGCCCAGTCTCGGTACAGGTTTAGCGGGTGTCTGCGCCCAGGCGGTCGCGGCAGGGATCATCGCATCGAGCAGCGGCAGCGCCATAACGGTCCCAGCGCCTTTCAAAAACGTTCGCCTTGGCAGTGCCTTCTTCGTGATGATCATGACGCTGATCTCCTCATTTGAAACGGTGTGCTCTTCACGATACCCAGGATGATCGACGAGAAGCGGTATCGGTCCTTCGCCGCGTCGCGCACGATCTTGCGAACGGCCGGCGCGTCGTAGTACTCAACGCCGCGCCCAAGGCCGAACGTCAGCAGTTTCTCGGTGAGCGCAGCGGCAAACATCTCCGGCCGGCTGAGCAGCGCATCTTCGAGTCCCGAGACGCCTCGAAACTCGGGGCTGCCCGGCAGGGCGCCCGACGCGTCGATCGGTTCGCCTTCGCCTTCATAGCTGCGCCACTGACCCACGGCATTGAAATTTTCGAGCGCGAAGCCAACCGGATCGATCGTGCGGTGACAGCTTGCGCACACCGCGTTCTTCCGGTGCGCAGCGAGCCTCTCGCGCATCGGGAGGCTGGCCGATACGGTGCCCTCATCGAGCGCCGGCACGTTTGGAAGCGGCGGCGGCGGTGGCGCGCCCATGACATTGTCGAGCACGTACACGCCACGAATGATCGGCGACGTCCTGGTGGCGTACAGCGTGACCGAGAGGACGCTGCCATGCCGTAGCAGACCGCCGCGCCTGGTCTCGGGTCCGACCGTTACACGTCGGAAGTGGCTGCCATGGACATTGGGAATGTCGTAATACTTGGCGAGACGTTCATTGAGAAACGTGTAGTCGGCCCTGATCAAATCGAGCACGCTGCGATCCTCGCGCACGATGCTGTCGACAAACAGCTCCGTTTCCTGCCGGAAGCCCTCGCGGATGTTGTCATCGAACTCGGGAAACAACCGGGTGCTCGGTACGACTGCGTCGAGATTGCGCAGCCGGAGCCATTGGCCGGCAAAATTGGTCGACAGGTTGATTGACCGTCGATCGGCGAGCATTCTGCGGGTTTGCTTCTCGAGTTCCTCAGGACGGCTCAGCCTGC
>CAWDIK010000014.1:0-195558 GCA_963802345.1 Vicinamibacterales bacterium
TGAAACCGTGGGTGATATTCGCCGGTTGTGTGCTGGTCGTTGTCGTCCTCTATTGGGCGCAGGCCGTGCTCGTGCCGATCGCCCTCGCCGTGCTGCTGACGTTCGTCCTCACGCCTCCTGTCAGCTGGCTCGAGCGATGGTTGGGCCGTGTCGTGGCTGTCCTCGCAACGGTCACGCTGGCGTTCATCGTTCTCGGCCTCGCCGGCTGGGGTCTCACGCGACAGATGGATCATCTGGCCGACGACCTCCCCACCTATCGCGTCAATATCCTGGCGAAGATCGCCGACGTCCGCGGAGCAGGGCAAGGAGGATCGGTCGAGAAGCTACAGGAGACAATCGAAGGCATCAAGACCGACCTTGGAAAATCGAGCAAGCCGACAGGGGCGACCGCACGCACCGTTGTGGTCACGTCCGAGCCGGCTACGGACTTCTCGGACTTCTCGTGGCTCGGTCCGATCGTCGGTCCCGTGGGGACCGCTGGACTCGTGCTGGCTCTGGTAATCTTCATGCTGCTCGAACGCCGGGACCTGCGCGATCGGTTGATTGGGCTGTTCGGCCACGGCCAGCTGACAGTCACGACGAAAGCGTTCGACGAGGCGGGAACCCGTGTCAGCCGGCAGCTGCTGATGCAGTCCGTGGTCAATCTGGTCTACGGCATCGCCACCGGGCTGGGACTTTACGTTCTCGGCGTGCCATACCCGTTGGTCTGGGCGGCGCTCGGTGCGGCACTCCGGTTCATCCCCTACATCGGACCCGTAATCGGCGCTGGTGCGCCGATCCTGGTGAGCCTTGCCGCCCTCCCGGGCTGGGCCGGTCCGCTCTGGGTGATGGGTCTATTCGTCGTGCTCGAGCTGTTCACGAATCTCGTGCTCGAAACCGTCCTGTATGCGGGTGCGGCGGGAGTTTCCCAGGTCGCGCTGCTCGTGTCCGTCGCCTTCTGGACGTGGTTGTGGGGACCGCTCGGCCTGCTCATGGCGACTCCGCTGACGGTGTGCCTCGTCGTGCTGGGCAAGCATGTACCTGGTCTCGAGTTCGTCGGGATGCTGATGGCTGACACCCCCGCGCTCGCCCCCGAGTTTGGCTACTATCAGCGCTTGCTGGCGCGCGATCAGGGCGAGGCGGCCGACCTCATCGAGCAGCACATCAACACCGAGGCCCCGCGCTCGGTCTACGACGCGTTGCTGCTACCGGCGCTCAACTATGCGGAGCGCGACCGCCTCGAGCAACGGCTCTCGCTGGAAGAAGAAACCGCGGTCATCGATGCGACGCGAGAACTCCTGTCCGACGCGGCGGAGTCGATCGGCCGCCTCCAGCCGGAGCCATCACCGACTACTGATCCGGCACTTACCGGACCACGGCAGCCACTGCGCGTGATGGGCGTGGCGACCAACGGCATCGCTGACGAGCTTGCGCTGCAGATGCTCGGCCACTTGCTGGACGATCTGCCCATCGTCGTGGAGGTCGTGACGGGGCGGATGCTCGCATCGGACCTCGTGTCGCGGGTACAAGCGCAAGGAGTCTCGGTCATCTGCCTCGCGGATCTTCCGCCCAGCCCTCCGTCCAAGACGCGTTATCTCGTCAAGAGGCTCCGCGCCGCGCTGCCAGAGCTGCGAATCCTGGTCGGCCGGTGGGGTCCGCGGGCACTGGCGGATGACAGCACGCAGCTGCTGCGGGATGCGGGCGCGACTCTCGTGGCCACGACGCTTGCGGAGACTCGGACGTACCTGGGCGGGCTCATCGAGATTCCGCGGGTCCCGCTTCCGGGGGCAACCGGGGTCCAGGCAGCCTGACGAAGCGAACGATGTCGAGCGGGAGGTTTTCGATGTCGCGTGTCGTGCAAGATGAGATGCCGCCCAACCAAGCGATCCTGAATGCCCTCAGGCAACGCCTCGCGCCCTCTCCGCCGGCCATTGCTCGGCGAACGCACACACGCGCTCGAGTAGTGCCTTTCGAAGGTTGAATCTCACGGTGGTGCGCTTGTGAACAGACGACGGAGAGCGTGCAATAACCGGCTCCGGTCAACGATGTACGGTTGGTTGTCGACAGCGCACGCAAGACGAGCGATTTCCGCCCGCTGGAGCATGGCTTGACACTCAAAGTAGGTCAGTTCCTCAATTATCATGGCATCTCACATGGGATTAGCCGAGCAACACCCGCCACTCGCTGCGACGTTTCCAAACGCCGCCCTCATCAATGCTGGAAAGCATCGCAGAATTTGCGGTCCAGCGTGCTGTCAGAAGATGCTCGTTACAGCACTGCAGATGTTCGACCGCGAGTGACCCCTCAGATGACGCGCAAGAGACGCTCGGCCTGTAGCCAGTCGCCGCAGATCGTCGCCATCGACGAGGCCTTTCCAGATGATTGAGCAAGTGGCGTACCGCGTACGTCCCTGAACGAAACCTAAGGATGACACACAACCTAACTGCTGAACGCTTCCAAGGTGAGCACGATGTTTAACAGCTCAACAATCAGACAAATGGTTGACGAGGTGATTCGGGAGCACGATCTGCCGTATGAGCCCCGAAGATACTTCGAACCGCCGGAGAGTTCCTGGACTTGGTGTTGCGAGTTCGCCGACCCAACGGTGTCGGAGCCTTGTCGCACATTCGACATTTGTGTGCGGTGGCCTTCTGGTTCCAACTACGAATCCGTCAAAGCGGACCTTACTCGTCAACTCGTCGCGCGCTTCAAATCATGATGGACCGGCTATGTTGTTGACGTAGTTCACAGCATTGTGGAATCAGCCGCCCAAGCGGGCGGAGTGCCAATCGTTCTGAGCGGCTCTCAGAACTTACTGAGCCGTTATCAAATCGCGTTGCAGTCGGAGTCTGGGACCGTGGGTGACTTTCTTGCGGTAGCCCTACGGGGCATTCCGCGCAGGCAGCTTTCGTGGAAACTGCTCTATCAGTTGGGGCACGGGTACACGCTGAATGTTGTCTCTCCGTAAATCCCTACCTATGCGTATATGGATTGCTGCTGGCGTGACGGTTGTCGCTCTTGCTCTGACGGTCTGTCCGAGTGCATCCGCCCAGCGTAGTGCTACGTTGACGGAACGCATCGTCGACGGGATCGCGAAGCAGGAACCCGCGTGGCACCTCGAAGAACCGTTCGCGCCGCGAATTTCCATCCAACCATACGCCGCGAGCCAGTGGACGCACGCTGACGGTCGTTTCACCATCTCTCTGAGCGTGTATGAACTACCGATGGAGGCTGAGGCGGCCGTGCATCTGACTGACAGCGCTCGGGCGGATGGCTCACGCACTCGACAGGTCTCCGGCTATGGCAATTTCGGATTCCGGACAGAATCCGGCCCTCAGATAGCAGTCCTGTTTCAGAAGCACAACGTGCTCGTCAACGTCAGTGGCGTCGATTCGTAGCCCAGCGCGGTCATCCGTGGACCGCGCGGCATCGTTGGTTGACGCTGCGATAACCGCAAACATCCTCATGACGGAGTGTCTCAACGAGTTTCTGCCAGCTCGGCGGCCTCCTCCGCGAAATGCGGATGAGCGACTCTTCGTGGCTGCCAGAGATCGGCTGTATTCCAGACGTCCAATCGGCGCTCGATACCGGCGCAAATCCAAATGCTGGTGATGATCGCGAATCCAGTCTCTTTGCGGCCGCCCGTCACGGCCACGTGGACGTCGTGCGTAGGTTGCTTGAAGCCGGGGCCGATCCGAATCGTGTAAACGCGACCGGCATGGTGACTCCCATGTGGGGCGTGTTACGTGGTCCCGCAGTGTGTTGTTCAAAAAGCACGCCTCGAACTCGCCTCATGGCTGACCGACTCGCCATTGTCGATGCCTTAGTGGCCGCCGGAAGCGACATCAACGCCCGTCGTGACGATGGCCGCACCATTTTCATCGACGCGATGTGTGACTCCTACTGGAACGAATCGGGAATTTCTTCAGGGACTGCTGGCACGGGGTGCGGATGGTCGCGCTCGCAGTAAACATGGCGACAGCGCGCTGATCAGTTATGTTTGGTTAGGACGGCAGCTTCCCGTCGAGGAGCGACCGGATGGCCGACTTGATTTGCGGCCACGTAAACGACAGTGGGCTCGCGATCTCAAAATGCCCGGCACCCGGAATTAGGATCCGACGCACCTGGTCACCAGCCTGCGTCGCGGCGAGCACATACGCATCGACCAGCGTCAACGGCACAAAGTCCTCGTGCGAGCCGAGCACGAGCACCTGCGGGATCCCAAGCGGCAGCAGCTTGATCGCCGACGCGTGTGCATAGTGATCGGGCACCGCGGCTGGCGTGCCACCGAGGAGTGAGGTGATGACTGTATCGCGGCACAGCGCCTCATATCCTGAGATATTGGCCGTTATGTCGACCGGTCCAGCCAGATCCATGACCCCGCGTACCGGAAGTGGGTCTGCCACGTACAGTGCACTTGCCTTCGGGAGGCGACGGCGTGCCGCCGTCCACATTGCAAGATGTCCGCCGGCCGAGTGCCCGACAACGACGACGCGGCCGAGATCGAGGTGGTACTCGCTTGCGATGGCACGAACGTGGTCGAGGGCTTGCCCGACATCCAGGTATGTGCCCGGCCACCCGCTACCGGTTTGGCCAAGCCGTCGGTATTCGATGTTCCACGTCGCGATTCGGTCGTCTTTGAGAGCGTCGCCCATCGCGGCGAAATCTCGGGCTGTCGCGTAGGCGGCCTTGAAGCACCCGCCGTGGATGAGGACGACGAGGGGATGGGGTCCCGAGCCGTCCGGAACCCGCAATTCCGCGTACTGGCTCGGGTCGCTCCCGTAGGTGATGCGATGGTCTGGCGCTCGGCTCGGAACCGCCGACAACTCCTGCGGCGTCATCAAGCGGTCGACACGCGCTGTGGCCGTGGGCGGTGCGAGTGGCCGAGCGCAACTCATGAGCATCGTCGCGAGGACTATCACTGGCGCGGCGTACCACAATCGGCAATTCGCCATTCCCATCGAAGCACTCTTGAATGTGATGGAACCGCTACCCAGTTGTGTCCGTGTCGCCGACTATTTCGTTAGGGCGTGCGCGAATGCCTGCCAGAGGCCTGTCCCCGAAATCGTCAACCGGAGCGGTACCGAGGCGAACATCAGTGCCCCGCCCCAGAGATAGGCCCTGTGCACTCGGCGCCGAGACACCAGGTCGTAGATCGCGGCGACAACCACCAACGAATATCCCAGACCAAAAAAGGCGAACGGCCCCAGTGGGAGTACCCCGGGCAAACGCGCCACCGCTGCGACGATGATGCTGATGTAGGCGAGCAGCATCAGACGCTTGTGCATCTCCTTATTGCGGCGAAGGACGAGCGCGACGGTGACAAATGTGGCGAAAAGGACCATGTCGAAGATCGGGATGGCAAGAAAGACCAGCGATCCACGCCCACCGGTGCGGCGCCCCTCTTTGCCGTTCCGACGGCCGTTGATGTTCCGACCAGGATCATGGCCGTCGCCAAGATTGCGCCCGCCACGCCCAGCCGTCGGTGCACCCTCACGCGGTGACTCGCGACGAGCGCAGTTTGCGTAATGAACAGGAGCACCCATGCAGTGAACAGCGCGCCATGCAGGTGCACGAGGGGCGTGAACGGGCCGCCGCTCACCGTGGCCCGCGCGCCGTCGCCGAAGAATTTCATGTAGTAGGTCGGCGCGAATCCGCTGAAGACCAACACCGCGAGGGCGAATGCCATCCCGCCGTAAAAGAGGCGATCATACGCACCGACCGGCAGTAGCGCAGACGATTGGGTACGAGGGTTGGCCGTTGCGACTATTGCCATCTGAGTCCTCCAGGCGCCCGGAGCCTACCACGGAGAAGACACTGTCGGAAGATGTTGGCCGTTTCATTGAGTCGGTCAACATGTACCACGTCGTCGCGTGGCAACGGCGAACTTCCGCCGAACTGGGCTGATAGGTAACACCCGCACGTTGAGCGAAGGAGGACTTGATGAGGGCGGTCGTGGTGGCGCCAGGCGCCGGGCGGTTCATTGCAGTCGGATCAGCTGGGACGGGCGTGGTCGTCAAGGCCTCACCAGCTGAGACCGGGGGCCTGGTGTACGGTTTGGGAAGGGCGAGTGCCGCCGGGAACCGTGGGGGCCGGGCCACTACCATCGCGGGCGCGACTAGTTCTTCTACGTACTTCAGGGCGAAGTGATGCTGCGTGTCGGCGACGAGGGGCAGACGGCTCCAGCCGGCACCTTCGCTTTTGTCCCGCGAGGCACGATCCATGGTTTTCACAATGCGAGCAGCGGCGACGCCACTCTCCTGGTCATGCATCACCCGGGTGGCTTTGAACAGTTCCTCGAGGCGATGCAGGAACTGACGCTGCGGAATAGCGGCAAAGAAGAGCGCGCTGCGCTTGCCGAGCGTTGCGACATGATTCCCGTGCCGGCGTGATCACAGGCGGGTAGACGCCGGACAAGTCCCCAAGTAGTCGCGAAGTGGCGTGCGACACCCCCGGGACTGAGTTGGATAAAGAGTGCGGCGTCAGGCAGGAGTAATCCGCTTCGCCGGGAGCGGCTGCCCTATAATCCACACCGTCTTGACGTGCCCCCACGATCCGCTACGGGGATAGTAAGAGATTCTCGGGTTGACGATTCTCATCAGGGCGAGCCGGCCTCAGCCGGCGAGCCCCTCCGTGAGCCGGGCAAACTGGTCCGGCGTGGCGCCGTTGAGCGAGCTGTGCGGGCGGACGGTGTTGTAGTCGATCCGCCAGGTTTCGATCGTCGCCTTCGCATCCGCCACGCTCACAAACCAGTGTTCGTTCAGACATTCATCGCGAAACTTGCCGTTGAAGCTTTCGACGTAGGCGTTCTCAATCGGCTTGCCCGGGCGAATGAAGCGCAGCGTCACGCCGCGCGCATACGCCCACGCATCAAGCGTGCGTCCCGCAAATTCGGGCCCGTAGGACCTTCGGAATGTGAGGTCAAGGCAAGACAAGTGCTTCTCTAGAATGGGTTTGCCACAACTCAAACCAGAGGAGACTGCGAGCCATGACCTCGAAATCTTCTACCACGTCCTCAGCCGTGCGGGTAGCGATCGACGTTGCGAAGCTGACACACCAGGTGCTGCTCGAACTGCCGAGCGGTCAACGACGCGCGATGCGCATCGCGAACACCAAGACCGACATCGACCGGTTCGTGGCGACGCTCCGCGCCCTGGAACTGCCGTGCGAGATCGCGTTCGAGCCGACGGGCGACTACCATCGGCCGTTGGCGTACGTCCTCGGTCAGGCCGGATTTCATCTCTGCTTGGTGTCCTCGATCGCCGTCGCCTGCACGCGGGAGGCACAGTACAAGCCAGCGGGGAAGTTACAGATGCATATCCTGGGGGGGATCGCCGAGTTTGAACGAGAAAGAATTCGAGAGAGGGTGCTGGCAGGTTTGGCGCGCGCCAAGGCACAAGGCAAACGCCTCGGAAGACCTCGCAAGGTGCCGACAACGGTCGTCATTCCAGGTGGGTCTGTGCGCGACGCAGCCTCAGTCTGGGGTGTCTCGAAGTCGACTGCAGCCCGATGGATCACGGCGGGAACCGTGCATGATCCTAAACAGTACGTCCCCGGTGAGTAGACGGCGTTACTCAGAAGTAATGCAGTCGGCGCGCCGCCCTGCCCGTATACTCGATGGCAGCCGTTTGGCCCTCAACCCCGGTGCACGCCTTGGCCCGTATGAAATCCTTTCCTCCCTTGGGGCCGGGGGTATGGGCGAAGTCTATCGTGCGCGCGACACGAAGCTGAAGCGTCACGTCGCGATCAAAATCCTGCCATCGTCTCTCGCAGCCGACTCCGACCGCCTGGCCCGCCTTCAGCGCGAAGCGGAAGTCCTCGCCTCGCTGAATCATCCGAACATCGCCGCGATCTACGGGCTCGAAGACGCCGACGGCGTGAAGGCCCTCGTGATGGAACTGGTCGAGGGCGAGGACTTGTCACAGCGCATCGCGCGCGGGGCGATCCCGATCGATGACGCGCTGCCCATCGCCAAACAGATTGCCGACGCGCTGGAAGCCGCACATGAGCAGGGGATCGTGCATCGCGATTTGAAACCGGCGAATATCAAGGTGCGGCCTGACGGCGCGGTGAAGGTCCTCGATTTCGGATTGGCCAAGGCGCTCGAACCGACGCGCAGCGCCACGGCTACGTCGCACGCGACGACGATCACCAGTCCTGCCATGACGACGGGTTTTGGCGTGCTGCTCGGCACCGTTGCGTATATGAAGGATGCACCTACCGGCCCACGCCGGGACAGAGCCTTTCTGGCGCGCAGCTACTAAGTCGTTATATCTATTGTGGTTAACTGGAGCCGGCGCGCGGACTTGAACCGCGGACCTGCTGATTACGAATCAGCTGCTCTACCAACTGAGCTACGCCGGCCTTGGCGGGATCCCTATCTTAACATTGCCCTCTCACTCGGGGAGAAAACCGTGGAGGACCTCCGACAGGGCCGACGCGTGCTGTGGTTGGCTCGGCTCGGCTGGGCGCTTAACGTCCGCGAATCGAAGCCGTGATACCGCCTCCGGGCCCCACAGGTCGACGACCGCCATCACCAGTCGCACATCGGCCCGTGCGCCCTCGGCGATGGACGCTTTGGCAAAGACGGTACGCACCTCGGCGGGCCCGAGGTCGCCAAGTGCCACATCGCGGCGGCCGATCCTGAGCTGGTGATTGGGGAGGACGACGCTTTCGACGAGCTCCGCAATCAGACGCTCGCGCCACGCCGGCGAGAGACGCGTGAACACGGAGCGAAACCACACCGTTCCCAGCAGCTTTCTGATCTCGGACGCCGTGACGACCACACTATCGCTCGCGCCATTTCGTGCGATGTCGAGGGCTCGGGAATCGGAGCGATTGATCGCCAGAGCCAGATCCCAGAACGAGCCGAACGATTCAGCCCGTTCGGCTTCTGGCTGACGGCCTGGAAGGGTTGCCACGAGGGAAAGGTCCTTGACCGAGGGAATTGTGAACTCGGCAGCCGCAGCGGCATCAGCTACAACGGTCCAGTCGACGTCGATCGGCGGTTGATCTCCGGTGTATTCCGTGAACAGCGTCGTCACGCCCCACGGTCGCGGTGACTGCGGTGCCCGCGCGTAAAGCGGATTGTAGGTGGTCGACCCGGTCGCGGTGGCATGGGCCGCCAGACGGCTTTTAATCTTGGCGTCGGTGATGTTCGACCACGGGCCCTGAATGCAGATGAGGGACGTGCCGATCGGATCGCTGAAGTTGCAGTAAGGATTGGCCCAGCATTCCAACACGGCGTCGTCAATAGCCTCGTCGGCGGGATCTTGAATGGCGTGTGGATTGAGCTCGGAAAAGCCGAGACGAAGGCGGCCGTGACCGCCGAAGAGCGCCGACAGGTCAGAAGGGTCGACCTGCGACAAGTCCGACAGCACGTACAGCAGCCCACGCAACGCTCGCGCGATGGGCACGTTCATGCGCTCCCAGACGACGGATTGCGGTTGCGGATCGGTATCGAGATATCCCCGGTCGTTCAGGATCTCGATGAACCTGATTTGCGCCGCATCCAGCTGTGCGCTGACGTTGAGCGCCTGATCGAATCGGCGTTTTTCAACCTCGTGGCGCTCGAATGACGGCCGGACAAAGATCGGGATGACCAGCTTCCTCATCTGCCTTGCCAGCATGGCGGCGGGCAGGAGTGTACCGGTGCCGGTGCCCTTTCCTCCGGTGGCGATGAGGATCACCGTCGAGTAGTCGCGCATCAGCGCCGCGATCTGGTCGCGCGACTCGTCGAACGCTCGCCGCGCGACCTCAGGGTCGTGTCGGGCGCCGAGAAAGTGGGTGGTCTCCGGGCCAATCAGCAGGCGTTCGTCCGGCGGCACGTCCACAAGCGAATACTGATTGGTATCGAGAAAACGGGCCGCGACGCGATGCGGCGGCGGTTCGTCATCGACGCGCCCCTCGGCGGTGAGATCGCGCTGATATAGCGCTTTGACCGATCGCAGGATGTTCCCTCCGCCTCCACCGAGGCTCATCAGCAGGATATTCACGCGACACCTTCCTTGTGCAGACCCGATACCATTCTTAATGGAATCGCGACCCATGAGCCGCGCGCCTCGAGTGGCCCGCAAGCGAATCGACGATCGTCCAGAGTGGTGAGAACGCGGTGAATGTCGTATTCGACGTTTGCCAGATGATCGGCAAGATTTGGATAGCGGCGGTCGGCGGCCGGCGCCAGCAGCACATCGACAGCTGCACGGCGCGGGTAGACACTGAGACGTGCGAGCACCGCAGCCCTCCCGCGCCGGTCGGCGACGAGCGGCCTCTCGAACTCGCGAACGAACGCCTGCCCGAAGGCTTCCAATGTCCGTGAGACCGCCATCCGGCGTCGCCAGGACTGGTCGAGAATCAGCAGCGTCGACGCCGCGCCGAAAGAGACCAGCGTCAGCGACAGCCATGTATACGTCAGCAACAACTTGCGCGACGTCGATCGGGGCGCCGTAGTGGTTGGCGTCCCGGATGCGGGCGCTGGGGATGGCGAGGCCGCTGCGACCGAAACCGGTGACGACTGTCCGACGCTCGCAGGCGACGATTCGACCACGCATGCCTGCCAACCGGGGCGAATCCGGTTGTACTGCGTCTTTGGGATGAACCTGGCGCCGATCGGATCGAAAATTTGGAACTTCGGCTCGCGCCAGCTCCGCTCGCGCTGCATCAAGCGAGCGGCGACTCGTACGGCGGTATCGCCTGGCCGCACAGGCTCGCACAGAAACCGCGGCTCGACCGCAGCAGCGGCCATCGTCGTCCCGCCGACGAGAAGCCCGATTACCAGACAAGGCATACGAGACACGATTCGCTCGCTTGCAGAGAGCAACGGCGATGCCGATTTGCGAGATTACGTTTTTCGGTTTGTTTTGAGACTCTGCCCACGCAAGCGGACAGAATCGTCACCGAGTGAGAGGTCATATCAACGGCGTACACAGTGTGAACGCCTGAATCAGGCAAACCAATAATTCCACCGACTACCCAAACCTTCGGCGGGGCGTTATCTATCGATCGGTGGACTGGTGTACACATGACGCGGCCGTGTGTCTGTGAGGATTCCTGATTCTCAGTCTCCCTTCACATTCACAAACTGCTTCAACACGTACTTGATCTCGACCAGCTCCTTGGCGTGCGCCATCACTTCGTCGATGTTCTTGTAGGCCGAGGGAATCTCGTCGAGCAGCACCGACGAGCGCCGGAATTCGATGCCGCGCATCGCGGCGTCCAGGTCGCTCATCGTGTATTGCTTGCGCGCGGCGGTCCGCGACAGACGGCGGCCCGCGCCGTGGGGCGCCGAGCTGAACGCCATCGGGTTGTCGAGGCCGGTCACGATGTAGCTGCGGGTGCCCATGGAGCCCGGAATCATCGCCCACATCCCGCGGCGCGCCTCGATGGCGCCCTTGCGTGTCACCCAGATGCGCTCGCCGAAGTGCTCTTCCAGCTGCGTGAAGTTGTGATGGCAGTTGATGCGCTGCACCTCGAGCTCTGCGACATGCGATGCGTCGCCGTACACGCTGTGGCTCAGCTCCAGCATCACGCGGTCCATCATCTCGTCGCGATTCAGCCGCGCGAAATTCTGCGCCCATAAGACGTCGCGCACATACTCGTCGAATTCCTTCGTGCCTTCGGTCAGGTACGCCAGGTCCCTGTCGGGCAGGTGCGTGCCGCTGGACTTTGCAAGGGACTGCGCGCGGCGGATGTGCAGATTGCCGATCTTGTTGCCGACACCGCGCGAACCCGAGTGCAGCGTCGCCCATACGGCGTTCGATTCATCCGTCGCAAGCTCGATGAAGTGGTTCCCTCCGCCGAGCGTGCCGAGCTGGAGTTTCCAGTTGGGATCGATCGCACTGTAATCGCGCGTCGCAAGCGACTCGAGCTGCTTGACCCGGCGTGCCGCGCTCTCGCTGAGCGTTCGATTGTTGTTGCCGGCGCTCATCGGAATGCGCCGCTCGATCCCGGTGCGGATCGCCGCCGGATCGGCGATGTCGCCGCGCGTCAGCGGCGTCTTGACGGCGATCATCCCGCAGCCGATGTCGACGCCGACGGCAGCGGGAATGATGGAGCCCTTTGTGGCCAACACCGTACCGACCGTCGCGCCCTTGCCGTAGTGGCAGTCGGGCATCACCGCCACGTGCTTGAAGATGAACGGCATCGACGCGGTGTTTTCCACCTGTCTCAGCGCTTCCGGCTCGATGCTCTCGGGTGGAGCGAAGAGCACGGCCTTGTCATTCAGTCTGTACATCTGCCTCGATGCTACCAATCCGATGCCGAAACGATGCGTATGTCAGCGCGCGGTCCGGCGGCGGGCGCGCTGATATTGTTCGAACGAGAACACCGAAATCAGCGGCACATCAAGATCGCGCGGGACCGCTCGTCCACTGCGCCGCCGTCCCGGGTATTTGACGTATGCGGGCTTTTCGCGCGCCATCAGATAGCGGTCGATGCGGGTGAACATCGCCGGCCGGTTCTGAAGCACGTACCACTTGAACGGAGTGGTCTCCGCGTTCACATTTTTCGCGCGCAATCTGCCCCAGTCTCGCAACTGGCCCATGTTGTAGATGGTCGAGAAGGCGAGCGCCTCTCCCGGGCCGGCGCGCAGGTTGAGCCACTCGAGGACGTCGTTGTCGAGCGCATCCCACCAGTACGTCGGTTCCATGCCCTTGTCGACTGCGCCGCGAAGACCTCCGGCGAGAATGCTGTAGTGCGACAGCGTCTGCGGATAGTACCGCGCGAGGTTGACCGCGCTGGCCAGAAGAGCGCCGCAAAGTGCGAACCGCAGACCTAGTCTCCACGCGGTCACGCGCAGCGTCGCGGCGAGCGTGAACACACGTTGCGCTCCGATGCCTGCAAACACGCACCAGAATCCGAACGCCGGCAGAAACAGTCGAATGCCATCGTGTGGTGGCGCGCCAGGCAGGGCGCGCACCACCATCAACGTGGCCCAATGAAGGATCAAAGTCAGTGAGAACGCGGTGGGCCTGGCGAGGCAATGCCAGAGGCCCACGGCGCCGAGCACCAATGTCGGCAGTGGCGTGGCGAAGACGAGCCACACGAGCGTGTTGTACCACGGCAGAGGATCCGTGACCGTTGTACGTGCGCCCCAGGAACTGCGTCGCGATATTGAGCGTGTTGCCTCGATTGAGGCTCCGGTGAAAGTGGTCCCTGAATCCATCGAGCGGTCCGTACCACATCGACGGATTGACGATGTAGAAGGTGAGAAGCGCGACGCCCATGATGATCAGCAGCCGGAGCATCGCGGGTCCGCTTCTGCGGAAAAGGGGTACGGCCCCTTTCCACTGCTGGACGACCTCTGACATCGCAACCGGCAACCACGCCAGCCATCCAGTGAATTTCGTGGCTGTCGTGAATCCGAGGACAATACCCAGGCGAATCGTGTCGCGCCATCCGCGCGCCGGCCCCGATTGAATCGCCCACAGCAGGAGCCACCACGCCGTGAGCTGCCCATCCTGCGTCGCGAAGTGCGCCTCGGAGAATACTCGCGGAAACGTCAGCAGCGTCACAGGCGTCACGATGGCCGCAGCCGTGCCGTACGTGTTTTTCAGCCGCACGGCGACGCCGGCGCACGCAGCGCTGAACAAGGTAATCGGACCCAGTCGTGCGGCGGTCAGCGGGTCGACGATTCCCGAGAAGAGCCACTGACCCAGCGCAATCGGTAAGGCGAAACCCGCGGGATGCCCCTCGGAGAAATGGATGAACAACCAGTACGTCTTCTGCAGTTGTTCCTTGGAAAGTGCATTCGGGAACACCCGAAACCACTCGACGATATTCCGAGCGCGAGCCAGGTACTCCGGCTCGTCCCAGACGAGCGGAATGCCGGGCGCGGTGACAGCGAGAATCGTCCAGCAGCATACGAACGTCGCGGCCGCGGTTTGAACGTCCCGATCACGGATCGCCCGCCGTGCGAGCTCGATACCCGGCACGGCCCGCGTCTACCGGAGCGCCTGCGCGATCGCCGCGTCCGCAAGCGGCGCCATCACTTTGTAACCGGCCGCGTTCGGATGCAGATCGTCTTCGCTGAGCTCGGTCTTCAGCATGCCTGTGCTGTCGATCATCGCGGAGTAGTAGTCGAGGTACACGTGTTTGTTCGCGGCGGCGTACGATTTCATCCACGCGTTGATGGCCTGAACGCGGTCGACCGGCCGACGGGTCGTCTGTGGCGGGGTGTTCGGCGCAGCGTGATACGCGCTCACCGGCGTGATGCTGGCGAGCACGACCTTGATGTTGTTGGCTTTCGCAAGCTCCGCCATCGACGCGAGATTGTTCTGAATCTCCTCGTTCGTCATCGGTCCTGTGTTGCCGGCGATGTCGTTGGTGCCGGCAAGAATGACGACAGCGCGAGGCTTCAGCGCAATCACGTCCGGCCGGAATCTGATCAGCATCTGCGGCGTCGTCTGCGCGCTGATGCCGCGATCGACGTAGTTCTTTCCCGGGAAAAACCCGCCAAATCTCGGCTGCTGCCAGAAATCGGTGATCGAATCGCCCATGAAGACGACATCCGCCCGGGTCACCGTCTTGTTGGCATCGCGGTATCGTGCGAGGTTCGCCCAGTCGCGCAGCCGCGTGTCCTGGTTGGTGACGGCCATCAGCGCGGCCGCGACATCGGGACACTGCAGAAGCGAAGATGGCAGCGCCTGGCCGGCGCCACCGAGACCCTGTTGGGCCGACAGCGAGCCTGACTGAAGGACCAGCGCAAGAGTGATCAGAGAACCGGCAAGCAGTTTCATACGGCCTCCTATTCGGAGCCGTATCTTACCGCGCTCACCGCTTGCGCGTGGATCTTGAGGTTCGACGCGGCGCGAGGACGAGCGACGCGACCGAGGCGGCGACAAGAGCGGCGTCGACGGGTTTGGCGAGATGCGCCTGATAACCCGCGACCGTCGCGCGAATCCGATCTTCGGGGTCGGCGTACGCCGTCACCGCAATCGCCGGCAGCAGGCGGGTGGCGGCGTTGCTCGCGGTTCTCACGCGGCGAATGAACTCGTATCCATCCGCGTCGGGCATGCCGATGTCGGAAATGAGCACGTCAGGGGTGAGTGTGTCTTCGAGGAGCGCCATGGCCTCGTTTGCGCCGGCGGCGCACGTCCACGATCGCCCCGTAGTCGCGCAGCGCGGTCTTCAGCATCTCCCGGCCGTCTTCGTTGTCATCCACGATGAGAATGTGAATGCCTTTCAACGTCACCGGCTCGGCGGCCGGCGCAGAGACCGACCATCGACGCAGAGGCGATTGGCAGCCGGACGACAAACGCAGATCCGCGATTGGTGCCGGCGCTGCTCGCGCTGACGGTCCCTCCATGCAGCTCGACGATCTGCCGCACGAGCGCAAGGCCGAGTCCCAGCCCGCCGTGCCGCCGGCTCGCCGACGCGTCCGCCTGGCGGAAGCGGTCGAACAGGTAGGGAAGGAAGTCGCGCGCGATGCCCTGTCCCGTGTCGCGCACCGTCAATTCCACCATGTCGCCCGATCCGGCGATCTGCACGTCGACACGGCCGCCCGGTTCCGTGAATTTCACCGAGTTCGACATCAGGTTCCAGACCGCCTGCTGAATGCGATCGAAGTCGCCGTTGATGGCGGGCCGCCGCTCGTCGAACGACGTGGAGATCGTGATGTTCTTGGCCGCCGCACTGGGTGTGACGACGTCGATGGCGGCGCGCACCACGTCTTCGAGCGGGATCGTCTTCAGCTCGAGGCGCAGCTTGCCGCTGATGACTCGCGCCATGTCGAGGAGGTCTTCCACCAGGCGCAGCTGCGAGGCCGCGTTGCGCTCGATGACCTCGAGCGCGTGATCGCGCGTCTTCAACCGGGGCTGCGTGCGCAGAATGCGCGTCCATCCCGAGCACCGCATTCAGCGGCGTCCGGATCTCGTGCGACATCGTCGCAAGGAATTCGTCTTTCAGCCTCGACGCTTCTTCCGCGACGTTCCGCGCGCGCTCGGATGCCGCGATCTGGTTGCGGAGCTCGCGCTCGCTCACGACGCGCTCGGTGACGTCCTCGATCACCGTGATCGTGCCGACGACCGACTGACCGACGGTCAGCGGGGCGATGCGGGCGCTCTGGGCCATCTCGCTCAGGCCGATCGACTGGATGTTGCGCGGTACGGGGATCAGAAACTTGTGGAAGCGCTCGGAGAGCACGTGCACTTCGCCGGCGAGCGCGTTTGCATAGTAGCGGTCGAGCCCGCGATCTTTGATCGTCGGGTACAGCTCGATGAGCGAAGCGCCGACGGCGACCGAGGCCGGGACGCCGGTCTGCGCCTCGAGCCACGGATTCCAGGTCCTCACGACGAGCGCATCGTCTGTCGTGAAGATCCCGCGATCGGACAACTCCTCGAACCAGCGCAGCATGGCGCTGGCAATCAAATCCTGTCGCGCGAGATCGCTGCGGCTCAATGACTCTCGTGCTCCCATTCTTCCACCGCGCGAAGCAGCCGATCGAGCGACGCCACGCTGAGGACGATGACGAGGAATCCACGTACTTCGTTGTCGCGGAGCTTGAAGCCCGCGTGCACGACGAGGGCGTATTTCATCCCTTCCTGATTGACGCGCAGCGTCTCGAGAATCGCGCCGAGGCTTTCGAGGCTGAGTTGCGGCACAGAAAACGTCACCTGCACCTTGAGCAGGTTGCCGAACGTGCCAAGGCACGCGTTGAGCAGGATGTTTCCGACTTCGGTGAGCACTTCGCGCGCGGATGCGTCGATCGACAGCGGCAGGGCCGGCTCGTTCGTCAGCAGCTCCTTCAGCATCGACGCGCCGGCCTGGTCGAGGATCAGCAGCGCATCGCCGCTCGACCGGTCCGCTGAAGATCTGGTGCACGCTCGCCACGTCGGTCCGGATCATGCGCTCGAGCGACTCCGACACCTCGTCGATCGGATGGATGGTCACATGGGGAACTTCCAGCAGCACCCGGTGGCCGGTCAGCTGTGACAGCGAGGCCGCCGCGCGGCCGAACCCGATGTTCAGCAGCTCGATGAGCGCGTCTTCCTGAACGGCGGTGAGCTTCATGACGCGGGCCTTTCGAGCGCGCCTCGCAGGACGCTGAGAACGCGCTCTCGCTCCACCGGCTTGTTCAGAAATCCGACCGCGCCGGCGGCGTGCACCATGTCCTGCGATGACTGCTGCACGTCGGCCGAGACGACGACCACGCGTGCGGACGGGATCGAGCTCGCGAAGCTTCGCCAGGACGTCGAGGCCGTACATGCCTTTCATGACGAGGTCGAGGATGACCAGATCGGGTTTGTCGACCGAATACCGCTCGAGAGCGGCCATTCCGTCTTCGGCCTCGATCACCTCGAAACCCGCGGGCTCGAGCATCGCGCGCATACTCCGTCGTGCCAGCCCGGAGTCGTCGACGAGCAGCAGCTTATGTGTCACACATGCTCCAGAATTGCTTCGGCCATTCGGTCGAGACCCACGGTCTGATCGCTGAGGCCGGCCTCGACGATTGCGCGTGGCATTCCGTAGACCACGCACGAGTCTTCCGACTCGGTGACGATCGTTCCGCCTTTGGCCTTGATCCACGCGGCCCCTTCGCGCCCGTCCTCTCCCATGCCGGTCATCACGATGCCGAGCACGCGGCCGCGATACGCGTCCGCGGCTGATTGGAACAGGACGTCGACGGATGGCCGATGCGGTGTGTCGAGAGGACGGAGATCGAGATGCGCGACGACGATGCCCCGGTCGTTCCGCCGCAGCGAAAGATGGCGCCCTGCCGGCGCCAGAAGCACGCAGCCCGGCTGCATCTCCATGCCGTCCGCCGCTTCGCAGACTTTCAGCAAGGAGAGCTCGTCAAGTTTTCGCGCGTAGAGCTCTGTGAATCCGACAGGCATGTGCAGCACGATCGCCATGGGAACCGGCAGCGCGGCAGGCAGCTGCGGCAGGAACGCGCGCAGAGCCTGCGGTCCGCCCGTCGAAATGCCCATCACGACGACATCGAACGCTCCGCGCGCCGCGATCGGAGTCGCCAGCGGCACGCGCGCCGGCATCTGTGTGGACGGCGCGGTACGCAGGCGTGCCGCGGCGGCGGCCTTGACCTTCCCAATCAACTCGTCGCTCATTTCCAGCAGGCGCTCCGACGCGAGCGCTGTCGGTTTCTGGACGAAGTCCACCGCGCCCGCATCGAGCGCGTTCAGCGCGAGCTCGCCCGCCTCGCTGGCGACACTGACGATGACGATCGGCAGCGGTTTGCGCGCCATCTGCTCGGTCACAAAACCGACGCCGTCAAGATTGGGCATGATGAGGTCGCAGGTGATGACGTCGGGTTGAAGCTCGGCCACCTGATCCAGCGCTTCACGTCCATCCCTCGCGATGCCGACGACTTCAAGAGACGGGCTGCGCGACAGCATTTGCGTGACGACTTTCCGCACATATGCAGAGTCGTCGACGACGAGAACCTTTGTTGACGCCGTTATTGGGCATTAATCCTTTTCTGTCACCGCTTGGTGTAGACGAACGCCCGATCGACGTCCTCGAGGAGGAAACGATCGGACAATCTGGATAGTGATTCGGACGCGCCGACGAACAGATACCCGGGCACCGGCATTGCGTCCTCGAACGTCTTGACGACCTGCTTCACGCTGTCTTGCGAGAAGTAGATGAATGCGTTGCGGCAGAAGACGATTTGGCTGCGCGCGTGCGTCAGCATCTCGTCTCGCGCCATCAGGTTGACCACCGTCCAGGACGTGATGCGCCGCTGGAGCGAGGCTGTCGGAGTCCACTGTGTGCCGCGGGGCTCGAAGTACTTGTCCCGCAGGTGCCCCGGCAGCGAACGGAACGATCGCTCGCGGTACAGTCCGGCGCGCGCTTTGGCGATCGCGGCGGGGCTGCCGTCGCTCGCGTGGATCTCGATGCGCGCGCGGTCGAACCAGCCCGCCTCCTCGAGCGCCATCGCGATCGTCAACGGCTCTTCGCCGGTCGCGCACGGAATGCTCCAGATCCGCACTGTCGCGCCGGGCGTCGCGCGCAGCAGTTCCGGCAGCACGTGACACGTCAGCGCCTGAAGTTGGTCGGCCTCGCGCCAGAAGTACGTCTCCTGCACCGACAGCGCGTCCATCACGTCGCGCCAGGCAGTGTCGGCGGACCGGTCGTCGAATTTCAGCAGGTAGTAGAAATCGAGATACGACCGGAAGCCGCGCGCGACCACCAGCGGGGCCAGTCGATCGCTCAGCAGCTCGCCGCGGCCGTTCTCGTAGAACAACCCCGTCTGCTGGTGAATCAGCTCGCGCAGAAGCGGCAGGCCGGCTTCGGAGACGCCGAGGTTCTCGGGTGAAAACGGCATTCATTCGCCGCCTTCCGGCACGCCCTGGCGCGAAAGCGCGGCGGCCGCCGCCTGTCTGACGGCAGGCGAAAAGTCTGTCTCGGACATCGCGGCGAAGCGGCGCGTCAGGCCGCGCGTTCCCAGGCGGGACAGGGCCCGCACCGCCTCGCGACGCACGGCGTCGTCCGCGTCCGACAACGCCCGCTGCAGATACGCAGATGCGACGGTATGCGACAGCCGTCCGAGTGCCTCGACGACGCCGCGGCGTACAGGCGGATCGTCGGTGGCGAGCGATTCCGCGAGGACAGGAATCGCGGAGGGCGCGAGGCGGCCGGCGACCTCGATCGCCTCGGTGCGCCGCGCGGGATCGGAGAGGAGTGCGACCAGCGCGGCGACCGCACCTGCGCTCGCCGCCGTGTTGCGGTTCGCGATGGTGCCGAGGCCGTTGAGCGCGGCTTGCACGACGTTGCCGTCCTCGTCCGAAGATGCGGTCCACTGAAGCAGCTCAATCGCTTCTGCGCCGCCGCACGCCGCAATTGCGTCGACGGCTGCGGCCCGTCGAGCGGCGTCTCTCGAGCGCAGAGCTTCGCGCAACGCCGACACGGCGTGCTCGGAGCGGATGCTGCCGGATGCGCGTATCGCCGCCAGGCCGATCTCGGTGTCGTCTGCGATGAGCGGCGACAGAATCGCGAGGGCGCTGTCGCCGCCGATGCGGCCAATCGCTTCGATAGCGGCGATGCGGACGTGGGGCGCTGGGTCGGTCGTGGCGAGCAGGCTCAGGATGTCGAGCGCGCTCGCCGTCGCCCTGGTGGCCCATGCTGCTCGCCGCGAAATACCGGACCCAGGCATCGGCATCGCCAGTTGCCTTCCGCAGAAGCAGGAGGGCTGGCGCACCTGGCACCGCCCCAAGCGCTTTTGCCGCGGCTGCCCGGACACGCGGTGTGTCCTTGTCGAGAACGGACGCGAATATCTGCAAGGCGCGGCCATCGTCGAAGTAGGGCAGATGCTCGATCGCCGCGGCGCGTACTGCTTCATCGTCATCGGTGCATCGCGCGACGACGCAATCCGCGCACGTCGCGTATCCGAAGTAGCCTGCGATCTTCACGGCCGATTCGCGGACCAGTGCATCCGGCTCGCCCAGCATCGTGCAAATCCGCGACGCCATGTCGGGGTGTCCGATTGAATTGAGGGCCCCGACGACCGCTTGTCGCACGGCGACATCCTCGTCACCGAGCAGAGCCAGCAGCGGCTCGAAGGCGCGCGGGTCGCCGAGGCGTGCAAGCGCGGAGGCGGCGGCGACCGACAAGTCGGACGTCGCGTTCGTCGAGCAGGCCGATAAGCGGCTCGACCGCGCGACGGTCGCCTATTCGTCCAAGTGTCACGATCGCGGCGCGTCTCGTGTCGCGATCGGTGGCACCAAGCTGTTCGATCAGCAGCGGTACTGCGGACGATCCGACGCGCACGAATGCTTCGACGACATCGTGGCGGGCCTCTTCGGCGCCGAGCAGCCTGACGAGGGCCGACGGAACCGCGGGATCGCGAAGCCATCCCACCACGCTGATGAGCGCTCGAACTGATTCGCTCGAGGCATGCTCGAGCGACGCGAGGATGCGGCGCATGCCTTCCGGCGAGAGCCTGCGGCGTACCAGTTCCTTGATCTCTTCGCCGTCTGACGTGGACGTCTCGTAGCGATGCTGGATGCGCGTCAGCGCCTCGACCACGGCGTCGACGGAGGTTGCCGGCTGCCGCGAGTGCATCCACAAGCGGAGCAATGGCATCTTCATCGCCGATGTGGCCAAGCGCCTCCGCCGCGGCCGCGCTCAGCATCGGGTCGCTGAGGAGCGGGGCGATTCTCGGCGCAATGACCGGATCGTTGATGCGGACGAGCGCCTCGATCGCCGGAAACGCGAGATAGAAATCGCGCGACTCTGCGATCGCCGCAAGCTTGTCTATCGCGGCCGGAGACGCGAGCTTGCCGAGGGACTCGATCGCATGGAATCGCACGTTTGGATCCGTGTCGTCGAGCGCGCGAAGCAGCGCTCCGGTTGCCTCGGGGTGCCGCTGCGAACCGAGCGCCAGCGCCGCCTGAATGCGGAGATCCGCGTCGGCGTCGTCTATCAATCGAACGAGCGCCTTGGTCGAGTCGACGCCGGTCAGCGTCAACAGCTGCAGGGCGCTGCTCAACACGCTGAAGTCCCGGTGGCCGTCGCGCAGCGCGGCGATGACGCCATCGACGAGCGCTTCGTCCCGGCGGGCGGCGAGAGCCTTCACGGCGGCACGGCGCACGCGCCAGTCCTCGTCGCCCATCGCGACACCGAGAGGGCCAATCCCCTCAGCCGGCTCGTGCGCGAGCTGTTCCACCGCCTTGAGCCGTGCCGAAGGGGACTGATCGCGAAGCTGCCGCGCGAGCTCGCGCTCGCGCTCGAGGCGCTCGGTGACGTCTTCGATGCTCATGACGAGCCCGACGGAACGGTGCGCATCGCGGAGCGCCCCGACCACCACGCGCTGCTGCATGTGGTCGAACTCGTCCGACGGTTCGAGCGGCGGGCACGGAATCAGGTACTTGTGGAGGGCAGGCGCGAGCACCTGCGCCGATCCCGAGATGAGCGGCTCGCGGATGAGGTCGATGAGCATCCGCGAGCGCAGGTCCGGCACGATCTCCTCGAGCCGATGGCCGCGCGCGCGATCGGCCGGGATGCCGGTCATCTGCTCGAGGGTCGCGTCCCACGTCGTGACGACGAGGTCGGTATCGGTCGTGAGAATGCCGATTCGGTTCATGAGCGGGCGTTGGATCCGTTCTTCTGCGGCGTCAGCGCGCCAGTCAGCGCTTCAGCATGCCGGAGGAGATCCCCGGTCCCGCCCTGGGTATCGCGGGCCGAACGCGCGTTGCGCTCTGTGATGGCCCGCACGTCCTTCAACTGCGTGAGCACGCGTCCGGCCCGCGACGAGTGCTGCTTGTTGGCCTTCGTGATCAGGTCGATTTGCTTGGTGATGTTTTGACTGTTGCTGAGCACGTCTCTCATCGCTCGCGCCTGTTCTGCGAGCGCGCGCGATGCCTGTTCGCCTTCCTTGCGCATCGACGAAACCGCTGCGGCGACTTCGTTCGTGGCACTCGTCTGCTCGTGCATCGAGCGCGTGACGGTCGCGATGAGGCGCGACAGCGACTCGGCGGCTTTCGTAATCTGATCGACGGCGACCGCATGGTCATTCATGGCCCGTGTGGTGGCCGCCGCGCTGCGGCGCATCGATTCCGTGGTCTTCACGATCTGCGCGGCGCCTTTCGCCTGTTCGGTCGAGGCACGGTGCACCTGCGACGACAACCTCGTGGCGCTTTGCGAGGCTTTCAGGATGTCGCGCGCGGCTGCCGCTTGCTGACCGACGGCTTTCCGGACTTCCTGGGCGATGCCGCGCATGCGCGCCGTCTCCTGCGCGATGCTGGTCGCTGCCGTCGATTGCTCGGCGGTGGACGAGGCGACGAGCCGTGCCTGTTCGGTGGTCGACGTAATGGCAGTGACGACCGTGCGGGCCGACGACTGCTGTTCGTCGGTTGCGCGCGCGATTTGCGCCACGGCGGTCGTGATCTCGCCGAGGCCGCCAAGGATTTTCTTCAGTCCACCGGCGCCGGCCTCGACAAGCACGTTGCTGTCGTCGGCGACGCGGAGTCCGTCGTTCGACGCCGTCACAGCTTCGCTGACGATGTCCTGCAGCGCCTTGATGATGCCGGCGATATCCGATGTCGCTTTCGCCGAGCGATCCGCGAGATTCCGGATCTCTTCGGCAACGACAGCGAAGCCGCGGCCCGCGTCGCCCGCGCGCGCGGCCTCGATCGAGGCGTTGAGCGACAGCAGGTTCGTGCGCTCGGCGATCAGGTTGATCGTGTCGACGATGCTCCCGATCTCATTGGTGCGCTTGCCCATTTCCCGAATGACGGTCGCCGACTGCACCATCGAGTCGCGAAGCCGGCCGATGCCCTGAATGGATCGCTGCACCGTCGCGCCGCCATCTTCTGCGTCCCGCGAGACACGCCGGGTCACCTCGTCGGCTTGCTTCGCGAACGAGGCCACGGACTGAATCGAGCGATCGAGCTCCGTCGCACTCGCGGCCGCATTGACCGCGCTGTCGCTGATCGCCCGTCCGCTGGACGCAACCGACTGCACCGAGCGCGACATCTGCTCGATCGCCGCCGCATTCTGCTCGACCGCCGTCGCGAGGTTCTCGGACATGGCGCCGACTTCCTCGATGGACGCCGCCATCTCGTTGATGGAGGAGGAGGTCTCTTCAGAGGCGGCCGCGAGGTCGGTCGCATTGGACGCGACGCCCTCGATCGACCGCGAAATTTCTTCGATCGACGCGGCGGTTTCGTTGACCGCCGACGTGAGGGACTCTGTGTCTTTCGTAACGGATTTCGTGCCGGCAGCCATCTGCGCCACCGAGGCGGCGACCTGTTGCGCGGCGGTCGACATCTCTTGCGCCGAAGCCACCGCCGACTGAATCGACGCGCTCGACTGCTGCGCGGCCGCCGACGTCTGCGCAATCGATGTCGACAGGCTCGCCGTATTCGCGGACACCTGCTCGATCGAGGCTGCGATCTCGTTCACTGACGACACCATGCCCTCGCTCGAGTTGGTGAGCGACTCGGCCTGTCCCGCTGTGTCGATGAGCGACGCGACGACATCGTTCATGTCGCCCAGCGCCGCGTCGAGGCTGCCGAGCTGCGACGTCGCGCCCTGAGCCACTTCATCGGCGATGCGCGCGATGCCTGCGGCCGACACCGTCACCAGCTCCGCGCGGCTGCGTATTGCCTCGGAGTCGATGAGGCGGGCGCCGTGGGTGCCGTTCGATCCGTTCGGTTTTCGTGATTGTGAAGCCATATCGTCTCCAAATCAGGCCGCGACGAGCGGCGCGGAGAAATCCAGCAGATTCTCGAGGTTCAACACAAGAATCAGACGTCCGTTCAGCGACGCAATCCCTTCTACGTATTGGCTGCTCAATCCGGCCAGCGACTCCTGTGGCGGCGCGATTGCCGTCGCGGGCAGTCGAAGGAACTCGCGGCCGTCGTCGACGATGAGGCCGACCTGTCGGCCCTTGGAGTTGACGACCACGAGCCGCGTGCGCACGTCGTAAGGGGCGCGCTCGAACCCGAAGCGGGCGCGCAGGTTCACCGCCGGCACGACCTGGCCGCGCGAGAACACCACGCCGTCGACAAACGGTGCGGCGTTGGGCACCCGCGTCACCTGTTCCACCATTTCCATGTGCTGCACTTGATCGCTGCGCAGGGCGTACGTGGTTCCCATCACGCTGAGGAGGATGAACGTGTCCGTGCTGCTGTCGCTCATAATCACCTTCCGTTACGCCGGAAGCCGTCCCCATGCGGCCGCGTCAGGAATCACGCGCCGCGCGCGCTGGTTCGTGAGCCGCGCGAGCACCGCCGGATCGAGAATCAGCACCACACGGCCGTCGCCCAGGTCTGTCGCCCCGGATACGCCATCGACGCGCACGAGCGCATCCGCCAGCGTGCGCACGACGATTTCGCGCTGTCCGACGATGCGATCGACAGCGATGCCCATGGCGGCGGACCCATGGCCGAGGACAAAGACGTGGAGGCGACCAGTTCGCGCGGTCGACGCGATCCCGAACAGGCGCGAGAGGCGGATGATCGGCAGCGCGCCGTCGCGATACGGGACGATTTCGTTTTCCTCGAGCTGCCGCACGTCCGCTTCGGCGATTTCGATGACCTCTCGTACCGACCCTTGAGGGATGGCGAACGCTTCCGCGCCGACACGGCCGATGAGCGCGTCAGTAATCGCCAGCGTGACAGGCAGCCGGATGATGAAGCGAGTGCCGTGCCCGGGCTCCGTATCGAGCGCCATCGTGCCGGACAGTTCTTCCACCATCGCCTTGACGACTGCCATTCCGACGCCGCGCCCGCTCGCGCGATCGGTCTCTTCCTTGGTGGAGAAGCCCGGCGAGCACAGCAGGCCGAGCACGGCCGCTGCGTCGAGCGGCCCGGACGGCACGCTCAGGCCAGCCTGCCGCGCCTTGTTGACCACAGCCTCCTCGTTCACGCCGTAGCCATCGTCCGCCACTTCGAGGGTCACCATGTCGCCGACGGCCGCCGCGCTCAGCGTGATCGTGCCTTCCGGGCTCTTGCCGTGGGCGATCCGCACGTCGGGAGGCTCGATACCGTGGCTGACGGCATTGCGCACGAGGTGGAGCACCGGGTCCATCATCCGCTCGATCAGGTACTTGTCGATTTCTGTCGCCTGCCCGCGCAGCTCGAGCTTGACGCGTTTGCCGTTTTCGCGCGCGAGATCGCGCACCACCAGCGGCATCCGCCGGAATATTTCACCGACCGGAACCATGCGCACTCGCATGATGCCTTCGCGCAGCATGCGAAGCTGGCGGTCGCTGGCGAGGGCGTTTTCCTGCACCGCTCGCCATTCGGAGGCGGGCACGTGGCGCTCCACTCGACTCAAGCTGTCTGCCAGCCGCGCCCGAGCGATCACCATGTCGCCGACGATCTGCATCAGGTGATCGAGGCGCGCGAGATCGACGCGAACGACGTGCGAGATCGCCGCGTTCGGCGCGCCGGCGGCGGCTGCAGGTTCCGCCGCGACGGCCCCGGGCTCAGCGGCGGGTGGCGTCTCGGCTTCAACAGCCACAGGAATTCCACCGAGACGCTCGACGACATCGACGCCGTCGGCCGTGATCAGCGTGAACTGAAAGCTAATCGTGGCGTCGGGAAGCACGTGCGGCGCGGCTTCGACGATCGTGCCGATCTCTCCGAGCCGCTTGCGTACGAGATCGACGCCGATGCCCGAGGCCAGCAGCTCGCGGGTGGGGACGAAACGGCACGTCCACCGGCGCCCTGTTTCTGTTGCGTCTTCGGGAGCGGATGTCGCGGCCGGGCGCTCCGCCGCGTGTGCCGACCAGATTCTCGACCCTCGCGAGCACATCCTCTATTGGTGGAAGCGGCGATCCCGCCCGGTGGGCATTGATGATGTGCTCGAGGCGCCTGGTGCCCTCGATGAGCGCATCGCTGCCCGCGGTGGTCACGGTGCACTCGCCTTCGCGAACAGCGCGCAGGTAGTGCTCGAGATGATGGGCCAGTTGCTCTGCGGGCCGCAGCTCGACCATCGCCGAAATCGCCTTCAGCGTGTGGAAGTAACGGAACAGATCGTCGACGGCGGCGCGCTCGGCAGACGGATGGCCAATCGACTTGTCCAGCCGCATGAGCGCGTCCGCGGCCGCACTCAGGTGTTCTTCGGACTCCGCGAAGTAGTCATCCAGAAAGCCGTCGAAGAACGCGTCCCCAGTGGACATCGCTACGCCCGCGGGCTCGCCTCCACAGCTGCGTCGAGGAGATCCCTGACGGCCTGTGCGAGGGTCTGTGGCGCGAATGGCTTCGTCAGATAGGTCGTCGCACCGGCTTCCTTCGCGGTCTTGCGACTGGTTTCGTCGCCACGTGTGGTGAGCACGACAATCGGCAGGCTTCTGTAGTGAGCATTCCGCCGGACGAACCTCAGCACGTCGATGCCGTGCATATCGGGCATGTTGAGGTCGAGGACGATGAGCTGCACCCGCGTCACCGCGAGCTGCTCGATGGCCTCCAACCCCGTCGACGCTTCGATGAACTCCGCGGACTCGATCGCCTGCAGCGAAGCCCGCACCATCTTCCGGATGGTCGGCGAATCATCGACAATCAGAATTTTATGCATCAAAAGACGACACCACTGCGCAAGTCGCACGAAGAGCTGTCCGAATTCACTTCAATCTCGCGACTCGGAGCTTCTTCAAGGAGCAAATGTTGTACCCCGACTGGACGAGATGAGGCGCCGCTCGCGGATTTCTTGCCTTGCTATTAGATGTTGGATCAAGGAGCGAATATGAATGCGGAGGTTCATCTCGGATGAGACATGGAGCCACCAATGTGAAGGACGGTCACCTCTTCCTCTCACTGATGGCAGACGGCGGAATTTACGAGTTCGAACCGATCACGGAGTCCAAGCCTTGACGACCGGGAGGACGAAATGAACCTGCGCCGCATCCCCGCGAGTGTGGTGGTTGCATCAGCGTTGTTGCTGGTCCTGCCATCTCTGTCCAGACCTCAGGCACTGGACGTCGCTGGTCGGCCGCGTGTGCTCGAGGTGTCGAGCGTGGCTCCAGAGAAGAACGCGCAGCTCTCGTCGTTGATTGCCGAGATCCGGAGTGAGGCCGACGCGTTCGTAATCCTGAGTGGTGGCGCCTCGAGAATGAGCGAAGACCACCAGCGCCAATTGCTGGCGATGTTCGAGGCGCTGAGCCTCGTCGCGAAAGGCGGCCGCCGCATCGCGGCCGGTGATGGTGGCACACAGGCGGGAATCATGGAAGCAGCTGGACAGGCGCGCCGCAAAAGCGGCAACGCATTTCCCTTGATCGGCGTCGCACCGCTGCGTGAAATTCCGCCACGAGGCAAGACGCCCGTCGACCCAAATCACTCCCACGTCGTGGCCGTCGACAATCCCTCAGCCTCCACGCAGGATAGCTGGGGGTCCGAGACCGACACGATGTATTGGCTGTTCGACAAACTGGCTGAGGGACGACCTTCGGTCGCGATCGTCGCCAACGGAGGCGGCATCACATTGACGGAGGTAGAGTCGAACGTGCGCGTCGGGCGTCGCATCATTCTCATCGAGGGAAGCGGACGCGCGGCCGATGCGCTCGTCTCGCTCTTGCGGAAGACGCAGGTGTCAGACGCCGAGATCGTCAATCTGAGAGAAAGGGCCGAGAAAGCGGGGCTCACACGGCGGCCGGAGCTCTTCCAGATAGTTCCCATGAAGGCGGGAGCACCGGGCCTTCGTGATGCCATCGCCGCCGTGATTGGAGGCAGGTAGCCTAGGGGCGGGCATAAGTCAGCGAATCTGTCGCATCACAAGCTCGAGTACGCGATTCACGCGCTCGTCGACCGGGACACTCTCCGCCAGCGTCATTTCTGGATGTTCGGGAGGCTCGTACTGCGAGCTCGAGTCGTTCGGGGTACTCAGGTAGGTTTCCAGGAAAGGGATGCTCGGGCCATCTTCGATGTCCATCACTCGTCGTGCCCGTTCCCGCTCGGTCCGTGTCGGCGAGGTGAAGCTGACGATGCACACCGACCCGGCCACCGCGAACAGGCGGGCGACTTCGGCGACGCGGCGCATGTTCTCTTCGCGGTCAGAGCCGGATACGCCAAGGTCGGCGCTCAACCCGGGTCGAATATTCTCCCCGTCGAGTACGAACACCTGGATGTGCCGCTCGAAGAGCTGGCGCTCGAGCGACTTCGCGAGCGTCGTTTTGCCGCTGCCGGGAACCCCGGTGAGCCAGACGACGGCTCCGCGATGGCCATGCCGGAGATGGCGCTCGCCTCGCGCGACCTGGGACACATCGGCGTTGACGCCCGCCTCCGCGACCACGTTCGCCGCGGCGAACCGCTCCGGCACGTCGACCACGATGCCGCCGCCGGCCACGTCGAATCCATCGACGAGCACGAGCCGGCCAAGTGTGGGGACCCGCTCGAACAAATCGATCGCCACCGGGCGACGTGTATGGATGATCACCTTTGCGGCGTCGTTGGTACGGACGGAATCGGCTCCCGGGATTGTCTGCACCGTCGAGGCGTCGACGACTTCTTCAAGGGTCTTGATCTCGCATTCGACTTCCTGGGTCACGAGCTTCAGCTTGTAGCGCTTGCCGGCGGCCAGCGGCGTGCGGCCGAGCCAGAAGATGCGCGCCGTAAACTCTGTCGCGAGACTGGGAGCATCGTCGGCGTGGACGGCCACCGAGCCCCGCTCGACGAACAGCTGATCCGAGAGTGTCACTCCTGCAGGATCGCCGGCCGTCAGCGACTCGACCTGAGGCGAGTTCCAGCTCTCGATCGATCGCACCACGCTGGTGCGGCCCGACGGAAGAAACAGCAGTTGATCGCCGGTCCGTAACGTCCCTGCTTCGATACGTCCGGCGAGGATGCGGCGGTGATCGAAACGGTAGACATCCTGGATGGGGAATCGCAGCGGCTGATTCGTGATTTCCGCCGCGTCAGGGATGGAGTCGAGGGCTTCGAGCACGGCAGGGCCGTTGAACCAGTCGAGGTTCTCTCCCCGCGCGGCGATGTTGTCGCCCTGGCGCGCCGACACGGGAATGAAGACCTGCGCCTCGACGCCGATGCTCGAAAGAAAGGCCCGATATTCGCTGGAGACCTGCTCGAATACCTTCTGCGAGTAATCGACCAGGTCCATCTTGTTGACGACGATGACGACCTGTCTGACGCCGATCAGGCGCAGCAGGTATCCGTGACGCCGCGTCTGCTCCTGCACGCCTTCTGACGCGTCGATGATGATCAGCGCGGCATCGGCGCGAGCCGCGCCGGTCACCATGTTCTTGACGAATTCCTTGTGGCCCGGCGCGTCGATGATGACGTACTCGCGCTTGGGTGTGCGGAACCAGATCTGGCTCGTGTCGATGGTGATGTTCTGGTCGCGCTCGGCCTGCAGCGCGTCCATGAGGTTGGCGAACTCGAACGGCACGCCGCGCCGCTGCGCGATCGCGACGAGCTGTTCGTACTTGCCCGCGGGCAGCGAGCCGGTGTCGTAGAACAGCCGGCCGATGAGCGTTGATTTGCCGTGGTCGACGTGTCCCACGACGACAAGTCTGAGCTGGTTCCGCGCGTAGGCCATCACATGTAGCCGTCGCGCCTGAGCTTCTCAAACGCGTCTTCGCTCTCCTGATCCTGTGCGCGCCCCGCGCGCTCGGGAACATTGGTTCCCTTCAGCTCGCTGACGATCTCGGCGACGGTCCTGGCGGTCGACTGAATCGATCCCGTGCACGGCGCGCAGCCGAGCGAGCGGTACCGATGTCCCGTTCCGTCGTCAAAATACAGCGGGATGACCGGAATCTTCTCGCGCTCGATGTACTCCCAGACGTTCAGCTCGGTCCAGTGCAGGAGCGGGTGAATGCGGATGTGCGTACCCGGGGCAAAATCGGTCTTGAACTGATTCCAGAATTCCGGCGGCTGATCCGACGCGTTCCACTCCATGTTGGCGTTCCGCGGCGAGAAATAGCGCTCCTTGGCCCGCGTGGGGTCTTCGTCGCGCCGCACGCCGACGATGATGCCGGTGTAGCCGTAGTGCTCGATGACCTGCTGCAGGCCGTCCTTCTTGAGCATGCCGCAGCATTCCACGCGCGTCGCACGCCCGTTCGGGTACGTGTTGCCGGCCTCGAGCACCGCCTTGTTCATGCCGACCACGAGCTGCAGGTTCCACTCGCGGACCAGGCGGTCGCGGTACTCGATCATCGACGGGATCTTGTAGCTCGTGTCGATGTGGACGAGCGGAAACGGCACGTGCCCGAAAAATGCCTTCCGCGCGAGCCACAGAAGGGCCGTCGAATCCTTGCCGATGCTCCAAAGCATCGCCATGTTGTCGAACTTGGCGAAGGCCTCGCGCATGATGAAAATCGATTCGCTCTCGAGAGCGTCCAGGTGATCGTGCTGCATGTGTCTGGGTAAAACGCGTGTGCCGAACCTTCCTATTCTATCGGGTTGTTGAAGATCCTGCCAGCGTGCGCTAACATTTCATGTTTACGGATTCGCAAAAATTTCCCACAGGATGCCCCAATCACCGGTCGCGACATCGATCAGAGCCGCCACCGACATCGTCGTTCGCGGTGCGCGCACGCACAATCTAAAGAACATCGACCTCGCGCTTCCGCTGGGCCAGCTGATTATCGTCACCGGCGTGAGCGGCTCGGGAAAGTCGTCGCTCGCCTTCGATACCATTTACGCCGAGGGTCAGCGCCGCTACGTCAGCTCGCTGTCGGCCTACGCGCGGCAGTTCCTCGAACGGATGGAAAAGCCGGACGTCGATCGCATCGAAGGCATCTGCCCGGCGATCGCCATTCGTCAGAAAAACAGCATCCGCAATCCGCGTTCGACCGTCGGCACGACCACGGAGATTCACGACTATCTCCGGTTGCTCTTCGCCAGAGTCGGCCGGACGTTCTGCCGCCAGTGCGGCCAGGAGGTCGTACGCGACACGGCCGAAGTCGTCGCACGCCACCTTGGAAGCCTGGCAGAAGGCACCCGGCTGCTCATCGGCTTCGACATGCCGGTGATGGATCCCGGAGGCGTCCATGAGGGTACTGACGCCGAACCTGAGGAGGAGGATTCAGAATCTGCAGGGATTAGGGATTTGGGATTGGGGATTAGCGAATACGGCTCCCACGCCGGCCTCGCTGACGTTTACGCTCAACGAGCTTCGCAGGAAAGGGTTCCACCGGCTCTACGTCAACGGACGGACGGTGATGGTCGACGACATCAGCCCGGCGGAGCTGCGCGATCAGTCGACGCTGAAAGTGATCGTCGACCGCATCAAGCTCGAAGGCGATATGCGCGGACGGCTGACCGATTCGGTCGAGCTGGCGTACCGCGAAGCCGGCGGTACAGCGTTCGCTATCGAAGATCCAGCGGGCTTGTCCGCCGAAGCGCCCGGCGCGAAGGCGGATGCGAAGACGCACGTGTTCAGCGAGCGGTTCGAGTGTCAGAACTGCAACCTCACCTACGAGGCGCCGCAGCCACGTCTGTTCTCGTTCAACAACCCCTTCGGCGCGTGCCAGACCTGTCACGGGTTCGGCAACATCATCGAGCTCGACCTCGACCTGGTCGTGCCCGATCCATCCAAATCGATTGCGCAGGGTGCGATTGAGCCGTGGACGAAGACGCACTACCGCGCGCAGCTGGCCGAGCTCAAGCGAGCCGCCAAGCCGGCAGGCGTGTCGATGGACATTCCCTGGCGGGAGCTGAACGACGAAGAGAAGCGCTTCATCGTCGAGGGCGACGGGAAGGACTACGATGGCATTCGCGGCTTCTTCCGGTGGCTCGAGCGCAAGAAGTACAAAGTCCACGTTCGCGTATTCCTGAGCCGGTACCGCGGGTATCTCACGTGCCCTGATTGCGGTGGCGCGCGGTTGCGGCGCGAGGCGCGGGACGTCAAGGTCGGCGGCCGCACGATCGATCAGGTGTCCTCCGATACCGTGCGCGAGGCGCAGCAATTTCTCGAGGCGCTGCAGCTCACGGAGAAAGAAACCGCGATCGGCGAGAAAGTGCTGAAGGAAATTCAGAAGCGGCTCAAGTTTCTCAGCGACGTGGGCCTGGACTACCTGACGCTCGATCGCCTGTCGTCGACGTTGTCAGGGGGAGAGTCGCAGCGGATCAATCTGGCGACGTCGCTCGGCTCGTCGCTCGTCGACACCCTGTATGTGCTCGACGAGCCGTCGATCGGCCTGCACTCGCGAGACAACCTGCGCCTCATCAACATCCTTCGGCAGCTGCGCGATCAGGGAAATACCGTGCTCGTCGTCGAACACGACGAAGACATGATTCGCGTCGGCGACACGATCATCGATCTCGGCCTGGGCGCCGGCGAGCAGGGCGGCCGGGTGGTGTTCGCGGGATCGCTCGCGAATCTTCTGCAGGACCAGCGATCGCTGACCGCCAAGTACCTCCGCGGCGATCTCGCGATTCCGGTGCCGTCGACGCGGCGGCGCGGGAGCGGCCAGAAGCTCCGGCTGCTTGGCGCGACCGAGCACAACCTGAAGAACGTCGACGTCGAGATTCCACTGAACACGCTGACGTGCATCACCGGCGTCAGCGGATCGGGCAAGTCGACGCTTGTCCACGACGTGCTGTATGCCGCGGTCAAACGCGCGAAGGGCGGGTCGGAGAAGCGCGTCGGAGCGTTCCGCAAGCTCGAAGGCGCCGAGTTCGTCAGCGACGTGGTGCTCGTCGATCAGACGCCGATCGGCCGGACGCCGCGATCGAACCCGGTGACCTACTTGAAAGCGTTCGATCCGATCCGCGAGATTTTCGCCGCCACGAAGGACGCCAAATCGCGCGGCCTGACGGCGAGCCATTTTTCCTTCAACGTTCCCGGCGGACGCTGCGAGGCATGCCAGGGCGAGGGGGAAGTGCGCGTCGAGATGCAGTTTCTGGCGGACGTGTTCGTGCCGTGCGATCAATGCGACGGCCGGCGTTTCAAGCCGCAGATACTCGAAGTGAAGTATCGCGCCAAGAACGTCAACCAGGTGCTGGACCTCACGGTGCGGGAAGCGTTGACGTTCTTCAGCACGTCGCCGAAGGTGCTGCGTCGCCTGCAAGTACTCGACGAAATCGGGCTGGGCTACCTGCGGCTGGGGCAGCCCGCGACGACGCTGTCGGGCGGCGAGGCGCAGCGCATCAAGATTGCGTCGCATCTGTCGTCGAGATCCGGCGACCGGATTCTCTACGTGCTCGACGAGCCAACAACGGGTCTGCACTTCGATGACATCGCGAAACTGCTCACGGCATTCAAGAAGCTGATCGAAGCAGGACACACGCTGGTGGTCATCGAGCACAACCTGGACGTGCTGAAGACGGCCGACTACATCATCGATCTCGGTCCAGAGGGAGGCCATGAGGGGGGCAAGGTCGTCGCGACCGGCACGCCGGAACAGATCGCCAAAGCCCCAGGGTCTCACACGGGCGAGTTTCTCGCGCCCGTTCTCGCCGTGGGACGGTCTCACGCCTATGCGCTCGAATAAGACACGCACACATCAGGGATTAGGGATTAGGGACTCGGGGATTCGCACAGGCGATGCTGAACGTTGCCGTGCTGTGCGTACCGGTGATGTACGTGCCGTGCTTCAGCCTGTTGTACGTAGTGCTGGGCTTCAGCCCAGCCGTGATCGCACAGCAGTACACCTTCGAGGAGGTCGCCGCCGGTCTGAAACATCAGGATGCCGGTACTCGGCTCCGGACGATTCAGATACTGAAGGACGCCGACTACGCGGAAGCGACCGTCCCGATCGCCACAGCACTCACCGACGTGGACGATCGCGTCCAGCTCGCCGCCATAGACGCCGAGCGATCCCTGTTTACGACACGCGTGGTTCCGCGCAAGAAGAAAGTCGCCCTGATCGTGGAAGTCAGAACCGTAGCGGGCGGCGACGCTGCCGCGACAGGACAGCTCGCGCTGAAGGCGCGGAGAGTGCCTCCGGAATTGTTGTCGGGCCTCGCCGTCGCGCTTCGTGACAACAACGCGCGCGTTCGAGCCGAAGCCCTCAGCCTCGCCGCGCTCCTGGGGCCGGTTACGTGCGCACCAGATGTCCAGCGTGCTTCCGATTCGAGCGCATGCGACGGCATCGGCAATGGCCTGATCGACAGCATCAACTCGCGCGAGCCCGTGCTGCGCCGAGCCGCGATGCAGGCGCTCGGACAAGTGCGCTATCCGAATGCGGTTCAGGCCTTGTCAGATCAGTTGAGCTACCACCAGAAGGGTCCCGACGCCCTGGCAGCCCTCGAAGGGCTCTCGGGGATCGGACATGCCACCTCCGTGTCGATTTTCGAGGGTCAGTTGAAGAGCTCGAACGCCGACATGCGGCGGTTTGCCGTCGCCGGGTTGGCGCGCGCCGGATATCGCGAGGCGCTCGGGACCATCCAGGACATGGGACAGACGGAACGCAACGACGGCGTATTGCTGGCGATGCACTACGCGAACGTCAAGCTCGGTGCGATCGACGCAAGCCTGCAGCAGCTCGTGGTATCCCTGGGCATTCCAGCCCTCCGTCCGCTTGCGTTGGCATACCTGCTGGACCTGTCGACGTCGCACGCTCAAGCCCTGGCGGCCTCTCTCACGAATCCCAGCGCGGACATCCGGCGCCTGGTCGCCGACATTCTCGGGTTCTCGAGAAACGCCGACGTGATTATCCCGCTCGGGGCGGCGGCACAAGAGCCCGATCCCGATGTCGCCGCCGCCGCACAGCAGGCGATCGCGCGGCTCCACCTGTAGTGCCGCTACCGCGTGCGTTTTATGCGCGGCCAACCCTCGTCGTCGCGCGCGAACTGATCGGGAAAGTCCTCGTGCACCGCTCGCGCGCGGGCGTCACGTCGGGCATCATCGTCGAAGTCGAGGCGTACATCGGCGAATCCGATCCCGCGTGCCACGCCGCTCCAGGTCCGACCAAGCGGAATGCGCCGATGTACGGCCCGCCGGGGCACGCGTACGTGTATTTGAACTACGGCGTTCATCCCCTCGTGAACGTCGTGACAGAGCCCGAACGCTCACCCGCGGCGGTGCTGATTCGCGCGCTCGAGCCGCTCGAGGGCCTTGCATTGATGCGCAGGCGCCGCATGCGGCCGCGAACAGCCCGCCGGAGAAAGCCCGCTCCGATTCCTGACCACGCGCTCTGCCGCGGGCCGGGCAATCTGACACACGCGATGGGGATTACGCTGAAAGATACCGGAATCGATCTGCTCGGAGGGAAGCTCTACATCGAAGATCGCGGGCAACGGGTCGAGACGATCGGATGGAGCAGGCGAATCGGCATCAACGTGGCGACCGAACGCGAGTGGCGGTGCTACGCGAGCGGCCACCCATCGGTATCAGGCTGAGAATGTCACCCTTCGCGCTGCAGGACGGGAATCTTCAGTGTGACCTGCCGCCCTTCGCGGATGACCACGACGGTCGCGGTGCTGCCGATCGGCGCGTCGGAAACCAGCTGCACGAAGTGACCGGGATCCATGACGGTCGTGCCGTTGAACGACACGATGATGTCGCCGGCATCGAGGCCGGCCTGATACGCCGGTGATCGCTTCTCGATTTCGTTGACGAAGGCGCCGGTCGTGGCGCGCACTCCGAGCTGCGCCGCCATCTGCGTCGTCAGCGGATACAAGATCATCCGCCCGAGCGATCCGCGCCGGACGACGCCATGCTCGATGATTTCGCCGATGACCGTGCGCGCAAGGTTGCTCGGAATCGCGAAGCCGATGCCTTCCGAGCCACCGCCCTGATTCGAACTGAAGATGCCGGTGTTGATGCCGATGAGCTCGCCGCGCGCGCTGACCAGCGCGCCGCCCGAGTTGCCGCGGTTGATGGCGGCGTCGGTCTGGATGAAGTCTTCGTATTCCGAGAAGCCGAGGTTCTTGCGGCCGAGCGCGCTGATGATGCCGAGCGACACGCTGTGGCTGAGCTGGTACGGGCTGCCGATCGCCAGGACCCACTCCGCGACCTTCGCCTGCGACGAGTCGCCCCACTTCAGCGGCGGCTGCGCCGCCTTGTCGACCTTGACGAGGGCGAGGTCCGTCGCCTTGTCGATGCCGATGATGCGAGCCGGCGCCTCGTGCTTGTCGGAGAAGATGACGGTGACATCCGCCTTGTCGCTGCCGATGACGTGACTGTTGGTGACGACGTACCCGTCCTGGGAAATCAGCACGCCCGATCCGAGGCTGCGCGCGAGCTGGTCGCGCGACCCGAATACGTCCTCGCGCGAGCCGAAAAAGTATTCGAAGAAGGGATCGTTGGCGAACGGGGTGTTCGGCCGGCGAACCACCTGCACGGACGAGATGTTGACGACGCCCTTGACGGCTTGAGCAGCGACGCCCGTGAGATCAGGGAGGCCGGCGGGCGCAGCGGCAGGCGCGGCTATCGCAGCGGTCTGGCCAGGGCGCTGCACTGTTTGCGCGACCGATTCGTCTGCCGAGCGCAGCCGACCGGTGAGGACAAGCCCGGCGAGAAACCCTGAAACGAGAAGCGCGATGCCAATCGAGGCCCGTTTCATCGAAGGTTTTTCATCGTAGCATGGTTTGACGCGCCTTCGCCAAGTTGGCTACGATGGGCGGTTATGGCGTCCATTCAAGCGACACGGCTGCGGAAAGGCAATCTCATCAAGGTCGGCGACGACCTGCTCCGCATTCTCGAGCTCCACCACCTGACCCCCGGCAACAAGCGCGGATTCGTCCAGTGCCGGGCGCGCAACATTCGCACCAACACGCTCATCGATCACAAGTTCCGCGCGGAGGAGGACATCGAGCGCGCGATTCTCGACGAGCACGACATGCAGTATCTCTACACCGACGGCGACTCGTTCCACTTCATGAACACGGAGACGTTCGAGCAGCTCCACATCGATCGCGAGGTGCTGGGTGATGCGGTCAACTACATCCTGCCCGACTCGACCATCAAAGTGGAATTCTACGGAGACGAACCGGTGGGCATCGATCTGCCGGTGACCGTCGATCTCCGCGTCGACGACACGGTGCCGGGCATCAAGGGCGCGACGGCGAGCGCGCAGGTGAAGCCGGCGCGCACCGAAACCGGCCTCGTCGTGCAGGTGCCGCCGTTCATCAACGTCGGCGACCGCATCCGCGTCAACACGGAAACCGGCGAGTATCAGTCTCGAGTCTGATGGACGTCCCGCTCCGCCAGCCCGCCCACGGTTGGATCGAAGTGATCACCGGCAGCATGTTCAGCGGAAAGAGCGAAGAGCTCATCCGCCGGCTTCGCCGCGCGCAGATCGCGCGGCAGCGGGTGCAGATCTTCAAGCCGGCCTTCGACAACCGGTTTGCGAGCTCGGACATCGTCTCGCACAGCGAGATGCGCATACAAGGCGTCAACGTCGGCAGCTCGGCGGAACTGCTGAGGCTGGTCAACGAGGACACCGAAGTGGTCGGCATCGACGAAGCGCAGTTTTTCGACAAGGATTTGCCGGCCGCCTGCACGCAGCTTGCGGGCAGCGGCAAACGCGTCGTCGTGGCGGGCCTCGACACCGATTACCTCGGCCGCCCGTTCGAGCCGATGCCGGTCATGATGGCGATTGCCGAATATGTGACGAAGACTCACGCCATCTGCATGGTCTGCGGCAATCCTGCGAGCCACACGCAGCGCCTCGTCGTCAGCGATGAACGGCTTCTCCTCGGCGCGACGGGCACCTACGAGGCTCGCTGCCGGAAGTGCTTCGATCCGACGCTCGCATCGGCGGGGAGGGAACTTGAAAGTGAAAAGTAGAAAGTCAGACTAGAAAGTCAGAGTCGAAGAGTCCAGAGTCCAAAGTCCAGAGTCCAAAGTCCAGAGTCAGAGTCGTCCTGAGTCATGAGCACCGAGTGGACCCCGCAATTCCTTCTTATGCTGGGCGTCGGGTTTCTCGTCGCCAATGTGCGAGTCGGGGTTGACGGGCTGAGGTTTCTTCGGCGTCGATCGTCGGCGCTGCTGATTTGGCGCGGGCCCAAACCGCGTTACTACGGGCTGCAGCTTGCGCTCGGCGTTGTGCTGGGCGCGCTGCTGATCTACCACATCGTCAACGTGATGCGTTCCGCGCCTGAAGTCCGCGGGCGCTATGCGCCCCAGGTGTTCGGCATCGGCATGATGTTCGTGTATTACGGTTACGTGGTCCCGCTGAGCCGGCGGATTGGCCGAGGCTTTTACGCCGACGGCATCTGGTCCGAGACAGGCTTCGTTCCGTACTGGAAAATCGGCGCTGTCTCGTGGCGGGAAGGGGAAGAGGTCGCCCTGGTCATCGTGTCCCGGCTTCGCAACCTGGCCCGACGGCTGGTCGTGCCGGGGGTGCACTACGGCGCCGCCCGCCGCCTGCTGCGGGAAAAAATAGCCGCCCACGATATACAGTTGTTACATACCGGGCTGGAGTTGGGGGCCCACGACGAGATCGATGATGCGTAGGCGGGTGCAATGGAGGTGCGATGGGTGCAATGGGTGCGATGGGTGCTAGACGATAGGCGAAGGCGACCGAGCGGTACAACGGGAACGGTAGGCGGTAAACGTAAAACGGCATCGTGCCGATATGGGAAGGCATATGGCAGCACGAGCAACCTGGAAGGGCTTTCTCAAGGTCAGCCTGGTGAACATTCCGATCAAGGTGTTCCCGGCCACCGAGTCGAGCGGCACGCTCTCGTTCAACCAGCTCCACGGCGAGTGCCAGACCCGTATCCAGCAGAAGCGATGGTGCCCGACCTGTAACAAGGAGGTCGCCAACACCGAGCTCGTGAAGGGCTACGAGTTCGAAAAGGGGCGGTACGTCGTCATGACGGAGGACGACATCGAGAAGGTGCGTCCGACGTCGACCCGCGTCATCGACCTCGTCCAGTTCGACGACGCCGGCGCCCTCGACCCGATGTACGTGGATCGCACGTACTACCTTGCGCCTGATGGGCAGGTGGCAGCCGACGCGTTCGCCGTCTTCAGCGAGGGAATGAAAGGCAAGATCGGCGTCGGCAAGCTCGCGCTTTACGGGCGCGAATACCTCGTCGCGGTAAAACCGCACGACCGAGGCCTCGTGATGTACACGCTCCATCACGCCGCTGAGATTCGCGGCACCGAAAGCATCGAAGAGCTCGCCACGATCCCGACCAAAGTGAAGCCCCAGGAAGTGCAGCTGGCCAAGCAGGTCATCGCGACATTCGAGAAGAAGCTCGACCTGAACGAGTATCGCGACGAATACCGTGAGGGTCTCCAGCACATCATCGACGCGAAGGTCGCAGGCGAAGAATTCGTCGCGCCGGCTGTGGAGATGCCCGCGAAGGTCGTGAACCTGATGGAGGCGCTCAAGAAGAGCCTCGACACGGTGAGCGCCAACAAGAAGCCCGCCGCGAAGGCAGATCTGAAGGTCGTCAAGAAGGGCAAAAGCGCGGAGCCAAAGCGCAGGCGCGCCTAGAACGTTCGAAGTCCAACCGCAACGACGCAACGACGCAAAGCCTTTCCTGAAGTCCCTGCGCCGTGGCGTCTCTGCGGTGAGACATGGATAGGATGCGATCGGCGATGCGATTTATTGTCCTGGGTGCCGGCGCCATTGGCGGCGTGGTGGGGGGACGGCTCGCGCAGCACGGGCATGAGGTCGTGCTCATCGCGCGGGGCGCGAACTACGAGGCGATTCGCGACAACGGCCTCCGGATCGAGTCGCCCGACGCCGCCGCGACGCTTCACATTCCTGTCGTCGACACGCCCGCGAGCATCACCTGGTCGAGCGACGACGTCCTTCTTCTCGCGACCAAAACCCAGGATACGGAAAGTGCCCTCGATCAGCTCGCGCAGGCGGCGCCGCGCACGCTTCCTATCCTGTGCGCGCAGAACGGCGTCGCCAACGAACGCATGGCAGCGGATCGGTTCGCCAACGTCTACGGCGTGTTCGTGTGGTGCCCTGCCGACTATCTGACGCCAGGCACGGTGCAGGTCTGGTGCGCGCCGACCAGCGGCATTCTTCATGTCGGCTGCTATCCGTCCGGCACCAACCCGACCGCAGAGGCAGTGGCCGCGGCATTCAGGGAGTCGACGTTCCTGGCCGACGCGAAGCCCGACATCATGCGCTGGAAATATCGGAAGCTGTTGTCGAACCTCGGCAATGCGGTCGACGCGCTGTGCGGCACGGCGGCGCGGGGCAGCGGCCTCGCCCAGCGCGCGCGGCGCGAAGGGGTCGCCTGCCTCGAGGCGGCGGGGATCTCGTTCATCGCCGACGACGAAGAGGATGCGGGGCAGCTCGAGCGCCAGGTACAGCCGAGAACGATCGGCGGCGTGGAGCGGCGGGGCGGATCGTCATGGCAGAGTCTCGCCCGCCGGCTGGGAACCATCGAGACGGATTATCTGAACGGAGAAATCGTCCGGATGGGACGGGACCACGGAGTGCCGACGCCCGTCAACGCGTTGCTGCAGTACCTGTCGCAACGGGTCGCGCGCGAGCGGCGCCCGCCTGGCAGCATCAACCCCGACAAGATTCTGATTGCGCTAGATCTTCGACAGAATCCACTGGAGTAGCCCCGGCTGGCCGGCGGCCGTTGGATCGTTCAGCCAGTCAGGCGGCGTGAGCCATACGAACGCCAGGATCGCGATGACCCACAAGTCGTATGGAATCGTCGTGCGTTCGTCGCGCCAGAAGAACGCGCGGTTGAACGTGCCGCGCAACCCGCTCGTCGAAGGCAGGGGCTTGTTGTTGAGCGCCAGATACGTGTAGTGGATGCGGTTGGCGACCGACAGCACGGAGAGTACCAGAATCACCCACAGGATCCGCGGCCATTCTGTTCGTGAACGCGCCGATCATGAACAGCACGATCCGCTCCGGCCGCTCCATGAAGCCGACCTTGCACTTTTCGATCAGGCACTCCGCACGCGCGCGGGCGTAGCTCGTCATGATCGCGAAGATCAGGGTGAGCGTCGTGATCAGGACGTAGTCGGTGCGCCCGAGCTTCGCGTACAACCAGATGAGGCCGGTGAAGAGCGCGAGGTCGGAGAAGCGATCGAGCGTCGAATCCCAGAACGCCCCGAACTCGGATTGCGTGCCGGTGATAAACGCCACCTTGCCGTCGATGAAGTCGAAAATATTGGCGCAGATCATGATGAAGCCGGCCAGCACGAACCGGTCGTGCGCGAGCGCGAAGCCGGCCGCGCAATTGATCAGGACCCCAATCAGCGTAAGAGTGTTCGGAGAAATACCAAGCGCCACGCTGGCGCTGATGATGGCGCGCAGCGGGAACATGGAGATCTTCCCGACAGTTCCGGTAAAGGTCATTTTTGGTCGCGGGGCCCCCCGCCCCGCTGCCGCTCGCGGCTCTCGGATCGGAGGAATATAATGAAAGGTTCGTTGATCGCGTAAGAGCGCGCGTCATCGTACTGTATGCCCGTCCAGAACCTCAAGAGCCAGATCGCCCGACTGCCCGAGCAGCCCGGGGTGTATCTGTTCTCGAACGACGAGGGCGAGACGATTTACATCGGCAAGGCGCGATCGCTTCGCGACCGCGTGCGCAGCTATCTGGGTGCGCGAGGACTCCATCCCAAGACGGACGCGCTGCTCGACGAGGCAGCCGGTCTCGATGTCATCGTCACCGACTCGGTCGTCGAGGCGCTGGCGCTCGAAAACAACCTCGTCAAGGAGCGCTCGCCGCGGTACAACGTCCGGCTGCGCGACGACAAGAACTATCCGTACCTGCAGCTGACGACGAACGAAGACTTTCCCCGCGTGCTCGTCGCGCGTCGCGTCGAGCGAGACGGGAGCTTCTACGCCGGCCCGTTCATGCCCGCGTCGCTCGCACGGCGGACGATGGGGTTGACCCACCGGCTTTTCGGCATCCGCTCGTGCAACGAAGTCATCACCGGCAATCGCGAGCGGCCCTGCCTCGAGTACGACATCAAGCGATGTATCGCGCCGTGCGTCGCCGCAATCTGTTCGAAGGAGCAGTACGACGTGGCCGTGCAGCATACGCACCTGTTCTTCGAAGGGAAAAATGACGAGCTCATCGATCGGCTGACGACATCGATGGGAGACGCGGCAGCGGCGGAACGGTTCGAGGAAGCCGCGCACCTTCGCGATGCCGCGCGAACGGTGCAGACGCTTCGCGACCGCCAGCAGAAAATTGCGACCGTCCGGCTGGGCGACCGGGATGCCTTCGGATTGCACATGGGACCGGCGGGCGCGGTCGTCCACGTATTTGTCATGCGCGACGGCAAAGTGCTGGAGCGCGTGGAGCTGGCCGCGAACGAAGGCATTTCCGGCACGGCGGCAGAAATACTTCAGGCGTCGGTCGAGCAGTTCTATGAGGATCGGCCCGCCCCCGCCGAAGTGCACCTGTCGAGCGAGCCAGAGGACGCCGAGCTGCTCGAGGCGTGGCTCTCGGCCCGCGCGGAGCGGCGCGTGCAGGTGCTGGTGCCGAAGCGCGGCGACAAGCGCGGGCTGGTCGAGCTTGCCGTGCGCAACGCACGCATCGCCTATCAGGCGCGCCTCATCGACACAGGACTCTCGCAGTACGACGCGTTGGAGACCCTGCGGTCGACGCTGGCGCTGCCGGCAATCCCGCGGCGCATCGAGTGCTTCGACATCTCGACGATTCAGGGCAGCGAGACGGTGGCATCGATGGTCGTCTGCGAGGACGGCAAGATGCGAAAAAGCGACTACCGCAAGTACCGGATCTCACCCGCGAACCACGCGGGATCGGACGATTTCGCGGCGATGAACGAGGTCGTCACGCGGCGGTATCGCAAGCTCCTCGAACAGGGCGGGCCGTTTCCAGACCTCATTCTGATCGACGGCGGCAAGGGGCAACTGTCGGCCGCCTACGCCGCGTTGCAGCAGCTTGGCCTCGCCAACCTGATTGCGGTCGGCATCGCGAAGAAGGAAGAGCTCCTGTATACGCGCGATCGCGAGGAACCGATTGCGTTCGAAAAGGACGATCCGGCGCTGCGGCTCGTCCAGCAGATTCGCGACGAAGCGCACAGGTTCGCCGTGACCTTTCATCGAAAGGCGCGCGCGATGCGCGACCTGCGCTCCGAGCTCGATAGCGTCCCGGGCGTGGGGCCGCGCCGGAGGAGGGCATTGCTCGTCGCGTTCGGCAGCCTCGCCGGCGTGCGCCGCGCGTCTCGCGAAGAGCTGACGGCCGTCGTCGGCGCGAAAACTGCCGATGCGGTCCTCGGATACTTCGCCGGCGGGGGGCGGTAAGCGGTTATACTCTCATACCCGTTGCTGCCGGACCTCAACGTTCCCGATCTCGTCATCGCCCTCCTGGTTCTGATCTTTTCGTTGAGTGTTCACGAGGCGGCGCACGCATGGTCGGCGAGCCAGCTGGGCGACGACACCGCGAAACGTCTCGGTCGCGTCACGCTGAACCCGGTCGTTCACGTCGATCCGATCGGCACGTTGTTGCTGCCGCTGATGGCGATGCTCTCGGGCGCGCCGCTGATTGGCTGGGCGAAGCCGACGCCGGTCAATACGCGCAACCTGCGGACACCCACGGCGCGATCACATTCTCGTCACGGCCGCGGGGCCGATCAGCAACCTGGTGGTCGCGTTCGTGCGGCCGCGGCGGCGCTGCGCGCGGGCGCCGTCGGGCGGCAACTGGCTCGGGATGCTCGTGTTCGAGGCGCTGACGCTCAACGTCCTGCTCGCCGTGTTCAACATGCTGCCGATTCCGCCGCTCGACGGCGGGCAGATCCTGATGGCGCTGCTGCCGCCGCGGGTCGCGATGCGGCTCGGCTTTCTGTATGAGTACGGCTTTCTGATACTGATGGGCCTGCTCGTCACCGGCGTGCTGTGGCCGTCTGATCGAGCCGCCGTATTATGTGATTCTCTCGTGGCTGCGCTGACCTCTCGCAAACGCGTCGTCTCCGGCATGCGCCCGACCGGGACAGCTGCACCTCGGCCACCTGGTCGGCGCCCTGCAGAACTGGGTCGCGCTGCAGGAGCAGTACGACTGTTTCTATTTCGTCGCCGACTGGCACGCGCTGACGACCGACTACGCCGACACCGGCCAGTTGACGCAGTACGCGTACGACAACGCGATTGACTGGATCGCAGCCGGGCTCGATCCGGAACGCAGCACGTTTTTCGTGCAGTCGATGGTGCCCGAGCACGCCGAGTTGTATCTGCTGCTTGCGATGACGACCCCGGTGTCGTGGCTCGAGCGCGTGCCGACCTACAAGGAGCAGCAGGACGCGTTGTCCGACAAGGATCTGTCGTCGATCGGCTTCCTCAGCTATCCGCTGCTGCAGACAGCCGACGTCGCGATGTACGACGCCAATTTCGTCCCCGTCGGCGACGACCAGGTCGCGCACCTGGAGCTGGCGCGTGAAGTGGTTCGCCGCTTCAATCGCTTCTATGGCAGTGTCCTCGTCGAGCCGCAGCCGCTGCTGACGAAAACATCGCGCCTGCCCGGCCTCGACGGCGGCAAGAAGATGAGCAAGAGCCTCGGCAACACGATTCTGCTGTCCGAGGAGGCGGACGCCGTGAAGAAGAAAGTGCGCTCGATGTACACGGACCCGAAGCGCATCCGGCCGGACATCCCGGGCACGGTCGAGGGGAATCCGGTATTCCTGTATCACGATGTGTTCAATCCGGATATCGCCGAGGTCGAAGACCTCAAGTCGCGGTATCGCGCGGGAAAAGTCGGCGACGTCGAAGTCAAGGACAAGCTTGCGAAAGCGCTGAATGCGACACTCGAGCCGATGCGCGAGCGGCGCCGAGAACTTGCTTCGCGGCCGCAGCGGATTCGTGAGATCCTCGTCGAGGGTTCGACGCGCGCGCGGCGGACGGCGGTTGAAACGATGGAGCGCGTGCGGGACGCCATGCAGATCTCCTATAAATGAGCGAATTGCCTCCTTCATCCTCCGACTTCGAGTCCGCGCCGGACGCATATTCGGTGAAGCTCGATTCGTTCGAAGGCCCCCTCGATCTCCTGATCCACCTGATCAAGAAGAACGAGGTGAACATCTACGACATCCCCATCGCCCTCATCACCCAGCAGTATCTCGAGTACATCGAGATGATGAAGGAGCTGAATCTCGATACCGTCGGCGAGTTCCTGGTGATGGCGGCGACGCTGATTCACATCAAGTCGAAGATGCTCCTGCCGCGGCCGGAATCGGCCCAGGAAGGGGAGCCCGAGGAGGATCCGCGCGAGGCGCTGGTGCGCCGGCTCCTCGAACACCAGAAGTTCAAAGCCGCCGCGGAGCTGCTCCACGAGCGCGCCGTGTTGCGCGGCGCGCAGTGGATTCGTCCGGACGGACGCATCGCCGAGATTGCCGGCGACGAGTACGCCTACGAGCCGGAGGTCGAAGTCGATCTCTTCAGCCTGCTCGCGGCGTTCCGCGGCGTCCTCGAGCGAGCCAAGCAGCGGCCGAAAATGCTGCTGCCGCCCGAGGAAGTGCCCGTCGAGGTCCGGATCGATCAGCTGCTCGCGATGCTCTCCGAAACCGAAGCGTGCGGCTTCGAAGATCTGTTTGCGAAGGATGACTCGCGCGGTGCGATGATCGTGACGTTTCTCGCGCTGCTCGAGATGATTCGCCTGAAATTGATTCGTGTCTTTCAGACGATGGCGTTCGGACCGATTCGGGTCTATAAGAGAGCGCGGCCCGTTGACGCACCGGTGCCGATTGGCGATCCGGATGCAGTGAAAAACGAATAGAACGAGAATAACGAAGCCTAAATCTATGAGTGACGAACTGAAGCCGGTCATCGAAGCACTGATTTTCGCGTCGCCCGATCCGCTCACGCCGAAGATGCTCTTCAAGCTTCTCGAGAGCGAGCCGAAAGAAGACGTCGAAGCGGCCCTCGAGGCGCTCAAGCGCGACTACGAGCGGCCGGGCGGGCTGCAGCTGGTCGAAGTGGCCGGCGGATATCAGATTGTCACGAAGCCGGAGCTGCACGAGTGGGTGCGGCGGCTGTTCCACGAGCGGACGACGCAGCGGCTGTCGGTGCAGGCGCTCGAGACGCTCGCCGTGATCGCCTACAAGCAGCCGATCACCGCGCCCGAGATCACCGAAATCCGCGGCGTCAACACCGCCGGCGTCGTCAATACCCTGATCGAGCGGCAGCTCGTGAAGATCGTCGGACGCAAGCAGGTCGTCGGGCGGCCGTTCATGTACGCCACCACGCGCGAATTCCTGATCCGGTTCGGCCTGCGCGATCTGTCCGACCTGCCGAAGATCGAAGAGATGGCCGAAGCGCTCGGCTTCGACGTGCCGGCCGGGCTCGCCGCGCCGTCGCCCTCGCAGGCGCAACTGGATCTTCTCGAGAGCGCCGCGCCGATCGAGGAGATTCAGCCGATGTCGACCGACGTCGAGCCGGGCGAGAAGATTCACTGATTTCCAGTCTCACCGCGAGACGCCACGACGCACGGACTCGGATCGGAATGCAGATCAGCGGACGCAGTGAGATCGAAGACACGAGGAGATCGAAGGCACGACGCTCTTCAGGAGGAGAGTTGAATGATCATCAGGCGCATCGGACCAATGTCAATCGCGCGACTGAGCGGGATGCTGTATGCCGTCATGGGACTCGTCCTCGGGGGGATCATCTCGTTGGTCGCGCTGGCCGGCGGGTTTGCCTCGGGCACCGAGGGTGCCGCGCAGTTCGGCGGCTTCATTGGCGTGGCCGCTGTTCTTGTGTTGCCGATTTGCTACGGTCTGCTGGGATTCGTCGCGACGCTCATCGCCGCGTGGCTCTACAACGTCGCGGCAGGGGTCGTTGGCGGCATCGAGGTTGATATCTCCTGATTCGTCTCACCGCGGAGACGCTACGATGCCACGGATTCTTGAGCAGGCACGAGTCGGAACTTCGTTCCGAGACTCACCTCAGCGCGAAGTACGCGACGGCACGGTCGATGCGACCAAGCTCCTAGTCTCCTGATCTCCTGTTCGTCTTTTTGGCACGCGAAGCGGAGGGTTGTGAACGTCTCCCGGCGTGCTTGAGCTTCCGCACTTCCTCCGTCGTGAGCTCCCTGTAACTCCCAGGCCTCAGATTCTTGTCGGCGATGGGGCCGATGCGGACGCGTTTGAGGGTTCGAACGGGATGGCCGATTGCGTCAGCCATCTTGCGGACCTGGCGCGTGCGGCCTTCGTGAATTGTGACGCGCAAGACCGACGTGTCCCCGTCGGTGCGCCGCTCCCGCAGCAGCTCGACGTTCGCGGGGCTCGTCCGGCGGCCTTCGATGACGATGCCGCGCGAGAGACGATCGATGTCGTGCGCATCAGGAACGCCGAGCACCTGCGCCTCGTACACTCGCTCGACCTCGTGTCTCGGATGCATCAGCGTGGCGGCGAGATCGCCGTCGTTGGTGAGAAGCAGCAGGCCTTCGGAATCGAAGTCGAGGCGTCCGACGGGATACACGTACTCCCGCACGCCCTTCAGGAGATCGAGCACCGTCGGCCTGTGCTCGGGATCGGATCGCGTGGTGACGTAGCCTCGCGGCTTGTTGAGGAGGAGATATCGATGCCGCTGCGGTTGCTTGATGCGGCGTTCGTCGACGCGGATGTCGTCTGTATCCGGATCGGCCTTTGTGCCGAGCTCTGTGACCGTTGCGCCGTTGACCTGAACGCGCCCTTCTTCGATGAGCTTCTCCGCCGCGCGCCGCGACGCGACCCCCGCGGCGGAGATGATCTTTTGCAGCCGGACTTCCATCACGAAATCTTAGATCTAGAATCTGAAATCTAGAATCTAGCGTAGATGCGGCCGCAGCATCTCCGTCCACGCCTTGTAGCCGGCCGGCGTCATGTGCAGACCGTCCTCGACGAAGAACTCGGGCTTCGGCGTGCCGTCCTTGCCGATCATCGACGGCCACGGATCGACATAGACGCAACTGCGGTCCGCTGCGCATCGCGTGCGAATCAGCTTGTTGGTCTGGTGCATCCCGTCTCGGAGCTTCCAGCGCAAGAGCGATGGCTTCAGGCCGATGACGACGGTGCGTGTGGCTGGCAGCGAGGTGTGAATCAGTTGCAGGAATTTGTCGAAGTCCGATGCGATGACGTCGGGCGTGACGCCGCGATTCAGGTCGTTCTCGCCGGCATACAGGACGACGATGCGTGGCGCATGCGGCACAACGACTCGGGGCGCATATTTGACGGCCTCGGAGAGCTCCGATCCGCCGAACCCGCGATTCACCACGCGGAGATCGGGGAACGACTCAGCGAGATTCGTCCATCGCGCGATGCTCGATGCGCCGATGAACAGGACGCTGCCCTTCACAGGAGGAGTCGCTTTGTCCTCTGCCTCGAACTTCTGAATCGCCGGCTCAAACCGATTCGGATCGATCGGCTGCTGCGCCGCGATCTCAATCGTCGCGACCGACATCACCGCAAGTACCAGCATCATCACACGGCGCATACGCTTATTCCTCCGGCACTCTTGTAACACGAACCACCAACCACGAACCACCGACCACCCCTCGGATATACTCCCGAACGTGTCCTCTCGTCGTCTCATCATCGCGATCGACGGCCCTTCGGGCGCCGGAAAAGGGACGGTGGCGCGCGAGATTGCGCGCCGCCTCGATTACAAGCATCTCGACACCGGCGCGATGTACCGGGCCGTGGCCTGGAAGGCGCTGCGCGATCGATTGCCGCTCGATGACGAAGATGCCGTGGCCGATCTCGCGCAGCGCGCGGCGCTCGACGTCGGGCCTTCCGCCGTTGTCATCGACGGCCACGACGTGACGAGCGCGATCCGCACGCCGGAAATCGATCGTGCGGCCGCGGCCGCGGCGCGCCTGCCGAAAGTGCGCGCGGTGCTCGTCGAGCGCCAGCGGCAGCAAGGCGCGCACGGCGGCATCGTCATGGAGGGGCGCGATATCGGGTCGGTCGTCTTTCCGAACGCCGACGTGAAGATCTACCTCGACGCGTCGCCCGAAGAGCGGGCGCGCCGGCGTGCCGCCGATCCGGCGCATGGAATCAGCCGGGCGGCTGCCGCCGCGGATGTCGCAGCCGAGATGGCGGCGCGCGACCGGTCGGATCGCACGCGCTCGACGTCGCCGCTGACCATCCCGCCGGACGCCGTCCCGCTCGATACGACCGGGCTCTCGATCGAGGACACCGTCGAACAGGTCCTGGCGATCGTCAACGCGTGCGATGTCCGCCCCGCGGTGATCGTCGGCGTGGGACCGCCGCCCCACGTAAAGCGATAGGTTTTCCCCCGCCGCACGTTCGTGACGAGCGACGGCCTGAAGCAGGCCACGCACGTGCCGCCCGCGTGCCGGACGCTCGGGTAGATCACCCCCAGAGATTCCGCATCGAGGAGCGCTCCGCCAGCGCTTGAGATTCGACGTAGCTATCGGGATCGAGATAGGCGCGCATTCGAGAAGGCGCCGACTTGTCCGCCGTAGCGCGGCGCGCGGAGGCGGATCGAAGGTCGTGAAACGACGCGCTGAAGTCGCACCGGTAGTCGTCGTAGGTGACCGTATCTTCGAAGCGGCCAATCTCCGCGAGTTGAACTGTCTTGTGGAAGCCCACTTCCGCCTGCGAGGTCTCGAGCGCAAACGCGGCATACCAGGCGCCGCGCCCCGGTCCGTTGAAGCGGCTGCCGAGCGGATGCGGGTGACAAAAGGCCGCGTTGATGACGGCCGCGTGGGGAACAGCACACACCAGTTCCTCGACGCCGATGCCCGGCAGCCGCTGCCGCGACGCAAGCAGGCGGTCGTTGGTCGCCGCATCCAGCTCGAAAATCGCCTGCAGATGCGCGTCGTCGTCGCTGATGGCGACGAGCACGCTGTCGCTCTGCGGCAGATGCCGTGAGAGTACGAGCCGGTGGGTATCGAACTGGCGGACGAGCGCGACCGGCGGAAGCGTCATCCCGAGCGGCGCGCGTCGAGCAGACGCCGCACGGTCTGCATCGCGGGCAGGCCGCCGCGGATCATGTACGCGAGCGGCGTGTCGCCGGCGAAGATCGGATTGGTGTTCGGCAGGTGCACCCACTCGTCCGCGAGCTTGCGCGAGTGAAGGATGTGCAGCGCTTTGAAAATGCCGATGAGATAGGAAATGCGCGTGAGCCGATCGGTATCGAGCATCCGATCGGGCTTGCGCTTCATTTCATAGAAGGGGCCGTTTGTGACGCCGCCGAGCAGGGCGCGGGCGTCTTCGTCGCGCACTTTCCAGCGCGTCGGCGATGTTGAAAAACGCCTTCAGGCCGGGCGCGGACAAACGCTCGCGCACGGCCCGCGTACTGAGGTCGGGCGGGGATTCCGTCTGGTAGCGGCTGGCGGGGTACCGCAGGGCCTGTGCCATCATCAACTCCTAATCAGGAGTATATTTTCTCCTGACTGGCGGCGTCAAGCCCCGCGGCCTCTACGAGTCGCGGCGGTTGCGATCTTTGTAGTCCTCCGCGCTCGCCGGGTCGTATTCCCAGCGGTTGCGGTCGCGGCTCTCGATCTTGTCGGCGCCCTTCAGTTCCTCGGAATCCTCGTATTCGACGCCCAGCGCACGCCCGATTTCCTCGACGACATCCTGATCGGGTGTCGACATGTCGCCGCCCGGCGTCTCCTCGCCGCTGGAGTACGCGTCGTTCCAATCCGAATCGACGTCGCCACCGGTGAGCGCCTGCCCGCCTTCGGTGTGTTCCTTGGCGCGCTGGTTATACATCTGATGGCCCGACTCGGCGGCGGACGCCTTGGTCGCGAAGTTCAAGCTCGACGGCGCGCCCGGGACCGTTTCGTCCTCGAGCAACCGACGCCGCTCGCGCGACAGAGCCGCGGGCTTCGGCCGCGAGGCCGCCTGTCGCGGAGGTTTGGCTGGCGCAGAGCGCCGCGCAGCGGCACGAGGGCGGGCGGCCTTGCGTGCGGCGGCCTGCCTCGCCGACCTGTCCGCCGTAGCGCGACGCGCGGAGGCGGAAGCGCCCGGGGCGCGAAGGCGGGCTTTCGGCTTCGCCGCGGGCCGTCGCCGGGCGGATTTGCGCGAACTTTGGCGCGCCTTCGCTTGCCGCGTCGCCGTGCCAGTGGCGCGCGGTCGGGCCTTGCGTCCGGCCTTGCGCGCGCGTGCCTTCGCTTTGCGTTTTGCCATCACCAGAGTCCTTTCAGCCTCTCGCGCCCTCTCCCAAGAAGGCCTGAGGCGTCCTTGACAGTTTAACCATAAACTCTCTACACTCTAATGCTTATCGCAACATCAACGGCCGCAGCATAAACTGCTTGCCTCGCCACCTGTCCGCCGAGCGCCGCGAGGGGAAGCGCGAGAGCGCGAAGGCGGGCCGACGATGAAATCCGGGGCGCCGGACCCCTCAAACACGGCAATCGATTCGATCGATCAGGAGAACTTCAAGGCATGGTGAACGTGGACGACGAGCGCACTCAGAAAGAATCCGCCCGGGAGATTGGCGGCGCAACCACCCGCGCGGGCGGGAAACCCCAGGGACGGGGCGTGCTCACCCCCTTCAAGGACGACGACGCGGACCCGCAGGAATTTTCCCGGATGCTCGACATCTACGATAACAGCTTCCGCAACATCGCGGAAGGCGAGGTGATGAAGGGAACGGTCCTCAAAGTCACCCCTTCTGAAGTGATCGTCGATATTGGCTACAAGTCGGAAGGCATCATCGGCGTCGACGAATTTCTCGACGAGCGCGGCGAAGTGACCGTGCAGCCCGGCGACACGGTCGACGTGCTCCTCGAGCGCACGGAAGATCGCGACGGCTACGTCGTCCTCTCGCGCGAAAAAGCCGAGAAGATGAAGATTTGGGACGAGGTCGAGAAGGCCTATGCCGAGCGCAAGGTCGTCATCGGCCGCGTCATCGAGCGCATCAAGGGCGGCCTCGCCGTCGACATCGGCGTCCGCGCGTTCCTGCCGGGCTCGCAGATTGACGTGCGCCCCGTCCGCAACCTCGACGCCCTGCGCGGCCAGGAGCTGCGGATGCGCGTCATCAAGGTGAACAAGAAGCGCGGCAACATCGTGCTCTCACGGAAAGTCCTCCTCGAGGAGGAAAACGCCGAAAAGAAGAAGCACACGCTGCATACGCTCGCCGAAGGCAAGGTGCTCAAGGGCACCGTCAAGAACATCACCGACTACGGCGCGTTCATCGATCTCGGCGGCATCGACGGCCTGCTGCACATCACCGACATGTCGTGGGGCCGGGTGGGCCATCCGTCGGAGCTCTTCAAGGTCAACGACGAGATCGACGTCATCGTGCTCAAGTACGACCCGGCGACCGAGCGCGTGTCGCTCGGCCACAAGCAGCTCGTCAACGACCCGTGGTCGAACGTGTCAGATCGCTATCCGGTCGGCGCGCGCATGTCGGGCAAGGTGGTCAGCCTCACCGACTACGGCGCGTTCATCGAGCTCGAGCCGGGCGTCGAAGGGCTCATCCACGTGTCCGAGATGTCGTGGAGCAAGCGCGTCAAGCATCCCTCGAAAATCCTGAACGTCGGCGACAGCGTCGACGCGATGGTGCTCGGCGTGGATGCGACAGCGCGCCGGATTTCGCTCGGCCTCAAGCAGGTCGAAACGAATCCGTGGCACGAGCTCGCCGAGAAGTACCCGGTCGGCGCGAAGATCGTCGGCAAGGTGCGCAACCTCACCGAGTTCGGCGCGTTCGTCGAGGTCGAGGACGACATCGACGGCCTGATTCACATCTCCGACATGTCGTGGAGCAAGCGCATCAAGCATCCGTCCGAAGTGCTGAAGAAGGGCGACAAGGTCGAGGCGATGGTCCTCAACATCGACGCCGAAAATCAGCGCCTCTCACTGGGGCTGAAGCAGCTTGCCACCGATATCTGGGATGACTTCTTCTCGCGGCACCAGGTCGGACAGACCATCGAGGGCAAGGTCGTGCGGGTCACCAACTTCGGCGCCTTCGTGGAGCTGGACGAGGGCATCGAAGGGCTCATCCACGTGTCCGAACTGGACGATACAAAGGGCACGGAGAAGATCGAGCTGACCGTCGACCAGAACTACCCGATGAAGATCATCAAGCTCGTGCCGTCGGAACGGAAGATCGGACTCAGCATTCGCGCGCTGAAATCAGACGAGTTCAGGACCGATTGGGAAGAGTACGCCGAGAAGGCGGGCACCGGCGAGGCGACGCTCGGCGATCATTTCAAGGCAAAGGCGTAGAGCCGCGAGCGGCGACGGCATGGCCGACCTAAAGGTCGGCACTACGAGAGACGTGAGCGACAGACGGCGTAGTGCTGGCCTTTAGGCCAGCCCAAGCGAAAAAAATGGACAGATCACGAGCAGGAGATGGCAGCGGCGCTCGGCGGGAGCATGACGAAAGCCGAGCTCGTGGAGGAAGTCTCACGGGTCTCGGACCTCACCAAGAAGCACTCCGAGGTGATCGTCGACACCGTGTTCCGCAGCATCATCACGGCACTGCATCGCGGCGAAAAGATCGAGCTGCGCGGTTTCGGCAGCTTTCGTCTTCGCCGGCGCGAGCCGCGCAAGGGCCGCAATCCGAAAACCGGCGACAAGGTGGACGTGCCGCCGAAGAAAGTCCCGTACTTCAAGCCCGGCAAAGAACTGAAAGAGCTGATCAACCAGGAACCTGGCGCACACCCAGGTCTGAGGAGTTCGCGGTTGGTCGGTTTGCCACGCAATCCCCAATCCACCAATCCCTAGTCATGGACCGCCTCTGGGCTCCCTGGCGACTTTCTTACGTGACCGCCGCTCAGGTTCCGGCAACCACCTGCATCTTCTGTGACCCGTCCGCGGGCCGCGATCTCGACCTCGTCGTCTTGCGCGGTGAGCGCTGCTACGTCATCCTCAATCTCTACCCATACAACAACGGACATTTGATGGTCGTGCCCAACCGGCACCTTGCGGCGCTCGAAGCGCTGACTCCGGAAGAGCAGACCGAGTTGATGCATTTCACGCGGCTGTCGGAGATGGCGCTGAACAACGCCTACAACCCGCAGGGCATCAACGTCGGGATCAATCTCGGCAAAGCGGCGGGCGCCGGCATCGAGAACCACCTCCACATTCATCTCGTGCCCCGCTGGTCGGGCGACACGAACTTCATGACGGCGGTGGGCGAGACGCGCGTGCTTCCCGAGGACCTGGCCGCGACTGTCGCTCGCCTGCGCCCGATTTTCGAGACGTTGCGCGCCCGTCCGGGCGCCTGAGGTGCGTCACGTGCGTTCGGGGCGACAAGCGCAATGGGTGCGGGCGTTCGTCCTCGTCGCGGGTACTCTGACGGTCGCACTCGCGCAGGACGCGCCGAAGCGCCGCAACGCGATCATCTTCGTCGCCGACGGCCTTCGCCACGGTTCGGTCAATCCCATCGATACACCGGCGCTCTACAGAATCCGCACCGAAGGGGTGTACTTCGCCAACAGCCACTCGGTGTTTCCCACGCAGACGATGCCGAACGCCGCCGCGATTGCCACCGGACATTACCCGGGCGACACGGGGCAGTTCGCCAACCTGCCTTATATCGGCTATCCGCTGTTTCTGACCGGGAACTTCGGCCAGCGTGCCGGCACAATGGTCCCCGACGTCGAAGATCCGTTCGTACTGGCGGACCTCAACGACTACTACGGCGGCAACTACTTGCGCGAAGCGTCGCTTCTCGCGTTTGCGCGCTCCTACGGATACAACACGGCCGCTCTCGGAAAGACCGGACCTGCCGCAGCGCAGGATGTGACGGAAGTGACCCCGATTCGAGGAGCGATGCGGGAGCCGGTCACGATCATTCTCGACGGGGCGACCGGCACGCCGCGCACGGTGCCGCTGGCGCCGCAGACGGTCGCACTGCTGAAAGCGGCCGGCCTGCCACCGGCGCCGCCGCCGCGAAGTCAGTCGGCAGGCACGAACACCGTGCCCGGAACGCTCGCCGCGAACGTCGAGCACCAGCAATGGCTCGCCGACGCCGCCACCAGGGCTATTTTGCCGGCGTTCGCGAAGAGCGCCGAGCCATTCGTGCTCGTGTACTGGTCGGGCGACCCTGATTTAACCCAGCACGCGCAGGGCGATAGCCTGAATCGCCTGACGCCGGGCATCAACGGGCCGACGTCGAAGGCGGCCATCCAGAACGCCGATCGGAATCTGAAGCAGATCCTCGATTACCTCGACGCGAATCCAGACGTCCGCGACAACACGAACGTGTTCGTCACGTCCGATCACGGGTTTTCTACCGTCAGCCGCCGCGATGTCGACGCATCCGGACGGGCGACGCGCAGCTATTCGGCGAGCCTTCGGTACAAAGACGCCGACGAGCGGCTGGAAGTGAATGAGGGATTTCTTCCGCCCGGCTTTCTCGCAATCGATCTCGCGCACGCGCTCGAGCTGCCGCTCTACGACCCCGCCGAGCAGACTCCCGACGAACACGGCGCGATGCGCTACGCAAGAGTCGACCCCGCCATCGCGCAGCCGACGGCGACCGTTCGGCAACGCCCCAGCGGCGCGACTGCGTTGATTGGCGGCACGGGCCGGATTGGCATGCCCGTCGACGCGAAGGTCGTGGTCGCACAGGCGTCGATCCATGTGCCTGGCGGCGATCGCACGATGGTGCAGCGCATCGTGCGATTCCTCGCCGCGCAGGACTATGTCGGCGGCCTGTTCGTGAACGATCGCCTCGGCCAGCCGCCGGGCACTCTGCGCATGAGCGATGTCGGGCTCATGGGAGGCGCCACCATGCCTAAGCCGGCGGTGGTCGTCAATTTCAAGAGTTTCCCGCTCGATCCGAACAACCCTCACATGACCGGCATCGTGGTCGGAGGCACGCGCCAGCACGGGCAGGGGGACCACGGAACGCTCTCGCGTGCCAACACGTTCAACAACATGGCGGCCATCGGCCCGGACTTCAAGAAACGATTTGTGAGCCAGACGCCGGTCAGCAACGCCGACGTGCAACCGACGCTTGCGCACGTCATGAAGATGAAGATTCCCAGCCTCGGCGCGCTTCGAGGCCGCGTCATCACCGAAGCGCTTGTCGGAGGACCCGCGGCCGCGCGGGTCGTGCGCGAAGTGGCGCGATCGCGTCCGGCGTCGAATGGGTATTCGACCGTGCTGATGTACCAAGTCGCCGAGCGCCGGCTGTATCTCGATGAAGCGTGCTTCACGACAAGCCGCACCTGCGAGTGACGCTCGATGCAGGCATGGTGTCTCACCGCAACGACGCTACGATGCGGCGTGAGCTCTTTCTGAAGATAGTATCGTTGCGTCTTTGCGCCGTAGCGGTGAGACAGTCGCGTTATGAACTGAGTATCTGTTTCGCGATCGTCTGCAGCTGCAGGTTGGACGTGCCTTCGTAGATCTGGCCGATCTTGGCGTCGCGGTAGAGCTTCTCTACCGGGTAGTCCTTCACGTACCCGTAACCGCCGAACAACTGGACAGCCAGTGATGTGACGTGTTCCGCCGCGTTGGCGGAGAACAGCTTGCACATCGCTGCGGCGCTGAGGAACGGCTCGCCGGCGTCGCGCAGGCGGGCGGCGTTGTACACGAGCAGGCGTGCCGCGGCCAGCTCTGTCGCCGCGTGCGCGATCTGGAACTGCACGCCCTGGAAGTCGGCGAGCGCCTTGCCGAATTGTTTCCGCTCTTTGGTGTAGGCGACGGCGTGATCGAGCGCGCCTTGCGCGAGGCCGATCATCTGGGCGCCGATACCGATCCGCCCCTCGTTGAGCGTTTCGATGGCGACCTTGTAGCCGCGGCCGACGTCGCCGAGCACGTTGGCGCGCGGCACCCGGCAATCCTCCAGCAGCAGCTCGCACGTGCTGCTCGCGCGAATGCCGAGCTTGTCCTCTTTCTTGCCGACGGCGAACCCGGCGAAGCCGCGCTCGATGAGGAAGGCGGTGATCCCCCGATAACCGGCTTCCGGGTTGACGTTGGCAAAGACGACGAAGAGGTCGGCTTCGTTCGCGTTGGTGATCCAGAGCTTCCGGCCGGTCAGGACGAAATCGTCACCCGATTCCACGGCGCGCGTCGTCAACGCGAAGGCGTCGCTGCCCGACCCGGCTTCCGAGAGCGCGTACGCGCCGACGGTGTTCGCCGCCAGGCGCGGCAGGTATCGATCCTGCTGGTCGTTCGAGCCCCAGCGCAGCAGCGCGTTGATGACCAGGGTGTTCTGCACATCGACGAGAACTCCCACGGAAGGGTCGACAGAGGATAGAGCCTCGACCGCGAGCACGGAATGAAAGAACGTCCCGCCGGCGCCGCCATGGGCATCGGGGATTTCGATGCCCATCACGCCCAGCTCGAACAGCCGATCGATGAGGGGGCGCGGCATTTTGGCCAGATCGTCCATTTCCCGGACGAGCGGCTTGATTTCCCGCGCGGCGAACTCGAGGACGCTCTCCCGGAACAGGGATTCGTCTTCCGACAGGCGGGTAAGTGGAGGTGGACTTCCAGCTTTTTCCACGGCGCGGGAATGTTATCATTCGGGAGTCATGTCAAAGGGGCGCGTTCGCCTCGCCTACAGCCTGCTTGCGGCCGTGCTCGCCGCCCCGCTGGCGCTCGGGGTGAAGGCGCAGGACGCGCAAGCCCCGCCGCCTGCGCCCGCGCAGCAACCGGCACCCGCACCTGCAGCGCCCGCCGATCAACAGATCCCGGTCTTCCGCTCTGACATCAACTTCGTCCGCGTGGACGTCATCGTGACCGACCGGCAAGGCAACCCCGTCCACGATCTGAAGCAGGAAGACTTCGAAGTCACGGAAGACGGGAAACCGCAGGCGATCCAGACGTTCAAGCTCATCAACGTGTCCGAGGACACCGGCGTCGGCACCGATCCGCCGCGCGAAGTACGGAACCCGATCGACGAGCAGACGGAAGCGGCGCGCGACGACGTGCGGCTGTTTGCGATTTTTCTGGACGACTACCACGTGCGGCTCGAGAACAGCATGCGCGCGCGGGAGATCCTCGCGCGGTTTGCCGAGAACTCGTTCAACCCGAAGGATATCGTGAGCATCATGTATCCGTTGTGGTCGATCAACGACGTGCTGCTCACACGGAACCGCAAGGCGCTCGCCACCGCCCTCCGCGAGTTCACCGGGCGGAAGTACGACTACACGCCGCGGAATGCTTTCGAAGAGCGCTACGTCCACTACGTGTCGACGATCGAGGCCGAGCGCATCCGGAATCAGGTGACGCTGACGGCGATCAAGGGCCTGATTATCAAATTGGGCGGGCTGGGCGAAAGGCGCAAGGCGATAGTGCTCGTCAGCGAGGGCTTCACGAATGTGTTGCCCGTGCAGGTGAACGATCAGATTGCGACCTGCAACGGCGGCGCGTGCGGCAACCAGCCGCGGCCGCGGACCGATCCGATTGGCGGCGCGAATTCACCGGCGCAGCAGCGGCTGGAATCGCAGGAGTTTTTCCTGCAGTCGGAGATGATGTCGGACATCAAGATGGTGACCGACCTCGCGAACCGCTACAACTGCGCGATTTACAGCCTGGACCCGCGCGGTCTCGCGCCGTTCGAGTTCGACCTCAGCACCGCCGGGCAGGCAGCCGTCAGCCTGACCAGGGACCAGCAGATGCTCAACACGACGATCGACACGCTCCGGGTTCTCTCGGACGAAACCGACGGGCGCGCCATCGTCAACAGCAACGATCTCGATCGCGGGCTCAAGCAGATCATCCGCGACACGAGCGCCTATTACCTGCTCGGCTACACGTCGGCGGTGACCACGGACGGCAAGTTCCATAAGCTCAACGTGCGCGTCAAACGGCCCGGCCTGCAGGTGCGCTCGCGCCCCGGTTATATGGCGATGAGCGCGACCGAAGTGGAGCGTGCCCTCGCGCCGAAGAAAGCGGGACCGCCTCCAGCCATCACCGAAGCGCTGGGGACGCTGGCCGTCAGCGCGCAGCAGCGGCGCAATCCGATCCGCACCTGGCTTGGCATGTCGCCGGGCAGTGACGGGAAGACAAAGATCACCTTCGTATGGAATCCAATGCCGGCGGTTCCAGGCACGCGACGCGAAGTGGCCGCCACTGTTTCGCTGCTCGCGGGCGGCCCGAACTCGGATCTCTACCATCGCGAAAAAGCCATCAGGCCCGGACGGGTCGAGTTCGAAGTGCCGCCGGGACCTATGGAGCTCGAGATCGGCGCGCAGGACGCGGCGGGCGAGGTCCTCGATCGCGAAATACGCAAGCTCGTCGTGCCGAGCATGGGCCTGGGATTGACGGTGAGCACGCCCGAGGTCTTTCGCGGGCGCACGTTGCCGGAGTGGCAGACGCTCTCTACCGATCCCCGGGCGCTCCCGGTCATCGAGCGCGAGTTCCGCCGCACCGATCGGCTTCTCGTTCGTGTCGGGGCGCAAAGCGCCGGCGGCACACCCGTGCTCTCGGCGCGGATGCTCAACCGCGAGGGTGGAGAGATGTCGGTCCTGACAGTCGCTCCCGCCGGGTTCGGCGGCCTGAGTCAGATCGACGTTCCGCTTTCGTCCCTTCCACCAGGCGAGTTCCTGATCGAGGTGATCGCCAAAGAGGGCGCAGAGCAGACTTCGGCGCTGATCGCGTTCCGAGTGACCCCGTGATGACCCGGTTCGCGTGGACGCGTCGCGTCCGCGCAACGGTTCGGCGCAACAAACCTTCAATTCGCTGGAAAGCTGTCCTGATCGCCGGACTCACGCTGGTCTGCGTGGCCGCGGCGGACGCGCAGTGGCGCGGGCGTTATCGCGAAGGGTCGTTTGCTGCGCGGTACGCTCCCGCCCGCATGCCGGACGGAGACTTCACCGTCTGCCGGCTCGAGTACACCAGGGTGGTCATCGAGGACATGGGCGTCGGATGGCAGACCGACTACCCGTTTTCCGAGCGGAACCTCATGACCCGGCTCTCCGAGCTGACCAAGACGCCGATCAGCCGCGACTCGCGCAAGGAGCCGAACACCTGGGTCGTGCGCGCCACCGATCCCCAGCTGTTCAACTGCCCCTACGTTGTTGCTTCGGACGCCGGCACGATCGGCTTGGCCCCGGAAGAAGTCCTCGGTCTGCGGGATTACCTGTTGAAGGGTGGGTTCCTGTGGGTCGACGACTTCTGGGGAACGGCCGCGTGGGAGCAGTGGTCTGGCGAAATCAGCCGTGTGCTGCCCTCGTCGGAGTATCCGATTAAAGACGTGCCGTTGACCGATCCGCTTCTTCGGACGCTGTATCCCGTCACGCAGATTCCGCAGATCACGAACATCCAGTTCTGGCGCAGCTTCCAGGGACGGGTCACGTCGGAGCGCGGCCGCGACAGCGAGGAAGCGCACCTCCGCGCCATTCGCGATCGGCACGGCCGCATCATGGTGCTGATGACCCACAACACCGACGTTGCCGACTCATGGGAGCGCGAAGGCGAGGATCCGGGTTTCTTCTATCAGTTCTCACCGAACGGCTACGCACTCGGTGTCGATGTGCTGCTCCACGCGATGACGCACTGATCTGAACCTGGAAGCTGGAAACTGGTAGAAAGTAGAAAGCTGGAAAGTGAATCTAAACAGCAGCTCGATCGTGTACACTAAACTTACCGCTCCATTCCGTCAGAGAGCGTGTGAAAAGGCCGCTAAGCCATTGCCTGAAGAGTCTCGCCGTAGCCGCGAAGCGCGACGACGGCGGACGGAAGGGCGCGAACTGATTAGGCCGCGGCCGGGAGGTGCTCAAACGCATGGCTAAATCTACGGTGATTCGCAAGTAGCACGTCTTCAGCAGCCCGTCGCACTTCGTGCGGCGGGCTGTTGTCGTTGTGAGAACATGAAAGCGCCATCCCAACCTGTGGGGCTCGACGTCAACCGGGCACCGCAGCCGCGGACACTCTTCCAGACAATTTCCGGCCGGCCAATCGAGCGCCTCTACACGCCCGAAAGCATTCCTCAGTTCGACTACGCGCGCGATCTTGGCGATCCAGGCGCGTATCCATACACGCGGGGCATTCACCCGTCCGGCTACCGCGGCAAGCTGTGGACGATGAGGCAATTTGCGGGGTTCGGGACGCCGGAGGACACGAACCGGCGCTACCGCGAGCTGCTCGCCGCAGGGGCGACGGGATTGAGTGTCGCATTCGATCTCCCCACGCTGATGGGCCGCGATCCCCACCATCCGTTGTCGCTTGGCGAAGTGGGGAAGTGCGGGGTGAACGTGACATCGCTCGCCGACATGGACGCGCTGTTCGACGGCATCGCGCTCGGCGACATCTCGACGTCGATGACGATCAACGCGCCGGCGCCCATGTTGTTCGCGATGTATCTCGTCCTCGCCGAGCGGCGGTCGGTCGACTGGAAGACGATTTCGGGGACGCTGCAGAACGACATCCTGAAGGAATTCATCGCGCAGAAGGAGTACATCTATCCGCCGCGCCCCTCGATGCGGCTCGTCACGGATATCTTTGCGTTCTGCGCGGCTCACGTGCCGCGGTGGAACACGATTTCCGTGAGCGGCTACCACATCCGAGAGGCTGGAGCGACGGCATCGCAGGAGCTGGCGTTCACGCTTCGCGACGGGATCGAATACGTGCAGGCGGGCGTCGACGCGGGACTCGACGTGGATGTCTTCGTGCCGCGGATGTCGTTCTTTTTCAACGCGCACAGCGACTTTTTCGAAGAGATCGCCAAGTATCGCGCCGCGCGGCGCATCTGGGCGCGGGTGATGCGCGAGCGGTTCGGCGCCAGGGACGAGCGATCGCTCAAGCTGCGCTTTCATGCGCAGACCGCCGGCGTGTCGCTGACGGCGCAGCAGCCCACGAACAACGTCATGCGCACCGCGCTGCAGGCGCTCGCGGCGGTGCTCGGCGGGACCAACTCGCTGCATACCAACTCCCTGGACGAGGCGCTCGCACTGCCGACCGCGGAGGCTGCCACGCTGGCGCTCCGGACGCAGCAGATTCTCGCGCACGAGACAGGCATCGCGCGCAGCGTCGATCCATTCGGGGGTTCGTACTTCGTCGAGCGCCTGACGAACGATCTCGAGGAAGAGGCCGAGGCGTATTTCCGCGCCATCGACGCCATGGGCGGCATGGTTGCCGCGATAGAGCGAGGCTATCCGCAGCGCGAGATCGCGGAAAGCGCGTATCGTTTCCAACAGGACGTCGAACGGAAACGGCAGGTGATTGTCGGCGTCAACGAGTTCGGCTCGGATCGCGAGCACGCCGTGCCGATTCTGCGCATCGACGAAGACGCCGCACAGCACCAGCTCGCCAAGGTCGACCGCCTTCGCCGCACGCGCAACCAGGTGCTGCTGACCCGCGCGCTCGACAGGCTGCGCAAAGCCGCGGCCGGCTCAGACAACACGATGCCGGCGTTGCTGGATGCCGTGCGCGCGTATGCGACTGTCGGCGAGATGTGCGATGCGCTGCGGGACGTGTGGGGCGAGTATCAGGAGCAGGCCATAATCTGAAACTGGAATACTGGAATCTGGAATCTCAGAACTAGAATGAAAAAGATCCGAGTTGTCATCGCCAAACCTGGGCTCGATGGGCACGACCGTGGCGCCAAGGTGATTGCGCGGGCGCTGCGGGACGCGGGCATGGAGGTGATCTACACGGGCCTCCGCCAGACGCCCGAGCAGATTGTCGCGGCGGCCCTGCAGGAGGACGCCGATGTCATCGGGCTGTCGATCCTGTCCGGCGCGCACAACTCGATTTGCCCCAGGTTGATGGATTTGCTGCGGGAAAAAGGGCTGACGGACGTGCTCGTCGTGTTGGGGGGCATCATTCCCGACGCCGATCTGCCCGCCCTGAAAGCCATGGGTGTCGCCGCGGTATTCCGCCCCGGTACGTCCATGCAGGATATCGTCGATTTCCTTACCTCCCGCCTTGGCGGCGACCGGCCCGGCCCGGGCGAGGCCGACGCTAAGGCTGTCAGCCCAACGGGCCGATAAAACCCACGACTGGTTGATTGCGGATGGCGACAGCGACCAGCGTCGACCCATCGCAACCCACGTCGCCACTGGAGTTGCAGTACCATTGTGCGCAATGGATCACAGTGTAAAGTCGCGCGTTCCCGATAAGCCTGCGCTCGAAGGACTCGAGCCGAAGTGGCAGGAGCGTTGGGAGGACGGCGGCACGTATCGTTTCGATCGCAGCAAATCACGCGATCAGATTTTTTCCATCGACACGCCGCCGCCGACGATCAGCGGCTCGCTGCACATCGGCCACGTATTTTCATACACGCACACCGACGTCATCGCGCGCTTTCAGCGGATGCGCGGCCGCGAAGTGTTCTATCCGATGGGATGGGACGACAACGGGCTGCCCACCGAGCGCCGCGTGCAGAACTACTACGGCGTGCGGTGCGATCCGTCGCTGCCGTACGACCCGAACTTCCAGCCGCCGCCGGAGCCGCCGAAGCAGCCGATCTCGATCTCGCGCCCCAACTTCGTCGAGCTCTGCCTCCGCCTGACGAAGGAAGACGAAGAGGCGTTCGAGCGTCTGTGGCGCTACCTTGGCCTGTCGGTCGACTGGTCGATGACCTACGCGACGATCGGCAAGCGAGTCGCAACTCGCATCGCAGGCTGGATTTCTGCACCTGCTGAAGCGAGGTCTGGCGTACCAGCTCGAAGCACCTACGCTGTGGGACGTGGATTTCCGCACGGCTGTGGCGCAGGCCGAGCTCGAAGATCGCGAGCGCGAAGGCGCTTACCACCGTCTGCGGTTCGACCGGCCCGACGGTGGAGCGGTCGAGATCGAGACGACGCGTCCCGAGCTGCTTCCCGCATGCGTCGCGCTCGTCGCGCACCCGGATGACGAGCGATACAAGCCGCTGTTCGGCAAAGACGTGTTGACGCCGCTCTTTCGCGCGCGCGTGCCCGTGCGGGCGCACGAGCTTGCCGATCCCGAAAAGGGGAGCGGCATCGCCATGATCTGCACGTTCGGCGACATCACCGACGTCACGTGGTGGCGCGAGCTGTCGCTGCCGGTTCGCGCGGTGATTCAGCCAAACGGCACGCTTCGGCCGATTACCTGGGGCGCCGCCGGATGGGAATCGCAGGACGCCGCGGCCGCGCAACAGGCATACGACCAGATCGCCGGACAATCCATCAACAAGGCCCGCGCGAAAGTCGTCGAGCTGCTTCGCGACAGCGGATCGATGATCGGCGAGCCGCGGCCGATCATGCACAACGTCAAGTTCTACGAGAAAGGCGATCGGCCGCTCGAGATCGTGACGAGCCGGCAGTGGTTCATCAAGACGATGGACTATCGATCGGCGTTGATTCAGCGCGGACGGCAGATCCAGTGGCACCCCGAATACATGCGCGTGCGCTTCGAGAACTGGGTCAACGGCCTGAACGGCGACTGGTGCGTCAGCCGGCAGCGGTTCTTCGGCGTGCCGTTCCCGTTGTGGTACCCGATCGATAAGGACGGCGTGGTGGACTACTCGCGCCCGATCGTTCCCGGAGGAGTCACGGCTGCCGATCGATCCGTCGACCGACGTGCCGGATGGGTATCGGGCCGAGCAGCGAGGCCAGCCGGATGGATTTGCGGGTGACCCCGACATCATGGACACGTGGGCGACGTCATCGATGTCGCCGCAAATCGTGTCCCGCTGGCGCGAAGATCCTGACCTGTTCGCGCCGGGTATTTCCGATGGATCTGCGTCCGCAGGCGCACGACATCATTCGCACGTGGCTGTTCTCGACCGTGCTGCGCGCGCACCTCGAGCACGACAGCCTGCCGTGGTTCCACGCGGCGATCTCGGGATTCGTGACCGATCCCGATCGCAAGAAGATGTCGAAATCGAAAGGGAACGTCGTCACGCCGTTCGCGCTGCTCGAAGAGCACGGATCGGACGGCGTGCGCTACTGGGCCGCCAAGGGCGGGCCCGGCGTCGACACGATGTTCGATGCGGCGCAGATGAAAGTGGGCCGCCGTCTCGCCATCAAGCTGTTGAATGCGTCGAAGTTCATCCTCGCTCGAGCGCGGATCCGCAGGGACCGATCACGGCCGCAGTCGACCGGGCGATGTTGGGCAACCTCGCGAGCCTGGTGCGCGAGGCGACGCAGGCGCTCGACGACTACGAGTACGGCCGGGCAATCGAACTGATCGAGCGCGAGTTCTGGGGCTTTTGCGACGACTATCTCGAGTTCGTCAAGGGCCGTCGGTACGGAGAGCAGGGACCCGAAGGAGCCGGGTCGGCCAACAGCGCGCTCGTCGCAGCGTTGTCTGTGTACTTGCGATTGTTCGCGCCGTATCTTCCGTTTGCGACCGAAGAAGTCTGGTCGTGGTGGAAGGACGGGTCTGTGCATCGTGCGCCGTGGCCCTCGGGCGATGAGCTGGCGCCGTTGGTCCGCGGCCTCAGCGACGATGATCAGCAGAAGTGGAGCTACGCCCGCGAGGTGATAGGCGAAGTACGCAAACGTCGCTCCGAAGCCAAACAGCCGCTGAAAGTGCCGATTGTCCGCGCAGTCATCGCGGACGCTCCCGTGCGTCTTGCGCACCTCGATGCGATCGAGGCCGATCTGCGCGCAGCGGTGCGCATCGAGGCTATCGAGCGAAAGACCGCCGACGCTCTTTCCGTCGAGGTGCAGTTTGGCGCCGCCCCGCAGGCTTGAACCGGGCGACTATCGCGACCTCGTGCGTCGCGCGCTGGCAGAGGATCTCGCCGGCGGCGATGTCACCACGGATGCGATTGTCGGCCAGGGCGATCGGGCGCGCGGCACCTTCCTGGTCAAGTCGCCCTGCACGCTCGCCGGCCTCGATGTCGCGCTCGAGGTGTTCGTCCAGCTCGATCCGCGTGTCGGCGCCGAATGGCAGTTTCGGGACGGCGATACATGTGAAGCCGGCGTGACGATCGGCCATCTTACAGGGAGCGCGCGTGCCTTGCTCTCCGGCGAGCGCACGGCGCTGAACATCCTGCAGCATCTGTCAGGTATCGCGACGCTCGCTCGACAGTTCGTCGAGGCGAGCGGAGGCACAATCACGATCCTCGACACACGCAAGACGACGCCTACGCTGCGAGCCCTCGAGAAGTACGCTGTCCGGATGGGCGGCGCGACGAACCATCGCATGTCGCTGAACGACGGCGTGATGATCAAAGACAATCACATCAGGCTCGGCGGGGGTATTGCCAACGCACTCACGCAGGTGCGGGCGTTCGGCGCGAAGCCGGTGGTCGAAGTCGAAGTCGAGACGCTGAAGCAGGTCGACCAGGCGCTCGACGCCGGCGCCGATATTCTGCTGCTCGATAACATGACCACGGACGACATCCGCGAGGCCGTTCGACGATGCCGGGGCCGCGCCAGGACCGAGATCTCAGGGGGTGTCACGCTCGCGCGCATTCCAGAGCTGGCCTCGACGGGCGCTGATTTTGTGTCCGCCGGAGCGCTTACGCATTCTGCTCCCGCGGTCGACATCAGCTTTGACATCCAACCCGCCTGACCAACCGTTCGACTGGCATGCAGTTCCGGCGGACGTCGCGCGGGAGATGTCACGCGTCGCCCCGCGCGCGCGGGGCATGGGCCGGTGCATCCATTGGCTCGAGTCGACCGGGTCGACAAATGACGTGGCCGCACGCCTCGCCGAATCCGGCGCAGAGCAAGGCACAATCGTCGTCGCGGACATGCAGACCGCCGGTCGCGGTCGACATGGGCGCGTATGGTTTTCGCCGCCGGGCGCCGGATTGTACGCGTCGATCATCATTCGTCCCGCGCATGCGATGGCGGGCGAAGAGCGGCCGGCCGCGCTGTTGACGCTCGCCGCGGGAGTGGCGATCGCCGAGGCCGTTCGTGGGCTGACAGGGCTGCCTGCGAAGATCAAATGGCCGAACGACGTCGTTGTCGGGCCGCGGAAGCTCGCCGGAATCCTGGCCGAAGCGGCGATGCAGGGAGGCACACTCCAGCACATCGTGCTCGGCTTCGGCGTCAACCTGCGATCCGCCGCGTATCCGCCCGAGCTCACCGCGCGGACGACTTCGATTGAAGCAGAAACGAACCGGCCGGCCGAGCGCGGATTGATGCTTGCCGAAATCGTTGCGGCGCTGGCCGATCGCTGCGCAGATCTCCAGGCCGGAAGGTTCGATGCTATTCTGAGCGCCTGGCGACAGATTGCGGCGCGCGTCCCTGGCGCGCGAGTCGAATGGGACTCGCCCCATGGCGTCGTCTGCGGACGTGCGGAAGATATCGATCGACACGGTGCTTTGCTGGTACGCGTCGGCGGAAAAGTTAGAGCGCGTGGTCGCTGGAGAAGTGCGGTGGATCGACTGAGAGCTGAGAGCTGAGAGCTGAAAACACATGCTATTAGCCATTGACGTCGGCAATACCAACATCGTGCTCGGTGTGTTCGAGGGCGAGCGGCTCGTGGAGAGCTGGCGTCTGGCGACGCTGCGCGAGCGCACGTCCGACGAGATCGGCATCTGGGTCGCGCAGCTCTTCCAGCACCGTGCGATTGATGTCGACAAGGTGACCGGCATCGTCATGGGATCGGTGGTGCCGCCTTTGACGAGCACATTCATGACGATGGCCCAGCGCTATTTCGGCATGCGGCCTTTGAATGTGGACAGCACGGTCGACACGGGAATGCCCATCCTGTACAAGAACCCAGCCGAGGTGGGCGCCGATCGTCTTCTCAACGGCGTCGCCGCATTTCGTCTGTACGGACGCGAGCGCCGGGCGCCGATGATCGTCGTCGATTTCGGTACTGCCACGACGTTCGACGCAATTTCGGCAAAGGGGGAATATCTCGGCGGCATCATTACTCCGGGCATGCAGATTTCCGCCGATGCGCTCTTTCAGCGCGCCGCGCGGCTGCCGCGTGTCGACATGAAGAAGCCGTGCGAGGTGATTGGCCGGACCACGGTCGGCGCAATCGAATCGGGTCTCTATTACGGGTACGTCGGGTTGGTGGACGGCCTCGTGCGGCGCATGCGCGACGAGCTCGGCCAGAATGCGGTCTGTATCGCGACGGGCGGACTGGCGGGGGTGATTGCGCCAGAAGTGGATCTCATCGAGCACGTCGACGCGGATTTGACGCTCCAGGGATTGAGAATGGTGTGGGAGAGAAACAGACCCCGTTGAGCGGGGCCGGCCGCCCCGAGATGGACACAGACGAGTACTGCCGCGAGATCGAAGCCTACCTCTGCCGCAAGAACGACGGCCACCTGATCAGAATCGTCGGACCTTCCTTCGAGCGTGTCCGCAGCTGGTCCGCACAGGGCATTCCGTTGAAGGTCGCGTGCCAGGGCATCGACACCTACTTCGTGAGGTACTACGCCAAGGGGGTTCGACGCCGGCCGGTGCAGATTGATTTCTGCGAGAACGACATCCTTGATGCCTTCGATGCCTGGCGCCGCGCCGTCGGCGTTCGCCTTCCTGGCGCAGAAGAGATGCAGGCAGAGACCCAAAGCAGGCGGCGCAAGCGAAGTCTGCCCGAACATCTGGATCGTGTGTGCGAGCGCGTTACCGCGCGGCGTGCCGGCATGACGCCGCCTCCTCCCGAGTTCGATGCGGTGCTGGACACGATCGCTCGGGAAGCGGCGGCCTTTCGCGATCAGCCCGGGCCGTTGCGTGGAGAAACGCGCGAACGGATTACGGCGCGCCTCGCCGAGCTGGATCGCCTGATGCTCGACGCCGCGCGCGCGCACGCCGATCCCGCGGCCGTTCAGGCAATGCGTATTGAAGCCTCCACGCAGCTGCTGCCGTTCCGCGATCGCATGGCGGCCGAGACGTACGGGCGCGCGATCGAAGCGGCGGTCGACCGTCTGTTGCGCGAGCGCGAACACCTGCCTGTTGTGGCGTTTGGCTAGGCGGTGGGTAGAGGCGGTAGGCGGAGAGCGGAGAGCGGAGAGCTGAAGAGCTAGCTACGTCGTAAGCACCGCGAGCGTCTCGACGTGGGCGGTGTTCGGAAACAGATCGAATGCTTCGATGTGCTCGAGGCGGTAGCCGGCCTCCGAGAATCGTTTCACGTCCCGGGCGAGTGTGGCCGGATCGCACGACAGGTATACCACCCGCGGGGCTTTCAGGCCGATGATGCCCGACATCGCTTCGGTCGAGATCCCCGTCCTGGGAGGATCGAGCAGCAGCGTGTCAGGCCGCTGGAGACCGCGCCGCTTCAGGTAACTTTCAACCGAAAGATGCTGGACGTGCGTCGCGGCGCCATAAGGCGCCGCATTGGATTCGAGATCGCGCGCGCTCGAGCGGTCGCCCTCCACCGCCACAACCTGAGCGTTTCCTCGGGCTGCGAGCGAAACGGAGAACAGGCCCACGCCGGCATACAGCTCCGTCACCGTGCCGGCCGGAACCTGTGCGAGCACTTGCGTCACGAGCTCTGGCAGCAGATGACGATTGCCCTGAAAGAACGACTGCACGTGGTGGGTCACCGCGACCGACGCGTCGGACACTGGAATCAGGTCGCTGACATATGGCGAGCCGTACGACACCGTCATGTGCCCCTGTTGATGATCGATGAACAGCAGCCCCGAAATGCCATCAATCGGATCGATGAGGTCAGGTCCGCCGGCCGACGGCGCCAATTCCAGCAGCACCGCCCGCTCGGTCGCGGCGGCGTTCTCTGAAAGCTCGCACGACGTGACCGCGACGTCGTGCAGGGCGCCCTCGAGCCGCCGCAGCGCATCGATGGAGTCGGGCAACAGCTGTCGCGTTAGCGCCGCGTCGCAGAGATCGTGAGTGCCTTCACGGAAAAATCCGAGCTTCCCATGTCGCGCGTGAAGACGGGCCCGCATGCGATAGCCCTCTTCCCTGGACGCACGCACGACGACCTCCGCGGCGAGTGGCATTTTGGCGATGCGTGCAAATGCGTCGGCGATCACTTCCGACTTCAGCCGGCGCTGCCGCTCGTACGCGATGTGCGCATACAGAGATCCACCGCACGCCCAATCGACATCGGCCGCTCTTCGATCGGGGCTCGGGTCGAGGACGGCGACGACGTTTCCAAACGCGAGTTGCTTCTGAATGCGATCGATGCGGACACGTGCGCGCTCTCCGGGGATCGCGCCGGCGACGAAGACAATCTGTCCTTCGTGCCTCGCGAGCATGCGCCCGCCGGCGACGGGCTTCTCGATCGTTGAAAGTAATTTCGTCGTCGAGTTTAAGAGACATTTCTGAACAGGAGAGCAGGAGCGTATTCCAGACTCCTAGTCTCCTAATCTCCTGTTTCGTATTTGTCAGCGGGTCTCGGCTGCTTTCACGAATTCCTCGAACAGCGAGCGGAACTCGCCCGTCCGCCAGAAGTTCTCGGGGTGCCACTGCACCGCGATACAGAAACGGCTCGCGGGGCGCTCGATCGCTTCGATGACGCCATCGGGCGCGGTCGCGGAGACGGTGAATCCTCCTTCGGTCTTGTCGACGGCCTGGTGATGGCGGCTGTTGACCTGGAGTACTTCGCCGTCGACGAGCTCTTCCTGCATGACGTGCGCGAGCACGCTGCCGGGCGTGACCCACACCTCGTGCGCGATCGCGAACGGCGGGGAATCGACCTGATGGCCGAGCGCCTGGTTGACCTGCGCCGGAATGTCCTGCGTGAGCGTTCCGCCGGCGGCGACGTTGACGACCTGTAGTCCGCGGCACACCGCGAGCAGCGGCGTGTCGCTTGCGAGGGCAAGCTTCGCAAGCGCAAGCTCGAACGCATCGCGCGCAGCGTCAGGTTCGTTCGTCTTCGGATGCCGCGTGTCGCCGTAGTGGGCGGGGTCGATGTCGCCGCCGCCGGTAAAGAGCACGCCGTCGAGGCCGTCGAGTGTGGGCGGTGCATCCATCGAGAGCACACGCGGGTCGCCGCCGGCCCGCCGAATGGATTCGACGTAGTCGGTCAACCGGTTGGATGGCGTGATGCCGATGACGGCCATTACATTCTCGGGGGTACGGCGATGCCCATGAGATCGAGCGCGCGCGTCAGCTGCGCACGCACGTACGCCACGCCGGCGGCGCGCCAGAGCCGGGCGGCCGCCTGCTCCTCGTTGAGGATCGGATACCGGTGATAAAAGCCGTTGAACATCTGTGCCAGCCCGAACGCGTATTTTGCGAGTACCGAGAACTCCAGCGTCCGAACGACTTGCTCGACGATTTCATCGAGGCGCGAGGCTTCGAGGATGAGCGCCCACAAATCATGGCTGCCTCCCTCGCCAGTCAGCTCGGCAGCGTCGATCTCGCCAAGCGTCGCAAACACGGCGGCTTCGTCGACCTTGTCGCGGTCGCGCAGCTTGGCAAAAATGTTCTGGGCCCGAACGACAGCATACTGTAGATACGGGCCGCTTTCACCTTCGAACGCGAGGGCTTCGTCGATATCGAAGGCAATGATTTTGGTGCGCGAATACTTCACCATGAAATAGCGGACCGCGGCGACCGCGATCATGTCGGCGATGCGCCGATGCTCCGCGGCGGCGAGCTCTGGATTGCGCCTGGCCACTTCGGTTTCGGCGCGCGCGATGAGGGTGTCCAGCAGGTCGTCGGCCTTCACCCCCTGTCCCTTGCGGCCCGACACATCGACGAACCCACGCTTGTCATCGGGCGCATCGGGGGCGAGGTATCCGAGCGCCCGCGCCGCGGCGTTCGAGAGTGCCACCATTTCGTACGAGAAATGCGTTGCCCGCTCGGCTTGCTCGGCGTAGCCCAGGGTCCGAAGCGCCTGCTTCAGCAGCTTCTGAAGATACGACTGCCGCACATCGATGACGTTGTAGGTCGCGTCGGCGCGGCCGAATGGCGGATGCGAAGCATCCCCGGGTGTCTGGGAAGTCGACCACAGGACTTCGCCGTTTGTCCGGGTTCCGAATCGGCAATAGTAGAAGTCGCGCCCCAGCAGCCCGAGCTTCCAGAACTGATAGGCGATGTCCTTGCCCACGTACGTGACGGTGCCGTTCGATCGGACGATGACCTTCTCCCGCTCGCTCTCCTCGTTCTCAGCCTAATCCCTAATCCCGAATCCCCAATCCCTTCGGAGGCAGGCTCGTCCTCCTCGATCTTCATGACCCAGCAGCCGGCCAGCTTGCCTTCAGTCTGGAGATACACCGCGCCTTTCTCTTTCAAAATCTCGAAGGCGCGCGCCCAGAACTGCAGCCGCAGAATGTGGCCTTCCCACGTAAGCAGGTCGTAATCCACGTTCAGCCGCGCCATCGTCTTCAGGTGGCATCGGACGATGCGTTCGGCGATGAACGCGGCAATGTCTGACGTCGCGGTGCCGCCGTGCTCGATGTCGTGCAGCGTGGCCGCGCGAATCTTGAGGCGCTCTTTGTCTTCGTCGTACCACTGCGTGACGCGCGCGTAGAGATCCCAGCAGTAGTAGTCGAACCGCGTCGAGTCCGCGATGGCGCGGATGTCCTCGAGGGTCTTGTCTTCGAGCTCGCGAAATCCGACGACGACGTCGGCCACCTGGACGCCGGTGTCGTCGATGTAGTTCTGCACCTCGACGGGAACGCCTCGGAAGCGCTGCACGCGTACGAGCGTGTCGCCCAGCGCGGAATTGCGAATATGGCCGATGTGCGCCGCCTTGTTCGGGTTGATGGCGGTGTGCTCGACGATGGCCTTTTGGGGTCTGACCCCCGTACCTGTACGGGGGTCAGACCCCAATGGCACGACTCTTTCGACGAAGGCGACGCGATCCAGATAGATGTTCAGGTAGCCGTTCGGCGCGGCCTCGACGCGAACGACGCCGTCTAGAGGCCCGAGGGCCGCGGCGAGCTCCTGTGCGATGACGCGCGGCGCTTTGCGCAGGCGGCGCGCGAGCTCGAACGCCACGGGCGTTGCGAGATCGCCGAGCTCGCGCTTCGGCGGATATTCGATCGGCAGCTGTGGCAGTGCGTCAGGCGGCACCTGATAAAGGTGCTGAAGCGTCGCCAATAACCGCTCGCGCAGGCGTTCGTGAACTGGAAGAATCATGAAGGATAGTGATACTCTCCATCGAGATCGATCGCACGTATGTGGTCATCCGGGGTGTTGAGGTTGAAGAACAGCACCTCTTCCGGCCCGAACGCGTTGAGCTCGTCCCGTCCTACCTCGTGGACGTTCAAGCCGGGAATCCGGGCGACATCGCTCAGCCTGAATCGCCGTTCGTCGATCAGGCGCCGCAGCTCCGTCGCGGAGCGGCGGGAATAGGTCGCGCACAGCGGCTCATAACCGCGCGCCGTGCGGGGAATCGCAATGTCGACGGAGCCTCCGACCGATACAAGATGTGCGAGCAGCCGCTCGCTGACAAACGGCATGTCGCACGCAATCACCAGCGTCCAGTCGGTACCGGCCGCATGAACGGCCGTGTAGAGCGCGCCGAGCGCGCCGCCGTCCGGCACCATGTCGGGAATCACTGGAACGCCGGCGCCGCTGAACGGCTCCGCGTCGTTGGCAATGATGATTGTCCGATCGACCACGCGGCGGAGCCGCGCCAATTGACGGTCCAGAACGGACGCGCTGCCGGGGTGCAGAATCAGCGTGGCTTTGTTCAGCCCCCCCAGGCGCCGCGCGCGGCCGCCTGCGAGGATGGCTCCCGTCCACATCGAAATCAGGTCAGGCACCACAGCGGTGGTGCCATGGGCGGAAGGATATCAGAAGAATGAATCGAGCGGGAGTCGGGCGGATGCTTGTGGCAAGCCTGCATCAGGGCATCTCTGATCTCATCCCCACACGGCTGGAATTCTACGAAAACTGGTTGAATCCGACCGGGATGCGCGACGGCAGAATCGGACTCGCGCCACTCGCCGCCGTTTTGAGTTTTCTCAGGCAGGAAGGTGAGCCCTACACGCTCGTCACGTCGCGAGCGGGTCAATACGCGGCGCAGTGGACGTTCGACAATCTGACGCCGATCGAGCGCTCGATCATCCGCGCGCTGCCGGTCATGCTGCGGGCGCGCGTGGCGATGCAGCTGGCGAGGAAGGTCGTTCGGAGGAGCTACGGCGGCAGCCGGGCGGTAGCGAAGCTGCGGCGCGGACGCGGGACCCTGATGCTGCGCAACTCGATTTTCTGCGCTGTTCGGGAACCGTTCGACTGGCCGTTGTGCGTCTTCTACTCAGCGGCCCTCTCGCACCTGTTTGCCCTCGTCGGCGTGGGCGGGGAGGTGCGGGTTCACGCCTGCCAGGGCGTCGGTGACACGAACTGCATCATTGCGGTGCATGTGCCGCTGGAGCAGAAATAGTCATGGTTCGGTTCCGGTTCCAGTTCCTTTTCCTGTTCTGGTTCCTGGTTCCGGGTTCCGGGTTCGCGGCTGCGCAACAACCGGCCGCACAACCCCTTCACCTGCAGGCGTCGCCAGCCAAGGGCGCAGCCAAGCGAGCGCGTGCTCGTTATTCCCTTTGAAAACCCCACGCGAGAGCCGCGCATCCTTTGGATCGGCGAGGCATCGGCGGTGTTGCTCGCCGACGATCTGAACGCCTTCGGCAAGCGCGCGTACACGCGAGAGGAACGTCTCGATGCTTTCCAGCGGCTGCAGGTGCCGCCCGTCGCCACGTTGAGTCACGCCACGGTCATCCGGCTGGGACAAGTGGTCGGCGCGACGCATGTCGTCATCGGCTCGTTCCGGCTGACCGGTGGAATGATTTCGGTGCGCGCCCAGAATATCCGGCTCGACACCGGCCGGATGGAGCACGAATTCGTCGAAGCCGGACCGCTCGAAGATCTGTTTGCCATTTTCGGGCGCGTCAGCCGGCGCCTCGCGGGCCAGTCTGCGTCAGACGCTCCGCCGCCGCGGCCGGCGCTGCCGGTGTTCGAGAACTACATCAAAGGGCTCATCGCGACGTCGACGCCGGCGAAAATCGGCTATCTCGAAGCGGCTATCAAGCTCGATCCCGGGTTCGATCGTGCGCGCCTCGCGCTGTGGAACGTGCAGTATGACGACGCGAACGGACAGGCCGCGCTGGTGGCCGCGGCGGCGGTGGCGGAGACTTCTCCGATGTACGCGCCGCGCGCGGTTCAGCGTGGCGCTGTCGCTCATCCAGCTCAATCGCCTGGACGATGCGTTTGCCACGCTGAGAACGCTCGCCGATCGCGCGCCATCGGCGACATTGATGAACAACATCGGCGTCATCCAGCTGCGGCGGCCGGTCACGCCGGAGACCGGCCGCGCGACGTATTACTTCAATCAGGCATTGAAGCTCGACGAAGACGATCAGGACTACTACTTCAATCTCGGGTACGCCTACTGGGCCGAGAAGGATGCGGCGTCCGCGACCTTCTGGTTGCGCGAGGCCGTCCGCCGCGATCCGGCGGATGGAGAAGCGCATGCGGTGCTCGCCGCCGCGCTGCAGGCAACCGGCGCGGCCGCCGAGGCAGCGCGCGAGCGCGAGCTCGCAACGCAGTTGTCCTCGACGTACGCCGAGTGGGCGAAGAGATCGGCTACTCCGGGTGGCGAGGCTATCCCACGCAGGCTCGAGCGGCTCAAGCCGTCGTTGGAGGTGTCCACGCTCCACAGAATCGACAGCGCGATAGCGATTACGGGCCAGCGCGAGCAAAGGGAGCTCGCGGCCTTCCATCTCGATCGCGGGCGGCGGTTGTTCGAGCAGGGCAGCAACAGCGAAGCCGTCACCGAGCTGTCTCGGGCGATCTATCTGTCGCCGTACGAGGCCGCGGCTCACCTGCTGCTCGGTCGCATCCATCTGAGAACGGGCGAGACTGCGGCGGCCATCGACGCGTTCAAGATCGCGCTGTGGAGTCAGGAATCGGTCGAGGGGCGTATCGCGCTGGCCCAGGCCTATCTTCAGGTCAAGGATACGGCCGGCGCCCGTTCGGCGCTCGAGCGCGCGCTGTCGCTCGATCCGAATTCCTCCGAAGCCAGGGAGTTACTCGGTAAACTGGCACCGTGATGGGTCTGCCGAATCGCGGTTCCAGGCGCTGGGTGCTGGGTGCTGCGGTTCTGGTTCTGACCTCGGCGCTCGCGGCCCAACAGGCTCAATCGCCCCCGCAGGGTTCTACCAGCCCGGTCGTCTACTCGGCCGAAGTCGACAGCATCATTCATCCCGCCTCGGCCCGCTACATGATCGACACAATCGATCGTGCTGACGAAGCGAATGCCGCGCTTCTGGTGTTCACGCTGCGCACGCCCGGCGGCCTCGTCGACTCGACGCGCGACATCGTCACGAAGATGATCGCCGCCAAGACCCCCATCGCGGTCTTCGTCGCGCCGTCGGGCGCGCGGGCGGCGTCAGCGGGATTCATCATCACGATTGCCGCGGACATCGCTGCGATGGCGCCTGGCACGCATATCGGCGCCGCGCATCCGGTTTCCGGGAGCGGCGCGGTCATGGATGAGACGACGTCGAAGAAGGCGGCCGAAGACGTCGCGGCGTACGTGCGCACGATTGCCGGCCCGCGTGGCCGCAACGCGCAGCTGGCGGAGCAGGCCGTGCTGCAGAGCAAAGCGTTCACCGACGACGAAGCGATGAAGGCGACGCCGCCGTTGATCGATGTCGTCGCCACCAGCCTCGACGATCTGTTGAAAAAGCTCGACGGCCGTACCGTCAAGCGATTCGACGGCCGCATCGCTACGCTCCGCACGGCATCGGCGACGGTTGTGCCGATCCAGATGACGCTCCGTCAGCGCATCCTCAGCGCAATCGCCCACCCGAACATCGCGTATATCCTCCTGAGCCTCGGCACGCTTGGATTGACCATCGAGCTGTGGAGTCCGGGTGCGGTCCTGCCCGGCGTGGTCGGCGGCCTGTCGCTGCTGCTCGCGTTTTTCGCGCTCCAGGTGCTGCCGATCAACTTCGCCGGCTTGCTGCTGATGCTCTTCGGGCTGCTGCTTTTCGCGCTCGAGATCAAAGTGACGAGTTACGGGCTGCTGACGGTGGGCGGCATCATCAGTCTGATCTTCGGATCGTTGATGCTGATCGATTCTCCCGCGCCGGAGCTTCAGCTCAGCCTGGCGCTCGTGATCTCGGTAGTGCTAGGGTTCACAGCCATCGCCGCATTTCTCGTTCGTCTCGCGCTGGCATCACAGCGGGGCGCGCCGGTGACCGGCGCCGAAGGGTTGATCGGCGAGCGCGGCCTCGCGCTCGAGCCGCTCGGCCCAGGGATGCGCGGACGCGTCCGAGTGCACGGCGAGATATGGGACGGCGATCGCCGGCGAACCGATCGTCGACGGCGCCCCGATAACAGTGACGAATGTCGACGGGTTGACGTTGACCGTCCGGAAGCCATGAGGCACAGCCATGTTTGACCTCTCACCGGTGCTGATCGTTCTGTTCATCCTCGTCGTGTACCTCGTGATGTCGATCAACATCCTGAACGAATACGAGCGCGGCGTGGTGTTTCGCCTCGGCAAGCTGCTGCCGCAGCCGAAAGGCCCGGGCGTCGTGCTCGTGTTCGCGCCGCTCGACCGCATGGTGCGGGTGAGCCTGCGGACCGTCGTCATGGACGTGCCGCCGCAGGACGTCATCACGCGCGATAACGTCTCGGTAAAAGTGAATGCGGTTGTCTATTTTCGCGTCATCGATCCGCGGAGGGCGATCGTCGAGGTCGAGAGCTATCACTACGCGACGTCGCAGCTCGCGCAGACGACGCTGAGAAGCGTGCTCGGGCAGGTTGAGCTCGATCAACTCCTGTCAGAACGCGATCGACTCGAATCAGCAGCTGCAGCAGATTCTGGATCAGCATACCGATCCGTGGGGCATCAAGGTGTCGTCGGTCGAGGTGAAGCACGTCGATCTGCCGGCCGATATGCAGCGCGCGATGGCGCGGCAGGCCGAAGCCGAGCGCGAGAAGCGTGCTAAAATCATCCACGCAGCGGGCGAACTGGAAGCCTCGGAGAAGTTGTCCCAGGCCGCTGTCGTAATCGCCTCCGAGCCCGTCGCGATTACACTGCGATATCTTCAGACGCTGACGGAAATTGCTGCCGAGAAAAATTCAACGATCGTCTTCCCCCTGCCGATCGAAATGATGCATCTGTTGAAACAGATCACAGGAGTGGAGAAGAAACCGTGAACGACGAAGGCTTTCGCGAAATACAGCTGAACGGCAAGCAGCTGATCTTTCTGTTCATGGCCGTGACGGTCGTGCTGGTTGTCACGTTCCTGTTCGGCGTCCTCGTCGGCCGCGGTGTGCGCGAAGGCGGAGCGCCCCAGATTGCGAGCAGCGACATCGCATCCGATCCCGGCCTCGTCCCGGCGTCAGAGCAGGCAGGCCCGCCGCCCGCCGCCGGGAGCGCGGCAGCTCCCGCGCCGGCCGCGCCGCCCGCAGAGGAGCTCAGCTACGCCGACCGTCTCCTGCGCGATTCGGCTCCGCCGGAGACGCTGAAACCCGCGGCCCAGCCTGCTCCCGCACCGGTCATTCAGGAGCCGGTGTCTCAGAAGGCGCCGGTTCCGCCTCCGCCGGCAGCAGCCCCGAAAGAGCCCGCGCCGGCACCCGCTCCTGCTGCCGCACCCAGCGACCGTACACCCACTACTGTCACTTCCGGGTCTCAAAATGCGCCAGTGACGCCGGCTCCCGCGCCCGTGACGGCGGCAAAGGCGTCCGATCCCTCCGGCCCGGGCTTTGCAGTTCAAGTGGCCGCGTACCGGGATCGTCGGGATGCTGACACTCTGGCGAAGCAGTTGGCGGCCAAAGGCTATCCGGCGTTCGTCATGGATCCAGTGAAAGGCACATCCACGGCCCTATTCAGAGTACGCGTCGGCAAGTACAAGACTCTGAAGGACGCCGAGGCGGTTGAGAGCCGGCTCCAGACTTCGGAGCAGCTCACAAACGCCTGGATTGCCCGGTAACTGGAGGCATGAAGCCACTACGACTACTGCTGGTTGAGGATTCGGAAGCCGACGCGACACTCCTCATAGAGTATTTGCGGCAAGGGGGATACGAGCCGGATGTCACCCGTGTCGATTCCGCGAAGGCCCTCAACCGGGCTCTCGACAGCGACGACTGGGATCTGGTGATCGCCGATTACACGATGCCCGGCTTCAGCGGGTCCGCGGCCCTCACGATCGTCCGCGACCGCGGTCTCGAAGTGCCGTTCATTTTCGTGTCCGGCACCATCGGCGAAGAAATCGCCGTCGAGGCGATGAAAAACGGCGCCGACGACTACATCATCAAGAACAACCTCAACCGGCTGATTCCCGCCATCAACCGCGAGCTGCGTGACGCTGAAGTTCGCCGCGAGCGTTCGAAAGCCGAAGAGCGCATCCGCCATCTTGCGTACTACGACAGCCTGACCGACCTGCCGAACCGGACGTTGTTCCAGAACCGGCTCGAGATGGCGGTCGCGAATGCGGTGCGCACGCGCAATCCTCTGTCGGTGTTGATCATGGACCTCGATGGGTTCAAAGAGATCAACGACACGATGGGGCACCTGATGGGTGATGCGGTGCTCCGCGAGATCGGCCGTCGACTGCAGACAGGCCTGCGCGAGTGCGATACCGTTGCGCGTCTCGGGGGCGATGAATTCGCAGTGATGCTCCCGGGTGTCGGACAGCCAGGCGCCGAGCTGGCGGCGCGCAAGCTGATTGCCGCCGTGCAGGAACCTCTCACCATCGAAGGGCTCAACCTCGACGTGCACGGCAGCGTGGGGATTGCGATCGCGCCCGAGCATGGCACCGAGGCCGAAGTGCTGGTGCAGCGAGCCGACGTGGCGATGTACGTCGCGAAGGAGGATCGATCGGGCTGCGTCGTGTATGCGCCGGAGCTCGATCGCCACAGCCCCGAGCGCCTCGCGTTGATGGGCGATTTCCGTCATGCCATTTCGCGCGACGAGCTGCGCGTGGTGTACCAGCCGAAGCTCAACTTGAAGACGCGGCAGATTTTCGGCGTCGAGGCGCTGGTGCGCTGGCAGCACCCGCAGCTCGGCTTCATTCTTCCCGATCGTTTCATTCCAATGGCCGAGCAGACCGGCGCGGTCCGGCCGCTCACCTTGTGGATGCTCGAGCGCGCCGTGCAGCAGTGCCTCGAATGGGAGAAGCTCGGCCACGATCTCGTCGCTGCGGTGAATCTGTCGCCGCGCAATCTGCACGATCCCGAGCTGCCGGAGCGCGTCCGGGCGCTGCTCGACGTGCTGGGCGCACCGGCGGCGATGCTCGAGCTGGAAATCACCGAGAGCGTCATCATGTCGGACCCGCTCCGATCGCTCCAGGTGCTCACCCGGCTGAGCAAAATGGGATTGCGGCTGGCTGTCGATGATTTCGGCACGGGCTACTCGTCATTCAGCTACCTGCGCAAGCTGCCGGTGCACGAAATCAAAATCGACAAGTCGTTCATCGACGACATGGTGGAAGACGGCGATGAGGTGATCGTGCAATCGACGATCGATCTCGCGCACAACCTCGGCCTGACGTGCGTGGCCGAAGGGGTGCAGGACGAGGCCACGCTCGAGCGGCTCGCAAAGCTCGGCTGCGATACCGCGCAGGGCGACTTCATTTCTCCGCCGCTTGACGGCCCTGGTGTCGCAGACTGGCTGCGCCAGCGCGGACCCGGCCGGGTGACGCAGCCCTGATCCTTCCGCCTCCGCGCGCAGCGCTACCGCGAGACCTCGCCGAAGCTTTAGCGAAGGCGGGCGCATCGGGCATTCTCCTCGCGCTCAGCTTCCCGCGATATGGTCAGCCGGCGCTCGCGTGGGTGGCGTTGGCGCCGCTCATCGTGTCGCTGTTTGCGTCCCGGCAGGGCTTTCGAAGGGCGCGCGCTTTTCTGCTCGGCTTTGTCGCCGGCCTCGGGTATTTCGGCGGAACGGTCTACTGGACGGGCACGGTTGTCACTCAGTTCGGCGGACTGGCCTGGCCGGTTGGCGTCATCGTCGGAGCCGTGCTCGTCGCCTACCTCGCGCTGTTTCCAGCGTTGTTCTCGCTCTGCCTTGGTTGGCTGAGGTCCAGATACGGCGATCGCGCCATCCTGCTTGCGCCCGCGGTGTGGGTGACGACCGAGCTGGGACGGACGTACTTCTGGAGCGGTTTCCCCTGGCTGCTGCTGGGTTACAGCCAGACGACCGTGCTGCCGATCGCGCAATTCGCGAGCGTGGCCGGGGTGTTTGGACTGTCGGCGCTCGTCGCGCTCGTGAGCACGGCCCTCGCCTACCTTGTCGTGTCACGCTCGGTCAATTCGCTTGTCGTCGTGGGCGCGACTGCCGTGGCATTGATCGCTCTCACGGCATGGGGTCACCGGCGCGTGGAGAACGACGGGCTCGCGAAGCAGGGCCGCCAGGTCCGCGTCGCGCTCATTCAAGGAAACATTCCTCAAGATCAGAAGTGGGACGCGGCGCACGCGGGCAGCATTCTGAATACGTACCTCTCGATGACGCGCGAGGCGGCTGGCCGCGGGGCGCAACTCGTCATCTGGCCCGAGTCGTCTACGCCGTTTCCTTTCCTCGACAACAAGGCCGGCGGCGAACGGATCCGTTCGCTCGTGCGCGAGACCGGAATCGAGCTGCTGCTCGGCAGCGATCAGGTCGATCATCAGACTCGGGCGTACTACAACGCGGCGTTCCTGGTCCGGAAGGACGGCGACGTCGCCGGCGTGTACCAGAAGATGCACCTGGTGCCGTTCGGCGAGTTCGTGCCGCTTCAACAACTCTTGTTTTTCGTCGGACCGCTTGTGGAACAGGTGGGCGGCTTTACGCCGGGCCGGGACATGGTGATGCTGCCGACGACTCACGGTCCCATCAGTACCGCCATCTGCTACGAGATTGTGTTTCCCCGGCTGGTGGGTGAGTCGGTGTCGCGCGGCAGCCAGCTGCTGACCACGATTACCAACGACGCGTGGTACGGCCACTCGTCCGCGCCGTATCAGCACTTTCTGCAGGCGTCGATGCGGGCGATCGAGCAGGGGCGGTATCTTGCGCGCGCCGCCAATACCGGCATCACAGGGTTCGTCGATCCATATGGGCGGATCGTCGACAAGACAGAGATTTTCGAGCGCGCCATCCTGATCGGCGACGTGCGCATGCTCGAAGAGCGCACGATTTATGGCAGAATCGGAGACCTGTTCGCATACATCCTGGCGGCGCTGACGATCGTCGCGCTGCTGTTCGCCCCTCGACGGCGCTCGGGGCAGTCCTGAGCCGCGTCAAAGGACGCTGGAGGCATTCGTGGCCATCGCACTCGATGATTTGACCCGCAAATATCAGGACCTCGTGAAGCGCGCCGCCGATCTCCGGAGTTATCTTTGAGGCCGCTCGCCCTGGTGACGAGCTCGCACAAATAGAAGCCCGCGCATCGGCGCCCGATTTCTGGAACAACCAGATCGAAGCGCAGAAGATCCTTCAGCGCCGGCGCCGCGTCGAGGAAGAAGTCGAGCTGATCGCCGCGCTCGCAGCGAAAACAGACGACCTGGGTGTACTCATCGACTGGGCCGGCCAGGGTGAAGACGTGACTGCGGAGCTGTCGGCCGGCCTCGAGCAGCTCGCCGGCCTCGTCGAAGGCGGCGAGATCAAGAAGATGCTCGGCGGCGAGCACGACAGGAAGAACGCCATCATCACGATTCATCCGGGCGCCGGTGGAACGGAGTCGCAGGACTGGGCCGAGATGCTGCTGCGGATGTATCTGCGATGGATCGAGCGCCGAGGGTTCAAGCGCGAAGTCATCGACTACCAGCCGGGTGACGAGGCCGGTCTCAAAAGCGCGACGGTCACCGTGCAGGGCGAGTTTGCGTTCGGATTGCTCTCGGCCGAGGCAGGCGTGCATCGGCTCGTGCGCATCTCGCCGTTCGACTCCGCCGCACGCCGCCACACGTCGTTCGCCTCTGTCTACGTATGGCCGGAGCTGCCGGAGGACGAGGACATCGTCATCGACGACAAGGACATCCGCATCGACACGTTTCGGTCGAGCGGCGCCGGCGGCCAGCACGTCAACGTCACCGATTCGGCCATTCGCATCACGCACCTGCCGACCGGCATCGTCGTGTCGTGCCAGAACGAGCGGTCGCAGCATCGTAACAAGGACTCCGCGCTGCGGGTGCTGAAAGCGCGCCTGTTCGATATCAAGACGAAGGAGCAGCAGTCAAAGCTCGATCAGATCGGCGGCGCGAAGAAGGAAATCGCATTCGGCCATCAGATTCGCAGCTACGTGCTGCATCCGTATCAGATGGTGAAGGACCACCGCACGAAGTTCGACATCGGCGATCCCGGCCGCGTGCTCGACGGCGATCTGGATCCGTTCATCAAGGCGTATCTGATGCAGAAGGCATCCGGGACATTAGGGCAGCCTTCGGCGGAGGACGACGAGTAAGTGCGTCTCACCGCCACGACGCAAGGCGCCAAGATTTTCTTAGAAGAATCACGTCGCGTCTGCGTCGAGCGTGAGCTAGTGTGGAAACGCCGTGCCGGGCTGTGTGCCTGAGATGAACGCTTCGTTGATGCCGGTTGCGCCTTCCTCGGCGACCTCTCCGCTCGCCGCATTGACCGGCACAAAGACGATGTTCCCCGGCGGCGTGAATTCGGGTGGATTCTTCGGGTCGCGCGTCTCGAGGTACGCGCGCATGAATTCAATCCAGATCGGCAGCGCGGCCATGGCGCCCGTCTCGTTGTGGCCAATCGGCTTCCGTTCGTCATGGCCCACCCAGACACCAACGGTGATGTCTGGATCGAAGCCGATGAACCACGCGTCGCCGTAGTCGTCGGTCGTCCCGGTCTTCCCGCCAAGCGGCCAGCCCAGCTTGCTGGCCGACGCTGCCGTTCCGCGCTGCACGACGCCGCGCAGGAGGTTCGTCATCACGAATGCCGTGTCGGCTCTGATCGCATCCTGCGGATCGGGGCGGCTCTCTTCCAGAAGATTGCCCTCGCGATCTGAAATCTTGAGGACCGAATACGGCCGCATGCGCACGCCGCCGTTCGGAAACACCGAATAGGCGGACGTCATGTCCAGGAGTGTCATGTCGGCGGCGCCGAGCGCGAGCGACAGGAATGGCTCGAGCTTGGACTCGAGGCCGAACCGCCGCGCGTAGGCAATCACTTGCTGCGGCGTCAGCGCGTCCATCATCTTCACCGCGGGCACGTTCCGCGAGTCCTCCAGTGCGTGGCGCAGCGTGACGTTCCCCTCGTATTTGCCGTCGTAGTTCCTTGGTTGATACGGCGGCTGTCCCGGACCGGGCTCGTACGAGACGGGTTCGTCGACGATGACCGAGGCCGGCGTATATCCGCGATCGATGGCGGCGGTGTAGACGATGGGCTTGAACAACGAACCCACCTGCCGGCGAGCCTGTGTGGCGCGATTGAACTTGCTGCGATCGAAGCTGAAGCCGCCGACCATCGCCCGAATCTGGCCCGTGCGGTTGTCGATGGCAACGAGCGCGCCTTCGACGAGCGGCGACTGCTCGAGCGACACCGCCGTAATCTTCCCGGAGTCGTCCATCTGCGTGACGAGAACGTCAATCAGGTCGCCCACCTTGAAGAGCGCCGGTGGCGCGCGTCTCCCCCATGCGATGCCGTCGCCGCGCAGCTCGGCAATCTGCTGGCCGATGCGGACGCGCGCGGATGTCGGCGACACGTTCATGACGACGGCCGGGACGATGTCGTCCTGCGCGATGGGCTGCGACCATCGTTCGTGGCGGAACGTCTCGATGTTCTGGCCCTGTGCGGCGACGTTCGGCTTGTCGCGGCGGTAGCCGCGGCGCTTGTCGACGAGGCGCAGCCCGCGGTCGACGGCGCGGTTCGCGGCCCGCTGCAGGCGGATATCGATGCCCGTTTGCACGGAGAGCCCGCTTTCGTAAAGGGCCTTCGCGCCGTATTTCTGCTCCAGATATTTACGGACTTCTTCCGTGAAGAACGGGGCCACCGATCGAACCGGCTGCGGCTGGCCGCGCGTGACAATCGGCGTTTTCTTCGAGGCGTCGGCCTGTTCCTGGGTGATGTACCCGTTGTCCGCCATCTGCTGCAGCGTGTAATCGCGGCGGAACTTTGCGGCGGCGCGATTGACGTACGGGCTCTGACGGGCGGGTGTCTGGATGATGCCGGCGATCATCGCGGCCTCTTCCAGGGTCACGTCTTTTGCGCGCTTGCCGAAGTAAAGCCGCGCGGCGGCTTCCACGCCGTACGTGCCGTGCCCGAAAATCATCTGATTGCAGTACAGCGTGAGGATCTCGCGTTTCGTGTAGCGCTTTTCGATCTGAATCGCGACGAGGATCTCTTTGATCTTCCGCTCCGGGCTCTTGTCGCCAAGCGTGAATCCCACTTCGTCGGCAAACAGGTTGCGCGCGAGCTGCATGGTGAGCGTGCTTGCCCCTGCGACCATGCGGCGGCGCAGGAGGTCGCTGCTCAGCCGCACGAGCATGGCTGACACGCTGAGCCCGAAGTGGTTGTTGAAGTCCTTGTCTTCGGCCGAGATGATCGCGTTGCGCAGGTACGGAGAAATCTCATCGTACGAGATGACAAGGCGGCGCTCGGTCGCAAATTCTCCAAGCGTCTCGCCATTCGATGCGTAGACGCGGGTGATGGCGTTCGGCGCGTAGTCGTCGAGCTTGGAAATGAGCGGGAGGTCGCCTGCATACGCGAACATGACGCCGCTGAGCACGCCGAGGAGCGCGACGACGATGAAGAGCGCCGCAAGTCCCGCGTGGCCGGCAAAGCGGATGACGAAGGTCTTGGCGGATTTCGGCCGTTTCGGCGGCGTCGAGGGCGGCGTGCTTGCCATCGGAATCGCTATTGTACCAGTAAGTTAACAGTGCCTCTGGGGTCTGACCCCGTACGTACGGAGTCAGACCCCTTTACATCACTACACTCACATTTCATAATCAAGGAAGCCTAAAGGTTTCGACGCGCATTCACTCGTGCGAGGGATTTCATATGAGCAAAATCATCGGCATCGATCTCGGCACCACCAATTCAGTCGTCGCGGTCATGGAAGGCGGGGAGCCCACCGTCATCACGAATCCAGAAGGCGGACGGCTGACGCCTTCCGTCGTGGCGTTCACGAAAGCGGGGGAGCGTCTCGTCGGCCAGGTCGCGAAGCGGCAGGCCGTGACGAACCCGGAGAACACCGTCTTCTCGATCAAGCGCTTCATGGGACGCAAGTTCGATGAGGTGAACGAAGAAATGAAGATGGTGCCGTTCCGCGTGATACGCGCGGCGAACGGCGACGTGCGGATCGCAGCCGGTGACAAGGAGTACTCGCCGCCTGAGATCTCCGCGATGATTCTGCAGAAGCTGAAACAGGCGGCTGAGGAGTATCTCGGCCAGCCGGTCAGCAAGGCCGTGATCACCGTCCCTGCGTACTTCAACGACGCGCAGCGCCAGGCCACGAAGGATGCGGGGCAGATTGCCGGCCTCGAAGTGATGCGCATCGTCAACGAGCCCACGGCCGCGGCGCTCGCCTACGGGCTCGACAAGAAGAAGGACGAGACGATCGCCGTGTATGACTTCGGCGGCGGCACGTTCGACATCTCGATTCTCGAGGTCGGTGAAGGAGTCGTCGAGGTCAAGTCGACCAACGGCGACACGCACCTGGGCGGCGACAACCTCGACCAGAAAGTCATCGACTGGATCGCGGCCGAGTTCAAGAAGAGCGACGGCATCGATCTCACGAAAGATCGCATGGCGCTCCAGCGCCTCAAGGAAGCCGCCGAGAAGGCGAAGATGGAGCTCTCGTCGGTGATGGAAACCGACATCAGCCTGCCGTTCATCACGGCCGACGCCAGCGGCCCAAAGCACCTGGCGATGAAGCTGACGCGCGCGAGATTCGAGCAGCTCGTCGAAGATCTGCTGCAGCGCACGGTAGGCCCGACCAGGCAGGCGCTCAAGGACGCCGGCGTCGAACCGGGCAAGATCGACGAGGTCGTGCTCGTCGGCGGCTCGACGCGCATTCCACGCGTGCAGGCGATCGTCAAAGAGCTGTTCGGGAAGGAACCGCACAAAGGGGTCAACCCCGACGAAGTGGTCGCCGTGGGCGCGGCGATTCAGGCGGGCGTGCTCGCGGGCGAAGTGAAGGATCTGCTGCTGCTGGACGTGACGCCGCTGTCGCTCGGGATCGAGACGCTTGGCGGCGTGATGACGACCCTCATCCCGCGCAACACGACGATTCCCACACGCAAGAGCGAAGTCTTCTCGACGGCAGCCGACAACCAGACGAGCGTCGAAGTGCACGTGCTGCAGGGCGAGCGGCCGCTCGCGCGAGACAACCGCACGCTCGGCCGGTTCCATTTGATCGGCCTTCCACCGGCGCCGCGCGGGATCCCGCAGGTCGAAGTGACGTTCGACATCGACGCGAACGGCATCGTCAACGTCCAGGCGAAGGATCTGGGCACCGGCAAGGAGCAGAAAATCACGATCACCTCTTCGAGCGGCCTCAGCAAGGACGAGGTCGACAAGATGATGCGGGAGGCCGAGTCGCACGCCGACGAAGACAAGAAGCGGCGGGATGAAATCGAGGCGCGCAACCGCGCCGACCAGACGGTCTATGCCGCCGAGCGGATGTTGAAAGACACCGGCGACAAGCTCTCGAGCGCCGACCGTGCGGCTGTCGAATCGGCGATCGAAGAAGCCAAGAAGGCGAACGCGGGCACGGACGTCTCGGCGATCAACGCCGCCATGGAGGCGTTGAACAAAGCGCAGCATGCCGCGGCTGAGAATCTTTACAAGCAGGCGCAGACGCCCGGCGGGGCCGCGCCATCCCCCGAAGGCGGCGCGTCGCAACCCACCGGCCAGAAAGAAGGGGACGTGATCGACGCGGAAGTGGTGGATGAGAAATAGGCTCTGGGATCTGGGCTTTAGGCTCTAGCCAAAGTCCAGAGCCCAAAGTCCAAAGCCATGGATCTATACGAGCTTCTCGGAATCGCGCGGGGCGCGACGCTGATTGACATCAAGCGGTCGTACAAGCGGTTGGCTCGGAAGTATCACCCCGACATCAACCCGGGCGACCAGACAGCGGAAGCTCGCTTCAAGGAAATCACGCGAGCCTACGAGACGTTGAGCGATCCCGAGCGGCGGCTGCGATACGACGCCGGCTCGCTCTCCGCCGCGTCGGCATCGGTCTCGTTCGAGTTCGAGGGGTTCGACTTCTCGAGCGGCGTGCCCCACGCCGACGCGCCCACGTTCGGGGATCTGTTCGCGGAGGTGTTCTCGCAGAGGCAGGACACGCAACGGGCCGAACCGGCGCGCGGTGCCGACCTTCATGCATCGGTGTCGCTGACCTTCGACGAGGCGATGCGTGGCACGCGGCGGCAGATGACGCTGACTCGCCGCGACACGTGCCAGTCGTGTCGCGGGGCCGGCCTGCTGAAAATCGCGGAGTCGCGATGCCAGCGTTGTCAGGGCAGCGGTCTCCTGCGCTCGCGCCGCGGGAGCATGGTGTTTTCGAAAAGCTGTGACACGTGCGGAGGAACAGGTCGACTGGAGCACACAGCCTGCGGGCGTTGCGGCGGTCTCGGAGTGGAAATGCGCAGCGAGACGATTACGGTCGGCATTCCGGCCGGCATCAGCGACGGCGCTCGCATCCGTGTGCCGGAGAAGGGCAATGTCGGAGAGCGGCGGGGGCGCGCCGGGGACCTCTATCTCGCGGTCCAGGTGGCGCCGCACGAGACATTTGTGCGCGAGGGCGACGATTTTCACATCGTCGTGCCGATCGGCGTGCACGAAGCGGCGCTTGGAGCCAGGATCGAAGTGCCCGCGCCCGATGGCACGGCGCGCCTCCGGGTGCCGCCTGGGACGCAGACGGGGCAGCGGTTTCACATCAGGGAGCGTGGCGCGCCATCGCCGAGGAGCGGGGAGCGCGGCGATCTCGTGGTCGAAGTGCGCATCGCTCTTCCCAAGGTGCTCGACGAACGATCGAAGGAGCTGCTTCGGGAGTTCGGCAGGATTAACGACGATCAGTTCCGGCGAGGCGCGGGTAACGGCTCCCGCAGACGACATGATGAAGAAAACCGGCAAGGCCTATTACATGATCAGCGCCGTGGCGCAGAAGTACAACATCCACCCGCAGACCCTGCGGCTGTACGAGCGCGAAGGGCTGCTCAAGCCGTCGCGCACCGACGGGAACACCCGGCTGTACTCGGAAGAGGACCTGGAGCAGCTCGAAACGATTCTCACCTTGACGCGGGATCTCGGCGTCAATCTTGCGGGCGTCGAGGTCATCCTCAACATGCGGCGGAAGATTCAACAGATGCAGGGCGAAGTCAACGAGTTCATGGAGTACGTCAAGAGCGAGATGACCCGAGGCATCGATGACTGGGAGCAGCGGCTCAGCACCGCGATGGTCAAATCGACGTCCACGGATCTCGTTCGCGTGAATCCGCCGGCCGCTGGAACCGCCGCGGCGCCAAAAAAACACGCGCGCTGAAAAAAGTTCGCGCTATCATGTTGCGTGCTTCCGCCGGCGCAACGCAATCCTGTCTGTTCCATCTGTAACGGTACCGGTTGGAAGTCTTTCCAGGATGGCGAGGTCGAGCGCGTTACACGCTGCGACTGCTGGCGCGACGACATCAACAAGCGGCTCATGGCCGCCGCGCGTATTCCACAACGCTACCATCACTGCACGCTTGACGACTTCGTCACCTACGACAACGACACGCTCGAAGACGCGCTGAGCCGTTCGCGCCAGATGGCGAAGCAGTTTCCCGTGATCGAACGCGGGCTGTTCTTTCTCGGCGAACCCGGCGTGGGGAAGACACACCTCGCTGTCGCGATTCTCAAGCAGGTCATTCTCACGCGCGGCGCGCGCGGTATCTTCTACGACACGCGCGATCTGCTCAAGCTGATTCGCGGCACGTATAACGACACGAACAAAACGACGGAGCTCGACGTGCTTCGGCCCGTGATGGAGGCCGATCTGCTGGTGCTCGACGACCTCGGGGCGGAAAAGACGTCGGAATGGGTCGAAGAAACGCTGAATCTGATCGTCAACACCCGCTATAACGAACGGCGCGCGACGATTTTCACGTCGAATTATCCGGATCTGCCGCCCGACGCGAGCCCGGCAGTCGTCACGCTCCACGACCGCATCGGCTTCCGCATGCGCTCACGCCTGCACGAGATGTGCGATTTTCTCGATCTGGAGGGCGCCGACTACCGCACGCTGATCCCGAACGAAGGGGTGGCGGCGCTCAAGCGCAACTGGGAAGAGCGGCGGATGCGCGGGAAACTGGAGCAACCGACCCGGACGAACCGGCAGGCCAAGGCTGTGCTGCGGAACGACGGGAAAGCCGACTTAAAATGGCCGGGTGGCCGAGCCGGCTCAAAATGACGCCTCGCTAATCCCTAATCCCCAATCCCCAATCCCTGGGCTTTACGTCCACGTCCCGTTCTGCAGCTCCATCTGCAACTACTGTAATTTCAATCGAGGCCTCTTCGACCAGAAGCTGAAGGATCGCTTTGTCGAAGCCGTTCGCCGGGAAATTCGCACTGCTCAACCGCTAGCCCTTGCCCCTGACACGTTGTACTTCGGCGGCGGCACCCCTTCACTCCTGGCGCCGGCGGAAATCGCGGCGATCGTCGACGAGGCGCGCAACGTGTTCGGGCTGGTCCGCGGCGCGGAGATCACGCTCGAGGCGAATCCCGAAAGTGTGACCGCCGAATCCCTGGAACAATTTCGCGCAGCCGGTGTCAATCGTCTGAGCTTCGGGGTCCAGTCGTTTCGGGATGACGAACTGAAACGTCTCGGGCGGATGCACTCGGCCGAGCGTGCCATGCGACGTAGTCGGACTGGCCCGGGCCGCTGGATTCGACAACGTCAGCATCGATCTCATGATGTGGCTGCCCGGGCAGGACGTCGCGCAATGGCTCGAGAACGTCACCAACGCAATTGACGTGGATGCGGACCATCTTTCGCTCTACATCCTCGAGGTGTATCCGCATCTTCCGCTGAAGCAGGAGATCGATCGGCACGGCTGGACGCAGCAACCGGACGACGCCGCCGCCGACATGTACGAGTTGGCGATGGCGCGCCTCGACGCGGCCGGTTACGAGCAGTACGAGATATCGAACGTCTGCCGGCCGGGTCGCGAGTCGCGCCACAACCTGAAGTATTGGACCGACGGCGACTGGCTCGGCCTCGGCCCTGGCGCGCATTCGACATGGCGTGGGGAACGCTGGCGCAATGTCGCGTCCACGGAGGACTACGTCCGTAGAATTGCCGACGATGAGTCGGTGGTGGCTGAGCGTCGCCTGCTGACCAGCGACGAGCGTCTCGGCGACGCGCTTTTCACTGGCCTTCGGCTGAGTCGGGGCGTCAATATTGATATCCTGTCAGAGCGGTATGGCGTCGACATCTGGCAGCGCTTCGGCGACCGCCTCTCGCGATATCTCGACGCGGGCATCCTGTTAAGACAGGATGGACACCTGCGATTGACCCGGCCGGGAATGCTCCTGGGCAATGAGGTGATGTCAGTGTTCGTTTAGACTTGAGTTTGCGGGGCGTACCGGTAAATATTAAGCCCCCGTTCGACAACTAAGGAGGAGTGAATGCGTGCAATTACCCTGGCTCTCGCCGTCTTGGCCTTCACTGCGGTGAACGCCGATGCGCAGACGCCGAACGCCCGCGTCTTTAACGGCGGCGCCGGACTCATTCTCTACACCGTCAAGGCCGCCAGTACGGCCGATTTCGAGATGGTGCTGAACAAGACGAAAGAAGCGCTCATGAAGAGCGAGAAGCCCGAGCGGAAACAGCAGGCAGCTTCATGGCGCGTGTACAAGTCGGATGCGCCGGGCGCGGGCGGGAACGTCACGTACGTGATGATTATCGACCCCGCCATCAAGGAGGCCGACTACAACATCGTCAACATCCTGAACGAGGCATTTCCGGCAGAGATTCAGGCGCTCTTCAAGGCGTATACCGAATCGTTCGCCAGCGGGTTGATTCCGATCAACCTGGTGCCGGTCGTGGACTACTCGAAATAAACAGACTCGCAGAAGCTGACAGCGCGGAGGTAAGAGGGCAGATGGCAGAGAGTACCGTGTGCCCTCTGCTCTCTGCGCTCTCCCTGTCGAGGTCAGAACGCCAGGTTCAGTCCCGCATAGATCCGATGGATCGTGCTGTGCCGTGGATGGCCTTTCAGGTTGAACACGCGATAGTCGACACGCGCGCGCATGGGGCCGGCGACAGGGATCTTGATGCCGCCGCCGATGTTGATGAGAGCGGCCGTTTCTTCATCGTTCCCAAGGCGTTCACGATACACGCCCCCGCCTGTCGTGCCATAAAGCTGGAACGGCATGCCGAAGGTCTGAACGAAGACGTTTCCCGAGGTCGTGCGAAGCGAAGGGCGCAATTCCGCCAGGTCTTCCGAGGAGTTGGCGTACTCGAATTCGAACCCGACGACCAGCAAGCTGACGCCGAAGGCAAAGCCGCGGGTGAACGATCGATCGTTGTCGGCTGAGTTGCGGCCCAGAAATGCCGTCGCGTCCGCGCGGGCGGTCGAAGGGGTCGCCGCGATCAACGCAAGCGCGAGTACAGCCAGTCGCATCATCATAGTGGCCCGTATTGTACCAGTCCTATCCGAGGGTACAAGTCCGTGATAAATTTCGCGGATTGTCGGCTCTCGCAGCATCGATCCTTTCCGGTGATCCGCGCGCGATCGCCCGCGGCATCTCGCTCGTCGAGAACGAGACCGACGACGGACCCGCGCTGGTGCGGGAACTGTACGAGCGATCGGGACGCGCGTTCCTCGTCGGCGTGACCGGAGCGCCCGGAGCGGGCAAGAGCACGCTGGTCGATGGCATCGTCATGCGCTGGCGCAAAGCCGGACGCACGGTCGGCGTTCTTGCCGTCGATCCCACAAGCCCGTTCAGCGGCGGCGCCATGCTCGGCGATCGCGTGCGCATGCAGGCACACGCGCAGGACGCCGGCGTGTTCATTCGCAGCATGGCGACGCGGGGTCATCTCGGCGGGCTGGCGCGCGCGACCACGGATGCGGCCCTGGTGCTCGACGCGGCCGGCAAGGATTTCGTCGCGATCGAAACGGTCGGAGTCGGGCAGGACGAAGTCGAGATTGCGCGCACTGCAGACGTGTCGGTGGTGGTGCTCGTGCCAGGAATGGGAGACGAGGTGCAAGCGTTGAAGGCCGGCGTCATGGAAATCGCAGATATCTTTGTCGTCAACAAGGCCGACCGTGACGGCGCCGATCGCGCCGTCGCCGAAATCGAATCGGTGCTCGGCCTGAACACATACTCGGATGGCCAATGGCGCCCGCCGATCGTTCGGACCGAGGCGACCACGGGGCGAGGCCTTGACGATCTGGTCGACGCCATCGCTCGGTTCAGCAAACAGTCATCCACGATCGAAGTGCGCCGGCGCGGCCGTGCCCGAACGCAGCTCCGCGCGGTTCTTGCCGCTCGCCTGATGCAGCAGATCGAGTCGCGCGTGTCGGAGATGGACATGGACACCCTGGTCGACCGGATCGCGGCGCGCACGATCGATCCGTACACGGCGGCGGATCAAGTGCTTGGCGTCGGCGGCTTGAAGGAGCCGCGCAGCCAATCATGAAGGCGGTATTGGATCATGTCGGCGTCGCGGTTGCCGATCTCGACGCCTCGTTGGCGTTTTTTCGGGATGCGTTGGGCCTCCACGTCGAGGCTCCCGAAGACGTCGCGTCGCAGGGCGTGCGCGCGCAGTTTGTGTCGACGGGCCCCACGTCTCTCGAGCTCCTTCAGGCGACAGCGCCCGATTCGCCGATTGCGAAGTTTCTCGAAAAACGCGGTCCAGGGCTCCACCACATCACGCTGCGGGTCGACGACATCCAAGAGGCGTTGGCCGAATTGCGGGACCGCGGGGTGCGTCTCATCGACGGACAGCCGAGGCCTGGCGCCGAGGGGGCCAGCGTCGCCTTCATCCATCCCTCGAGTGCGCAGGGCGTGCTCGTCGAGCTGAAACAGGCCGCAGTCGTTCGCCCGGCGCCGGAGCTCCCAAAAACCATTCGCCTCGGGGACATCGACATCGTGACGGTGTCGGACGGTTTTTTCTATCTCGACGGCGGCGCGATGTTCGGCGTCGTGCCGAAGACGTTCTGGGAGAAGAAGGCGCCGCCCGACGATCGCAATCGCATTCGCATGACGATGCGGTGCCTGCTCCTGCGAGGCGCGCGAACCATGCTGATCGATGCCGGCGCCGGCGACAAGATGACGCCGAAGCAGGCGGAAATCTATCGCTTCGAGCGCGAGTTCAACCTGAACCATGCGCTCGCGGCCGCGGGCACGTCGCCTGACGGCATCGACGTCGTTCTCGCGACGCACCTGCATTTCGATCACGCGGGCGGGTTCACCGAGCGAACAGCGGACGGGGCGATCAGGCCGCGATTCCCGCGTGCGCAGTATGTGGTCCGGCGCGGCGAGTTCGAAGACGCGATGCATCCGAACGAGCGCACGCGAGGCAGCTATTTTCTCGAGAACTACAAGCCGCTGGCCGATCACAACGTGCTGCAGCTGGTCGATGACGACGCGTCGATCATGCCGGGCGTGCGCGTGCGGCGCACCGGCGGCCATACGATGCACCACCAGATCGTGCTGATCGAATCGGCCGGCAAGACCGCGGTCTTCGCGGCCGATCTCCTGCCAACCGCCGCCCACCTTCCGGAAGTGTGGGTGATGGGCTACGATCTCTTCCCGCTCGATACGCTCAACTTCAAGCGAGCCTTCCTGCGAGAAGCCATCGATCGCGAGTACCTCATCCTGTTCGAGCACGATCCGGACATCGCGGCTGGGTACATCCGGGAAAAGGACGGGAAGAGATACGTGGAGCAGGTGGCGTGAACGGCCGGCTGAGCAAGCCGGAAGTCGGAAGCCGAAGCGAGGAGGCATTTTTGACAGTCCAGATAGGTGTGATTGGCGGCAGCGGCTTGTACGACATGGCCGAGCTGACCGACCGCGAAGAAAAGACGCTGACGACCCCATTCGGCGATCCGTCGGGTCCATATTTGATCGGCACGCTGCGCGGGAAGCGGGTCGCGTTTCTCGCACGGCATGGCGCGGGACATCGGCTCCTCCCCTCGGAACTCAACTTCCGCGCGAACATCTTCGGCTTCAAGCTCCTTGGCGTGGAGCGGATTATTTCGGCGAGCGCGGTCGGCAGTCTCAAGCAGGAGTACCCGCCCCTCGACATCGTCGTGCCGGATCAATTTTTCGATCGAACGAAGGGTCGCATCAGCACGTTTTTCGGCAACGGCCTCGCCGCGCACGTCGCATTCGCGCATCCCATCTGCCCCGAGCTCGCCAAGGTCGGCGCCGATGCCGTCGCCGCCGTGGGTGCGAACGTGCATCGCGGCGGCACCTACGTGTGCATGGAAGGGCCGCAGTTTTCGACCCTTGCCGAGTCCCGGCTGTATCGCTCGTGGGGCATGGACGTCATCGGCATGACGAACCTGCAGGAAGCGAAGCTGGCCCGCGAAGCGGAGATCTGCTACGTGACGCTCGCCCTCGTCACCGACTACGACTGCTGGCATCCCGAGCACGATTCCGTGACGGTCGACATGATCGTGCAGACGCTGATGAAGAATGCGGAGACCGCCCAGCGCGCGATCGCCGAAGCCATCACGAAGCTGCCCGTCGCGCGCTCCTGCGAGTGTGGCTCGGCCCTGAAGTTCGCGCTGATCACGCGGCCCGACGCCGTGCCGGCAAAAGTCAAAAAAGACCTCGCGCCCATCATCGGAAAATATCTTTCATGAATCCCATCCTTGCAGTTGGTTCTGTCGCGTTCGACTCGATCAAAACGCCGTTCGGCGAAGCGAATCGGGTTGTCGGCGGCGCCGCCACCTACTTCGCGATTGCCGCGTCGTTCTTCACAGAGGTCCGTATCGTGGCCGTGGTCGGCGACGACTTCGGCGGCAACGTCGAAAAGGTCTTCGGCGGCCGGCGGATCGATCTGACGGGCCTCGAACGGGTGCCGGGCGAAACGTTTCGCTGGAAAGGGGAGTACGGGTTCGACCTGAACAGCCGCGAGACGGTTTACACGCACCTGAACGTGTTCGAGAAATTCACGCCGAAAATTCCGGCGGCCCACATCACGTCGCCATTCGTCTTTCTGGGAAACATCCATCCGACACTGCAGATCGATGTGTTGAACCAGGTGCAGAAGCCGACACTGGTCGGGGCGGACACGATGAACTACTGGATCGAACGCACGCCCGACGAGCTGAAGCAGGTGCTGAAACGGGTCGACGTGCTTCTGATCAACGATTCGGAAGCCCGCGAGCTGGCGGGAGAAGCGAACCTGGTCAAGGCAGCCCGCAAGGTGCAGGCGATGGGTCCGAAGACGCTCGTGATCAAGCGCGGCGAGCATGGCGTGTTGATGACGCGCTCAGGCGGCGGCTTCTTCGCGGCACCCGCGATGCCGCTCGAGGAGGTCTTCGACCCGACAGGGGCGGGCGATACATTTGCGGGAGGGTTTCTCGGGTATCTCGCCTCGTGCGAAGGCGTAGACGACGGCGCGCTGGCCCGGGCCATCATCTACGGGAGCACGCTTGCGTCATTTGCCGTCGAGGATTTCAGCGTCGATCGGCTGCTGCGGCTGAAGCGCGACGAGGTCGCCGCGCGCTTCAACGAGTTCAAGAAGCTGACGCACTTCGACGTCGTGTAATACTGACGCAGCCGGGTGCAGCTAATCGACGCAGACGCCATGTCGCGATAGTGATTCTCGAAGAAAGGCTTCGGCATGCTATCAACGTCATTGCCGCTGAGGCGATCCAATCCCTAATCCCGGCTTTATTCAAGGAACAACGGCTCTCCTCGCTCCTCGGTAACCGGCGCCAGGCGCTGATCGCGCATGATCAGCCTCGCGCAGGTGTTCCACCGAAGCAGCGCGTCATCGTTTCCGGCCGGCCGCATGGCTTCGGCGCGCTCGTACCATGTCATGGCTTCACGCAGGGAGCCATATACCTGCGGGCCCAGTCCCAGCCCACCTCGATGGAGCTGCGCCTTGGCGCGCCGCTCCCACACAATCCCCGAATAGTATGCGTGTTCGTACGGGTCGCTCATCCGATTGACCACGTGGAGCGCCTCAGTTACGGCGCCGGGGAGGTCTTCTTCAAACTGTTCCGTCAGTGCCAGCAGCAGATTCACGAGCGCGTCGTGATTGTCCGGTTCGATGGCGAGCGCATCGAGACAGATGCTCTCGGCCTCGGCTGGCTCGTTGAGCAGCCGATATCGCTCGGCCTTTCCGACGGCACGCGCCACCGCCTCCGGCGAGAGGGTCTTGAGCGTGAATTCCATGGCGACCTCCCAGATGGTCCGGCTGAAGCCGGGTGAAGGTCCGGCTGAAGCCGGGCACTACGTACGGAACATCCGCAGCAGCTTCGCAACAGGGTCGTACAGCCGATCGATGACACGTTCTTTCAGGGGGATGATGGCGTTGTCTGTGATCGTAATGGACTCGGGACACACCTTCGTGCAGCACTTCGTGATGTTGCAATAGCCGATGCCGTGTGCCTGTTTGAGCTCTTTCGCGCGGTCATGCGCGTCGAGCGGGTGCATCTCGAGAGCCGCAGCATAGACCAGATGGCGAGGGCCCACGAATTGATCGAACATCTGGTGCTCGCGCAGCACGTGGCACACATCCTGGCAGAGAAAACACTCGATGCACTTCCGAAATTCCTGCACCCGCTCGACGTCGGCCTGGAACATGCGCCACGTTCCATCCGGCGCGTCCGGAGGACGCGGCGAGAACTTCTTGACGCTCAGCTTTGCGCGAAAATTCCACGATACATCGGTGACGAGGTCCCTGATAGCCGGAAAGGCCCGCATGGGCTCGATGGTGACCGGCTCGGCAAGGTCGAGCTGGTTCAGGCGCGTCATACACATCAGTCGCGGATGGCCGTTGACTTCGGCTGAGCACGATCCGCACTTGCCGGCTTTGCAGTTCCATCGCACGGCCAGATCGTTGGCCTGATTGGCTTGAATCTGATGGATCGCGTCGAGCACGACCATGCCGTCCGACACGGGCGTCGAGTAGTCTTCAAAGTGCCCGCCCCGTCCGTCGCCGCGCCAGACCCGAAATGTTGCGGTGTTACCCATTATTTCATCGCCTCAATCACAGACCGCAGCTCCTGCGGCATCTCCGGAATCGGTGCGCGCGACAGCTCCATGCGGCCGTCTTTGCCTTTACGGACGACCAGGTTCACTTTGCCAAAGGCGGGATCCTTGTCCGGGTAATCCTCCCGGAAGTGGCCGCCCCGGCTCTCTCGCCGTTCGATCGCGGAGCGCGTGACCGCTTCGGAGACGAGCAGCAGGTTCGGGAGATCGATCGCCGCGTGCCAGCCGGGGTTGTATTCGCGGTGACCGCCGACCCCGACGCGGCGCGCCCGCTCGCGCAGTTTCTCGAGCCCGTCGAGCGCGGTCTGCATCTCCGCTTCCTTTCGGACAATGCCGACAAGGTCCTGCATCATGTCCTGCAGCGCGTATTGGACCTGATACGGCCCTTCCCCCTGGGAACCGCGATCGAAGGGTTCGAGCGCGGCGCGTGCGGCCTCTTCAACCTGTTGGTCGGGAATGGCGCCGGCTCCAGCGGATTGCGCGTACTTGGCGGCAAACTCTCCAGCGCGCTTGCCGAACACGAGGAGATCGGAGAGCGAGTTGCCTCCAAGCCGGTTGGCGCCGTTGATGCCCGCGGCGCACTCACCGGCGGCAAACAGCCCGGGCACGTTCGACATCTGCGTCTCGGCATCAACCCGCACGCCGCCCATGACGTAGTGGGTCGTCGGTCCCACTTCCATCGGTTCTGTCGTGATGTCGATGTCGGCGAGTTGCTTGAACTGGTGATACATGCTCGGCAGCTTCTTCCTGATGTGTTCGGCAGCATTCGGCATCCGCTGTTTGATCCACGAGATGTCGAGGAAAACGCCGCCGTGCGGACTGCCGCGACCGGCCTTGATCTCGCGCACGATGCAGCGGCTCACGTGATCGCGCGTCAGCAGCTCCGGCGGCCGCCGGGCGGCCTTGTCGCCCTGGGTATATCGCCAGCCCTCGTCCTCGTCGCTGGCAGTCTGTGCGCGATACGCGTCGGGGATGTCATCGAACATGAAGCGGCGGCCCTGGCTGTTGGTGAGTATGCCGCCCTCACCGCGAACCCCTTCTGTGACGAGGATGCCACGCACGCTCGGCGGCCACACCATGCCCGTCGGGTGAAACTGCACGAACTCCATGTCGATCAAGCTCGGCGCCTGCCTCGTAGGCGAGGGTATGGCCGTCGCCCGTGTACTCCCAGCTGTTGCTCGTGATTTTGTACGCGCGGCCGATGCCACCGGTTGCGAGCACGACAGCCTTCGCGCGAAAGAGTTTGAACCGCCCGCGCTCGCGCTCGTACCCGAACGCGCCGACGATGCGGCCGTTCTCTGTCAGCAATCTGGTGATGGTGCACTCCATGTGCACGTCGATGCCCATGATGAATCCCGTGATCTTGGAGCGTTCGGATCATCTCGAGCCCCGTGCGATCGCCGACGTGCGCGAGCCGTGGATACCGGTGGCCGCCGAAGTTGCGCTGGAGGATCCGTCCGTCCCGCGTGCGATCGAAGAGCGCTCCCCAGGCTTCCAGCTCGCGTACCCGGTCCGGGGCTTCCTTGGCGTGCAGTTCGGCCATGCGCCAGTTATTCACGGTACTGGCCGCCGCGCATGGTGTCGCTGAAATGGACTTGCCAGTTGTCGCGATCGTCGACGTTGCCCAGCGCCGCGGCGATGCCGCCCTCGGCCATGACGGTATGCGCTTTCCCTAAGCAGCGACTTGCACGCCAATCCAACCGATACTCCGGCCGCCGAGGCCTCGATGGCCGCCCTGAGTCCCGCTCCGCCTGCGCCGATGACCAGCACATCATGTTCGTGGGTCTGATACTCCGGCATTAGAGAATCCTGAGATCCGACCACACGCCCATCGAGCACAGCCGGACGTAGAGATCTGAGAAGCCGACGCTGAACAGACTGGTCCAGGCCCAGAGCATGTGCCGGCGATTGAGGCAGCTGACGCAGTTGTAGGCAGGGAGCCCGAGCGGCGCGCGTGAGAGCTGATCGACGCAGCCTCCGGCGACATGCCGCATCGAATGGCAGCCAAAGAGATACCCGCCGAGGAGCACCACGTTTGCGATGAGAACCAGGGTGCCGACGCCGATGCCGAAGGTGAGCTCTCCGGGCGCCGCGCTCGCGAACCACATCGCCTTCCATGCGTCGTAGGCCAGGATCATCAGCACGAACACCGAGATGAACAACATGTAGCGATGAACATTCTGGAGGACGAGTGGGAAGCTGTTCTCGCCCCAATAGCTTCCGCGTGGTTCACCCACCGTGCAGGATGGCGGATCGCTCCAGAACGCTTTGTAGTACGCGCCGCGATAGTAGTAGCACGTGAAGCGGAACAGGCCGGGAATCGGCAGGATCAGGAGCGCCGGCGAGAACGGCAACCATTCAGGCCAGCTCGGCGGCTTCGGGCCGAACCAGCTATGAGGTGAGCTGCCGAAGAGCTCGGGAGAATAGAACGGGGAGAGATACGGACCGTAGGTGTAGTGATCCCCTTGAAAGGCAGCCCACGTCGCATAGACGACGAACGTCGAGAGCCCCAGGAAGACGACGAGCGGCTGAATCCACCAGGCATCCCGGCGGGCCGTTTCGCCGAACCGACGCCGAACGACTACCAGAGGCACCGGGGACGCAGTCGACACAGAGCATCCTCCTTGGAACCAACTGCTCGAGGATTCCGCCGCCGCCGCCGAGTGTGTGCCTATATTACTTAAACTCTTTGCCGTCTCCAGTGGCCGAAAGCGAACGTAAAACGCGGATCGTCACATTCTACAGAGATTTAAATATTTATAGGCTTCAACGGCGGACGAGATTTATACTACTCCCGCGAAACCAAAACAAATCCCTAATCCACACCCAGTACTATACAAGGAAGAGAGGCTCTCCTCGCTCCTCGGTACCGGAAACAGGTGCTGATCGCGAATGATCAGCCTCGCGCAAGTGTTACAACGAAGCAGCGAGTCATAGTTAACGGAGGGAAGAATAGCTTCGGAGAGCTAGTACTAAGTCATGGCTTCGCGCAGGGAGTAATATACCTGAGAGCAAAGAAACAGACAAAGAAGATGCAGATGCGCCTAGGCGAGACGCTCCCACACAATGCAAGAATAGTAAGCGTGTTCGTACGGGTAGATCATACGATTGACGACATGGAGCGCCTCAGTCACGGCGCCGGGGATGTCTTCTCGAACTGCTCGGTCAGTGCGAGCAGCAGAGTGACAAGCGCCTCGTGATTGTCCGGTTCCATGGCGAGCGCATCGAGGCAGATGCTCTCGGCCTCGGCCGGCTCGTTGAGCAGCCGATATCGTTCGGCCTTTCGCGAGAGCACGCGACACCGCTTCCGGCGACAGGGTCTTGAGCGTGAATTCCATGGAGACCTCCCAGTCAATGTACGGCTGAAGCTGGTACAGGCCCGGCTGAAGCCGGGCACTACGTACGAAACATCCGCAGCAGCTTGGCAACCGGATCGTAGAGCCGATCGACCACGCGCTCCTTCAGCGGAATGATCGCGTTGTCGGTGATCGTGATGCTCTCCGGGCACACCTTCGTGCAGCACTTCGTGATGTTGCAATAACCGATGCCATGTGCGCTGTTTGAGCTCCTTCGCGCGGTCGCCCGCGTCGAGCGGGTGCATCTCGAGCGCGGCCGCGTAGACGAGATACCGCGGGCCCGACGAACTGCTCGAACATCTGATGATCGCGCAGCACGTGGCACACGTCCTGGCACAGAAAGCACTCGATGCACTTGCGGAATTCCTGCACGCGCTCGACGTCTGCCTGGAACATGCGCCAGGTTCCATCCGGCGCATCCGGCAGGCCGCGGCGAGAACTTCTTGACGCTCAGCTTTGCGCGAAAATTCCACGATACATCGGTGACCAGGTCCCTGATCGCCGGAAAGGTCCGCATCGGCTCGATCGGTGACCGGCTCGTCGAGGTCGAGCTCGTTCAGCCGCGTCATGCACATCAGCCGCGGATGGCCGTTCACTTCGGCCGAGCACGAGCCGCACTTGCCGGCCTTGCAGTTCCAGCGCACGGCCAGATCGTTGGCCTGAATGGCCTGAATCTGGTGCACCGCATCGAGCACGACCATGCCCTCCGACACGGGCGTCGTGTAGTCCTCGAACTGCCCGCCCCGTCGCGTCGCCGCGCTAGATCTGAAATGTTGCGTTGTCAGCCATTATTTCATCGCCTCGATCACAGACCTTGAGCTCCTCCGGCATCTCGGGAATCGGCGCGCGCGACAGCTCCATGCTGCCGTCTCGTCCTTTCCGGACGACGATGTTCACCTTGCCGAAGGCGGCATCCTTGTCCGGATAATCCTCGCGGAAGTGGCCGCCGCGGCTCTCGCGCCGTTCGATCGCGGAGCGCGTGACCGCTTCGGAGACGAGCAGCAGGTTCGGGAGATCGAGCGCCGCATGCCAGCCTGGGTTGTACTCGCGATGACCGCCGACGCCAACGCGGCGCGCCCGCTCGCGCAGTTTCTCGAGTCCGTCGAGCGCGCGTCTGCATCTCCGCTTCCTTTCGGACGATGCCGACCAGGTCCTGCATCATGTCCTGCAGCTCATATTGCACCTGATAGGGATCTTCGCCCTGCGCACCGCGCTCGAACGGCTCGAGCGCGGCGCGTGCGGCCTCTTCGACCTGTTGCGTCGTGAATGGCGCCGGCTCCAGCGGATTGCGCGTACTTGGCGGCAAACTCTCCAGCGCGCTTGCCGAACACCAGGAGATCGGACAGCGAATTGCCGCCCAGCCGATTGGCGCCGTTGATGCCCGCCGCGCACTCACCGGCGGCAAACAGCCCGGGCACGCTCGACATCTGCGTCTCGGCATCAACCCGCACGCCGCCCATGATGTAGTGGGTCGTCGGCCCGACTTCCATCGGCTCTTTCGTGATGTCGATGTCGGCGAGCTGCTTGAACTGGTGATACATGCTCGGCAGCTTCTTCTTGATGTGTTCGGCAGCGTTCGGCATCCGCTGTTTGATCCACGAGATGTCGAGGAACACGCCGCCGTGCGGACTGCCGCGACCGGCCTTGATCTCGCGCACGATGCAGCGGCTCACGTGATCGCGCGTCAGGAGCTCCGGCGGCCGCCGCGCGGCCTTGTCGCCCTGGGTGTATCGCCAGCCTTCGTCCTCGTCGCTGGCAGTCTGCGCGCGATACGCGTCGGGGATGTCGTCGAACATGAAGCGGCGGCCCTGGCTGTTCGTGAGGATGCCGCCTTCGCCGCGAACACCTTCGGTGACGAGGATGCCGCGCACGCTCGGCGGCCACACCATGCCGGTCGGATGAAACTGCACGAACTCCATATCGATCAGCTCGGCGCCTGCCTCGTACGCGAGGGTGTGGCCGTCGCCCGTGTACTCCCAGCTGTTGCTCGTGATCTTGTACGCGCGGCCGATGCCGCCGGTCGCGAGCACGACCGCCTTCGCGCGAAACACTTTGAACCGCCCGCGCTCGCGCTCGTACCCGAACGCGCCGACGACGCGGCCGTCCGTCTGTCAGCAGTCTGGTGATCGGTGCACTCCATGTGCACGTCGATGCCCATGTGAATCCCGTGATCCTGGAGCGTTCGGATCATCTCGAGCCCGGTGCGATCGCCGACGTGCGCGAGCCGCGGATACCGGTGGCCGCCGAAGTTGCGCTGCAGGATCCGTCCGTCCGGCGTGCGATCGAACAGCGCCCCCAGGCTTCCAGCTCGCGCACCCGGTCCGGGCGCTTCCTTGGCGTGCAGCTCGGCCATGCGCCAGTTGTTGACGTACTGGCCGCCGCGCATGGTGTCGCTGAAATGGACTTGCCAGTTGTCGCGATCGTCGACGTTGGCGAGCGCCGCGGCGATGCCGCCCTCGGCCATGACGGTGTGCGCTTTTCCCAGCAGCGACTTGCACACCAATCCGACCGACACTCCGGCCGCCGAGGCTTCGATGGCCGCCCTGCAGACCTGCTCCGCCCGCGCCGATGACCAGCACATCATGTTCGTGTGTCTGATACTCCGCCATTAGAAAATTCTGAAATCCGACCACACGCCCATCGAGCACAGCCGGACGTAGAGATCGGAGAAGCCGACGCTGAACAGACTGGTCCAGGCCCAGAGCATGTGCCGGCGATTGAGGCAGCTGACGCAGTTGTAGGCGGAGAGCCCGAGCGGCGCGCGCGAGAGCTGATCGACGCAGCCTCCGGCGACATGCCGCATCGAATGGCAGCCGAAGAGATACCGCCGAGGAGCACCACGTTTGCGATGAGAACCAGCGTGCCGACGCCGATGCCGAAGGTGACGCTCGCCCGGTCGCCGCGCCGGCGAACCACATCGCCTTCCACGCGTCGTAGGCCAGGATCATCAGCACGAACACCGAGATGAACAACATGTAGCGATGAACATTCTGCAGGACGAGCGGGAAGCGAGTTCTCGCCCCAATAGCTTCCGCGTGGTTCACCGACCGTGCACGACGGCGGATCGCTCCAGAACGCTTTGTAGTACGCGCCGCGATAGTAGTAGCACGTGAAGCGGAACAGGCCGGGAATCGGCAGGATCAGGAGCGCCGGCGAGAACGGCAACCATTCAGGCCAGCTCGGCGGCTTCGGGCCGAACCAGCTATGAGGTGAGCTGCCGAAGAGCTCGGGAGAATAGAACGGGGAGAGATACGGACCGTAGGTGTAGTGATCCCCTTGAAAGGCAGCCCACGTCGCATAGACGACGAACGTCGAGAGCCCGAGGAAGACGACGAGCGGCTGAATCCACCAGGCATCCCGGCGGGCCGTTTCGCCGAACCGACGCCGAACGATGACCAGAGGCACCGGGGACGCAGTCGACACAGAGCATCCTCCTTGGAACCAGACTGCTCGAGGATTCCGCCGCCGCCGAGTGTGCGCTATTGCGTGTGCAGGAGTGAAGCGCCCTACATTACCAGATCACGAACTCTTTGCCGTCCTCCCAGTGCGCCGCCGGCGGATCGTTGACGACGAGATACTCGAACTCCTTGCTGAACTCTTCGTTCGAGAGGCCCGCTGTCGCGGCGAGCTTGGCGAGCTCGTGCGCATCGTGGAAGTCGTCCTTCCTCAGCCGAATCATGTAGCGGCGCGCGATGTGATACCGCGTCGAGTCGACGTCGACCAGGCGCGTCTTGGCGCGGCCGGTTTTTGGATCGAGCATGTCCTTGAAGGGGATCGGGACGAAGCGGCCCGCCTGCATCGAGACCATCGCGTTCGACCCGCCCGACATGATGTACTTTGCCGCGCAGTAGCCCAGGTCCCTGGTGTATTCCATATCGAACGGAATGGGATCGGCGCAACGCAGCTCGTAGCCGATGTTTTTCGCGACGAGCGTCGACTTGAGGCCGAACTGCTTCAGCCGTTCGGCGATTTGCGCCTTCAGGATCTCGCCGATGTTCACCTCTGCGATGCGCACGTGACCGTGCGCGTCGCGCTCGACGCCCTTCAGCTCGGCGAGATCTTCCTCGCTGATGTGCAGCACGACCCCTTCGCCGATGACCGCCACGCCATCGCGCCTGCCATAGCTCAGCCGCTTGATGATGGCGCCGACCAGCGTGTCGACGAGCACCTTGAGCCGCAGCGGCGCGGAGAACTCTTCGGGAATCAGCGACAGCGTCGCTCCGGCGGCCTTGGCGATGCCGAGGCTCAGGTGACCGGCGGTGCGCCCCATCGCAATCACGATGTACCACCGCGACGTCGTCTTCGCGTCGACCATCAGGTTCTTCACAATCTCGACGCCGTAGTGACGCGCGGTCTGGAAGCCGAACGTGTCGATGTGCGGGGGCAGATCGAGATCGTTGTCGATCGTCTTCGGCACGTGCACGACACGGAGCCGGCCCGATGCGTGTTCCGCGAGCTTCATGGCCGAGAATGCGGTGTCGTCGCCGCCGATGGTGATGAGCTGCGACACATTGAGCCGCAGCAGCGACTGCACCGTGTTCTCGAGCAGTGCCGTGCTCTTCGACGGATTTGCGCGCGCGATGCCGATGTGCGATCCACCACGAAAATGAATGCGGCTGACGCCTTCGATCGTCAGCGGAGTGACGTGATCGATGTCCCCTTGCATGACCCATTCGAAGCCGTCGCGAAGCCCGATGACCTCGACTCCCTCCAGCCGAGCCCGGATCGTGGCCGCCGCGATGACGCTGTTGAGACCAGGTGCGGGCCCGCCGCCGCACAGAATCGCCAGATTGTTATGCGTGTCCATGTCTTGTCGCGGGGCCCTCGCGCTTCCGCCGCTCGCCTGCGTCCCTCGACTATCGCTCAGGACGTCCTGCTGTTCGCAGGGCGGGGCCCCTCGCCTCGGCCGCTCGCGGCTGCGGTATTGTAATTTCGCGTGCTACGACAGTGCAATTTCGGAGAGGTTTCGGCCAAGGAACCTTCGGTCCTGTCCTTCGAGCAGCCCGCGAACGCCGGGGCGTCACGCTCAGGCAACTGGCAGCGGAAACCAAGCTCAGCGTGGAATTGTGGGAGGCGCTCGAAGAGAACAACCTGGCGCGCTGGCCCAAGCGTGTCTTTGCGCGCAGCTACGTGCGTGACTACGCGGAGCGCATCGGCCTCGATCGCGGCGCCGGTCGGCGACCGAATTCGCCTGCGCCTCGTCCCCCGAATGGGGCGCTCGGCTGCCGAGTCGCCGTCTTCCGCACTGGCCGTCGGCCGCCCTCGCCGGCGTGGCCTACTCGAGTCTCGCCACGTTCTTCACCGGGCGCACGTTCGGCCTGTCGCGTCAGAGTGGATTCTCCGGACGCTGCAGTCGCTGCCGGGCACCCGCCGCCTGCTCTCCTCGCGCACCGAAAACGCGTAATTTCGCCTGTTTTTTGCCCGACCGCGTTTGTTTCTGATATCCTCTCGCTCCCTATCACTATTGGGACAAGGAGCGAGTAATGCAGATAGCAGAGCGCGAAACAGGGGCGGTGACGGTCCTCGATCTTTCCGGAAAAATTACCCTTGGCGAAGGCGACACCCAGCTCAAGGACAAGCTGCACAGCCTGCTGCACCAGGGAAAGAAGAACGTGCTGCTCAACCTGGCAGAGGTGAACTACGTCGATAGCGCGGGGTTGGGCGCGCTGGTCAGCGCATATACGACAGTTACCCGAGAGGGAGGCAACCTGAAGCTGCTCAACGTCACCCGCAAGCTGCAGGATCTGCTGTCGATCACCAAGCTGTTGACCGTCTTCGAGACGTTCGATTCGGAGGACGAGGCGCTCCGCAGCTACAAAAAGTAACAACAGGAGACGTAAAGACGCGGAGAAACATTTTCGAAAAGATTTCTCCTACCCGCCTCTGCGTCGCGTGTTCTCTTATCCCTTCCGAAAGACCACAATCCGGTTCGTGTTCGTGCCCTTCGAGTTGTTGCGCACTCCCCAGCAGTTCGCCGTCTTGGTGAACTGCTGAGCGTTGATCACGACGAGCAGCGGTTCGAGACCGGACGCGACGCCGCAGGGCAGCACGGCTTCTTCGAGCTTCACCTTGCCGTTGCGGACTTCGCCCACTTCGAACGCCACGTGGCCGCCGGGCCGCAGCACGCGGGCGAGCTCGCGGAACACGCTCGTCATCGCCGCCTGCCATTCGGCCACCTTGCGGTGCATCGAGATCTCGACGGCCGACGTGTCGATGCCGCAGAACCACCCGCGCAGCCAGTTGTCACCCGCGTAGTCGACGACATCGAGAAACGGCGGCGACGTGACGACGAGGCTTACAGAATTCGCCTTGAGCTGCGGGGTCGAGCGCGCCGGCCGTGTCAGCAGCATCGCCCGGTTCGCCGAGCGCAGCAGCGCGGCCCGTGTCGCCGCGTCGCAGTCGGCCAGCAGCGATCGCGTCTTGCCCACGATGAGATTGCGCACGTTCCGCCGCGGTGGGACCTGCTTGCGCCTCGCGTTGATCCTGGCCTGTGCGTCGATCGAGGTCGCCTGGTTGGGCGGCAGCGTGTAGACGGAGAAGAACCCGGGCGAGTGTCCCGTCAGCCGGTTCACCGCCACCATGCGAATCCACCTGTCGATGCCGTCGAGCGATCCGCTGCGGTCGCGCGCGAGCAGATATTCCCGCAGGGCGCAGATCTCGCGCAGCGTCTCCGGGTGATAAAACACCTCGAGCTCTCGCGGATAGGACAGGGCAAGCGACAAGTCGATCTCCACAAGCCTGCGCTCGACCTCTTCCGGCGTGGGCGGAGAGAGACGCGGCTGCGCGAGCATCGCGCTCAGCGGGTTGATGTCGCAACCCGCGGGCGTTCGCCCCGCCAGCGCCGCTTCGAGCACCGTCGTGCCGCGTCCCATGAACGGGTCGTACACGACGTCACCTGGCGTTGTGAAACGGTCGATGAAGAAGCGCGGAAGCTGCGGCTTGAAGCACGCGCGATATGACACCTCGTGGAGACTGTGTGCGGCGCGCTGTTTGCTCGTCCAGAATTCATTGACGAACGTTTCCACGACGATCGGCCGCCTCTTCGCGAGGCCGACACTGGTGACGGCCCGCCGCGTGGCACGGCCGTTCCAGGTGAACGCGCGCAGCTCGCGGACGATCTCGGGTTGGGGAGATGCTGGGCTCGGAAGGCGTTGGGGGACGCTCACCCCCTATCTATCGGCAGAACTGTGCAGAAGTACAGCGGCAGCCAGATAGATGGCGGCGCCGGTCATCAATGTGACCGAAAAACCCCAGTTCATGGCGATAAAGACGGCCAGCGTAGCCCCGATGACCGACAGCGCGCCGTTCATGCCCCACGCCCAAGGTACGAGGGCAGAGTCATTTGCGGTCATCAACCGGATGCCCGCGGGCAGCGGCATCCCCATCAGGACCCCGGCAGGCGCGATCAGCAGCACCGTCAGGGCGATGCGTGCGGCGTGGCTCGCGCTGATGGCCGAGCGGATGATAAGCGGCAGCGCGACGATGCCGAGAATGGCGACACCGACGATGCCGAGCAGCACGAGCTGAATGGTGCGGCGGAGCGCGGCGTCACTGATGCGGCGGCTCACGAGGCTGCCGATGCCAGTTCCGAGCAGAATCGAAAACAGCGTCACGGTGAGGGAGTACACCGGATGCCCGAGCAGCAGCACGAACCGTTGCAGCAGCGCCACCTCGATGAGCATGAAGCCGGCGCCGAGCGTCCCGAAGTACCCGAGCCAGCGAGGCCAGTGGCTGCCGCGCAGCTCGCTGCCCGACAACGCCAGCGGTCCCACCACGAACAGGGCGACGAACGTGACGGAGATCGCCATCAGCGTCATCAGCGCGCTCAGGCCGTTGCCGAACAGCATGCTGCGGCCGAAGGCGGTCTGAAACTGGTCCTGAATTTTGGTCGTGTGGAAGAAGAACGGCCTGTTATCCGTGGTTGGAGACACGTCGTGATGGTAGCTGTCGTAAAACGCCCGTCGATCCGGTGCGAGCACGAGCTTCGCGTAGTCGTTGCTCGTGTCGCGTCTGTCCCGGCGCGTACAGCACTGTAAAGCCCAGCCGGTTGGCCGTCGCGCGCAGGTGTGCGACATCCTCCGGCGAGAAGGCGGTCTTCTTCAAGAGGAAGGTCGCCACACGATCCTGCTGGACGATGGCCATGTGCTGCGCAGCCGAGCACCCGCGGCTTTCGCAGGCCGCCTGCGCCAGTGACACCAGCCGGAGTCCGTCGAAGACCCACCGCGTGATCGTCAGCATCCCGCGCTCGGTGAGGTGATCGTAGTAATCCTCGAAGGCCTCCTTCGTGTACAGGGTGTTCTCCGTCAGCGTGTACGCGCCGGCCGCCGTCGCCGCCCAGGTGTCGACGAGCGACGCCTGGATGACGTCGTACCGCTCGTTCGATCGACGGACGTAGCTGCGGCCGTCATCGACGACGACGTGGACCTTCGGGTTGTGGTAGATCGAACCTGAAAAATCGCGGAAGCGGCCGAGCATGACGTCGTCCGCGATGATCGGGTTCACCTCGACGCCGTCGACGCGTCCCGCGCCGAAGACGAGCGCCGTCAAGAGATCTCTGCCGCCCCCGGGACCGATCACGAGCGTCGTAAAGCCGACCGATCGGTTCATGAGGTGAAAGGCGAGCCCGGTGAGCTCGTATTTCAGATATTCGACCTTCGACAAATCGCCGTCGAAGCGCAGGATCGGCGTCGACGCCGCCGAATCGATGTCCATGAATCGCGTTTCGGGCTTGGGGCCCTTGTAGAGGGAGCTGAGCGACCAGTCGCCGTGCGACCGGTCGTACACGGCCACGCGCGAAAACGAATTCCATTTCGCGAACAGGACCGTGTCTTCGTCGTGCCCCTTGGTATTGCTGACGTCGAACGGAGCCGATCCCATCAGCTGCAAGCCGCCGGGGATTCCCACGGCCAGCGCGGCGATCGCCGCGGTGCGAAACACCGTCTTGGCCGGCGAAAACAGCAATGCTGCGACGCCGCCGAGCACTGCGGCCAGAAGCACGACACCCGGCGCGCCGAAGCGATTCAACAGGGGCAGCAGCAACAGGCAGCCGAGAGCGGCGCCGATGAGATCGGCGCCATAGACGATGTTGACGCGATTCCTGAGGCGCGTGATCGCCAGCGAGATGGCGGCGCCGCCCGAGAAGAACGGCAGGGCGGCGAGCGTGTAGATGGCGATCATCTTGACGAGGTTCGCGTGCGAGTAATTGAGGCCGACGCGGATGCGCACGAGAGCGGCGAGCGCCACGACCGTGCAGGCGGCGAACAGCAGCGAATGCGCCGTGAGCAGGCTCGCCGTCGAGCGCGTGTCGAACGTGCGGCGCATGACGTAGACGTAGACGCCGCTCGCGCTGAGCCCGAAGAGCGCGATCGAGATCGCGAGGAACGCGAAATGGTAGTACATCGTCACCGAGAAGATGCGCGTCAGGGCGAGCTCGATCATCAGGATGGCGCCGGCAATCGCGGCGACGCCGGCGAGCGCCCGCACGAAGCGGCCGCGCGTGAATGCATCATCGGTGTGGAGCGCGTCGGTGGACATCGGCGTCGAAGTTTAGCATCAGAGACTTGAGGTAAACTGCAGCGGTGCCGGCGACAGCAACCGTTCGCGCGCAATCACCCAATCACGTGCTGATCTGCGCGGCGGGTCTGCTCGTGCCGGGACTCGCGCATCTCTGGCTCGGCCGCCGCAAGGGACTGATCTTTGTGGTCGTGCTGCCGGCGATGTTCGCGTTGGGTCTTTTTCTGGAAGGCAGAATTTTTCCGGTCGACTTCTCGCAGCCGCTCGTCGCGCTCGCGGCGCTGGCGAACATGGGCATCGGTCTGCCGTACATCGCCGCTCGCATGATGGGCTACGGCGCCGGCAACGTGATCGCCGTCACCTACGAGTATGGGAACACCTTCCTCATCGTCGCCGGCCTGCTCAATGCGCTCGTGGTGATTGACGCCTTCGACATCTCCATGGGACGCAAATGATGCACAGCCATCTGGTCCTGATGCTGATCTTTTCGCTGTGCGTGTCGGCCGTCTTCGCCGGGCTGCTGCGCGAAGAGGCGCACGATCAGCTCGTCATCGGCGCCAAGATGTTCGGCGGCATGATCGTCGCCGCGCTCATCCTCGGCTGGCTGATGTTTCCGTTTCCGATCTGATCTCTTTGCCCTCCGCTCTCAGCTCTACGCGGATCAGGCTCTGGCTGCCAGTCATCGCTTACATGGCGATGCTGTTCGTGTTCTCCTCGTTTTCCAAACTGCCGACGCCGCCGGGCGATCTGTCCTTCTACCATGTTCACATCGCCGCGTACGCCGGGCTCGGCGCGTTGACGACCCGCGCCGCAGCGAAGGGACTGCGGCATGTGTCCTTGACGGCAGCATTCGTGGCAATTGCGATCTCCACTCTCTACGGCGTTACTGACGAATATCACCAAGCTGTTCGTGCCCGGACGAACGTTCGACGTGTCTGGACATGGCGGCCGATGCGTTCGGTTCGGTGTTAGGGGCGGGCGCGATGTGGGCGTGGAGTATAATCATGCGTCGCTTCTGAGCGTGCGATGCCCTTTGACAACCTGCTCGTCCAGCGTGAGTCCCGGATCGCGGTGCTCACGGTTCAGCGCCCCACGCGCCTGAACGCGCTCGACGCCTCGACCCTCGACGAACTTCGGCAGGCTGCTCTCGATCTTCAACACGACAACTCGATCCGCTGCGTCATCGTGACCGGGGCCGGCGAGAAGGCCTTTGTCGCCGGCGCCGACATCAACGAGATTGCCGGCGACACGGCTGAAGCCGCGCGGCTGCGCGCGCTCGGCGGCCAGCACGTGTTCGATCTCATCGAGCATCTCGGCAAGCCGGTCATCGCCGCCGTCAACGGATTCGCACTTGGCGGCGGATGCGAGCTCGCCATGGCGTGTACTCTTCGGATCGCGGCCGACACGGCACGCTTCGGGCAGCCTGAGATCAACCTCGGCCTGATTCCGGGATTTGCCGGCACCCAGCGTCTGGCTCGCCTTGTCGGAAAGACGAAGGCCATGGAGTTGATTCTGACCGGGAATCCAATCCCGGCCTCCGAGGCCCTCGCCATCGGCCTCGTGAATCGCGTCGTCCCCGCGGCCAATCTCATGACCGAGGCGCGCGCGCTCGCGGCAGAGCTCGCGGCAAAGCCGGCGATCGCGCTCGCGGTACGCCATGGAGGCGATCAACAGCGGCCTCGAGATGCCCTTCGTAGAGGCGTGCCGGCTCGAAGCCTCGCTGTTCGGCATGCTCACGGCTACCGACGACATGAAGGAAGGGACGAGGGCGTTTCTCGAGAAGAGAAAGCCGGAGTTCAAGGGTTGAAAGACATGCTGAAGGTCGAGGGCTCGCAGAAAGCGCCGGGATTGAAGTTTGCGCTCGTCGTGTCGAAGTTCAATGACTTCGTCACCGAGCGTCTGCAAACCGGTGCGCTCGAGGGGCTGAAGGCCGCGGGGGTCGCCGGCGACGACATCTGCGTCATCAAGGTGCCCGGCGCGTTCGAGATTCCCTTCGCGGCGAAGGAAGCAGCCTCTCGTGGACGATTCGCTGCGGTGATTTGCCTGGGGTGCCTGATTCGGGGCGCGACCGCGCACTTCGAGTACATCGCGTCGGCGTGCGCGCACGGCATCACCGACGCAGCGGCGCAGACAGGCGTGCCCATGACCTTCGGGGTGCTGACGACCAACTCTGTCGAGGAAGCCCTCGAGCGAGCGGGCGAGGGATCTGCCAACAAGGGATGGGAGGCGGCAGCCGCAGCGGTCGAGATGGCGACGCTTCAGCGTGCCCTTCGCCAGCCCAGACCGGCGACAGGCGTGAACGTATGACCGCTCCTGACGCCACGACGCCGGGATCGAAGCACCGCACGCGCCATCGCGCCCGTCAGGCCGCCGTGCAGATGCTCTATCAGTGCGAAGTGGGGCAACACGATATCGAAGAGGTGGTGCGCACATTCTGGTCCGCGAATCTGCCGGGATCGGAAGGCGCACCAGAGGCCGTGCGGACGTTCGCCGAGCAGCTCGTGCGTCTGACGACGGCGAATCTCCAGAAGATCGATCCGCTGATCGTGGAGACCGCGGAGCACTGGAGGTTGTCGCGGATGGCTGCGCTCGACCGAATCATCCTGCGTCTGGCGATTGGCGAATTCCTCGACGGATCCACGCCGCGGAACGTCGTGATCAATGAGGCGCTCGAGCTGGCGAAGACGTTCAGCGGCGAGGAATCGGTGAAGTTCGTGAATGGAATACTGGACGCGGTGAAGAAGAAAATGCCATGAATGGTCGCGTAGGCCGCGTAAGTCGCGTCGGGGTTCGTGGGGTTGGTACTCGCCGCCGCTTGCGGGATGAGCTCGCAAACGCCGCCGGGTCCATCGCCCGTCACGCCAACGTTTTCCGTTCTGGTCTTCTCGAAAACAGCAGGCTTTCGGCACGACTCCATTCCTGCCGGCATCAACGCTGTCCGCCAGCAGGGCAGCGCGCGTGGATTTTCGGTCGACGCGTCCGAGGACGCGGCTGTGTTCACGGACGAATCGCTCGCCAGGTACAAGGTGGTCATGTTTCTCTCCACCACCGGCGACGTGCTGAACCCGGCGCAGGAAGCCGCGTTCGAGCGGTTTATCCGCCGGGGAGGCGGTTTCGTCGGCGTTCACTCGGCCACCGACACGGAATACGACTGGCCGTTCTACGGGGCCCTGGTGGGGGCCTACTTCGACGGGCATCCCGATATTCAGAACGCGACGATTCAGGTCGAGGATTCCTCGCATCCTGCGGTCGCCTCGCTGCCGCGTCCGTGGACGCGCCGCGACGAGTGGTACAACTTCCGTCGAAATCCGCGCGGCAACGTCACCGTGCTCGCCACGCTGGACGAGCGCACGTACAGCGGCGGAACGATGGCGCCAGACCATCCGATCATCTGGTCGCACACCTACGAAGGCGGGCGGGCGCTGTACACCGCGCTTGGCCACACGCAGGAAAGCTTTTCGGAAGCATCCTTCGTCGAGCATCTCGGACGAGCCATTCTCTGGGCGGCCGGTGCGATATGATTTCGACGAATGTCATCTGAAGACGAACAGATCCAGCAGCGGCGCGCCAATCTTGCGAAGCTCGGCGAGATGGGCGTCAGCGCCTATCCCCATCGATTCGATCGCACGGACACGATCAGCGATCTCGTCGCCGCCCACGGCGCGAAGTCCGGCCCCGAGCTCGAAGCCACCCGCATTGCGGCGACCACGAGCGGCCGTATTCTCGGCATCCGCAGCTTCGGCAAGGCGAATTTTCTTGTGCTCTCGGATGGCCGATCGCGTATCCAGGTGTACATCAAGAAGGACTCGCTCTCGGAGCGCGATTTCGACGTATTTCGCTTGCTCGATTTCGGAGACCTCATCGGCGTCGAAGGCCATCTGTTCCGCACGCGCACCAACGAGCTCACCATCTGGGCGTCGCGCCTGGAATTTCTCGCCAAGTGCCATCTTCCGCTGCCTGAGAAGTGGCACGGGCTGACCGACATCGAAATCCGCTATCGCCAGCGCTACCTCGATTTGATCGTCAATCCGGAAGCGCGTGAAGTGTTTCAGGTGCGGAGCAAGGTGCTCGCCGCGCTGCGCGAGTTCCTCGACGCCCGCGGCTATCTCGAAGTCGAGACGCCGATGATGCAGCCGATCGCCGGCGGCGCGATGGCGCGGCCGTTCCGCACGCACCATAACGCCCTCGACATCGATCTGTTTCTTCGGATTGCGCCGGAGTTGTACCTGAAGCGCCTCGTCGTCGGCGGCCTCGAGCGCGTGTACGAGATCAACCGCAATTTCAGGAACGAAGGGATTTCGACGCGGCACAATCCAGAGTTCACCATGCTCGAGTTCTATCAGGCCTACAGCGACTATCAGGACCTGATGGCGATGACCGAGGAGCTCCTGACGTTTGTCGCGATGTCGGCAACGGGCAAGGACGCGATCCAGTTCGAGGGCGAGACGATCTCGCTGCGCGCGCCGTTCGCGCGCGTGTCGCTGCGGCAGGCGGCGGCCGATGCGGCATCGAAGAAGCTGGGGCAGCCGGTTGCCGAGGCCGATCTGCGGGATCACGACAAGGTGAGCGCGCTCGCCGACCGTCTCGGGATCGGCGTCGATCCGAAATTCGGACCAGGCAAGATCACGACCACGATCTTTGAAACGCTCGTGGAGGAATCGCTGGTGCAACCGACGTTCGTGTACGACTTTCCGACCGAGGTGTCGCCGCTCTCGAAGCAGCGGCCGGGCGATCCCGATACGGTCGAGCGCTTCGAGCTGTACATCGGGAAGATGGAAATCGCGAACGCGTTCAGCGAGCTCAACGATCCCGTCGAGCAGCGCAATCGCTTCGAGCAGCAGCTCGAGGAGAAGGCCAAGGGCGACCAGGAAGCGCATGCCATGGACGACGACTACGTGCGCGCGCTCGAGTACGGGCTGCCACCGACCGCCGGTGAAGGGGTCGGCGTCGATCGGCTCGTGATGCTCCTGACCGACAGCAAGTCGATCCGCGACGTGATTCTGTTTCCTCTCATGCGGTCAAAATGACCGGGGTCTGACCCCTATATGCCATTCGAACTCCAAATCGCCCTGCGTTACTTGCTCGGCCGACGGCGGCAGGCGTTCATCTCCATCATTTCCGTCGTGTCGACGCTGGGCGTGACCGTCGGCGTCCTTGCCCTGATCGTCGCGATGGCGATGATGACCGGGCTGCAAAGCGAGCTGCGCGATCGCATCCTCGGCTCGACGCCGCATGCGTACGTCTTCAAGACCACCGGCATCCAGGACTACCGCGCCGAGATCGAGGCGCTGCGCAAGATTCCGCACGTCGTCGGCGTCGCGCCCGCTTTTCTGGGTCGCGCCATGGCGTCGTCCCCGAGCGCCGATGCCTTCATCAACTTCAAAGGCATCGACCCCGAGCTCGAGGGCACTGTGACCGAAATCGAGCAATCGATCGTGGCGGGGAAGCTGGCCGATCTCAGGCCGCGCAACGATGAAGACCACGACGGCATCGTGCTTGGCCAGGATCTGGCGAAGCAGCTCGGCGTGAGCGTCGGCGACCGCATCAACCTGCTGACGCCGACGGGCACGCTCAATCCGTTCACCGGCATGTCGCCCCGTATCAGGCCGATGCGTGTGGCCGCCATCTTCCGGCTGGGCCTCTACGAGGTCGACAACACGTTTGGCCTCGTCTCGCTGGATGTCGCTGCCCGCGTGCTGAACAAAACGCAGCCGGAAATGATGCAGCTGGCGTTCGACGATATCTATGCGGCCTCGGAGGTCACGGCGAGCATTCCCCGAATTCTCGGCGACCGCTACGTCGTGCAGGACTGGACGACGATGAACCGGCCGCTGTTCGAGGCGCTGTTTCTCGAGAAGCTCGCGGTCTCGATCACCATCGGCCTCATCGTGATGGTCGCCGCGCTCAACATCATCGCGTCGCTGGTGCTGCTCGTGATGGAGAAAACCGCCGACATCGCGATTCTCAAGACCATGGGGGCCACGTCGCGCAGCATCATGTACGTGTTCATGCTGCAGGGGCTCATCATCGGCACCATCGGCACGGGCATCGGCGCGGTCGCCGGCGTGGTGATCTCGTGGGTGATGAACCGCTACCAGCTCCTGCGCGTGCCAGGGATGGGGGAGGTCTACCAGATCTCCTATGTGCCGTTCACGCTCAGACCCGTCGAGTTGCTGATCGTGATCGTGATGGCCGTGCTGATTTGCTTCCTTGCCACGATTTATCCGTCGCGTCAGGCCGCCAGACTGAAGCCGGTCGAGGCGTTGCGCGTACAGCTGACGACGCCATTCACCGAACTGTTCTGAGATGGGGACAATCTGCGCTGCAATCAGGACACCGCCAGCCCCGTAAGTCCTTTTTGTCCAAGAAAATTAGTGGCACCCTCCTTGATGTGAACAGCGCAGGGGGTTATCACCATGAGAGCAGCCTTTGGAGCAGTTGGGGGAGCATTGGCGGTTGCCGCGATACTCGTGTCGTACAACATCGGCGCGCGCAACGCGTCCAGCGGCCTGATGACGGCCCCGACCACGCAAATGCTGGTGGGTCCTGACGGCATCGCGCGGCCTTATCTGGTGCAAGCGGCTCAAGGCGGTTTTGGCCAGGCAGCGCCGGGGCAGCCATACGGATGGTCGCCGTACACCACGACGACTCCGGGCGCTGTCACTCCGCTCGCATACGCGTACCCGGCGTATCAGGCGCCGTATCCGGTGCAGACGCAATACACGACCGAGCGCGCTGTCGCACAGGCGCCGGTCCGTCGCGTGTCGACGCAGAGGGTCTCATCTGAAGTCAAGCCGCAGCGGTCGTGGCAGAAGAGCGCGCTATTGATTGGCGGCTCGGCTGGCACAGGCGCAGGGCTCGGCGCGCTCATCGGCGGCAAGAAAGGCGCGCTCGCGGGCGCGGCCATCGGCGGCGGCGCGGCGGCCATCTACGATCAGGTGAAACGACACTAAGATAGGGTCGCTACGGGATCGTGGGGCGCGTGGGCATCGTGGGGAAATACCCACGATCCCTGCGAGTCCTGCGATGCCTACGCAACCCTACATGCCCTTCCTCACCGCCAGCCAGATCAACAAGAGCTATCACGTCGGAACCCAGCGCCTGCACGTGCTGCGCGACCTCGATCTCGCGGTCGAGCCGGGCGAGATGGTGGCGGTCGTCGGGGCGTCAGGTGTCGGAAAAAGCACGCTGCTGCATCTGCTTGGCGGCCTCGATCGCAGCGATTCGGGCTCGGTCATTGTCGGAGATACCGACCTCGGCGCCATGCCGGACGACGCGCTGACGGCGTTTCGGAACAAGCACGTAGGGTTCGTTTTTCAGTTTCATCATCTCCTTCCGGAATTCACGGCGCTTGAAAACGCGGAGATGCCCTTGCGCATCGCTCGCATGCACCCGGCCGAGTCGAAACGGCGGGCCGAAGCGGTACTCCAACGGCTTGGACTTGCCGATCGCCTTACCCACCGGCCGAGCATGCTGTCGGGCGGTGAACAGCAGCGCGTTGCGGTGGCCCGTGCGTTGGTGACCGAACCATCCGTCCTGCTGGCCGACGAGCCCACCGGAGATTTGGATGAGCGAACGGCCGAAGCTTTGCACGCGCTTTTGCGGGAGATGCACCAGGAGCGGCACCTCAGCTCGGTGATCGCGACCCACAACATGCATCTCGCCGCGTCGTGCGATCGCGTGCTGCGGCTCGAGGGCGGGCGACTGGTCGAACAGTTAGCTCCTTTTCGAGCCGATACGACGCGTAACGGATAGGAAGGTCAGGGGTTTGGCCGTATAATGCGTATAGGTCGTTTACGCGTTACCACCACCCCTATTTCGCAGGTTAAAACGGATGTTCGAACGCTACACTGAACGAGCGCGTCGCGTTCTGTTCTTCGCCAGATACGAGGCCAGCCAGCTCGGGTCCATCTCGATCGAGACCGAGCATCTGCTGCTCGGTCTGATTCGCGAAGGCAAAGGGCTGACCAGCCGTATCTTCGCTCGCTCCCACCTGTCTCTCGAAAACATCAGGAAGGAAATCGAGGGCCGGACGGTCTTCCGCGAGAAAGTCTCGACGTCCGTCGAAATACCCTTCAGCGCCGAAACGAAGCGCGTCCTGCAGTTCGCCGCCGAAGAAGCGGATCGGCTGCTGCACAACTACATCGGCACCGAACATCTGCTGCTCGGCATCCTGCGCGAAGAGCGCTCGGTGGCGGCGTCCATCCTCATGGAGAAGGGGATGCGCCTCAACACCGTACGCGAGGACATCGTCCAGCTGCTGAATGAGAAGACCACGCTGACGCGCGTCAAGGAAACGCCGCTGCTCGCCGAGTTCAGCCGCGACCTCACGGAATCGGCGATGAAGAACCAGCTCGATCCGCTCGTGGGCCGCGACTACGAGCTCGAGCGCGTGCAGCAGGTGCTCTGCCGCCGCACCAAGAACAACGCCGTGCTCATCGGCGAGCCTGGCGTCGGCAAGACCGCCATCGTCGAAGGCCTGGCGCAGAAGATCGTCTACGGCGACGTGCCGCACTTTCTGGCCGACAAGCGCATTCTCGCCCTCGACATCTCGCTGATTGTCGCAGGCACGAAGTACCGCGGGCAGTTCGAAGAGCGCCTCAAGGCCATCATGAAGGAGCTCACGGACAACCCGAACATCATCGTCTTCATCGACGAGCTGCACACGCTCGTCGGCGCGGGCTCGGCCGAAGGCTCGCTCGACGCGGCGAACATTCTCAAGCCGGCGCTGTCGCGCGGCGAGATCCGCTGCATCGGCGCCACCACGCCGGCCGAGTACCGGAAGTACATCGAGAAGGATCGCTCGCTCGAGCGGCGGTTCCAGGCCATCAAAGTCGATCCGCCGGCCGAGAAGGAAACGATCGAGATCATCCTCGGCGTGAAGGACCGCTACGAGTCGTTCCATCACGTCGAGTACACGCGCGAAGCCATCGAGGCCGCGGTGTACCAGTCGAGCCGATACATCACCGACCGCTTCCTGCCGGACAAAGCCATCGACCTGATCGACGAGGCGGGAGCGCGGGCCAAGCTGCGCGAGGCCGGCTACAGCGAAGAGTTCGGCGAGATCAACCGCAGCATCCGCGTCGCCGTCGAGCAGATGGAGAACGCGGTTTCGCAGAAGGACTTCGAGAAGGCGCAGTTCTATCGCGAGCAGGAAGTCAGCGCGCGCGAGAACCTGCAGTTCGTGCGCGAGAAGTTCGACGTCAAGTCGAGCGCGCGCCGCGTCGCGGTCGGCAAGCAGGAGATCGACGAAGTCGTCTCGAAATGGACAGGCGTGCCGCTCGCGTCCATCAATCAGGACGAAGGCGACAAGCTGCTGCGCATGGAGCAGGAGCTCCATCGCCGCGTGGTGAGCCAGGAGCGCGCGACCTCGGCGGTCTCGCGCGCCATCCGGCGCTCGCGCGCCGGGTTGAAGAACCCGAACCGGCCGACAGGCAGCTTCATGTTCCTCGGCCCGACCGGCGTCGGCAAGACCGAGCTGGCGCGCGCGCTTGCGAACTTCCTGTTCGGCAGCGACAACGCGCTCATCCGCTTCGACATGTCCGAATACATGGAGAAGCACTCGGTGTCGAAGCTCATCGGATCGCCTCCGGGATACGTCGGCCACGAAGAGGGCGGCCAGCTGACCGAGAAGGTCCGGCGCAACCCGTACTCTGTCGTGCTGCTCGACGAAATCGAGAAGGCCCACCCGGACATCTTCAACATCCTGTTGCAGGTGTTCGAGGACGGTCATCTCACCGACGGTCTGGGGAATCGGGTGAACTTCAAGAACACGATTCTGATCATGACGTCGAACATCGGCGCGCGCTTCATCCAGAAGAAGGCGTCGCTCGGGTTCCAGTCGTCCGAATCGGAGAGCATCGCCAAGAGCGTCAACGACATGGTGCTCGGCGAGGTGAAGCGGACCTTCAATCCCGAGTTCATCAACCGCATCGAAGAAATCATCGTGTTCGAAGCGCTGGGCGACGAGGACCTGCGGCGGATCATGCTGCTGCTGGTTGACCAGTTGAACGACAACCTTGTGAATCGCCAGTTGAAGATCGCGCTGATGCCGGAAGTGATCGATTGGATTATCGACGTCACGTGCAAGGACCGCTCGTATGGAGCCCGTCCGCTCCGCCGCGCGATCCAGCGATATGTCGAAGATCCGCTATCCGAGGAGCTCATCAAGGGGCACCTCAGGGGAGGCGACATCGAGGTCTACCTCGATAACGGGTCGCTGGCCTATCGCGCACCAGGGGAGGTGGCGGCAGGCCGCCGTCTCGTGTAAGACGTCTAAAAAGGGGTTTGGAGGCACTCCCGACCCCTTTTGAGGGCCTTTTTTTCCATGAGAATTCAAAGTTTGTTTCTTGCGACCGCCCTATGGGCCGGCCCGGCATGGGCGCAGGCGCCCGTGGCGCCGGCGCCCATAACGCCGGCGCGCCGAGCCCGGCTGCGCCCTCCGGGCTGACTTCCAAGGGCACCTTGTCGGTGTGCGGCGGGCATCAAGAGGTGCCCCCACCATCGACGCTGCCCCCGGCTGGTTCGGACCCGGTTATCTATACAGCCGTCGTGTGCTTCCCGAGACAGGGGAACGTATCGCTGGTCGAACCGCAGACCTATCTGTATTACATGCAGGTCCCCGACCTGGTCAGCCTGCCGTCACAGAACGTCTGGAAGCCGTACAACCAGGCCGCCGAACAGACGATTATCGGCGACCACAAGCGGCTCTGGGCCACCAACTTCCTGGACGATCTGAAGATCGAGGCCATCGACTTTCCGTTTTCGAACGGCGTCATCGGCAAGGTCATCGTGTACGACATGGAAGAGCGGCAGCGGATCAAGAACACGATCTACAACGAGGGAACCAAGGCGATTGAGCAGGCGAAGGTCGAGGAGCGTCTGCGCGAGCTCGGCATCACGATTCGCCTCGACAGCTTCGTGGATCAGGCCACCGAGAAGAAGGTCGCCAACGTCATTCGCGAAATGATGGTGGAGAAGGGATTCCAGGAAGCCACGGTCGTGCCGTATCACGAGGCGCTGCCTGGCGGTCCGAAGACCGTCGCGCTCAAGTTCAAGATAACCGAGGGGCCCAAGATCAAGATTTCGAAGGTCGACTTCGTCGGCAACAAGGTCTTCACCGACGGCAAGCTCAAGGGCCGGATGAAGACGAACAAGGGCGGCGGGTTCTGGATCTTCCCTGGCAGCAGCGTCTATCAGGAAGACAAATTCGAGGAAGACGCCGAAATGGTCGTCGCGTTCTATCGCGATCGCGGCTACCTGCAAGTCGATGTCGGCCAGCCCAATCTCAAGACGATTCGCGACTCGAAAGACGGCAAAGAGCGGTTCATGACCCTCGAGATCCCGATCAGCGAAGGGGCAGCGCTTCCGCGTCGACAAGTTCGAGTTTGCCGGCAACGACAAAGTGCCGGGCGACGTCATGCGGCCGCTTTTCAAGATGAAGGCCGGCGACTACTACAACGAGAAGAAGATTCGCGAAGGTTTCCAGAAGATCCAGGAAATCTACGGCGCGGGCGGCCACTTCGAGATGACGCCGTATCCGGAGTTCAAGCCCGAGGGCGACAAGGTGAACGTCACGATTCGGATTAATGAAGGCAAGCAGTACTTCATCAACCGCATCACCTTCGAGGGCAACACGACGACGCGCGACAGCGTCATCCGGCGCGAGCTGCGCCTCTACGAAAACAACGTCTACAACACCGAGGCGCTCAAGTACAGCGTCAAGCGGCTCAACCAGCTCGGGTATTTCAAGCCGCTCGAGGACCAGAAGAACATCGTCACTGAGAAGACCCCGGGCACCGAAAACAAAGTGGACGTCACGCTGAAGCTCGAAGAGCAGAACCGCAACCAGCTCTCGTTCGGCGCGGGTGTGTCGCAGTACGACGGCGTGTTCGGCCAGCTCTCGTTTTCGACGGCGAACTTCATGGGGCGCGGCGAGACGTTCACTGTCTCGATGCAGACCGGTGCCCGCGTCAGCGACTACCAGATCGCATTCACCGAGCCGTTCCTGTTCGATCGGCCCATCACCGGGTCTGTCGATCTCCACAAGCGCAACATCGAGTACCTGTACCAGTTCACGCAGGGCTCGACCGGGGGCAACCTCACGCTCGGGCTGCCGCTGAAGAATTTCTCGCGGTTCTTTGTCAACTACAGCTACGACCGGGTGTACGTGAGCGACTTGAACGAGGCGTTTTTCGGCACCGAGCTGCCTGTTGTCGGAACGGGGCTGCGGGACGATCGACTTCGACAACCTCACCGACCAACAGCGCGCGATCATCGAGTCCAGCCCGTACCTGAAGGATGCGCTGCTCATCGGCGAGGATGGCCGCCGCGTCATCAGCAAGGTGACGCCGACGTTCTCGCTCAACTCGATCGACAACCCGATCACTCCGACCTCGGGCCGCCGCTACACCGCGTCGCTCGGCCTGGCGGGCCTGGGCGGGAACACCAGATACATCAATCCGACTCTTGAAGGCACGTGGTTCCTGCGGCAATCGTCTCGGACGTCGCTCGGACTGCGCGCCCAGGCGGAGTACATCCGTCCGTTCGGCGACGCGATGCCGCTGCCCATCTTCGAGCGTCTCGTGCTCGGCGGCGGGTACAGTGTGCGCGGCTACGACCTGCGCAGCATCGGACCCAGGGATCCGAGGAGCGGCATCGTCATCGGCGGCAACAAGAGCCTGCTCTTCAACGCCGAGTACCCTGATTTCGGTCGCCGGGCCCGTGCGCCTCATTTTGTTCTATGATGCTGGCCAGGTTCAGAACGCCGGTGAGCCTTTCCAACTCAAGGGCCACTTCGAGGGCGGCCTCGACGGCCTATACGTGCCCGGCTTCATCACGTCGACCGGCGCCGAAATACGGTTCTTCATGCCGGTGCTCAACGTGCCGTTCCGGTTGATCTTTGCGTCGAATCCGCAGCGAAAAGGGGTCCTGAACTACAGTACGGGCCAGCAGGAAAAGGCATTCCGATTCCGGTTCGACGTCGGCTCAACTTTCTAAGCAGCGAGGACCGTTTCAGATGATGAGATTTTCAGCCGCGGCGGCGTTCAGTGTGATGGTGTTCGGCGCGACCGCGTTTGCACAGACGCCGCCTCCCCCGGCGGCCGTGCCCCCGCCCCAGGCTCCTTTGCGGATGGCCTTCCTCGATCTGCAGCGCATCGCGGCAGAGTCGACAGAAGGCAAAGCCGCGAGCGGGAAGGTGCAGGCGCTGACTCAGAAGAAGTCCACCGAGCTCCAGGACAAAACCAAGGCTCTTCAGGGCAACCAGCAGAAGCTGCAGCAAGGCGGGGCGGTATTGAACGAGGCGGCTCGCGCGCAGACGCAGAAGGAAATCGATCGTCTCACCGTCGAAATCGATCGCTTTCAGGAGGACGCGAACGCCGAGGTGCAGGAGCTCCAGCAGTCGCTCCAGGCCGAGTTCCAGGAGAAGCTGCGCCCGGTCGTCGACGCCGTCGTCAAGGAGCTGGCGATCGGTCTGCTCTTCAGCGCGGGTGATGCCGGCGCCATCTACGTCGATCCCTCGCTCGACATCACCGGCGAAGTGATCAAGCGCTTCGACTCCGGCAAGTATGCCGCGGCTCCGAAGCCGCCCGCGCCGGCCACTGCGAAACCAGCGGCGCCTGCGCCATCGACTGCAAAGCCCGCTGCGCCGCCGGCCGCGCCGCCCGCAGCGCGACGCCGCCTGCAACGCAGAAGCCGGCGGCTCCTGCGCCCGCGAAACCGTAAGAGAGCCTTCGGCTAGTCAGAGCAGAGGGCAGAGAGCAGAGAGCAAAGAGCTGAGAGCCGAGGCCTTGACTTTCGGCTCTTCGCTCTTGGCTCTTCGCTCTTTCGGATATTCTTAGTCCCACCGTGTCCATGGACGTCTCCGTACTCCTCGATCGCCTCTGTTATCGCCATCCGTCCGTGCTCGTCGACGCCATCGACGAGCATGAACCGGGGAAGCGGCTCGTCGCGCACAAGAACGTCACGATCAACGAGGATTTTTTTCAGGGACATTTCCCCGGCGTGCCGCTGATGCCTGGCGTCTTGATGTTGGAGACGCTGACCCAGGTGGCCGCGGCGCTGGTGCTCGATCGCGAAGGGCCGATGCCGATGTCGCGCGTCTATCTGCACGGCGTCGACGGCGCCAAGTTCCGCCGGCAGGTCGTCCCGGGCGATCAGCTTCGGCTCGAAGTGACGCTATTGAAGGCGCGCACGACGATGGCGAAAACGCGCGGTGTGGCGTTTGTCGGCGATCAGATCGTGGCCGAGATGGATTTGCTGCTCGCCGTTGTGCCCGATGGCGTCCGGATCCACCCGACCGCGGTCGTCATGAAAGGCGCGCGATATCGGGGCCGGGACGATCATCGGTCCGAACGCCGTGGTAGGCGAGCACGTTCGGCTTGGCCGCCGATGCCGCATTGGCGCGTCGGCGGTGGTGGACGGGTTCACGGACATCGGCGACGAGACCGAGATCTTTCCTTTCGCGTCGATCGGCCTCATCCCGCAGGACCTCAAATTCAAAGGTGAGGAGACCTACCTCACCATCGGCAAGCGCAACATCTTCCGCGAGTTCGTGACGATTCACCGCGGCACGAAAGGGGGCGGCGGCCGGACGACGAATCGGCGACCGGAACGTGTTCATGGCCTACGCGCACGTGGCGCACGACTGCCACATCTGCGATGACACGATCTTCGGCAATAACGCCACGCTCGGCGGCCACGTGTTCGTCGACGACTTCGCGACCATCAGCGCCGGCTCCGGCGTGCATCAGTTCTGCCGCATCGGGCGGCATGCCTTCATCGGCGGCTATTCGGTCGTCACCAAGGATGCGCTCCCGTATGCCAAGACGGTCGGCAATCGCGCGCGCATTTACGGACTGAACACGCTCGGCCTGATGCGGCGCGGCTTCACTCCAGAGGTCGTCGGCAAGTTGAAGCGCGCGTACCGGTACCTGCTGACATCACGCCTGAACACGACGCGCGCCCTGCGGAAGATCGAGCAGGACACCACGCTGGCGTGCCCGGAGGTGCAGTACCTTGTCGACTTCATCCGCAACTCACAGCGCGGTCCGCTGCTGCGGCGGCCGACGCGGCGAACGGAGGAAGCGGTCGCCGATGAATAGGGCAGGAGTTAGGGGCGAGGGGCAACGCTCGCGCAGCAGTCTCTATCCCCCACCCCTTCCCATCGCCTATGAGCTCGGACTAATCGCGGGAAATGGCCGATTTCCGTTCCTGGTTCTCGAGGCGGCGCGCGCGATGGGGCACGACGTCACCGTCATCGCCACCAAGGAAGAAGCCTTCGCCGATCTGAATGACGCCGCTGCGAAAGCCAGCGCGGCGATTCACTGGATATCGATAGGCGAGCTGGGCCGATGCATCACGCTGTTGAAGAGCGCCGGCGCGAGCCACGCCGTCATGGCCGGCCAGGTGAAGCACACGAAGATCTTCGCCGGCGGCATCGTGCCGGACGCAAAGTTCATTTCCGTGCTCATGAAGCTGCCGTTCCGCAACACCGACGGGTTGATTGGCGCGGTCGCGGCGGTGTTGAAAGACGAAGGGATCGAGCTGATCGATTCCACGTCGCTGCTGAAGCCGATGCTGGCGGCGCCCGGCGTCATGACGCGGCGTGAACCGTCGGAAGAAGACCAGAAGGACTTCGCATTCGGATACCAGTGCGCTGACACAATCGCCGGGCTCGATATCGGCCAGACGATTGCGGTGAAGCATCGCGCCGTGGTGGCGGTCGAAGCGATGGAAGGCACCGACGAAGTGATCGCGCGCGCCGGCCACCTGGCCGGTCCCGGCGTCCGCATCGTCAAAGTGGCGAAGCCGAAGCAGGACATGCGCTTCGACGTGCCGGTCATCGGTCTGGCGACGATCCAGGCGATGCGCATCGCGGGGGCATCGGCGCTGTCGGTCGACGCAGGCAAGACGCTGATGTTCGACCGCGACGAGCTCCTCAAGAGCGCGGACGAAGCGGGGATCGCGATCGTGGGACGGGAGAGACATTAGTATCTCACCGCGGCGACGCCAAGACGCGAGCGAATTCATTTCTTCAAAGGAAGCTTGGCGTCGTCTGCGTCTTTGCGTTGGGACACGAATATACATGAACACACGCGTCGCTGTGATTGGAGTAGGGGCGCTCGGGAGGCACCACGCGAGGATTCTCGCGGCGCTGCCCGGGGTCGACCTCGTCGGCATCGTCGACATCAACGAGTCGCGCGCGAGGGAAATTGGGAGCCTGGTGAATGCCCCCTCGTTCTCGAGCGCGGCTGAGATGCTCGGGCATGTCGACGCCGTCACCGTCGCCGTGCCGACCGAGGCGCATCTATCGGTGTCGCTGCCGTTCCTGCAGCGCGGCATCGGGGTGCTGGTGGAGAAGCCGCTCGCGCGAGATGCCCGTGAGGCACAGGCGATGATCGATGCGGCGCGCGCATCTGGTGCCGTCTTCGGCGTCGGGCATACTGAGCGCTACAACCCGGCCGTCGCCGCCGTGCGCCCGCTGCTCGATCATCCGCGTTTCATCGAAGTGCATCGGCTGGGCACGTTTCCCGATCGCAGCCTCGACATCGACGTCGTCTTCGATCTGATGATTCATGACCTCGATGTCGTGTTGTCGATCGTGCCATCCGAGGTTGTCGCCGTCGAGGCCGTCGGCGTCGCGGTGCTGACGCAGAAACCGGATATCGCCAACGCGCGGCTGAAGTTCGCGTCCGGTTGCATTGCCAACATCACTGCGAGCCGCATCAGCAAGGATCGCGTGCGCAAAATCAGAGTGTTCCAGCGCGATGCGTACCTCTCCGTGGATTACGCGGCACAAGAGGTGGAACGCTGGCGGTTGGTCAAGGGCAACGGCGGCATGCCGGCGATCGATGGAGGCAAGCTCGACGTCACGAATGAAGAGCCGCTCAAACGCGAGCTGGCCGACTTCGTCGCCGCGGTGCGAGACAAGCGCGATCCCGGCGTGACCGGCGCGGACGGACTGCGCGCGATTGAATTGGCCGAGCGCGTCACGCAGGAGATCAACAGGTCTCTGGCGCCGTAGTCGATCACAAGAGCCGCAGATCACTAGATACATGTATTCCGACATCAACGACTTCATCGCCGACCTCGATCGCAAGAGCCTGCTGTCGCGCGTCCGTGACAGCGTCAATCCCGATCTCGAGATTGCGGCCGTCACCGATCGCGTCTGCAAACTGCCGGGCGGCGGGCCGGGGTTGCTGTTCGAGCGGCCGACCGGGTTCGACATGCCTGTGGCCACCAATCTCTTTGGCTCGACGGAGCGGATGTGCCTTGCGCTTGGCACGCCGTCGCTCGACGCGGTGGCGAAAGACATCGACGAGATGATGACGCCGAAGATGCCCGCGGGCATGCTCGACGCCTTCAAAATGCTGCCGATGCTCGATCGGTTGCGCGACCTGATGCCGAAGACGGTCAAGGACGCGGCTTGTCAGGAGATCGTCAAGCGCGACGGATCGCTCGACGAGCTGCCGATCTTGAAGACCTGGCCCGAAGACGGGGGCCGATACATCACGCTGCCTCTGGTCATCACGAAGGATCCGGAAACCGGCGTGCGCAACATCGGCACCTACCGCATGCAGGTCTTCGATGGACGCACGACCGGCATGCACTGGCAGAGGCACAAGGGCGGCGCGCAGCATCATCGTGTCGCGGAGCGGCTGGGCAAGCGGCTGGAGGTGGCTGTGGCGCTCAGCCCTGAACCCATCCTCGCGTATGCCGCCACTGCGCCCATGCCCGAGGGCCTCGACGAGCTGCTGTTGGCGGGATTCCTGAGCCGCCGGCGCATCGAGCTCGTCAAGGCCGTTACGGTGGATCTCGAAGTGCCGGCAAGCGCCCACATCGTGCTCGAAGGATATGTCGAGCCCGGCGAACGGCGGCGCGAGGGACCGTTCGGCGACCATACCGGGTTCTACTCGCTCGCCGAGGATTTCCCTGTGTTCCATCTCACATGCATCACCATGCGGAAAAAGCCGACCTATCTGACGACCGTCGTCGGCATTCCTCCGCAGGAAGATGTGTACCTCGGCAAGGCCAGCGAGCGGATCTTCCTCCCGATGATTCGCAAGACGATTCCGGAGATCGTCGACATGCACTTTCCGCCGGAGGGCATCTTCCACAACATCGTGCTCGTGTCGATCGACAAGCGCTACCCGGGTCACGCGCGGAAAATCATGAACGCGTTCTGGGGACTCGGCCAGCTCATGTTCTCGAAGACGATCATCGTCTTTGATAAGGACGTCGACGTGCAGAACGTCAGCGAGGCGGCATGGATCGCCGGCACGCACGTGGATCCGCAGCGCGACATTCAGTTCACGATCGGGCCGATGGACGATCTGGAAAACGCCTCGAATCTGCCGGCGTTCGGCAGCAAGATGGGCATTGACGCCACGCGGAAGTGGCCGGGCGAAGGTTTCATGCGCGAATGGCCGACGCGCCTCACAACCACCGACGCGGCCCGCAGCAAGGCGGACGCGTTGCTGAAGTTGATTGCCAAGGGAAAATAGATTGTGGCAACGCTCGAGGATTTGACGGCCAGGATCGACGCGGGGGAGCGGCTGTCTGACCAGGACGCCGCCGCGCTCGCGTCCAGCCGCGACATCATCACGCTGGGCATGCTGGCCACCACCATCCGCCGGCGGCTGCACGGCAACGACGTGACGTATGTGCGCGTGTTTGACCTTCAGATCGACGGCAAGGCCGACCTGAAGGTCGGCACTACGACGAGACGGCCGACTCCGCGGGCGAAGTGCGGATCTTTTCAACGCCGCAGACGCTCGATGCCGCCATTGCCCTCGTCGAAAAGGCGCGCGACATTGCCGGCGGCACCCCGCTTTCTGCGTTCTGCCTCTTCGAGCTTGGCAAGCTGCCCGAGGGGCTGCCGGTCGTGCTGCCTGCCTTGAAGAAGGCTGGTCTCGACGCTGTGACCCAGGCTCCCATCGATCGTCTCACCGATCCCGAACGGGCTCTCGAATCGCTCGCCGATGCCGGCTTGCCCCTGGCACGGATGACCGTCAACGACCCTCGACAGGCTCAGGTCGCCCGACGCGCGAATGGATTTCCGTCTGCCGTGAGGTAGCAGGTCTGCAAACGCGGCTCCGGACGATACGCGCGTTCGCTCCACTGGCGCGAACTATCGACGCTGCACAGCCAACTACAGGCTACGAAGACGTCAAGCGCATTGCCCTCGCGCGGCTGGTCGTAGACAACGTCGACACGATTCAGGTCGACTGGACCCTGTACGGTCCGAAGCTCGCGCAGGTGGCGCTGACGTTCGGCGCCGACGACATCGACTCGGTCGCCGCAGTCGATGACGACTCCCAGGGCCGGCGGCGTTCGCCCGTCGAAGAAATCCGCAGAAGCATTCACGCGGCCGGCTTCGAGCCGGTCGAACGCGACGGCCGCTTCGTCCGGCGGGGATAGCATGCCCATTCGGCTCGGAGCAGTCAGCTACCTCAACACGCGGCCGTTGGTACACGGGCTGGAACGCGAGACAGATCGATTCGATCTGCGATTCGACGTTCCCGCAAAGTGCGCGGAGCTCCTGCACGCGAATGAGGTCGATCTCGGCTTGATTCCTTCGATCGAGTACCCCGGACACGATTACCGGATCGTTCCAGGCATGTCGATCGCATCGGATGGGCCGGTAGCCTCGGTTGCGATCTTCAGCAAAGTGCCGACAGATCGCATCCGCTCGATCGCGCTCGACACGAGCTCGAGAACGTCGGTCGCGCTCCTTCGCGTCCTGTGCGCGCGCTGGTTCGCGATTGCACCGCAGCTCGTACGGATGCCTCCGGATCTCGATCGGATGTTGCGTGAATGCGATGCGGCGCTCGTCATCGGAGACAACGCGCTCTTCACCGACCACGAGGCGTTGGGTCTCGAGAAAGTCGATCTCGGCGAAGAGTGGATAGGGATGACGGGCCGTCCGTTCGTGTATGCCTTCTGGGCCGGGCGACCCGATGTCGTCGGACCGGACGATGTGCGGGCGCTCCAACTGGCTCGCGACCGGGGCCTCACGGCAACCGATACAATTGGGCAGGACATGTTTCCCGACAATCCTGAGCGAGCGGCGCGCGCCGCCCTCTACCTGCGTGAGAATGTGAAGTACGCTTTAGGCGAGCCGGAAATCGCAGGATTACGGCAGTTTTATCAGCTGGCGGCAGAGGTTGGTGCGGTGGCGGCTGCCGACGCGCCGCGGTTTTATTGAGTCCGGCTTACGGCGGACCGTGACGCGATGAATATCGAGAGCATCATCCGGAAAGTCGGCGACGGTGGTCGCGTCAGCGCAGACGAGGCGCTCGAGCTGTACCTGCACGCGCCCACGCATGTGCTGGGCCGGCTGGCCGACGACATCCGCAGGCGCAAGCACCCCGACAGCACAGTCACTTACATCATCGACCGGAACGTCAACTACACGAACGTGTGCGTGGCGAAGTGCAACTTCTGCGCGTTCTACCGCGATGTCGGCTCCAATCAGGGATATGTACTCGGCTTCGACGAGATCTTCCGGAAAATCGACGAGACGATCGAAGTCGGCGGCGTTCAGCTCCTCCTGCAGGGAGGTCACAATCCCGATCTGCCGCTGACGTGGTACGAGGATTTGTTCCGCGCGATCAAGTCACGGTATCCGGATTTCAAGCTGCACGCGCTGTCGCCGCCCGAGGTCATTCACTTGTCGCGGTTGTCCCAGCTCGACGTTCCGGAGGTCATCGATCGGCTCATCGCCGCAGGGTTGGACAGCATTCCCGGCGGCGGCGCCGAGATTCTCGTCGACCGCGTTCGCCGGCTGCTGCACTGTTACGGCAAGGCCACGGCTGATGAGTGGCTCGACGTGATGCGTCAGGCGCACCGCCGCGGTCTCAGAACGACCGCGACGATGATGTATGGCACGGTCGAGACGCGGGAAGAGCGCATCGAGCACATGTTGCGCCTGCGGGCGCTGCAGGACGAAACGAGCGGCTTCACCGCATTCATTACCTGGAGCTTTCAGCCCGAACACACGGAGCTGGGCGGCACCGAAGCGACCGGCGTCGACTACCTGCGCACGCTCGCCCTCGCGCGCATCGTGCTCGACAATTTCGACAACCTGCAGGCATCGTGGGTCACCCAGGGCGGCAAGGTGGGGCAGTTGAGCCTTGCGTACGGCGCCAACGACATGGGCAGCGTCATGATCGAAGAAAACGTCGTCCGGGCGGCCGGAGCCGCGTACTGCATGGACGAAATCGAGATCGTGCGCAACGTCGAGGACGCGGGCTTCATCGCCAAGCGGCGGAACATGCACTACGACGTACTCGGCGATCCGATGTTCCGCATGCGGCAGGTGCCGCGCATGCTGAGCCTCGCGACCGCTCGCGCCGACGGCTCCGCCGGCGAGGCGCCGGATGCCAGGTCGTATCCCGCCCGCAGCCGCGAGGGGAAACATAGGAGATCGATGCGATAGGAGATTCGCGATTCGATCGACGACTGATACCAATCGCATCCCCAATCCCACCAATCACCATCCATCAGCCACCTATGCCCTATTACCGTGTCGCCTGGTTGCTGCCGATTTCGCAGCCGCCGATCCGCGACGCCTGGTTGCGCACCGATCACGGCCGCATCGTGGCCTTCGGCCACTCACGTCCCGGCGACTTCACCGCGGCGGATGAAATCGATCTTGGCGACGTCGCCGTGCTGCCGGGGCTGGTGAACGCGCATACCCACCTGGAGCTCTCCTGGATGCGGGGACGTATTCCCGAAACCGCGGACTTCGGCCAGTGGATACGCACCGTCATCGAATTGAAAAACGACGCGGCCGGCCATGGCGCGCAGGTCGCATCGGCGATCGACGAAGCCGTTCGCGAGCTTCGTGGATTCGGCACCGCACTGGTGGGTGACGTGTCGAATACGCTCGCCTCGTCTCGAGCGTTGAGGGAGCAGGAGCTGGCCGGCATCGTGTTTCATGAGCTGCTCGGCTTCCGCAGTGAAGACGCATCGGCTCTGATGCAGGAAGCGGCGGCACGCGTCAGCCGCGAGTCGGTGCCGGGTCTCCTGCGTCACACCATCGCACCGCACGCGCCGTACTCCGTATCGCCGGCGCTGTTCGGTCTGATCCGCGACGCACTGTTACAGCATCCGTCCGCGAAAACGACGGTACACCTCGGCGAGTCCGCGGCGGAAATCGAGTTCCTCGAACACGGGTCGGGGCCGTGTCGCGCAAGCCTCGAGCGGATGGGGAAGTGGGATGCATCATGGGTTCCCCCGCGGTCGGGCCCGGTCGAGTATCTCGACCGGATGGGGTTTCTCGACGACAGAGTGTTGGTGGTGCACGGTGTCCAAATTGCCGCCGCCGGAGCTGCGGCGCCTTGCGGCGGCCGGCGCAACGCTCGTGACCTGTCCGCGAGGAAACGTTCGCACCGGCGCCGGCACTCCGCCGATCGATGAGTTCTTCGAATCCGGAGTGCGCGTCGCGGTTGGCACCGACAGCCTCGCGAGCGTTCCGGATTTGAACCTGTTTTCCGAGCTCGCGGAGATGAGGCGGCTCGCGCCCGCCGTTCCGCCGCGCGTGCTTCTCGAAAGCGCCACGATCAACGGCGCCCGCGCGCTCGGTTTCGAAGACGATTTCGGAACCATCGATGCCGGCAAGCGCGATGCTCTCGTCGCCGTCAGGCTCGACGGTTACGTGCCAGGCGTCGAAGAGTATCTGCTGTCAGGTATCGAGGCCGAACAGATCAGCTGGATCGCTCCCTCATGACCCCGCCGCTGTCGGAGCACGGCCAGCTCGCTGCCGTGCTGATGAAGCACCCTCGCCACGCATTTGTGAACGACGCGGTGATCGCGGCCCAATGGCGGGAGCTGAACTTCTCGGCGCCGCCGGATTTGCCGCGCGCAATCGACGAGTACGAGCGATTCCTCGAGATCGTCGCCGGCAACGGCTGTGAGATTCTGTTCCTGCCTGAAAGCGATGCGACGACCCTCGACTCCATCTACACGCGGGATGCGACTGTCGAGAGCCCGCTCGGAATGATTCTGGCGAGCATGGGCAAGCGCTCGCGCACCTCGGAGCCCCACGCCCAGGCAGAGGAGCTCGGTCGTGGCGGTTGGCCACTCGGAGGCGCCGTCGCACCGCCGGGATATCTCGAGGGCGGCGATCTCATCTGGCTCGATCAGAAAACGGTCGCGGTCGGCCAGGGGGCTCGCACCAATCTCGAAGGCATTCGGCAGTTGAAGAGCCTGTTGAACGGCTCTATCGACGAGCTCATCGTCGTGCCGCTGCCGGACGATCCGGGTCCGCACGATGTCATGCACTTGATGTCGCTCGTCAGCCCGGTCGACCACGATTTGGCCGTCGTCTACTCGCGCTTGCTGCCTGATGACTTCAAGGACACACTGCAGCGGCGTGGGTATCGGCTCATCGACGTCCCGGACGACGAGTACGACACGATGGCGACGAATGTGCTGGCGCTGGGGCCGCGCGAGTGCGTGATGCTCAACGGCAATCCCAAGACGCGCGCCGCACTCGAGAAAGCTGGAGCGGCGGTGCACATCTACGATGGCCGCGAAATCAGTCTCAAGGGCGGCGGAGGACCGACGTGCCTCACGCGGCCGCTGGTGCGCCTCTGAAGACGGCGCGCATCTGGAAGATTGGCAGATTGGCAGATTGGAAGATTGGCAGATTAGTAGGTTCAATGGCAGAGATTGAGTACTCGTTGGAGCCCAAGCTCACGGTTGGCGAGTTCATCGACGTTCTGCGGCGTTCCACGCTGGCGGAGCGACGGCCGGTTGATGACGCACGACCATGGCTGGAATGCTCGCACACGCCGACGTCATCGTCACCGCGCGCGACAGCCGGAGACTGTTGGTGGGGGTGTCGAGGGCGATAACCGACTTCAGCTACTGCACCTACCTGTCTGATTTGGCTGTCGACGAGGCGTTTCAGCGGCAGGGAATAGGTCGGGAGTTGATTCGCCGGACACATTTGGCTGCAGGTCTGAAGACGAACCTCATTCTCCTGGCCGCGCCGAAGGCCGAAACGTACTACCCACACATCGGAATGTTGCGCCACAATTCCTGCTGGCGGATCGCGCGTCGAGTGATGCGCGCATTGGCAGTCTAGATCTGGCAGATTGGTAGACTACGAATGATGAAGTTACTCGTAAAACGCTCTCTCCGATCAGCGACACTCCCGTCCTACGCCCATCCTGGCGATGCGGGGCTCGATCTATTCGCTGCTGTTGCCGTGTCGCTCGAGCCCGGCGAAAGCAAGCTCGTCGGCACCGGTATCTCGATCGAGCTGCCTCCGAATACAGAAGCGCAGGTGAGGCCGCGCAGCGGATTGGCGTTGAAGAACGGAATTACCGTGCTGAACACGCCAGGCACGATCGACCACGGCTACCGGGGAGAGGTGGGTGTGATATTGATCAACCATGGACGGGCGCGCTTCGACGTGCAGCCCGGTATGAAGATCGCGCAGATGGTGATCGCGCCGTACCTGAACGTCAGCGTCGAGGAGACCGGCGAGCTGAGCGGAACGTCGCGGGGACAGGGCGGCTTCGGATCGACTGGAGTATAGCGGGGACGCTGGCGGAATATGACGAAGGGACGCGAGTAATGACGTCATAACAACTCGATCACTACGGACGCGCGAAAGCTCGACCTCGACGCGATGCATGCGTTTCTGAGCCGATCGTTCTGGGCCGAAGGAATTCCCAAGGAGACGGTCGCCAAGGCGGTTGCCAATTCGCTCTGCTTCGGGTTGTTCGACGGGAACAACCAGGTTGGGCTTGCGAGAGTCGTGACCGATCGCGCGACGTTTGCCTATCTCTGTGACGTTTACGTGCTCGAGACCCACCGGGGCCAGGGCCTCGGCAAGTGGTTGATTGAAACCGTCATGGCGCACCCGGATCTCCAGGGTCTCCGGCGCTTCCAGCTCGTCACGCGCGACGCGCATGGCCTGTACAGCAGGCACGGTTTCGACGCGCCAGCTCACCCCGACCGCCAGATGGAAATCTTCCGGCACGGCATGTATCTCGACAAAGAATGATTGAGAAAGCGCGCACCTACCTGTCGTTCGTGCGCTTCAGCCACTCCGTGTTCGCGCTGCCGTTCGCGTTGACCGGCGCGCTGCTCGCCTCGCGGGAACACCCCGTGACGTGGCGGCACATCGTCTGGATAGTGGTCTGTATGGTTACCGCGCGAAGTGCGGCAATGGGGTTCAACCGTCTGGTCGATGCGCGCTTCGACGCGGCGAACCCGCGCACCGCATCCCGCGAAATTCCCAGCGGCAGGATGTCGATCACCGAAGCCACGGCATTCGTCCTCTTCATGTCGGCGGCGTTCGTGGCTGCGGCCGGCCAGCTGAGCCGGCTGTGCCTGTTCCTGTCGCCGGTCGCTCTCGTGCTGATTTTTTGGTACTCGCTTGCCAAGCGTTATACGTGGGCGACGCAATTGTTTCTCGGCCTCGCGATGGCGATTGCCCCTGTTGGTGGATGGCTTGCCGCGGGCGGCGGCGCAGGATGGGAGCCGTGGCTGCTCGGTCTGGCCATTGGGTTGTGGGTCGGCGGGTTCGACGTGCTCTACGCCTGCCAGGACCTCGACGTCGATCGGCGGCAGCACTTGCGATCGATTCCAGTGCGATTCGGGATTGCGCGCTCACTCTGGATCTCCCGCGTGATGCACATCGCGACAATCGTATGCCTGACGCTGCTTGGACTGCTGTCGGGTCTCGGCGCCGTGTATTTCCTCGGTGTCGCGGTCGTCGCCGGACTCCTTGTATATGAGCAATCGCTGGTCAGCGCGAACGACCTGTCGAACGTGAAGCTTGCCTTCGATTTGAACGGATACGTCGGCATTCTCTATTTCGTGATGACCGCGATATCCGTGTATGCCGGCCGCTGACCAATCCCTGATCCCTAATCCCCAGTCCCGGACTCCTCCAGCGAAGGAGCCGTCACGCATCGCGGGCATGTTCGACGCCATTGCCGGTCGATACGACTTCCTGAACCATCTGCTCAGCGCGGGGCTCGACAACCGGTGGCGGCGTCAGGCCGTCGAGGTCCTGCAGTTGACGGGGCGCGAGACCGTGCTCGATCTCTGCACCGGCACTGCTGACCTGGCGCTGGCGGCTATGACCGGGCAGCGCCGCGCCAGGCGTGTGGTGGGCATTGATTTCTCCGCTGCGATGCTGCGAATCGGAAAAACGAAAATCGCCGGCCCTGGCATTACGCTGATTCGCGGCGATGCCACACGCATCCCGCTTCGAGATGCGGCCGTGGATGCCGCGACGATCGGATTCGGCATTCGCAACGTCGAGGAGCCCGCGTCCGCGTGCCGCGAAATCGCGCGAGTGATGCGGGCCGGCGGCGCGTTGGTGATTCTGGAATTTTCACTTCCGCAGTCGGCGGCGCTTCGCAATTTCTACCTCTGGTACTTCCGGAAAGTACTGCCGCTCATCGGCCGGCTCGTCTCGAAGCATCCGAGCGCGTATACCTACCTGCCGGCATCGGTTGAAGCATTCCCCTCGCCGCAGGATTTTTCGCAACTACTTCGGGACGCAGGGTTTGGCACCGTGCGTGCAGTGCCTCTGACCTTTGGCGTCGTGTATATGTTCGTCGCCGTCAAGGATAGCCACGACCCGAGTGCTATAATCGACTAAGTCCCTGATGTACATCGACTTTGAGGATTTGCGCCCGGATACCCCAAGGGTCGAGGGGGCACTATCCGTACGCGAAGGCGTCCTCATCTCGATAATCGTCCACCTTTTACTGCTAATTGCCATTCTTCTGCTGCCGGATCTGCTGCCAGAGTCCATGAGGCCGACGCCGGTTGCGGCTGTCAATCGCGAGCCGAGCCAGACTCCGCGCTTTGTGTTCATGCAGCCGCCCGTCGACATTTCCAAGCCCCAGCCGCGTCGGGACGTCGAGGCCTCCGATCAGGACCGCCGGATGTCGACGATTGCGCCGCCTCCGAAGCCCGAGAACCCGCTGCCGTTTGCGCGCGGCAATTCACGCGAGCGCGAAATGGCGGACATCGCGCCGCCAAACCGGGGCAACGCGCCCGAGCCATCGGTCGCGCAAGGCTCGCCGACAGCCGAAGCCGAGGGTCAAATGGCGGCGAACGATCCGTCACGGTCGATGATGCGCCTGCCCGAGAGCCCCAATGCGGCGCCTGGCCTGCGACTGGGCGACATGGGGACGAAAGGCGCGCTCGGCAACGCGCTGCGCAATCTCCAGCGCTACGTGCAGCAGCAGTCGTTCGACAACCCGACGGGAAGCGGCGATTCGCAGGGACTGATCCAGTTCGACAGCAAGGGCGTCGATTTCGGTCCCTGGCTCCGCCGATTCGTCGCGCAGGTCAAGCGCAACTGGTTCGTGCCGCAGGCTGCGATGATCATGAAGGGGCACGTCGTCATCACCTTCAACATCCATCGCAACGGCGCCATCACCGACATCGAGGTGAAGCAGCCGTCGAACATCGAGTCATTCAACATCGCCGCGGTGAACGCGCTGATGAGCTCGAACCCCACACAGCCTCTGCCCGCCGAATATCCCTCGGACACGGCGTTCTTCACGGTGACGTTCCTCTACAACGAAGATCCTGACGACTTCAGGTGAGGTCATGCCGCTCCCGACGCGTCCGCAACAGCTCGGCCTGCTGATTCTGCTCGGGTTGATCATCGGCTTCGCCATCTTCAGGACCTAGGGACACGACTCTGCGCCCGCCGATTCTCGCCATTCTGGGTCCCACGGCGACAGGCAAAAGCGCGCTGGGTATCGAGCTCGCGCTTCAGCCGCGGCGGCGAAATCATCAGCTGCGATTCGACGGCGGTCTATCGCGGCTTCGATATCGGCACCGACAAAGTGCCGCAGGCCGAGCGTCGCGGCATTCCTCACCATCTCATCGACATCGTCGAGCCAACCGAGGAGTACACCGCGGCGCGGTATGTCCGCGACACAGTCGCCGTCATCGAACAGATTTACGACCGCGGGCGGTGGCCGATCATCGTGGGTGGCACCGGACTGTACTATCGCGCGCTCGTCCGGGGCCTTTTTCCAGGGCCTGGCGCCGACGCGCAGATGCGAAGCCGTCTCGAACAGATTGCGCAACGCCGCGGCGTCGAGTTTCTTCACCGCATGCTCGCGCGTGTGGACCCGGCGTCTGCCGAGAGGATTCAGCCGCGCGATCGCAAGCGCATGATTCGCGCGCTCGAGGTGTACTTCCTTACAGGCACGCCGTTGACCGCTCACTTCGCTGCGACGGTATCCCCGCTCGCCGGCTACCAGACAATCGCGGTTGCGCTCGCGCCGCCCATGACGCTGATCGCCGAACGCGCGGCAAAGCGGGTGGATGCGCAGTTCGAACAGGGACTGATGGACGAGGTTCGCGGGTTGCTTGCGCGCGGCGTCCCCGAAACCGCGAGGCCGTTCGGCGGCCTCGTCTACCGGCAGGCGCTCGAACATCTGCACGGAGTGAGAGATGAGGCCGCGACACGCGAGCTCATCACGCGCGAGAACCGCCACTACGCTCGCCGGCAGTTGATCTGGTTTCGCAAAGAGCCTAACCTAGTGTGGCTTCCGGGTTCGGGCGAGAGCCGCGAGACGCTGACAGCGGTCGAGGCCCTGCTCACATAGCATTCCGTGTCCGCCCCCTTTTCCCGAATCATCGTCATCGTGCTCGACAGTGTCGGCGCAGGCGCTTTGTCGGACGCTGCCGCGTACGGCGATGAAGGCAGCAACACGCTCGGCAACATCGCGCGGCAGGTCGGGCTTCGCGTCCCGGTACTCCGCCGCCTTGGACTCGATCGCATCGTCGATATCGGCGGGTTCGTCAGCGCAGACGCGCCGGCCGGGGCGATTGGCCGCATGGCTGAAGCGTCGATGGGGAAGGACTCGGTCACCGGCCACTGGGAGATGATGGGCATCGTGCTCGACCGGCCGTTTCCCGTCTTCCCGGATGGATTCCCGAAGGAAATCATCGAGGCGTTCGAGCACCGCATCGGGCGGGGCACTCTCGGCAACTACGCGGCCTCGGGAACGAAAATCATCGACGATCTCGGCGCCGAGCACATGCGCACGGGAAAACCAATCGTCTATACCTCGGCCGACAGCGTGTTTCAGATCGCTGCGCACGAGGAGGTCATCCCCCTCGACGAGCAGTACCGGATGAACAAGATCGCATTCGACCTGGTCGTTGGCGGTTACGGCCTCGGACGTGTCATCGCGCGCCCGTTCGTCGGCGAACCGGGACGCTTTACCCGGACGTCCAATCGCAGGGACTTCGCGATGGTGCCGACCTCGGAAACCACGCTCGATCGTCTGACGGCGGCGCACGTTCCGGTCGTCGCGATCGGCAAAATCGACGACCTGTTCGCGGGACGAGGCGTCACCCGCGCCATCCACACGAAGAGCGACGATGAGGGTGTCGATGCCGTGTTGTCCGAGATGGCATCGACCTCGGACGGACTGATCTTCACGAACCTCGTCGACTTCGACACGCAGTACGGGCATCGAAACGACGTCGCGGGGTACGCGGCGAATCTCGAGCGGTTCGACTCGCGCCTCAAAGATCTGCTGCCGCGGCTGCGCCGCGACGATTTGCTGGTCATCACAGCGGATCATGGCAACGATCCGACCACGCCGAGCACCGATCACTCGCGTGAGCACGTGCCGCTGCTTGTGACTGGACCGGCGGTGAAAGCCGGCGTCAGACTCGGGACGCGCACGACGTTTGCAGACCTCGGCCAGACCATTGCGGACAACTTCGGCGTGGGTCGGATGACGAACGGTGAAAGCTTTCTCAATGACCTGCATTGATAGATTGGTAGATTGGTGGATTGTCAGAATGTTGAAGAGTGAAGATTGAAGAGTCTGCCGAAGTGCGGTCACTCAACAATCTGACAACATTCTTTCAATCTGGCGATCTTCCAATCTACCAATGGAGCGAAGTCAGTAATGGCAAGCATCAGAAAGCATTTAGAGGCGCGCGAGCGCCAGATTCTTGCGCCACAGGCGGCGAAGAGCGCCGATACGCGCGGGCGCCTGCGGGACGAGCCCGAAGACGACGTGCGGCCGTCGTTTCAGCGCGACCGCGACCGCATTGTGCACTCGAAGGCGTTCAGGCGTCTGAAGCACAAGACTCAGGTGTTTTTCGCCCCAACCGGCGATCACTATCGCACCAGGTTGACGCACACGCTCGAGGTCGCGCAGATCTCGCGGACCATCGCGAAGGTGCTGCAACTGCACGAGGAGCTCACCGAGGCGATCGCGCTTGGCCACGATCTCGGGCACACGCCGTTCGGGCACGCGGGCGAGCGCGTGCTCGACGAGCTCATTCCCGGCGGATTCAACCATTACCAGCAGAGCCTCCGCATCGTCGATGTGCTCGAAAACGATCGCCACGGGTTGAACCTGACGTGGGAAGTGCGTGACGGCATCGCCCATCACTCGAAGGGCAAGGGCGGATCTCCTGTCGGCATGCCGCCGTCCCAGCGATCGAAAACGCTCGAAGGGCAGATTGTGCGTGTCGCCGACCTCACGGCGTACGTGAACCACGATATTGACGATGCGCAGCGGGCCGGCATCCTGCGCGCCGAAGACTTGCCGAGCAAGGCGGTTCAGCTGCTGGGCGACACGTCTTCCGCGCGCATCGGCCGCATGGTGAAGGACGTCGTCGAGGCCACCTTTGCCGGCGACCTGTCAGAAATCCGCATGAGCAGCGCGGTGCTCGACGCGACGCTCGAGCTGCGGACGTTTCTGTTTGCCGCCGTCTACGAGAACGACACCGCGACCGCCGAGTTCAAGAAGGCCGCCGGCGTGCTCGGGGGTCTCTGGGAGAAGATTCACGAGCGTCCCGCCGAGTTCCTCGATCAGCGAACCATAGAGGAGGAGGGGATCGATGCCGCGGCCAGGGACTTTCTCGCCGGCATGACGGACCGCTACGCGGTGTCGCTCTTCGAGAGTCTCTTCATACCCAAGCCATGGATTGGCCCGGTGGGCGAGGTCGACGGGCAATAGACCGTTGACACGAACGCCCATGCCGACGGGTTTGCATAGCAGGCGAAGGCGGCTATAATAGTGCGTTCTACCTGAGCCTAAAAGGCTGGCAGAGCACGGGTTATGCACCTTAGCCTTCGATCGTTACACGACGCGCACGAGCATTTCGACAACCGGTACGAGCCGTCGCTCTTCCCGACGACCGAAGGTGAGCTGTTTCGCGTGGTCTCGCCGGTGATGCTGTCGTTCGATGTTGACCGGCAGGAGCCCGGGCGGTATCGCGTGGCCGGCCATCTTACGGGCGAAATCGAGCTGGCGTGCGGCCGGTGTCTCGAACCGTTCACTCTTCCGATCGCGTCGGATTTCGACCTGCGGTATGTGCCGCGCACGGAGAATGTCGGCGAAGGAGAGCGCGAAGTCGAAGAGGACGACCTGGCGACGGCGTTCTACGACGACGACCAGATCGACTTGACGCACTTGATCATGGAGCAGTTCCAGCTGGCGCTGCCGATGAAGGCGCTGTGCGCAGACACGTGCAAAGGACTGTGCCCGCAGTGCGGCACGAACCTGAACACCGGCTCGTGCGATTGCAACGTGAAATGGGAAGATCCGCGGCTGGCGCCTCTGAAGGCGATGAAGCGCACCGACTAACGATTTACTTTCTACTTTTCACTTTCTACTTTCTACTTTCTACTTTCAGAGGTCCACACCGATGCCCAATCCCAAACGGCGCCATTCGAAGTCACGCACCGCCAAGCGCCGCACTCACGACACGCTGGTCGCCACGCAGTCGAGCGATTGCCCGAACTGCCGCGAGCCCAAGCCGCCCCACCGGGCGTGCCCGCATTGCGGGTACTATCGCGGCCGGCAGGTGCGCCCAGTCGACGAGGCATAAAAGAACCGTGACAGGCTCAAGGCTGCAGACGTCAGGCTGTCTGGCCTGAACCGGAGTCCGGAGTCCGAAGCCCGCAGCCCAATTCATGATCAGGATTGCCGTAGACGCGATGGGGGGCGACCATGCCCCTCGCAGCATCATCGACGGCGCACTCGCTGCCGCACGTCACCTCGATCTCGGGCTTCTGCTCGCCGGCCAGGCCGATGTCATTCGCGCCGAGCTTGCGAGACATTCGGACGCGGCCCAGTTCAGCATCCGCATTCTTGACGCGCCCGACGTCATCGGCATGGCCGAGGCCCCCGCGGCGGCCCTGCGGCGGAAGCCGCGCGCGTCGATTCGCGTCGCCGCCGATGCAGTGGCAAACGGAGAGGCGTCGGCTCTGGTCAGCGCGGGCCACACGGGCGCGACGGTCATGTCCGCGCACGGCGCGTTCGGCATGCTGCCTGGCGTCGATCGTCCGGCGCTGGCGGCGACCATCCCGTCGGGCGACCGTCTCGGCGTGCTGCTCGACGTCGGCGCAAACGTGGAGTGCCGCGCGGCGCACTTGCTGCAGTTCGGCGCGATGGGCGCGGTCTACGCCAGGATCTCGCTCGGCGTCGATCGCCCGCGTATCGGGCTGCTTTCGATCGGCGAGGAAGAGAGCAAGGGGACCGAGTTGATTCGGGAGGCGCACAGGCTGCTCAAAGGGTCTTCGCTCAACTTCATCGGCAACGTCGAGGCGCGCGAAGTGTACAAGGGCAACGCCGACGTGATAGTCTGCGACGGCTTTACGGGCAACATCGCATTGAAGGCGAGCGAAGGGCTCGTCGACACAGTCGAGCGGCTGCTCGGAGAAGAATTGTCGAGAACGTTTTCCGGAATGGTCGGCTCACTCCTGTCGCGGCGCGCGTTCCGGCGGTTTCGCCGCCGCCTCGACTACTCTGAATATGGCGGAGCGCCGCTGCTTGGCGTCGCCGGCGTCTGCTTCGTGTGCCACGGCCGCTCATCAGCGAAGGCGATTCGCAATGCCATCCTGATGGCCCACCGATTTTCGACCGCCGGTTTCCTGCATCGCGTCGAGCAGGAAATCGCCACCGCGTCCGTTTCATGATTGCATTCGTCTTTCCAGGCCAGGGATCGCAGAAGGTGGGGATGGGCCGCGCCCTGGCCGACGCATTCCCGGCCGCCCGTGACGTCTTCGCAGAGGCGGACGAGGCGCTCGGCGAGGCGTTCAGCCGGCTGATCTGGGAGGGGCCCGAAGAGGCCCTGACGCTGACGGAGAACACGCAGCCTGCCATCCTCACGGCGAGCATCGCGGCGTACCGCGCGCTCGAGTCCGAGGGACTGGCATCGGCGGTCGCGTTCGTGGCAGGCCACAGCCTGGGCGAGTACTCCGCAAACGTCGCCGCAGGCACGTTTTCATTTGCCGACGCGGTTCGTACGGTACGGAAGCGTGGCCGCTTCATGCAGGAGGCCGTGCCGGTCGGCACTGGTGCGATGGCGGCCATTCTGGGTCTCGATGCCGATGGCGTCGCACAGGCGTGCGCCGAGGCGGCGCACGGCGAGGTGGTGTCTCCGGCGAACATGAATGGCGCCGGCCAAATCGTGATTGCCGGCGCGAAGGCGGCCGTCGATCGCGCGGGCGCGCGCGCGAAAGAGCTGGGCGCAAAACGCGTCGTGCCGCTCGCCGTCAGCGCGCCGTTCCACTGCGCGCTCATGAAGCCCGCGGAGGATCGCCTCGCGCCGGAGCTGCGCGCGCTGTCGACGCGCGATCCGCGGGTTCCTGTAGTGGCCAACGTCGATGCCACGCCGAAGCACGACCGTTCGGCGGCGGTCGAGGCGCTTGTCCGGCAGGTGTCGTCGGCGGTGCGCTGGGAGGAGAGCGTCCGCCGCCTTGCGTCGGATGGCGTCACAACGTATGTTGAGGTGGGTCCGGGGAGCGTACTGAGCGGGCTGATTCGCAAGATTCACCGCGACGCGAAGGTGGCGTCGGTTGGCGCGCCCGAGGATCTCGACACCGTTCGCGCGCTATGACGGCGCGTAGCGGAGCGCCGCGACTAAACATGTTGAATCTTTCCGGAAAAGTCGCGCTCGTGACCGGCGCGTCCCGCGGCATAGGAGCGGCGATTGCGAAGACGCTCGCTGCGCAAGGCGCGACGGTCATTGCCGCCGCGCGGGGATCGAACGCGGAAGCGACTGTCGCGGACATCGTGTTGAAGGGCGGAAAAGCCGAATCGGCGGCGCTCGATGTCACCGATCACGCCGCAGTGGACGCCCTCGTCAGCGGCGCGGTCGCCAGGCACGGCCGCATCGATATTCTGGTCAACAACGCGGGCATCTCGCGCGACCAGTTGATGATGCGCATGAAGCGCGCCGACTGGGATGCGGTGATCGCGACCAACCTGACGGCGGCCTACAGCTGCACGCAGGCGGTGTTGCGGCCCATGATCAAGCAGCGCGGCGGCCGCATCATCACCATCAGTTCCGTCGTGGGGCAGATGGGAAATGCCGGACAGGTGAACTACGCGGCGTCGAAGGCGGGCCTCATCGGGATGGCGAAGGCGCTCGCGCGTGAAGTGGCCTCGCGCGGCATCACCGTCAACGTCGTGGCTCCAGGCATGATCGACACCGACATGACCCGGGCGCTCGCGTCGGGCACGTCAGAAACGTGGGCGCTGCAGATTCCGCTCGGCCGGCTCGGCACGCCGGAAGACGTGGCCAACACAGTCTGCTTCCTTGCCTCGGAGGAAGCGGCGTATATTACGGGGCAGGTCATAGCGGTCAACGGCGGCATGTATACGTAGGAGGATTGAATGGCGGTTGCTGAAAAAGTGAAAAGTATCATCGTGGAGCAGCTCGGCGTCGACGAGGAAGAAGTGACGCCGGACGCATCGTTCGTCGACGACCTGGGCGCCGACTCGCTCGACACGGTCGAGCTCGTGATGGCATTCGAGGAAGAGTTCGGCATCGAAATCCCCGACGAGGACGCCGAGAAGATCACGCGCGTCAAGGAAGCGATCGAGTACATCGATTCGCACGCCAAAGGTAAGAAATAAGCATCGTGACCAACAGACGGGTCGTCGTCACCGGCATCGGGCTGGTGTCGCCGGTGGGTATCGGAACCGAGGTGAACTGGCGCGCGCTGACGACGGGCCAGAGCGGCATCGGGAAGATCACGCGATTCGACGCGTCGGCGTTTGCCGCCCGCATCGCCGGCGAGGTCAAGGGATTCGATCCGCTCCAGTTCGTCGAGAAGAAAGACGTCAAGAAGATGGACGTCTTCATTCAATACGCGATCGCGGCCTCGCAGTTCGCCATGGACGACGCGAAGCTCGAGATTACGTCGGCGAACGCGGCGAACGTCGGCGTGTTCGTCGGCTCGGGCATCGGCGGGTTCACGAGCATCGAACGCGAGCACGAGGCGCTGCTGGCCGGAGGGCCGCGGAAGATCTCACCGTTTTTCATTCCCGCATCCATCATCAATCTCGCCGCAGGGCAGGTGTCGATCCGATTCGGCGCGAAAGGGCCGAACCTGGCGACCTGCACCGCGTGCTCGGCGTCTGCGCACGCGGTCGGCGAATCGTTCGAGATCATCCGGCGCGGCGATGCCGATGCCATGATCGCCGGCGGATCGGAGGCGGCGATCACGCCCATGAGTGTCGGCGGGTTTGCCGCGATGCGCGCCATGTCGACGCGCAACGATGACCCCGACAGAGCGAGCCGGCCGTTCGACAAGGAGCGCGACGGGTTCATCATCGGCGAAGGCGCGGGCGTGGTCATTCTCGAAGAGCGCGAATCGGCCATCGCGCGCGGCGCGCGCATCTACGCCGAAGTCGTCGGCTACGGCATGTCCGGCGATGCGTACCACATCACGGCGCCCACCGAGGATGGCAGTGGCGCGGTGCGCGTCATGGAGATGGCCCTCAGGAAGGCGCACATCGCACCGCAGCAGGTCGGGTACATCAACGCGCACGGCACGTCGACGCCGCACAACGATCGCATCGAGACGCTCGCGATCAAGAACCTCTTCGGAGAGCACGCCTACAAGCTGGCGATCTCCTCGACGAAATCGATGACCGGGCATCTGCTCGGCGCAGCCGGCGGTCTCGAAGCCGGCATCACCGCGCTGGCGGTGTATCACCAGACGGCGCCGCCCACGATCAACCTCGAATACCCCGATCCGGACTGCGACCTCGACTACGTACCTGGCAAGTGCCGCCCCGTAAAGATGGAGTACGCACTCTCCAACTCGTTCGGCTTCGGCGGGACAAACGCTGCACTCCTATTCAAGAAGCACGAATAACACGACGACGCAGAGTCGCAGAGGCGCAGAGTTTCTTTTGAAAGAGAGTTCTCCGCGTCTCGGCGTCTCTGCGATACGTACACAGCTAGAATGTATCCATGCGCATAGCTGTGTGCATCAAGCAGGTCCCCACCCGCGAGTGGCAGCCGCGTATCGACGACAGCAAGCGCGGCGTGCGCGAGCAGGATGCGTCTTTCGAGATGAACGAGCCCGACGCCTACGCGCTCGAGGAGGCGCTTCGTCTCCGCGAAAAGCACGGCGGCGAGGTCGTGGCCTGCACCGCCGGGCCGGCACGCGCGAGCCAGGTGCTGCGTGAAGCGCTGGCGCGGGGCGCCGACCGAGCCATTCACGTCGAGCACGACCGCCTCTCTTCGATAACCACCGATTCCTTCGTCATTGCGGGCGCCCTCGCCGACGCCGTACGCGAGGAGACATTCGACCTCGTGCTCACCGGCCTCCAGTCCGACGATCAGGGTGCGGCACAGACCGGCGTTATCCTCGCGGAGCGGTTGGGCGTGCCTCACGCGACCATCGTGATGGACGTGCAGCTCGCCGAGAAAGGGGCCGTACCCCTTGTGAGGGTGAAGCGGGAGCTGGAAGGCGGTTGGTTTCAGTGGGTGGAGATGCCGCTGCCGGCGCTGCTCACCATTCAAAGCGGGATCAATCAGCTCCGATATGCCACGCTGAAGGGCATCATGGCCGCCAAGAAAAAGGAGATTCGCAAGGTGACGCCGGCATCGCTCCCCGCGGCCCACTCGAGCGTCGTCGGCCTCGATGTTCCCCGCAAGACGAAACAAACGCAGCTCATTCCAGGATCACCCGCCGAAGCCGCCAAGGGCCTGATTCAGAAATTGAAAGACGAAGCGAGGGTAATCGGATGAGCCGCGAGCGGCGCGGGGCGGAGGGGCCCCCGCGACTAAAATGATCCTCGTCGTCGCCGAACAGCAGCGCGGCAAGCTGCATCGCGCGTCGTGGGAGGCCGTGGCCTTCGCTCAGGAGCTGGCCGGCGATCAGCCGGTTGAAGCGATCGTATTGGGCGCCGGCCCGGGCGATCCGGCTGCCGAGCTCAGCCAGGCAGTGCTCGCCGCGGTCCATGTCGTCGACTCCGCCTTGCTCGAACCGTACACGGCGGACGGCTATACGGAGGCGCTGCATCACGCGATTGAACAGCTTCAGCCCACGCACGTCGTCCTCCCGCATACCTACCGCACGCGCGACTTCGCCCCGAAGCTTGCGGCGCGCCTGGATCGCGCGCTGGTGACCGACTGCATCGGGTTGACCCGCGGTGAGCGGCCGGGATTTCTGCGGCCTGTCTATCAGGGCAAACTCATCGCAGAGGTTGCGGCGGAGGGAGCGCATCCGCACTTTGTCAGCGTGCAGATCGGGGCGTACCGCGCCGACGCGGCGAAGCGCGGCTCGACACCTGCGGCCGTGAAGCCGCTGAATGTGGCGCTCGACGCGGCAGCCATACGGCAGAAAGCCGAAGAGCCGTTCCAGGAGGCGAAGCAGGCCGTCGATTTGTCGCAGGCCGAGCGTATCGTCGCCGTCGGCCGCGGTATCAAGGGGCAGGAGCACATCGCGCTGGCGGAGAAGCTCGCGTCGGCGCTTGGCGCGCAACTGGCCGCATCCCGGCCGATTTGTGACAGCGGATGGCTGCCGATGGAACGCCAGGTCGGCAGCTCCGGGCAGACGGTCGCGCCCAAGCTCTACGTTGCGCTGGGGATCTCCGGCGCCATCCAGCACGTCGTCGGCATGAAAGGCGCGCGCACGATCGTGGCGATCAACAAGGACGCCGACGCGCCGATCTTCGAAATCGCCGACTACGGCATCGTCGGCGATTTGTTCGAGATCGTGCCGGCGATGATTGCAGAGCTCGAGAAAGCCTGATCCGATGTCTCACCGCAACGACGCAAGACGCCACGAACGATTTTTCTGAAGAAAGCATTCTCTGCGTCTTAGCGCCGTTGCGGTGAGATATCGACGATGAGCGATCGTGAGAGCCTCGACGTCGATATCCTGATCGTCGGCGGCGGGCCGGCAGGGTTGGCGGCGGCGCTGCGGCTTGCGCAGCTGCAGAAGGCGGCAGGCAAGACGCTCAGCATCGCCGTCCTCGAGAAGGCCGCGGAGCCGGGAGCCCATCTGCTCTCGGGCGCTGTGCTCGATCCGCGAGCGCTCGCGGAGCTCGTGCCCGACTTCGAGTCGAAGGGCGCGCCCATCGCGTCGAAAGTGCACGACGATCGCGTCTACTTCCTCACGCCGTCCGGCAAGATCAAATTTCCCTTCACGCCTCCGCCGCTGCGGAATCACGGCAACTACATCATTTCGCTTCAGCAGTTGGGCAAATGGCTGTCGGACCTCGTCGAAGCCGAGGGCGTCGACATGTTCTCGGGCTTTGCCGGCAGCGAGCTGTTGATGGATGGAGAACGGGTCGTCGGCGTGCGGACCGGTGACCGGGGCATTGGGCGTCATGGCGCCCAGCGCGCGAACTTCGAGCCTGGAGTGGACATTCGCGCGAAGGTGACGATCCTGGCTGATGGCGTCCGCGGCAATTTGACGAAGCAACTGACTCAACGCTCGCGCATCGCGGTAGGCCGCCAACCGCAGTTATTTGCTCTTGGCATCAAGGAGCTGTGGGATGTGCCGGCTGGCCGATTGCCGGGCGGCACCGTCATGCACACGTTGGGATACCCGCTGGATCAAGCGGAGTTCGGCGGCGGGTTCATCTACGCGATGTCCGATACGCGCCTGTCGGTCGGCTTTGTCGTCGGGCTCGACTACGAAGATCCGATGTTCGATCCCCATGTCGCGTTCCAGCAGTTCAAGCTCCATCCGCTCATCAGCGGCTTGTTGCGCGGCGGCCAGATGGTCCGATACGGCGCCAAGGCGTTGCCCGAGGGTGGATGGCTCACGCTGCCCCAGTGCGCAGTCGCCGGCGCGATCATCGTCGGCGATGCAGCCGGATTCTTGAATTCCATGCGGCTCAAGGGTATTCATCTGGCGATGAAAACGGGAATGCTCGCCGCCGAAACCGCTTTCGACGCCGTTCGGGAAGGCGACACGTCCGAAGCCCGGCTGTTGGCCTTCGACGAGAAGATTCGCCAGAGCTGGGTCGGCGCCGAGCTGCGGCCCGTGCGGCACGTGCATCAAGCGTTCAAGTACGGATTGTTCGGCGGCCTGGCTTTCGCCGGGCTGCAGATGCTGACCAGGGGCTGGTGGATACGGCAGGCTGTTCCGAGCACGGCAGGACATCTGCACCTGCGGATGCTCAACGAGCCGGGCCATAGGCACCCGGCGGCCGAGCTCAAACCCGATCGACAGCTGACCTTCGATAAGCTGACGAACGTGCATTTTTCCGGCACACGCCACGAGGAAGATCAGCCGCCGCATCTGCTCGTCCACACCGAGGTGTGTCATACGATTTGCGGCAAGGAATACGGTCATCCCTGCATCAGGTTTTGTCCCGCGAACGTGTACGAAATTGTGCCTGGCGCGGAGGGTCCACGGCTGCAGATCAACGCGTCCAACTGCGTTCACTGCAAGACGTGCGACATCATGGACCCCTACCAGGTCATTACCTGGGTACCGCCCGAAGGCGGAGGTGGACCGCGATACGAGGGAATGTAGACATCGGCTGGAGCACTGGTCGGAGTCTCAGTGTCAAGCGCGCTCAGGTCGCGGCGATCGCCGCTCTCGGTGTGCCGGTGATCTCGGCGCTCGGCAGTTCGCTGACGTGGAAGGTCGAAGGGCTCGAGCACCTGCAGTTCGAGGGTAACGGCACGCGACCGATTATGGCCTTTTGGCACGGCCGCGTGTTGACCGCGACATACTACTTTCGCCGGCGCGGCATCGTCGTGATGATCAGCGAGAACTTTGACGGTGAATGGATTGCCCGCATCATCGAGCAGTTCGGATTTCGCACCTCGCGCGGATCGACCACACGGGGAGGGCAGCGCGCGCTGCTGCAGCTGAAGCGCGAAATGGACCGCGGGCAGCCATCGGGCTTTGCTGTCGACGGCCCGCGCGGTCCTGCACGTCAAGCGCAGCCAGGCGCTATCTGGCTGGCGAAGCTGACGGGCAATCCCGTCGTGCCGTTTCACATGGAAGCGTCGCGTTACTGGACCCTGAAGAGCTGGGATCGCACGCAGATTCCGAAGCCGTTCGCGACCGTGGCGGTCGCGGTCGGCGCGCCAATTGAAGTGCCGCGCGAGGCAGACGAGGCCGTGCTGGAAGCAAAGCGCGTCGAGGTCGAGCAGTCGCTCCTTCAGTTGGAACGACGTGCGGCGGCGATGCTCGAGTAGGAGGAGCTCCAAAATGGAGGACAAGGTCGCAGCATCACAACCGCGGCCATTGGCAGCGTACGCCGCTGGATCACGTATTTCATGGCTGTCGATGACCGATCGGTTCGCTGACGGTCGAACGATTGCGGAGACAAGCTCGGGCTTGCGTGTACGACCGTATGTCAGTGATGGGGTGGAGCCGATCCTACTGGGAATTCTGCATCGGTGCTGCGCGGGCAATCACGGCGCTGGCGCTGACTCGATGCTCATAGGCGGCTCGAAACCGACTGCGCGTGATGCGTCCGAAGCGACTCGCACGATCGCGGAAGCTGAGCGCTGCGTCGGGTACGCGTACATCTGGATTGATCAGCGCACGCTACTCGCGACCGCGCGAATTAGATCGGGGCGATCAGCACCGTGTGCCTTGGATGCACCGACCAAATCGCTGATCGCTATTCAACTAGCCTCAATGCCTGTCAGGCATGTCGCTTGCCAGGACTTAGAGGTGAGATTAAGATCGACAGCGTGCGATGTCACTCATCCTGATTCACTCCGATCGATTCGGCGATCATCGTCCCCCTCCAGGTCATCCGGAGCGGGTCGAACGCGCTGAGGTGATGCACGCGCGTTGCCGCCGCATGGAAACAGCGGGGCCGCATCGTCCAGCCACCGCGGCCGGCGACGCACGACGAGCTCCGGCGGGTGCACAGCGACTCTTACTTGAAGGCCATCGACGCCACTGCCGGCCGTGCCGTCTCTCTTGACCCGGATACCTACACATCCCCGGATTCACGCGACGTGGCATTGCTGGCCGCGGGCGCTGCGATCGGAGGCGTCGACGCCATCGTGCAGTCGCGCGCGACGCGCGTGATGGCGCTCGTTCGGCCGCCAGGCCACCACGCGGAGCGGGATCGGGCGATGGGTTTCTGCCTCTACAACAGCGTGGCGGCCGCGGCCGCGCACGCGCTGACGCTAGGCATGGAGCGCGTCGCCATCATGGACTACGACGTCCATCACGGCAACGGCACGCAGTGGATTTTCTACGAAGACCCGCGCGTACTGTATGTCTCGACGCATCAGTACCCGTTTTACCCGGGCACCGGCGCGGCAGAGGACGTCGGTCGCGGCGCGGGCGCGGGGTTTACGCTGAATGTTCCGCTCGAGGCCGGCTCGACAGATGGCGATTACGCCGAAGTCTTCAAGTCTCTCGTCATTCCAGTTATCGATCAGTTCCGCCCGGAGCTCCTGTTGATTTCGGCCGGCTTCGACGCGCACGAACAGGACCCTCTTGCGAGAATGCGCCTGTCGACCCCTGGATATGCGGCGCTGACGAAGTCGTTGTGCGATGCCGCCGACCGGCATTGTCACGGTCGACTCGTTGCGGTCACTGAAGGGGGCTACGACCTCTCGGCATTGAAAGCCTGCCTCGAGTCGACGATCGCCATACTCGACGGCGCCGCCGGTCCTGCGGCGACAGACGCTCCTCGTCGCCGCCACGCAGCGCTCCCGCATGGCCATCGCGCAGATGCGCTCGGCGCAGAGCAAATATTGGAAGCTATAATGACGGAACGTCCGGCAGCGGCAGTCGCATATGGCCGACTACAAACCGCAAGCACTCGACAAGAAGTGGCAGGAACGCTGGACGAGCGCGCGCGCGTTCGAGGTCACTGAAGATCCGGCGCGTCCGAAGTACTACTGCCTCGAGATGTTCGCGTACCCCTCGGGCCACGCGCACGTCGGGCACGTGCGCAACTACATCATCGGCGACGTCATGGCGCGCACGAAACGGCTGCGCGGCTACAACGTGCTGCACCCGTTCGGCTGGGACGCGTTCGGTCTGCCTGCCGAGAACGCGGCGATCAAGAGCGGCATCCATCCCGAGACCTCCACGCTCGCCAATATCGCGCACATGAAAGGGCAGCTGCAGCGCCTCGGGATCAGCTATGCCTGGGATCGCGAGTTCGCGACCTGCGAGCCGACGTACTACAAGTGGAACCAGTGGCTGTTCATCAAGATGTACGAGCGCGGCCTCGCATATCGCCGGCGCTCTTCGGTGAACTGGTGCGAGAAGGATCAGACCGTGCTCGCCAACGAGCAGGTGGTCGACGGCGGCTGCTGGCGCTGCGGTACGCCGGTCACGACCCGCGATCTCGAGCAGTGGTTTTTCAAGATCACGCACTATGCGGACGACTTGCTGACGGGCATCGAGCAGCTGGGCAGCCAGTGGCCCGAAAAAGTGCTGACGATGCAGAGGAACTGGATCGGGAGGTCGCAGGGCACGCGCATCAAGTTCCCGGTGCTTGCGGGAGCGGAGTCGGCGGCCGTCTCGGACACGATCGAAGTGTTTACGACGAGGGTCGACACGATTTTCGGCGCCACGTGTGTGTTCCTGGCCCCCGAGCACGAGATGGTCGAGAAGTTCGCGATGCTCTCCGAAGATCCGGCGGCGTTCCGGAAGAAGGCAACGTCGTTTCGCACGCAGGATCGCACGGCCCGGTTGACGGGCGAGATTGAGAAGGAGGGCTTCTTCACGGGCCGGTACGCGCGGAATCCGTTTACCGAAGAGCGCATTCCGATCTGGATCGCGAATTTCGTGCTCGGGGAGTACGGCACCGGCGCGGTCATGGCCGTGCCGGCGCACGATCAGCGCGACTTCGAGTTCGCGACGAAATACAAGCTGCCTGTGAAGGTCGTCGTGCATCCTGATCCCGATCTCGGCCACACGCCGAAGACGATCGATCAGGCCTTCGAAGATTACGGCCGCCTCGTCGATTCGGGTGAGTTCACTGGCCTGACCTCTGAGGTCGCGCTCGCCAGGATGGGCGAGTGGGTCGAGAAGAAGGGAATCGGCAAACGGACAGTACAGTTCCGCCTGAAGGATTGGGGGATTTCGCGGCAGCGGTACTGGGGCACGCCGATCCCGATGGTGTACTGCGACACGTGCGGGATTGTGCCGGTCCCGTACGAACAGCTGCCCGTCGAGCTGCCCAAGGTCACGAATTTCACCGGCCGCGGCGACTCTCCGCTGGCGCAGGTGCCCGAATTCGTGAATGTGTCGTGCCCGAAATGCGGCGGCCGCGCGCGGCGCGAGACCGACACGATGGATACGTTCGTCGATTCGTCGTGGTACTTCTATCGATTCTGCGACCCGAAGAACGACGCGCTGCCGTTCGACCCGGCGAAGGCGAAATACTGGATGCCCGTCGACTTCTACAGCGGCGGCGTCGAGCACGCGATTCTGCACCTGATTTACTCGCGGTTCTTCGCGCGCGTGTTCCGCGATCTCGGCATGGTCGATCACGACGAGCCGTTCAAGCACCTGCTGACGCAGGGCATGGTGCTGAAGGAAGGCGCCGTCATGTCGAAGTCGAAAGGGAACGTCGTCGATCCCGACGAGATGCTGCAGCAGGTCGGGGCGGATGCGTTACGGCTGTACGTCATGTTCGTCGCCCCGCCTGAAAAGGAAGTCGAGTGGAGTGACGCGGGCCTCGAGGGCAGCTGGCGGTTTCTGGCCCGAGTGTGGCGGCTGGTCGATCAGTGGTGTGATCGGGCGAAAAGCGCTGCGCCGATCGGCAGCGTCGACTCCGGCAGCTTCGATGCCGCCGAACGGAAGCTCCGCCGCAAAACGCACGAGACAATCAGCCGCGTCACCGTCGATGTGGAGCAGCGCATCCATCTGAATACCGCCATCTCCGCCTTGATGGAGCTCGTGAACGAGATGTACGCGTTCAGCGACGCCGTGCAGAAGGCCGGCACGGCGCGCGGCGAATCGGCGAGCGTCATGCGCGAAGCGATCGACGCGCTGGTCATCATGATCTCTCCCTTCGCGCCCCACACCGCAGAAGAGCTGTGGGAGATGACCGGCCACGAGGGCGGCATTGCTCAGGCGTCGTGGCCGTCGTTTGACGAGGACGTCGCGAGGGCCGACGAGATCGTGGTCCCGGTGCAGGTGAACGGGAAGCTCCGCAGTCGCCTGACGGTCGCGGCTGATACGCCGGAAGGGGAGCTGCGTCAGCGTGCTCTCGCCGATCCGGCCGTGCGGCCGCACGTCGAAGGCAAGACCATCAAGTCGGTCGTCATCGTGAAGGGAAAATTGATTAATGTGGTTGCGGCGTAAGCCGGCGCTGGCGGCGTGGATCGTAGCGGCGGCGCTTGCGTCGAACGGATGCGGGTATGCGCTCGCGGGACGCGGAAATTTCCTCCCGGCCTACATCCGGACGATCGGCGTTCCGTCGTTCGAGAACCACACGTCGTTGTTCCAGATCGCGCAGCTCGTGACCGACAAGGTGCGGACCGAATTCATCAGCCGCGGCAATTACAAGATCGTCCCGGAGGCGACAGGCGCCGACGCCGTGCTGGTGGGCGCCGTCACGAACGTCATGGTCGTGCCGACCAACTTCTCAGCCGAGCAGACGGCGTCCCGCTACACGATTACCGTGACCGCCAACATCCAGCTGCGCGATGTCCAGAAAGACACGATCCTCTGGAGCAATCCTTCCATCACGATCCGCGAGGAATACGACGCAACCAGCGCGTTCACCAACGACCCGACGGGATTGGTCGATCCCGGGCTCGTTCTTCACGCAGGAGTCGAACGCGCTCGAGCGCGTCAGCAGCGAGTTTTCGCGCTCGGTCGTGAGCGCCATCCTGGAAGCATTCTGATTGGGCGCCGCCTCGCAAGCTGACGTCCGCAAGCAGATCGCCGCCGGCAAGGTGGCCCCGATCTACCTGCTGGGCGGCGCCGACGAAGCCGCGAAGGTTGCGCTGGCTGGAGAATTTCTCGAGCTCGTCGAACCGGAGCTGCGCGCGTTCAACGTCGATCGGCTCTACGGCGGCGAGACGACAGGCGCCGAGGTCGTTGACGCCGCGCGCACGCTGCCGATGATGGTGCCGCGGCGTGTCGTGCTGCTGCTGCACGCCGAGCGCCTCCTGAATCCGAAAAAAGACAGCGATGCGACCGAGCGAGATCTGGAGACGTTCGAGTCGTACGTAAAAGCGCCGGTCGACACGTGCTGCCTCGTGGTGGTCGCCGCGGGCGTCGACAAGCGCCGCTCGCTGACCAAGCAGCTGATCTCGAAAGCCGTCGTCGTCGAATGCTCCGGTCCCGCCGACGCCGTCGAAGCCGCGAAATGGGTCAAGGATCGGGCGGCGAAAGAAGGCCTGACGATCGACGCCCGCGCCGCGCGGCTGGTCGCCGATCGGGTCGGCCCTGATGTCGTCAGGCTGCGCGCAGACGTCGAGCGCCTTGTCCTGTACGCAGCAGGAAACGGGACGATTACGGAAGCTGATGTGAAGGAGATTGTGGCGCCCGCCACATCGCAGGACGACTGGGGCGTGACGCGTGCCATCGAGCGAGGGTCAGCCGGAGACGCGCTGCGCGAGCTCGGGCTGATGATGGACAACGGCGCCGTGCCCTACATGATTCTTGGCCAGCTCGCCTGGTTCGTCCGGACGAAGGTGCCGGCGCCGAAGGTGAGCTCCGCGGTCGAAGCCGTGTTCCGGACGGATCTCGCCATCAAAACATCCGCGGGAGATCCAAGAGCGCTTCTGGAGCGGCTGGTGGTGGAACTCTGTGGAAGATGAGGTTCCGGGTTCCTGTTCCAGTTCACGGTTCGAACCGAACGCGGAACCGGAACCGGAACTGGAACCTCTAGGCGCTCTTCGCGTACCGTGCGCTCAGCCGCGACTTGTAGCGGCTCGCCGTATTGCGGTGGATGATTCCCTTGCCGGCCATCTTGTCGATCAGCGAAATCGCCTCGCTCAGCTCTTTCTTGGCGGCGGCCTTGTCCTTGTCGATGACCGAGCGAATCTGCTTGAGGGTGGCGCGAAGCTGCGAACGGTACCGGCGGTTGCGCTCGCGATGCACCAGGCTCTGCCGGTGCGCCTTCAGCGCGGAAGCGTGTGTAGCCAAAACTTATCCTCTCAATACGTATTGACGTGCCTGGCGCCGTAGCCTTCGCGAAGGCGGCACCATGGAAAACCGCTATTTTAGCACTATCGGCGGACTTCGACGAAGTCGCCGCTGGTGGGCTTGGTGTTGGTGTATTTCACGACCGGACGGCCGTCCACGATTTCGGTGACCCGGTAGATGCGCGCGCCCGGGGCGCTGCGAACGTTGCCCTGAATTCCTGTGATTTTCAGGACGTAGTTCTGGGTTTCTTTGTAGGGCGGCACCTGCGATCCGTACTTGTCGACCGCGCCAGGACCGGCGTTGTAGGCCGCCAGCGCGAGCTGCTCGTCGTGGTCGTAGCGATCCAGCAGTTGGCGCAGGTAGGACACGCCGGCACGGATGTTTTCCGCGGGGTTGAACGGGTCGATGACGCCGAACTGCTTCGCCGTCGCGGGCATCAGCTGCATCAGCCCCATGGCGCCCTTCGGCGATACGGCGCGGGGGTTGAAGGCCGATTCCACCTGAATGACGGCGCGGACCAGATCGGGACGAATACCTTGCTGGCTCGCGTGCTGACGAATAAGGGGCTCGAAATGGGGGCTCGACCGGGCCGCCAGGGCAGGACTGACCGGCACCGTGATGGCACGCGCCGCGGCGTTCTGAGGGCGGTCTGAGAGTGTCAGGACCCCGCTCTGGTCCCGCCACGAGTAGATCTGTGCGGCCGCAGGCCGAGCGAAGCCGGCCACGACGCACAGTGCCGCAGCACCGATTACAAATATGTGTTTCAAGGTCAGTAACTTACAGGGGGCGAGCCAGTCTACAGCCGCAGGGCCATGGACGCAACCCGACCTGTTATGCAGTATCGGCAGAAGTGTGAAGGGACTTTAGTCCAGGGCCGTTTGAGCGAGAGTCCTGGCTTGGGCAAGTGCCCGAGTCACCTCGCCGGTCAGATTGCCCGCCCGCTTCCGCGAAGTCGGGCCGGCCGCCGCCCCGGCCTCCGACAATGGGGGCCAGCTCTTTCACCACGTTGCCGGCGTGGACCGTCGGGACGAGGTCTTTGGTGACCGCCACCACGAGCGACACCCGCCCGTCATCTACAGAGCCGATGACGACGATGCCGGTCTTGATGCGGTCGCGGTGCGCGTCGGCGAGCTGGCGCAGCTCGTCTTTTCCGAGGCCGCTCGCCGCATGCGCCACGAATTTCCCGCGCGCGAACTGCGCTTCCTCGACGGCCGCCGCGGCGCCTTGCTGGCTGCGTGCCCCTTCGACCTTCAGCTTGCTGATGTCGCGCGCCAGCCGTTTGTTTTCCGCATGCAGGTGCTCGACGGCCGCGCGGCCGCGTTCCGCGGTCGTTCCAAGGGCACCCAGCAGCTCATCGAGCGCGGCACGCGTCGACTGATGGTGGCGAACGGCGTCGGCCCCGGTTACGGCTTCGATGCGCCGCACCCCCGCAGCCACACCACTCTCGGAGAGGATCGTGAAGAACCCGATGTCGCCCGTCGCGCGGCAGTGGGTTCCGCCGCACAGCTCCATACTGAAGCCTGGAATCGACACCACGCGGACGCGGTCGCCGTATTTCTCCCCGAACAGCGCCATCGCGCCGGACGCCATGGCTTCCTCCGTCGAGCGCTCCTCGGTGACGACGGGTGCATTGCGATACACCTGTTCGTTGACGATCTGCTCGATTTGGACGATCTGCTCTCGTGTCACCGGCGACGAGTGCACGAAGTCGAATCGCAGGCGATCGGGTGCGACGAGCGAGCCGGCTTGTTTCACGTGCGAGCCCAGCACTTTGCGCAGCGCGGCGTGAAGCAGATGCGTCGCCGTGTGGTTCCTGCGCGTCGCGTCGCGCGTCGCCGCATCGACGTCGGCGGTGATGATGTCGCGCTCGTGCAGCGTGCCGTTCGTCAGCTGGATGCGGTGCAAGCGGGGCATTCCCGCGGCAATTCGGGACATCCCGTCGACGTGCGCCGATGCCCCTGACGCATCAGCGTGCAGGGAGCCGACATCTGACACCTGGCCGCCCGACTCGACATAAAACGGAGTCCGCCCCAGGGCCGCGTAACCTTCGGCTCCTTGCTCGAGCTCTTTGACCTGCCGGCGCTCCTTGTCGAACAGGGCAATCACCGGAGTGCCTTTCACAGTGGTCGTCGTGTAGCCCTCGAAACGATCCCCGGCGGCGCTCAGGCCCTGCTGCGACTGATCTGATTCGAAGATGAACTCCTGGCCCTTCTTGCCCTCGAACGCGCTCTTCGCTCGCGCCTTTTCCCGCTGGCCTTCCATGGCGCGCTCGAACGCCGCGCGGTCGACACCGACCTGGCGCTCGCCCGCGAGATCTTCGATGAAGTCGAGCGGCAGGCCAAAGGTGTCGTACAGCTTGAACGCTTCGTCTCCAGACAGTTGGTGGCCGGCCGATGCCGCGGCGCGATCGATGGCGTCTTCGAGCCGGGGAAGCCCGCCCGCAAGGACGGCGCTGAATCGCTCCTCCTCGTTGCGGACCACGCTGACGACGGTGTCGCGATTCGCGCGGAGCTCGGGATAGGCATCGCCCATCTCACGCGCGATGACGTCGACGAGCCTCGGCAGAAACGTCTCGGTGATGCCGAGCCTCATACCGTGGCGCATGGCGCGGCGCATGATCTTGCGGAGAACGTAGCCGCGAAACTCGTTCGAGGGCATCACGCCATCCGCAATGAGAAACGCCGCCGATCGCGAGTGATCGGCCACGACCCGCATCGACACGTCGTCAGGGCTCATCGATCGGCTGTATTTCTTCCCTGACAGCGTGCCTATTTCGTCGAGGAGCGGACGGAACAGATCGGTGTCGTAGTTCGACTCGTGTTCCTGGAGGACCGCGGTGAGGCGTTCGAGCCCCATGCCCGTGTCGATCGATGGCGCGGGAAGCGGCTTGAGCGAACCGTCGGCCTGCCGGTCGAACTCCATGAACACGTTGTTCCAGATTTCGATGTAGCGGCTGCAGCTGCATTCGACGCCGCGGCACACCGGCTCGGGGCAGGGAAGATGGTTGCCGCGGAAGTAATAGATCTCCGAGCAACGGCCGCACGGGCCGGTCTCGCCCATCTGCCAGAAGTTGTCGTCCGATCCCAGCTCCGACAGATGATCTTCGGAAACGTATTTCAGCCAGATCTCGCGCGCGTCGACGTCCCTGGGGATCGCGCCTTCGCCTTTGAACACCGTGACAAACAGCTTGTCCTTTGGAATGTGCCACTCGCCGGTCAGCAGTTCCCACGCATGCCTGATCGCGTCGCTCTTGAAGTAGTCGCCGAACGAGAAGTTGCCGAGCATCTGGAAGAACGTATGGTGGCTGGGCGACGGCCCGACGTTCTCGAGATCGTTGTGCTTTCCGCTGACGCGCATGCACTTCTGGCACGTCGCCGCACGGGTGTACTCGCGCCGCTCTTTGCCGAGGAACACGTCCTTGAACTGGTTCATCCCGGCGTTGGTGAAGAGGAGCGACGGGTCGTCGTGCGGCACGAGCGACGAGCTGGGCACGACGCGATGGCCGTTCCGCTCGAAATACTCCAGAAAAGACGCGCGAATCTCTCTCCAGGTCATGTGTGTGGACACCATTTTACTGTAACCACGAAGGCACGAAGGCACGAAGAGGGCGATGCATGGCTATGGGACTTAGCGCTTCAATTGTTCCGGATCGCGGCGGACGCCGCGGAAGCGGAAAAGCCCTGACGAACGAGATAGGCGATGAGCTTCTGCCGCTCCTTGGGATCTTTCAGCCGGTCGGCTGTGCCTCGCAACCGCCGCTCGAGCGTCGTGTCGAGAGCGCGTCCTCGTCCTCTTCGCCGAACAGCTCGCGCACGACATCTCTCGCCAGGTCGCGATCGATGTGCATGGCGATGAGCTTGCCCATGACGCGGTGCGGGCCGTGCCGGCGCACGCGCGCCTCGGTGCGTGCGACGGCGGTGGCCGCGCGCCGGTCGTCGACCGTGCGATCCTGAATCAGGCGCTCGAGGGCCGGCTTGATTGCGATCTCGGTGTAGCCTTTTTCAGCGAGGCGTGAGCGCACTTGCGCTTCCGACAGCTCGCGCGCGGTCAGCCAGCGGAGCGCGCGAAAGTATGCGGCTTTCGACGAGTCGGGGTCCTCGGGTGGGCGCGGTTTCTTCACCGCAGTGATCTTATCCGCCGAACCTGGTGAGACCGGGAATTTCGGAGCCGCCGCCGCCCGTCACGGCGCGCGCACGGAGGAGATCGTCTATGTTCATAGAAAACCGAAAGAGCTGAGAGCAAAGGGCTGCTCTTAGCTCTTATCGGCTACTGGCGGAGGGGTTTAGCGGCTCTTCTGTCCCGCGGCGACCATCTCCGGCACGTATGTCAGCCATCCGTGCGTGTCGGGCGCCTTACCGTGGATGATGTCGAGGAACCGGCGTTGAATCGCCTCCGTCACCGGGCCGCGGCGGCCGCTGCCGACCGTGATCTTGTCGACGGACCGGACGGGAGTCAGCTCCACCGCGGTTCCGACGAAAAACACTTCGTCCGCGATGTAGAGCATTTCGCGCGGGATGTTCTCCTGCGACACGCGATAGCCGAGATCCTGCGGCAATCTGAATCGCCATGTCGCGCGTGATGCCGGGCAGAATCGACGCACTCAGCGGCGGTGTGTGCACCACGCCATTGCGCACGACGAAGATGTTCTCGCCGCTGCCTTCGCTGACGATACCCGAACGTGTCGAGCGCGATGCCTTCGCTGTAGCCGTTGGCCTCGGCCTCCATGCGGATGAGCGCGGCATTGGCGTAGTTGCCGCTCGTCTTCGAGAGCGACGGAAATGTGTTGGGCGCCATGCGGTTCCACGAGCTGACGCACACATCGACGCCCTTTTCGAGGGCATCAGCGCCGAGGTAGGCACCCCATTCCCACACCATGATGGCGACGTCGACCGGGCAGGGGAGCGGATTGACGCCAAGCGCGGCGTAGCCGCGATACATCAGCGGACGGATATAGCACGCCTTGAAGCCGTTCGCCTGGACGGTGTCGATGACGCCCTTCTCGAGCTGCTCCTGCGTGTACGGGCACTCCATGCGGTAGATCTTGGCGGAGTCGATGAGGCGCGCCATGTGCGCGTCGAGACGAAGGATCGCGGATCCTTTCGGTGTGTCGTACACGCGCGCGCCTTCGAAAACGCCGCTGCCGTAGTGGATGACGTGAGAGGCGATGTGGATGTTGGCGTCCTTCCACTCCACCAGCTTCCCGTTCATCCAGATCTTGCCGGTGCCCGAAAAAGCCATGATCTTTGAACTCCCAGGAAAAATCTTAGCATTTACTGCGCTTCGCCACAAAACGGGCATCGCGCAGATCGTGCGTGGAGCGGCTTGCGGCAGTGCCAGCAGAAGCGCGGCTGCGGCGTTTCGCGCGCGCGCAAGCGGTCGTGAATGCTCTGCACGTTTTCTGAGGGTGGCGGCGCAACGGGAAGCGCCGCCGGCGTGTGCGGCGTGACGACACGCGTCGTCCGTTTCCGGCCGCGTACGGAGAGCAGGTCCTTCAATAGCTCGGCAGCGCTCTGATAGCGCGCGTTCACGTCGGGCGCGACCGCCTTCATGACGATGTCGTTGAGCTTCGCCGGAATTTTCGCGTTCCGGGTACGTGGCGGGGAGATGAGCTCTCCCTTCATCAGCTTCTCGAGGTCGGCCGGCGCCGGCGTGTTGTACGGCAGCACTCCGGTCAACATCTGGTACATCGTCACGCCGAGCGAGTAGATGTCCGAGGCAAACACGGTCTTGCCGTGGAACTGTTCAGGCGCCATGTACGGCGGGCTGCCGATCACGGTTGTGCCATGCGCCGCGATCTCGATGAAGCGCGACGTGCCGAAGTCGGCGACCTTCAAGAGCCCGCCCTCCGATACCAGGACGTTTCCGGGCCGGAGATCTCGATGAATGACGCCGTTCTGATGGGCGTGGTCGATGGCGTTGCAGATCTGGCAGGTGTAGTCGAGCGTGCGCGCAAGATCGATTCGCCCGTCGCGCGAGATGACGGTCTCGAGCGTGTCGCCTGCCACATACTCCATCACGATGAAGAAAATGTTGGACTGCTTCTCGGCCGTCAGGATCGAAACGATGTTCGGATGGTTCAGCGAAGCGAGCAGGCGCGGCTCTCGAAGCAGATCGCCGAAGTCGACGTTCTGCCGATGGGGCACCTTGATCGCGACCTTCTTGTCGATCCAGGTGTCTTCGGCGAGGTAAACGGTGCCGAATCCGCCGCTGCCGAGAGGCGACAGGATTTTGTACTTTCCGACGGCCTGACCACGGAAAAACACTGGACGCAGTATACAGGCTTGAGAAGTCGGAAGAGTCGTGGGAGTCGGAGTCATGGCGGGAGTCGGGGCGGAGTCGGAGGCGGTCGGCAGCCGATGCCGCTAGAATCACCCCGTGCATCGGTTCTACGCCCCCGACTTTCCGGCGTCGGGCGAGTTTTACCTGCCAGACGACGAAGCGCAGCATCTGGCGCGCGTGCTTCGGCTTCAGCCTGGAGATTCGGTCGCGATTTTTGACGGCCAGGGACGCGAGGCGCTGGCGCGTGTCGCGTCTATTTCGCCGCGGCGTGTCAGCGTACACGTGAGTGAGCCGCGCACCGCGGCTCCCGAACCGCGCGTCGCCGTGACGCTGGCGCAGGCGCTGCTCAAGAGCGACAAGATGGACCGCGTCATCCGCGACGCTGTCATGCTGGGTGTGACGGCCGTGCAGCCATTTGTGAGCAGGCGGACCGATGTGCCGATGAAAGCCGTGGCGAAGGGTGGCCGCCACGATCGCTGGGAGCGGACGGTCATCGCCTCGGTAAAGCAATGCGGCCGCGCCGTAGTTCCTCCTGTGTACGACACGCAGGAGTTCGCCACGTTGCTCGATTCGACGACGGGCCGAAACAGATTGATGTTCGTCGAACCTGGCGCGCACACGCACGTGGCTGACGTCGCGACCCTCGAAGGGCAGCGTCCCTCCGATGCCGTCGTCCTGATAGGGCCGGAAGGCGGCTGGGATCCGCAGGAACTGGCAGATGCGGCGGCAGCCGGTGTGACGCTGCTGTCATTCGGCGGGCGAGTGTTGCGCGCCGATGCAGCCGGGGCGTCCGTGATCTCCGTGCTGCGCTACGTCTGGCGGGATCTGTAGATCGCGCACATCCATTCCTCTTCCTGCGCGATCGAGTCCAGGTCGGCGACTGTGTTCAGCGCAGACGTGACGGCGTCTGCCTCGGTCTGCATGAATCCGCTGACGATCAGGCGTCCGGCGGGCGTGACGAGAGCGCCAAGCGTCGCGGCAGAGCGCTCGAGGAGCGCGCCCGTCAGGTTGGCCATGACAACGTCGGCGCGCGCGGACATCGTGCGAAAGTCCGATTCCTCGAATCGCACGCGATCGCCGATCTCGTTCAGCGCCGCGTTCTCCGTCGCATTCGCGAGTGCATCCGGATCGATGTCGATGCCCACCGCTGATCGCGCACCAAGTTTGATCGCCGCAATCGCCAGGACGCCAGACCCGCAGCCGACGTCGAGCACGGTCCGATCCGCGAGCGGCAGCTGCTGCACGGCCCTCAGCATCAGGCGCGTCGTCGCATGATGGCCCGTGCCGAACCCCATCGACGGTCGGATGATATACGATGGGTCAGATCGTGAAACCCGCAAAGCAGGCGGGTCTGACCCCATGTCCCAGGGTGGGGCAATCACGATGCGGCCGACCGTTATGGCCTGCAGCTGCGCCTGCGATCGCGCGGCCCAGTCCTCGTCCTCGACACTGAGGATTTCGACGAACAAGGTGGGTGCCGAACGACGCCGCGAGCGCGCGCGCCGCGGCGTCGCGGGATTCTGTCGACGTGAAGAACGCGCGGAGGCGGGAGGTCTCGTCGGGCTCTTGAATCGCCGTGGGTTGAAAGTCGTCGAGCTCTGCGAGCACGAGCTCCGCGAGTTGCGGGTCGCAGCTCGGCACATGAATGTCGAGCGCCGGCCAGGCCTTACCCAAAAATATCTTTGACCTTCTCGAAGAGATTCTTCTCGTCTTCCTCGGCGTTCCGCGCCACCGGCTCGAACTTTTCTTTCGGAAGCGTCCTGCCGAGCTGTTCGAGCGCGGCGCGCTGTTCCTTGTTGAGCTTCTTCGGCGTCACCGCCTGCACGGTAAAGAAGAGATCGCCGCGGCCTCTGCCGGACACATCCGGCATGCCCTTGCCCCGGAGCCGGAAGACACTGCCCGACTGCGTGCCCTCCGGCACCTTGAACGACTCGGTTCCGTCGAGCGTCGGCACGTCGATGCTGCCGCCAAGCGCCAGCGTCGTGAAGTTCAGGGGAATCTCGCATGCGAGATTGTTGCCTTCGCGGCGGAAGAACGGATGCGGCGCGACTTCGATGAACACGTAGAGATCGCCCGAAGGTCCGTTCTGCGCTCCCTCCTCACCCTCACCGCTGATGCGGAGTCGCTGGCCGTCGGCGATACCCGCCGGAATCTTGACCGTGAGCTTCCGCTCTTTGGTCGTGCGTCCCTGACCTTTGCACGTGGCGCACGGTTTCGCGATGGTGCGGCCCGTGCCCTGGCAGCGGGAGCACGTCCGCGCGACGGTGAAGAATCCCTGCTGGAATCGCTGCTGTCCCCGGCCCTGGCATTGCGGACACGTCGTCGGGCTTGTGCCGGGCGCCGCGCCGGAGCCGTGACATGTATCGCACGTCTCGAGGCGGGGAATATCGACGGTCGTCTCGACGCCTTTGGCGGATTCTTCGAACGTGATCTCGAGGTCGTAGCGCAGGTCGCTTCCGCGTTCGGGACCGCCTCGCCGGCCGCCGCCGAAGAAGTCTCCGAAGATGCCGCCGAACACATCTTCGAAACCGGCGAACGTCGACGGATCGAAGCCCCCTCCGGCCTGCGACGACACACCCGCATGGCCGAACCGGTCGTAGCGCGCCCGCTTGTCGCCATCGGAGAGAATCGCATAGGCCTCGGCGGCCTCCTTGAATTTCTCCTCAGCCTCCTTGTTGCCCTGGTTGCGATCGGGATGGTGTTGAAGGGCCAGCTTGCGATACGCGCTCTTGATCTGCTGATCGCCGGCGTTTTTCGGCACGCCGAGGATCTCGTAGTAGTCCCGTTTGCTCACGCTTTCGCTACTTTCACCATCGCGGGGCGTACCAGCTTGTCGCCGAGGCGGTAGCCGCGCGTGAACTGTTCTATGACCTCGCCATCGCGGCGATCCGGCGCGTCTTCGTACGCGACGGCCTGATGCACCTGCGGATCGAACTGGAGTACCGACCGCGTCGACGGGCGTCACGCCGCGCTTGCGCAGCATGTCCATGAGCGCCCGATGGATAATCTCGAGCCCCTGGCGGTACGACTCGGCGCCGGGCGCGTCGGCCTGAAGCGCGCGCTCGAAATCGTCGATCACGGGCAGCAGCTCCTGCACGAAATCGATTGCCGCCATCTGCGTCAGATCCTTGCGTTCGCGATCGACGCGCTTGCGATAGTTATCGAACTCTGCGGCCTGGCGGAGCAGCCGATCGTGAAGGCCGTCGCGCTCTTTGCGCAGCTCGACAATTTCGTCGGCGAGCGCCGGGGTCGGCGTCGGTTGCCTGCGCCGCTGCGCCTTCGTCCTCCATCCGTTCCACGTCAGAGGCTTCTGCAGAGTTGGTACGTCGTGATTGGTCGGCCATGGCTCTTACCCGGATTACATGCTGTCGCGGAGGACCCGCGACACGGCTAATGCAACGCCGTCGACAACGGCGATGGTTCTGGAATAGTGCATGCGCATCGGACCGATGACGCCAACCGTGCCGCGGCGCGTGCCGTCGACATAGGTTGACGCGATGATGCTGAATGCGCGGAGATCGGGCGTGCGGTGCTCCTGGCCGATGACGATCGTCAGGCCAGGGCCGTCCATGTACTCATTGAGCAGCTTCACGAGCCGCTCTTTCTCTTCGACCATGCGCAGCAGCGCGCTCAGCGTCCCGATCGTGATGCCGCTGTCTTCGCTGGCCTCATCGAGCAACGAGGCCGCGCCGTCGACGAAGAGCGGCGATTTCCTCGGCAGCTCTTCCAGGCCCGTCTGCGCGAGCTTCAGCGCGCGCGCCCGCAGCGCATCGCACAGCGTGCGCTCGTGGCGCAGCCGCTCCAGCACCGCGAGACGGATGTGTTCGAGCGGCATGCCGGCAAATTCGGTGTTCAGATAGTTCGACGCCTGCCGCAAATCGCGCGGATCGATGTCTTCGCCGACGTCGATCGCTTTCCTGGAGACCTGGCCGCCGTCAGTCACCACCACGACGAGCACCTTCGTGGAACTGAGCGGGACGAACTCGATCTCTTTGAGAATGCCGTCAGATGTCATCGGCAGCGCGAATGCGACCAGCCGCGATGCGCGCGACAGCACCTGCGAGACCGCGGCCAGCACGTCCTCGGCAAGGGCAGGACTGCCCGCATCGCGACGAAGCTGCGCTTCGACGGCGGCGCCGTTGCGTACGGAGCGGGGAGCGGCCAGGAGCTGATCGACATAGAAACGGTAACCGCGATCGGTTGGGATGCGGCCGGCCGACGTGTGGGGTTGCTGCAGGTATCCCAGGTCCTCGAGCTCGGCAAGCGTGTTCCGGATGGTCGCCGACGACACACCCAGCCCGGCCACGTGCATCAACCGGGCCGAGCCGACAGGCTCGCCGGTATCGATATATTCAGCAACGAGTGCGGCGAGAATCTGCGCCGCTCTGGGCGAAAGCTGCGACATGTTTAGCAGTCTGCTGGCTAGAGTGCTAAGAGCGATTATACACGCGATCCCAGCGCATCGAGACCGCGGCCAGCTTGGGATCCTGTATCTTCCCTCGGCGCACTGCGATGAGCTCGGCCATGATGGCGACGGCGATCTCTTCCGGACTGACCGCGCCGATGTCGAGGCCGACCGGCGCGTTGACGCGCTGCAGACATTCCGGAGGCATGCCCTCGGCGAGCAGCGCGTCGTAAATGCGCTTCACCTTCGCCTTGCTGCCGATCAGTCCGAGATACCGCAGGTCGCGCGCCGCGAGCGAGCGCAGCGCGTCGAGATCGTGCGTGTGCCCGCGCGTCACGATGACGACGTACGCGTTCGGTGACAGGTCGGCCCGGTGCAGCCACTCGGGAATCGTGTCGACGATCACTTCCGCGGCATCGGGAAAGCGTTCCGTGTTCGCGAACTTCTCGCGGTCGTCGAGCACGTGCGTGCGGAACCCTATCGTGTGGGCGAGGCGCGCCAGGTGGTAGCCGACATGGCCGGCGCCGATGACGTACAGGCGTGGCGTCGCTTCGAGCGGCTCGATATACACCTGCATCTGACCGCCGCAGACCAATCCGTTTTCCTGCGCGAAGTCGTCGTTGAGGTCGTATTTCACGAGCGACGGCTTGCGCGACTGAATCGCGTCCTTGGCCTTCCAGAAGGCGTCGTTCTCGTAGCACCCGCCCCCAATCGTGCCGACGGTGCGGCCATCGGGGAAGACGAGCATCTTTGCGCCGACTCGCTGCGGCGTCGAGCCGTTGGCCGAGACGATCGTCACCAGCGCCGCGTCTTCGCCGCGCTCGAGCGCCTCTGTCAGCGCTTCGAAAACTTCCTGGGACATGTGGGTTGATTATAGGCCAGCAGGCCTGCGGCAGCTGTCTCAGCGAATCTCTGACGAGCTGACCGAACCGAACCTAGAACCGGTGTATTTCACATAGCTGATTCGGTTCGGATCCGCTGAGAAACGACTCGGTGAACACCCGAAGGCAGCCGGAAATGGCCGTCGCGCCGGTGTCGCGGTCGATGTCGACAAAGCGGATGCTGTCGGGCACGTCGAACGGGTGATCGGCGCGGCCGGCGAGCGCCCGCTGCATGAACGCCAGCCAGATGGGGAGGGCCGCCTGCGCGCCGCTCAGGCCGAGCGCCTGGTTGTCGTCGAGCCCGACCCAGACCACGGTCAACAACTCCGGCGTGAATCCCACGAACCATGCGTCTCGAAGATCGTTCGTGGTGCCGGTTTTTCCGGCGGCGTCGAGGTGGAATCCGGATGCGCGCACGGCGGCGCCGGTGCCTTCGCTGAGCACGCTCCGCATCATGTTCGTCACGAGGTAAGTCGTATCGGCGCGCGCGACACGCGTGACGGCCGACTCCTTCGCCACGATCTCTGCCGTCCCGCGCTGGATCCGAAGCAGCGGACGCAGCGCGCGCTTCTGACCCGAGTTGCCGAAGATGGTATACGCCGACGCGATGTCGAGTGGTGTGGCTTCGAATACCCCGAGCGCAATGGATGGAAACGCGCGTGGCGTCGAACCGGCGCCAATACGCCGCCAGAGATCGGCCACACGGTCGTACCCGGCGGCTTCAGCCACTTTTACCGTCGCCGCATTGCGCGACATCGCGAGGGCACGGCGGAGGGTGATCTCGCCATCGTACTCATTTTCATAGTTCGCCGGCGTCCACGGCGTTCCGTTTGCGTCGAACGTCGTCGGTTCGTCGTTCACGAGCGTGGCCGGCGACAGCGCCGTGCCGTCGGCTGCGGCCCGCTCGAAGGCGGCAAGGAACACGAACGGCTTGAAGATCGAACCCGGCTGACGGCTCGCGCTGACGGCCCGGTTGTATTGAGACTGGTTGTACGAGCGCCCGCCGACCATCGCGAGAATATCGCCGGTGCGCGGATCGACCGCGATCAGCGCGGCCTGCGGGACGCGTCCGCGGCGCCGTCGCGACAGCAGTTGGTCGACCTTCGCGATGCCGCCGCTCACCGCATCCTGGGCAAGTCGCTGCAGATGCAGGTCGAGCGTGGTGTACACGTCGACGGCCTCGGTGGTCTGAGTGACCGCCGGGAACTGCTCGGCGAGCGTGTGGCCGACGAAGTCGACGAAGTACGGCGCCTCGGCATCGAGCGCCCGCGCAACCGGGGCAAGCGGCTCCTTGACGGCGCGCTCGGCGGCGTCAGGCGACACGAAGCCCGCGTCGGCCATCGCCCTGAGTACGACGTTGCGGCGATCACGCGCGCGGTCTGGCGAGTTGAACGGAGAGAGCGTGCCTGGCGACTGAATGATTCCAGCGATCGTGGCCGCCTCGCCAAGCGAGAGATTGTTGACGTCCTTGCCGAAGTAGAGACGCGCGGCCTCGGCGACGCCATGAATCGCGAATGATCCGCGGTTGCCGAGGTAGACGTCATTCAAGTACAACTCGAGCACCTCGTCCTTGGTTGCCCTCAGGTCGAGGATGACCGCCATGAACTGCTCGAGCAGCTTCCGGCGGAGCGACCGCTGGCGGTTCTGCTGTTCGACCGCCATTTCCTCTGTGAGAAAAAAGTTCCTCGCGAGCTGCTGCGTAATCGTGCTCGCGCCTTCGAGGTAGGGGCGATTGCCGAAGACGTTCGTGAACAGCGCGCCGACCATTCGAATCGGGTCGATGCCTGGGTGCGAATAGTAGCGCCGGTCTTCAATGGCGATCACCGCCTGCACCATCCGCGATGGCAGCGCCGACATCGGCACTTGTCTTCGTTTCACCCGCGCGGGGATCAACGCCGTCAACATCGGCGCGTCCATCGTCACTCGCGGCACTGCCTGCTTGCCGACCGACAATGATTCGATCCGATTGCTGATCGTCACCGCCGCCGCCGGGCGTCCTGCGCGCCGGGGCTGCGCGGCGCGTTGAAAGCTGACGATCAGAGTCTTGCCGGTGTGGGTGCCGGCGCGCGGCACCACGCTGACGAGAGGGACCGTTAACCGCGAATTCGCCGGGATTCTCCACCTGCGTGCGCTGCGCGTAGCCGAGATCGTTCAGCCGATCGAGGAGTTCCTGTTGCGACACGTTGTCCCCCCGCCGAATCTCGAGAGGACGGGCAAAGACCCGCGGCAGCACGCGATCGCGCTCCCCGTGCAGCCGCGCATCAATCAGGTGCGAGAACGTGACGTAGTAGTAGCCCATCAACCCGCAGGTGATGAGGAAAAGGACGGCGGCGGTTATCGCGGTGTACTTTGCCGCGCGTGGGTGGGTTGCAACGATGCGCCTGGCGCGATCCTTCAGCGCTGCGACGAAACCGCGCGGCGAAGGGTTGCGTCGGGTTTTGGGCGGCATCAGATTGTGAGCACCCAGTGGTGTCTGGGGTCGAGCGGCAGTTCCTGCATCAGCCTTTGGACGAACGCAGGGCCGTAGCGGTTGAGCAGCGCGATGCTGCCGAGCGCCCGCTCCTGCGGGATACCGTCAGGGAACGCCTGCGCCTGCGCCCTGAAGAACTGGCGCCGCAAGGTCTCGTCGCGCTTCTTGGCCGCGCTAATCACCTTCCCGCGGAGCGTGGCGAGGTCGTGCTGCAGCTTTCCCAACGTCGATTTCGCGGCGCCTTCGAGGGTGGCATCGATGGCCGGGACCGACGACACAATCGCCGTCATTTTTTCCTCGATGGCTTCGTCGGCCTCCCTCAGCGCCCGATCGACCGACTCGGGCAGCGACGCGGCGAGGAGGCGGTTCAACGCCGACTCGTCGCGGGCCTGCAGCGCCTCGAACGGAAGGTCGTGTTTCTCGAGAAAACGGGCGCCGGCCGAGTCGAGCACCGTCGCGCTCGCGCGCGGATACATCAACGGCATGGGCACGCCGAACTGCGCGTAGACCTCGCGCAGCTGACCGAGATACGCCAGCTCGTTCGGCCCGCTGACATAGCTCACCGTTGGAAACAGCGTGTCTTCGACGATCGGCCGCAAGAGGACATTCGGGCTGAACGTTTCGGGGCGATCGCGCGCTTCGCGCTCCAGGGCCGGCGCATCTGTGATCTCTACCGCGGTTCGGGCGCCGTCAATCCGAAATAACGCCGCGCCGTTTTGCGACGAGCCCTCGACTTGCGCGTGGTACCCCGCGGCGGCGAGCCGTTGTCCGGCTTCGCCAGCGAGCGCCCACGTGCGGCCGGGGTGCGCGATTTCGTGCGCGAAGATCTCGCGCGCAAGCGGCTTCGCCGAGCGGTCGGAGCACTCGAACACGATCACGCCGAGGTCGCCCAGCGTGCGGTCGAGCACGCGAGCGAAGGCGTCGGACATGGCGTTGCCCGGCGTGTAAGCGCTTCGCAGATCGTCAAGAAGTCCGGCCGTGAACTCGGTCTGCGGCAGCACGGATGCAAGCTCGTCGAGCGTGCCGTGAATTTCGCTGCCGACCTGGATGGCCCCGATCGGCGAGTGCCCGGCGCCCGCCGGAGGCGGCAACGTGATCGTGCGGCGCTGCAGCTCGTTGTCGAGCACCGAGACGGACGCCACTTCATCCCAATCGTGATCTTCGGATTCGACCCAGAACACGGCGACCGCAGGGACGCCGTGTTCCTGCGTGATGCGCGCGGCGAGCTTCGCGGCGGTGAGTCCTTTGTAAAGCGTGAACAGCGGACCGCCGAATAATCCGGCCTGCTGGCCTGTGACGACCGCTACGGTATTCGGCTCGGCGAGGCGAGCGGCCGCGGCGCGAGCGGCCGCAGGCGCGTTTCGCCGCGCGAGCTGCGTCGTGAGGAGAGCGCTGATCTCGGCGCGCTGACGCGGATGGCGCTGCGCGCTTGCGATTGCAGAGGACCACGCGGCCGGTGCGGCAGGGTCGCCGGAAAAAAACGGCGCCAGCGCTGCGAACTGGAATGCGTAATCAGCGGCGAGCTTTTTGACCCAGGGAAATCGTCGGATGTCGACAGGAATCTGCAACGAATTCATGTTACCATTCGACCGCTGAACCGCGAAGATTCTGTCCTGTACTTTCCTCCGGAAGCATTCGGGCCGTTCAGGGTTCTCCATCAGATTGGTGCGGGCACGCTGGGTCCGGTCTTCCGTGCGTACGAGCCCGCTGACGCCGCTGATGAACGTCGCGACCGGCTCGTCGCAATCAAGGTCTTTCGTCTCGATCTCACCCCGGAACAATCTGCCGCGCTGGTCACCGCGCTCGAGGCGCTGATCGACGCACATATCAATCACCCGAATATCGCTGCGCCCATCGCCGCGGGTCTCGATTACGGCGCCGCGTATCTCGCGCAGGAATACGCCGTCGGGGACTCGCTCGACGTCGTGCTGCGCGAGCGCGGGCCGATGCCCGTGCAAGACGTCGCTGCGCTCGTCGACGCGCTCGCCGCGGCGATCGACCATGCGGCCGATCGCGGTGTGCATCACGGCCTCCTGCATCTGCGCGATATCGTGCTATCGGCCGATGCCGTGCGGATAACGGGATTCGGCATCGCCGGCGCGTTGTCGGCCATCGGCGCAAAGCTGCCGACGCGTCCGCAGTACTCGTCGCCGACAGCGGCGTCAGACGTCTATTCCCTCGGCGCCATTGCGTTCGAGGCGGCAACAGGGAGGCGGGCGTCGCCTGATAGCCTCAACGAGCTCGAGGCCCAGCTCGGCACGAAGTTGCGCGACGCCTTCGATCTGGCGCTGAACGCCGATCCCTCGATGCGCCCGGCACGCGCGCAAGACTTCGCGGACAGGTTAAGGAGTGCGACGGGTGGGACGGGTGCAACGGGTGCAACGGGTGCGACGGGTGCAATGGGTGCGACGGGTGCAAAGGGTGCAACAGGTGCGCAGTCGCGTGCACGCGCACGGGTCGCACCCGTGCACGCATCGCGATGCCCGCACCCATCGCACCTGCACCGCACCCATCGCACCCATTGCACCTGTTGCACCCATTGCACCACCCGTTGCCCCCGAAGACCCTCTCGACCGCGTCATCGATCTCGGCGAGCCGCGAGATCTCGAGGTCGATCCGCCAGCCTTCACCACGAATGAGGAGCGTCAATCACCGCCGCGTCCTCTGAATCGCCCGTGGTCGACGCAACCGTCGCAGGAGCTCGACGCGGCAGACGCCGCCGAACCAGAGACGGGCCGCAGGAAGTGGCCGATCGCCGTTGCGGTTCTCGCCGTCGCGATCATCGCGGCGCTGTCTGTCGGATGGTTCTTGCGCTGGCGGGCTGCGGGATCCGTGACGGAGACGCCTGCTGGCGTTGACGCCACAATTGTCGATCTCCCCGCCTCCGCGCCTGCTGCACCGGGCGCTTCGGGCGGGCAAGCCCGCACCCACCGGCACCCGTTGCACCCGGAACACGTGCCCCAGCTCCGACGCCATCGCGTCCCGCGTCGGGCGCGGTTGAGCGCGCGCCGACCGGCAGCATGTTGATTCGATCGACGCCCGCTGATGCGGATGTGCTGGTGAATGGAAAGCCGCGGGGAAAAACTCCGGTGGCGCTGCGCGAACTGGCGCTCGGATCGTATACCATTCGTGTAGCGCGTGACGGGTACGCGGCGGAGGAACGGACGCTGCAACTGACGCCGCAGCGCCCGACGTCGTCGATGACGCTGACGCTGCGCCCTGAGAAGACTGGCCCTGGTGGACTCAACGTGCAATCACGACCCGCTGGAGCGCGCGTGTTCGTCAACGATCGGCTCGCCGGGTCGACGCCGATCGCCATTCCTGGCCTGCCTGCAGGATCCACAACGGTGCGCATCGAACTGGATGGCTACGAACCGTGGACGACGACGGTGCGCGTCGGTGCGGGCGAGCAGACGCGCGTAGCGGCGTCCTTGGAGAGAAAATAGATCGCATGAATGCTGTTCTGGCCCTCGAGAACGGGACGGTGTATCGCGGTACGGCGGCCGGCGCGCAGGGAATCGCCCGCGGCGAGGTCGTGTTCAACACGAGCATGACGGGGTATCAGGAAGTGCTGACCGACCCGTCGTACGCCGGACAAATCGTGACGATGACGTCGCCGCAGATCGGCAACTACGGTGTGGCGCCGGATGACGTCGAGTCCGCCGTCCCGAAAGTCGCCGGCTTCATCATGCGCGAGGAGTCGCCGGTTGCCAGCAACTGGCGCGCATCCGGGACCCTGCGCGACTACCTCATCGCCCACAACGTCGTTGCGATCGCCGACATCGATACCCGAGAGCTTACGCGGCTGCTGCGATCGTCGGGCGTCATGCGCGGCGTCATCGCGACGGGAGATGTCGACACGGGCGAGCTCGTACAGCTCGCGTGCGCGATTCCGACCATGGAAGGAACCGACCTGGTGCGCGATGTCACGTGCGCGGCGCCGTTCGTCTGGCCGGCCGACATCGCGCAGAACCTCGCTGAAGTCAGGCCCGACCTTGCGCTCGCGCCGAAGTCCCACTCGAAACGTCCGCTGCGCGTCGGCGCGTACGATTTCGGCATCAAGTGGAACATCCTCAGGCGGCTCGTCTCGTATGGCTGCCAGGTGCAGGTATTTCCCGCCTCGACCCCGGCCAAGGACGTGCTGGCGTCTGGTGTGGATGGCGTCTTTCTCAGCAACGGCCCCGGAGATCCTGCCGCGGTCGACTACGCGATCGAAAATACGCGAGAGCTGACGCAGGCGGATAAGCCGGTGTTCGGCATCTGCCTCGGGCATCAAATCCTCGGGCTCGCGCTTGGCGGAAAGACATTCAAATTGAAGTTCGGCCACCGCGGCGCGAATCATCCGGTGAAGTTTCTCGAGACCGGAAAGGTCGAGATTACGTCGCAGAACCACGGCTTCGCCGTCGATCCCGACTCGCTGCCGGCCGACGTGAAGGTGACGCACCTGAATCTGTACGACGGCACGGTCGAAGGGCTGCGGGTGATGGATCGCCCGATTTACTCGGTGCAGTATCATCCCGAGGCATCTCCGGGACCTCACGACGCCGACTACCTGTTCAAGCAGTTCGTCGACGACATGGAACGCAGACGATGACTAAGCACACTAACGAGCGTCGCACGATCCGGAGCGTCAGCGACGGCAGCGCATGGGGGTGGGGCCCCATGCGGACTAAATAATGCCTCGACGAGAAGATCTCAAACGTATCCTCGTGATCGGCGCCGGACCAATCGTCATCGGGCAGGCGTGCGAGTTCGACTACTCGGGCACTCAGGCGTGCAAGGCGCTGCGCTCCGAGGGGCTCGACGTCATCCTCATCAACAGCAATCCGGCGACCATCATGACGGACCCGGAGATGGCCGATCGTACCTACATCGAGCCGCTCACCGTCGAAGCGGTCACGAAGGTCATCGAGAAAGAGCGCCCGGACGCGATTCTGCCGACCGTCGGCGGACAGACGGCCCTCAATCTCGCCGTGGCCCTGCACGATGCCGGCGTGCTCGACCAGTACAACGTGAAGCTGATCGGCGCCAACGTCGATGCGATCAAGCTTGGCGAAGATCGACTGTTGTTCCGCGACGCAATGAAGGAAATCGGCGTCGAGACGCCCGCCAGCGGCCTTGCCCGTTCGATCGACGAGGCGACGCGCATCGTCAAGGTCACCGGCTTTCCGGCCATCATCCGGCCGTCGTTCACGATGGGCGGCGTCGGCGGCGGCATCGCGTACAACATCGAAGAGTTCCGCGAGCTCGTCGACCGCGGCCTCGAGATGAGCCCGGTCCACGAGCTGCTCATCGAGGAGTCGGTGATCGGATGGAAAGAGTTCGAGCTCGAAGTGATGCGCGACGTCGCGGATAACTTCGTCGTCATCTGCTCGATCGAGAACATCGATCCGATGGGCGTGCATACCGGCGACAGCATCACCGTGGCGCCAGCGCTGACGTTGACCGACAAGGAATACCAGCGGATGCGCGATGCCGCGCGCCGCATCATCAATAGAGTCGGGGTCGAGACCGGCGGGTCGAACATCCAGTTCTGCGTGAACCCCACCGACGGCCGCATGCTGGTCATCGAGATGAACCCGCGCGTCTCGCGCTCGTCGGCGCTCGCGTCGAAGGCGACGGGATTCCCGATCGCGAAGATCGCCGCCAAGCTCGCCCTGGGGTATCACCTCGACGAGATTCCCAACGACATCACGCGGCTCACGCCCGCGTCCTTCGAGCCGACCATCGACTACATCGTGACGAAGATTCCGCGGTGGAACTTCGAGAAGTTTCCCCAGGCCGATCGCACGCTGACCACCCAGATGAAGTCGGTCGGCGAGGCGATGTCGATCGGGCGCACGTTCAAGGAGTCGTTTCTCAAGGGCGTGCGATCGCTCGAGCTCGGCAAGCAGGGCCTGCTGCTGACGCAGCCCGGAGAGGATGAAGACGACGCGTCGCTCCGGAAGAAGCTGGTGGTGCCGAACGACAGGCGCATGTGGGCGCTCTTCAAGGCGCTCGAGCGCGGCTGGAGCGTCGAGCAGCTTCACGAGCTGACCCGGATCGATCCGTGGTTCCTTCAGCAGTTCAGCCAGATCGCCGAGCTGCGGCGCATCGCCGGGCATGCAGGAGCTGCGAGAGCTGTCGGCTGACTTTCTGCGCACGCTGAAGCGCGCGGGGTTCGGCGACGGTGAGATCGCCGCCATCTACGGCGTGCCGGAAGCCACGATTCGCGAACGGCGCATCGAGGAGAAGCTCGTCCCTGCATTCAAGCGCATCGACACCTGTGCGGCCGAATTCGAGTCGTTTACGCCTTACATGTACAGCACGTACGAGCGGGGCGACGAATCGAACCCGACCAACAAGTCGAAGGTCATCATTCTTGGCAGCGGGCCGAATCGCATCGGTCAGGGCCTCGAGTTCGACTACTGCTGCTGCCACGCGGCGTTTGCGCTGCGCGACGCCGGGTTCGAAACGGTGATGATCAACTGCAACCCGGAAACGGTGTCGACGGATTACGACACCACCGACCGGCTCTACTTCGAGCCGCTGACGTTCGAAGACGTCATGTCGGTGATCGATCGCGAAGCGACGGGTGGCGGCGACGTCTCGTGCCTCGTGCAGTTCGGAGGGCAGACGCCGCTCAAGCTGTCGCTCGCCCTCCAGGCCGCGGGTGTGAGAATTCTCGGCACGTCGCCGGACTCGATCGATCTCGCGGAAGATCGTCAGCGATTTTCACAGCTGCTGTGGGATCTCGGCATTCCCCAGCCGGCGAGCGGCACCGCGACGTCGCGCGACGAAGCTCGTGAGGCCGCGCAGAAAATCGGCTTCCCGGTCGTCGTCCGGCCGTCGTACGTGCTGGGCGGGCGCGGGATGGCGATCGTCTACGACATGGGCACGCTCGACCGGTATATGACGAACGCCGTCGACGCGTCGCCCGAGCATCCCGTCCTGATCGACAAGTTCGTCGAGGACGCGTTCGAGCTCGACGTGGATGCCGTCGCCGACGACACCGGCGCCGTCGTCATCGGCGGAATCATGGAGCACATCGAGGAGGCGGGGATTCACTCGGGCGACAGCTCGTGCGTCGTCCCGCCGTACCTCGTGGCCGAGCGCCATCTGTCGACGATTCGGGACTACACGCGCCGGATCGCGCGCGCGTTGAAGGTCGTCGGGCTCATGAACATCCAGTACGCCCTGAAAGACGATGTGGTGTACGTGCTCGAGGTGAACCCGCGCGCGTCACGCACCGTGCCGTATCTGTCGAAGGCGACGGGCGTGCCGCTGGCGAAGATGGCGGCGCTCGTCATGGCGGGGAAGACGCTGTCGCAGCTCGGCCTCGAGGAAGACCTCGAGGTGTCGGGCGTGTTCGTGAAGACGCCGGTGTTTCCATTTGTTCGCTTCCCGGGCGTCGATACGATTCTGGGGCCCGAAATGAAGTCGACCGGCGAAGTGATGGGCGGGTCGACTACGTTCGGCGCCGCCTTCGCCAAGGCGATGCAGTCGGCGGGTCAGCGCCTGCCGGAGAAGGGCACGGCGTTCATCAGCGTCAACAACGACGACAAGCCGAACGTGCTGCCGATTGCGCGCAACCTCGCGGAGCTTGGTTTCGCGATCGTCGCGACGCGCGGCACGGCCGCTTACCTGCGTGCCCACGGCATTCCCGTCGAGGTCGTGTTCAAGGTGAACGAGGGCCGGCCGAACATCGTCGATCACATCCTCAACAACCAGGTGCAGCTGATCGTCAACACGCCGCTCGGGCGCGAATCGTTCTTCGACGATCGCGCGATGCGCCGCGTGGCCATGCTGCACAACGTGCCATGCATCACCACGCTCACCGGCGCGTCCGCGGCGGTCGAGGCCATCCGCGCCCTGCGCACGCACGCCCTCGAGGTGACGGCGATTCAGGATTACCACGCGGAGATCGCGACACGGGTCGACTAGCTGGTAGGTAGCTGGTAGCGGTAGCGCAGTGGTAGCGGTGAGTAAGCTTCGCTAGGACAAAACGTACAGGCAGGCAGAGGTCTTGCTCACCGGCGCTTCGTGCGTTGCTCCGCGGCGATTCCCGCAATTGCCCTCTATGCCGGCATTACCGCCGGGATTTACTTTTCACCACCTACTCCTACGTGCCTTCTCCTCGGCCTCTTCGTCTGCGCCGTTGCGTCGTACTGCGCAAGACGCGACCGGGCGACGACGATTTTCATTTTCAGTGGATTCCTCGTCGCGGGAGCGGCGCTCGGGCGCGATGCAGATTCTGCGTCGCGCCATCAGGAATTGCGGGCTGATTTTGATCGACGCGTCGCGCCTCAGCAGCACCAGCTGTTCGCCACAATCGAAGGACGCCTGCGCGCTGACGCGCTGAGTGGGCCATCGGGCGTGACGCTCGACGTGCTCGTCGATCGCATCGAGCTGGACGGATTCGCACATTCCACCGACGGCGGTGCCCTCATCGGCGTTGCCGGCCAGCCACAGGGCGATCGGATTCTGCAATGGCGCGGCGGCCGCCGCGTCGCATTTCCCGCCACCCTTCGGACGCCGACCAAATATCTCGACCCGGGCGTCGGCGATGCGGAGCGGCAGCTGGCGTGGCGCGGTGTCGCGTTGGTGGGCTCGGTCAAGAGCGACAGGCTCGTTGACGTCACCAGCCGCGGCACACGGTTCACGGAAGCGTGTGCGTCGGCACGCGCCGCGGTTCGCCGTGCGGTCGCGTCGAGCGTGTCGCCGTGGAGCACACGATCGGCGGCAATCGTGTCCGCAATCCTGATTGGCGATCGCGCAGGGCTGGACCCCGAGGTGGAGCGCCGGCTGCAGGAGGCAGGCACGTATCACGTCATCGCGATTTCCGGCGGCAACATCGCGATCCTTGCCGGCCTGTCGATGTTCCTGCTTCGACTCTGCCGTGTCGGCCCGCGAGTGACAGCGCGTGGCCGTCATCTGCCTGCTGATCGCGTACGCCTTTATCGTCGAGGGCGGGTCGTCGGTCAGTCGAGCCACGCTGATGGCGGTGATCTACCTCACGGTGCAGCTCGGCGACCACCGCGCATCGCCGATGAACGTCGCGGCATTGACTGCGGCGATTCTGTTCTGCGCGCAGCCGCTTCAGGCCGTCGACGCTGGATTCGCGCTCACGTTCGGCGCGACGCTGGGTATCCTCGCCGGCATCCCGGCGCTTGCGGGCGCCTTTCCCGCGTCCCCCTGGCTGCGTGCGCCGGCCGCGCTGTTCGCTGCGTCCGCGTGCGCGGAAATCGCGCTGCTGCCGATCGGCGCGTTCGTGTTCTCGCGCGTGACCTTCGCCGGCCTCATCGTGAACTTTGCGGCCATTCCACTGATGACTCTCGCGCAGATTGCCGGAATGGCAGTGGTCGCGTTGACGCCGCTTTCTGCAGAGCTGGCGCGATGGACCGGCTGGGTCGCGCACATGGCTGTTGAAGGGCTCATCGGCAGCGCATCGCTGGTCGACGTTGCGCCCTGGCTGACGCGCCGGCTTGCACCGCCATCGTTGTGGCTCATCGGCGCGTACTACGCGTCTCTGCTCGTGGTCGTCGGTGCTCAGTACGTAGTGCCGACCTTCAGGTCGGCCGCGTTTCGCCTGGCAATGATCAGTCTCATCGCCAGTGGGTTCTGGATCGTCGAGACGCCCACGTTTGTCGCCCGCTCGCAACTCTTGCGGGTGACGTTTCTCGATGTGGGCCAGGGAGACGCGGCGATCGTTCAGTTTCCCGATGGACGAACGCTCAGTATCGACGCGGGCGGCGCGGCATCTGCGACGTTCGACATCGGCGGCCGCGTTGTGTCGCCGGCGTTCTGGGCGCTTGGCGTTCGCCGTCTGGATTACATGAGCGTCACCCATGGCGACAACGATCACATCGGCGGCGCGGCAAGCGTGTTTCGAGACTTCACGCCGCTCGAGGTGTGGGAAGGGGTGCCTGTTCCGCCGCATGCGGCGACGCGCGAACTGCGGACGCTTGCGGATCGAGCCGGTGCGGCGTGGCGAACGTTGCAGCAGGCCGATCGTGTGAGCTTCGGGCCAGTCGATCTCGTCGTGCACCACCCCGCGCGCCCGGAGTGGGAGCGTCAGCGCGTGCGCAACGACGACTCGGAGGTGATCGAAATCCTCTATGGCGGCGTGTCGTTCGTGTTCACCGGTGATGTCACCCGCGACGTCGAGCGCACGCTCGCGCCGTCGTTCAACCGCGCGCCCATCCGGATCCTGAAAGTGCCCCACCACGGGAGTGCCACGTCGAGCTCTCAGGAGTTTCTCGAGGCACTGCGACCGGACGTGGCAGTCATCAGCGCCGGGCGCGGGAACCCATTCGGCCACCCGGTCGCGAGCGTGCTGGAGCGCTACCGCAACATCGGCGCGGCGATATACCGGACCGATCAGGACGGGGCCGTGATTGTCGAGACGGATGGGACGACCGTGAGAGTCACGACGTTCAACGGAAGGAAGCTGACGCTGAGGACGAACGGGCGGTAGACGACGATCTGAACACGATGACGCGATGAGCGCGATGACACGATGGAGAAGATCGATGATCGAGTTCCTTCGCCTCTGGATGATGAAACCGAAAAATACGTCTTCGAAACGATGGCTTGTGGCTTTGCCGTTCACAAGGCGATCGGCCCGGGCTATGGCGAATCGATTTACAAGAACGCCTTCTGCGTCGAACTTCGGCGCGCGAGATACCGTTCGAACGTGAAAAGCCGTTCGTCATCAGTATCGCGACAGGCCAGTGGGGACTCATCGACTCGATCTTATCGTCGAGGTTGCGTGATTGTGGAGCTGAAAGCCGTGAAGATGTTGAAGCGCGTCCACGAGGCTCAGGTGCTCGCCTATCTGAAAGCCAGCCGACTCCCGGTCGCGCTTCTGATGAATTTCGGCGGCGCCACGCTGAAAGAAGGACTCAAACGCGTTGTTCTTTAACGTATTTCATCGCGTCATCGTGCTCATCGTGTCATCGTGTTCCTGATGCCGTTGGCTTTGATCTTCTGCCACTCCGCTTCCATCTCTTCGAGCGTCGAGGCTTCGAGGTCCCGGCCGTCGCGTGCGAAGTTTTCTTCGAGTTGGTTGAACCGTTTCGTGAACTTCTCGTTCGCTTTTCTCAGGGCCGTCTCCGGTTCAATGCCCAGCTTGCGCGACAGGTTGGCGATCGCGAACAGCAGATCGCCCATTTCCTCTTCCGCGCGCGCGGCGTTGCCGGGCTCGTGGTCGAGCGTCTCCCGCAGCTCGGCAACCTCCTCTTCGATCTTTGTCACGACCTCGGCCGCCGTCGGCCACTCGAAACCGACGCTGGCGACCCGCTTGCCGATCGTGTAGGCGCGAAGGAGAGAGGGCAGGCCTTTCGGTACGCTGCCGAGGGTCGTGCGACGCTCGCCCACACCGGCTCGTTCCTGCGCCTTCAGAGAGTTCCAGCGTTCGAGCGCCGCGTCCGCCGAAGGGGCGCGCTGGAGCGACTCGGCGTCGTGGACGCGTCCGTCTTCCTGGAAGACGTGCGGGTGTCGTCGCACCAGCTTGTCGACAACCGTCCGAAGCGAGTCGTCGACCGTGAACAGCCCCCGATCGGCCGCGACCTGGGCGAGAAACACCCCTTCGAAAATGTGGTCGCCGATCTCCTCGCGCAGGTCGTCCATGTTCCCACGCTCGATGGCGTCGACGACTTCGTGCGCTTCCTCGAGCACGAAGCGCGTCAGCGATTCGAGCGTCTGTTCCCGATCCCACGGGCAGCCGTCCGGCGAGCGCAGCGTGCGCATGACGGTCACCAGCTTCTCGAATGCCTCGCCAGTCTGTGACATTTGCTCATGGTAACATTCGATGTTTGCGGGAAACGCCCTATGCCTGATCCGAACATCAACTTCGCCTCGTTCGTGCTGTCGCTCGCGGCTACTGCTGCCGTGCATTTCGGTGATCGCCTCGAGCCCGGGCAAGCCGAGGCAGGCCCGGTCGATCTGCAGGCGGCCGGACAGATGATTGACATCCTCGCGCTGCTCGAAGAGAAGACCCGGGGCAATCTGACGGCCGAAGAGCGGCAGCTGCTCGAGATGGTGCTCTACGAGCTGCGGCTTCGTTTCGTGGAAGCGCAGGGCGAGGAAAAGAGAATCATCACGCCTTGAGCGCCCCGGCCGCGAAGGTGCTCGTGTTGGGTACGGGCACGTCTCACGGTGTCCCGATGATCGGCTGCGAGTGCGGCACCTGCCGCTCGACCGATCCGCGCGATCGCCGCTCGCGCGCATCCATCTACATTCAAATCGAAGGCGGGCCGTCGGTGCTCGTCGATACGACGCCCGATCTCCGCATGCAGGCGCTGACCCACGGCGTCAAGCGCGTCGATGCGATCGTCTACACCCACAGCCACGCCGACCACATCATGGGGCTCGACGAGGTCCGGCGCTTCAACGTGCTGCAGAAGTCGGCGATACCCTGCTACGGCGACGCGCGTACGCTCGACGACCTGCGGCGCATCTACGCCTACGTGTTCGAGCCGGGTCCGAAATTCGGAGGCGGTATTCCGCAGGTGACCACGGCGCGTGTCGCGGGGGAATTCTGCATTGGAGCGGCCACGTTCGTGCCGGTGCCGCTGTTGCACGGGTCGCGCACGATTCTCGGGTATCGCATCGGCTCGTTCGCGTACCTGACGGATTGCAGCGCCATACCGGATACGTCCTGGCCGCTTTTGAGCGGGTGTGAAGACGCTCATCCTCGACGCGTTGCGGCCGCGGCCGCACCCGACGCATCTGTCGCTCGATCAAGCGCTCGCGGTGGTCGAGCAGCTCAAGCCCGACCGCGCGCTGTTCACGCACATGTGTCACGACCTGCCGCATGCGGAGACCTGCGCGCGGCTGCCGCCGGATGTTCAGTTGGCATATGATGGCCTCACCTTCGAGATCGATCTCTGATGCAGGTCATCCACTATCCAGATGATCCCCGGCCCGTGCGGTGGCACCAGCCCGTACTGGCCCTGGGGAACTTCGACGGCATGCACCGCGGCCACCTGAAAATCATCGAGCGGGTGCGGCGGGGCGCTGAAGAGCGTGGGTCGACGGCCGTCGCGATGACCTTCGATCCGCATCCCTCGAAGATCGTGCGGCCCGACAAGGCGCCGCCGCTGCTCATGACGCACCAGCAGAAACTCGAGGCGCTGGCGCGCGGCGGCATGCACGGCGTCGCGATTGTTCGATTCACGCCCGAGCTGGCGAGCTGGGATCCGGAAACGTTCGTACGCACCGTGCTCGTCGAGTGGCTGCACGTGGGCGAAGTCTGGGTCGGCGCAAACTTTCTGTTCGGCCACGATCGCTCGGGCAATTTTTCGGTGCTGAGAAGCCTCGGCGCCCGCTACGGGTTTCGCGCGGAGAAAATCGATCCCGTCCGCTACAAGGACTTCGTCGTCAGCAGCACGCGAGTGCGGCGCCTGATCGTCGAAGGCCGTGTGGACGAAGCAGGCGCGCTGCTGGGCCATCATTACTCCATCGACGGAACGGTCGTGCAGGGAGAGAAGCGGGGACGAGAGCTGGGATTTCCGACGGCGAACGTGTGCCCCGATAACGAGATCGTCCCGCCGGCCGGCGTGTATGCGACGACCGTGACTGTCGATGCCACCGTCTATCCGTCGGTCACGAACATCGGCACCCGGCCGACGTTCGAAAGCGGCGAGACGAACGTAATCGAGACCCATCTGCTCGGCTTCGACGGGAACCTGTACGGATCGAAACTGCGCCTCGGCTTCGTGCAGAGGCTGCGCGACGAGAAAAAGTTCGACGGAATCGAGGCGTTGAAGGGGCAAATCGTCGCCGACCGCGCGCGGGCGGAGGATCTGTTTGCCCGCATGGGATTGTGATGCGGCTGTACAACACGCTGACGCGAACGGAAGAGAACTTTACCCCTTCTCAGGACAACCTCGTACGCATGTATGCGTGCGGGCTCACGGTTTATAGCCGCGGCCATATCGGGAACTTCCGGACGTTCGTTGCCGTCGACGTCCTGCGGCGCACGCTGCGATACCTGGGACGCTATCAGGTCCGCCATGTCGTGAATTTTACGGATGTGGACGATCGCACAATCGCCGGATCGCAAAAGGCCGGCAAGCCCCTGCGCGAGTACACGAATCAGTGGATCGACGCGTTTCTGGACGATTCCCGCGCGCTTGGGCTCGAAGATGTCGAGGAACGGCCGCGTGCCACCGACCAGGAAAACCTCGATTCGATGGCGCAGCTCGTCCGGACGCTCGAGAAGAATGGTCATACCTACGAGAGCGACGGCTCGGTCTATTTCAAGATCTCCACGCTTCCGCAGTACGGCCGGCTGGCCCGGCTCGACCACGACGGCCTGAAGGCCGGCGCCCGCGTCGACTCGGACAACTACGACAAGGACAACGCCCGCGATTTCGTGTTGTGGAAGGCGACGAAGCCCAGCGGGGAGGGTCCCGCGGGCAAGATCGATGAGCCGAGCTGGGACTTCGGGTTCGGACAAGGCCGCCCGGGATGGCATCTCGAGTGCTCGGCGATGGCGCTGCGGCTGCTCGGCGAGCCGCCGATCGACATCCACTGCGGCGGCGTCGATCTCATCTTCCCGCATCATGAGAACGAAATCGCGCAGAGCGAAGGGGCGACGAACACACAGTTCGCCCGGTTCTGGATGCACGTCGAGCACCTGCTGATCGACGAAGAGAAGATGTCGAAGTCGCTCGGCAACGTCTTCAACCTTCCGGACATCGTCGCGAAAGGCTACCGGCCGTCGGCTCTCCGGTATCTGTTGCTCTCCACGCACTATCGCAAGCAGCTGAAGTTCAGCTGGGACGCGATGAATCAGGCAGAGGAGTCGCTGCGCCGTCTCGCAGATTTTGTCGGATCGCCTCGATCGGGTGACCGCCGCCGGCTCGCATGCAGACATCGCGGCGAAAGTAACTGCGGCCGAAGCGCAGTTCGTCGAGGCGATGGAGCAGGATCTGAACACGGCGGGCGCGCTCGGCGCGATCTTCGAGCTCGTCCGCTCGCTGAACGCGGCGATCGACAACAACGAGCTCGGGGGCGAAGACGCGGCCATCGTCAAGGCCGCGTTCGATCGCTTCGATCAGGTGCTGGGTGTACTCGCGCTGCGACGGCAGGAAGATCGACAGACCGCGCTGCCGGCAGAGGAGATCGAGCGCCTCGTCGGCGCGCGGCAGGATGCGCGCAAGCGGCGCGACTTCGCCGAAGGCGATCGCATTCGCCAGCAGCTCCTCGAAGCGGGCATCGTGCTCGAGGACTCGGCCGCCGGCACGCGGTGGAAGCGGAAATAGTGACTGGGACTAGGGATTAGGGATTAGGCAAGGCTCTTGCTCGATGCCCACGAATGGATCATCGGCAATCGCTCGGCAAGCGCGGTGAAGATCTCGCCTGCGCCGAGCTCGAGAAGCGCGGCTACGTCATCGTCGATCGCCGGTTTCGCACGCGTTGCGGCGAGCTCGACATCGTCGCCAGGGATGGCGGCGTGCTGGTGTTTATCGAGGTCAAGGCGCGATCGGGCAGCAATTTCGGCACGCCTTTCGAGTCGGTCACGTGGAAAAAACGGCAACGCCTCAGCCAGATGGCCGCTTCGTATTTATTCGTCCGGCGGCTCGCAGGCGTGGCGTGCCGGTTTGACGTAGTCGCGGTCGTCGAGCGGCAGGGCATGCAAACGATAGAATTACTGAGAGGCGCCTTCGACATGGAATCACTGCGATAGTTCATGGCCGACCTGAGAAAAGATCCCGTCACCGGCCGGTGGGTCATCATCTCCACCGAGCGCCAGAAGCGTCCCAGCGATTTTCACGTCGAAACGGTCACCACCAGGGGTGACACGCTGTGCCCGTTCTGCCAGGGGCACGAGGACAAGACGCCTCCTGAGATCCTCGCGTACCGCAACGGCGGCGGATGGGACGTGCGTGTCGTGCCCAACAAGTTTCCCGCGCTGCGCGTCGAAGGCGATCTCGATCGCGAAGGCGAGGGGCTCTTCGATCGCATGAACGGCATCGGCGCGCACGAGGTGATCATCGAGACGCCGCATCACGGGCAAACGCTCGCGACGATGGGGGAGCCGGCGATTGAGAAGGTGTTCTGGGCCTGGCGCGAACGGGTGCTGGATCTGAAGCGCGACATCCGCCTGCGCCACATCGTCATCTTCAAGAATCACGGCGCCTCGGCCGGCGCGTCGCTCGAGCACTCGCATTCGCAGCTCATCGCGCTGCCGATCATGCCGCGCGAGCTGAAGGAAGAGCTGCACGGCGCGAAAAGGCATTTTCAGCAGCGCGAGCGCTGCGTGTTCTGCGACATCGTGCGGCAGGAGGGCAGAGAGGGGACGCGCGTGATCGCGGAATCTTCCGACTTCATCGCGCTGGCGCCGTATGCGCCGAGGTTTCCGTTCGAGACGTGGCTCCTGCCGAAGCGGCACCGGGCGCGATTCGAAGACACGACGCCAGGCGAGTTCGCGAGCCTTGCGCGGATGCTCAAGGACATTCTGCAGCGGATGAACGCGACGCTGCTGACGCCGCCGTACAATCTGATCGTCCACAGCGCGCCGCTTCACGACGAACCGGGCGCGAACGAGTTCTATCACTGGCACATCGAGGTGATGCCGAAACTCACGCGCGTCGCCGGCTTCGAGTGGGGGACCGGGTTCTACATCAATCCGACCGGACCCGAGGAGGCGGCGGAGGTTTTGCGGAAGGCGAAGATCTGAGGGTTCGCGCGGGTATGCGCGTGTTCATGGCATTGCTGGTCGTCGCGTTTGTGTTGCTATCGGTGCTTGCCGATCGCGGCAGGTCCACTCAGCGCGTTGCGACGGGTACTGTTGCTGAGGTCCACTCAGGCGAGTGGATCTAGTGTCCAATGTGGGGATGAGGCTCCCTCTTTCGTTGGTTGAGACGACCGACTATGAGGGCAATGCTTCTGCGATTCAGCCTGGTACTCGCGTGACCGTGTGGTACCGAATGTGGGCGAGCGCCGGCCTGTGGCCGACAAAGTGCAGCTTCTCGACGGCGCGGCAACCTTGCGTTAAGTTCAATGCATGTGGTACTTTAACTGGCTGCAGAGCGGGAATAACTCAGTGGTAGAGTGCGACCTTGCCAAGGTCGAAGTCGCGGGTTCGAATCCCGTTTCCCGCTCCAACTTTATACTTTCGACTTTTAACTTTGTCACTTTCAATGGTCCACCACCCTCGCCTCGTCGAACGCTGTTGTCCGGTCCATCAGGGCCGCTGACCATCCCCACGTACAATCAGTACGTAGTGCCCGGCTTCAGCCGGGCCGTGATCCCGTCAGAGGGGCGCCGTCGCCAAGTGGTAAGGCAGAGGTCTGCAAAACCTCCATCCCCGGTTCAAATCCGGGCGGCGCCTCCAAAATTCCTTAGGAAATTAGCGACTTGCCCTCAGGCGGGAACCGCGATCGGGTCTGATTGTGCCCAAATTGTGCCCGACGTCGCCGCTCCGCGGCTTCGTCGCGGCAGGCCCGTGTTCGCGATCTGACTTGGTGGGAATTTCCTCGTTCAGTTCCGGCTTCAGCCGGACCTCTGATGGCTGGAATGCGTTGAGCTTCTTCGCAGCCTCAACGAGATCACATTCGCTCACGATGTTGTAACGTTCGAACACCGAGCCGTCTTGTGTCCGGTCATCTGCATCGCCACGCGCTCGGGAATGCCGGCGCGGACGAGATTGCGTACGGCGGTCCGCCGCAAGTCGTGAGAATCCGACCAGGACAGCCCGCCTTCGTGCACGCCGCTCGGAACGCCTTGATGAATGTCGTGATCCGCTTGCCCTTTACTTTCTTGTTCGTCCGGTTGAATACCCAGGGGCAGATGACCCCCTCCGCCTTCAGCCGGTCATGTTCGACCTTCTGAGCCTCCAGAAGCAGTTCGAGGGCGTCGGTGAACGGGAAGGTCCGGCCTTCGTCGTTCTTCGTCGTATGCGGGTCTAGGCGTATGACACGGGCCTCGAAGTCGACATGGCGCCACTGGAGTGGCAGCACCTCGCTCGGGATGCGCGGCCGTGCCCAGCGTCGGGTCCGGCGATGGGGGCGTGAGCGACCCCCCTGACCGGGCTCAAAACGCGTTTGAACGACGCGCGAGGAGGTCGCTCACGCCCCCGCTGCGACTTTGACGCTGATTTGCCCGGGGAATGGGCGGCACAAGCCGCCGCCCATCGTGGATTCGCTCCGAACAACAAGCTTCTGGTGCGCAATCACTTCCGCGCAGTCGCAGCGATGCAGCGGCAATCCGGACCTCACCGTTTCATATTCTGTTACCCGCTGTTCAAAGTGGACGATAGCGTCTGAGCTCATTGTCCGCAACGTGTCCGCCGGCTGCGCTCGCCGCGAACCGATCGCCAACCGCTCTCAGGTGTGCCGCGATCGAGGTGTGCGACGGTCGAGTCGACACTCTCCCTGCATGGTAAACAGTGGGCGACTACGCGGGCCGAAAGTGGGGAACACATCGGCCCCGCCGTCGGTTCGATTCCTCTGTGGCTCGCCGATCAGCGCACTGATTCGTCGCACCTGCGCCACGGGGATTGCGCGGCTCGTGTTCGTGCGCCTATGCCGCCGCTAACTCATGGTGCCATCGGCACCATGAGTTATTCGTACCGCAGCGCGACGAGCGGATCTACTCGCGATGCCCGGTAGCGCGGGAACCCACGCCGCTAGCAGCGCCACACCCGCCAGCACCGCGACCGCCGCGCCAAACGCCACCGGATCCGTCGGCGCCAGACCGTAAAGCCTGCTCGTGATGAACTGCATTCCCGCCGCGCACAAGCAACGCCCGCCACCAGCCCGACGACCAGCAGCAATCCGGTTTCGCGCAAAATCATGACCATCACGGCGCCGTGCTGCGCGCCCAGCGCCTTCCGGATGCCGATCTCGTTTGTGCGCCGCGCCACTCCATACGAAAGCACTCCGTAAAGCCCGATCGCCGCCAGCAGCAGCGCCACAACGCCGAATGCCATCGACAGGCGCGCCAGTAGCCGGTCCTGCACCATTTGCTTATCGACGAGCTCCGTAAGCGTGCTGGGCGCCGTGATGGGCAGGTTCGGATCCTCCGACAGAATCGCGCGCCGCACACCCGCGAGCACGCTGGAGGGCTCGGCAACAGTCCGGACCGCGAAGGTGATGAAGCGGCGGCACATCGGTCGGCTGCGCCGCAGGCACATAAAACCGGGGCTCGATTTCGTCGCGCAGACTTCCGGTTTCGCGAGTCCCGCGCCACACCCACAATCTCAGTACTGCTGATTGCTAAACTGGTGACGTGCATCCCGAGAGGGTTGCGGCCGGCGAAGAACCGCTTGGCGAACGCCTCGTTGATCACGCAAACCTTGTTGCTCGAGGGCTGATCCCGTTCGGTGATTTCGCGGCCCAGCAGCAACGGGATGCCGAGTGTCGAGAAATAGTCGGGCCCGACATGGTCCCAGACCGACCCGACGTCGTCGCCGCCCTTCGGCGTATAACCCTCGACGTCGACATGTCCCGGAGCTATCGCGAGCCGAGGAAAAGGCCGCTCTTCGAATAGCTCGCTGCGCGCACGCCGGGCGCCGCGCGCACCCGTTCCAGCAGCCGCTGGAACACCGCGAGCCGGCGCTGCTCCTCATATCCGGCCATTTGCACGTCCACCCTCACCAGGAGCAGCCGCTCCTTCGCATAGCCCAGGTCCGCCTGTTGCAGGTTCTGCAAGGTCCGCAGCAAGCAGACCCGCTCCGACGAGCAACGGAAGGGATAGCGCCACTTGCCCGACGACGACGAACTTGCCGGCCCGCAGCCATGCGGCCGATGCCGTAAGCCCGCGACCCTGCTCCTTCAACCCGGCGCTGGCATTCACGTCCATGGTTCGCAGCGCCGGAAGAAGCCCAAGGATCAGTCCCGCGGCGAGCGTCAGCGCGAACGCGAAGCCCAGGACGCGAGCGTCCGGCGTAACCGGCAGATGAATCGTGTCCGAAACCAGGCGAGCAATCCGGCGCGTAGGATCCAGGCGGCGGCCAGGCCGGCAAGGCCGCCCAGAAACGCGACGACCATGCTTTCGGTGAGCAACTGCCGGATGAGCCGCCCGCGGCTCGCTCCCAGCGCCAGCCGCACCGAGATCTCACGTGTCCTCGCGGTCGTGCGCGCCAGCAGCAGGTTGCCCAGGTTCGCGCAGGCGATCAGCAGCACGAGCCCGGAAGCAGCCAGGAGCATCGTCAGGGGCTCGGCAAACTGCCCGCGAATCTGCGACGCGCCGGTGGCGGCCGGGCCGCAGTTTGAGCCGCTGATTCAGGAATGCCTTCTGGTCTCGGGCGTCAGCGAGAGCCATAGAAGGCAGCCAGTCCTTGTTGAAAGGTGACGTTGGCGGCAGCTTGCGCGGTTTCGATGGTGACGCCGGGCTTCAGCCGGCCGAAGGCGTGGAGCCACATCACTTTTCCGCGATCGCCAGGCGTTCTCGTGCAGCCAGTCGCGGCCGGGCAGCACTGCGGGCTGCAGGGTCAGCGGTACCCAGACGTCGGGCCGCTGCCCCACGGTTTCGCCGAAAAAGGAAGGCGGCGCGACGCCGATGATCGAAAACACTCCCTGGCGGATCGTGATCGTGGTCCCGAGAACATCGGCGCGGCGGCCGAAGCGGCGCTGCCAGTAGTCGTAGCTGATCACGGCGTACGGCGCGGCGGGGTCATCATCGGCGCTGAGCGTGCGGCCCAGCAGGGCCGGCACACCCAGAGTGCTGAAGTATTCCGCCGAGACCATGTGGGCACGAATCTCCTCCGGCTCGGCCCCGTCTACTCTTGCGTGGGGACGCGTTCGGGCTCGATCTGACAAGCCATCAAGCTGGAGAATACGGTGGACAGATCTCGCAGTTGGCGGAACTCGGAATAGGTCAGCTTCTTCCCGTTCGCCGCGCTTGCGTCCAATCGTGAACCCGCTCGAGGCGGGATTGGTCAACATGACGAGCGATTGCGGATCGCGCACCGGTAGGGCGCTCAGCAGAACGCTGTTGATCAAACTGAAAATCGCGGTGTTGGCCCCGATCCCCAGCGCGAGCGAAAGGACGGCAGCGCTCGCAAAGCCCGGCTGCTTCCGCAACGTGCGCGCGGCGTAGCGCAGATCTCTGCCAGAGATCGCTGAGCAGGGGCCGCTGGGCGCTCCCGGCGTGATCGGTGCCGGCGGATGCGCCTGCCGAAGCGGCGCCATGTACCGCGCCAGGAGATTCCCGTCCCTGAAGTCGGCGAGCGTCAGACCGCGTGGCCTCATCAGGCGATGCTCCACCGGCAATCAACTCTCGCCAGCGGTCATCGAGATGCTGCGAGAGTTCTTCGACGATCTCGGCCTCGCGAGTAGGCGAAAGGCGCAGCGACGATAACCGCGGGCGCACGTGTCGTGCCCAGTCAGGCATGTTCGTCTCCCGTGACGCGCCGCACAGCTTCCACGAATGCGGCCCACGTCTTCCGCTGCTGAGCAAGCACGCGTCGTCCTTCAGCCGTGACCTTGTAGAAGCGGCGGCGGCGCTCGTCGGGCTTCTCGACCCAGGCGCCCTTGATCCATCCGCGCTCCTCGAGGCGATAGAGCAAGGGATAGAGGGAATCGATGTGGAACGTCAACTGGCCGCCGGAGCGCGTGTGGATCAGCTTGCTCAGCTCGTAGCCGTGCCGGGGCCGGGCGTCGAGCAGCGAGAGGATGAGCAGCTCCGCGGATCCCCGCTTCAGCTCGCGATCGAGCGCGCGCGTGTCGATATCTGCCATGAACAGATAGTATGTAGACAGATATCCGGAGTCAACCCGGTTCACCCGAGACGTCCGCAAGCGGTCGACTGAAGCAAAGGCTGCGCGATCCGGCTCCGCTGCTGAATTTCCTCGAGCTGACGCCAGAAGAAGGCAGCCGTTTATTGAAACGAAGCCCGTGGCGCGCTGACAGAGACACTTCGTCATAACGCCGGACCGCCCAGCACCTGACCCAACATTCGTTGGTAAAGCTTGAGTTCGAGTCAATCGCCGCGGATTGCCAAGATGGAGGCTGGCGATTCCTCAGTTTCAGTGGACCTGCTTTTGCGCGCGTTGTTCGCGCTCGGCGCCAAGCCGCGACACAACACGCATGTACAGCGTCCAGACGCGGGCGACTTGACCCGACGTGCCCTTCCAAGGCATGCCCCTCCTGGAGAAGGGGCAACGGCTCATTCGGGAGTGTTGGGCACACGACGAGTCTGTCCTATCGGGCGATACTCGAAGAGGCGAAAGAATACTCATGCCTAGTAAGGCGGCCGTCGTTCATAGCGACCCTGAGATGACTGGGGGCATCCCCGTTTTTGTCGGCACGGAGTGCCGGTGAAGACCCTCTACGACTATCTCGCAGCCGGAGATCCACTCGACGACTTCCTGAACGACTTCCCGTCGGTCACACGCGAACAGGCCATTGCAGCCCTCGAGTTGGCGCGAGAAATGACCGAAGCGCATGCGACTACTGCTCGATGAATGTGTCCCTCGGCCGCTCAAGCGCGATTTCCCGGGTCACGACGTCCACACCGTAGTTGAAATGGGATGGTCTTCGAAACGCAACGGAGAGCTTCTTCGACTAATGTTGGCGGACCCGCTTCGAAGCCTTTCTCACGGTCAATCAAAATATCGAATTCCAGCAGAACGTCAAGGCATCCGGTGTGGCGGTCATCGTAGTCGTTGCACGAACAAATCGGTTGCGCGAACTGCGGCCGCTTGCTCCAAAGATTCTGGATGCTCTGAACACAGTGAAGGCCGGCGATATTATGAGAGTCGGTGCGGACGCGACGCACAGAGAAGGTCCGGGCTGAGTCGTCTGTGCCAGAAATTGTGCCCGCGGCGAACCGGCGACAGCCAATTTCAGCCAACGGGACACAAAACTTGGGCGATCGAACGACGTGCGTATGTGATTGACTCGAAGTGATTTCGGCGAGAACTACGCGATCAACGAGTCAACAAAAAGAACCGGGGATGGCCCTGCAAAACCTCCCTCCCCGGTTCAAATCCGGGCGGCGCCTCCAAAATCCTTAAACGCGGAAGCCGCCCTTCGCGTTGACGCCCCTCCCCAAGCTCCCATTAACGCCAGCTTGGCTCGGTGCTGATCGCTAGCCTCGCCTTTGACCTCGAGCACAAATGTTCTGCCGTTGGTTCGAGGGATCAGGATGTCTGGGATGTGGCGGCGCTTGATGCCGTTTCACATGTAGTGGACGTGGAAGCCAAGATGATCAATCTTTCGTATAGGCTTCAAGCGGTGGGGGCTCGTTTCGCGCCGATTGGCGACGTGATGCTCCCACGCGCTGTCGGCCAACATGTGGCTGATTTGCGACCGCATCGTTTTGTGACGACTTAGCAGAAGGTTTCAGCTTACGGGCGCGAGGCATCTTCACGTCGGTGCTCGACCTCGTTCGAGGCATTCGCACGTACGTCCGGCATCACAACAAAGCGTCGAAGCCGAGCCGCTGGAGCTATCGCAACCCGCGCACCGCCGGGATTGCCAGCGTATTTCGGCCCACACAGTCCACTAGGTTTCTGAGCGGAGCACGCGCACGAATTTTTCGCTTCTTCAGATCACAGGGTCAGCATGGCCGAACACTACGTCGTGACGGCTGCTTGCCGTTTACCAAACTGCAGGCCGCCGGGGCCTGCATCCACTTCCACGAGATCGCCTTCGCGGAATTCTCCCTCCAGCACGCGCATCGCGAGTGGATCGAGGATGTGCCGCTGAATGGCGCGCTTCACCGGGGGACGCCGTAGGCCGGGTCGTAGCCTTCGCGTACGAGCCACGCCTTCGCCTCGTCGGTCAGCAAGAACGAAAGATCTTCCGGTCTTCGAGCCGCTTCAGCAGACCCTTCACCTGGATATCGATAATGGTTTTCATCTGCTCGCGGTTGAGCGGATGGAACACGATGATCTCGTCAACTCGATTCATAAACTCGGGGCGGAAGTGCCCGCGTAATGAGTCCATGACCTGGCGCCGCACGCCATCATCGATGCCGCCTTCGCGGAGATCCGCGAGGAACGCGCTTTCCAAGGTTCGACGTCATGATGACGACGGTGTTCTTGAAGTCGATCGTCCGTCCTTTGCCGTCGGTCAACCGGCCGTCGTCGAGGAGTTGGAGCAGCACGTTCAGGACTTCAGGGTGCGCCTTCTCAATCTCGTCGAACAGCACCACAGAGTAAGGCCGGCGGCGAACCGCTTCGGTCAGTTGTCCCGCTTCCTCGTATCCGACGTATCCCGGGGGCGCACCGAGTAGACGCGACACCGTGTGCTTTTCCTGATACTCCGACATGTCGATGCGAATCATCGCGTGCTCGTCGTCGAACAGGAACGCCGCGAGCGCGCGGGCGAGCTCGGTCTTGCCCACTCCGGTCGGACCCAGGAAGATGAAGCTGCCCAGAGGGCGATTGGGGTCCTGCAACCCGGCACGGGCACGCCGGATCGCATTTGCGACCGCGCGAATAGCCTCGTCCTGTCCGACAACGC
>CAWDIK010000015.1:0-18357 GCA_963802345.1 Vicinamibacterales bacterium
CGCCGGGCCTCCAAAGGAGACCCCTTGGCGTTCCGATTTCGCTTAATTCCCAGAAACGAAGACTTCTACGACCAATTCAGCACGCTGGCAGCCGAGCTTCGCGTCGGCGCGGTGATGCTCGAGCAGATGCTCGAGCACGAGCCGATCGTCTGGGACAAGGCCGACGAGATCAAGGAAGTCGAGCACAAGTGCGATCACCTGACGCACCAGATCATCCAGCGCCTCAACAGCACGTTCGTGACGCCGATCGACCGCGAAGACATCCACGCCCTGGCGAAGTCGCTCGACGACGTCATGGACGCCATCGATGCGTCGGCGAAGGTCGTCAGGATGTACAAAATCAAGTCGCTTCGATTCGGAGCGCGCGAGCTCGCGCGCGTCGTCACGTTGAGCGTGGAACAAGTGCAGCTCGCAATACAGGCGCTGGAGAAGCGCAAAGGGGTCGCCGAGCGCGCTGTCGAGATCAACCGGCTCGAGAACGAAGCCGATCGCATCCATGAGAGTGCGCTGCGGCGCCTGTTCGACGACGAGCACGACGCCGTGATGATCATCAAGTGGAAGGAGATTCTGGACTTCCTGGAAGATGCCACCGATCGCTGCGAGGACGTCGCCAACCTCCTCGAAGGCGTCGTCGTCAAGAACGCCTGAGCGAGGACCATCACCTCATGCCGGAGATTTACATCGTCGGCTCCATCATCTTACCGCCCTCATTTTCGATTACATCAACGGGTTTCACGACGCCGCCAATTCGATAGCGACGGTCGTGTCGACGCGCGTGCTTTCGCCGGGCAAAGCCGTGATGTGGGCGGCGTTCTTCAATTTCGTCGCCGCCTTCGGTTTCGGCACGGCGGTCGCCAAAACCGTCGGCGCCGGCATGGTCGATCTCGCGATCGTCACGTATGCCGTGATTTTCGCCGGGCTGATGGGCGCGATCGTCTGGGACCTATCACGTGGTACTGGGGGCTGCCGACGAGCTCGTCTCACGCGCTCTTCGGAGGCTATGCGGGCGCCGCGGTTGCAAAGGCGGGGTTTGCCGCGGTGATCATGTCGGGCTGGACAAAGACGCTGCTGTTCATCGTTCTTGCGCCGATGATTGGCATGGGCGTCGGTCTGCTCGTCATGAATTCGATCTATTTCTTCTTCGCTCAGACGCCCCCGAGCCGCGTCGATCGCTGGTTCCGCCGGCTGCAGCTCGCGTCGGCGGCCGGCTTCAGCCTGATGCACGGCGCGAACGATGCGCAGAAGACGATGGGCATCATCGCCGGCGCACTGGTCACCGGCGGCTATCTGCAGATGCAGAACGGCGAGCTGCCGATTCCGTTCTGGGTGATCATGGCGGCGCACATGGCCATCGGACTCGGGACGCTCTCGGGCGGTTGGCGCATCATTCACACGATGGGCTCGAAGATCACGAAGCTGCGGCCGGAAGGTGGATTTGCCGCGGAGACGGGAGCGGCGGCCGCGATCTACATCGCGACGATGCTCGGAGTCGGCATCAGCACGACGCACACCATCACCGGAGCCATCGTCGGCGTCGGCGCGACGCGGCGAGTCTCGGCGGTTCGTTGGGGTGTCGCACGCCAGATCGTCTGGGCGTGGGTGCTGACGATTCCCGCCGCGGGCGCCATCGGCGCCGCGACATACTGGCTGCTCGAGATGGTGACGTAGCGCCGGGCTAATCGGCGGAGTTCGCTTTCGCGTTCTTGATGAACCGATTGACCTTCTTCACGTAATTCCGTGTCTCGCGATACGGCGGAATGCCGTTGTAGCGATCGACGGCTCCTGGTCCCGCGTTATAACTCGCCACCGCAAGATCCAGATTCCCGTCATTGCGATCGAGCAGCTGCCGCAGGTACCGCGCACCGCCGAAGATGTTCTGTCTCGGGTCGAAGGGATCCAGCACACTCAGCTCTTCAGCCACTTCCGGCATCAACTGCATGAGTCCCTGCGCGCCCGCGCGAGACACCGCGAACGGATTGAATGCCGATTCGGCGCGAATGATCGCGCGAATCAAATTCGGGTCGAGCTTGTAGAGCGCCGCGGCTTCGGCGATCGCGTCGTTGTACGCAATCGTGGCAGGTAGCGCGCGAAAGTCCTCGGATGTCGACACGAAGCCTTCCGACGTGCTGACTTGGATGTCTGGAGATTTCGGCTGGGTGGCTTGGCAGCGACATCGCAAACATGCCGAACATGAGCCCGCGCAGTGTGCGTTTCCGGCGGGCGGCCCGCCGCCTGTCTGCGAAGCTGCGCTCGTAGTGCCGGCGGTCGTCGCCGTGACGGCGGTCGTCGTGTCGCAATCCGAAAATGTCGCCGAACGGCATGTCACGAATTGAAAGAGCAAGATGACTACCATCGTATTCAAGTCGGCTAAAACTAATGGATACATGCAGTTACGGCGGACGTTCGAGCTGCGGCGGTGTTCGATACGGCTACAGGGATGTGTCGGCGTCCCAGCTCACTTCGTCGCCTACAGCGACCGTCCCGCCTGTGAGTACTTCCGCATAGGCGCCGCCGCCCCAACGCTCCCTCATCGCTCGCTGAAGTCCGGGGGCCGCCTCCTCCATCTGCTCGCAAGGGCGGGTCTCTCCCACGATGCGAAGGCGCGAGGAGCCGATGCAGAGCACCCGTCCGCGGCTGTTCTCGAGGTCGACGTTGGAGAGGACCAGGTTTGCCCGCCGCGCGCTCGGGGCCCAGATCGGCCCCGACCTGGTTCATGAGCTCCTCCCATCGTTCGAGCGAAACCAGTGTCACCTGGCGGCGACCGCCGCGGTCGGCGTTGCCTTTGAGGCCGGTCCCTGGTAGCAGCTCGGCGCTCTCCTGAGAGTCCATAGGGCCACCGTGGAACCTTTTGAGAAATATTGCGACGAGTTGTCCCATGTTTAAGACGTTTCCTTGCTGTTACATGCAATGTTTTCCACAGGCTGTTGAAAATAATTTACAAATACGTTGCATGCTCGGGAACGTTATGTTAAATCGGTGTTAACACTTTCATGGTGCACGCCACCGCGTTGCGCTCGATTTGTCTCCTGACGGCCCTTGCTGCTGGTGGCCAGAGCCTGCGTGCTGAGAAGTCCGACTCCGACCGTTGCCGCTGCTCGATGTCGAAGTACTACTTACTACATCCGATACGTTGTCGGCCTCAGCCCGGGCAGCTCTTGATTCGTGAGACCGAATCAATCTGGCGCCGTCACGGCATGTGCGATTCACTGGCTGCCGCCGACCGAGTCGAGTCTTCCGGTCAGTATCGATTGCGCGCGCTCATTGTGGAGAAACGGTCGATTCCTCGAACGGCAGGGGAGTTTGCGATCGGCGAGCTTGTCGGTTTGGCAGGAAGCCATCAGATTGCGTTCGTGTCGATCGAAGACGCCCGGCGCCTCGTCACCTGGACCGCCGCGATGTGGGATATGACCTCGTCGCACTCGAAGAACGCCGTCTCGGCGTGACGCTCGGGCGCGCTCTTGCCCATGAAATCGGTCATTTCCTCCTGCGCACCAACACGCACGCGCGCAGTGGACTGATGCGGAGCCAGTTCGATGCTGCCGAGTTCACCGACTTGCGCGATGGCACATTTGCGCTGGATCGGGACGCCGTACAGTGGCTTCGCATGCGCGACGTGGAAAAGTTCGCTTACGCCTCCCGCTGATTTTCTCCACGCAAATTCACTCGTCCTACTGCGAGACCCACCTGCTGGCCGAAGGTGCCCCAGGCGCGGGTCAGGTAATCGCTCAGCGTCAGCGCGAAGAGGATGCCCATCCAGTAGAGCCCCGCAATCACCGTCAGCTTGATGACGCGGGTGCTGTACTTCACGTGCATGAAGTAGAGCACGACGATCAGCGCCTTGAAACACGCGATGGCGAGCGCCACGACCGTGTTCATCCGCCCGAGATCGACGTAAGCCGCCGCAACCGTGACGCCGGTGAGAATCAGAGGATCGCAAAGATCCCGTAATAAATCCTCGTCGGCACGACGTGATCTGATCCGTGATGTTGCTCAGCCATGGCCGTTAACCGTGCCGCCCTATCAGATAGAGCAGCGGGAACAGGAAAATCCAGACGATATCGACGAAGTGCCAGTAGAGTCCGACGATCTCGACTGGCGAGTAGTAGCCGTCACCCAGCGTGCCGTTATACGCCCAGATGAGCATCCAGATCATCAGCCCCATCCCGATGATCATGTGCAGCGCATGCAGCCCGGTCATCATGAAGTAGAGCGAAAAGAAAATCTGCGCCTGTCTCACGAACTGGGGCTCGAACGCGAAGTGGGGACCGGGGATCAGGTGCTCGTGAAACTTGTGCGAGTACTCGACGCCCTTGATGCCGAGGAACACGCTGCCGAGCACCATCGTCAGCGCAATGAACACGATGATGCCCTTGCGCGAGTTCAACTGCGCCGCGTGCACGGCGAGCGCCATGGTCAGGCTGCTGCCGATGAGCACCGCGGTGTTGACGGTCCCCAGCGGGATGTCGAGATGATGACTCGCCGCCGTGAATGCTTCGGGATACCAGACGCGGTAGATCGTATAGACGATGAACAGCCCGCCGAAGAACAGGATTTCCGTCAGTAGAAACACCCACATCCCGAGGGACGCCGCTTCCTGCTGCTGGGCCAGGTTGTCGAAATGGTGGGCGAGCGCAGGATGATGCGCCGCGTGTGCCGTCGTGTCGTTACGCAACGTGCTTCACCACGGGTGATGGATAGTTGTACGGGCTCTCGGTGACGTTCGGGGTCACCGCGAAGTTCTCTGTCGGCGGCGGCGACGTCGTCTCCCATTCGAGGCCGGACGCGCCCCACGGGTTCGCGCCGGCCGGCTTGCCGTAACGCAGCGACCACGCGAGGTACGCCATCGGCAGCAGATACCCCACGCCGAGAATCGAGGCGCCGGCCGACGACAGGACGTTCAACACCTGGAACTCGGGCGGATACGCGTGATACCGGCGCGGCATCCCGAGATAGCCGAGCAGGAACTGCGGGAAGAACGTCAGGTTGAACCCGATGAAGATGATGCCGGCCGACAGCTTCGACAGTCCTTCCGGGTACATGCGGCCGCTGATCTTCGGCCACCAGTAGTGCAGGCCGCCGAGGTACCCCATGATCGTGCCGCCGACCATGATGTAGTGGAAGTGCGCGATGATGAAGTAGGTGTCGGTCACGTGCACGTTCAGCCCGATCGACGCCAGAAATAATCCCGTCAGCCCGCCAATCGTGAACAAGCCGATGAAGCCGATCGCGTAGAGCATCGGCGTCTGCCACGAGACCGATCCTTTGTACATCGTCGCTGTCCAGTTGAATACCTTCACGGCCGAAGGGATCGCAACCAGGAAGCTCAGCAGCGAGAACACGAGCGACGCATATACCGACTGGCCGGCGACGAACATGTGGTGACCCCACACGAGGAAGCCAAGCACGGCGATGCCGAGGCTCGAAAACGCGACGAAGGTATATCCGAAGACGGGCTTCCGGCAGAACGCAGCCACCAGCTCGCTGATGACGCCCATCGCCGGCAGCATCATGATGTAGACAGCCGGGTGCGAATAGAACCAGAAGAGGTGCTGGAACAGCACTGGATCGCCGCCGCGGGCCGGATCGAAGAATCCGAAGTTGAAGAGCCGCTCCGCCACGATCAGGAGGGCGGTGATGGCGATAACCGGCGTGCCGAGAATGTTGATGAGGCTTGTCGCGTAGGTCGCCCACAGGAAGAGCGGCATCTTGAACCACGTCATGCCGGGCGCCCGCATGCGGTGAATCGTGACGATGAAGTTGAGGCCCGTCAGGATCGAAGAGAAGCCGGTGACGAAAATGGCCAGCGCCGCGGGCACGACACGCGTCGTCGCGAACTTCGTGCTCAACGGCGCGTACATCGTCCAGCCGGTGTCGAGCCCTCCCGTGAGCAGGACGTACACGCCCATGAGTCCGCCGGCAATGTAGATGTACCAGCTCAGCAGGTTGAGCTTCGGAAATGCCAGATCCTTCGCGCCGATCATCAGCGGCACGAGGAAATTGCCGAGGATGGCCGGGATCGCCGGGATCAGGAAGAAGAACACCATGACGACGCCGTGCATGGTGAAGAGCTGGTTGTACGTGTCGTCGCTGACAAGATCGCCGGCGGGCGTCGCCAGATCCAGCCTGATGAGCACCGCGAAGGCCCCGCCGACGAAGAAGAAGAACGTCACCGCGACCAGATAGAGCAGCGCGATGCGCTTGTGGTCGCGGGTCAGCAGCCACGACGAGATGCCGTAGCCGTCGTTCAGATAGTGTTTCGCTGGAAATTCTGCTTCCATTATCGATTCACGTTTTCCTGCTGTGTCGACAGCGACTTGACATACTCGATCAGCGCGAGCAGCTGTTCCTCGCTGACCAGGCCCTGGAACGCCGGCATGACGGGCTGGTACCCGGCCGTCACCTTCGCTGCCGGCGTCAGAATCGACTCGCGTAGATAGTTTTCGTCGGCCGTGACCACCGTGCCGTCGAGCAGCTGCACGGGATGGCCGTACAGGTTCTGCAGCACCGGTCCGCGTCCGCGCGAGTCGGGGCGATGACACGTGTTGCACGCCAGGTCGGCGAACAGCTTCTCGCCGGTCGAGGCAAGAGACCCCTCCGCCGTGCCGCCGCTGAGCCATGTCTGATAGGCATTCGCTTCCATGACGACGACCTGCCCGGTCATGCGCGAATGCTGTGTGCCGCAGTATTCAGCGCAGAAGATCTGATAGGTGCCCGGTCTGGTCGGCTCGAACCAGATCTGGACGAAGCGGCCCGGAATCACGTCGGCTTTGACGCGCATCGCGGGGATCGAGAAATTATGGATGACGTCTTCCGACGTCATGATGAGCTTGACCGGACGGCCGACCGGCACGTGCAGCTGGTTGATTTCGCGCTGCCCCGTGAGGTGTTGCGCTTTCCACATCCATTGCTTGCCGACGACGTAGATGTTCAGCGTTTCCGGCGGTGGGCTGGCCATCACGAAGTAGATCTTCGCGCCCCAGAAAAAGATGACGAGCGTGATGAGAAACGGCACGACGGTCCAGGCAAGCTCGAGAGCCAGCCCGCCGTGCACCTGCGCGCCGACTTCGTCGCGATGGCGGCGGCGGAACTTGATCGCGAAGCTGACGACGAGCGTCGCGATGAGAACCGACATGACGACCGACAGGCCGACGAGGAAGAAGTAGAGGGCGTCGACCTCGTTGGCGATGGTGGACGCGCGCTCGGGAAACAGCGGGATACCGAACATGTGCCTTACCCGACCTGCCTTCGCTCGCGTCTCGTCCAGACGAAGATCAGCGTGCCGAGTGAAAAGACCGTGGCGGCGCCGGCCAGCCGCACGACGCGCATGATCGCGAGGCTGTAGCGGCCCGTCGCCAGGTCGTAGTGATAGCAGTAGAGCAGCACCCGCTCGAGCGGAGAGCCGATCTTTTCTCCCTGCGCGTCGAGCAGCGCGAGACGCAGATCGCGCGGGCCGTAGTCGATGCCGAACAGATAGCGCGAGACCTTCCCGTGCGGCGTCGCCACGACGATGCCGGCCGGATGCACGTATTGCTGCGACGACTCGTCCCACACGTAGCGGAACCCGGCGGCGCTCGTCAGCCGCTTGATGTTTGCCTCAGTGCCGGTCAGATAGTGCCAACCCTGCGCGATCGACGGCTTGCCCGATCGCTGCACGTAGTGCGCTTTCTTTTCGAGCGCCAGCGACGGCGTCTCGCGAGGATCGATGCTGACGCTGACGACTTCGAAGTCTTCGCCCGGGTTCTCCGACAGCACGCCGAGCGTGGCCGCCAGACTGCTGAGGCTCTGAAGACACAGCATCGGACAGCCGTAGTAGACGAACGAGAGCACGACCGGCCGCTTGCCGAAGTAGTCGCCGATCTTGACGGCGCCTCCTTGCTCGTCTGTGAGCTCGACGTCGAGCGGCAGCGGCTGGTTGAGGTTCTGATCGAAGCCCACTTCTCTGAGCATCGGCGGCAGCTCCGCCGCCGGCGCGCCCGCATCCGGACGCGGTTGGGCAGCGGCGACTGGCTGGCCTACGAAGGCGCAGTGCCGACCTGAAGGCGAGACACTACGAGGCACGACCTTAAGGTCGGCGCAATATCTGGATCATTTCGCCGCCTCTCGTGCCGGCAGCCCCCGCTCGACGACGATCTTCATCGCGTCCTCGATCGGAATGCGCGCGATGCCCGCTTCCTTGTTCACCCAGCCGTAGCCCTCGAGCAGCGCCTTTTGCTTGGCCCGCAGCTCCTGCAGCTCCTGTTGCGGGTTCTCCTGAAATCGTGGAGACGGCGGCAGGCGGTTCTGCTGGCCGGCGGCCATCGGGTACGCCTGCGTCTGCGCGCGCTGGTTCTGGCGTTCGTAGACGCCAAACAGCCACCACAGGAACAGGTGGACGACGGCCGCGACGACGAGCAGCCCAACGCCATACCGAATGATGGCGCCGACGTTGACGTCGCTCTCTTCGTGGACGACTTCGACGTTATCCGGGTCAGGCGATTCGTACATGCTTCAGCGCCTCACGGAATTCCGGGTCATACAGGGGCAGCAGCGCGCGGCCTCGCAGCTGGTACACGAAATATCCGAGCCACACCGCGGCAAGCGAGATCGGGAGCGCGACGTCAAGCCAGTGGAAGTGCGGCTCGCCTCCATGCGAGAAGGCCGGTGCGCTCAGCCAGTACATGTCGATGAAACGCATCACCAGGATGAGCGCCGCCACCTTCGACACCATGGCTGCGTTTCGCTTGATGGCGCGGTGGAGCAGGACCAGGAACGGCACGGCGAAATGAAAAACGACGAGAGCCAGCGCGATGTATTGCCAGCCGTGGCCGACCCGGTGAAGGTACCACTCGGTTTCCTCGGGGATGTTCGCGGCCCAGATGATCAGGTACTGCGAGAAACCGAAATAGGTCCACAGCATCGTGAACCCCATCATCAGGTTTCCGAGATCGTGAAAATGGTTGGCGGTGATCAGCTCGTTGAAGGGCGGCCGCCGCACCAGCCACGCGAGCACGACGATCGAGAAGGCGATCGCCGACAGCGCTTGCCCGCCCATGACGAGAACGCCATAGATCGTCGAGAACCAATGCGGTTCGAGCGACATCAGCCAGTCGAAGGCTGCAAACGTAATCGTCAGGCCATACGCGAGCAAGCCGCCCGCGCTGAGCACCTGCATCTTGCGGGGAATCGTCGGGTCGCCGGTGTCGTCCTGTTCGCGCGACCATTTATTGAGCAGGTACGCAACCGCGTTCCAAACCGCAAAGTACACGGCCGCCCGCGCAAGGAAGAACGGGACGTTCAGGTACGGCTGCTTCCACTGCAGAACCGGATCGCCGGCGACGTGTGCGGCGTCGGCCCACGGGTAGAGCGCATGCAGGCCGAGCGCAATCGGAATGAACAGCACCGTCAGTAGCGGCAGCGTCCGCGTCGCGGCGCCGAGAATGCGTCGAATGACCACGCCCCACGCGCCGCCGGATACCTGGTGCACCATGGCAAGGCCGAGCGAGCCGAGCGTCACCGACAGCATCCACATGTACGCGGGCAGGAACGAGCGGACGAACTGCGCCGGGTTCATCACCAGGCCGATGGCACACACGACCAGACCACCGCCGCCCGCGATGAGCAGCTTCGATTGCAGGTTCTGGAGCTCCGGAATCAGCTCCGCGCCGATCTCTTTCAGTTTGACGTTCATTTCAATTGCCCCCGCGCGTCGGGCGGTATTTCTGCGACCGTGGCGTTCTGGCTCAATTGCAGCGCGCGCATATAGGCGGCGATGGCCCATCGATCGCGCACGGGAATCTGTGCGGCGTAATCGGGCATCGCGCCGAATCCGTTCGTCATCACGTCGTACAGATGTCCGGGCGGCGCCTGCCGAAGCCGGTCGATATGAAATGACGGCGGACGCCGGTAGCCGCGCTGCACGACCATGCCATCGCCTTCGCCGGTCAGACCGTGGCATGGCGAGCAGAAAATGTCGTAGCGCTCGCGACCCCGCCGCATCACCGCGGCGTCTATCGCGAACGGAAACTGCGTGGCGGGCTGGCCGCCCACGCGGCCGGTGTACAGCAGCTCGTCCTCGTTGAGATGTCCCTGCGCGACCGTGCCTTCGACCAGCGGACGCGCCGATCGCCGGTCCGCGAAGAAGTCGGACGGCTTGTAGGCCGTGTACTTCGGCTGGTCGTGCATGTCCTGACGGCAGGCGGTGGCGCAGGCCAGCAGGAGCAAGCGCGCCTGATTGGCCTAATCCCCAATCCCGTAATCCCTAATCCTGGTTAGTCTTCAACAACAGTGACCTCGCGAGCGCTCCGAGCGACTCCAGAAACTGCTTCGTAGTGTCTCGATGTTGAATTTCGGATCCCGGGACTCGATGCACAGGAAGAACCGGTTGCGGCTGGCGAGCGCGAAGCGCGGCGCATTGAACACGGGATGGAACGGCTGCGGCAGCCCGTTCAGCGCCAGCATCCCGAGCACGGTGGTGAGCGCAGCCACGAGGATCGTCGTTTCGAACGTCACGGGGATGAACATCGGCCAGCTGTGCAGCGGACGGCCGCCGACATTCAGCGGATACGCGATCGCCGAGACGTAGTACTGCAGGCTGTAGCCGCCCAGTCCGCCGATAATGCCGCCGGCAAGCACCAGTTTCGGCAGCCGGTTGTCGTGCATGTGCAGCGCGTCGTGGAGCTCTTCAATCGGCACCGGCGAATACGCGTCCATCTTGCGATAGCCTTCGTCGTGCGCGCGGCGCGCCGCCTCGACGAGCGCGTGCGACGTCTCGAACTCGGCCATCAGGCCGTAGATGGTTGGACGGCCGGAGGGCTTCATCGCGTGTCTCCGAGGCCGGCCTGACCGGCGCCACCAGGCTATGGCCGGCGCTCCACGATCGGCAGCCGCATCAGGCACCAGCGTGCGCATCTCGAAGATCGAGATCATCGGCAGGAAGCGCAGGAAGAGGAACAGCAGCGACAGAAACAAGCCAATCGTCCCGATGTACAGGCCCCAGTCCCACACCGTTGGTGAATAGCGCCCCCAGGACGAGGGCAGGAAGTCGCGGTGCAGCGACGTCACGACGATGACGAAGCGCTCGAGCCACATGCCGACGTTCACGATCAGCGAGATGATGAAGAGCAGCAGCGTGTTCGTGCGGATCTTCTTAATCCAGAGCAGCTGCGGCGTAAGGCCGTTGCAGACGATGAGCGCCCAGTAGAACGGCCCGTACGGTCCGCTCATGCGGTTTCGCATCATGTAGGTCTCATACGTGTTCGCGCTGTACCACGCCATGAACGCTTCGATCATGTAGCCGTAGGCGACGATGAGCCCGGTCACGAGCAGGATCTTCGCCATGTTGTTCAGATGGCGTTCGGTGATGAAGTCCTGCAGCCCGTAGATCTTGCGGATCGGAATCGCGAGCGTCAGCACCATCGCGAACCCGGAGTAGATCGCGCCCGCGACGAAGTACGGCGGGAAGATCGTCGCGTGCCATCCCGGGATGACCGACACGGCGAAGTCGAAGCTCACGATGGTATGCACCGACACGACCAGCGGCGTCGCGAGGCCCGCGAGCAGGAGATACGCCGTTTCATACCGGTGCCAGTGATGCGCCGATCCGCGCCATCCCATGGCGAGCGCGCCGTAGATGACGCGGCCCACTTTCGACTCCGATCGATCGCGGAGCGTCGCGAGGTCGGGGATGAGTCCCACGAACCAGAACAGCAGCGACACCGTCGCGTAGGTGGACACCGCGAAGACGTCCCAGATGAGCGGGCTGCGGAACTGCGGCCACACGTCCATCGTGTTCGGGTACGGGAACAGCCAATAGACCGCGAGCCAGGGACGGCCGGTGTGAAGAATCGGGAAGATCGCGGCGCATGGCGACGGCGAACAGCGTCATCGCCTCGGCGAAGCGGTTGATCGACGTGCGCCACGTCTGCTTGAAGAGCAGCAGGATGGCCGAGATCAGCGTGCCGGCGTGGCCGATGCCGATCCACCACACGAAATTGATGATGGCGAACCCCCAGCCGACCGGGATGTTGATGCCCCACACGCCCGTGCCGACGAAGAGCAGGTACACGATCGAGATCATCATGACGTTCACGAGGATGAACGCGATGCCGAAGCCGAACCACCAGCCGAGCGACGTCCTGCGCGTGAGGACGATCGCGCTGATCTTGTCGGTGACCGACGCGAAGGTATGTCCCGGCGCAATGACCGGCGGCGGTACGCGGCCACCGGCAGCAACCGGCGCGTGCGCGTCCTGCGGCGTTCGGGAATCCGGAGGAGGCGTCATTCGAGCTCGGGATTGCGCTCGGTGATAGCCGCGAGATAGGTGGTTCTCGGTTTCGTGTTCAGCTCGTGCAGCAGGGTGTACTCGCGCTGCTCGGCCTTGAGCTTCGAGACGCGGCTATTCGGATCGTTCAGATCGCCGAACACAATCGCTTCGGCCGGGCAGACCGACTGACACGCGGTCTTCACTTCGCCATCCTGAATCCGGCGGTCTCCCTTTTCCGATTCGATGCGCGCCGCGCTGATCCGCTGCACGCAATACGTGCACTTCTCCATGACGCCGCGGCTCCGAACGGTCACATCGGGGTTGCGCCCGATGGCGAGGCTCGGCGTCTCCCAGTCCTGGTATTGAAGGAAGTTGAACCGGCGCACTTTGTACGGGCAGTTGTTCGAGCAATAACGCGTGCCGACGCAGCGGTTGTAGACCATGTCGTTCAGCCCTTCGCTGCTATGCACCGTCGCGCCGACGGGGCACACCGGCTCGCACGGGGCGGCCTCGCAGTGCATGCACGGAACCGGCTGAAAGTAGGTATCCGGATTCTCGACTTCTCCCTGGTGGTAGGTGTCGACGCGCAGCCAGTGCATCTCGCGGCCGCGCATCACTTCCTCTTTGCCGATGACGGGGATGTTGTTTTCGGCCTGGCACGCGACCACGCACGCGCTGCAGCCGTTGCAGGCGTTGAGGTCGATCGACATGCCCCACTTGTACCCGCCGGCTTTCTCCTGCTCGTCAGTGAGCGACGGCCACAGGGACGGCAGCTCGTGCTGGTCTTTCTTCAACGACGCGAGCTCGGCGCGAGGAACCGCGCGCACGAGATCGCGCCCTTCCATCAAATGGTGGTACTGCACGCACGCGAGCGGGAACGTTTCGCCGGTGAGGACAATCTGCGCGCCCGTGCCGAACCCGAGCGCATCCGACGTCCTCAACGCACCGGCATTGAACCCGCGGCCTGCGCCAACCTGCCCGGTACGCGTGCGGCCGTAACCCAGATGCAGGGTCGCGACGTCATCTGGATGGCCGGCGACCGGGAACATCGCGCCGCGCACCGTTCGTCCGCGATAGCGAATCTCGACAACGGAACCGTGTATCTGTCCGCGCTCACCGCCCGTGAAATCCGGGCGGGCTCTCCCGCCCACCCGCTCCATCATCGCGGGGCTGACGAGCACTGCGTTGTCCCAGGTGAGATGCGTCAGCGGTTTCGGCAGTTCCTGCAGCCAGCCGTTGTTGTTGAAGCGGCCGTCGAGGATCGTGGGATCGGTCTTGAAAGCGATCTCGGTGCCGCTCGCTGCAGCCGGAGCCGCGCTGAATGCGGCAACGGCGCCCGCCGGCGTTATTGCGCGGGTGGGCAGCGCGGTGTTCGCCATCACTCCGTCGTGGACCGTTCGCCGCCAGAACGACTCGAAACCGTCCGGTGCAATGGGTGCGATAGGTGCAACCGTGCAGCTGCGGGTGCGGCGGACGCGTCGCGGCGTCGCACGCGACGTGCACCCATTGCACCCGTCGCACCCGTTGCACCTATTGCACCCGTCGCACCCATCCGTTTCATCCAGAATTCACGGACTATCTGGTATCCGGTCCGTTCCGGCCGATCGCTCAAGGTGGCGAGCACTTCATGCGCAGACCGTCCTCCATACAGCGGCGCGATGAGCGGCTGCACGATCGACACGGTGCCGTCGAATGCGCGGGCGTCGCTCCACGCCTCGAGGAAATGCGCCTCGGGAATCTGCCAGTGCGACACCGCCGACGTCTCGTTCGCATGCGAGCTGAGGTGCACGCGTACCCGCACCTTGTTCATCTGCTCTTCGAACCGCAGATCCGCCGGCGCGGTGTATACCGGGTTGCCGCCGATGACGATGAGCGTGTCGACCTGTCCGCCTGCCATCGCGGCGGCCAGTTCGCGAATCGACTGAACTTGATCGACAGGGTGCGGTTCGACGGAATCGGTGTACAGAACCGTCTGGCCTGTATTGGCAAGCGCTGCGTTCATCGCATGCGCAAGCGCGTGCACGACCGGAGGCTGTCCCTCACCCGCGACGACGATGCCGGACCCGCGATGCGCGTTCAGATCGTCGCGAACGGCAGCGAGCCACGCCTGCGCGCCGGCCGGGAGTGGTCCGCCGCGATTGACGCCGGCGACGCCGACGTCGGCGGCCAGTGCGCGCGCGAGCAGCTCGACCTGGCTTGGCTTCAATGGAAGGCGATGATCGGCTTTCGCGCCCGTCGTCGACGGCATGGACTCGGCGGCGTAGAGACGGCATCCGCCGCCCTCGGGGCGGCGGCGCAAAGCGAACTGGCGCGCGTATCGGAGGTGGCCGGGGCCGCAACTGAGGAAATCGGCATCGAGCGAGACGATCACGGCGGCGCGCTCGACGTTGTATTGCGCCGAGACGTCATGGCCGGCGGCCATGCGCAGGCCCGCGGCTTCGTTCATCTCGCTGCCGGGATCCCATTGGTGCCACATCGCCGCTGGAAAGCGCGCGAGAATTTCTTCGATCTGCGCGGCAAGCGTCGGGGACGAGACCGTCTCGGTCAGGATGCGAAGGCCGGCGCCTTTGCTGGCGAGCTGAAGCGTCGAGGCGGTGCGCATCGCGCCGATGAACGCCGACCACGGGAAGATTTCTCCCATGTTCGTCAGCGTTCGCATCCGGTCGGGATCGTAGAGATCGAGCAGCGCAGCCTGCGCGAACACATCCGTCGCGCCCAGGCTGGCAGGGTGTGAGGGGTTCCCTTCAATCTTGGTAGGCCGCCCTTCGTGGCTCTCCACCAGCAGACCCGTGGCGCGGCCGCCCAGCGTCATGGCGGTCGCGTAATACAGCGGCCGCCCGGGGACGACGTTTTCGGGCTGCCGCACGTACGGGACGATCTGTTCCGGCGGCTGGCGCGTGCAGCCGGCCATTCCCGCGAGCGCGAGCGATGCGCCCATCAGTTTGAGGAACGATCGCCGCTCGACGGCATCGAAGGCGTCGGGCAGCCGCGACGCGAACTCGTCGCCGACGAGCTCGTCGAGGTTGGCGCCCTGTTTTTCCTCGAGCGTCCGCCAGAACTCCTGCGCGCTGGCGGGCCTGCCCTGAGCGATCGAAGGGCTTCATCTGTGACACGTGTTGCAGTCCGTCATTTTTCGGATGCCGCCTTCGGCGACCAGCTTGCGGCCGAGCTCGAGCTGGTTTGCCGGCGCCTCGTAGCTCATGTTGAACACTTCTTCACGCGGCCGTACGTAGCGCTCCGGGTGTCTGTGACAGTCGAGGCACCACTCCATCTGCAGCGAGTTCTGCTTGCGCATGAGCGGCATCTTGTCGACGGGTCCGTGGCACGTGGAGCAGCCCACGCCTTTCGCGACGTGGATGCTGTGATCGAAATAGGCGAAATCGGGCAGATCGTGAACGCGCGTCCACTGCATCGACCGATCCGTCCGAAAGCTCTCGCGGACAGGCTCGAGGAACGCCGCGTCGGAAAAAATCTGCGAGTGGCAGTTCATGCACGTCTTCGTCGGCGGAATGCCCGCGAACCCCGACGTCTCTACCGTCGTGTGGCAGTAGCGGCAGTCGATGCCGTTGCCGGCGACGTGGCGCTCGTGGCTGAACTGGATGGGCTGCTCGCGCGCCACGTTGACCTGCGTGACCCACGGCGATCGATCGATTTGGTACGCGAGGTAAAGAAGCCCGGCGATAAAGAAGAGTGCACCGAAGATGCTGACCCTGGCAATCGTGTTCGCGCTGCGATGAAAAATCTGCGGCATATCCCGAACGAGCGTCTAACGGCAGCATATCACTACCGTTGCGATCGCGATCACGACGGCCATCGCTCGGCTGCACAGAGAGACAGACCCGTGGCGACCGATGTCAGTTCTTCGCCGCCGGTGATTTTCTCCAATCCGAAGCGGTCGATGAAAATCTTGCGGACGGCAGGCACGAACGACGATCCGCCGGTCAGAAAGACGTGATCGATGTCGTGCGCCGAGACGCCCGTCCGGTTGAGGAGTCCATCGACGCAGCCCGCCATCAGCGCCACCTCAGGTTCTATCCACTTCTCGAACTCGCCACGGGTGACCTTCTTGCTGATCGCCACAGGCTCGCAACGAAACTCGAACACCGTCTCGGCGTTCACCGAAAGGTCGAACTTGACTCGCCTGACGGCCTCGTGCAGCCGAAATCCCATTTCGTTCTTGATAAGGTGTACGAACGCCTCGAGGCGCTCCGGTATCAGCGCGGTGCGGCGGAGGAGCTCGAGCATCTCCAGGTTTTTGGCGGTGTTGAGAAAGGAGAGATGATGCCAGCGCTCCAGCCGTTCGTAGGGCCAGCTCGGGATAGGCAGGAATTTGTCGGGCGGCGAGAAATACTCCGACCCAAGCCCCAGCCGCGGCGCGACGAGCTTGCGGATGATCTGTCTGTCGAACGCATCCCCCGCGACCGCGACGCCGTCGGCGCCGATGATCTCGTCGCGCGCGCGCCCTCGCCGCCGCTGCGTCGGCCCGACGCGCAGAATGGAGAAGTCGCTCGTGCCGCCGCCGAAATCGCCAATCAGGATGAGCTCGTCGCGATCGAGTGTCTGCTCGTAGCTGTAGGCGGCGGCGACGGGCTCGTACTCGAACACGATGTCGGTGAACCCGCACTGCGCGATCGCGCTGCGCAGTCGTTCGAGCGCGAACTCATTGTCTTCGCGGTTCTGCGCGTCTGAAAAATTGACGGGGCGGCCGACGACGACGCGCGACGGGATGGGGTCTGACCCCCGCGATGTCGCGGGGGTCAGACCCCTTGCGTCGGTCAGCAAGTGACGCGCGATGAGCGCAATCATGTCCTCGAGGCTGTAGTGCTGCGAGAACACGCCCGTGCCGTCGAACCGGCGGTCGGCCAGGTAGGCCTTCAGCGATTGAATAAGGCGGCCTTTGTCTTCAGCCTCCAGGTAATTCTGAAGCGCATTCGGACCAGCGGCCGACATCAGGCGGGTGAGCGAGCCTTCTTTCCGCCGTTCGAAATAGAGAACTGATGGAAACGTGCGGGTGGCTCCGCTCGCTGACGGGAATTGCGCGAGCACGGCCTGCGACTCGACCAGCATCGCGATGGCGCTGTTGGTCGTGCCGAAATCGAGGCCGACAGAGCCTGTCGGCGCGAATCTATCCGCTGCATGTCTTTTGCTATGTCACGCCGCGAAGATCGCAGAGCCGTGGATCTTTGTCAAGAAGGCTCCTGCGTCTCAGCGTTTCTTGCGCCGTGAATCGCGCCGTCCTTCACCGACCAGAAGACTGGATTGCCGGTCCATCCTTTTAAGGAGACGCCGTCGAACAGCGCGATCCGCCGGCCTGGCTGCTGGGCGGCCGGAGTCATCTCGAACGCCTGCAGGGAGAGCACGGCGGCAACCGCCACGAGAAGTCTGCGCATAAGGGTCGGGATTATGCCACGACCGGGCTTCCAACGCCGCAGTGCCGCGCTGGATTGGCTTGGGCGTATCATGTGCCCATGCGAATAATGCTTACTGGTTTTGTGTGTCTCGTTCTTTCGATCGCCACCGCCGCCGCACAGCAGGGCGGCGCGCCGAATGCCCTGACGGCCGCCGAGCAGAAGGACGGCTTCGAGCTGCTCTTCGACGGCAAGAGCCTCGACAAATTTATCGTTCCTGCGGACCAGGTGAAGGTCTGGCGCGTGGTCAACGGCGTCATCCGCAACGAGCAGGCCGCACCGGGCGCCACTATCCTGACGAAAGAGGATTTCGGCAACTTCGTGATACGAGCTGAATTCCGCGCGCATCCGGCGGTGAACTCCGCGTTGATGTTGAGGCAAGGGCGTCCGCAGCCCGCGGGATACGAGCTGCAGATTCGCGACAAAGTGCTCACCGATCGTACCGGCGGCGAATACCTGACCGGCGGCATCGTCAACGTGGCGCATGCGCCCGAAGGAACCAAGATCGTTCCCAATCAGTGGAACACGTTCGAAGCGACCCTCACCGGCGATCACATCGTCGTGCTCTACAACGGCGCCAAGGTCGTCGACGTGCACGATTCGCGACGAGCCACGGGCGCGATTGGCCTCCAGTCGGCGCATCCAGAGGATCCTGCCGGCGCATTCATCGAGTTTCGCAATCTCAGAATCAAGCGGCTGAAATAGGAG
>CAWDIK010000016.1:0-38317 GCA_963802345.1 Vicinamibacterales bacterium
GGCTGTGGCCAGGGTGCGATGGACCATTTCGCGGTCGTCGGGATGCAGACAATCCAAAAACTGATTCAGGTCCAACGGCTCCGACTTCGCGAACCCAAACAAGGCGCGCCAACTGTCGGTCGCCCAAATGTCGTTCCGGGAGAAGTCCCGAACCCAGATACCGAGGTGCGCGGCCTGGGCGGCCAAAAGCAGTCGCTCCTCGCTTTCGCGAGACTCCGCTTCGCTCCTCCGGCTCTCGACCTCGGCTCTTCGACGAGCGCGGCGGTGGGACAGCAGGCCGATAATCAGGAGCGATTGGATGGCCAGCGCGCCGACTGCGCTGAGAACCGTGAACCGGTATTCACGCCACAGGGTTGGATCTCGATAGCGGACGACGCTGCCCGCCGGCAACCGGCTCTCGGGGATGTCCCATCGTTGGAGTTCGCGCCAGTCGAACACAGGATCCCCCGGCACTTGAGGCGGTATTGTGACGCTGCTGGGAGTTGCACCGGCCAAGATACGAATCGCGGAATCGGCGGTGTTGCGAGTCACTTCGTAAATGTCCACCAGCTTCCCACCGACGATGCCAGTGCCGAGCATGACACTATGCAACCCGAAGATTGGCGCATTCGCCGCCGCGTGAAGGTCGGCGAGGACGCGCGCGTCCGCATAGGCACCGCCCCGCCCGTCCGTGCCGAGGCTGAGATACAAGATCGCCGAATCGCGTGGAAGACTCGCACACTGGCGCAGAATTTCCGTAAGGGACAAACCGCCGGACCAGAGGAATGTCAGGCGATCCTGAAATCGCGTGAACTTCATCTGGAGTTCTCGACCCCAGAACGTGCCGCTTTGCCCGGACCCCAGCACGACGAATACCTGCTTCGTTTGAGGCAGCAACTGCAGAATCTGATCGATGACTCCTGGGAAATCGCTCACGACGGCGACCGCCGTCTCGTTTTCTCCAAGCGGTGCGTCACTCAGATACTGCTGATTCACAGATGCGAACAGGAGCGGTACTTCGGGAAAGAGCTGCGCTCGATATTTGCGCGCGAACGCCGCTGCGGGACCAGCGAGTGTCACGATGAGGTCCGGCTTGGGCCGATCGGCAAAGGCCGATCGGATGTAGTCGACAGTCGCTTGTTCGGGCGCGCCGACAAACCCCGTCGGTCCCACCACAATTTGAACGACATTCACGTGGTGCCCCATCCGCCGGCCCAAGTCGACGCGGAAGTTGCCGGTCAAGTAGTCGTCCGCCATGTTCCCGCGGTCGAACGATTGCAGGAGCAGCACGTGTTGAATCGCCGGCTGAGCTTCGCTCGACGCCACAGAAAGCACCAGCAAGCCCGCCACCGTGACACATTGGAATTGCCGGCAAACGCCTGACATCTGGCTCTCCTGCGTTCGTGCTCGTGTGTCCTGGGCAGCCGGAAATGACTGCGTCACCACGCCTGCGGTCGCCGACCTGCAGGATGCGGACGACACTGTCGGCCCGCCAAATTCTTGCCCGCGAAGTGACATCATACATAGCCCTCGGATCAGAGCCACGCACAGTGGTGATCGCTGCGGTAGTCGCCGCACCTGCCTCTGTTTCTCGCGAACCCACCAGAAAAGCGGCTTGGTTGGACCTTCGATCAGACAGGTGCCCAAGGGGACATGAGTTTCGACACGTACGCTATTCGTCGGCGACGTGGACTGCGGCGACGCGACGCCCTGTCGGCGGTCGATCACCGATGTAGACAGTTTGGCCGAGCCAGAGGTTTGTCGGGAATCTGCGGAACGCCGCGTACAGTAAGGAATATCGGCGAGTCGGTAAGCTCGCTTCAATCGCTCGCGCTGTCCTCCTGATGTGGAGCCTCAGTCAGGCCCCACCCGCCAGGGGGTATGTTCAGGTTGAACGCCGGGGGGTGGGGGGTCGATACCCCCGGGGGGCATCAAGCGGGAGCGGTAAACCGACGCAGCAACTCGCGACGGCGCTCGGCCCGGCGCGCGCCGCTTGGCGCGAGCACTCTCGTCGGAGCCAGGTCTCACGCTGTGCGAAACCCCGAGCAGTCAGCCCAAGGTGTCTGAGCAGGCCGACTCGTCGCGGTAGTTTTCCTGCCTGCCTCGTAGGTCAGACCCCAACACGACCGACATCCGGCCAATCGCGCATCGGCCGTCGGCAGATAGATCCGCGTCGCCAATCGGGCGCAGACCGGACAGCGCAAGAACGCGCGCCCGAAGCGCCAGACGCGATTGGCGCGAAGCTCCCACTTCACTGGAAGTATCCGGCCGCCGACGCGCCAGGTCAGCTCTCCGCTCGCGCCTGCACGCATTGTCAACGGGGCGTGTGTCATCAGGCAGTCGTATGCTGTCTCTGCGCTGAGCGTAGCCCAGCACTCCGTGGTGCGAAGGCGTCGCTCCCCATCGTCCCGCACACCACGCCCGAACCTCGCCGGGAGTCACCGAGCGGCGCATGAGCACTCTATTCGTACCGAAAACAACCGGTGTCGGGCAAGACGAGCGCGACGATTCCGCACGAAGACGAACGAATTGCTCGTAGGCGACGCCCGCGATTGCACGCAGGTGCAACGTCGCGCAGTGAAGTATCTGCCGCTCGCGCCGCCTTCGCTTGCAGTTTCGCCTGTCTCGTCGGCTATTCTGACCGACCGAAATCCCCGGCGTAGCGCGCCATTCTCCTGGTGGCCGACGTCGCCGGCTGAAGGAACAGAATGGACTCAAATTCTTCGATACCGACATTCCCGCCTGCGCGAAGCAGCGATAGCTGAAGTGAAACAGCTCCTCGGCGACGACCACTGGACCTGGCGAACAGGTTAGGCGACATCGTCATGAGGGCGACCTTCTGGTGCACGAACGGGAATGGTGGCAGACGCCACAGGCAAAGGCCATCCGGCGGGCCGCAGCGGAGCTGGCCGAGGCGCTCGACGCGTGGACTGGCTGGAGTTCCAAACGGTCGAGGGCGACTTCGACGTTACTTCCCGCGACATCTTCGCCGGCTGGGTGCTGCCCGCGAAGGCGTCCGTCAATCCGGACGTAGCACGGCAGATGGAGGAGGACGGCGACGACCCCCATAATAGCGAGTGCGGGTTCTTGGTGCGGTTTCACGTGCAGGCGCACCGACTTGCGAAGATAAAGACGAAACGGGTCGGCCGCCCGATGGACAACGTCCGGAGACGCATCGCGCGCGACGTGGCCGAAGAGATGTTGTTGGCCGGGCTTGCGCCGGCGAAATCCAATACCGGTCTCTTCGCCAAGGTCCTTCGAGTCGTCTTCCGCCACGCGCAGCTCGCGCCGCCGATGCACATGTTCGAGGTGACGGCGGACGCAATGAAGGAGATCACAGCACGGATGAAGCGCGACCCGGCGTTTGCGGCGGCGGTAGCGCGAGCCACACAGTCTACTCGCACCGGCAACGACCTACGCAAGCGCAGTCCGTCTGCGCGCAGCAATCGCTCTCGGCCCGCGTACCGCGCCGGCCCAATCCTCGATGAACGTGCCGGCGGCCACCGCCGGCCTGCCCTCGTGTAGCCGACGGAGCGGCGGCACATAGGAAAATACCCTCCTGCCAGGGCTTGTTTCTCAACCTACGGTAACTCCCCTTTAAACGTCCCGATTGTTCCAACTATCGCCGACGTCGAAAGCATAAAAAAATTGACGCGATGGTGCCCGCTGAGACTGCGGCGGCATACAAAGAGGCGGTCCAAGCTCTGCGGCGTCGCACTGTGACGTCGGCGTGCCGGAGGACCACGACCCGGGCGGTCAAGGCAGAACAACGCCGATCCCGTAAACGTGGCGCGTTCGTCAGGAGAGCGATATTCCTGACGCGTCCTTGTTGCGTAACTGCTGTTCAGGCACCCCCATCCCGCCGAAAGGCGGCACCAGGGCGGCAACGGTCCAGCAGTGCCGGCGCTGCTTTCCCGCGTTGGAATGAACGCGGGTGCGACGGAAACGCCAGTCGTGATGACGGTGGTGGGGGGCTGACCGATCAAGGTGGGGCACGCAGGGGCGTCAACCTGCGCGCCGAGCGATAGCCTGCGGAGAACTAACAGTCGATTCCGCTCGCGCTCGCGCGCTCGAGGGGATGAGGGGTCTTGGGGTTGGATTGTCGAACGACGGCGCAGCTGTTCATCCCCGGCGGCAACGACGCGCTTCCCGGCAGACGTACAGCGCGACCTGCCCGCATCCTGGCCCGCGCGCTAGTCCAGCAATTCCGGGAAGACGTGCGTCGCCGTTGAGTCCGTTAACCCTGCCGACGCCGACCAAGTCAACGTAACCACGATCGAAGGGCCGATGATGAGAGACGGGCATCGCTGCCGCGCAGACCGCCGCGCTTCGGAAGCCGGCTCCGCGATGGGGGTTCCCCCTCGGGAATTGACCATCCGAGCCGTAACTAACTGACTGGCCGGCTCTTCTCGACTCGCTTTCGAGCTTGTTACCTATCATCCCGCACAGTAAGATAGGTAAAGGCATGCCGGCCGAGCGTCGTCGGCGCGAGCCCGGAAGGGAGAACCGGATGGTCGAGGAACCCGGAGCGTCGTAGAGTGAAGATTCCCGACGCTCATCTGCCGCCGTTGCTCCAAGCGCTGGCTCCCGCGAACGACGGAGGTCCGGCGCTGCCCGGCGTGCAAGTCGCCGGACTGGAACACGCCGCGCCCAACGCGGATCCGGCGGCTCGACTGCCGCCGCTGTGGGCACGCGTGGAAGCCGCGCCGGCCGAGCGGTCGATGTGTCCGAGGTGCAAGTCTCGTCTCTGGCTGACGCCGCGAGCGAGGGTGATGAATCAGGTGGAAGGAGACTAGGTCGATGAGGGACAGCGAGCCCGCGATGATTACGCCGCCATCTACGCTCGCAAGAGCACTCAGCAGGTCCGCGATGCCGAGGACAAGAGCGTCGCGACGCAAATCGAGAACGCGCGGGCCTTCGCGGCGGCGCGCGGCTGGACAGTCGACGACGCGCACGTCTACGTCGACGACGCAATCTCCGGCGCCGAGAGGACGAAGCTCGCGAGCCGGAAGCGCTGCCTCGACGCCATCGCCGCCGGCGATCCGCCGTTTCAAGTGCTCCTGATGCGCGATCAGTCGCGCTTCTCCCGACGCGACGGCGACGAGGCGTTCGCGGGAGTTGAAGGCGATCAAGAAGGCGGGCGTTCAGATTCACTACTACGGCGACGGCTCGACGGTTCGAGTACGGCACGCTGGCGACGAACGTCGTCGGGTTCATGAAGTCGGAGATCGCCGCCGAGTCCCGCCGCCAGATCGCCTCGATGGACCGCCGAGGTGCTTCGCGGAAGGCACCGCTGGGCATGTGACAGGCGGGCGCGTCTTCGGCTATGACATCGTCTCCGTCAACTCGCACAAGGAACGCCGTGTAAACGCCCGCCGAGGCGGCGATCGTCGTTCGGGCGTGCGAACTCTACGCGAGCGGTGTCGGGTACGCGACGATCGCGAGCACGCTGAATGCCGAGGGCGCGCCGGCGCCGCGAACGTGGCAGGACCCGACGAGCGTCTGGAGCGCCGGGTCGGTGCGCGAACTCGTCAACCGGCCTCTGTATCGGGGCGAGATCATCTACGGCCGGACCAAGAAGCGCAACATCGAGGGCAAGGTCGAGCCGACGAAGCGCGCGCCGTCGGAATGGATCCGCGTCCAGGCGCCGGAACTGCGGATCTTCTCGCCCGAACTCTCGGATGCCGTCGCGGCGCGCATGGCGTCGATGCGGGCGCGCTCGCTACAGCGGCGCGAACGGGCCGCTGCGCGGCCGACCCGCAGGCGAGGGGTCGCCGTACGTGCTCGTCGGGCTGCGTGCGGTGCGGCGTCTGCGGCGGCTCGATGGAGGTCGTGTCGTCGAAGTCCGGCGCGCGCCGGACCTTCGCGTACCGCTGCTATCGGTCGCGACGGCAGGGCGCGACTGCGTGCGCGAACAGGCTTCCGCTCCGGATGACCGACGCCGACGAGGCGGTCATCGACGCGGTCGAGAAGACGCTGATGAACCCGAAGGTCGTCGCTCGGGCGCTCGCGCTCGCCGAGGCGGAGATACTCCGCGACGGGACGGCGCGGAAGCGCGACGCGCTCGCGGCCAAGCTCGCCGCGGCGGAAGCGGAGGTCGGACGCGGCTCACGACCGCGATCAAGCGCGGCGGCGATCTCGATCCGCTGCTCGACGCGATCCGCGAGTCGGAGGCGCGGCGGGCGGACCTACGTCAGCAAATCGCCGTGCTCGACTCGGCGCCGCGCTCGCCGAAGCTCGACGTCGACGCGGTCCGAGCGAAGCTCCGGAGCTACATCGCCGACTACCGGAAGCTGCTGCGCGGGCACGTGCCGCAGACGCAGCAGATCCTCCGGCGGCTTATCGTCGGGAAGCTCACGTTCATACCAAAACTGAATGGAGATTACGAGTTCGTCGGGAGGGGAACTGTCCGGCCGCTACTCGCGGGCGTCGTACAAAAATTGGCGTCCCCAACGGGATTCGAACCCGTGTTTTAGCCTTGAAAGGGCCATGTCCTGGGCCTCTGGACGATGGGGACACGCGGAGGGCGAATTACAGCCAACAATCTTAACACGCTTGGTAGTATGTCTCCCGCCGCAGGCGCAGATGATCTGGCTCGTGAGCGTACTCACAGGACTCGTCGCCGCCATCGTCACGATCGTGGCCATCGTCGTCGCGACGGCCACGTTCTCCATGAGCGCCGGTGAAGGCAGCGGCAGTATCGGCGCGGTGTCGTTTGGCGTTGTCCGTGCTGCTGCTCTTCCCCGCTGCGCTCGCCTTCGCGCTCGGATTTCGATGGATGTTTCGCCGGCAACGGCGTCGAATGGCCAAATGACCGTTCAGAGTTTCGTGCGCTCGGATCGCTCGAGGTGGCTGCTCAAGATCTTCGTCGAAGTCGCCTTCATCAGCATCGGCGTCTTTCTCGCGTTGATGGGTGAACAGTGGCGCGAGCGCGCACACGCCCGCGAGCTTGCGCGAGGATCGCTCCAGCGATTCCGCGTGGAGATCGTGAGAAACCGCAAATCCATCGAGGCCGTGAAGGACTATCACAAGACGGTGCTCACGAGTCTTCAGCAGTATATGGACGCCGATGCCGCGCAGCGCGATCGCCAGCAGGTGCGGGTTCGCGGGTTGCAGCCGGCTACCCTGGAGCACACGGCCTGGGACCTTGCGCTCGCATCCCAGTCGCTCGCCGACATCGATCCCAACCTCGCGTTCGAGCTATCGCGGATCTACGGGCTGCAGACCCGATACGAAGATGTGACGCGAAGCATCCTCCAGGCGATCTACATCCGTCCCGTAGGCGAGAACATGGAGGGGCTCTACTACTACTACGGCGACGCCGTCATCTGGGACACGGCACTGCTGAAGATGTACCAGGACATCCTCCCGCAAATCGATCGCGTCCTGCGCAGTCGCTGACAGCCGCCCATTTTTCCTCACGGCGCCGAACGGAAAATACGGCGACGCGGGCGGGAACGCGGACGTGTGGAGTGTGTTTAGTAATCTTTCGGATCGCCGCGCTGCTGCTGAAGCCAGTACTCGCTGACGGCGCCGGCGTCGTAGTCCTTGCGCCGACGCTGCATCGGACGGATGGCACGATAGGCGATCAACGCCCCCACAAAGCTGATGAGGCCGACCACGAGGATACTCACCGTCCGATCATGCCGAGTTCACGGCGTGAATGCAATCCCCAGTCGGAGCCGGTTTTCTCACTTTTGCACCAGGACTTCGATCGTCAGTCGACACGTTCACTAACAGCATCGGCGTGACCGACGGTCGATGCCGCGGCGATTCATTGCTGCATCGCTCTGCTGTTAACTTCCGACGATGTCGACACCAATCGACCTGAAGGGTCGGCGCTACGAACTGTTGTCGGAACCGGTGAGCGAAGCCGAACCACGGGAGGTCGGCACTACGAGTGCAACGGCGTACTCGAGCGCAACGCGCCGCCCGGCCAGCGAACACCAGCCGGGCGGCGCGATATCGAGAGATACCTAAAGCGGACCAGATCCCCAGGGGCCCGTGATGGCGAACGTCACTCCCGGCGTCTGAATGTTCACGAACAGCCACTGACCGTCGGGACTGTAGCAGGCGCCTGCCCACTCGTTCTGACGGTAATCTCCTGGACCGACCTTGCTGTTGATGGCCTTGGTCCAGCACGATGTTGTTCTTCGCGAACGTAAAAATGTCGCCGCCGAGCGTGAGCCCCAGCAGACGCTCCGCGTCATTCGTGCTCGCGCCCGAGTTGTCCTCGCACAACATCAGGCCGCCGCGGGGCGTGACCGTCAAATTGTCGGGGTTTTCGCACTCGGCCTGGCCTTGCGAGTTATAAATAAGCTTGAGTGTCTGCGCGAGCGGGTTGTACTCGAACACCTGACCTTCGCCGCCCGTCGCCGGCGGCGTCACGGTTCCGCCTGTCGTCGCAAGGAAGTAGCCGGTCGTATCGGCCCACCATGCACCTTCCAACCGCCGGAAGCGTGCGCCTTTACCGTCTTCATAGCCCTGGAGGAACGTTGATTTCGCGGTCGCCCTGGGATCGTTAATCTTCACCCACTCCACATTCCAGGTCGTGCCCACAACCGATGCCGTACGCAAATCGGCCTGGTCCACGTTCCTGACCTTCAACATGTAGAGGTCGCCGCCCTCTTTGAGGTTGCCGCGACGGAACGGAACGAACTTGTAGAAGCCACTCGAGTCGCCGTCGTCTTCGGTCTCGTACACGTAGCCGGTGCCTGGATCCACCATGCACGCTTCGTGGGAAAAACGTCCCATGTCGAAGAGCGGTGCCGGATCGCCGTGCTGGCTGCCAACTTCGAACTGCCACCCGTGTCCCGTCGCCCCTGTCTCTTCACCGGTAAGCCACGTGCCCCACGGCGTGACGCCACCGGCGCAGTTGCGGACGGTGCCCGCCAGCGTCGCCCATGCCGCTTCCCATCGGCCTTTCTTCGTATCGAACCGCAAATTCGTCGTTCCGCCGCCGCCGTCGTTGAGGTATGTGATGTCCGGCGCGTTGATGTACGGCCCTTCGTCCGACACGTCCCCTTCATGGTTCCGAACCAGAATCAGCTTGCCTGAGTTCCCCAGCTCGCGGACGACGGCCATGCCGTCGTGCAGGTTCGGGCACAGCGTGCCATCGCGCAGTCGATCGCCCGTCCAGCTGTACGACATGTAGCGAAATCCTTCGGGGAGCTGCAGCAGCGCAAGCCCCGTGGTCTCGTCGATCTTCGGACTGACGGGGCCGTACGGGCCCGCAATGGGTGCGGCGTGGACGCCACGGGACATGAATGCTCCCAGCGAGAGCGTCCAGAACGCGCCCGCGCCCATGGCTCCGCGGCGCAGGAACGTGCGGCGGTCTGTGTGATTCGCGTCGATCATGTAGGCTCCTCCAGTAGATGACTCAGTAGATGCGGGGGACTTTCAGGAGCCGAGTCTGATGATCGCGTGTGTCGATGCCGCAACAGCGGCATCAACGCGCCGATCAATCGAGGCAAATTCGATGCGAAGGGAGGTGGCCGAGCTGAATTGGTAGATTGAAAGATCGCCGGATTGAAGGAATGTTGCCAGATCGTCGATGACGATGCCGGATTATCGTCGTCACGCGTGTCGGCGATCGCGCTCGGCACCACGACTGCGATCGCGGCGGTCATCAGCGTCGACGCGTAATCATCCGTCTACAATTTCAATCTGCCAACAATCTTCAATTTCCAAACCGCCAACTTCCAATTCCCGCAGGTCTATTTCTTCGGCGCCACCATTTTGGTCACGCGACCGACGCTCGTGTCGCCCGCATACAGGTTGTCCTGCTTGTCCATCACCCAGTAGCTCGCTTCGATGAACTGGCCGTGCCCGATCCCCATGCCGTTGCCGATCGCGCCGATGACCTTCCCGTCGCGCGTCAGCTTCAGGAACTGACCGTCCTGGCCGCTGCCCATCCAGGGATTCCCTTTCGAGTCGAAATACAGCGCGCACACCAGGTTTCTCATCTGCATCGTCTTCAGGAATTTCCCGTCGGCTGAATACACGACGATGCGGTAATCCTCGCGGTCGCCGATCCAGACGTCGCCATTAGTGGGATCGATAGCGAAGCCGTGTGCTGAATTGAACTTGCCCTGTCCGACTTCGTTGCCGAACCACTGGTTCTTGAACTTGCCGTTCTTGTCGACATGGATAATTCGCGACGCTCCGATGTTGTTCGCCGGATCTTCCGAGTCGGTGTCGTTCGGGCTCTCGTTGCCGTGCCCCTCGGCGATGTACACATCGCCGTTGGGCGCGAACGCCACCATCACCGGCTCCCACAGCAGACGCTGCCCCTTCGCCTCGTCCCAATCTCCCCGGCGGCCGCTCTGGCCAAGGGTCAGCAGCAGCTTGCCCTCGGGGCTGATCTTCTGGACGGTGGCGTTGCCCGCTGCCGTAATCCAGACGTTGTCTTCGGCGTCAACGGCCATGCCGTGCGCCTTGCTCTGATAGCCAATCACATCGGGGCCGACCTGCAGGATGAGCTTGTAGTTCGGATCGAACTTGAAGAGCTGCGGCTTCCCCATGTCGGCGCGCTGAAACACCCAGAGGTTGCCTTTCGAATCGAGCGCGACCGCCGGGACGCCGCCAAAACCTGGAGGCAGTACAACTGGATACGTAAACGTGTACCCCATCGTCTGCTTCCACTGGACGCGCTGCATCGATTGGCGGGGAGTTCCACCGCGACGCCCGCATACCGGCGAGCGCGCACAACCCGGGACGGCGCCGGCTGGGGGCGCCGCTCCGCGCGCGGCCGCACCTGCACCTCTGCCGCGTCCTGCTCCGCCCTCGCGCGGGGGGACCGTCACCTTGCCGTCAGGGTCGACGATCGTTCGGCCCGTGGGATCGGGAAACGATCCCTGCAGAAACCACGCGGGCGTCTCCCCAACGGCCGGCCCCTCGACGGGCGGCTTCGTTTGCGAGAATGCCGACGTCGCAGCCAGCAACACACCAAGCGCCACCACTCCCGTGAAGCGTCCCTTCATCTCAGCCTCCATGCGTATCGAACCGGTGCCCATATCATAGGGAAAGCGCCTCCGAAAAGCCCACGGAAAGCGCGCGGTTCGAAGTCCTGGTCTTCTGTGCGGGTCAACGGCGCTGCACACACATTTGCACTAATCCTGTACATCGCAATAACTCATCCTTGACCGCTTGCGCGTGCAGGAGCACTATCTTGCTTACTTCGCGGCACTCCCGACAACACGACTAGACCAGTGTTCGGAACCGAAGCGCCGCACGTTTTACTCGAGTAACAACTCGATCGGTACGCGTCCATTCACAAAAGCAGGCGAGGACTTGATCATGTCAACGCGAAGGGCTGCCGGCGCAGCGACGATAGCCACACTCGGTTTGCTTCTCGGCATTCTCTCGATGCAGGCGCGCGGCGACGCGCAGGCACAGCCGCAGGCGCCCGCCTACGGGACCGAAGATGACTACGGCTATGGAAATCTGACGCCCGAACAGCGCGAAGGACGCAACACCTGGTACTTCTGGACGGGCGGCAATCAGAAATTCTGGGTGAAGATGGCCCAGCTCACCGAAGGCAACGTCAACCTGCTGGCGTATGTCGATTCACGGCTTCACGGGAGACGGTTCGCCACGCTCGGCGCCATCACGCAGCCAGGCTGCCGCCCGGCGACCGGACCTGACAAATACGGGCTGTGGATGGACATCTGCGACCAGCCGCCCGTTCCGGGCGTCGAGGGCGCGGCCAGCGGCATCACCGGGCTGCGGCGTTTCGACAACCCGAATTTCAATCCCGCGGCGTGGAACGCCGAGGAATATTTCAAGCACCCCGGCAAGACGGAGCCGCCCTATCTAATCGGCATGACCTGCGGCTTCTGCCACATCGGGTTCAATCCGCTCAACCCGCCGGAGAATCCGGAGCTGCCGCGGTGGGCGAACCTCGCGGGAACGATCGGCAACCAGTTCTGGGAAGAAGGACGCCTGTTCAACCTGCGCATGCCGTCGACTGACTTTCGCTGGCACGTAGGCAACCGCCAGCCGGCCGGCACATCCGATACGTCGCGCTTTGCGACCGACCACATCAACAACCCGAACGCCATCAATTCGATCTTCAACCTCGAGTTCAGGCCCACCCAGATCGAGGAGATGGCCGACGGCTCGAAAGTGCCCGTGCCCCACATCCTGAAGGACGGCGCCGACTCGATCGGCATCCCGGGCGCGTCGTTGCGCGTGTTCATCAACATCGGCATGTGCTCGGACTACTGGATCACCCTGCACGATCCGGTGAATGGACGCGCGCGCCAGAAGCCGTTCGACATGGCGTACGCCCGCGCGAACTGCGCCGACTGGCGCGCCACCGAAGCGCGCATGGCCAATGCGGAAGCGTTTCTGAAAACCATGAAGCCGCTGCACCTGCGGGATGCGCCCGGCGGCGCCGCGGCGATCACGACCGATGCCGCGATGCTTCAGCGCGGCAAGATCGCGTTTGCCGACAAGTGCGCCCAGTGCCACTCGAGCAAGCAGCCGCCCGCCGAGATCGCGTCCGACCTGGCCCGCGCCACTGCGTGGTATCGCGAATCCGTGCTCGCCGACGACTTTCTCGAACGAAACTTCCTGTCCGACGATCGCCGCTACCCCGTGTCGCAGCTCGGCACGAACATCGCGCGCGCCGCGGCGACCAACGCGACCGCCGATAACGTGTGGGCGCAGTTCTCGTCGGTCACCTACAAGAACCTGCCCGCGATCGGGCGCATTGCGAATCTGTACAACCCTCGGGACCCCGACAAACCGATCGAGTTCGAGCTGAAGGGAGGCGGCCGCGGCTACTACCGCACGCCGACGCTCATCTCGATGTGGGCGACCGCGCCGTATCTGCACAACAACGCGCTGGGCATGTACATAAAGGATCCCTCGGTAAAGCGGACGGCTGCTCGCCTTCCAGGACGCGTCCGAGAAGCTGCTCTGGCCGGAGCGACGGCTGGGCGTGCAGTCGATCATCGTCACCTCGATCGACAGCGAGCTGCGCATTCCAGACCGCACCCGGCCGCTGAAAGTGCCGGCCGGCACGCCGGTCGACCTGATCGCACGGGTCGATCCGCGCGAAGTGCCGGCGATCGCGCAAAACCGTCTTGTGCTCAATGTTCTCTCTGACGAAGCTCTTTTCCGCGGGCTGATCCGCAGAAATCAGGCGCCCGATTTCGTGCTCGACCGTGGCCACGTGTTTGGCTCCGAGCTGTCGGATGACGACAAGCGCGCGCTCATCGAATTCATGAAGACGTTCTGACATGTATCCACATCTCTTCTCTCCAATCGCGTTCCGCACGTTCACGGCGAAGAACCGCGTCTTCCGCTCGAATGTCTCCGGACGCTTCGACAACTACGACGGCTCCGGCACCCAGACGCGCATCAACTGGGAGCTGAAATTCGCGCGCGGCGGCGTCGGCGCGATCATCTCGTCGTTCGTGCCGGTCGCGATGCGCGGCCGCATCATGCCGAACTACGCGACGATCGACCGCGACGAGCGCATTCCATTCTGGAAAGAGCTCATCAAGCAGGTCCACAACGAAAGCGACTGCAAGTACCTCATCCAGCTGAGCCACGGCGGCCGGCAGCGCGACGTGCCTGGCATCGAATACGCGAAGGGTCTCAGCTCGACCGATCGGCCCGACCCGCTGCACGGCTTCGAATCCGAGCGGATGACGCCGGAACAGATCGCCGATGTCGCTCGCGCGTTCGGCGCCGCGGCCGGACGCGCGCGGAAAGCCGGCGCCGACGGCGTCGAGCTGCACGGCGCCAACGGATACCTCATCACGCAGTTCCTCAGCTCGGGCATCAACGACCGCAAGGACGACTACGGCGGCTCGCTGCCGAACCGCGCGCGCTTTCTGCTCGACATCGTCCGTGAGATTCGCAAGGAGGTCGGCAAGGACTTCCACCTCCAGATGAAGATCAGCGCCATCGAGTACAACGACGCGCTCGACGATGACGAGGCCAAGGGGAATACGCTCGAGGATTCGGTGCAGGTATGCAAGTGGCTCGAAGAGGCCGGCGTCGACGCGATACACGTCTCGTCAGGCTCCTATTTCCCCCACCCCAAGAATCCGGCCGGCGATCTGCCGATTGACGAGCTGAAGAAAACCTACGACACGCTGATATCGAGCGGGCTGCTGACGTTCCGCAATTACCTGTTCTTCCGCTTCCGTACGACCGGGGAGATCTTCCAGCGCCGCTGGGAGAAGGCTCGCGGCGACAAAACGCTCATCGAAGGGATGAACCTGCCGAATGCGCATCGCATCAAGCAGGCCGTGAGCATCCCGGTGCTGTGCACCGGCGGATTTCAGACGGCGGCGATCATCGAGCAGGCGCTCGCCGACGGGCTGTGCGATGTGGTGACGATGGCCCGGCCGCTGATTGCGAACAACGACCTGGTGCAGATGTTCGCGCGCGGAGAAGGTCGTCCAGCGCGTCCCTGCACGTACTGCAATAAGTGCCTGGTGAACGCCGTCGAAAATCCTCTCGGCTGCTACGAGCTCGAGCGATTCAGCTCGCACGACGAGATGATCGCCCAGATTATGTCGGTGTTCACGCCGCCGCCCTTTCAATGATGACGCGCGCATCGCTCATTCTGGCTGCGCTCGCCCTGCTGCTGGTGGCGGGCGCCGGCGCCCAGCAGCCGCAGGATCAGTCGTCGTTTACCGACATCGACGAGCACTTCAAGTACGGCTCGGTCGGCACCGAGGAAGGGGTGGGCCTCCCCTACTGGATCTGGCGCGTGCTGCCGCAGATTTTCGAAGACAAGCTGCCGAAGCGGCCCGGCTCGGGCTACGAGCGGCTCGGGTTCATGCCCGAGCCAGGACGCCCGGCGCAGTCGCGGCCGATGGGCACCTCGTATCTGCAGGATCAAGTAGCGCTCGTGGGCCTCAATTGCGCCACCTGCCACGTCGGCTCGTACCGCGAGACGCCCACGAGCCCGCGCCAGATCGTCTCGGGCATGCCGGCGAATCAGATGGACCTGCAGGGGTACGCCAATTTTCTGACCGCATGCGCGCAGGATCCCCGCTTCGACTACTCCACGATCATGGCGGCGATACGCAAAGAGAATCCGGAAATGTCGTGGCTCGATGGATTGCGCTACCGGTTCGCCATCGGCGCCACAAAGAAAGGCATTCTCGAACGTGCGCGCGACAATTCCTGGTTCAACACCCGCCCGCCGCAGGGAGTCGGCCGCGTCGACACGTTCAATCCTTACAAGGTGCTGTTGAAATTGCCGATGGACGACCATGTGGGCACCGTCGACCTGCCGTCGCTGTGGAATCAGCGGATGCGGCAGGGGATGTCGTTGCACTGGGACGGCAACAACAACTCCGTCGAGGAACGGAACAAGAGCGCAGCAATCGGCGCGGGCGCGACGCCTCAGTCGCTCAACCTGCTGTCGTTGCGGCGCATCGAGAACTGGATACTCGACTTGAAACCGCCGCCGTTCCCCGCCTCGCGCATCGACAGCCGGCTCGCGGCGACGGGCGCCGCCATCTACAAGCAGGAATGCGCGAGCTGCCATGCGCCCGACGGCGCGTACATCGGGAAGGTCACTCCCCTTGCCGAGATCAAGACCGATCCCGGCCGGCTCGAATCCTTCACGGCGGAGCTGGCCGTGCGCATGAACACCATTGGGGAAGGCAGGTCATGGCGTTTCAGTCATTTCAGCAAGACGAACGGCTACGCCAACATGCCCCTCGACGGCTTGTGGCTGCGCGCGCCATACCTGCACAACGGATCGGTGCCCGACCTGCGCGGGCTGCTCTTCCCCGACGAGCGTCCAGCTGTCTTCTACCGCGGATACGACGTCTACGACTGGACGCGGGTGGGATTCACCAGCAGCGGTCCTGCGGCCGAATCCGAAGGTGTTCGCTTCGACACCGCGTTGAAGGGCAACGCCAATGACGGGCACCTGTACGGGACGACATTGCCTGTGCCTGACAAGCTGGCGCTGATCGAATACCTGAAGACGCTCTGATATGAGGTTCATCGTGCAGCGGCTCGCGGCCGTACTTGCCGTGCTCTGCTGCGGCCTGCTTGCAGGCGCGGCAATCGATGCCTCGCAGAACGCGCCGCGGGCCCAGTTCGACAACCTCGAGGAGCAGTTCAAATACGGATCGGTCGGCATCGAATCGGAAGAGGGATTCCCTTACTGGCTCTGGCAGGCTCTTCCGCGTGTATTCGCCGACAAATTGCCGCGGCCCGGCGGCTACGACTCGTTCGGGTTCGTGTGGGAGCCCGGTCACGAGCTGCCGGTCGGCTTTTCGACAGCGGATCTGTTCGGTGGTCCGCGCATCGCCGTCAACTGCGCGTTCTGCCACACGAGCGCGTATCGGCTCGACCCTGCGGGACCCAGGACGCTCGTCACGGCCGGCCCGGGCAACCTCGTCAACCCGCAGGCCTATGTGCGTTTTCTTCACACCGTCGCGGACGATCCGCGCTTCAATGCCGGCGAACTGTTGAAGGCCATCGACGGCCTGACGAACCTTTCGTGGATGCGGAGGATGCAGTACCGAATGCTGCTCATCCCCGGCACACGCCGCGCGCTCCAGCGGCAGAAAAAAGAATTCGCGTGGATGGATCGCAATCCCGACTGGGGCGCGGGGCGTATCGATCCGTTCAATCCGATCAGGTTCCGCCTGCTGAAACAGCCGATCGACACGAGCATCGGCAACGCCGACATGATGCCGCTGTGGAACATGAAAGGGCGTACGGCGATTCATTGGGACGGGCTGACGACTTCGTTTCATGAGTCGATGCTGAGCAGCGGCATCGGCAACGGCGCGAGCCGCAAGTCGATCGGGCTCGCCAGCCTCGGGCGCCTCGAGCAGTGGCTCATGGAGCTGCCCTCGCCCCGCTATCCGCTCGCGATCGACGCATCGCTGGCCGCGAGCGGCGAGCCCCTCTTCGCCCAGCACTGCGCGTCCTGCCACGCGGCCGGCGGCGCGCGCACCGGTTCTGTCGTGCCGATCGGCGAAATCGGCACCGATGCGCATCGCGTGAACATGTGGACGGAGGAATCCGCCGCGGCCTTTAATGCCTTCGCGGACGGCTACCCATGGGACTTCAAGGCGTTTCGGAAAACCAATGGGTACGTCGCGGTGCCGCTCGACGGCGTGTGGCTGCGCGGGCCGTATCTCCACAACGGTTCGGTCCCGTCGCTGCACGACCTTCTCGAGCCGATAGACAATCGCCCGAAGGCGTTCTTTCGCGGTTACGACCTTCTCGACCCTGTACGGGTCGGTTTCGTGTCCGACGGCCCTGTTGCCGAGCGGATGGGCACACGTCACGACACCGGGCTTCCGGGAAACGGGAACGGCGGCCACCTGTACGGCACCGACCTCACGAGCGCCCAGAAGCGCGCCCTCCTCGAGTTTTTGAAAACGCTCTGACGCGCCACGACGTGATACGCGTGTGAGGTCGCAGGTTCGTGACGCCCGTACATGGCGAGTGGGAGGCAAAGTACGCCTCCCGTCGTTGGGGTTGGATGATGCCGTCCACCGTGAAGTGGGGACGAGCGAAGCTGTCACTCTTTATAGCAACGCGCGTGCCGTCGTTTTAAGGGGTTTTCCGTCCGCTTTCACTACAACTAAGATTGCTGCGTGAAATTTTCGGCGCGCATCCTCGCAAGCCTCAGCTTTTGTCATCTGCTCAACGACCTCATGCAGTCGCTGCTCCCTTCGATTTACCCGATGCTGAAATTGACGTTCGGTCTCAGCTTCAGGCAAATCGGACTCATTACGCTCGTCAACCAGATCACGGCGTCGCTGCTCCAGCCGGTCATCGGCGCCTATACCGATCGCCGGCCGCAGCCGTATTCGCTCGCGACCGGCATGGCATTCACGCTCGGCGGGATGTTGCTGCTCGGGTTCGGTCCGCGGTTCGAGGCCGTGCTCGGAGCCGCGGCGCTGATCGGGCTGGGCTCCGCCGTGTTCCATCCCGAGTCGTCGCGGATCGCGCGCCTCGCGTCCGGCGGACGCCACGGGCTGGCGCAGGCGTTCTTTCAGGTCGGCGGAAACGTCGGCTCCGCAATCGGCCCTCTGCTGGCCGCATTTTTTGTGTTGCCGTACGGCCGCAGGAGCATCGCCTGGTTCGCGCTGACGGCGCTTGTGGGCATCGCGTTCCTTTGGAATGTCGGCAACTTGGTACAAGCAGACGGGCGTCTTCAATCCGGCCTCCCCGTCTCAGCCTGTCGTCCGCGCGCCGCTGACGCGGCGGCAGACGCGCACCGCGCTGGCGCTGCTGCTGGGCTTGATATTCTCGAAATACATCTATCTCGCGAGCTTCAGCAGTTACTACACGTTCTATCTGATCAGCCGTTTCAATCTGTCGGTGCGCAGCGCGCAGATTCACCTGTTCCTGTTTCTGGGCGCTGTCGCGGCAGGGACGATCTTCGGCGGTCCGATTGGCGACCGCTTCGGACGAAGACGCGTCATTCTGTGGTCGATCCTCGGGGTGTTGCCGTTCTCTCTCGCGCTTCCGTATGTCGGACTGTTCTGGACGCGGGTGCTGTCGATTGTCATCGGCCTGATCCTCGCCTCGGCGTTCTCGGCGATCATCGTCTACGCTCAGGAGCTCGTTCCAGGCCGTGTTGGAACCATTTCTGGCCTCTTCTTCGGCTTCGCGTTCGGCATCGCCGGAATCGGCGCTGCGGTCCTGGGCGAGCTGGCCGATCGCACCAGCATCACGACGGTCTATCTCGTGTGTTCATTTCTCCCGATGATCGGCGTGCTCGGGTTCTGGCTGCCCAAGGTAGGCGGTAGGCGGTAGGTGGTAGGCGGTAGGCGGTGTTACTCTCCGATCATGGTCCAAACAATAGCCGTATTGTTGCTTCTCGGCCTGTCGCTGTCCGCACAAACGCCAGAGGCAAGCTGGCTCGATCGGCCGTTGAAGAACTGGAACGTATCCGGGCGGGCTCTGCCGCGCGCGATGCCGAACGGCGAGACGATTGCCGAAATTTCGAAGCGATGCGCGATGCCGTCGTTGACGAGCACATCGGGCGAGCAGGCCCTGGCCGGCGCGGGATGGCTTCCTCTCCACATGTTCGATCGACAGATCGTGCAGCGTGATGTCGAGATCGTCGGTGGCCTGGCGGGAGCCGACGGCATGTGCCGTCCGACTCAGTTCAACGTCTTCGTCTTCGTCAAGGGACAGTTGGCCGGCACACTCTCCCCCTCCGACATGGACTCGAGAACTGACGGGAGCATTGGCGGCGGGATTCGGCTCGCCGAAGACGAGACGATCGCCGCCGAGTTCGCCCGCTATACAGGCGTCGATCCCCTTTGTTGTCCTTCGGGGCGTGTCACCGTCCGATACCGGATCGATCGCACGTCGTCTCCGCCTGTCGTGGTTCCGGTCAGCATTCAGCCGACGCGGCAATAGTCTGGCGATGGCGAGAATCTTGCTGAGGAACCGCCATGGGAATGAGCCGGCAAATCAAGCAATATGCAACTCGCAGGGCGACGCGCAAACTGACGCGCGCGGTGCCGTGGCTCGGCGCCGTCGTCGCGCTACTGACCGTCGCGGGCACAATTCGACGGAAGGGATTGTTTGGCGGTGCGCTGGACACGGCGCTCGACTTTACGCCTGTCGTCGGAACGCTGAAGAACATGGCCGAGGTCGGGACGCGGCCGCGACTTCATCAGCGACAAGCCGCGTCCCGTGTCGAGCCGCTACTCTACCGGAGGCTGAGCGACCGCGACCGGCGCGAGCCGTTCCACCTTACCCGCGACGATTTCCATCTGGGCAAGGGTCGTGAACTTGTGCGTGCCGAGCACGCGCTGGATACAGCCTCGCTGAAGTTGCTGCGTGCGCAGCGCCGCGACGACGACAAATTCAAACGCGTTTGACAGTGGCGATCGGTTAATCATCGGACAGAGCCTCTCCCTGAAACGGGTACGTCGGAACTTCGAGAGGCTGTGGCTGACCTGGCACTCGCGTCGCGAGGGGCGGCAGCAGGCTCGAAAAGTAGGAACTTCAACTATAACTCAAAAGGCGACGCGGCTGCCGGGAATCATGCGCGTGCGCCAATCTGCGATGAGTTGTGCACGCGTCACGCGGCGTTTTCGACACGGCTGCGGAGCGAAACCAGATCCGACGCAATCGCTGACAGTTCTTTGACTGCCGAAGCGAGTTTCTCCTCCTCGGCACGAACGAAACGGCTATAGGGCGCCACGCCGGCCCGGATACGCTCGGTGGCCCGCACGATCTCTTTCTTGAACTGGGCCCGAAGGGCTTCGCCGAGCCGCTGGCGCACCTCAGCGATTTTCTGCCGCATCTCCTCCTTGCCCTTCTTGCGCTTCGCTGGAATCACGAAAAATCCAATAGCGGCAAGGAGAGACGCCATCACAAGGCCCGTGACATCGGCTGCCGCCGTAGACGCGGCAATCGTCACGATCGCTCCAAGCCCCACGGCGCCGGCGCCTACAGCCGCCGCGGTCGCCACCGCGTTGCGCGCCCCGTCAGCCAGCTCGCTCGCTTCCTTCTGCCGGTCGTAGCCGTCCACCACTCTTTGGGCTTCGCGGCCCACCGAGTCGATCATGCGCCGCCGGTCGAAGTGGAAGCGCTCGGTGTCGGGATTGTCAATCAGCTGTCCCGCATATTGCTGACGGCGCTTGGCAAGGTGGGCCGTGATCCCCTGCCAGTGCCGGAGATCCGCGTCGATCATCCAGTCGATCAGCTCGCCCACCTTCCGCTCGATCTGCTGCGGAGCATCGGCGACGACCTGCCGCTCGAATGCCTCCTGCATGCGGCTGCGATTCAGCAGGTCCATCACGCGGCCGATCCGCATCGTGTCGTCGAAGAAATGGTTGCCGCGGCGCTCCATCTCGAGCAGCACGTTCTCCACGTCGGCCATTCGCAGCTCGAAATCGCGCTCCATGTCGCGCTGGTAAAGGACCAACTGACTTTCGACCTGCTCGAGCGTGGCCAGATCGTCCTTCAGCAGCGTCTGGCGATCGCGCATCGATTCGCGCTGCCGTTCGGCAACGGCAGTGGCGACGCCAATGGGATTCAGCAGCTTCAGCTGCGCGCGGCCCGACGCGTTCAACGTGGCGGTGACGTAGCACTCGAGCGCCTCGAAACCGCTCGCGGCCCACACCGACGGTTCTCCCCGCTTGGCGCGTAGCGCGAGCTTTGCGCTCACAAAGAAAATGTCGGGCTCGAACCCCAGCAGCGCGCGGGCGTTGTCGGCGACGAACGATCGAATTTCCGCAACCGCCGTCGCGCCTTCGAGAATGTCGCTCTTGTTCACGACCACGACGATCTTCTTGCCCCACGCCCGAATCTGTTCCATGAAGCCCCGCTCTGTTTCGGTGAACGGGCGATCGGCGGACGTGACGAAAAAGACCAGATCGGACCGCGGGATGAAGTCCGCCGTCATCACCTCGTGCTCGCGGATGATGGCGTTCGTTCCCGGGGTATCGACAATGCGGATTTCCTTGAGCAGATTCACCGGCGCCTTGACGACGAGCTGATTGGCCTCGCGGACGACGTGCTCGGCGTGCTCGCCGTATTCGAGGACGGTGATGATGGCGGTTGTCGGCGTGACGCCTTCCTGCATGAGAGGCTGGCCCACGAGCGCGTTGATGAACGCGCTTTTGCCCGCATTGAATTCGCCGACGACGACCAGCAGAAAGATCTCGTCGAGCTGCGCGATCGACTGATCGAGCGCCGACTGTTGTTCGCCGCTTGCGTCGCTACGCGCAAGCGCCGTGTGGAGTCGCATCAGCAGACCCCGTTCTTCCCGCAGGAGCGCCTCCTGTCGATCGGACAGTACGCGGGTCAGCACATCCTGTTGCATTGCACAAACCAGACCACCCGTCAGATGTAAGCGTCAATGCGCGGAGAGCGTAGCGACAAGAGACACAGTGATGCGATATGCCTGCGCCATTGCATCGCGATCGACAAGGGCGGACGTATCGGCAGTCGTATGAATCGTGTCGAGAATGCGGGGTGTAAACCCGGGCTGCAGGCCGGATTCCTTGCCTCCGTTGAGCAGCAGCCAGAGCTGATGCGCCTGCACCGCGGGCACAGTCGCCATCGACACTGCCGGGACGCCGCCTTTTTGAAAACTGATGTCGTCGCTTGGCGGCATGCGGGGAAACTCGACACACGCGGTGGCGATTTCCGCACACGACGCACGCAGACTCTCGAGCGCGAAGCCGTTCGAGGCTGTCCGCGGTCCGATCATGACGGCGTCGCCGAATGCGTTGACGTCGAGGTTCACCATCGCGCGCATCGGCCGATCTCGATGGGCGCGGACGAACTCCGCCGACCCGAGCAGGCCAAGCTCTTCCATGTCGAAAAACACGATCCTCGTCTGCGTTCGCAACCGCATCTTCGACAAGGCTTCGGCCAGCCGCGCCAGGATCGCTGTGGAGGCGGCATTGTCCACAGCGCCCTTGCTGAGCGTGCCGTCAGGAAGGCGCGCCGCATCGTAATGGGCGCCGATCACGATTTCCGGGCTCCGTCCCGGGATCGTGACGACGACATTGCGGCCTTGCGTCCGCGGTTCTCCCTTGCGCGGCTCGATCGTAAATGGCTCGACGGCGAAGGCAATGTGCCGTTCTGTCAGCATGGAAGTGAGGACGTCGAATCGCGCGTCGTTTGTGTCACGCTCCAGACGGGCGACATCGTCCTGTGCCCCTGAGAAGAGTGGCGCCACGATCGCCGCGGTCTGCGGTGGCATCGTTCGGACGGCGCACGCCGCCAGCGCGGCCGACGCAACCATGGACACAAGCGAGTAAAATCTTCCCGTCGCCATTCACTGAGGAGCCTAACCTTTGTTTCAGTCTTTTCTCAAACAGCACGATGCCGCGGCCTGGCAGCGGACGGTGGAGACGCTTCTACCCCACATCCACGACGTCGATCGGCGAGCTACGCAGATCTGGTTTCACTTCTTTCCACTGGAGCTCGCCGACGCAATCAACGAGACTGCCGACCTCCCCCAGCTGGTGTTGACGTTGAGGCTCGAGGGCAACTTCCGCCTGTCCGAGCAAATCGACTCGAGCCATTGGTTTCTTTACGGCCATCGTTACTGGCCGCAGGTGAAGGCAGCCATCGTGGCGCGTGCCGAATCGAACGCCGCGCCCCCGAGTCTCGAGCTCGCGCCGGTGATTCGGGACATCGCGAAAGGGATCGACGCCGATGACTCACTGCTCGTCGGCATCTGCGCTGTCGGGGTCATGACGCTGCAACAGGTCGGGCTCGAGGCGTTTCGCGCGTCATCTGGCTGCCGTTCTGCCGCCGCAAGGGAATGCTGGCGAAAGCACCCGCGCAGATTGTCGCCGCTCGCAACAAGAGCGACAGCCAGGGCATTCTGGGCATGTTTCGCGGCATTCGCGCGCAATACACGGTGACATTCGACGAGCGGCGGCACGACGCGCGATTTACGGTGATCAACCAGCAGCACCTGACGACCGCGTCGGCAAACGACAAGCGCGATTACTCGAACGAAGGTCCGGCTGAAGCCGGACACTACGTGGCACTCGAGGGACCCATTCCGGCACAGTGCCGCACGGCATCCTGCGGCACCTGCTGGGTCGGCATTCTTGGCGGCAACGAGCACCTGTCGCCGGTCGACGCCCACGAGAAGAAGCGGATGAAGGAGTTCGGCTACATCCTGTCGGATGAGCCGAGGCCGGTGATCCGCCTTGCGTGCCAGGCGCTCGCATCAGGAAACGTCACGCTCGTCATTCCGCCGTGGAACGGCTTCATCGGGAAGCGTAAGGGATCTCGCGAAACATCGGCAGTCCCGCAGCAGTAATGACCTCGGCCAGGCCGCGGCGCGTGTGGAACTCCATGCCGTCGCGGTTGATCACGACCGTGTTCGGGTAGCTTGGCGCCAGCCTGCGGAATTCGGCGTCGATGAGACGGAACCGCCGGACCATGTTCTCGGCCGTTTCGTGCGGCCGGTTTCGCAGCTTGATGTGCTTTTCGATGGTGTCGACGCTCGACGTGAGGACGATCACCCGCTCCGGATTCCACCAGTCGCCAATCGAAAGCACCTCGCGCAGCGCGGGATGATCCTCGCGGGGATATTCGGCCATGTGCGCCTCGAGCGTGATGCGGGCGCCTTCGAAGAAGATGACGCGATCCGGGCGATCGTGCTCGGCGGCATCGCGATAGTTGGCGTCGTAGATGCGAGCGAAGTACTCCGTGACGCCTGCTGCGTTCCTGCCCGCGGCGATGTCTTCGAGCATCCGCGTCGCCCAGACACCCTCTTCGCCTTCGCCGTACGTCCCGTTGTGGTAGAGGTCGCCCAACTGGCGAATCAGCGTGCTCTTGCCGATGCCCGGCCCTCCGACGATGGCCACCCGCATCAGACAACGCCTCCGGAATTCATCAACGCGGGCATCTTACAACAGCAAAGTCGCGTATCATGTGTAGCGACATGAATCAACCGATGACCCGACGGTCGGCTCACGACGTCGGTGACGCCTGGACCACCGTTGACGCCACCGAGACCTACGAGATCGCCCGCTGGGGGCAAGGGTATTTTTCGATTGGCGAGAACGGACACGTCAAGATCCATCCGACGAAAGAGCCCGATCGGTCGATCGATCTGAAGCAGCTCGTCGATCACCTGCAGCTGCGGGGCATCAGCCTGCCGACGCTCGTGCGGTTCCGCGATATCCTGCGGCACCGCCTGCAGGACATCCACGAGGCCTTCCAGGCCGCCATCACCCAGCACGAATACACTGGCAATTACGTCTGCGTCTATCCGATCAAGGTGAACCAGCAGCGTCACGTCGTCGAAGAGGTCTTCAACTTCGGCAAGCCATTCAAGTTCGGGCTGGAAGCAGGCTCGAAGCCTGAATTGATCGCGGTAGCGGCGATTGCCGACAACGACACGCCCATCATTTGTAATGGGTTCAAGGATGCCGAGTTCATCGAGCTCGCGATGCTGGCCCAGAAGGTCGGGCGAAACATCATCCCGGTGGTCGAGAAGTACACCGAGCTCGACTTGATTCTGGAACACGCCGAGCGCATCGGCGTTCGGCCGAAGATCGGCATGCGCGTCAAGCTTGCGGCTCGAGGCGGCGGCCGGTGGCAGTCGTCGGGTGGATACCGCTCGAAGTTCGGGTTGACGGTCGCCGAAATTCTGCAGGGGCTGAACGAGCTGAAGACGCGCGGGATGGAAGACTGCCTGCAGCTGCTCCACTTCCACCTGGGCAGCCAGATTCCCAACATCCGCATCGTCAAAGGGGCGCTCAACGAGGCTGCGCGCGTCTACGTGGAGCTGGTGCAGGCTGGAGCTGGCCTCAAATTCATGGATGTGGGCGGCGGTCTTGGCGTCGACTACGACGGGTCGCAGACCAACTTCGAGTCGAGCGTCAACTACACGCTCCAGGAATACGCCAACGACGTCGTCTATCACCTGCAGACAGTGTGCGACGAAGCGAAAGTCGCGCACCCGACGATCATCTCAGAGAGCGGACGCGCCATCGTGGCGCATCACAGCCTGCTGGTCTTCAACGTTCTTGGGGCGTCCGGCTTCGGCACCGACGAAGTGCCCGCGGCCGCAACGCCAGAAATGGAACGCCCGCTCGTCGATCTCATCGAGACCTACACGAGTCTCAACGTGCGGAACGCACTCGAGAGCTACCATGACGCGCAGCAGGCGCTCGACATGGCGATCAACATGTTTTCGACCGGCTATCTGCCGCTCGTCCAGCGATCGCAGGCCGAGAGTCTGTACTGGGCGATCTGCATGAGGCTGCAGAAACTGGTCAAGACGATGGAGGAGGTGCCGGAGGATCTGCAGCACCTCGACGAGTCGCTGTCGGACACATACTTCTGCAACTTCTCGCTGTTCCAGTCGGTGCCGGACAGCTGGGCGATCAAGCAGCTGTTTCCGATCATGCCGATCCACCGGCTGGACGAGCCGCCGACGCGCCATGCCGTGCTCGGCGACATCACGTGCGACTCGGATGGGAAAGTCGATCAGTTCATCGATCGCCGTGATGTGCGGCGGACGCTTCCCTTACACGCGTTCAACGGATCGCCGTATTACCTGGGCGTGTTTCTGGTGGGTGCGTATCAGGAGATTCTCGGCGACCTGCACAACCTGTACGGCGACACCCACGCGGTGCACGTCAGCCTCGACGCCGACAATCGGGTCGTGCTGGACGCGGTCATCAAGGGAGACACGGTTCGCGAAGTGCTGTCGTACGTGCAGTTCGACGGCGAGGCGCTCATCGCGAAGCTGCGTGCCGACGTCGAAGCCGCGGTGCGCGACGGCCGGATCGACTACGAAGAGTCCGGACGCCTCCTGCAGTTCTTCGAAGACGGGTTGCACGGGTATACGTATCTCGAGGAGCGGAAGAGCTAGAGTCAGAGTCCGGAGTCCGGAGTCAAGTCAAGAGTCCGGAGTCGCAGTCGCGAACCCCGGCCTCCGTCCGTAATCCGCCAGCCGACCCGATCCCCAATCCCGAATCCCGAATCCGCCGGGTCCCTAGTTTCCGACCGGGCGCGTGCTCACCGGCTTGACCGCATCAAGTTCGTCGTAGATAACCTGCGCGTTCGAGCGCAGGCGAGCCTCGGCGGCCGGCGCGTATCCCTGGTACTTGGCCGGCATCGTCCAGGTTTTCACGATGTCCTCGACGGTCTTCCCTTCCTTCTTCGCCGCCCGCATGGCGTCGGCGAACTCGCGGTTGAACGTCGCATACTCCTGAAGCTCTTGCGGCGTCATGTTGGTGCTGTGGCCCGTCACGAACGTGTCGGCGAGCTTGGCGAGCGTGCTGTGCGCCTTCGCGATCGTGTCGCCGATCTCGAGGCCGCTGCCGCCGTTGTTCGCGTCGAGCAACGGAAGGTTCTTGCCCGAGACGATGTCACCGGCCGACGCCACGCGCAGCGCCGGGAACAGCACCCACGCGTCGCCGTTCGTGTGCCCACGGCCCACGTAGTAGAGCTCGATCTGATCGGGCCCCTTGAACAGCGTCATGCGGTCCTTGAACGTGCGCTTCGGCAGGCCTTTCCCGCCGTTCTGCTCGAAGATATTCGGTCGGAGCCGGCGCGCCCGGCTTGCTGAGCCCCGTCACCGCCTTCATCGCCTTCATGTTGGTCGCGGTGTTTTCCTGGACGACGATGTCGACCGTCGCCGGGAATTCGACGTTGCCGCTCACGTGATCGCCATGCGTGTGCGTGTTGATGATCGTCGTCACCGGCTTCGGACTCAGCTCCTTGATCTTTTCCAGAATCGGCGCGCCCCATCCGGGGTTCTTGGTGTCGACGACGGTGATGCCGTTGGACTGGACGAAAACCGTGGTGTTGCCGCCGCCGCCCGTCAGGACGAACAGGTTGTCCTTGAGCTTCTGCACCTCGACGACCATCGGCTTCTGGCCGCCTTGCTGCGCGACGACGTACGAGACCGCGCCGGCGGCGATCAGGACCGTGAGCACTGCGATGCGTTTCATACCGCTCCTCCAGAGAAGAAGACCCGTTGCACGAACCAGAACACCCCGGCGAGCATCACGATGATGGAGCCGGCAAACGCGAGCCGCCGTCCGGCGGCCTCGCTGCGCGATCGAATCCACACGAACAACGAGGCGACGAGCACGACGAAGACCAGCTGGCCGATCTCGACGCCGACGTTGAACGCAAAGAGCGTCCAGCCCAGCGCGCGGCTCGGCAAATCCATCTCGCGAAGGACATTCGCGAAACCGAACCCGTGTATCAGCCCGAACGCGAAAGCAATCCAGGCTCGCGTGTCACGCCCGCCGGCGCTCACCAGCAGGTTGTCCGCACCCACATACACGATGCTGAGCGCGATGGCCGGCTCGATGGCATTCGCCGGCGGCAAGACCGTGCCGAGCGCCGCAAGCGACAGCGTGATGCTGTGCGCTATGGTAAACGCGGTGACCACCAGCAGCAACTGTTTCATTGTGCCGCCGAGCAGGAGCAGCCCCGCCAGGAACAGCAGGTGATCCGGGCCGATCAGAATGTGATGGACGCCCGCCGGGACGAATTTGCCGATGACCGCCCGCACACCCTGCCGCGTGCCCGAGAAGTATTCGAACGCCGTGCGGTCCTTGTCGAGAATCGCCTGAGCAGCGACCGCGCCGCTCTCATAAACGTTCAGAAACGTCTTGTGTTGCGGATCGTACGGAAACATCTGCGTCCGCACTTCTATGCGCCCGGCCGGGCGCACCAGCGTAAAGCGGGCACGCACGCGAATCGATTGCCGATCCGGCAAAGCTTCGGGCGCGGACCATGCGGCGCCCTGCAGCGCGGCCCCATCCGCGGCAACGTGCAACCGATCGCGGAGCAGTGTGCCGATCGCATCGCGCTGGGCCTCGAGCGTATCTGGCTCCAACAGCTTTTCGGCAGGCTGCACGTTCAAGTCGTGGGCGACGTCGAACGTATGCATGACGACGCTGACGTCGACCGCGCCGGATTCTGGATGTACATCGATGTAGGTAAACGGAACCGGATGGGCGTACGCCTCGCTGCATGTTCCGCTGAGGCAGACAAGACAAAGCAGAATGAGTCCCGCGCGAGTCATCGTACAGCGCCGCCATGGTAACGTACGCAACAGCACGCCGATGGCATTGTTCGAGAGTCTGCTCGCGCTTCTTTTCGTCTCGATTCTCCTTCTGAAACTCTCGGGCCGCATCGGCGTGCCGTATCCGGCCATGCTGGCGTTCGCGGGCGCGTGCGTGGCGGCGCTGCCCTGGGTCCCGCAAATAGAGATGGAGCCGCGCCTGGCACTGGCGCTGTTTATCGCGCCTGCACTGCTCGATGCGGCGTACGACCTGCCGCCGCGCGAGCTGCGGCGCGACTGGCTGCCGCTGACCTGGCTGGCGCTCATCGCGGTCGTCCTCACCACGGCGGCAGTCGCGTGGATCGGCCACGCATGGGCAGGAATGCCGCTCGCAGCCGCGATTGCGTTGGGTGCCATCGTTGCGCCACCCGATGCGGCGGCGGCCGCGGCAGTTCTCACGAAATTTCCACTTCCCCGCCGCACGATGGCCATCCTGCAGGGAGAGAGCCTTCTCAACGACGCAACGGCGCTTCTCATCTTTACCGCCGCGGTTGCCATGGCCACATGGCAGGAGACGTCTGTCGTCGAAATGACTCCGGCGTTGCTCGTGGCAGCGCCTGGCGGTGTCGTGCTCGGTCTCGCCTTTGCCAAGCTGTACTTCGTGCTGAAGGGTTGGCTCGGGCAGACGCTCACCGCCCGCGTATCCGAGTTCGTCGCGACGTTCGGTACGTGGATCATCGCGGAGCATCTGCACGTGTCGCCTATCCTGGCAGTCGTGGCGTTCGCGATGACGGCGGCGCATTACGGGCCCGAGCGGCAGACCGCTCGCGACCGCGTGCATTCGTACGCGATATGGGAGATCGCGGTCTTCGTCCTGAACGTGCTCGCGTTCCTGCTGATGGGCCTGCAGGCGCGGACGATCCTGTCGCGGCTCGACAGCTCAACGCTCTCGGAGGCCGTCTGGTTTGCGGTGACGGTGCTGGCTGTCGTGATCTTCGTCCGTATCGCATGGGTGATGATCGGCACGTTGATGCCTCGCCTGTTCCGCCGGCGCGGCGTGTCGGCGTCGACGACAACGCGGGAAGCCGTTCTGATCGCGTGGTGCGGCATGCGCGGGCTCGTGACGCTCGCCACGGCGTTCGCCTTGCCGTCGGGCTTCCCGCAGCGCGACCTGATCGTGCTGAGCGCGTTCATCGTCGTCCTCGGCTCGTTAATCATCCAGGGGCTCACGGTCGGACCGCTCATCAAGATCCTCAAGCTCGAGCCAGACAATTCACTGGAGGCCGAGGTATCCAGGGCGCGCGCGAAGATGGTCGAGGCAGGGCTCGCCAGCCTGCGCGACCGGTCGGGCGATGCCGCCGTTGCCGTGCGCGCAGAGTATCGAGGCGATGCGAGCCGTCGCCCAGGACCGCACCAATCCGCAAGCCGACACGGAACACGATCGATTGCGGATCGACGCGATCTGCGCGCAGCGCGAGCTTCTGGCCACGCTGCGCCGGCGCGGAGAGATCTCCGACGACGCGTTTCACCGGCTGGAGGAAGAACTGGACTGGGCCGAGCTGCACGCGTCGCCCCGCGAAGAGCTGGAACTGCTTGATGCCTAGTGGCAGAAGGGACCGGGCAAGGCTTGCGACCTCGCCCGGCCATTGAGGTTAACGTCTAGGGGCAGGTCGCCGAAACCATCTTTACTGAGTCCACGCTGAACTGCTGACGAGCAGCGCCAGCCGCACCCGCCGCCGGGGCGTCAGCACTTGGCTTGGCAGCCGACACCGTTCCGGTGACTTCGACCTTGTGATTGGCGTGCGGCTTCAGGTCTACCGTAGCGGCCGGACTGAGATTCAGAGTCATCTTCGACGTTCCCGACGTGCCGACGCGTGCTCGGCGCCGCCCCGGCTTTCTGTGCTTCGGCGTTCTCGAGGATCCATGCGTCGGCCGCCGTTCCGGGCTTCACGCAGCCAGTGTAGGTGACCTTGTTCGTGGCCGCCGACGCCGCGGGCGCCGGTGGCGTTGAAGGCGCGTGTAGCGGGTTGTTGAGCCGCCGGTTTGTCGCCGGTCGCGGGTTTGTCACCAGCTGGTGCCTGCGCCGTTACTATGGCGGCTGTCAGGCAGAGCATCGCCGGAACGGCGTATAGCGTACAGTTTCATCAGAGAGCCTCCTTGAAGATATTGCTGTTCGCTGCTGGTAATGCAGGAAAGAGGCCAGATTTCTCGCGGAAAATCAGGGCGATCATCTGCACCGATCGCCGGGATAGGGAAAAAGGGGCGTGAAAGTTTTACAGAGTGTGTTCAGTCGGTGACAAGGTCGGGGATTTTACGAAACATTTCGGCCCGTAGCGGCAGGATGAAGGAAAACCGGTAATCGCCATCCATTCGTCCGATCGGAATGCCTACCAGATTTCCGCTGACATCGAGGACTCCACCGCCCGACACGCCAGGATGGCCATCTGTGAGACAGGATATCAGTCCGCTATCCATCCGCTGGCCGACGTAACCCGTGCTGACGATGATGCCCTTGGAATAGTCGTTGCCCAGCCGGAAGATCGGCTCGGCAAAGTCGTATGGATATGTGACATCGACGTGCAGCGCCGGCAGCTCGATCTCGTCGCGCACCTTGAGGATTGCCCAGTCGCCAGGATGAACTTCGACGTCGGCGTCGCCGCTATCGACGACGGACGCAGCGAGCTCCTTGCCGTCGTACACAATCTTTACGGACTCGATCCGACGATCGCTGCGCGCGCCGCTCGAGCGCACGAACACCGTGCTTCACCGTGATGAAATATCCGCCGCCGAGATAACCGGCGGTGCCGTATCGCAGGGTGCCGGACTCATCGTACGCGTGAACCGGCACGAAGCTCGCGCGCCGCTCCCGAAGCACGCGGATCGGCACGAGCCCCATCTCGCGTTGAAGTTGGCCCTTGATCTCCTCGACCAGGCGGCCGCGCGACGCTTCATCTGTTGCAGCCTTCTCGCGCGCCAAATCGCCGGCCGTGCCGACTGCTCTCGCTTCTTCCTGCGTGACCTTTCCGCGCAGCTCTGCGATCGCCTCGTTGTTTGCGGCGATCCGCCGTTCGATGCGATCGCTGGAAAACCACGTGCCCATCGAGAAGCCGAAGCACACCATGGCTATACACAGGGTGACGAGACGTGCAACACGCAGACGCCGGAAGATTGGCATACAGGTACCGCGCGCCGCAGCAGACGATTGTCTGCCGCGCCGCGAAAACATGAGTTGTGAGGAGATCTGAACGCTGGGGGCAGCCCTCAGAGATATATCAAATGTACGACCGCGAACCGCCCAAGTCAAGGATTTTGGAGTCTCTCAGAGTATGCTCCCGATCAATGAAGCACCTCGAGGCTCTGGCACTGGCCACGCTCCTCGCGACGGCATCCGTCCTTGCTCAGAGCGTCGCTGCACCAGGCGTTCATCCCATCTCCGGCCGGCGCTTCGCAAACGTCATGGGATGGCAGGGCGCCGAATGGCTCGAGCGTTCGGAGCGGGAATTTGAAGAGGCGCCCGACAAGGCCCTCGAGGCGCTCGGCACGCTGACGGGCCTGACCGTCGCCGATGTCGGGGCGGGTTCCGGCTATTTCACAGTTCGTCTCAGCGCGCGTGTTGGCACAAACGGACGCGTCTATGCGAACGACCTGCAGCCGGAAATGCTGAAGATGCTGGCCGCACGACTTGCGCGCGAGAACGTCCGGAACGTCACCCTCGTGCAAGGCGCCGTCGACGATGTAAAGCTGCCTCCGGCAGCCATCGACCTGGTGCTGATGGTCGACGTCTACCACGAGTGCTCCGAGCCGCAGAAAATGCTGCGCGCGATTCGGGCGGCATTGAAGCCTGGCGGCCGGCTCGTCCTGCTTGAATACAGAAAAGAGGACCCAGAAGTGCCCATACGCTTCGAGCACAAGATGTCGATCGCCGAGGCAAAGCTGGAGCTCGAGGCGGAGGGGTTCACCCTGTCCAGAGTGGACGATCGGCTGCCTCGTCAGCACATTTTGATCTTCGCGAAATAAACACACGCAGTGTCATCGCAGACTCTAGAATCTCTGGATGGAGACGCCGAACCGCCGCGAATTCATCAAGACCACAGCAGCCACGGCTGCAGCGCTCGTAAGCGGCCGGTTGCATCCGCAGCCGGCCGCGCAAACCGTTACCGCACCGTCGGCCGATCCGCTCGTCCTCGAGCTGGCCAATGAGGCGCTCAACGCAGCGCGCAGCGGAGGCGCGTCCTATGCGGACGTGCGCGTGGGCCGCTACCGGCGCCAGGACATCCGTACACGCGAACGCCAGGTCTCCGCGGTCAGCCGATGACGAGTCGTATGGCATCGGCATCCGCACGCTCGTGAATGGTGCTGGGGATTTGCGGCAACCAGCACGATGACACGAGCCGGCGTGCAGAAGCCGCGCTCGCGAAGCCCTCACCCTGTCGCGCGCCGCCACGGTTCAGAGGCGTCCTGTTGAGCTGGCGCCGGCGGCCCCGGCTGTCGGCACGTGGATGACGCCGGTGCAGCGCGATCCGATCGAGGTGCCGCTCGAGGACAAGATTGCCGTGCTGCTTCGCGCGAACGAAGCCGCGCTCAAGGTCAAGAACGTCCGCTTCGTCAGCTCGGGTTTGCAATTGCTCCGCGAAGTGAAAACGCTGGTCACTTCCGAAGGCACCAACGTCACGCAGACGTTCATTCGCGTTGGGCCCTCCTTCAGCGCGACCGCGATCGCGACCGGCGACTTTCAAACATACGAAGAAGAGCTCGCGCCTCGCGGCCAGGGATGGGAATACGTCGAGTCGCTGGACATGCCTGGCAATGCCGAGCGCTGGGCGTCGATCGCCGCCGAGAAACTGTCGGCGAAAAGCGTCGAGGCCGGGCAGTACGACTTGATTCTCGAGCCGACGAACCTGTGGCTGACGATTCACGAGTCGATCGGGCACCCCACCGAGCTCGATCGCGCGGTCGGCCAGGAGGCGAACTACGCGGGCACCAGCTTCGTGGCGCCGCCCGAAAAGACGATCGGCAAGCTGAAATACGGTCCCGAGTTCATGAACGTGCAGGCCGATCGCACGCAGCCGAGCTCGCTGTCGCGCGTCGCGTGGGACGACGAGGGCGTGCCGGCGGATCAGTGGCTGGTCGTCGAAAAGGGCATCTTCAAGGACTATCAGACGACCCGCGAGCAGGCCAAGTGGATCCAGCACCTGACGGGTGTGCAGCGATCGCATGGATGCTCGTTTGCCGAATCGTGGAATGCGGTGCAGTTCCAGCGCATGCCGAACATCTCGCTGCTGCCCGGCGAGCGCGACATCACGGTCGACGACATCGTCGCGGCGACGGACCGCGGCATCGTCATCAGGAACCGCGGGTCGTGGTCGATAGACAACCAGCGCTACAACTTCCAGTTTTCTGGGTCAGTCGTACCACGAAGTGCGGAACGGCAAGATCGTCGGCATGCTGCGCGATGTCGCGTACCAGAGCAACACACCGATCTTCTGGAACTCGATGGACATGATCGGCGGAAAGTCGTCGTACTGGCTGGGCGGTGCGTTCAACGACGGCAAAGGTGAACCGGCGCAGATCAACTCGGTCAGCCACGGGTGCCCGCCGTGCCGCTTCCGCAACGTGACGATCCTCAATACGGGACAGAAGTCATGACGCGCGACGAGGCAAAGGCGCTCTCCGATCGCGTGCTGGCGCTCAGCCAAGGGCGCCGATCAGACCCGCGTCAACATCACCAGCAGTTGGAGCGGCAACACGCGCTTCGCCGACGCCAGCATCACCACATCCGGCGGAATCACGGACGTGCTGGTGGAGGTGACGGTCACGATCGGACGACGCCGCGCGTCGGCCTCGACAAACGTGCTGGACGATGCCAGCCTGCGCCGTACGGTCGACCTCGCAGCGCAGCTCGCCCGCCTGTCTCCGGACGACCCGGAGCTGATGCCCGAGCTCGGCCCGCAGCAGCACGTGATCGTGAACGCGTACATCGAGGACACGGCCAACCTGACGCCTGCGGCGCGCGCCGGCGCGGTGCAGCGCACCATCGACGGGACAGGCGGCGGCCAGATATTTTCGGCCGGCTTTCTCGACGCGCATGCGATTGCGGTCGCCGTCGCGACGAGCAACGGCCTCTTTGCGTTTCATCGGACGACCGACGCCGAACTCTCGATGACGGCGAGAACGCCGGATGGCACCGGCAGCGGGTGGGCCAGCGCCGGCTCGCGCGATTGGGGAAAAATCGATCCTGCCGCGATCGGCCGGGCGGCGGCGCGCAAGGCCGAATCGAGCCGGAACCCGCAAGCGCTCGAGGCGCGGCCAATGACCGCCGTGCTCGAGCCGCAGGCCACGAACGATCTCGTGCCGCTGCTCTCGGGCGCGCTCAATGCCCGCGCCGCGGACGAAGGCCGCAGCGCATTCTCCAAGCCTGGCGGCGGCACGCGGATTGGCGAAAAAGTGATGGACGAGCGCGTCACTCTGTATTCGGACCCCGCCGATCCCGACCTGCTGGCGATGCCGTTCGACGTCGAGGGATTCCCGCTGAAGCGGACGGTCTGGATTGAAAAGGGCGTGCTGAGGAATCTCTCGTACACGCGGTTCTGGGCGCAGCGTCAGAAGGTGCCGCCAACGGGCACCAACACCTACGACGGCGGGTCCAACGTACTTGGCGGCGGGCTGAAGATGACAGGCGGCACGAAAACAACGGACGAGCTGATTGCCGGATGCGAGCGTGGCGTGCTCGTCACCCACTTTTTCTATATTCGCTCGCTCGAACCGCGCACGGTGCTCTACACCGGCCTGACCAGGGACGGCGCGTTTCTCATCGAGAACGGCAAAGTCGTCCGCCCGCTCAAGAACCTGCGCTGGAATGAAAGTCCGCTGTTGATGCTGAACCGGCTCGAAGACATCGGCCGGCCCGAAGCGGTCGCTGCCGGCCGCCACATGCCCGCGCTCCGCATCCGCGACTTCAACTTCACGTCGCTCTCGGACGCGGTGTAGCGTCAGTCTCACCGCGGCGACGCAACGACGCAACGGCACTTTGCTGATCTTCTGGGTCTCGACGCAGCGGCGCTGTGTTATTTCCTGGCCGGATTGAACGATCGTTCGACGGTGTCATTGGGATCCGTCGACACCGGATGGTCGCGCCAGAGCCATCGCATCATTTCCGGGAGAATCGGGCCGCCCATGCGCTGTCCGTGGGTGTTCATCCCCCACGTGTAGTTCAGGTCGTAGCCCTTCTCGGTCAGCGCGTCTTTGAGCCGCACGTTCTGGAGGAACCAGTCGCGACGCGGGTCGTACGCTCCTCCCCGTCCCGTGCCGCGGTTGTCGTTGCGGCCGTCTTGCAGGAAGACGCGCAGCGGCTTCTTCTCGCTCTTCCGGACGATGTCTGCGTACGTGTCGCCGCCGCGATCGCCGAGATTGACGAAGCTGCCGACAATGCTGAGCACCTTGCGGAAGTCATTCGGACGCTGCCACGCGACCGTAAAGGCCGCAATCGCGCCGGAGCTGGCGCCGCCAATCCCATGGCGCTCGGGGTCCTTGGAGATGTTGTATTCCTTGTAAAGCGCCGGCATCAGCTCGTCGACGATGACCCGCGCGTACTTGTCGTCGAGCGAGTTGTATTCGGTTGGCCGGTTGGTATCGCGATCGCCCCAGTTGCGGGGCGTCGGCTCGGGCTGTTCCGGCGTCCTTCCGGGATTGATGAACACGGCAATCATCACCGGAATCTCACGCCGATAAATCAGGTTGTCGAGCACGTTCGGCGTGCGCAGCACGCCATCCATGTCCTTGAACGCCTGGCCGTCCTGAAAAATCATCAGACTCGCCGGAACGCTCTGGTCGTACTGCGCCGGCACATAGATCCAGTAGGTGTGCTGCGTACCCGGATACGCCTGGCTCGGAAGAGTGAACGGCCCACGCACCTCGCCCTTCGGCACACCCTCGTGCGACTGAGAGTCGGGCCCGATCATGTAATAGGCGTTCATGTCGGGGCCCTGCGGCTGCTGGGCCGGCGGCGGGGCCTGTGGTTGCGGCTGCTGCGCCCGCATCGCCGCCGCCATCATCACCACGGCCGCCACGACCCACGACTTCTTCATCGCTACTCCCTCCTACGCGGCTACTCGCCTACCTCCTATTTAGCGCATCGTACAAATGATTCAGCGACGGCATCGTGCTGTTCGTGAGCCGGCAGTTCAGCCCTTCCTTGCCCCAGAACTGCGGCGAGTGGAACGTCCCCGGCACGGCGTAAATCACGTCTCCCTGCCGGGCCACGATTGCGGTCTTCTCGTCGCCCTCGAAGACCCACCGCAGCTCGCCGAGCATGACCAGCCACGCCTCGGCGGTGTCGGTGTGGAGATGCCCGCGATCGCCTTTTTCGGTCGGAAACGAGGAGGGCCGGTATCCGCAGATGAAGTTCCCGCGAGCGCGGTTGGCGCGTATTGCCTCCTGCGTGAAGTTCTTCTTCGTCGCGTTCCGCTTTTCGAGCTCGTAGACGTTGACGTGATAGGGCCAGGGCTTGCCGCCATTGCCTTCGTTGTACACGTCCAGCGGGTTGAGGCCCGTGCTCAGCGTGACGGGCACATACTCGACGCCCTTTGGCGTCGTCGCGGGTTTTTTCTCGAAAACAGGTGTGGACGAAGGGCCGAGCGTGACTTCGTAGCGAATCGCCGGCGCTGAACCGACCACTTCCAGCGAGTGCAGCAGCCGTTCAGGAACGAAGATGTACGACCCTTTCGTCGCGTTGATCGTGTCGAACGTCCCGTCGGCCTTCTCCACCTCGAACCGCATTTCGCCCTCGAGGACGGCGAACCACGCGGCAGAGTCGGGATACATGCGACGCTCGTACTTCGTGCCCACCGGATCCTGCACCATGAACGACACCGAGTTCCCGTCGTCGATGACGGCCTCACGCCAGCTCGCCTGCCCTTTGTGTTTGGCCTTGACGTCTGCAAGGCGCGTAACGGGCTTCATCGGCGCTTTGTATTCACGGACGATGGGCTTGGGATAGAACAGCACGCGCGGTTTCTCCTGTGCGGAGACGCCGGTTGACACCAGAAGTATCAGCAACAACACGATTCGCATTCGGAACCTCCCCACGATCGCCACGAACCCTACTCGAACCGTTTCGTTCCCTTTGCCGTCCACAACGCCGTCGCTTCGGGACGCGTCATGTAGCGGATGAACTTCATGCCTTCGTCGAGCTTGTTCGATCGCGCCGACACCGCAGTGGACATGTCGATCCATGCGGCGAGCTCGCGCGGCAGCGGGCCCACCAGCTCGATTTCCTTGTAGGGCAGAATCTCGCAGATGGCCTGAATGGCCATGTCGCCTTCTCCGCGCGCTAGCGCCTGGCCGCCCTCGCCCTTCGTGCTGACCGGGCTGTTCACGCCGGCAAATTCCGGCCGCTTGATGACGTTGTTCTCGATCACACGCGCCACCATGCTGCCGCCAGCCGGGTTCGATCGCATCACTGCCTTGGCGCTCCGCAGCACGGCCGCGAGTTTCTCGACAGTCGAGATGTCAGGATGCGGCGAGCCTGCGCGCACGGCCAGACCCATCTCGGAACGGCCCAAGGGCGTGAAGCTTCCCTTCTTGACGCCGCCGTCGAGCGACAACGTGCTCATCAGCTCATGCGGCAGCATGATGACATCGGGCGCCGGTTCCTGCGTCTTGACGTCGTTGACGATCCGCCCCATACCGCTCGTCTTGATCGTGATCTTCGTCCCCGTCTCTTTCTCATACGCGGCGGCCAAATCCTGCACACCGCCAAAGAAGATGACTCCTGGTGTGATGACGATGAGCTCTCGTGCAGGCGGCGCACCTTGCGTGCTCACACCCGCGCCTGATAACGCGATAACCGCAACCACG
>CAWDIK010000017.1:0-228216 GCA_963802345.1 Vicinamibacterales bacterium
ATCGAGCAGCTCATCGTCGGGAATGCTGCTCCACAGGAAGAACGAGAGCCGCGAGGCGAGCTCGAGATCGGAGATGCGGTACACATCGCCGGCTGCGGCGTTCTTCGGATCGGCTTCGACGCGAAACAGGAACTCCGGGTTGATCAGGACCGCGCTCAGGGCTCTCGTGATTCCCGCATCGAAATCTCCGTCGGCGCGCCCCTCGCGATACTGCGCCAACGGTCCCTCGACGTCTTCTTTCGACACGGGCCGCCGATAGGCGCGCCGCATCAGCGTCGACAGAATCGTCTTTGCGCAGTCGAGTTTCTTCTCGTTGCGCTCCGCGCCGCTCGTCAGGCGGGCCGGCACACGAAAATGCGGTCGCGGCTCGGCGTGTCGGCGGCGCCTTTGGCCGCGTACGGCCCGCTGATGGAAACCTGATCGACGGCAGGCGCCGTACGCGGATGACGCCGCTCGTTGAAGCGCGCCAGCAGAGGTTGCCGCTGCGCCTCCAGCAGCGACGAGCTGTCGTTGATGAACGTCACGCCGATGTCGTGCGGGCCCGCACTGACCGTGACGCGCACTTTCAGATCTTTGTCCAGCGTGGTGTCGTCGTCGACGAGCTTCTGAATGGTGAAGGACTTCGCCGGCTCGCGGTCGACGAGCACGACCATCTCGTGCGAACGGTTCCGTTCGCGCAATCCCCCGATGTTCCCGCTCAAGTCGCGCGCAAGCCACACCTGAATCTCGTACTCGCCGTCCTGGGCGAACGTGTACGGGATCGAGGCTCCGCCGCGGGTGCCAAGCGGAAGGCCGGCGACGTGCGTTTCCTGCGTGCGATCGGCCGGCAGCCGGATGGTGTCGGCCTGTATCGACGTCTGCGTGCTGCCGATCGCGAGGCGGCTGATCTTCTGCGCCGCCGAGATGTAGCGATCCAGCAGCGTCGGCGGCAAGATCGCCGACCGTGACGTTGTCGAACCCGTGGCCGCTCTCGTCCGCCGGCAGGAGCGAGTTGGCGTCGATGTCGAGAGACAGCAGATCCCTGACCGCGTTGCGATACTCGGTTCGATTCAGGCGTCGCAGCGTTTCCGTCCGCCCGGGGTTCGGCTTCTTGGCCGCGGCCGCATCCAGCGACGTTTCGAGCCAGCTCACCAGCGCGCGGCGGTCGTCCTGGCGCGGCTGCGGCATGTTCGGCGGCGGCATGGTGCCGATGTGCACCTTGCGCATCACCTTTTCCCAGACCTCAGGGTTCGCGCCAGGGTCGGCGACGTCGGCGCTGTCCAACATCAGGTTCGCGGTCTTAACCCGTTCGTTGTGGCAGCTGACACAGTAACGGTCGAGAACGGCTCGGTTGTTCGACGACGGGGTGGCGGCGCTGGCGGTTGAGGGCGACGCCGGACGTACCGCCTGCTGCCGAGTGGCTTGCTGCGCGGACGTCTCCACCTGCAGGCAGAGACCGATCGTCAAGTGCCAGACCAACCAACCCGAGACTCACCACTCGCGTGAAATGGGTTCGACATCCTGACCTCTAACTGAGAATCCCTTGAACGAGCCTGCGCCCTCTCGACCCCGGTAAGCTTGACGTCCAGTCCCTGATAGCGGTACGAGAATCGCTCGTGATCGATACCGAACTGATGAAGAATCGTCGCCTGGAAGTCCCTGACGTGAACTGGATCTTTCACAATATTGTACGAGAAATCGTCGGTTTCCCCATACACAATTCCGCCCTTGACACCCGCCCCCGCCATCCACATGGTGAAGCATCGAGGGTGGTGATCGCGGCCGTAATTCGTTGGCGTCAGGCTACCTTGCGAGTAGATCGTGCGGCCGAATTCTCCGCCCCACACGAGCAGCGTATCGTCGAGCATGCCGCGCTGCTTCAGGTCCTGAACGAGGCCGTAACACGCCTGGTCGACGTCCTGGCACTGACTCGGCAGATGGCCGGTGGCGTTGGCATGCACGTCCCAGCCGTTCAGCCAGATCTGCACGAATCGCGTCCCGCGCTCGAGAAGGCGCCGCGTCGTCAGACAACATTGCGCAAAGCTTCCCGCCCTGCGCGCGTCCTCTCCGTAAAGGTCGTAGACGGCAGCGGGCTCGGACGACAGGTCGGTCAGCTCCGGCACTGACGCCTGCATCCGATACGCCATTTCATATTGCGCGATGCGCGTGAGCGTTTCGGGATCGCCGACGGCCTGATGCTGCAGCTGATTGAGCTCGCTGACCGCGTCGAGCATTCGCCGCCGGACCTCCGTCGACACACCATCGGGATTGTTGATAAAGAGCACCGGCTCGGATCCCGCGCGCAGCGACACACCCGAATATTTGGCCGGCAAGAATCCCGCGCTCCACATGCGCGCCGACATGGCCTGAATCGGCGTCCGCACGTTGGAGCGAACCGCGTTCATCACGACGAACGTGGGAAGGTCCTCGGACATGTTCCCCAGACCGTACGCGAGCCACGATCCAATGCACGGCCGCCCGCCGGTCATGGATCCGGTCTGGATGAACGTGATCGCAGGCTCGTGATTGATCTGCTCGGTGTAGAGCGACTTCACGATCGCGATGTCGTCGACCATCTTTGCGGTATGCGGCAGCAGCTCTGATACCCACGCTCCGCTCTTGCCGTGCTGCGAGAACTTGTAAATCGACGGCGCAATCGGAAACCGCGCCTGCCCCGACGACATCGTCGTCAGGCGCTGTCCCTGCCGGACTGAATCGGGCAGATCTTTGTCGTACCAATCCTTGAGGCCGGGCTTGTAATCGAAGAGATCCTGCTGAGGCGGGCCGCCGAGCATGTGCATGTACACGGCGCGCTTCGCCTTGGGCGCGAAGTGAGGCAGGTCCGGCAATCCACCCAGGTACTTTTCCGGCGCAGGGCCCGAGGCGGCGGCCGCCGCCGCATCGCGGCCGAACATCGTCGCCAGCGCAGCGACCCCGAGCCCGCGGGCCGTCCGCGAAAAAAACTGACGCCGGGTTTCGAGGATGACCGCTTCTTCGTACGGGCTCATTTGTTCAGCGCCTCGTCCAGACTGAAGATCTGATTGGCCACCATCGTGAGCGCCGCGAGCTCTGCCGGTGGAAGGGTGCCGTCGGCCGGCGACTCACCCACCGCCAGCAACTTGTCTGCCGCCGTCGGGCTTCGCGCGATAGTGCGAGACAAAGTCCTGATACGCACCCAGGACGATCTTGCGCTCCACGGGCGTAAACGAACGCGCCAGCACGCGGAGGGTCATGAAATCGAGCGCGCCACTCACGTCGGAGGCCGACGCACGCAGTGCCTTCTGCGCGAGCACGCGCGCCGCCTCGACGAACTGCGGATCGTTCATGGTGACCAGCGCCTGCAGCGGCGTGTTCGTGCGATCGCGCCGGACGACACATACCTCGCGCGTCGGGCCGTCGAAGATGTCCATCGACGCCGGAGGCGCGCTGCGCTTCCAGAGCGTGTAGAGGCTTCGCCGATACAACGACTCGCCCGAATCCTGCTTGTAATTCCGCGTATTGCTCGACACCATCGACGTGCCCTCCCAGACTCCCGCAGGCTGGTAGGGCTTGACGGGCGGTCCGCCGAGCTTTGGTCACGAGCAGGCCGCTGGCCGCGAGCGCGGAATCCCGCACAACTTCTCCGTCGAGCCTGAAGCGCGGCCCGCGCGCCAGCAGGATGTTCTTCGGATCCTTGCGGAGTTTTTCTGGTGATATGGCCGCCGCTTGCCGGTAGGTCGCCGACGTGACGATGAGCGTGAGCAGCTTCTTGACGTCCCAGCCAGACTCGCGGAATTCGACCGCGAGCCAGTCGAGCAATTCAGGATGCGAAGGGGGCTGCGCCTGTGCGCCGAAGTCATCAGCCGACTCGAGGAGTCCGGCGCCGAATATCTCCTGCCAAAACCGGTTTACGGTGACGCGCGCGAAGAGCGGGTTTGACCGATCGACGATCCATCGCGCGAGGCCCAGCCGGTTTCGCGGCAGCTCCGGCGCCATGGGCGGCAGGAATGACGGGGTTCGCGCGTCGAGAAGCTCTCGGGGCTGGTCGTACATCCCGCGAAACAAGAGGGGCGCCGCTGCCTTCGAGTCTGTGCGCTCTTCCATCACCATCGCGGTGTGCGAGCGCAGCTCGATCGCGCGATGCTCCGCGCTCACGCGCGCAAACTCCGCAGACAGCGACTTGTATCCCGCATCGCCGTCCATCAGGTAATAGAGCTTCAGCGCGTCCTTCTCGGCCGCGGTCAGCTGCGCGATTTCTTTCGACGAAGCCGCGGCGATCGCGGGCCACGATGCCGCCAGGCGCGCCTCTTCTTCGCTGATGACGCGGTCGAAGACGCGGAACTCGCCAATCGAACCAGCGAGCCCTTTTTCGCCGTTCGCCGCCGCCCCTATGGAGATCGGCGCGGAATTGGCGATGCTGTCTTTCAGTTCCGCCGCAACGGTCGAGTCTTGCGCGCCGTAGGACCCGCGCTCGATCGGCATCCGGATGCCGTTCATGTAGAACGCGTAACCGTTCTCCGTCCGGCTGCCGTCATAGGTGAACGTGAGGTGATTCCACGTGCCGGCTTTTACCGGTTTGTTGTACGGCGCCAGAGCCCGAATCACTTTTCCCGCGCTGTCGAGCAGCCTGAGTCTCGCGACGCCTTCATCGATTTCGACAACCCAGCCGACAGACGGCGCCGCGGGCTTCGCCTCCGGGTCTCCCGCAGCCATCTGCGATGCGATGACCAGTGCCTGCGAGCCGCCCGTCTGCCCTGGATGCAGGGCGATCTTCGGCAGGTACACCCAGGCCGTCATCGAGAAAGGCTCACCGCCCGTCAGGCCGATCCCGGGCACCGTCATCGGCGACTTGTCGCCGAATTTCAACGCGCGCAGGCCGCTCCATGGAGAGACATCGTCCGACGTGACACCCGCATTCAGCGGCGCAGTGGTGACCACTCCGGCGCGACGGACACGCGCGCCATCCCGATCGGCGGCAATCGCGAGCAGCTCCGCAGCCGCCAGCGGATCCTGGAGCTGCGCGCGCGCGCCGGTCCGCAGCCACGTGTCAAACCGCGTGTTCGGCGCCTGATGCGCGGCCGTCATCCGCGCTCGCAGAGACTTTCGCTGCGCGTCGAGCTCGAGCCAGCGGCCGCGATCGGCATCGGCCGGCACGATCACGATCGGCGGCGGGTCGGGCCGGTTGTTGTCCATGATGCGCTCGGTCGTGTTGTTGAAGAACGCCTCGAGCGCGTAATGGTCCTTCTGCGAAATCGGATCGAACTTGTGGTCGTGGCAGGTGGCGCAGCCGACGGTCAATCCGAGAAACACGGTGCCGGTCGTGTCCGCGCGATCCTTCACGTACTGAAAGCGGATCTCCTCTTCGATGACGCCGTTTTCATTGGTGGTCGTGTTGTTGCGGACGAACCCGGTGGCGATGAGCTGATCGAGCGTCGGGTTGGGCAGCAGATCGCCGGCCAGCTGCTCGATGGCAAATCGATCGAACGGCAGGTTGCGGTTGAACGCCTTCACGACCCAGTCGCGATACGGCCAGATGCCGCCGCGGTAGTTGTCGTAGTGAAGGCCGTTCGTGTCTCCGTACCGAGCCGCATCGAGCCAGTAACGCGCGCGGTGCTCGCCGTAATGCTGGGACGACAGCAGCCGGTTCACGACCTTGACGTACGCATCCGGTGCCGTATCAGCGACGAATGCCGACACGTCTTCGGGGCGCGGCGGCAATCCCGTCAGGTCGAGCGACACGCGTCGAATGAGCGCGCGCCGGTCCGCCTCGGGATTCGGCGTCAGGCCGGCGGCCTCGATCCTCGCCAGCACGAACCGATCGATCGGGTTGCGGCTCCATTGGCGATCGCCGACCTCGGGCAGAGCGGGGCGCGCGGGCGCGATGAACGCCCAATGCTGTTTCCACTCTGCGCCCTGCTCTATCCAACGCGTGAGCGTCGCGATTTGCGCGTCGCTCAGCGATTTGTGGCTCGAGAGCGGCGGCATCCGCCGGGCAGGATCGGCTTCGGTGATCTTCTTGTAGAGCAGGCTTTGTTCGGGCTTGCCGGGAACGATCGGCGCGCCATTGCGCCGGGGCGCCAACGCGTCTTCATGAAGGTCGAGCCGGAGGTTGGCCTTGCGCGTCGAGGCGTCGGGACCGTGGCAGAGGAAGCAGTTATCCGAGAGAACGGGACGAACGTCGCGCTGAAAATCGACCCGCGTCTGCGCGAGCGATCGTGGCCGGCGCGCGCACGAGCACGAGGACGCCGGCCACGACAACCCATGCGGATCTTCCAATCTATCAATCTTCCAATCTTCCAATCTGCGCAATGCTGCGTCAGAACAAGAACCTTCCTCCAAAGCGAATCGTGCGCTCGGTCTGCGCCAGGATGCCGGTGATGCGGCCGAAGTTCGCGTTGCCGAGCGTGCCGTTGGGATTCGCGTAGTGCGAGATGTTGAGCGCGTTGAAGAAGTCCGCCCGGATCTCTGCGCGCTTCGATCCCACACGAAGCACCTTCACGATTGACGCGTCGAGGTTGTAGTACGCGGGCCCGGTCAGGAGACCGCGCCGCTCGACGTTGCCCCACGTCGTTCGCGGCCGGAGCCGAGAACACGGACGTATCGAACCAGAGGGCGCCCGAGCCGATGCCGCCGAGCACCGCGGTGTGCCCGTGGCGTCGGTGTGTTCGTGTTGCCAGGTGCGCGCAGATCGGCCGCGTTGGCCGTGAAGTCGATGGGCGTACCCGAGATGGCGGACACAACTCCGGTCACCTGCCAGTCGCCGAGCACCTTCCCGATGGCGCCCTCTTTCATCCACTTGCCGTCCGGTCCCCACGGAAGCATGTAGACGAAACTGCTGACGAAGCTGTGCGTCGAGTCGAACGTCGTCCGCTGATAGCCGCGCTCCCAATCGGCCGGCGTAGAGATCGTCCCGCCACCGTCGCCATTGGAGAAACTGTAGGCGCGTCCCAACGTGTACGAATTGGTGAGCAGCAGGCCGTTTCGCATGCGGCGGTCGACCTTGATCTGCATCGAGTTGTATTCTGATCTGACCGGCTGCGGGTTCGACGTGTCGGCGGTCCTTCCGTACTTGCTGAAGAGCGGCTGGCCGGCACTGTCGGCGCCAACGACGAGACCCGCGTTCATGTTGTAGGCCGCCAGGATGTCGTGGCCGCGATTGCCGACATAGGCAATTTCCGCGGTGAATCCGCCGGGAAGGACGCGCTGATACGCGACGTTGAACGAGTGCAGCGTTCCCTCGGTCCTGTTCGTGTCGAACGACATCCAGGGCTTCTGCCGCGCAGCGGCGTGGCGTCGAGGATACCTGACGCCGGAATCGGCGACCAACGCCGGGAGGGGCATGCCGGTCGTCAGATTGACGGTCGTCGGTGCAAAGCTGTTGGCCGGGGTGATCTGCTGAACCTGCCGGATCGGGTACGCCTGGCCCCAGGAGCTCGGCAGCCCCAGCGCGCTGACGCCGTATCCCGCGCGTGTAACACGTTGCTGTCGGTTGGACGCCAGGAAATCCCCGTCCGCGGATTGAAGTTCTTCCAGTATGGTCTTCACACCAAGGTTCTCGGGAATATCGCCGTATCCCGCGACACTAATGCTGTTGGTGACAGGGTCGTACGTCGCCTGCCCGCCGACCGGTGTGTACCCGACGAGCGGCATATACAACTCATGACGCAATCCCAGATCGAGGGTGATATCAGGCCGGATCTGCCATTTGTCCTGCACATACGTGTAGACGGCCTTGTGCGTGCCACCGCGATGAATGCTCGATGTTGTCGTCGATGGTCGAGCAGTCCTCTTTCAATCCCGTTCGGCACGTCCAGCATGAATGCCGCGAGCGAATTCGCGTAGCCGTTCGCTGCGGCTGTGTCGGTGTTGAGCGCCGTCTGCGTGCCGCGGTACTGGAAGCGCGCGCGAGGATGATTCACCTGGTCGAGGAGATGCCGGTTCGAGCGCAGGTCGCCACCGACTTTCATCGTGTGATTGCCCCACATCTTCGTGGCGGTCGTCGACACCGTCCAGGTGCTCTCTTCGCGATCCCACGGCAGCGACGTCTCGAAGCCGATCAGGTAGTCGCTGTAGCCGCCGACGTCGATCGTCGTGATGCCGCTGGTGAAGTCGTTCAGGTTGATGCCCTTGATGCCGAGATCCTGCGATGTCGTCAGGCCAGGTAGTCCTCACCGATCGCCTCATTGTGATGATGCGTGCGGCCGAAACGAACTTCCTGCACCAGTGTCGACGACCACACGCTGGTTGTACGTGCCGCCGACGCTCTGGGTCGGATTGGTGCCCGTTCCGGCAAACGGCTTGAGACCGCCATAGATGCCGAAGATGGCCGGGTCCTTCGTCTGGGCGTTCTGCTGGCTGTAACGCACCGAGACCAGGTCGTTCTGCGCGACCTGATACGTGATTTTCAGGTCGCCCTGATTCGTTCGCCGCTCTCTCACGTAGGGCTTTTCGTAATTGATCGCGCCAACCGCCGCGCCGGGAATGTTCGGCATCGGAATCTTGTTGATCAGGCTGCGGGCGATCGGGTTGATGCGGCCGGCGGGAATCTGGTTGTTCGCGAACTGCGTGCGTCCGCTGCCGTCAGCAGCGCCGGTCGACGGATCGTAGATGCGCGTCGGCGCCGCACTGAAGTCGCCGTTGCGGAACGCGGGCTCCGGCACGTGGCCCTGCGTGAGTCGGCCGCTGTCGTCGCTCGTCCGCACGAAATCGCCGAAGAAGAACAGCTTGTTGCGCTTGATCGGCCCGCCGAAGGTGAATCCGGCCTGCGTGTATTTGCCGTCCGCCGGCGGCAGGCTCGAAAACGGATTGCGGGACGACCGTCGCTTCGGTGTTGCCGAACATGAACCCCGAACCGCCGAAATGTATTCGTTCCGGACTTGATGGTGACGTTGGTCACCGCGCCGCCGGCGCGGCCGAACTCCGCGTCGTAGTTGCTGGTCGCCACCGAGACCGTTTCAATCGCTTCGGCCGACGGAATGTAGAACGCGAGGCTGCCGCCGTTGTCGCTGTTGTCCGCGCCTTCGAGCTGCACGTTGTTGACCTGCCGCGACTGGCCGTTGACGTTGCTCGAGAGGCTTTCCTGCGAGTTGTAGAACTCCGAATGCGGGCGGAACGGACGCGACGCGCCGGGCACCGTAATCAGCAGCGCCTGGAAGTTCCGGTTGAACCCGAGCGGCATCTGCGTGATCTGCGTGCTCTCGATGATGCGGCCCGTGTCGGTGCGATCGGTCTGCAGCATCGGCGCCTCGCCGGTGACGATGACCGACTCTTCGAGCTGGCCGACAGCGAGCACGATTTCCACGCGGACCGTGGTGTTGACGCTGACCTCGACGCCCTCGCGCGAGAATTTCTTGAAGCCGACGAGCTCGCCGTCAACGCGGTACACGCCTGGAGGCAGGTTGTTGAATGAATAATTGCCTGACTCGTTGGAAAGAGCGGTTCGCGTGATGTTCGTGCGCGTTTCCGTTGCCGTCACCGTCGCGCCTGGTACGCCGCCGCCTGTGTCGTCCCTTACGCTACCGACCAGAGTGCCAACCGCGACTTGCGCGGCTGCGTGAACTGGCGCGAACAGTATCCCGAGCACAGCGAGTGTCGAGACAACGCGCACCGGAAAGCGTGTACCTGTCATCGCTCTTCTCCTTGTGGGATTGATATGGCAACGCTCGTGCACGGCGCGGATCCTGCATCACGCTCTGCGCCGATTCGTCGCAGCGGCCAACGGCATGTGATTTCTGTACTGCGCAATATAGGGGAGACGGGCGCCGTAATCCAGTGCAATTTCAATGGGATAGCGCCAAGGCGATCCAACGTTTTGAAGTGGGTTCGTTGTGTAGCGGGTTTATGTGATAATCGAGCATTCCGCAAGCGAGGTGAAAACCATGAAGCGCCATGTGTCCGTTGCGATCTGGCTGGGCAGCGTCACCATCGCCGTGTCTGCGCAGGCCCCGCAGCCGAAGCCGCAGGCTGGCCCTCTCGTCGATTCCTCGCGTCTCCTTGTACAGATTGAGCAAACCCCCACGGGGACTACGAGGGTATATGGGGACCCCGCTCAACCGGGCATGTTTGTCAGCCGCGTGAACCTCCGGCCGAACGCGAAAAACCGTCCGCACTATAACGACCAGGATCAAATTGTCACTGTGCTCAAGGGCACCTGGTGGGTCGGCAAGGGCGAAGTGTTCAGACAGGATCGACTGGTGGCCGTTCGCGAAGGCGGACTGATGTATCTGCCTGCCAAGCTCGCCTACTACGATGTCGCGGGCAGCGGCGACGTGATCCTGCAAATCACGGGTGTCGGGCCGGTCAAGTCAACGCACGCCGAACTGGACGCCGCTGGTAAGCCCGTCGCGATCGGCGGTCCATATCCAGAGGACATGCAAGAAGGCGGAGGCCGGCGCCGCCGCTACGCGTTGGCGGTTCAGGATGCGAACAATGTGGACCCCGACAATCCGGACCCGCCGCGGGGGACGCAGACACAAGCTGCCGGATCCGGACAATCCCGGCCCACCGCGGGGGACGCAGACGCAAGATCCGAAATAGCAATCTGCATTGATAGATTGAAGATTGGCGGATTGTGAGATTGTTGGCAGATTGAAGATTTCCAGATTGGCAGATTCAAATCGGCAGATTGGAATCTGGCAATTAATCTGCCAATCTCCAATCTGCCAATCTGAAAACAATCTTCCAATCTATCAATCTTCCAATCTACCAATGTCAAGGGCTGCCGCACGATGGCGGCAGCCCTTTCAGGGAGTGGAGTAACGAACTACGCGTTGACGATTTGCGGAATCAGCGTGCCGTAGACGTCGGTCAACCGCATGTTACGGCCGTTGTAGAGGTACGTGAGCTTCGTGTGGTCGAGACCGAGCAGGTGCAGCATCGTCGCATGCAGGTCGTGATACGAGATCGGCTGCTCGCCGGTCTTGTACCCGAAGTCGTCGCTCGAGCCGATTGACTGCCCGCCCTTGATGCCCGCGCCCGCCATCCAGACCGTCATGACGCCGGGGTTGTGATCGCGGCCGACACCGCGCTGCGAAATCGGCATGCGCCCGAACTCGCCGTGCCAGATGACCAGCGTGTCGTCGAGCAGGCCCCGCGCCTTGAGGTCGGTGAGCAGCCCGGCAATCGGCACATCCGATTCCTTGGCGTGCTGGCCGTGATTCGAGCGGATGTTCGAATGCGCGTCCCAGGTATCGGTGTTCTGATTGCCCATGCCGCCCTGGAACAACTGAACGAAACGGACGCCGTGTTCGACGAGCCGGCGCGCGAGCAGGCACTGCCGGCCGAACGGCTCGGTGATCGCTTCGTCGAGACCGTACAGCTTCTTGGTGGCTTCCGACTCGCTGCCGATGTCGATCGCCTTGGGTGCGCAACCCTGCATGCGGTACGCGAGCTCGTACGACGAGATCCGAGCCGACAGATCCGTGGCGCCCGGGAACTTCTCCATATCGAGCTCGTTGAGCTTCGACAGCAGGTCCAGCCGCGAGCGCTGGGTCTCCGGTGTCATTCCCGCAACCGGCTTCAGGTCGACGATCGGGTCGCCGCTCGCGCGGAAGAGCGTTCCCTGAAACGCGGCCGGCATGTAGCCTGCGCTCCAGTTCGTCGGACCGCCAATCGGTCCTCCCCTGGGGTCGGCAATCACGACGAACGCCGGCAGGCTGGTGCTTTCGGTGCCAAGACCATACGAAATCCACGAACCGGCACTCGGGAATCCCACCCGGATTTGCCCCGACTGCATCTCGTAGTGCGCCTGCACGTGATCGTTCGAGCGTCCGAACACCGAGTGAATGAACGCGATGTCGTCGACGTGCTGTCCGAGGTTCGGAAAGACCTCCGACACGAGCTTTCCGCTCTGTCCGTAACGCTTGAACTCGAACGGGCTCGGCATCAGCGGACCTGGATAGCCCTGCCGGACGACGACGTCGCCGTGGATCTTGTCGTCGATCGGCTGCCCGGCGTATTTGACGAGGCCTTCCTTGTAGTCGAAGAGGTCCACCGCGCTCGGACCACCGCTCATGAAGAGCGAGATCACCGCCTTCGCACGAGGCTTGAAATGCGGCGGCTTCAGCGCATACGGATTGTTCCCCAGCGGCTTCGCCGCGCAGGCGTCGCGCGACTTCTGCCGCGAGCAGGCCCTGCGAGTTGAGCATGTGCGCCAGCGCCACGCCGCTGATGCCGCCGCCGGCTCGCCACAGAAATTCCCGACGCGACCAGAAATATTTCATGTTGTGCACGGCGTTACCTCATGTAAAGGAATTCGCTGAGGTTCAACAGAACGTGAGTGAAATCAACCAGGGAACCGGCCTTCACCTTCTCGAGCGCAAGCTTCTTCTCCAGATCGGTCGCGGGTCTCCCGAGCGCGTACTGATACCCGAGATCGATCTGTTTCACCGGGTCGGCCGTCTCGCTCGTGATCCTTTCGGCGAGCAGTTCGGCCTCACGGAGCACGAACGGATTGTTGAGCAGCGTCAACGCCTGCGTCGGCACCGTCGACACGTTGCGCGCCCCGGCCGTGAGGTTCATGTCCGGATGATCGAACGTCTCGAACATCGGATACGGCAGCGAGCGCCGCTGGTAGATGTAGATGCTGCGCCGCCAGGTGGCCGGACCATCGGGCTGGTTGTCCCAGCGCCCCTTGGTCTGCTCGGTCACCAGAATTTCCTTCGGCACGTTCGGGAAGAACGCCAGCCCGCCCATCGTCAGGTTGATGTTGCCGGCGACCGAGAGCATCGCATCGCGAATCGTCTCGGCGTCGAGCCGCTGCGGACGATACCGCCACAGCAGCCGGTTTTCCGGGTCGGCCTTCACGTTGCCGCCGTGATCGAACACGGACGCCATCTGGTAGGCCTCGGACGTCATCATGAAGCGATGGAGCTGCTTCATGCTCCAGCCCCGCTTCATGAACTCGACCGCCAGATAGTCGAGCAGCTCCGGATGGGTCGGCTGCTCGCCCATCTTGCCGAAGTTGTCGAGCGTCGCCACGATGCCACGGCCGAAGTGGTGGTGCCACGCACGATTGACGATCACGCGCGCGGTCAGCGGGTTGTCGTTCGATCCGAGCCACTCCGCGAGCGCGAGCCGCCGTCCCGACGTGCGGCCATCGGGCCGCGGAATCTCGGTCGGATGTTCGCCGTGCAGTGCCACGGTCAGGAAGCCCGGCTTCATGAGCGAGCCCCTGCTCTCCGGATCGCCACGGATCAGGAAATTCGTAGGCGGCGGCTCATACTTGCCTGGGCCCTCGTGCAGGTACGTGCCGTTGGGCCTGTCGGGCGGTGGGAGCCGGCATTTCGGACAGCCGATCGTCTCGTCCCCGCGTCCCATCGGCGCGAAGCGCCAGTCGCCGTCCGTAATGATCTCCGCCATCGGCGGCGTCTTCGGCCGCTGCTTCTCGATGACCGCAATCTGCGAAGTGAGCTCTTTCTTCTGAGCCCGCTCCTCGGGCTTCATCATCTTCTCGATTTCGGCTTCGGTTCCGCCGCCGCCACCGGTCAGCACCTGCGTGGCGAGCAACTGCTCTCCGGGCGTGCGCTCCGCCTCGGGCTTGAACACGGCTTTCTGCACGTTCTCGGGATATTCCTTCTTGATGTAGGCCGCACGCAGCTCGTCGCGGTACGGCTTCTCGATCGCCGGAGATCTTGTCGCGCACCGCCTCGATCTTGTCGTCGACTTCCTTGTTCTTCTTCAGGTACGTTTCGGCTTCGGTGCGCGAGGCCACCAGCGGCCAATCCGTCTCGACCCACCCGTTGATGGCCGCCGCCATCGAGTAATAGTCCTTCTGAGCGATCGGGTCGAACTTGTGGTTGTGGCAACGCGCGCAGTTGACGGTCATGCCCATCACGCCGCGGCCGAGCGTGGCAATCAAATCGTCCACGTAATCCCAGCGGCGTTCAGGGTTGTCTTTTTCGCGGAACAGCACGCGCGGCCCCGCGCGGAGGAAGCCGGTGGCGATCAGCGTTTCGTGCGTGACGTGGTCGAGCTCGTCGCCCGCGATCTGCTCCTTCAGGAACTGGTTGTAGGGCTTGTCCTGGTTGAACGCGTTGATGACGTAATCGCGATACCGCCACGCGTTGGGCCGATCGTAATCCTGCTCGAATCCGTTCGAGTCGGCGTAGCGGGCGACGTCGAGCCAGTGACGGCCCCAACGCTCGCCGTACTGCGGCGACGCGAGCAGCTTCGTGATCAACTTGTCCCACGCGTCGGCCGACTGATCCGCGACGAACGCTTCCACGTCGGACGGCGACGGCGGCAGGCCGATCAGGTCGATGTACGCGCGGCGGATGAGCGTGCGCTTGTCGGCGCGCGGCGCCGCCACGAGCTTCTTCTCGGCGCGTGTCGCCTCGAGGAACCGATCGATCGGATGTCCGAACTCGGCTTTCGACACGAGCGGCGGCGTCTTCTGCACCGGCAGCTTGAACGCCCAGTAGTTGCGCTGCTCCGGCGTCAGCTCCATGTTCTCGAGCGCGGCAATCGCACTCGTCGCCGGTTTCGCGCGTCGGCGTCGCTGACGCGTCCCACGGCATGCCCTGATCGATCCACGCCTTGAACGCCGCGATCTCTTCGGGCTTCAGCTTGTCGCCCTGCATCGGCATCTTGATCGCGTCGACGTGCGCGACGGCACGATACAGCCGGCTCTGCTCGGCGTTGCCGGGCGTCACCGCCGGCCCATGCGCGCCGCCGCGGAGCGCGCCTTCACGCGTCCGGAGATCCAGCTTGGAGAGTTGCATCGCCTCGCCGTGGCAGTTCCAGCACGACCGCTCCATGATCGGCTGGATGTCTTTGGCGAAGCTGACGGCCGATTCCCAGTTTGCGCCCTGGTCGATCCACGCCTTGATGGCCGCCACTTCGGCCGGCTTCAGCGCATCGCCCTCCATCGGCATGACCGGCTGGTCCAGGCCGGCCACCATGCGATACAGCTTGCTCTTCTCGGCGTTGCCGGCCACGATGACCGGCCCGTGCTCGCCGCCTCGCATCGCCGCCTCGCGATTGCTGAGATCGAGCTCAGCAAGCTTGAGGTCGCCGCTGTGGCAGGACGCACAGTTCTTTTCGAGAATGGGCTGGATGTCGCGGGCGAACGTCACCCCCGGGGGCGCGGCCGCCGTTGGACTGGGCGCCTGCGCGTTGGGCAGCGCCGTAAGGAAAACGATGGCGAAGATGCCGAGAATGACGGAGGAGACGCGTCGCATCGAGTGCTCCTTGTTGCTCGTGGCCCGAATACGAGGCATTACGGCAACTCATCGCCGCAGGCGGCGTGATTTGCCAATAAGCTGTTGATAACAAGAACTATACGGTAGCCGCCCGGATGTTTGTGTCGCAAATTGTCTCACACCCGGGCGTCTCCCGTCACATGCTTCCCGTGCTTGCCGGCCCCGACCCTAAAAGTCGATATGCATCCCCATTTTAATGAGGGTTCCCCGCTGGATCGCGCTCGGCCGGTGATAGGTGTTCCCCATCTGGGTGACCCACGTCCGGATGGTCGCGTTGTTCGTCATGTTGTAGATGTCCAGGCGCGGCTGAAACACCCGGCTTCCCATCCGGATGGCCTTGCGCAGGCTGATGTCGATCTGATTCAACGACGGATACCGGACGTCGCCGCGCTCGTTGACGATGACCGCCTGCGTGCCCTGCGTGAGCGCGACGGTGTTGTTCCCCACCGACACGGTCGTGAGCTCCGGGAATCCGCTTTGGTATTGATAGGACCCGCTGAGCGAAATGGCGTACGGGAGTTCGTACAGCCCTGACATGCGGAACGACACCGGCACGTCATCGCCCTGAATGCCACGGCTGAACTCCTTCGAGTTGGGGTTGTTGAGATCGGCCACACCCACATACCCGACGTTCTTGCCGACGCTGACGCCGCCGGTCATCATCCAGTCGATTGCTCAACCGCTTGTTCACCGTGATGTCGCCGCCGTTATACGTGCTGTCCATTTCGGGGTCGTTGTTCCACAGATTGTCAATCCGGCCGCGCAGCGCCGGATCCTGGTTGTAGACCGTCACCGCTCTGCTGGCTGTTCGCTTCGACGACGCTCAGAGGAATGTACGTGTCTGGTCGGAACGGCGACGTTCCGCACGCCGAGCTGATTGCGCTTCTCGCGGCGTGTGTAGCCGCCGGACACCACGAGGTTGCCCGGGAGCTGTCGCTGAAGCTCGACGGTGTACTCGTTGGCATTGGGCCAGTCGTATCCCGGCTCGTACCGGTTGCTGGTCCCGAGCGCGTAGCCTGATGACGGCCCCAGCTCGTTCAGCTGTGGGGTCAGGTCGCCGTTGCGATCGCAACCCAGCGTGGCCGCTTCGGCGCAGCGGCTCTGCGGCAGCCACTGCCGGTTGTCGCTGACCGCGCTGACGGGATTCACACGGCCGACGACCTGAACGCCAACCGGCACCACATAGCGGTTCGCGGCAAACTTGAACGCCGTCGATCCGTCGCCCATGAGGTCGTAGACCACCGAGAACCGCGGATTGACGGCCTTCCAGTCGGGCGCCCCGTCGACGGCGTCGAAACAGCGGGCGGCGATGAACTCGGTCTGCGGCTGGCAGGTCTCGGGCATCCAGCCGTAGTTCGTCTCGTATCGCAGGCCGAGATTCAACGTGAGCTTGCGCGTCGGGACGCCACCTGTCCTGAATGTACAGGCCCTGCTCGCGATCCTGCGTGACGGAGCTGACCGGCGTGTTGTACGTGTTGACGAGATCGGGAATCCCATTGCGATAGACGGCCCGCATGTCCCGAGGTCGAATACACGTTGCCGGTCCGCTTCGCGTAGTTCATCGAGTAGCCGGCCTTGATGTCGTGCGTCGTCGTGAAATAGCTGACGCTGCCAATCAGGACGGCGCGATACATCGGGTTGTTGCTGTACGTCGGCAGCGCGAGCAGGGCGTAGTTGGTCAGCGTATCGAAGCGCGCGATGTCGCCCATCTGCACATCGGGCTGCCGCGAGAATCGATCGTCTACGAAGAAGTGGCTGGTTGCGGCATCCAGGAGAAGCCGCGACGACCGCGAGTTCGTCCACTTCACCTGGTGCACCGTCGGATACTTGTTGTTGTTGTTCGACGCCTTCGAATCGGCGAACGATCCCGCCGAGGCGATGGCCGTTCACCTTGCGCTGCAGCGTGAAGTAGTAGGACAGCTGGCTGGTCTGGTTGACCTGCCAGGCGACCTTGTTGTTGGTCGTGTAGAGGTAGTGGTCGTCCGGCGTCTGCGTGCCGTCGGGGTTGTAACTGCCCAGGAAGTACTGCAGCAGCTTCTGATAGTGGTAGGTCGTGGAGAACCACAACTTGTCCTGCTTGATCGGGCCGGCGAACCAGAAACCCGTATCCCAGATGTAGTTGATGTCGGCACCCGGTTTGAGCTCCGGGTTGGCCGCCAGAACCGAGGGCGGCACCGTCGCCAGCAGATCGGCTTCAAGCTGGTCGCTGAAGTTGTCGAAGCCCATACCTTTGCTGGCGCCGCTGAACATCCCGCCGCCGTGAAATTGATTCGTGCCGGTCTTGGTGACCATGTTGAACACGAGGCCGCCGCGCGGAGATTCCGCGGGGTTGTTGCCCGCCAGGAAGTTGCTCTCCGCGAAAGCATACGGATCGAGATACATCGTGGCGCCGTCGCCTTCGCCGTCGAGGCTCGAGACGTCCATGCCGTCGATGTAGTAGCCGCCTTCGTTGTCGGTGCCACGCACCGTGACGCCGGACTGGAGGAACGATTCCGATCCGCCGACGTCAACCTTGCTCACGGTGATGCTCGGAATGACGCGCGTGATCGCCCACACGTCCATGCGGTTGGGCAGCGCTTCCAGCACCTCTTGCGGGATGACGGTCTGCTTCAGCGCAGACGTCGTGTCGAGCAACGGTGCTTCGCCGCTGACGACAATCCCTTCCTCCATCGTGCCGATCTCCAGCCGCGCGTCGGCGCGCGACGTCTGATCGGAGTTCACGGTGATGCCGGCCTGTGTAAACGGCCTGAACCCCTGGAGCGAGGCCTTGACACTGTAGGTGCCAGGAACGAGCCGCAGAAATTGATAGGCGCCACGTTCGTCCGTGGCGACTTCGCGATTACCGCCGACGGTGCCCTGCGCGCTGGTCAACGTCACGGTCGCTCCCGGCAGCACGGCGCCGGACGCATCCGTGACGGTTCCGGCAATGGCGCCGACACCCTGCGCAGACGCGCTCATGACAGTCGCGGCGAAAACCAACAGCGAAAAAACGGCCTGGCGCAGCGCGCAGCTCGCACTCATTCCGACCTCCCTCTCGTGAAACGACTCGCGTCGCGGGACGCGGGGACTAGACGTTGTGATGTGAAGGAAATATACGGCAGGAGGCCCTGGCAGATTGTAAGAAATTGTCGCAGTTGGAGAGGCGACGGTGGGGATCGCAGGGACTTCAATTTTCCGTATGACCCCTCGATCCCCACGATCCCTACGATCCCTTACTGTGGTCTCTTGAACATGCCGACCATCACCGCTTTGCCGATGACGTGGCCGTCCATCGCCTTGAACAAGTTGCGCCGGGTTTCCCATGCGTCGGCGGCGGGTGGAACGTCGAGCTTGGCATCAAGCGCGTAGACCTCGAAGGTGTAGTGATGCATCGGACCGGCAGCGGGTGCGCCAGGACCGCGATACACGTTGCCGCTCGCGCTGATTTGCCGAATGCCGTTCGGCAGCTCGGCCCCTTCCGGCATCCCTTCGGGCAGGCCTTTTTCCGTGCCCGGTATGTTCCAGACGAGCCAATGCACCTGGTCGTCAGTCGTGCGATTGCGCGACACTTCGGGATCGCGCATGTGCACGACGAAGCTCTGCGTCGCGGCGGGCGCGTTCGCCCAGACGAGCTGCGGCGAAATACCGCGCTCGGCCTGCTGCACCTGCGTGTGTCGGTTTGGGATGACAGCGCCGTCTGAAAACGCCGGTGTCGACAGCACCATCGGAGGGCTCGCCGGTCCGCGCGCAGGCGCGCCCTGACCCGCCGGCGCTGCGGGGGCCTGTGCGTGTATGGCTACGGCCGCGGCGAACATCGCGATCAGAATGTGAAGCATCGAACGTCGAAGCATGTTCTCCTCCATGCGTGGCGGCCCTGGCTAGACCCCGAACTGGGTCAGGTGATGGTTGAGGTGTTTCGCGTGCAGCCGGCTGACGTCTTTGCCACTCATGCGTCCCAGCATTGGGCTGTCGGCCCAACGCATCGCTGAGCGGCTTCGCTGCGATCTCGTCAATCAACCGGCAACAGCGTTCGCGTTCTGCCGCGAAATCGTAGCTGTCGTGCTGCGGAACCCACCGTTTCAGCGTCGGCGCGCCCTTTCCCCACGGCGCGTTCAGCACGAGAAGCTTCAACAGCGGACGCGGCAGCGGCACTCTCATCGGTTCAGCCTGGATGCGGCCGAGCGCGCCTTCCATCGCCTCGTTGACGTGCCACAACATCTGCGCCACCGACATCTTGCCCCACCGACGCTCGGCATCCAGCCCGAAGCGCCTTCAAGCGCCGCAGAATCTCCGCCTTGTCATGCGGGTCGTGTAGCTGCATTTTCTACTTCCCCACGCCGACCCTACCTTACCGTCGGATACTTGATGCCGAGCTGCTCCAGATAGGTCGGATACTTCGTCGGGTCGTAATAGTACTTCTTCATCTGCTCGCGGTACTTCGCCATCGAGTCCTGGTTCAGCCAGATCGCGGGTTTGTCTTCTGGGCGGATGAGCGGCGTGTATTTCTTGTCCTTCGTCTGCACGTTCCGGAAGTAGTCCCATGACTGTTCGATGAGCTCGGGCTTCATCAGCAGATCCAGCACGGTCATCACCTGCACCTGAGCGGCTGCGGTGACGCCTTTGTGGGCAATCGGCGTGGCCATCGCGATCGCGTTCGCCCAGTTGTGGCCGGGACCGGCCTCGATGTTCGCTGGATATCGCAGCGTAATGGTCGGCACGACCCACGACACGTCGCCGATGTCATCCGATCCCCCGCCGCGCTTCTCATCGTCGGGAACGACGACGCGCCCGTTCAGCTTCGGCACTTCAGTCGGCAGGCCTTTCTCTGCGACGCCGAGCTCTTTCTGCACGGCTTTTGCGAGCGTCTGATCCGCATCCGTCCACTTCGGCATGCCAACTTTGACGATGTTCGCGTACGCGGTTTCGGCGACGACCTTGTTCATGTGCTGAGGCCACGCGGAGCCAAGTACGCGCGAGGTCACGGTGGTGTCGGTCATCAACGTGGCGGCCTTGGCCATGTTGTCGCCGATCTCCCACATGCGCTTGATGTTCGGATAGTCGGTCTCGCGGAAGTAGTACCAAATCGATGCCGACGGCGGCACGACGTTCGGCTGATTGCCCCCGAACGTGATGACCGAATGCGATCGCTGCTGGATGCGCAGATGCTCGCGGCGATAGTTCCAGCCGATGTCCATCAGCATCGCGGCGTCGAGCGCGCTGCGTCCGCGCCACGGCGCGCCTGCCGAATGCGCGCTCTCGCCTTTGAACGTGTACTCCACCGACACGAGCCCGTTGTTGGTGCCATCACCCCAATTGACGCCCCAGTCGCTGCCGATGTGCGTGAAGATGACGACGTCGGTGTCTTTGAAGTAGCCGTCGCGCACGTAGTAGGCCTTGGTGCCGAGCAGCTCTTCGGCGACGCCCGGCCACAACTTGATCGTGCCCGGGATCTTCTCGCGCTGCATGATCTTCTTGAGCACGATGGCCGCGGTGATGTTGAGGGGCATGCCCGAGTTGTGTCCCTCGCCGTGTCCCGGACCGCCCTCGAAGAACGGATCGTGGTACGCGACGCCGGGCTTCTGCGACCCGGTCGGGATGCCGTCGATGTCGGATCCGAGCGAGATGACCGGCTTGCCCGATCCCCACGTCGCCATCCAGGCCGTCGGAATTCCGGAGATCCCCTGCTCGATGGTGAACCCCTGCTGGCGCAGGATGTTGGTCAGGTACTTGGACGTCTCGATTTCCTGGAACCCGAGCTCGCCGAAGCTGAACACCGAGTCCACCATCTTCTGCGTGAAATCGTGAAGGTCCTCGACACCTGCCGCGCCTTCAGCCTTCAGCGCGCCGATCCTCGCTTCAACTTTGGGATCGACGGGACGTGCGGCTGCCGCGGCGGCGCACGGCGCGCTGGGTTGCTGCGCGTGAACGTGTATGACTGCGATAGCTGCAACCGCGGCCGCGACAAAATATGAAACCTTCATGAAGCGTTTTATACACCGGTGGCGATGATCCACAACGCGACAATCGCTGCGTCGTGAGCATGGCGCTACCGCAGCGGTGGCACAGTGCCAGCACGGTCAAGCCGGGTCGGACACGCTAATGGACGACGTCGGCTCCAAAGCAAACTGCGCCAACCTGCCATGCGGCCTGTCATGCAAGCCCAGCGGTTATCAGCTGCGCTCGCGTACGCTAGTCAGAAGCGAAACCGGAGGATGAATGGACGCACTCGATAAGTTCAAACAGAACCAGCGCGAGGGATGGGCGCACTTCGCGCCGCTCGAGCTGATGACGACGCCACCCGCGGCCCAGCTCGTGCGATATGCGGGCGTCAAAGCCGGAGATGGCGTACTCGACGTAGCCTGCGGCACCGGCGTCGTCGCGGTCACGGCGGCACGGCTGGGCGCGCGCGTGACGGGGCTCGACCTCACACCCGAGCTCCTGGAGCGCGCGCGAGAGAATGCGGCGATCGCCAAGGTCGCGATCGACTTTCACGAAGGAGACGTCGAGCAGCTGCCGTTCGACGACAACGAGTTCGATGTCGTGCTCAGCCAGTACGGTCACATGTTCGCACCGCGTCCCGAGGTCGCGATCGCCGAGATGCTCCGCGTGTTACGGCCGGGCGGCACGCTCGCGTTCTCGACATGGCCCCCGGAGATGATCGTCGGCCGCATGTTCGCGCTTGCCGCCAAGTACGCGCCTCCCCCGCCGCCCGGCGTCGCCGCGCCGCCGCAATGGGGCGACCCGAACGTCGTCCGCGCGAGGCTCGGCGATCATGTGACCGATGTGCGGTTCGATCGCGCGACGATGACCGTCCCGGTACTCAGCCCTCAGCATCACCGCACGACGGCGGAAGGCGTTGGTCCGATGCGCAAGCTGATCGAGATGTTGTCGTCCACCGATCCGGCGAAGCTCGAGTCATTCAGACGTGAGTACGAAGCCATCGTGGGCGACTATCTTCGCGACAACATGATCCAGCAGCACTACTTGATGACGAGAGCGACGAAGGCATGAACGTGAAGAGAACATGAAGGCGAAGATCTGCGGGTATAGTGAGGTTTGTCGACCAATTCTCTCAGGAGGCTTCTAGTGCAGCGACTTCTTTCTATCTTGGCTGTCGGACTGTTCGTGGCAAGCTCGGCATTCGTTTATGCGCAGAAAACCGTCGATCTCAAAACCGGGAGCGGCGGAAGCCCGCACGTTCGGACCGAATGGACGATCGATGGCGCGAGTATCTCGATCGAATACGGCCGTCCCTTTTTGAAGGGGCGCACCATCGGCAAAGAAGTCGCGACGTATGGCGCGGAGTGGCGTACCGGTGCCGACGTCGCGACCATCATCACGACGGACAAGCCCCTCAAGTTCGGCGCGGTCAGCCTTGCGCCCGGGAGCTACACGATCAACACGCTGCCCACCGAAAAGCAGTGGACGCTGATCCTCGGCCGCCTCTCCAAGCCTGGCCAGTGGGGCATTCCGTATCAGAAGGATCTCGAGCTCGGCCGGACGCCGATGACGCTCGGCACGACGAAGGCCCCGGTCGAAAACGTGACGATTTCGATCGACGATACGCCTGCCGGCGCCACGCTGCGGGTGGAATGGGGCAACGACGAGCGTCACAGCGCCATTCACTGTCGGTTAGGCCTGACACTTCAGGGATTAGGGACTGGGGATTGAGGGATCGCACGTGCACGTGTCTATTCGTTTTTCGTTTTTCGTTTCCGTACTGATTACCATACGAGAATGGAAATTGCACCCGGCGCTTTTCACTTCCGCCACTTCCTTGAATCGATCGCCAGCGCGCCCTTGCCGACCACTGCCGTGCGTTGATCGATGGGGCCGTGCCCGCCTATGTGCCGATTGTTCGCGGCGGCGGCAAGATGCACGTCAGAATGTTGTGCCTGGGCCGCCACTGGAACGCGCAGACGTACCGATACGAGCCTACGCGAGCCGACTTCGACGGGCTCGAGGCGCCGCCGCTGCCGACGGAGTTTCGCGAGCTCGCACGCGAGATCGCCCAGCACGCCGGGATGACCCTCGAGCCAGACCTGTGCATCCTTAATTACTACGGCGCCGATGGAAGGATGGGGCTGCATCAGGACAAGGACGAGGGGCCTGTCTCGCTGGCGGCCGGCATCCCGGTCGTGTCCGTGTCGATCGGCGATACCGCGAGATTTCTGTTCGGCGGCCTCAAGCGTCGCGATCCGGTGGAGTCGATCACGCTCGAGTCCGGTGACGCGTTCGTCTTCGGCGGGCCGTCTCGTCTGCGGTATCACGGAGTCTCACGTATCACGCCCGGCACGGCGCCTCACGCACTCGATCTCTCGGGCCGATTCAATCTGACGCTCCGCCAATCCGACGAAGCATGCCGCGCGTCGTCGTAATCGGCGCCGGCGCTGCCGGCACGATGGCGGCGATCTTCGCGGCATCGGCCGGCGCCGAGACGGTGCTCGTCGAGCGCACGAACGACGGCGGGCGCAAAATCCTCATCAGCGGCGGTGGCCGCTGCAATATCCTGCCTGCGCAGCTCGACGAATCGCGCTTCATCACAGATTCGCCGGCACACCTGGTCCGCCGAATCGTGCGCTCATGGCCGCTGCGCGAGCAACGGGCGTTCTTCGAGCGCGACCTCGCGCTTCCGCTTGTCGAGGAGTCTGGGTCGGGCAAGCTGTTCCCGAAATCACAAAGCGCGCGCGAGGTGCGCGACCGGCTGCTCGCCCACGCGCGCCGCAAAGGCGTGAGCGTCATCACCGGCACCGTCGTTACCGGAATCGAGCCGTCCTCCGGCCGATGGATCGTCTCTCGACACGACGGGCAACCGCTTGACGGCGATGCGGTCGTTCTCGCCACCGGTGGGCTGTCGGTGCCGAAGACCGGCAGCGACGGTCTCGGATTGGCCGTGGCCGGGCAGCTCGGACACGCGGTGAATCCGACGTACCCCGCGCTGACGCCGCTCCTCGCAGGAAAGGTTACGGCCCGTTTTGCGAAGCTGTCGGGCTTGTCGCTGGCTGTCGCGATCACGGCGCGAAGCGCGACGCGTGAGGCTCGCGCGGCCGGAGGGTTTCTCTTCACGCACCAGGGCTACAGCGGGCCATCCGTCCTCGACGTGTCGCACGTCGCAGTGCGCTCGCGCGCCGAAGGTGGCGAGCCCGCGCGGCTGACGGTGCAGTGGACGCCACTTCGCGATGCCGAGTGGGACGCAGCATTACGTCCGCGCGGAACACGGACTGTGCTCGCGGCCGTTAGCGCGGAACTACCGCATCGGCTTGCCGAAGCCCTTCTTGCGCTCAACGATATCGACTCCAGTCTGCCGCTGGCGCAGCTTGGCCGCAGCGAACGCCGCCGGCTGATCGACACGCTTGTGCGCGGTCCGCTGCCGTGGACCGGAGACGAAGGCTACAAAAAAGCCGAAGTCACCGGCGGCGGCGTCAGTCTCCCGGATATCGATCCCGCCACGATGGAGAGCCGCCGGCATCGCGGCCTGTTCCTCTGCGGCGAGATGCTCGATGCGTTCGGCCCGATTGGCGGCTACAACTTTTTATGGGCGTGGGCAACCGGCCGCGCCGCCGGGATCGGCGCCGCCGACGCGAATCCGACGCGGCTTTGCGCTTTGCGTCATGACACGTCCGTTTGTCTGAATGCTATGCTTGAGGGATCTTATGTCGATGACGACCCGAGTCCTGATAGTCGAAGATCACGCCGACAGCGCCGAGTTTCTGCGGCTGCTGCTGGAGCCCGAAGGCTACCTGGTGAAAACCGCGGGCACCGCGCAGCACACGCGCCAGGAAGTGGAGGCGTGGAAGCCCGACATCATTCTCATGGATTTGATGCTGCCCGACGTCGAAGGACTCGATCTGCTGCGCGAGCTGCGGGCCATGAGCCCGGAGTCGCAGGTCATCGTGGTGAGCGGCCACGGCAGCATCAGCGTCGCCGTCGAAGCGATGGAGAACGGCGCGCTGAGCTTCATCGAGAAGCCGCTCAACCCGAGCGTGCTGATGGCGCAGCTCCACAAGGCGGCCGAAAAACTGGCGCTGACCGCCGAGAATCGCCGGCTCCGCGCCGAGCTGGACGAGGGCAATACCTACGGCAGCCTCATCGGCCGCAGCAAGCCGATGCGCCAGTTGTATCAGCTGATCAAGTCCGTCGCGCCGACCGACGCGAACGTGCTGATCACGGGCGAGAACGGGAGCGGCAAGGAAGTCGTCGCGACCGCCATCCACGAATCGAGCAAGCGCGCGAAAGGCCCGTTCATCAAGGTGAACTGCGCCGCCATTCCCACGGAGCTCATCGAGTCGGAGCTGTTCGGCCACAAGCGCGGCGCGTTCACCGGCGCGGTGAACGACAAGCAGGGGCTGATGGAGCTGGCCAACAACGGCACGCTGCTGCTCGACGAAATCGGCGACCTGACGCCGAACCTGCAGGTGAAGCTGTTGCGCGTCCTTCAGGATCGAGAGTTCCGGCCGGTCGGCAGCACGAAGGTGCTCAAAACCAACTTCCGGCTGATTTCCGCGACCAACGTCAACACTGATCAGGCGCTCAAAGATGGACGGCTGCGGGAGGACCTGTATTTCCGCATCAACACGCTCATGCTGCCGGTGCCCGCGCTGCGTGAGCGGCCGACGGATATTCCGGTGATGGCGGAATATTTCCTGCGGAAGTACGCCGCGCAGCACCAGAAGCCGATCACGGCGTTCCACCCTGACGGGCTGCGGGCGCTCGTCAACTTTTCGTGGCCTGGTAACGTGCGCGAGCTGCAGCACGTCATCGAGCGCGCCGTCATCCTGACCCAGGCGACCGTGATCGGCCTCGACGACCTGCCGGATAACGTGACGGCTGCTGCAACTGTAAAATAAAAACATACATTGGAAGATTGGCAGATTGTGCGATTGGCAGATTGTCAATCTGCCAACATTCTTCAATCGCCAATCTGCCAATCTTCCAATTTACAATAGCGAATATGGCTTTGTCGCTGCGCCATCCGCGCACGCTGAAAGACTACGCGGTCATCGCCATCGCGATCGTGAGCGTTACGGTGGCAGCCATCGCCGGGACCATCGTCATTCGGTACGGCTACGCGGTCAACAAGCTCGGGCGCGGCATCGGCCAGACGATGTTTTACGGCGCCGATGGGAAGGCGTGGTTCCCGCTCGAAGAGCATCGGCGCGATGTGCCCATCACCCGCATCTCCGCCTACCTGCGCGACGCCGTCGTCGCGGTCGAAGATCATCGATTCCACTCGCATGTCGGCATCGATCCCATTGCCGTGGGTCGCGCCGTCGTCCGCGACGTGCGGGCCGGCGGACTCGAAGAAGGCGGCAGCACGCTGACGCAACAGCTCGCGCGCACGCTGTTTCTCACCGCCTCGCGCGGCGACTGGCTCCGCAAGGGCAAGGAAGCGATCCTCGCGCTGATGATCGAGCAGCGCCTGACGAAACAGCAGATTCTCGAGCTGTACCTCAATCGCATTTATCTCGGCGGCAACGTCTACGGCGTGGAGGCGATGTCGCAGAACGTCTTCGGTAAGAGCGCCTCCGATCTGACGTTGCCGGAGTCGGCGTTCATCGCCGGGCTGATTCGGATGCCCTCGGCGCTGTGGCCGTGGTCGCACTACGACCGCGCCGTCGAGCGCAGCCGCGTCGTGCTCGCGCGCATGCGCGAAGAAGGCTTCATCACGCCGCAGGCCGAACAACAGGCGCGCGCCACGCCGCCGCGCATCCTCGCCGATCCCGGCCTGAATCGCGGCGCCTCGGGCTATGCCCAGGACTATCTTCGCCAGCAGTTCAAGGCCGAGTTCGAGGACGACAATCCTCCAGACTGGAAGGTGCGCACGACGTTCGTACCCGCACTGCAGCGCGAGGCCGAGCGCGCCGTCACTCAGGGCCTCGCGAAATTTCGCCAGGCCGGCCTCCAGGCTGCCCTCGTGGCGATCGATCCGCAGACCGGCGACGTACTGGCGCTCGTCGGTGGCCGCGATTTCCACCGCACGCCGTTCAACCGGGCGACCGACGCGCGCCGTCAACCTGGCTCCGCATTCAAGCCGTTTCTCTACGCCGCCGCGCTGGCCGGCGGCATGTCGCCGATTTCGTCCATTTCGAACCTGAACGACCTGCGCGTTCCGGGCCACGACGAATGGGAAATACGCAATGCGAGCATCGAAACGCGCGACACGTTGACGCTCCGTGAAGCGCTGTACGAGTCGAACAATCAAGCGGCGGTGAAGTTGCAAACGCAAGTGGGCTCGCGGCCAGTACTGCTCCTGGCGGACGCGGCAGGCTTACCGCGAATGCCCGATGTGCCTTCACTGGCGTTGGGCGTTGGCGAAGCGACTCCGATGCAGCTGACTGCAGCTTACGCGGTATTTCCGAACGGCGGTTTCGGCGTGACGCCCAGGCCCATCATTCAAGTGCTCGATAACGACGGTTACGCGGTCTTCAACCGCGAGGTCCAGCGCAAGCCGATCATCTCGGAAGCTGTCGCGTACCAAATGGTCTCGATGCTCGCCGACGTCGTCGATGTCGGAACGGGCGCGGCCGCCAGATCCCTGGGCGTGCGCTTCCCTGCTGCGGGCAAGACGGGCACAACCGATGATTTCAAGGACGCGTGGTTCGTCGGGTTTTCGTCGACGCTGGTCGCGGGCGTGTGGGTAGGCTTCGACAAGCCGGCGACCATCGGGCCCGACGGATACGGGGCGCGATACGCACTCCCTATCTGGGCCGACTTCATGTCCAAAGCTGCACGCGTCCGCAAGCCAGGCGAGTTCCGCGTGCCGACGACGGTCAATAGCGTGCGTCTGTGCCGCGTCAGTCACATGATCCCGCGCGATACGTGTCCTGCTTATACGGAGTACTTCAAGCACGGCGACGCCGTGCCGGAAGACCAGTGCGACGTGCACCGCGGGCCGAACGCGGCAGAGGTGATCGGCGGAATTTTCTCGAAGATTGGGAAAGGGATCGGGAAGATCTTCGGCAGGTGATCGAATTCCGACCTTCAGTGCACTCCTGAATCGGCACCCTCCACGTATTCGCGCCCACGCCGCCGGGCCTTTTGATAGCGTTCGAAGACGATCCGCTGACGTTCCAGGCCGAACATCGATCGAAGGCTCGTCCCCGTAAACGTGTGCGCCATCATGGCTGGCGAATGCCGCAGCACGAACGACGGGCTGTGAAGGAACGCGGCAGGCAGATGCCTCACCTTCATCCATCGCTCCGCCCGCCACCGCAGGAACTCGACCTCAGTCGCCGGCACATGCTTCGTTCGAACCACAGCCGTCGTGCCGTCATAGTGAGACATGTCTTCGTCGGTAATCAGGTTCTGCTCGCGGAACTGCTGCGTCATCGGGGTGCGCGGGTACGGTGTCGGATGCTGAATGTACGGCCAGTCGACATACCGCCTGGCGAATTCGAGATTCGTCTCGATCGATTCACGCGTGTCGTCCGGATTGCCGACGATCAGGCCGCCGACGACGAACAGGCCGTGTCGATGGAGGTGCTCGATGGCCTCGATGGTGGCATTGCCCCCGCTACGCCCGTCTCCTCGACGAGCATTCTTCGCTCGTGCCTTGAGGAAATCGAGGTCGCTTTCAAGAATGTTCTCGATGCCGAGGAAGACATAACGAAATCCAGCGCGCTTCATCAACGGCGCGAGCGTCTCGCCATGCTCGGCAAGCGGCGACGTCATCGCCTGCACGAGATATTCGATATCGTCGAGCCCGGCGTCGATAATCGCCTCGCACAGTTGCGCGAAGCGGCGGATGTCGAGCGTGATGTTGTCATCGACGAGAAAGATGGCTCTGGCGCCGCGGCTCCGCGCATCGGCGATGTCGGCGATTACCCGCTCGATGGGATAGACGTGAAAGTTGCGGCCGCGCATCTCGATGATCGAGCAGAAGCTGCAATCGTAAGTGCAGCCTCTCGACGTCTCGACGACATCGACCTGGCGTCCAAGCAGCGTGTATCCCTCGAGGACGCGGGCGGCTCGGTTGGGCAGGCGAAGCGGATTCGATTTCAGGCGCGCGATCGCGCGTTCCGGGCCATGAAACCAGCCGCCCTGGGCTCGAGACGAGAGCCCTGCGATCGACGGAATGGGGCTGCCGGCATCCAGCGCTCGCAGCAGCTCGCAGAACGTCTGCTCGCCCTCGCCGCGGACCAGGAAGTCCACGTCGCCACACGGCTCGTACGCCGCCGGCGCCAGGCTCGGATCGTACCCGCCAACGGCTATGCGCGTTTCCGGCCGGAGATGCTTCACGAGCCGCGCAATCTTGAAGGCGGTTGCCCGCTGAAACGTCATGACCGACATGCCGACGACATCGGGCCGGCACTCGTGCATCAAGCGTTCGACTGTCCGCACAACCCGGGACTGCACCAGGATGAGGTCTGCGATCGCGACACGATGATGCGGATCGATGTTGCCCGCGATCGACGAGAGCGCGCCGTTGGGCATCCTCACCACGATTGGCGGCATGTGCTCGAAGGAATCCGGCATCGAGAGGAGGAGGACGTTCATGGGACCTCGATCCGCCAGACCGGCCCTCCGAGATACAGCGGTCCTTCAGACTTTACAAACGCCGGAGCGGCACCCTCGAGAATCCAGACGTGCGTGTCCAGCGGTTGCTTGCCGACGAGCGGTGCCAGCAGTCCTGACAGCCCTCCAATCTCGGGTTTGACGACGTAATGGTTGACGCGGCGATTGGAGCCTGCGCTCGGGGACGGCTCCGCGCCTGCGTTCGAGATTGCCAGCTTCACCTGGCGAGGTTTCGGTGTGGCAGCGACCCACGAAGCATCCACCGAAACAGTCGTCGGATTGAGGTTCTTCAACACGGGAACCATCAGGCCGTTGGCGACGTCGGAAGAGAGAGTCAGCGTCTCCTCTTCCACTTCCTCCGCGCCGTTTCCTTCGCTGTGACGCACGATGGCCCGCCCCGTTTTCGTATCCAGCGTCATCACGAGCGTCCGGGGAAATGCAGGGCCCTTCTGCACCAGGCGATAGCTCAACAGGCGGAACACGTCGTTCTGGGAGAACTCGGTCGTTTCATCCTGCACCGACCCATCGGTGAAATGAAAGACCACCTGGCTGGTGGCACGTCCGTCGCGGACGGTTACCGTCACACTGCCCTGCGCCAGAATCTTGCCGTCGAGGCTTCGCAGGACCAGAGCGCGGTTGCCAGGAGTCTCGGGAAAGCGCACGGCGACCGGCTCGGCCGTCGCAAAGGTGGCCAGGGCCAGTGACACACCGACCATCCATCCTGCGAGCGAGGATACTTTCATCCCCATGGTCTACGCGCCTCGTGCCACCGAGGTGGTGGCGTAGTTTTCAGTGACTACTGGCTCGTGCCTTCTGCAGACGCTACGTAACTGCGGCGGCTTCTCGACTTCAATCCCGGCCGCTTGACGCGCACTTCCAGCTTGTGCAGTTTGCCGTCGAGCGCCGCGGGGCTGAAGCCGATCAGATACTGACTGCGCAGTTCCTGCGCGATACGGGTGAACGACGAGTTGAGGTCGGCGTCTTTCTTCAAGTCGAAGTAGCCGCCGCCGGTTTCGGCCGCAAACCGATTGAGGATGGAGTCGGGTTTGCTCCTGACGACGGACTGCCCGTTGAAGAACTCAGTCTCCAGACCGATGCCGTAGATCATCACTTCTTCGTCGCGCGCACGCTCCAGCGCCTTTCCGGATCCCTGGCGGCTGCCGAAATCGGCGCCATCGGTGAACAGCAGAATTACCTTCCGCCCCTCCACGCTCTTGAGCTCATTGAGGCTGGCGTACACGGCGTCGTAGAGGCGCGTCTGGTTGCCGAAGTCCAGATGCTTCAAGCGTACTGATGAGGCTGTTCTTGTCACTGCTGAAGCCGGAGGCAAACTCGATCTTGTCGTTGAAGGCACCCACGGCCGCCTTGTCATGTGGCAACAGGCGGAGGAGGAACTGCTCGGCGCCGGCATAGAGATCCTTCAGGCGGTCGGTCATGCTGACGCTCGTATCGAGCATCACAACGGCCGTGAAAGGGCGCACCTCATTGTCGAAGATGGTGATGTCCTGTGGCTTGCCGTTGTCGAGGACCTCGAAGTCTTCTTTGGTGAGATCGGTGACGAGGCGGTTGTTGGCGTCGACCACCGTCACGTAAGACGGGACGACGCGAGACCCCGACCGAAACGTGGGCTCCTGGGCAGCAACAGACAGCCCGACTGCCATCACCGCAATGCCCGCGAGTCCTGTGAGACGCGAGTGATAATACACACGTGGAGCTTAGCAGCGGCACACGCGAATGTCGACGGCCAGCATGTGGTATGAGTGAAGGTGCACGCTCACCTGAAGATCAAGTGAAGATGAAGGAGCATGACGCATGAATCGGGTTCTCGCCAGCGCGGTCCTTGCAATATGTGTCGTAAGCCTTGCTGTGGTCGCCGCGCAGCAAACGCCGGTTTTTCGTGGTGTCGGGGACGCCGTGCGGGTCTTCGTCACCGTGACGGATGGAGACGGCCGCCTCGTCACCACGCTGCAGCAGGAGGCCTTCGAGGTGCGCGACGAGGGCAAGCCTCAGCCCATTACGTTGTTCGACAACACGCCACAGCCGATACGGCTCGTCGTCATGCTGGACGTCTCGGGCAGCATGGAGGGCAACCTGCCTCTGCTGCGTGCCTCTGCCGACCAGTTGTTCGCGCGGCTGCGCCCGGATGACGTCGTACGGGTCGGTGCGTTTGGGCACGACATCACCATCAGTCCGTCATTCACGCGCAACGTCAATGAATTGCGGAGCGCGTTGCCGACGATGATTGCGCCCGATGCGCCGACGCCTCTATGGCGCGCGCTCGAAAAGGCGCTCGAGGCGTTCGACAAGGAAAGCGATCAGCGTCCCGTCATCATCGTCTTGAGCGATGGCAAGGACAGCGGCATGTTCGATTTCAGCCAAAGCCCGATCAGCCAGGCGGAGATTATCGACAGGGCACGCCTTGATTCGGTGATGATTTATGCGATTGGCATGCGCAGCAGAGGCTCGCAGCGGATGCCCCCGGCCGCCGGTCCCGGCGGTCTCCAGGCCATGATGATGGCCGACATGCCCGACCCCGGCCTCGCACGCGTCGCGCAGGAAACCGGCGGCGGCTATCTGGAAATTCGCGCCGGGCAGGACCTCGGCGCCGCCTTCGCGCAGGTCGCCGATGAATTGCACAGCCAATACCTGCTTGGATTCGCGCCGCCCAAGCGCGATGGGAAGAAGCACGACATCGACGTACGGCTTATGCAGCGCGGACTGACAGCCCGCGCGCGCAAGAGCTACGTCGCGCCAAAGAACTAGTCGCCTGCGGTTCCTGTCGTCAGCACCAGCTCCCGCTGCTGCTCGAGATCGAGTTCTGCCGCAATCTCTTTCGCGCGTCGCATCGCGTCGTGGACGTTGGCGAGAATATTCGCCTCCCCGACGTGCGCATGGAACTCTGCACGGGCCATCAAGAGCGCCGGCTGCCGGCGCGCGCCGCACAGCAGCAACGTGCGGCCGGAAAGCCGCACCTGATCGGCAAGATCCGCAAGTGCCTGCAATCCCGACGCGTCCATTGCCGGCACATGCCGAAGCCGCATGATGATAATGGGCGGCAGCTTCGGGAGATGATCGAGAATCGCCGTGAGTTTGTCGGTGGCGCCGAAGAGGAAGGGCCCGTGAATGCGATACACGGCGGCGTAGTCGGGTATGGACACGCCCTGCAGCGAATGCAGGCGACCTTCCTCAACAAGCGAACCCGTCACGCGCGCAACGGACGTCGTTTCGGCGACCCGCCGAATGAAGAGGAGCGCCGCCAGCACCATTCCCACCTCGACCGCGACAGTGAGATCGGCCAGAACGGTGAGCGCAAACGTCGCGAACCAGACCGCGATGTCGGCCTTGGTCATCTTGAGCAGCGTTGGGATTTCGTGCCACTCGCCCATGTTGTAGGCGACGATGAACAGCAAGCCCGCCAGCACGGCCAGGGGTACTCGCGCGGCGAGCGGAGCCGCGAACAGGAGAATGAGCAAGAGCGTGAGCGCGTGAATCATCCCGGCTACGGGTGTCCTGGCTCCCGACCGGATGTTGGTCGCCGTTCGCGCGATCGCGCCGGTCGCCGGCAGACCTCCGACCAGCGGCGAGAAAATGTTCGCGACTCCCTGCCCTATCAGCTCCACGTTGGGATTGTGCCGCGTGCCCGTCATGCGATCGGCGACGGTCGCCGACAACAAGGACTCGATCGCGCCGAGCATGGCCACGGTCATCGCGGGCATGAGGAGATCCGGAAGCACCGACCATTGATGGACGGGAATTGAATCTGCGGCAAGCCCGATGGCACGCCCCCGAACCGGGTGCCGATCGTTTCGACCGGAAGCGCCATCACAATCGCGGCAATCGACACACCGAACATCGCGACGATGGTGCCCGGCACCCGCCTCAATACACGAGGAGTGGCGACGACGGTAAGAACCGTCGCGATGCCGAGCAAGGTTGCCGGCACGGAGATCGTGTTGAAATGCGCGGCGATGACGCGTATGCGTTCGACGAAGTGATCGGGCACGCGCTCGATGCGCAGGCCGAAAAAATCTCTGAGCTGCGTGCTTGCGATCAGCACGGCGATGCCGTTGGTAAACCCAACGACGACGGGACGCGGGATGTACTTGACGGCCGACCCGACGCCCGACGCGCCGAGGCCGACCAGGATGATGCCGGCCATCATCGTGCAAACGAACAGCCCGTTGACGCCGTACTGGCTGATGATGCCGGCGACGACGACCACGAATGCGCCGGTCGGTCCGCCAATGGCCGTCATCGATCCGCCGAGCGCTGCCGTCAGAAATCCAGCAACGATGGCGCAGTAGATGCCGGCCTGCGGAGACAACCCGGACGCGATGGCGAATGCCATTGCAAGCGGCAACGCGACAAGCCCTACGGTGACGCCTGCGATGGCGTCGGATATGAAGGTGTGCCGGTTGTACTGCCGCAGCGCGATGACGGATTGGGGTACCCAGTGCTGCACGGGCGATCTCCAGTATAGGGCCGCCCTACTAAACCACTGATTCTGTTACAATAAGCAGATCATGATTTCAGTAAGCGGCGTGTCTATGCGGTACGGCTCGAAGACGCTCTTCGAGGACGTCACAACTACCTTTTCGGCCGGGCGGCGTTATGGCTTGACGGGCCCGAACGGAGCCGGCAAGTCCACGTTCATGAAGCTGTTGACCGGCGAGCTCGATCCCCAGCAAGGCACCGTCGTGCGGCCGGCCAAGCTGGGCGTCCTTCGCCAGGATCAGTACGCGTTTGACAGCTATCGCGTCATCGACACGGTCATCATGGGCAATCGACGGCTCTGGGACGCGCTGATCGAGCGCGACAAGCTGTACGAAGTGCCTGAAATGACGCATGAAGCGGGCATGCGCCTGGGCGAGCTCGAGGGCATCGTCGGCGAAGAGGACGGTTACTCCGCCGAAAGCGACGCCGCGATCCTGCTGCAGGGCCTCGACATTCCCGACGAGCTCCATCACCGGAAGATGGCCGAGCTCCAGGGCGGACAGAAGGTGCGCGTTCTGCTCGCGCAGGCGCTGTTCGGACATCCTCAGGCACTGCTGCTCGATGAGCCGACCAACCACCTCGACCTGGACTCGATCCACTGGCTCGAAGAATTTCTGAACCGGTACGAGGGCACGCTCATCGTGATCTCGCACGACAGGCATTTTTTGAACGCCGTGTGCACGCACATCGCCGATATCGACTACCAGACGATCATCACCTATACCGGCGGCTACGACGACATGGTGATGGCCAAGACGCAGATCCGGTCACGAGTCGAAGCGGACAACGCGCAGCGCGAGAAGAAGATCGCGCAGCTGAACGACTTCATCCAGCGCTTCGGCGCCGGCACTCGCGCAAGCCAGGCGACGGCGCGCCGCAAGGAGGTCGAGCGGCTGCAGACGACCGAGCTGGCGCGCTCGAACATCCAGCGCCCATACATCAAGTTTGCGATGAAGCGGCCGTCCGGCAAGGTGGCCCTCGAGTTCAAAGGGCTGAAAAAATCGTTCGGCCGCCTCAACGTCATTCCCGGCATGGACGCCGTCGTGAATCGCGGCGAGCGAATCGTCCTCGTCGGCCGCAACGGCGCCGGCAAGACGACGATGCTGAAGGCGCTGCTGAGCGACGCACCCGGTATGCCCGCTGCTCCATCGGACGTGGACGCGGGCAAGATGACGTGGGGACATGAAGTCTCGATCGGCTACTTCCCGCAAGATTCGACGGGACTGATTCAGAAGGGAATGACGGCCGTCGAGTGGCTGCACCAGTTCGACCCCGATGCATCACGGCAGGACATTCACGGTCTGCTTGGCCAGATGCTGTTCAGCGGCGAGGAGGGTCTCAAGCCCACCGAAGCGCTTTCGGGCGGCGAGACTGCCCGGTTGCTCTTCTGCCGCATCATGCTGCAGAAACCGAACGTCCTGATTCTCGACGAGCCGACCAACCATCTCGATCTCGAGTCGATCAACGCGCTGAATATCGCGCTTCAGAAGTTCGAGGGCACGATTCTGCTGGTCACGCACGACCAGGATCTGCTGGAGGAAGTCGGCACCCGCGTGTGGCAGTTCGACAACGGCAGGATCGTCGATTTCAAGGGGACTTACGAAGAGCTGACGGGAACGGAGCAGAGGGCGAGAGCGTAGGCCAGGATCTGAAATCTAGATGATCTGAAATCTAGAAACTGAAATCTGTTACTGACGCCGCCTGCGGTCCTCGGCGACGGGCACAGCGGGCTTGTCGCGATCCCTCATTTCAAAAATCGCGAACTGCTCCATCACGAGATACTCGGCCAGCGGCGGCGGCAGCTCGTACACCTCGCCTGGCCGGTAATGCTTCAACGACAGTCCCTGAACGAATCCCGGTGGTTGCCGCGTGATCCTCACCCTCATGAATCGGTGCGATCGATCTCCCTTGCATTCATGCTAGCAGGAATTGCGCGGCGCATCTGAAAGCGGGAAAAGCGGCATCAGAAAACGGCGTTTGCTGTATCAGATTTATTCGAGCGCTGTATCGTTGGAATACAATCTGACGTCCGTTAGATCATCATCCTGCAGACTACGCCGACATCATCGCAATACCACAGCGTGCCGTTCCATATCGTCAACCCGTGCGCGACGGGATCTGAATCGGCCAGCTGAATCTTCTCCACGATCGATCCGCTCTCGATGTCGTACTTGAAGAAGGCGGCCATGTTCGAATCGCCGTGCCACAGGTACCGCCCGTCGAAGGCAAGGCCGTGGGGGCGATTGCCCGGTGTGCGGAAAATTTTCTGCACGACCCATGACTTCGCTTCGATCTGATAAATCGATCGCGCCGACGTCGATGTGGTCCACAGGTGGCCGTCTCGCCACTCCTGCCCGTGCGCGCCCTGCAAGCGATTGCTCGGCACCTGCGTCAGCCGCGCGAGCGGCGTACCGGCATCGGCTGGTGCGGCGCGGCCCTGGGCCAACGGGCCGCCCGCAAGCGGGCTCCGCCGCTGCGGCGGATCTCCTGCCATGGCATACATGATTGAGCCTGGAGTCGGGCGACGCTCGATCGTGGCGCCTGTCCTGGCGTCGCAGCGCACGTTCTCATAGCTGAACGTCGAACCGATCCACAACGCCTCGCCGTCGTGCGTGATGCCGCTCGGACGCACGGTGTCGGTCTCGAACGATCGCAGCACGCGTCCATCGGCATAGTCGACGAGGTATGCCCTGCTGCCGGCGCTCTGGTCGATAATCCACAGGCCCTCTTTCGTCGCCTGCAACCCGTTTGGCTGCGGTCCCGGAGATTTGAAGGCAATCTCCACCTTGCCGGTTTTTCGGATCGGAACCTTGTCGAGCGCCGGCGGATTGCACATGGAGGCTTCGCTGTGGCGAGCGCCACCGACGCCTACGGTCGACACACCCGCGGCCAAACCGAAAAATGCTCGACGGCTGATCATCGGAGCCTCCACGGTCCGGCTGCGCCGGACCTGACAACTGTGCGGAACTGGTGCGGCATCTTAGCAGCTTCCTGCTGTCTCGACACGGAGGCGCGGAGACGTCGGACAGAGCTAAGTCGACGGCAACTGCCGTCGGTTGCTCATGACGGATCAGCGTCATCGGATCGTGCTCGCCGTGGTCGACGGTTCGTACTTCGTGTCTGCGTAGTCCTTCTTCGTGCCTTCGTGGTTACGCTCGGAATCTTCAACGGCACTTCTTCCGCGAAGTGACAGGCGGACCAGTGTCCCGGGACGACTTCGCGGAGCGGCGGCTCGTCGGTCGAGCAGATCGGCTGCGCCATGAAGCAGCGCGGATGGAACCGGCAGCCGGACGGAGGCTTCGCCGGATTCGGCACGTCGCCTTTCAGCACGATGCGGGCCTTTCGTGCGTCGGGATCGTGCTGGGGAATGGCAGACAAGAGCGACACCGTGTACGGATGGCGCGGGTCGCGATAGAGATCGAGGCTCGGCGCCAGCTCGACGATCTTTCCCAGATACATCACCGCGACGCGGTTGCTGATGTGCTCGACGACCGACAGGTCGTGCGCGATGAACAGATAGGTCAGCGACATCTCTTTCTGCAGGTCGCGCAGCAGATTGACGATCTGCGCCTGGATGGAGACGTCGAGCGCCGACACCGGCTCGTCGGCGATGATCAGCCGTGGGGTCAGCGCGAGCGCGCGGGCGATGCCGATGCGCTGGCGCTGGCCGCCTGAAAACTCGTGCGGATATCGCGCTGCCTGGCTCGGCGACAGGCCGACCATGCGCATCAACTCACCGACGCGCTCTCGAGCCTCGCGGCCTCCCTTCACGATGCCGTGCACCGTCAGCACTTCGGTCAGCATCGTGCGCACGCTCAACCGCGGGTTGAGGCTCGAATACGGATCTTGAAAGATGATCTGCATGCGGCGCCGAAGCTGGCGCAACTCTCGGAACGGCAGGCCGGTGATTTCGCGTCCCTCGAACTTCACGCTGCCCGAGGTCGGCTCGATGAGGCGAAGGATGCAGCGTCCGGTCGTCGTCTTGCCGCAGCCGCTCTCCCCGACCAGCCCGAGCACCTCACCCTGCTTTACCGCGAACGAGACACCGTCCACCGCGCGGACGTGCCCGACCGTTCGCGAGAACAGCCCCTTTTTTATCGGGAAATATTTCTTGAGGTCCGTTACTTCGAGAATGGTCGGCGTGTCGAGCGTCATTTGGCCACTTCGACCGGCGGCGGCACCGGATCCAGAGTACCGGCGGCAATCTCACGCGCGCGCCAGCAGCGCGAGAGGTGAGCCGCCTTCGCGCCGCCGCTCTCATCGCTTCGGCGGGCCAGGTCGCCGACGATCGCTTCGAGCGGGGGATCCAGCAGGCATTTCTCGATCATGACCGGGCATCGCGGATGAAACCGGCAACCGGCCGGAAAGCGGGCGGGATTCGGAACCGTGCCGGGAATCACGCGCAGCCGATCGACGACTTCGCCAAGCTTCGGCAGCGACGACTGCAATCCGGCGTTGTAGGGATGAAGAGGCCGCCGGAACGCGGACCGCACGTCGGCATACTCGACGATCTGTCCGCCGTACATCACCGCGACGCGGTGCGCCGTCTCTGCAACCACGCCGAGATCGTGCGTGATGAGGATGACGGCCATGCCCATCTCGCGCTGCAGCTCCTTGAGCAGCTCGAGGATCTGCGCCTGAATCGTCACGTCCAGCGCCGTGGTCGGCTCGTCCGCGATCAGCACGGCGGGCCTGCACGCCAGCGCCATGGCGATCATCACGCGCTGCCGCATGCCTCCAGACAACTGGTGCGGATACTCGTCAACCCGCTGACCGGCGGCCGGAATACCAACGCGCTCGAGCATCTCGATCGCACGCGTCCGCGCCTGTCCGCGGGTCATCCTTTCGTGGAGCACGAGGGCTTCGATGATCTGTTCGCCGCACGTATACACGGGATTCAACGCGGTCATCGGCTCCTGGAAGATCATCGAGATTTCCTTGCCGCGGATCGCGCGCATCTGCTCGTTGGTCAGCGGAACGAGGTCGCGCCCCTTGAACAGAATCCGTCCCCCGACGATTCTGCCCGGCGGCTGCGGAATCAGCTTCAGTATGGAGAGAGCCGTCACGCTCTTGCCGCTGCCCGATTCGCCGACCACGGCCAGCGTTTCGCCGGGATTCACGTCGTACGAGACGCCGTCGACTGCCTTGATGACGGCGGTATCGGTGAAGAAGTATGCCTTCAGGTCCTCGAGGCACAGCAACGGACTCGCTCATGCTTTCCCTCCGCTGACTCGGCGAGGATCGAGCGCGTCGCGCAGGCCGTCGCCGAGGAAATTGAAGGCCATCACCGTGACGAAGATGGCAATGCCGGGCACGAACAGCAGCCACGGAAACGACGTGAGCGCTCGAATGCTGCGTGCCTGGTTCAGCATGTTGCCCCACGATGCGCTCGGCTCCTGCACGCCGACGCCGAGAAACGACAGGATGACCTCGCCCAGGATGTATCCGGGAATCGACAAGGTCGCCGCCACGATCACGTACGACATCGTGTTCGGCAGCACGTGCCGCGCAATCACGCGAAGGCGCCCGAAGCCCAGCGCTTCCGCCGCCGTCACGTAGTCGCTCTTGCGCATCGAGAGCACCAGGCCGCGGATGACGCGCGCGAGACCCGCCCAGCCGATGAACGCCAGGATCGCGACGATGCCGAGGTACACCTGATGGCTCGGCAGGTCCATGGGAAACACGGCGCGGAGCGCGATGATGAGATACAGCGAGGGAATGCTGAGCAGCAGCTCGGTCAACCGCATGATCACGGTGTCGATGAACCCGCCGAAGTACCCGGCGATGCCGCCGAGCATCAGCCCCAGCGTGAACGAGATCGCGATACCCACCAGCCCCACGGTCAGCGAGATCTGCGCCCCGAACAGCAGGCGCGACAGCACGTCGCGGCCGAACGAGTCGCTGCCGAACAGAAAAATTCGACCGGGCGGGTCGACGCCGTAGAGATGGACACTCGACGGGAGAAATCCCATGAGCTCGTAGGAATACCCGCGGACGAAGAACTTCACGGGCAGCTCGCGCGCGGCGTCCTCTTCGTAGGTAAAGCTGCTCATGTCGGTGACCTTCATGTCACGGACGTACGGCCGCAGGCTGAAGTGCCCATCGGCGCGCACCCAATGCAGGGTCTGCGGCGGATGGAAGTATTTCGCGCGGTCCATCTCCTCCTGCGGATACGGCGCGACGAACGGCGCGAACAGCGCCAGGAGGTAGAAGATCGCCAGCACGACGCCGCCCGCAATCGCCAGCGGGCTCTTCCGCATCTGCGTCCAGAACACGACAGCAGGCGACTGCGGCGCGACCACCTCGAGCACCGCAGGGTCCAATCCTGGTCGCGGGGGCCCCTCCGCGCCGCTCGCGGCTCCTGTACCGAGTCCGTCCGGCGGCACGATCTCAGTCATAGCTGATCCGCGGATCCGCGATGGCCAGCAGAAGATCGGCAATGAGATTGCCGACGATCAACACGAGCGATGCCATCAGCACGGCCCCCATCACGAGGTACTGATCCTGAGTCAGGATCGCATCCAGCGTGATGCGCCCCAGCCCCGGCCACGAAAAGATGATCTCGACGATGAACGAGCCCGAGACCAGCGCGCCAAGTGTGTAGCCGAAGAGCGTGATCATCGGGTTCAACGCGTTCCGCAGCGCGTGCTTGACGATGACCGTCCCCTCGCTCAGCCCTTTGGCGCGAGCCGTCGTCACGTAATCGAGGCGCAGCACGTCGAGCAGGCTGCCGCGCATCTGGCGCATCCGGCTGGCCAGCGGGATCAGGCCGACCACCAGCGCCGGCAGCGCGAGGTGGTGAAGGATGTCGAAGAACTGGCTGATGCCGTCGAGCTCGTCATAGTCGAGCGATCGCATGCCGCCGACGGGAAACCACCCCGTGCGCGCGGCCATCATCAGCAGCAGCAGGGCCGCCAGGATCTCGGGTATCGACAACCAGATGAACGCGATGAACGAGAGGGAGCGATCGATCCACGAGTGCTGCTTCACCGCGGCGAGCACGCCGAGGGGAATCGCCAGCGCCCACGTGACGAACGCGGCTGCGCCCGCGAGCATCAGCGTATTCGTGAACCCGTCGCTCAGCACCTCGAACACCGGCTGATGGCGCGCGAACGACTGGCCGAAGTCGAAGTACAAGATGACGTTCCTGAGGTAGATCGCGTACTGGACATACCACGGCTTGTCGAGGCCGAACCGCACGCGCATCGCCTCGATCGTCTCGGCCGAGATGCCCGGGTTCTCCGCCATCTGATTGAGGAAGTCCCCCGGCGCCAGTTGAAGCAGCAGGAACGTCATCAGCGAGATGCCGAACAGCAGCGGAATAGTCTGCAGCAGGCGCCGCAGCACGTAAGTGCGCATGATGCGGTGTCAGCTCTCGCGTGGTTTGACGTACACGCGATCGATGTTCCAGAGGATGCGATGCGCCATGACGCTCGGCTGCACGTTGCCGAAGCGGTTGCTGACGGGCAGCTTGATCCTCTGAGAATCGGGCAGCCAGACAAACCAGGATTGCTCGTTGATGATGTTCTGGATTTCCTTTCGCCTGCCTTCCGGGCCTGACGTCGTTCAGATTGGTGAGCATCTCGTCCAGAAGCCGATCGATCTGCGCCTCTTCCGTTGTGGCGGGCTTTTGCTGGCGGAGGAACCAGAAGTGGATCTCGCCCGCCGAGCGCAGAACGTTCTGGCTGCTTGACGGCGTCGGCGGCACGCCGCTCTGAAGTCCGAGCAGGATCGCGTCGTACTGGAAATCGGATCGCGAATTCGTTATCAAGGTGTTGAATTCGATCGGAGCGAGCGTCATCCGGATGCCGACCTTGGCGAGGTCGTCGCGATGAAGTTCATCATGCCGACGCGCAGTGCATTGCTGCAGTTTGTCTTCAGCATGAAGCTGACGGGATTCCCGCGCGTGTCTTCGATGACGCCGTCCCCGTTGCGTGTCCTTCGAACCCGAGGCCGGCAAGCAGCTTCCTGGCTTCGTCCGGGTTGTAGTCGTAGCTGAATCAAATCGGGCGAGTACCAGTCCTTGTTCCCGCTGACCGACAGCGACCAGTTTTTCTCGCCGTAGCCGAAGAACATGCTCGTGATCATCGCGTCCCGGTCGATGGCCATCGAGACGGCCCGGCGGAAACACCGGATTGCTGAACCATGCGTAACTTGGCCGGCTCGACAAATGGATCGCCCACGCTTCTTGCCGCGTGGGCAATTTCTCACCGGGCAACGGTGTCTGCACCTTCGTTAGGTTGAACCACAGAAAGTTGCTGCTTTGCGAGGGCCCGAGGTCGTGCAGGGTGAAATTTCCTTTTTTCTGGTTTTCCTCGTACCAGCGATAGTTTTCGGGCTTGACGTCGTTGAGGCCGTCGAGCGCCGCCCGAACGGAACTTCAGATCGGCGGCATCCTGATCTGGCATGACGAGAAAGACGACCTCGTCCAGATACGGCAGCCGCTGGTTGCTGCTGGTCGAACCCGAAATAATACGGGTTGCGGACAAGGACGGCTTTCTCGCCCGGGACATACTGGACGACCCGCCACGCGCCGCCGGCGACGAGCTGATCTGGCGGCGTGCAACATTGTAGGCAGCCGCGAACGTTCCTTCTTGAAACGGCTTTTCGAGCATGTGCTTCGGAATGATCGACAAGCCGCCCTGGCATAACGCATCGAGCAAGGCGGCGTTCGGCTTCAGCGTATTTATGACGATCGTGTGCGGATCCGGCGCAGAGACCTTGAAACTCCTCCCCACCGATCTTCAGCAAGTCCTGGATGGCGGGATGGACGTTCTTGTCGTACGCGACCTGAAAGCTGAACAGCACGTCCTCGGCCGTCATCGGATGCCCGTCCGAAAATGCCGCACCTTTTCGCAGGTGAAACGTCCATGTCACCCCATCGGGCGCGACTTCCCACGACTTGGCGAGCTCCGGTTCAAACTGCTGAGTGCCGTTGTCATAATCGCACCAGCGAAGCATCCGTCAGAGTCGGTGATGTCGCGTGGATGACGTCTCCGTCGCCATCATGCCGTTGAACGTCTTCGGATTGTTGGTCTGCCCAAGGACGAAGCGCCCGCCGTAACGCCCAACGCTCGGCAAGCTGCTTGATGAGCGGCTCTGCAGGCGGAGGAATCTCATCTTTGTAGGCAACCGCATCGGTCGCCGTGCGCCGGCAACCAGGCGCCGCAGCACACGGCGAGGACCAGCGCGATCATCACGAGGCGATTGAGGCTCATTTGACGTATACCTGTTCGATGTTCCAGAGGATGCGGTGCGCCATGACGCTCGGCTGGACGTTCCCGAACCGATCGCTGACGGGAACCTTGACGTTCAGGATCGGCAGCCAGATGAACCAGGCCTGCTCGTTCCAGATGGTCTGGATCTCCTTCCAGCGCTGCCTTCTGCCGCCTGCGTCATGCGTCGTCACGCATCTTGTCGAGCAGTTGATCGATACGTGCTTCCTCCGGCGTCGCGGGCTTCTGCTGCTTGACGAAGAAGTAGTGTGCGATCGCCCGACGACCGCACACGTTCTGCGCGTTCGACGGGTCCGGCGGCACGCCGCTCTGAAATCCGAGCAGGATCGCTTCGAACTGAAGGTCGACTCGCAGATTCGTAGATCAGCGAGTTGAAGTCGATCGGCGAGTCAGCGATGACGCGGATGCCGACCTTCGCGAGATCGTCCCGAATGAAGTTCGCCGTCGCTGACGCGCATCGTGTTGTCGGCTGTTCGTCTTCAGCATGAAGGTCACGGGGTTGCCGCGCGCGTCCTCGAGTGATGCCGTCGCCGTTGCCGTCCTTGAAGCCGATGCTCGCGAGCAGCTCTTCGACTCGGCCGGGTTGTAGTCGTACGTGACGAATGTCCGGCGAGTACCATTCCTTGTTGCTCGGCTCCGAATCGACCAGTTCTTCGTCGCCGTCAGCCGAAGAACACGCTGCGGATCAGCGCATCGCGATCGATGGCCATCGAGACGGCGCGCCGGAAACCGCGATTGTTGAACCACGCGTACTTCACGCGGATCGACGAACGGCGTCGCCGACTGCGCTTTCCCGGCGGCGAGCTGATCGCCTCTGAGCGGCGGCTGCACCTTGTTCAGGTTGAACCAGAAAAATGGCGTGTTCATGCTCCGGCGCCGAGGTCGTACAGCGTGAATTCGCCGGCTTTCTGGTTGTCGGCATACCACCGGTAGTTTTCGGGCTTCACGTCGTCGACGCGCGTCGAAGCCGCCGGACGCGGAACTTCAGGTCGGCGGCATCCTGATCGGGAACGATCGAGGAACACGAGCTCGTCGAGATACGGCAAGCCGCTTGTTGGTTCTTGTCGACGCCGAACCAGTACGGGTTGCGCCCGAGCACGGTTTTCTCGCCCGGCACGTACTGCACGACTCGCCAGGCGCCGCTCGTCACAATCTTGATCTGGCGGCGTGCTGACGTTGTAGGCCGACGGCGAAGTTGCCGTTCTTGAACGCATCCTCGAGCACGTGCTTCGGCATGATCGGCAGATTGCCCGTGCCGACGCATCGAGCAGCGTCGCATAGGGCTCTGCGTCTTGATGACGACCGTGTACGGGTCCGGCGCCGTGAACTCGAACTTCTTCCCGCCGACCTGCAGCAGGTCCTGCACGACGGATGCAGCGTCTCGTCGTAGACGCACCTCGAACGCTGAACAGCACGTCCTCGGCCGTGATGGGATGGCCGTCGGAGAACTGTCGCGCCACTGCCGAAGATGGAACGTCCACGTGAGCGCCGTCGGCGGAACCTCCCACGACTTGGCGATCCGGAACCGGCTTCTGCGTGGCGTTGTCGAAGTCGAACGAGGAAACGTAAAGAGGTGGATCCGTGATGTCGGTCGAGGACGTCTCGTTCGCCATCAGCGCGTTGAACGTGCGGCGGATTGTTCGTCTCACGCGAAGCACAAAGCGGCCGCCATGCGTGCCGACCGACGGCAGCTGCTCGAGACGAGGGTTCTTCCGGCGAGCGGATGCGGATCCTTGTATTCGGCCACCTCGGCTGCCGTCCGCCGGCAGCCCGCCAGAGCGACGGCAGCATCAGGACGACGACGAGAAGCAGCCTGACCGTTACCGGCAACGCGCGCGTCATTTCACGTAGATGTTGTCCGAGTTCCACAGAATCCGGTGCCGGAGGATGCTGGGCTGGAGGTTGCCGAAACGGTTGCTGACAGGAATCTTCTGCACACGCACGGGCAGCCACGTCATCCATGCCATCTCGTTGGCAATCGTTTCGACTTCGTGGTACGCCTTCTTGCGCTCGCCGATGTCGTGGGTGGCGAGAATGACGTCCATCAACTGGTCGATGCGCGCTTCCTGAGGCGTATCCGGCTTCGTCTGCGTCAAAAACCAGGAATGCGTCAGGCCCGTCGAGCGCCATACGTTCTGCATCATCGTCGGATCGGGCGGCACGCCGCTCTGGAGCCCCAGCAGCATGGCCTCGTACTGGAAGTCAGAGCGCAGGTTGGTGATGAGCGTGTTGAAGTCGACCGGCGCGGTAATCACGTTGATGCCGACCTTCATCAGGTCCGTCTTGATGAAGTTCATCATGGCGATGCGCGTCGTGTTGCTGCTGTTCGTCTTCAGCGAGAACGTCACGGGGTTTCCCCGCGCGTCTTCGATAATCCCGTCGCCGTTACTGTCTTTCCAGCCCATGCCAGCCAGCAGTTTCTTTGCTTCGGCCGGGTTGTAATCGAACTTGACCAGATCAGGCGAGTGCCACTCTTTGTTGCCCGGCGTCGCGATCGCCCAGTTCTTGACCGCCTCGCCGAAAAACACTGAAGGGATCATCGCGTCGCGATCGATTGCCAACGACACCGCGCGGCGGAACGTCGGGTTGTTGAACCACGAGTATTTGACCGGATCGACGAACGGCTCACCCAATTTCTTGCCGGGCGTGGGCTTCTGGACTTTGTTGAGGTTGAACCAGAAGTGGTTCGTGTTCAGGTCGGGCCCGAGATCGTACAGCGTGAAGTTCGCTTTCTGCTGGTTGTCCCGATACCAGTTGTAGTTTTCCGGCTTGACGTCGTCGAGCCCATGCAATTCGCCGGCGCGGAATTTCAAGTCGGCCGCATCGAGATCGGGCACGATCAAAAACACGATCTCATCCAGATACGGGAGCCGGCGATTCTCCTTGTCGACGCCGAAGTAATAAGGGTTGCGGCCCAGAACCGTTTTCTCGCCGGGCACGTACTGCGCAATGCGCCACGGGCCGCTCGTGACGATCTTGTCGGGCGGCGTGCTCACGTTGTACGCGGCAGCGAAATCCCCTTTCTTGTACGACTCCTCGAGAATGTGCTTCGGCATGATCGGCACGACCGCGGCACATTCGACCAGCACGGCGTTCGGCGACGGCGTCTTGATGACGACGGTGTAGGGATCGGGCGCGGTCACCTCGAACGGCTTGCCGCCCATGATCAGAAGGTCCTGCGCCGACGGGTGCAGAGTCTTGTCGTAGATAACCTGAAAGCTGAAGAGCACGTCTTCGGCCGTGATCGGATGTCCGTCTGAAAACTTCGCGCCTTTGCGGAGGTGGTAGGTCCACGTCAATCCGTCGGGCGCCATTTCCCACGATTTGGCCAGATACGGCGTCGACTTCTGCGTCACGTTGTTGTAGTCGGTGAGCCGCGCAAACATCCGTTCGGTGATGTCGGTGGACGACGCTTCGTTCGCCATGATGGCGTTGAACACGCGCGGATTCTGGATGCTGCCCAGCACGAATCGTCCGCCGTGCCGGCCGATCGACGGCGCATCGACGACCAGCGGCTCTTCCGGCAGCGGATGCGGATCTCGATATTCGGTGACCTCGGCGGCGCGGCGGCGGCATCCGGGGGCCAGGGAGCAAACGAGCAGGACCAGGGCAAAGAGGGCGGCCGATCGCCTGAAAAAAAACGCGCAACTCATCGTTGGGATTCTACCTGTTTTGACGATTGAACGGCGTTCTTGGCCTTTATTCTGCAACGCCTTACACGCTTTCTCGGATTTTTCAGGAATTTCTGGCGCACAATCTTTCGGGTGCATACGCGGACCGTATGTGCCGATACAAAACTGTAAGGGCACATGAAGATCCTTTCTCTTTCGAGTCTCTTGCTGGCCTCGACGCTTGCGACGGGCTGCTCGTTTGAACAGACGTCAGAACGCTTGAGTCCAACCGCGCCTTCGGGCAATGAGAGCACCGCCGGCGGCACGACGATCGGCGGCTCGTCGAGCGGTGGCGGATCAACGTCGGCCGGCGGGTCGACGACGACCGGCGGCTCGGGGTTCAGCGGAGCATGGGGATCGTCGACGATCGCGGGTCTGCCGCTCGGAAACTGCTCCGACGTCAACTGGCAAATCAACTCACAGACGGATACGTCCATCACGGGAAGCGTCAGCGCAAACTGCTCGAGCGGCGTCGTCGTTGCCGCCAACCTGACGGGCGCGTTGCAAGGTGCAGACGCCATCAACTTGACTGCTGAAGGCACGTTGACGGTGCTCGGCCTTCCCTGCCAGTTCAAACTGACAGGTGTCGGTACGCGCCAGGGTGGCGACGCGATAAAAGTCGACTACAACGGCACTTACTGCTTCGGCACCGTCAGCGGATCCGAGATGCTGCGCAGGCCGGAAACCAAACCGCCCGTTGTGCTCGAGCCTCCGAGCCTCGTGTCGCCATCGAACGGCGTCACTCTCAGCGGCATCGTTCCGCAATTCACGCTGAAAGCCGGCAACCGCAGCGGCGTCACGGGACCGATTGAGTACATCCTCGAGGTGTCGAACGACGCGTCGTTCACGTCCATCGCGGCCAGATTCTTCCAGGATGAAACACTCCCCGACACGACGGTCGCGCCCGACTACTCGTTCCTGAATTCCAGGACCTACTACTGGCGTGCCAGGACCGGGCATGACAGAGGGGCGGATCTCAGCGACTGGTCCCCGACGCGTACCTTCAAGACGCCAGTGCCGACAGAAGCCGGCGGAGGCGGTGGCGGTGGCAGCACGGGCGGAGGCAGCACGAGCGGAGGTGGCGGCACGAACCCGGCGTCCTGCAACAGCAGCAAGGGCTCGGATATCGCCAAGTGCATCGAAGCGCGGTATCCGCAGTACCGTCGAGCAGGTGTCAGCCTCGATCAGCGCAAACGCGACATGCAGTTCCTCCGCGATCGGCTCATCGAGCATGCCACGTGCAAGGGGTTGACCGTCGGGCTGAACCTGAAGCGCGGCGGTCCGGAGATCAGCAACGACTTCATCACGTTCTTCACCCTCGGCCGCTGGGTCGGCGTCGACATCGCGTCAGGTTACGACGACACGGGCTCGACGCTGACCATGATGTGGTATCAGCACGGCGCGTCGACCAATTGGGGGTACCCGTACCACAAGCCCTACGGGCCGGTGAACTGCAACTAAGCTGGCGAAGAGGAGCCGGAATTTTGAGCCTCTAGATCCGCTAATCTCGCATTGCCAGGCATGACAGTGCGAATACTCGCCATCACGCTCCTGCTCTCTGTTCCAGCCCTTGCGTCCGCCCAGTCCGTCGAAGTCTTCGCCACGACCGGAGTGGTCCAGCTCTGGGACGACGAAGGCAACATCGGCGTCGGCGTGCCTATCGGCGGCGGCGTGGGTTTCAAGTGGCCCAGCGGTTGGGGTATCGAGGCACTCGCTGAAACGCAGAAGGCCACGCGCGACTTCGACAGCGGCGTGCGATTCGACTCGACCGTCACGGCCGCGCGGGCGCGACTCATCAGGTATTTCGGGAGCGGACGCACGCAGCCATACGCCGGCGCCGGCTTTGGCGTGACGCACATCGAGTCGACGCGCGAGTCACCTGTCGGCTGCGCGCTGGTCAACAACGTGTTTACCTGCACGGGCCGCGACATCTTTCAAAGCGAGTCGACGGCGGGCACATGGAGCGGCTTCGCCGGTCTGCGAATCAGCGCAGGCCGCGTGCTGTTCGTGCGGCCTGAGTTCGAATTCTCGATGGCCGGCGAACACGTTCGGATGGGCGGGGTTGTGGCTATCGGCGCATCCTGGTAAGCGCCTGCGGCCCGAGCGAGTGCGCGAAGCCGCCGAGCGAGAGCGAGCGGGGGTGGGGCCCCGCGAGCATTGAGAAATGCCGCGTGGTAGAGTTTTCCGGTGAATCTACAAGGCGTTTTTCCACCGATACCCACCCCCTTCGCTGACGATTCAATCGACCACAAAAGCCTCGCGGGCAATATCTCGCGCTGGATGGAGACGCGGCTGGCGGGAATCGTCGTGCTTGGCTCCAACGGCGAAGCGCCCCTCCTGGACGATGCCGAGTCGGATGCCGTGATCGAGACGGCACGCGCGCACGTTCCACGCGATCGCACGCTGATTGTCGGCGTCGGCCGCGAGTCGACTGCGGCGACCAGCGCGGCGGCAAAGCGGGCCGGCCGGATGGGCGCAGATGTGGTCCTCGTGCGGACCCCCTCGTTCTACAAGAACGTGATGACGACCGACGCGTTCGTGCGGCATTACACCGCGGTGGCGGATGCGTCTCCCGTGCCGGTGCTGCTCTACAACGTGAGCATTTTCACCGGGGTCAACCTGCTGCCGGACGCCGCCGAACGGCTCGCCTCGCACCCGAACATCATCGGGATGAAAGAGTCGAACGCGGATCTCGTGCAGCTTGCCGAGACGATCGCGCGAACGCCGGAAGACTTTATCGTGCTGGGCGGATCCGCACCCACGTTCTATCACGCCCTGTGCGCGGGCGTGGATGGCGGCGTGTTGGCCATCTCGGCCGTCGTCCCTGATCTCTGCGTCGAGATGGTCGATCTGGTGCGGAAGCAGCGCCATGCCGAGGCGCTCGCGCTGCAGCGCCGCATCACGCCGCTCGGACGGCTGCTGGGCGCGATGCATGGGGTCGCGGGATTGAAGTACGCGCTCGATCAAAGCGGATACGTCGGTGGACCGGCGCGTCCGCCACTCGGAACGGTGTCCCCCGAGGCGCAAAAGCAGATCCGGGAGCAGCTCGCGGCACTGGGGACGCTCGCGGCGAAGTAAGTTCGATTATCTTCCTGATCTCCTGAGATCTGTTCAAGATCTCGTGGCGTCGTCTGCATCTTCCAGCGGTGAGTACGCGGTTCTCTCAGGGAGCAAGCCGGTACAACACGCTCTCGGTTGCGACGTACAGCCCGCCGTCAGGTCCCGGTGCGACCACGCGCACAGCGCCGATCTGATCGTGCAACAGATGCTCGACCGAGACGACCTTCGTCGCGTTGTCGGGATCGAATCGCAGGCGCACCAGCTCGCGTCCCATTTCGGCCGCAATGAACAGGTTGCCCTCGAAGATCGGCATCAGCGCGCCGCGATAGAACGCGGCCGAAGTGGCGCCGGTGCCCGCAGGCAGCGCGTACGATGTGCGAACCGTGGCGCGGCTCTGCCCGGCCTCCTTGACGACCGCGCTCAACCGGCCGGCATCGATGCCTATGCGATCGATCACCCACAACGCGCCGCTCGCGGGTTGCCAGTCGACGGCGAGAGGCTGCGGATGTTCGAGCGAATAGATCGGATTGGCTGCCGGCTGGTCGTCGGGCGTGGTCGCGTCGGTGTTGAATCGCAGGACCTTCCCGTTGTACGTGGCGAAGCTGCTGGCGATGCGCGCATCGGACGCGCTGTCGAGTGCCACGTACAGCTTTCCGTCGGGCCCGATCCGCAGCGCGCCGCTCGGGCCGGTGACCGACGCCCTCGTGCGATCGAGCAGCACCGCCCGCTCGGCGAACGTGCCGTCGATGAAGCGAAAACGCGCCAGGGTGAACTCGAGGCCATTCCGCGGCGCTTCGACAGCATAGAGGGCGTACATGAAACCGTTCGCGGCAAACTTCGGATCGAGCGTAATCGCGAGCAGCCCTCCTTCGTCACGCCCGATCTCCTGGGACAGATCGAGCGCCGGCGTCTCGACGACGACGCCGTCCCGAATGAGCCGCACGACTCCGCCGCGCTCCGCGACGAAGATCTCCCCGTCTGCCCCGAACGCGATGTCGGAAGGAAGCACCAGGCCTTCCGCGACAGGCGACAGATTCAGCCTGACTTGTTCGGCTGTGACGAGAAGCTGAGATGAGACAGAGAACCCCGACGTGCTGCCGGACACTACACGAAGCGGCGCAGACCGCGCGCTTTCGATCGTGGCGGATCCATCGACCACGAACGACGCGAGCTCGAGCGTGTGCGTGCCGTTGCTCATGTTCGGCAGCGTGGCGCTGCAGTCGAAGTCCGGCCCACTGGCCGCGCGCGCACAGCTCACGCCCGACAACGCCATCCGGTTGCCATCCACGTAGAGCGCAAATTGATACGACGCGAGCGTCGGTCGCATCAGCCGCCTGCTGCGACCAGCCGAGACGATCGCCGGGCGACACGCGCGTGTCGCCTGACGGAGTGCCCGGTCCCGGATCGGGGGTCTCCGGACTCTTCTTGTCGCACGCCGCGACCGAGATGCAGGCAAGAGCGATAAGGGCAGAGCGCCGCAGCATCACCCGCATGATAGCGCAGTGTGCGTTAGGATAAGCCGATGCGATTTGCCGCAGCGGCTTGCGCATTTTTGCTCCTCGTGGCCCGCCCCGCACACGCGCAGCTCCAGTCACAAGCTGCTCGTGACCGGCCTGCAGAGTCCCGTCGCGTTCGTCCAGGACCCGACGGATCGCAGCGTACAGCTTGTTGTGCAGCAAGCCGGACGGATACGCGTGGTGCGCGATGGGGCGATCGCCGGGAACGATTTTTTGAATTTGACGAGCTCGGTGTCGTGCTGCGGTGAACGGGGGCTGCTCGGGCTCGCGTTCGCGCCAGACTACGCGTCGAGCGGCCGCTTCTACGTGAACTTCACGAACACCGCCGGCAACACGGTCGTGGCACGGTTTCTGCGGTCCTCCGTTCCCACGCAGGCCGATCCCTCGTCACGATTCGATTTGCAGCTGGAGGGGACGCGGCGCTTCGTCACACAGCCCTTCTCGAACCACAACGGCGGACATCTGGCATTCGGGCCGGACGGATATCTCTACATCGGTCTCGGCGATGGCGGGTCGGGCAACGATCCCGACCATCGCGCGCAGAACCCGAACGAACTGCTCGGCAAGATGCTGCGCATCGACGTGAACGTGCCCGACGCAGATCCCTTCGGCTACCGGATCCCGCCGGACAATCCATTTCTCGGAGGCAACTCGGCGCGCGACGAAATCTGGGCATTCGGTCTTCGCAACCCGTGGCGCTACAGCTTCGACGACGTCGCGCGTGGTGGCACGGGGGCGCTGGTCATCGCCGACGTCGGCCAAAACAGGTTCGAGGAAATCAATTACGAGCCGCGCGGAGCGGGTGGCCGCAACTACGGCTGGCGCAACCGCGAGGGGGCGCACGATAACGTCACGACCCGTCCGCTTGCCTATCAGCCCGCGACGGATCCCATCTTCGACTACGGCCGTAGCGATGGCATCTCCATAACCGGCGGGTTCGTGTACCGCGGCACGCGGCTGGGCGCGGCCTATCGCGGCCGATATTTTTTTGCCGACTACTCGGGCCGCGTGTGGTCGCTCGCGCTCACAGTCGACGCGAGCGGAGAGGCCCAGGCGTCGGATCGGCGCGAGCATACGGCCGAGCTCGGCGGCAGCGCGGTTCTCGGGAACATCAGCTCTTTCGGCGTCGACGCCGACGGCGAGCTCTATCTCGTCAGTCATTCCGGAGGCCGGATCGTTCGCATCACCGCGCCGCTCACCGCGCCACCGGTCCCGTCGGGACTCAAGATCGTGAAACCGTAGACGGGCAACGAGGGTGCAATGGGTGCAACAGGTGCGATGCAACGGGTGCGAATGGGTGCAAAGCGATGCAGGTCGACGACGGTGCGAAGCGTGCCGGTGCGGGAAAGGTTGCGCTCGTTCGCGCGCTGTCGAAGCTCGGCTACGCGTCGCGGTCGCAGGCGTACGAGCTAATCCGCACCGGCCGGGTCGAGGTGAACGGGCGGCCTGTCACCGACCCGGCTCTGCGCGTGGTGCCAGGACTGACCCGCATCGAGATCTCCGGCGCCGAGGTGACGCGTGCGCCATGGGTCTGCATCGCGCTCAACAAGCCGCGTAAGGTCGTCACGACGCGGAGCGATCCAGAAGGGCGCCCCACGGTCTACGATCTGATTGCGGACGTCCACGCGCGCGTCGTGCCGGTCGGCCGGCTCGATCTCGCGTCGACGGGTTTGCTCCTGATGACCAGCGACACGACGCTCGCCGACTGGCTCACAGATCCAGTGACCGCAATCGTCCGCCGGTATGTGGTCACCGTGCGCGGCGAACTGTCGGACGATTCGGCGCAGGTCCTCACGACTGGCGTTCGCGATCGCGGCGAAACGCTCGCCGCCGCGTCAATCGACATCCTGAAGCGCTCGAAGCGAGAGACGCACCTCATTGTCGAGCTGACCGAAGGCAGGAACCGCGAAATCCGAAGAATGCTGAAGGCCGCCGGGCACGAGGTGACGAGGCTGAAGCGGATCGCGTTCGGCGGAATCGAGCTGGGGAATCTCGGGCCTGGAAAGTGGCGCAACGTCTCAGCCGACGAGGTCCGCGGGGCCTTTCCGAAAGCACCTCTCCAGGAAACAGGCTGAAGCCCACTTCCCCGCACCTGCCGCACCGACGCACCCACCGCACCCGTCGCACCCGTTCGCACCCGATGCCCATCGCACCCGTTGCACCCTATCGTTGCTGGCTGCCGTTTGAACTTTATGGACATAAATGTCGCCACAACCACGGAAACGCGACATTGTTGTTGACATGAAATCTGTGACGTTCGCCGCCGCGATCTTGCTATGCTCGGCTGCGTGACAACTCAGCGCGACACCCTCCTGTGGACTCTTGAAGAGATCAGTCACCTCGTTTCCAACAGCGGACACCCTGAAGAAACGCTCGACAACATCGTCCAGCTGATACAACGCACGTTCGACACCGACGTGTGCTCAGTGTATCTGCTCGAGCCCGATCGCGCGACGCTCGTGCTCGCTGCGACGATCGGCCTCCGCCCGGGCAGCGTTGGACGGGTGCGCATGCGGCTGTCGGAAGGTCTGGCCGGCCTCGTCGGCGAGCAGTTGAAGCCTCAGGTGGTCGAAGATGCCACCAAGCACCCGCGATTCAAATATTTCAGCGAGGCGGGCGAAGACCCGTACCACTCGTTCCTCGGCGTGCCGCTCATCGACAAGGGATTGCTGCAGGGTGTGCTCGTCGTGCAGACGATCGAGCCGCGGGTGTTCAGCCCCGACGCCGTGAGCATGCTGACGATGGCCGGAACGCAGCTCGCGTCCATCGTCAGCCAGGCGCGAACTCAGGGACAATTCGTCGCGCCCGCGTACCACCGGCTGGAGGCGCTTGCCCGGAACATGTGGTGGAGCTGGGATCACGACACCGCGAGCATCTTCCGCGCGCTCGATCCCGTGCTCTGGCGCGAGCTCGATCACAACCCGATTGCGCTGCTCCAGCAGATTTCGGTCGCACGTCTCGAAGAGCGCGCGTCGGCGCTCGTGCTTCACAGCCGCATCAACTACGCGTACCGCCGGATGCAGGAGCACCTCACCTCGACGCACACGTGGGGCGCGCGGAACGCAGGCGTGCTCTGGGCGCGGCCGGTGGCGTACTTTTCGGCCGAGTTCGGCCTCCACGAATCGGTGCCGATCTACTCGGGCGGCCTCGGCATCCTCGCCGGCGATCACATCAAAGCGGCGTCGGATCTCGGCATCCCGCTCGTCGGCGTCGGGCTCTATTACGACCAGGGATATTTCACGCAGCGACTGGATATGAACGGCTACCAGCAGGAGGACTATCGCGACGTCGACAGCTCGCTGCTGCCGATCGAGCAGGCGAGAGATGCGAGCGGCGAGCCGGTGACCATCAGCATCGACACGCGAACGGGGACGCTCTTCGCGCGCGTGTGGAAGCTGGCTGTTGGCAGGAATACGCTGCTGCTGCTCGATTCGGACGTCGCAGGCAACCAGCCGGAGGATCGCGATCTCACGTCGCGGTTGTATGGCGGCGACGACCGCGTCCGCATCAGACAGGAGCTGCTGCTCGGCGTGGGCGGCGTCAAGGCGCTCACGGCACTCGGTATCTCGCCGGGCGTGGTGCACCTCAACGAAGGACATAGCGCGTTCGCGGCGCTGGAGCTCGCGTGTCAGCGGATGGTGACCGAGGGTATCGGCGCCGCCGAAGCACTGCGCCGAATCTCTTCGCAGGTCGTGTTCACGACACACACGCCGGTACCGGCCGGTCACGATCGCTTCCCGGCCGACCTCGTCGATGAGCATCTTGGCCCTCTCCGCGCCGCAATGGATATGACCACGCACGATCTCCTGGCGTTGGGCCGCACCAATCCTTCCGACGGGAACGAAGGCTTCTGCATGACGGTGCTCGCGCTGAAGCTGTCGCGCCGCGCGAACGCTGTCTCGTCGCTTCACGGCCAGGTCTCACGCGCCATGTGGACGCCGCTCTTTCCGGGACGATCGGAGGAACAGGTGCCGATCGGCCATATCACGAACGGCATTCACGTCCGCACGTGGCTCGCACAACAGATGCACCAGCTCTATGACCGCCACCTCGGCCCGGACTGGACGGAGCGATGCGCGGAGCCCTCCACGTGGGACGCCATCGACAGTATCGACGACGGGGAATTGTGGGAGACCCGCCAGACCCTCAAGGCCGGGCTCATCGAAGCGGCGCGGCTGCGCGCCATGCGGTGCGCCGACGCGCGAGGCGAGTCGCTCGAGTTCATCGAGCAGATACGGCAGTCGCTCAGCCGGGATGCGCTGACGATCGGCTTCGCGCGCCGCTTCGCCACGTACAAGCGGGCGAACCTCATCCTGCGCGATCTCGAGAGCCTCGTCGCGTTCGTCAACGACGCCAGGATGCCGATTCAGTTCGTCTTCGCCGGCAAGGCGCATCCGAGGGACGCGCCCGGCAAGGAGGTGCTGCAGGAGGTGTTCCGGCTCCTTCGCGACTCGCGCTTCGCCGGAAAACTGCTCTTCATCGAGGACTACGACATCAACGTCGGGCGCTATCTCGTGCAGGGCGTCGACGTGTGGCTCAACACGCCACGACGCCCGCTCGAGGCCTCAGGCACAAGCGGGCAGAAAGTCGTCCTGAACGGCGGCCTCAACCTGTCCATTCTCGACGGATGGTGGGCCGAGGCGTACGACGGTCATAACGGCTTCGCCATCGGACGCGGCGAGACCCACACGTCGCTGGACCGGCATGACGCGCGCGATGCCGAGGCGCTGGTCAAGGTACTGCGAGAAGAAGTCATACCGCTGTATTACGACCGTGACGCTGACGGACTGCCGCGCAGATGGATCGCGCGGATGAAGCGCGCCATCCGCACGCTCGGCTGGCGATTCAGTGCAGATCGAATGGTCACCGATTACGTGTTGAAGGCGTACATTCCGGCCGCCGGAGGTACGAGCAGCGAAATGCGATCTTGATCGCGAGGCTGCCGGTGGAGTTATATTGAAATTGACGGAGGCAACGATGCCACGAACGAGCAAGCCAGCAAACGGAACACCCGACTCACCGAAACCGGCGCGAACGTCGAAGAAAGCCAACGGACACGCCGACAATTTCAACGACCCGGATGCCGTCGCAAGACGCGCGTACGAAATTTACCAGAACCGCGGCGGCAACCACGGCGCCGATCTCGATGATTGGCTCGAGGCCGAGCGCCAGCTCAAGCCGGGCCCCAGCGATGTCACCGGTCCTGCGCCGGCGAAGCCGCGTCGGCGGAAGAGCTCCGCAGAAACCGCTTGAGAACGTAATAGGCGATCGCCACGACGAGCACGTAGGCTTCGATTCTCCACTCCTCGTACGTGGCTTGTGACAGCAGCCACACGATGCCCGTCGCGGCGAGTAGCTGAATCAGCATGCCGCCGGGAAGATTGAACGGCGTCCCGGCCATCCGCACGTCGCGCTGCTGAAGCCGGTACGACGCCGCGACACACATCAAATAGAGCAGCAGCGCCGAAACGTTGGCCATCACCACGAGGCGCTCGAACGAGCTCGAGATCGCGAGCGCCGCCACGACAGCTGCGTACAACACAATCGCCAGCGCCGGCGTGCGATATCGCGGATGCACCCGAACGAGCGGGCCAGGAAGCACGCCGTCGCGCGCCAGCGCGAACAATGCACGGGGCGTCCCCAGCATGTCGCCCGCGATATAGCCGAAAATCGACACCGCCATGCCGACGAGAAACATCAGCCGTGCGCCGCTGCCGAACAACCGGCTTGCCGTCTCGACCAACGGCGCATCTTTATAAAGCGGAAGCTCTGGGCCGAGCGTGCCTTGCGCGACGGTCTGCACGGCCAGGTATATCGACGTGGCGACGGCCAGCGCGCTGAGAATTGACCGCGGTACCGTGCGAGCCGGATCGCGAATTTCTCCTGACGGCGTGAGCGCCACTTCCACGCCGACAAACGCGAACAACAGCACGATCGACGCCTGTCCCACCTGCGACACCGTCGGCATCGTCATGCGCAGGAAGTCGACGTTCAGCGACCAGACGCCCGCGACGACAAGGAGCAGCAGCGGTATCAGCTTCGCAGCGGTAATAGCTTCGACCAGACGGATCCCCGGCTTGATGCCTCTGACGTTCACGGCCGCCAGCGCGGCAAACAGCACCGCCAGCAGCACGGCGCGTCCAAGGCCGCCCGAGAAGACGGGTGACAGGACCCCGGCCGTTCCCGCGAAGGCAGTAGCGACAGACGCGACCGATAAACACGCCGTCACCGAATACAAATAGCCGCCCAGAAACCCGGCGAAGCCGCCGAACGCGGTGTCAATGTACGCGTAGAGTCCGCCCGTAAGCGACACCCGGCTGCCGGCGGCAGCAAAGCACAACGCAATCAGCGTCATCAGCGTGGCGCACACGACGTACGCGATCGGCGCCGCCGCGCCGAGACGCTCGGCGACCGTCGCAGGCATCAGGAAGATGGACGAGGCGATGGTGACGTTGATGATGCTGAGCGTCAGTTGACGGGTGCGCGATCGCGCGCACGAGCTGCGCATCGGCTGACGCGTTAGCGGTCATACGCCTGACGCCTCTATGCTCTCTGCCCTATCAGCGAAGAGGGCTACGGCCAGTTCTGCTTGATGATGCTCGAGTCGATCGACGCGAGCGTCGATTTTCCGGTTGCGGCCACCGAATCGACCAGCTCTTTGAAAATGATTTCGGTCAGCAGCCGCTCGACACCGACAGGGCCGAACGCGCCAAGCGCCCAACGCGCCGCACGCCCCAGCCAGACAGCGTCGGCGCCGAGCGCCAGCGCCTTCAGCACATCGCTGCCGCGCCGGAAGCCGCTGTCGACCATCACCGGAATCTTGCCGTTTACCGCCGCGACGATCTCGGGAAGCGCTTCGAGCGTCGACGGACCGTAGTCCATCGATCGGCCGCCGTGATTCGACACCACGATGCCGTTGAACCCACGTTCGACGCAAAGGCGCGCGTCCTCAGCGGTGACGATGCCTTTGATGACGACGGGGACCTTGATGAACTTGCGCACCTGGTCGAGATATTCCCAGGTGTACCAGAGGCGCCCCGCACCCACGCGATAGGCTGCCGCGCCCCGGCGTGTTGCCGGCGGCGGCGCTCCGGCCGCCCCAGCCGAGCCCGGCACTGCTGCGCCGCGGCCGATCGTCGCCGTCCCCAGCGCTTCGGGATCGTTCGCGCGGCCGGCGCCACCCTGACGCCCTGCTGCACCACCGCGCGCGGCTCCCGCACCACGCCCGGCGCCGCCTGCGCGGCCGCCGAGGTTGCGATCGTGCTGGCTGCGCTCGTAGTACGAGGCTTGCTGATCCACCGTGATGACCATGGCGGTGTACCCGGCACCTTGCGCACGCTCGAGCAGTTCCTGGCTCGCGCCCATGTCCTGCCGCGGATAAAACTGCCACCACAGCTGTCCCTGCGCGCCCTTTGCGACCTGCTCGATCGACTGGCTCGAGTTGTTGCTGAGGCACATCGGCGTGTTCGACGACTGCGCCGCGGCGCGATACATGCCGGCTTCGCCGTCTGGGTGCAGCGCCACCTGCGTCGCCGTCGGCGCGATGACGATTGGATATTTCAATTTCAGGTCGAGCAGCTGCGAAGAGAGGTCGACAGTCGAGGGATCGACGGCTTTGCCGGGAATCAAATCGACCCAGTCGAACGCCTGGCGATTACGACGCAGATTCCATTCGCCGCCGTCGCCGTGCGCCGTGTAGTCGTATACCGACTGCGGCACGTTGGCGAACATGACGGGCTCGAAATCGAATGCGCTGAGCATCTCGCTGAGGCCCGGAGTGCGCCGGTGCGTGGTAAAGGGCCGCGGGTCGAGCTGCGCGTGCAGCAGCGGCGAGCCGGCGATGAGCCCGGCCAGACCTGCGAGCGCTTTCCTGCGCGACACCGATTGTTCCCACTGACGCTGGATGCTACCCACGGAAGTCTTTCCCTTCTTGAAAACTAGAAGATCGTCAGTTAGTTAGTCGTGGCCTTGGTCGGAATCGGCCCGTGAATTTTCACGGCGGTGCGATCGAGCGCCTTCAAGTTCGGCTTGCCGCACATGCCCATGTAGCGGCCGAGCTCTGTCTGCGCCATCTCGATCACGCTCTGGACGCCTGCGTCGCCGTAAGCCGCAAGCCCCCACATCACGGGACGGCCGAGCAGCACGCCCTTTGCGCCAAGCGCGAGCGCCTTCAAGATGTCCGTGCCGCGGCGGAACGATCCGTCCGTGAGTACCGGCACCTTGCCGCCGACCGCGTCGACGATAGTCGGCAGCGCCAGAATCATCGCGTCCTTGCTGGCGAGCAGCCCGCCGAAATTCGACGCGACGATGCCCTGCACGTTGTGCTGCAGCGCGGCCGTCGCTTCAGCCGGCGTCGTGATGCCTTTGACGATGACCGGCACAGTGACGCCCTGCTTGATCGCGTCCACGCCGGACCAGTTAATCGAGGCAGCGGTGGCCGCTCGTGGCCCATTGGCGGCATGTGAGGCGCCCACGGTGATCACAATGGCTTTTGCGCCCGCTTTGATCGCGTCCTGCACCTGCGTCTTCGCGGCGCTGTCTGAGGCATACACCTGATACCAGAACGACGGCTTCGCCACGGCTGCGATATCCGCGAGTGCCACGCTCGAGCGGCTGCTCACGATCATCAGCGCCTTGCCCGCCGCTGCGCCCTTCGCGGTTGCGAGCTCCGCATCGGGATGAAATCTCTTCTGATCCGCGATCGGCGCGACGATGATGGGCGTGAAATGGTCCTCACCAAACAGATTCACGGTGAGGTCCATGTCGGTCGTCGGAACGTTCATGCGAGGCCGCAGCGTAATCCGATCGAACAGCGCGCGATCGCCGCCGGCGACGAGCGCAAACGTCGCGGGCTGCAGTTTCTTCTTGGCCTCTTCCTCGAACTCGAGCAGGTTCACGAGCTCTTCGCGCGGCGCTACGCGGGCCTGCACTGGCGGGTCCCACGGCGCGCGCTCGCGCGGCGCAGCCGGTGTTTGCCCGCTGGCGATTTTCGAACCCGCAACGGTTCCCGCCACGATAGCGCCAACGCTTCCGAGTGCGCGGCGTCTGCTGACTTTATGGTCGCTCATAGTGTCCTCGTTACTTGGCTGTCGCGGGGCCCCACCCCCGCGACCTGTGTCTCGCGGCCTTTGGCCGCTTGACGATGGTTGCGGCAACGATCTGCTTCAGTGCAACGACTTGTCTCTACACGAAATTCGCTTTCACTGCGGTCTTGTCGATCGACTTCAGCGTCTGGCGCCCGGCATACGCTGCCGCGTGCACCAGCTCGGCCTGAATGACCTCGAGCAGCCGCTGCACGCCCGGCGCCCCATATGCGCCGAGCCCCCATCGCGCCGCGCGGCCGAGTGCCACGCCGTCGGCTCCAAGCGCGAGCGCTTTGAAGACGTCGCTCCCCCGGCGGAAACCGCTGTCGATCAGCACAGGGAATTTCTTGTTCACGACGGCGACGATCTCAGGCAGCACCTCGAGCGTCGACGGACCGTAGTCCATCGATCGACCGCCGTGGTTGGAGACGATGATGCCGTCGACCCCTTCCTTGACGCAGATTTCCGCGTCTTCCGTCGTCACGATGCCCTTGAGAATGACCGGCACCTTGATGAACTTGCGCACTTCGTCGATGTAGTCCCAGCTGTACCACAGCCGGCGATTCGACACGCGATACTTTGTCACCGACGGGAACTTTCCGATGCCGGGCTCGCCAGTGCCGGTCGTCGGAATCGGACCTCCCGACTCGAGCGCGGCTGCAGCGGCCGCAGCCGCCGCGTTGCCTCCGCCACCACGGCCGCCGCCTCTACCGGTCTGCACGACGCCGCCAAGGTGACGGTCGTGCAGGTCGCGCTCGTAGACCGACGCCTGCTGATCGACCGTAATGATGATCGCCTTCGCGCCAAGATCCTGGAACAGCTGCAGCTGCTTGGCCGAGGCGCCGAGGTCGGGAATCGGATAGAACTGGTTCCACCGCGGCCCTGTCGATGCCGCGGCGATCTTCTGGTGAGGAACAGTCGTGCCGCTGGCAAACGCCGCGAGCGCGTTAGCGGCAGTGGCGCCGCGATACATCCCGATCTCGCCGTCTGGATGCAGCGCGCCCTGGCCCGAGCTCGGCGCGGCAAAGATGGGGAACTTCATGGGCACGCCCAGAATCGTCGACGACATATCGACCGACGCCGGATCGACGGCCTTGCCCGCGACGATGTCGACCCAATCGAAGGCCTGGCGGTTCCGGCGCAGGTTCGATTCGCTGCCGTCGCCGTGCGCCATATAGTCGTACGGCTCCAGCGTCATGTTGCGATAGCAGAGCGCTTCGAAGTCGAATGCATCAACAAGCTCGTCGATCCGCGGGATGCGCTTATGACCGATGAGACTGTGGGGATCGATTTGAGCCTTCAGCAGTGGTGACGCTGCAAACAGCCCGGCAAAGCTCGCCAACGCCCGGCGCCGGTTCAGACTGAACCGCCACCGGTTCTCAACCACTCCCATGAAGGGCCTCCGGAAATTGTGTCGCTGAGTGGGCGAACGTACAATTCGCCCCGCAGAACTCTCAACTGATGATTCACGTCATTGTAGCCGTATTCGCCGTTTTTGGAACACTTTGGGCGCTGGCGGTCTGGATCGTCGGCGGGTTCACCATAGCGGTGGCCGGCATCACGATTCAGTCGCACGATCCGTTGCGGCCGCTGGCGCTCGCGGTTGTTGCCGCGATTGTGTACTTCTCGACTCGCGGTCCATTGAATGCACGGCGACTGACGATGCCGCTCGCCGTCCTGCTGGCGCTGTGCCCTGCCGTGGCTGGCATCGCGCGCAACTCGTGGACAGGCGGAGGTGCCGATCAGTACGCCTACGTGTCGCAGGCCGACCTCTGGCTGAATGGCGATCTCACGGTGCCGATCCCTCTCGCGGCGACGGCCCCGTGGCCGGAAGCCTTGCTCACATTCACGCCGCACGGGTTTCGACCCGCCGTGTCCAGCCCTGCCCTCGTCCCCGTCACGGCGCCAGGGCTCCCGCTGCTGATGGCCGCCGCGAAGAGGATCGCCGGTCACTGCGCGATGTTTCTCGTCACGCCGCTCAGCGGCGCGCTGCTCGTGTGGATCACCTTTGCCATCGGCCGCCGTCTCGTATCCGACGCGGTGGGACTCGCAGCCGCATGGCTCGTCGCGACGAGCCCGGCAGTGCTCGCCATGCTCGTGTCGCCGATGAGCGACGTGCCGGCAGCCGCGTTCTGGGCCGGGGCGATGTACTTCACGCTTGGCTCGTCTTCACGTTCGGCGCTGATGGCAGGGCTTGCGGCATCGGCGGCCATTCTGATTCGTCCCAATCTGGCGCCGCTGGCGGCAATCCTGGTGATATGGAGATTCTGGACGGCCGATGGGCTGGCCTGAAGGCCAGCACTACGACGGATGCAACATACGACGCGCCACTGCGACGTCGGTCGTAGTGCCGACCTTCAGGTCGGCGGTTCTCCCCATGATCGCCGGCACTCTCCCCGGTTGTCTGTTCATCGCCTGGATCAACAACAGGCTCTATGGATCTCCGCTCGCGTCCGGATACGGATCGTTGTCGGCGCTGTTCTCGCTCTCGTACGTCCCCATCAACATCGAGCGGTATGGCGTGTGGCTCGTTCAAAGCCAGACGCCGCTCGCTGTCGTAGGCATTGCGGCGCTGCTGCTGCCGTTGAAATGGATCTGGCCAACGCGCGAGCAGCGTCAGGCCGCACTGCTCCTCGGGGCATGCGTTGTGGTGGTCTGGGCGCTTTACCTCATCTACATGCCATTCGAAGCCTGGTGGTTCCTCAGGTTTCTCCTTCCCGCCTGGCCGGCCATGTGTCTCGGCGCGGCCGCCGTTGTCTTTCGCATCGCGCAGACCCGCGGGATCTCGGGACGCGTGGCAGCGTGCGCGATACTTGCGGTTGTCGGCGCGCACAACCTCTATTACGCGTCGACGCACGGGGCGTTTCCATCGGGCGAGGGCGACCACAGGTACGTCAGCATCGCCAAGATGGTCGAACAGGCGACCGATCCGGCCGCCGTTGTCTTTACTGGACAGCACAGCGGTCCGATCCGGTACTACGCCGGCCGCACGATCGTGCGCTTCGATATGCTCGACGCCGCGTGGCTCGATCGCGCCGTGCAATGGCTGAACAGCCAGGGCCGGCGACCGTATTTTCTTCTCGAGGAATGGGAGACGACCGCGTTCCAGGAACGGTTCGCCCGGTCCAACACGCTCGGCACGATCGCATTCGCGCCGATCGTCGACTACCGGGCGCCTGGCGTCCCGGGGCGGGTCTATCTCTTCGATCCTGCGCGCCCCGAAGGCGATACGCCTATCACGACGCCGCCCGCGAGCGCCCACGCCAAGTGCGTGCCGCCGTCGCCTTTGCTACACTTGCGATGATCCGATGAACGCGCGGATTTTCGTGATGCTCGTGGCCACATTCGTCCTTGCCACGGCTCCTGCCGCTCAGTTGCCCGCCATCTCGTGGACGTGTCCGATGCATCCGGATGTGCTGGAGCCTCGCGAGGGTGCGTGCAACATCTGCGGGATGGATCTGGAGCCCGTGCGGCTCGTCCTCGTGTACACGTGCCCGGTTCACGCCGTCATCGAGCAGTCGAAACCCGGGAAGTGCAAGATTTGCTCGCGCGATCTTGTACAAAAGACCGCTGCGCTGACGTTCACCTGCGCCGGCAACCGCGAGCTCTCCCAAATGGAGCCCGGAAAGTGCCCCGATGGGTCGGCAATGGTGCCGCGCTACACTCAGCGCCCGCACGGCGATCACAATCCCAAGCACGGCGGCGTCTTCTTCATGGCACCGGACAACTGGCATCATCTCGAAGGCGCCTATCCAGCTGCCGGCCGTTTCCGCGTGTACGTTTACGACGATTTCTCGAAGCCGCTCGGCCGGGAGCAGGCGCGCAAAGTCCGCGGCCGCGTGGTCACCAAGGAAGCATTCGATCCCAAAACCGGCACGACACGCGAGCTCGCGTCGACACCGTTGGTGCTGGCTCGCAACGGCGCCTTTCTCGAGGCGCGCATCGAGCAACTGCCGCTGCCGGCCAAACTGACCGCGAAGATCACGTTCAGCCCTGACAACAAGGAAAGCCGCTTCGATTTCGCGTTCCCGGCGTACTCCCGCGACATCCCGACTGCGGCGCTGACGACCAGCGCGGGCTCTACCGCACCTGTCGCACCCGTTGCACCCATCGCACCCGTTGCACCCGTCGCACCCGTTGCACCCATCGCACCCAGTTCTCTTGTTGACCGACCTGAAAGCGCAGCGTGCCGAAATTGAATCGCTGCTTCAGACCGGTTCGGTCGGCGGCGTCTATGTACCGGCCCTTCGAGCGAAGGATCTGGCGCTCGAAATCCAGGCCACGCAGTCTCCCGCCAATCAGGATGCGATCGAGGCGAGCGTCAAGCAGATTGTGCTGTCCGCATATCAGCTGGACAACTACGGCGACCTCGGTGACGCCGAGAAGGCACGCGAAGCGTTTCGCGGAATGGGCGTCGCGATCGCACAGCTCGAATCCCTGATTTCGGAGCCGACGCGATGAGGCACGCGGCGGCAGTCGCGGCCGCCGTCGCCGTCGTGCTTTCGATGGCGCTCGAAGGCGACGCGCACAAAGGCGTCACGTCCAAGTTCACGTACAACGCCGATGTCTATCCCGTATTCCTGAATCGATGCGGACGATGCCACATCGACGGCGGCGTCGGAGGGATGTCGCTCCTCAAATACGAGGAGGCGTTTCCATGGGCCGAGTCGCTGCGGGCTGAGTTGATGACGGCGCACCCGAACACCTTGCCGGAAGGCGGCAGCGAGAAAGCCGACCCACATGATTTCGTCAAGGCGGCGCATCGCCAGATCTCGGCGCGCGAGCTGAACGTCGTGCTCGATTGGGCGACTGGCGGCACGCCCGAAGGCGACAAATCGAATACGCCCGCGCCGGTGACGCTGATGGTCGACTGGGCTTCGGGACGTCCCGACCTGATCGCGCCGCTGCCCGCGCGATATCAGATGGACCCGGCCGCTCTCGAAGCGACTCAGGAGTTCGTGCTGCCGCTCTCCCTGCAGGCGCCGGTTACCGTCGGCCGCGTCGATCTCCTCCCAGGCAATCCCGCCATCGTCCGAAGCGCTGTCCTGTCGCTTCGGTGGCCCGACGGCACGGCTCGCGTGCTCGGCACATGGGTGCCGCGCCAGGTGCCGTCTTCCATCTCGATGAAGCCCTCTGTCCGTATCGAGCCCGGCTCGCAGATCGTCGCGCGCGTGCATTACAGGAAAACCTGGAAGTACGAGGGTCAGCCGATGAGCGATCTCTCCTCGGTCGGCTTGTACTTCGCGGACTGATCGCGACCCGCATGCGCGGCATTTCCGTTCTCGTGGCCGGTGCCGGGCTTGCCGGCCTGACGGCCGCACGCGAGCTCAGGACGAAAGGGGCGCGGGTCGCCATCATCGACGCACGCGATCGCGTGGGGGGCCGTGTCCTCACGGTACGTGATCCCTTCCTCCGCGGCGAGCATGCGGAAGCCGGCGCCGATCTGATTGACGAAAGCCAGACCGAAATCTGTAAGCTGATTGCCGCCGTTGGACTGCGAACCGCGAAGATCCTGCCTGGAGGTTTCACATCGGTCCGCGAGGTCCGCGGCCGGCGCCGCATTGGCGGCAGGCACGCGTGGCAGGACCTGGAGAAGCGACTGCAGCCGGAGGTCCGTGCGTTCCGCCTCAGCGAGCAGCGATGGGATGGCGGAGTCGCGGCCTCGCTCGCGCGCGAGTCCGTCGCCCACTGGCTCGATCGCATCCGCGCACCGCAGGGCCTGAGGGACGTCGCTGTCGGTCTTCGCGGCTTCTTTCTCGCAGACCCCGACGAGTTGTCGCTGCTGGCGCTCGCCGACCAGTTCGCCGACGAAGGCGCCCCCGGCGGTGAGAAGATGTTCCGCATCATCGGCGGCAACGATCGTCTTCCTGCCCTTCTCGCGAAGGCGCTGGGATCCCGCCTCCAACTGCGGACGATCCTTCGACGCGTGACTCAGACGCGAAACGGCGTCACGGCCGCGCTCGAATCGAATGGGCGCGTAAACGAGGCGCGGTTCGACTACCTCGTCTGCGCGTTGCCGGCGACGACGTTGCGCGATATTCAGTTCGATCCGAATCTTCCCGAGATTCAGCGGCAGGCGGTGACAGCAGTCAGGTATGGAGCCGCGACGAAAACCGCGCTGCAATTCGATCGCGCACCGTGGCGCAGGCGGGGCACGCCTCGAGGATTCGGGACCCCGTTTCCCATCGGCGCGGTTTGGGACGGAAACGAGGAGCAGCGCGGATCCATCCTGACGCTGCTCGCCGGCGGCGGCGCAAGCGCCGCCACGCGCGCGATGCTCGACGCCGAAGGCCCCTCGCGCATTGCCCGCGAGCTGTCCTGGCTCAACTTGAAGAACAATGAGCTGATCGCATGGTCGTCCGTGAGCTGGGAGCACGAGCCGTGGTCGCGCGGCGGGTACGCGTTCTTCGACACCCAGTTCCCACCGTCGTCGCGGTACTGCCTCGCGCGACCGTTCGACCGCGTCTTCTTTGCCGGCGAGCACACGAGCCTGCGCTGGCAGGGCTACATGAACGGCGCCGTCGAGACGGGATTCCGCGCGGCAGAGGAAGTGGCGGCGCGGGCGCGAGAGGCGACGAGAACTGAGAGCCGAGAGACGAAGAGCTGAGAGCGAAGAGAGCACATGGCACACGTTGGCGTGATTGGACTCGGGGCGATGGGCGCGCCGATGGCGCGAAACCTATTGAAAGGCGGACACAGCGTCACGGTGTTCGCGCGCCGTCAGGACGCGATGGCGCCGCTTATCCGCGCGGGTGCGGACAGCGCCGGGTCTCCCGCAGACGTCGCGGCAAAGACCGACGTCATCATCACGATGGTGACCGACACGAGCGCCGTCGAAGAGGTCACCCTCGGACCTCGCGGCATCATCGAAGGATCGAAGCCGGGAACGATCGTGGTCGATCACAGCACCATCGATCCCGATGGCGCGCGCCGGGTGGCGTCGATTCTCAAGACTCGCGGCATCGAGATGATCGACGCGCCGGTGTCCGGCGGCGCCGCGGTCGCCGAAGCCGGCGGGCTGACGATCATGGCCGGCGGCGACGAGTCGGTGTTCGCTCGCGTCCGGCCCATTCTCGAATGTTACGGCAAGACGATCGTCCACATCGGGCCGAACGGCGCCGGACAGGTGGCCAAAGCCTGCAATCAGATCTGCACCATCGTCAACATGCTGGGTGCGGCGGAAGCCATGCTGATGGCCGAGCGTGCAGGCATCGATCCCGCGAAAGCCAAGGATGTGCTGATGACCGGCTTCGGCGCGAGCCGCATGCTCGAGATGCAGGCGCCGAAGATGATCGCGCGGGACTTCGACGGCAAGGTCGAGTCGCGCCTGCACCACAAAGACATTCAAATCGTGCTGGCTATGGCGCAGAAGCTCGGGATAGAGCTCCCGGCCAGCGCCGCCGCCGCGAAAGTGTTGACGGAGCTGCAGGACCGTGGCGGCGCCAAAAGCGACACAGCAGCGATCTTCAGCGTGCTCGCGAATCCCAAATCCCCAATCCCTAATCCCTAATCGCCAGGTATGTTGATTCCGCCGCAAGGGTTTCGGCACGCCGCCACACTGCTCCTGACCAACAGAGCCCGCACAATCCCGAGTGATGCCTCAGCTGAGACCTTGAGAACGGCCCTGGAACATCTCGCGTCCGAGCTCGTTGCGCTGGCGAAGGACATGCGCGTACAGGCGGACGTGGCAGGCTGGTTGATCGCCGAGTTCGACACGATGGTCGATCGTCTCCAGCATCCGTTTGATCGAGCTGCCACGAAGGCCGCCGCCGCGGCGATTCTTGCGCGCGTGGCCGATCCAGAGGCAGACGAACGTGCGCGCGATCTCTTCCTGATTTATGTCCCTGAAGACCGGCTGCCGATCGCGGCGCCGCTGGCGATCGAGTTGACGAAGCGGCGCATGTCGGTCGCGTTCGCCGACTATGAGGTGGCGACCGCGTCGGAGTTCACGCAGGCGGTTGAGCGCGGCCTGGTCCTTCATCGCCGCGGTGCGGTGCTGTGGACGACCGCCTTCGACCGTCGTGGGTGGGCCCTCCCCGCCGCGACCGGCCGCTTTCGAGTTCTCCGGGACGGCGACCTTGACGCAGCCGTCACGGGCCTGGCTGCATGGATCGGGGCTCAACCGTCCGAAGAGTAGAAAGTACACTAACTTTCAGCGGTTCAGCAATGGCTCGCTTCAAAGTGTTCGTCGAATACGCCGGCACGAAATACAGCGGCTGGCAAATCCAGAAGAACGCGCGCACGGTCCAGGGCGAGCTGACGCGGGTCATCGCGGAGGTCACCGCGCAGAAGCAATTCGAGTTGTACGGCTCCGGGCGGACCGATGCGGGCGTCCACGCGCTCGAGCAGGTGGCGCATCTCGACATCATCACCGCCATTCCCGCCGAGACGCTGCGCCGCCGGATTAACGACGCGCTGCCGAGCGATATTCAACCTCCTGAAAGTCGAGCTGGCCCAACGAAAGTTTCACGCGCGGCACGACGCGGTGTCGCGAAGCTATCTGTACCAAATCTCGAGGCGCCGCACGGCCTTCGCGAAGCACTTCGTCTGGTGGGTCCGGGACGAGCTCGACATCGCGAAGATGCGGGCGGCGGCGGACGCGTTTTCGGGGATGAAGGATTTTCGATCGTTCACCGACGACGACGCCGACGAGAAATCGACCATTGTCGCCATCGAGCGCATCGAGATCGCCGAGGACGGGGATCTCGTGATCGTCCGCGTAGAGGGATCCCATTTCTTGTGGAAGATGGTGCGGCGGATGGTGGGCGTCATGGTCGATGTCGGGATCGGCGGGACGACGGTCGAGAAAGCGGCGACGTTCCTGCGTGAGGATTCGAACATCCCGGCACAACTCACCGCGCCGGCATCGGGACTGTTCCTGGAGCGTGTGTATTATCGAGGAGAGGCCCGGCGCCCCGCGCTGCGCGGGTGCGTCGACGTCAGATTTCCAAGGTGAGCGCCATGACCGAACGACTGATCACCTGTCCGGCGTGCGGGACACGCAACCGGCTTCCTCCAGCACAACCGGGACGCAAAGCGGTGTGCGGCAAATGCAAGGCTCCGCTACCGGCGACGAGCGGCCCTGTCGACATCACTGATGCCACGTTCTCCAGCGAGATCGAGAACAGCGCGACGCCGGTGCTGCTCGACCTGTGGGCCGACTGGTGCGGTCCGTGCCACATGCTGGCGCCGACCGTCGATCAGCTCGCGACAGAGATGGCCGGGCTGGTGAAGGTGGGGAAACTCAACATCGACGAGAACCCCGGCACCGCAAACAGGTTCGGGGTACGCAGTATCCCAACGCTGCTCGTGTTGAAGGGCGGCAAGGAAGTCGATCGCCTGGTCGGCGTGCAGCCGAAGCAGGAGATTCGCCGGCGTCTGGAGAACGTTCTGAAGAGCTGAGTCGCCGGCGGAACACTACCGACCCAGGTACTCCGCCCACTTTTCGACGAGCGCCTGCTGCGGTCCATTCGCTGCGGCGTAGGCACGCGCGTATTCGGCGGCTTTGGCTTTGTCCTCGGCGGCCGACCCGATGGTCTTGCCTTCGATGTGAATCTGATACAGCGCGTGCAGCGCAATCATCAACGCATCCGCATCTTTTGGATTCCGCTCGAGATAAGGAACGATCGTCGGATACGCCTGCTCGTGAAGGCCGAGATGGGACTGCGCGATGGCCAGGTTCCGCCTGATGTCGTCATCCTGCGGTTGGCGCTCCAGCGCGAGCCGCAGCGGCTCGAGGGCGTCGGCGGGCTGCCCGAGCCGAAGCCACGCGTCGGCGATGACAAGCTGCAGCACGGGCAAGTCCAGCTTCGCCGCGCGGGCGCGCTCCCATGACGACACAGCTTCCTTGTCCCTCCCCGCCGCGGCATAGCACGCGCCGAGGAAGAACGACGCAATCGGGGCATCGGGCGCATTGCGCAGCGCAACGCCGAACTGGTTCGCGGCCGGATTCAAATCGCCTTTCATGAGCAGCTCGATGCCGCGAAGCAGAGATCCAGCCGCTTGATCGCCGGCTTCCAGCGCCATCAACGCCGTGCCCTGTATCTTGCCGGCCCGCGCGCGCGCCGTGGCTGCTTTTGCGGCAGGATGATTCTTGTCGAACGCTTCGTACACCACTCGCAGCATCTCGGGCGTCAACACATCTTCCTTCTTGAACACGGCAGGCCGGACCGCCACCACGACGCCTGTCATCGCCGCACGCGTCGCGCCCACGTTGGTCGCGGCGGCCGCATCCGCCCCACCCGCCGCACCCGTTGCACCCGTCGCACCCGTCGCACCCGTTGCACCCGTCGCACCCGTTGCACCCGTCGCACCCGTTGCACCCGTCGCACTCAGTGCTTTCGCGGTGATGTTGAACGGCCGCGACAGTTTGCCGATGTTCTTGTCGCCCTTTGAAAACACCGCGCGCGCGATATAGCGGCCAGGCGGCAAGGCGCCAACCGGGACCACCGAGAGCGCCTGTCTCATCGTCTGATCACCGCGTTCGCGGATTTCCGCGTTGCTCGACTGAAGCGCCGGACCATCGGCCGTGTCGGCAATTTCGAAGGTCACCTTCGTGTCGTCGAGCGTGCCCGGCTTGTTCGTGTACAACTCTGTGTAGGTGGCGAGCTGGCCATCCGCGACCTGGAGAACAACCGGGGCGCGCAGGTCGTTGCCTCTACCCTCGCGCACCGAGCTGAGGATGAGGTCGCCGATCGCAAACTCCTGGTTCGCCATGCCGAACGCAGGCACTTCCCGCTCGACGCTGCCGCTCTTCCCTGACATATCGACGGCGGCCAGCCGCAATCGGTATTGGCCGGGATCGACCGGCACCGCGAGCTCGTAACGGATCGGCAGATCCGTATTTGCCGAGTAGATCTTCCGCTCCTGCCCGCTCAGGACGACTTTGCCCATGTCGTCGAAAATCGCAAAGCCAATCGCGAGGTCGAGCTCCTTCTCCATCGACTCGGGATCGATTTCCGCCGCGAGAATCAGCTTGACCTTGTTCGGCGCGGTATCCCGGAATGTATATGTCGACAGGCGCATCGGCAGCTCGGTGTTTGCCGCCGGCGATCGCAGCACGCGTCCCATGACCACGTCGCGCGACCATGAATTCGGCGTCAGTCGCGTGTACTGCACCTGGCGGCGGGCGCGCACCTGCACGTTCTGGCGGCCCACCTTCACCTGGATCTGATGCGGTTTGCCGTCGCGGTCTCGCTCGGCCGGCTCGACGCCCAGCATGTAGTGTGCGGATATTTCGTGCCGCAGCCGTTCGAAGACGAACTCCGGATTCGTGACGACGCGGAAGAGCGAGCCGCGCGAGCGTCCCGCGAGCGTCTCGAGGCCCGCTTCGCGCAGATCGCGATCCTGGGAGAGCGTCTCCGAGATGCGGGATTGAGATGCACTTCCCACCACCTGCTCGAACATCATCACGTTGATGCTGACCCGCGCCTCGGCCGCGAGCGTCGCAAGGGCTGACGACTCGCCCTGCGCCCCCTCGAGCATCAAGCCCTGCGAGAGGATGATCATCGACTTCGGGCCCTCGACGTCGCGCAGGTTCCTCAGCAGCGCGGCAAATCCAGATACGGACTGCGACGTGAGCTGGCGGAGGTGCGTCGCCTTCGTCAACGCCTCCTGCTCGACATCGCGATCGCAGGGCGACATCGTATTGGGATCGGTGTCGCCGCACGCACGAAACAGCAGCCGCTGCGTGACGATCGGGTTCGATCGGTTTTCGAAGGTGATCGCCTCGTAATCGCTGATGTTGTACTGCGAGAACATCGGGTCCTCTGAGCCCATGACGCTCGTGATCGCATTGAGGATCTGCGCGTGGTTGGTCGTGAAATCGACAGACGGCCCGGGAGGCGGTATGGTCACGAGCGCCAACCGATCGTCCGGCGACACACCCGCCACGAACCGCTTGAGCGCCGCAACCGCGCCGCGAATCGTGTGCGTGTCGATGTTGTTGCGATCGACGACAAGCATGATGAGACGGCCAGGGCGCCGGTCCGTGTTGTTCGACACGTACGGGATCGCGCGGTTTCGCGGCGTCTGCCGCCGATTCCCCGCTTTCCGCGACGAACTCCGCGCTGATGACCCGCCGTACCTGCCCGTCGACGGTGACGGTGAATTCCGGCGCGCGCAGATCGCGCACGGGCATCCCCTTCGCATCGACGACGGTGACGTCGACTTCCATCACTTCGACGCCCGATCGAAACACCGGTGCCCGATCCGTCTGCGCCAGGAGCTCGCTCGCTCCGGGCCCGGCCGTCACCACCGCGATCAGCACCGACAGAATGGCGCGCATCGGCGATCTCCTTGAGGAAAATCGCATTGTAATGCAGTACCCTCTGACCTATGACGGACGCTTTCACTTCGACGGCCGCGAGCCGTTTTCTTCGATATGTCACCTTCGATACACAGTCGACCGACCAGTCCGACAGCTATCCCAGCACTGCGAAGCAGCTGGTGCTTCTCAACCGGCTGGTCGACGAGCTGAAAGAGATGGGGGTGGCCGATGCGGCCATCGATCAGCATGGCTATGTGATGGCAACAATTCCGCCCACACCCGGCAAGGAACACGTGCCGGTCGTCGGCTTCATCGCCCACGTCGATACGTCGCCCGGACGTGAGCGGCGCCGGCGTCAAGCCCATCGTCCACAAAGCGTACGACGGGCGCGACATCGTCCTGCCCGACGACCCCTCCATGGTGCTCCGCGAAGCCGACAACCCCGAGCTGGCCGAACAGCGGGGCAACGACATCATCACAGCGTCCGGCCTGACGCTGCTCGGTTCAGACGACAAGTCGGGCGTGGCCGAGATCATGGCCGCGGCCGAATATCTGTTGACGCACCCCGAGATTCCCCACGGCGGCGTGAAGATCGGCTTTACCCCCGATGAAGAGGTCGGCCGCGGCACCGAGTACTTCGACGTGAACCGGTTCGGCGCGAGGTTCGCGTACACGCTCGACGGACCGAAGCGCGGCGACCTCGAAATTGAGAATTTCTCGGCCGATGCCTTCACCGCGACGTTCAAGGGCTTCAACACGCACCCCGGCTACGCGAAAGGGCGCATGGTCAGCGCGATCAAGCTCGCATCCGAGTTCGTACATCGGCTGCCCAGACACGGGCTGTCGCCTGAAACGACGGAGGGGTACGAAGGGTACGTGCATCCGCACACATTCCACGGCGGCGTCGAACGCGCTACCGTCAATCTGTTGTTACGCGATTTCACGACGAAGGGTCTCGACGACAAAGCGCGCATGCTCAACGATCTTGCCGATGAAGTGGTGCGGCCCTACCCAGCTGCGTCAGTCGAGATCGATCGCCGCGAATCGTACCGCAACATGAAGGAAGTGCTCGATCGGTATCCGGAGGTCACCGAGCACGCGAAGGCCGCCATGATGCGCGCGGGACTTACGCCGCACCTCCGGCAGATTCGCGGGGGCACGGACGGCGCGCGCCTGTCGTTCATGGGGCTCCCGACGCCGAACCTGTTCGCAGGAGAGCACAACATCCATTCACGGCTTGAATGGACCTCTGTCCAGGATATGGACAAGGCAGTAGAAGTTATCGTCGAAATCTGCCGAAGCTGGGCAAATAGCGAAAGGACCCCGTGAAAAATACAGCTCCGTTCGGGACCGGCTTTTGCACGTAGAGGCGGGCTGTGTCAACACGGGATTGGCTTGCCCGCTCATTCAGACACGCGATCGAACGATGGCTGCCGTCCGAAGCAACAATCCTGGAGACGGAGTGGTCGCGCGATCGCCTCGTGTCGCTGCTCAGAGAGCGCCTCAGCGGCATTCGTGTCGTCGTCGTTGCGAACCGCGAACCGTACATTCATAACCGCGTCGGGCCCGTTGGCGGTGAGCTGAAGTGGATCCGTCCGGCGAGCGGTCTGGTGACCGCGCTCGACCCGATCATGCGCGCCACCGGCGGCGTGTGGGTCGCCCACGGCAGCGGCAGCGGCGATCATGAGACCGCGGACGACGCGGGGCGCCTGGCGGTGCCGCCGAACAAGCCGTCATATACGCTGCGGCGCGTCTGGCTCACTCCTGAAGAGGAAGAAGGCTACTACTACGGTTTCTCCAACCGCGCGCTGTGGCCGTTGTGTCACATCGCGTATACGCGCCCCGTTTTCGACGCGAGCGACTGGGAACAGTATGCGCGCGTCAACGCGAAGTTCGCCGAGGCCGTCCTCGAGGAAATCGACGGCTCCCCCGCGATCGTGCTCGTGCAGGACTATCACTTCGCGCTCCTTCCGCGACTCGTCAAGCAGCGCCGTCCAGATGCGATCATCAGCCATTTCTGGCATATTCCATGGCCGCATCGGGAGGCCTTCCGCATCTGCCCGTGGCAGGAAGAGATCCTCGACGGCCTCCTCGGCAGCGATCTGCTCGGCTTCCACGTGCAGCTGCATTGCAACAATTTTCTCGACACGGTCGACCGCCTCGTCGAGTCGCGCGTAGACTACGAGCACTTTTCGATCACGCGCGCGGCGCACGAAACCAAGGTCCGCCCGTTTCCGATCAGCATCGACATGGAGGGCATCTCGCAGAACGGCATCGCGCCGCAGCGACGTTCAGGCGTTCCGCAAGGCCTACGGGTTGAGAGACGAGTGGGCGCTGGCCATCGGCGTCGATCGCATGGACTACACGAAGGGCATTCCCGAGCGCCTGCGCGCCGTCGATCGGTTTCTCGAGCGCTACCCGCAGTGGCGCGAGCGGTTCGTGTTTCTGCAGATGGGTGCGCCGAGCCGGACGGAGATCACCGAGTACAAGGATCTCAACGACGAAGTCGACTCCCTCATGACGGCGATCAACGAGAAGCACGGCGTCAACGATTGGAAGCCGATCATCCTGTCGCGCGCGCACCACGGCATCGAAGATATCTTCGCCGGCTACCGCGCCGCGAACGTGTGCGTCGTGTCGTCGCTGCACGACGGCATGAATCTGGTCGCGAAGGAGTTCGTCGCGGCGCGCGACGATCGTCAAGGCGTGCTGATCCTCTCGCCGTTTACCGGCGCCGCCCGCGAGATGCCCGAAGCGCTGCTCGTCAATCCGTACGCCACCGATGCCTTCGCCGACGCGCTGCACACCGCGCTGACGATGCCCTCGGCCGAGCAGCAGCGGCGGATGCAGCGCCTCCGCGCGCAGGTCGCCGAGCACAACATCTTTCGATGGGCCGGCCTGCTCCTCATCGAGACGTTCCGCGTGGCGGAGTCGACGAAGTGACCCACTCGTGTCCCATCACGCTGAATCACGGCGTCATCGGAAACGGGCGCGTTCTCGCCCTCGTATCGCCGACCACCCACATCGATTGGCTGTGCATGCCGCGATTCGACAGCGCATCGGTGTTCGGCCGGCTGCTCGACGTCGAGAAAGGCGGCACGTTCGCTTTTCACGCCGACTGCACCCAGGTCGACTCGCGCATGGAATATGTCGTCAACACGAACGTGCTGCGGACGTCCGTGACCTGTGCCGACGGACGCTTCGACGTATACGACTACGCACCGAGAATTCCGTCCGGGCTCGGCGTGGACGCGCCAATCGAGATCCAGCGCCTGATCGTGCCGCGCGAGGGAGCCGCGCGCGTCCGTGTGCTGTTCGATCCCAAACCGGACTATGCCGTCGAACAGCACCCCAAGATAGTGGCGATCCCGGGGGGCCTGCAGGTCGGCGACGGCGCCGCAGCACTGTATCTCCGCACCAACGCGCCGCTCTCCTATCTTGAAAGCGGCCAGCCGCTCCGCATCGATGAGCCGTTCTACTTCGTGGTCAGCTACGGCAGGCCGTCGGACACCGACTCTGTCGAGTCCGCGCAGCGGGTGCGAGACCTGACGATTGCAGGATGGCGCGCGTGGGCAAAATCGTGCGCGCTCCCGACATTCGCAAGCCTTCCAGTCCTGCGGTCGGCGCTCTGTCTGAAACTCCACGCCTACACCGACACGGGCGCCATCATCGCGGCTGCGACGACGAGCATTCCGGAAGCGGTCGGGTCCGAACGCACGTGGGACTACCGCTACTGCTGGTTGCGCGATGCGGCGTTCGTCGTCGAAGCCCTCCGCCGCGTCGGTCACCTTGCCGAAGGCGAGGCGTTCGTCTCCTTTCTGCGAGACGTCGCAGAGGCGGGGCCGCTGCAGCCGCTCTACGGGATTGGCGGCGAGCGCGAGCTCGTCGAGCGCCATCTCGATCATCTCGAGGGATTCTGCGGGAGCAAGCCTGTGCGCATCGGCAACGCGGCGTACCTGCAGCGTCAGCACGATCTGATGGGCGAGATGATTTTGTGCCTCGACACCATTACGGCGGACCCGCGCGTGGTCATCGAGGAAACGGAACCGATTCTCCGGATGGTCGAGCGGTTCGTTGCGGAAGCGATGACCGCCGTCGAGACCGACGACACCGGGCTGTGGGAGTACCGCACCTTTCCGAACAGGTACACGTTCTCGCACGCGTTGTGCTGGGTCGCCGCGAGCCGCGGCGCGACGCTCGCTCGCAGGCTGGGACGTGACCGATCTGGCCGCGGACTGGGAGGCATGGGCCGCACAGTACCGCGAGGTGATCCTCGATCGCGCCTACAACGCCGAGCTCGGCTACTTCGCGCAGGTGCTCGACGGGAGGCTTCCCGACGCGTCCAACCTGCTGCTGCCGACGCTCGGGCTCATCGATCCGCGCGACCGCCGATTCGTTTCGACCGTCGAGGCCTACGAGCGGCTGCTCGTTGAAGACGGACTCATGCTGCGATATCGTCACAAGGACGATTTCGGTGAGACGACCAGCGCTTTTTCGATCTGCTCGTTCTGGTGGGCCGAGGCGCTCGCGATGGTCGGCCGGCTCGAAGATGCCTGCCGGCTGTTCGAACGTTTGATGACGCACGCGAACTGCGTCGGGCTGTTTTCGGAAGACATCGAGCCGCGGACGGGATTGCTCCTTGGCAACTTTCCTCAGGCGTACACGCACGTGGGATTGATTAACACCGCCGTCACAATCAGCGAGCTGCTGGAAGCGAGGGATGCGAGGTTCCGTGCGTGGAGTTGATCGCGTATTTGCGGCCTGGCAGGCACGGCCCCACGACGCACGACCAATCATTCTGATGGACTTCGACGGCACGCTGGCCGAGTTCACGCTCGACCCGAGCACGGTCGCTCTCCCGCCGTCGCGCCAGATCCTGCTGCAGACGCTGGACAAGCGGGCCGACCTGTCGGCCGGCATCATCAGCGGCCGGCGCGTCGCTGACCTGCGCGAGCGCGTGCCGTCCACATCGTCCATGTTCCTGGCGGGGCTGCACGGTCTCGAGATCGAGGGGCCGGGGCTGCGGTTCGCGCACAAAGCCGTCGCGCTCGCGGCGCCAGGCATCAGCGTGCTCGCCAAGGATCTCCGCCGCGCTGTCAGGCCGCTCTCCGGCGTGTTCGTCGAGGACAAGACGTACTCTGTCGTCCTGCACCTGCGCGGGGCGTCGACGGCCGACCGCCTGCACGCCACCACGCGCTTCAACGCGCTCGCCGAGCCGTTGCTCAGCGAAGGGACGGTCCGTCTCCAACCGGGCGACCAGGTGCTCGAGCTGTTGCCGAACGTCGACTGGGCCAAGGGCGACGCCGTGCGCGCCATCATGCGCCACGTCGAAGCAGACACGAGGGAAACGATCTGGCCGGTCTACATCGGCGACGATGAAACCGACGAAGACGCGTTTGAAGAGATCGGCACGAACGGCCTGACGATTGCCGTCGGCAAGCGCCCGGCCGCCGCGGCGTTCAGGGTCGACGATCCCGCAGCCGTGGAGTGTTTCCTCAGAGCGATCCTGGCTACGGAGTAACTGTCCTTGAACAGAAGATCAGAAGTTCAGAAGATCAGGCAGGATCTCGCTTCGGCATTCAGTTTGCGGATTCTCAGTTTCCAGATTTCAGTCTTCTCGTTTCTATTTACCCGCCGCTTTCAGCTCGTCGTACACCGCGGCGACGTTCATGCGGATGCGCGCCGCCCCACCGGGCAGGTTCGCGTAGGCCGGTACCGTAATCTCGTCCATCGCCTGCTCGCGCGTCTTGCCCGCGGCAATCGCCTTACGCACGTTCGCGTGCATGTTCGTGAAGTACGGTCCTCATCCGGCGCACGTCTGCTGCCTTCGCGATCGCCCCATGACCGGGCACCATCGTGGCGTTTTCGCCGACCAACTGCAGCCCGCGATCGAGGAACTGCAGCCACTCGAGCGTGCTTGCACCGCCCGCTACGTCGATGACCGGCACCCAGTTGTTGATGAACGCGTCGCCCCATAACGCGATGTTCGCGTTCTTGAAGTGCACCATCGTGTCGCCGTCGGTATGTGCGCGCGCCGGATGATAGAGATGAATCTCCTCGCCGCCCAGATGGAAGATCAGCTCGCCGTCGTAGGTGACGGTGGGCGCCGCCTTCATGGGATCGAAGTCGAGGCTCTCCTTCGAGCTCTTGTAGCCCTCGAGGATTCTGTTCCGGACGTTCTTCTGCGCGTAGATCGTCCCGAGCTTCGCGAACACGGGATTGCCGCCTGCGTGATCGCTGTGATGGTGCGTGTTGATGACGAAGCGTATGGGCTGGCTGCTGATTTTCTTGATTTCGGCGACCACGGCCTCGGCAAGCTTGATCGTCTGCCCGCGGCGCTCCTGCGTGTAGTAGTTGTCGTCGACCACCAGCACGCCCTCGTCGGTGGCGAACACGCCGATGTTGCCGCCGATCTGGCTCATGTCGGGGCCGTACGGCGCGATGATCGACAGCTTGTCGGTGAGTTTGTGGATGGTAAAGAGATTCGGCGGCACAGGAGGGAGAAGTCCCTGCTGCGCGGCGCTCTTCTCGTGAAGCAGAAAACCAAGGACGCCCACCATGCCGACGATCCAAGCCGCTCTCAGTGCGTTGCGCATCCGGCCCTCCTGTCCCCGTCGCTCGCCCAAATGCGGCGAGGTTTGGCGTGACCCGCCGTCGCCCTGGCGAAGGCGGGAACGGCGCCCACTATAGCAGCCCGCGCACCGGTCCGGAACTCACGAATCCGCGACATCCGACAGGCGCGACAATGACCGCAATCGCGCGTAAGCGGCTGTCTGACTGAAGAGGGCGCTGACGCGCCGAGGTGCACGTGCGCGCGGTCGACCGCGCAGGGCGGATCAGTTCCGGCCTCGAACGCGCCGCTAACGCCCCTTGACGACGGGAACGACGAAGACGAGCGAGAACGACCAGCGCCCGGCGTCTTTCGGAAGGCCGGTTGCGACGTAGTCGAGCGAGCCTTCGATTTCGATGTCGCGCAGCCAGTGGCTGTCCGGCAGGCGGCTGAACACCGCGACCGCGGTATCGAGCTCGAAGTTCAGCTTGTGTGTGTACGCGCGGGTATCCGTCGTCCGTTCGGCGCCGCTGAACTTGTCGACGATGTCGAAGTGAGACGAAAGCCATCCTCCGGTCTGTCCTGACTCGAGCCAATACAGCTTGAGCTCGGATTCGAGCTCCACGTCGTTGTCGTCCTGAAAAGGCTTCGTGATCGCCTCGAGCGTGACGCCGACGCGTGGAATCGGCGTCGAGAGATCCAGGGCAAAGATCGTCTCGAAAACCGTCGCGTCTTTTTCCCACGTGACGGTCGGCTCGACGAGCAGCGTCGGCTCACAGACGATCGTGCATGTCGTCTGTGAGAACGCGGGTGTGGCCGCAAGCAGCAACAACCCGACGACAAGCGCGCGTCTCTTCACCTACTGCACTCTCCACGGAGACACACCCGACCAGCTCTTCAAATGACCCTTTGCCCATTCGGTCGTCTGCGACGTGTGACACATCGTGCATGGATTGGGAATCTTGTACTGCTCGGACATCGACGGCGTGATGAATTTGAAGTTGTGGCTGCGGACGTTGACATCCGCAATGGTCTGCTCGATTTTCGGCATGTGGCATTCGACGCATTGACTCCCCGCGCTGCCCGCCGCATGGTGTGTATGCTCTTCGACCGTCGCCGCGCGCGGGCCGTTCGGTGAATTCGGACTGTGGCACGTCAGGCACAATTGCTGCGGCGGCTTGACGAGATCCGCGTTGTGGTTCGTCCCATGCACGTCATGGCAGCTGAAGCAGGTGACCCCGCGGCGATACATCAGGCTGTCGACGAAGTCATTCGCCTGCATGCGGTTCTTCTTCGCCGTGCCTTCCGCGTAGTGAGTAAACGTCGTCTCACCAAGATGCCGTTCTTCGAGCGTCCAGAAATCCTTCAGCTCCGAGCCCGACGTGGAAGCCGACCGGCCAGTCGTAGTATTGGCCGTTGTGGGGATTCTTCGTGGGTTTGCCCTGCGTGTGGCATTGCAGGCACACGTCGTTCGCCGCCACATAGTTGAGCCGCGACGGATCGATGATGGTCGCCTTGCTCGGGCGGGCGACGTGCTCGCTGCCGGGGCCGTGGCATCGCTCGCAGCCGACGTTCCATTCGGTGACGCGTTTGGTCTGGACGTCGTAGTTCGTCGAATGACAACCGTCGCATAGCGGTCCGGTCGGCCTCGTCGAGTTGTCTCCGGGCTTCGCGGGGTAATGCGGCAGCCACCATTCGGTGTTCGGCTGAACGTGATACGTGCGCCACGTCCCGTTGATGACGTCCCACTGCGCGCTGGCGGGATAGTAGTCGTTGCCGCTCCGCAGGAAGTAGCGTTGCTTCCACTTTGTGCCATACGTGAATGCCACGTCTTCGAGCTTGAAATTCACGAGCGGATTCGGCTTGCTGAAATCGCCGAGCACGACACTCGGATTTGTTTTGGGATCGGTGATGACGTTCGCCATTCGCGTGTGCGACCAGCGCTCGTACGTCGCGGCGTGACATCGCTGGCACGCGACAGATCCGACATAGCGGGCTTTGACGTCGGACGTGTTTGCGGCGGGTTCGGGCGAGGCGACCTTCGGCGGATTTGCCGTCAGGCGAATCGGCCCTCGCGGCGTCACCGGCGACACCTCGCGCGAGGGCGCCGGCTGGACCGGCCCGGGCTGACCGATGGCCGGCTGACCAGCCTGCGCACGAAGCCTGACGCCGAGCGCCGCGGCCAGCCCAAGAGACTCCGACGATCAACAATGACGCGAATGCGCGGTTCCAACCAATCATGCGTGTCTCCAATACCGGCTAGAAACCTCTAACAGATGCGTCCTTTGCCGCCGCGCGGACGCTTCGTCGTTTGCAACGACTGATACAACGCCTCGAACATCACCATCCCCTGCTCCAGCAGCTTCGCGTCTTCAGGAATCGACGCGCGCAGCCCTTCGACGAGGTGCGCGACCGTCGCCGCATGGGGCGATTTGTACCGATCTTCCTTGAGATCGATGTCGTGCACAATCTCGGCGATTCGCCGCACGTTCACGTCGCGAATGCCGAACCGATCTTCGAGCACCTCGAACGTGCAGAGATCGCCTTCATGCCTGAAGCCGCTGACCTGATACATGTCGAACGGCACTGCGTCGGGATATCTGTCCGGCGACGCCGCGAACGCGAACGCCGCCTCCCGATCGATGAACCGCCGGATGAGCCATGCCGAGGCGAACCGGTCCACGCCGGGCCGTGGCCTGGTGACCCACACACGATTGCGGTAGGCAGTCGCGTCGAGCCGCGCCGGCGCGGGCGCGCCTCGCCGTTTCGATTCCGAAGGCTGACGTTCGATGCTCTGCATGGCCTTCTTCTCCTTCCATTCACCCAGGATGTAGCGCTCGTCTGCCTCGCTCATCGACGACACCGTGAAGATGGACGCCTCTCCACCAAGGGCGACGACCTCCTCGCGAAGCCACTCGAAGTCCTCGACGGCCTGGTCGGCTTCCGGCAGAACGTGTACGGCATTCTTGAGCGCAACCGCCCCCATCTGCTGCAGCCGCCGCCAGATCTTGACCCGCCCATTCGACGGATGCGCCGGCATCTGGTGCACGAACACGAGCCATCGCCGGGGCACGCCCCGAGTGTAACACCTGTTACATTGGGGTTGGCAAGGACCTTTCGCGCCCGCCCCATGCGGCCGCCGACCGGTTATGCTTCTCTCGTGAATTTTCGTGGCTTGCTGATTCTGGTTGGCGTCGTCGCCTTCATCGTCCTGCCCAATCTCGTCGATTTCTTCATCGAGTGGCTCTGGTTCGGTGCGTCCGGGTACCGGGGCGTCTACGTGACGAGCCTGCGCGCGCAGGCCTCTCTCTTCACCCTGATCCTCGGGTTCGCATTCGTGGTGCTGTACGGAAATCTATGGATTGCGGTCTCCTCCATCGCCAGCCCGTACATCGTCATCGGAACCGGAGGCGCGGGCACCGTCCAGCCGGCGATGATCCGCCGCGAGCAAATCCGCAAGATGGTCGGCATCGGATCGCTCGCCGTCTCGCTGATGATCGGACTGGCGGGCAGCGGCGAGTGGATGCGGTGGCTCCAGTTCCGCAACGGCGTGCCCTTCGGTGCCGCCGATCCGATTCTCGGTTATGACATCGGCTTCTATGTCTTCCGTCTGCCGCTGTTCGATCTTCTGCAGCAGATCGGCGTGGCGGTGGTCGTCGTCGCCTTGATGGGCTCTGCCGCCGCCTACGTGCTTGCCGGCGCCCTGAATTTCACGAAGCGCGGCGGCGTATCGGTTGTTCGCAAGGCGCGGCTGCATCTGTCGCTTCTTGCGGCGGCGTTTTTCCTTCTGCTCGCTGCGAGCGCGTATTTGGAAGTGCCACATCTGCTGACCGATGTCACAGGTCCGGGGATCGTGCCAGGCGCCTCCTATACCGACGTCATGGCGCGCATGCCGGCCGCGCGCGTCCTGACGGTCGTCGCATTGTTGAGCGCCGGCCTTGCCGCGTATCACGCGTTTTCCACGGCCATGTGGCCTGTGCCGCTGGCCATCGGACTGTACCTCCTGACGTCGATTGGCGGCTCGCTGTACGCCGCCGGCATTCAGCGCTTCGTCGTCACGCCGAATGAACAGGCGGCGGAAACGCCCTACATCACCCACAACATCGCCGCGACACGGCAGGCGTTCAATCTCGCTGCCGTGCGCACGCGCAATTTCTCCGGCGATGCGGTGCTCACCCGGGACGAGATCGACCGCAGCGCTGATACGCTCAAGAACGTCCGTCTCTGGGATCATCAGCCGCTGCTCGAGACGTTCGGCCAGATCCAGGAGCTGCGCACGTATTACGACTTCGTGTCGGTCGACAACGATCGCTACACGATCAACGGCGAGCTTCGGCAGGTGATGCTGTCGGTCCGCGAGCTGAACACCGAGAGCCTTCCGAACCGGACGTGGATCAACGAGCACCTCACGTTCACGCACGGTTACGGCCTGACGCTGGGTCCGGTGAACGAGGTCACGCCCGAAGGCCTGCCCATCCTGTTCGTGAAGGACATTCCGCCGCAATCCACGGTGCCGGCCAGCATCGATATCAAGGAACCGAGCATCTACTTCGGCGAGCTGACCAACAACTACGTGCTCGTGAACACGAACGCAAAGGAGTTCCACTACTCGACAGCCGAAGGGGACGAAAACGTCGAGACGGTTTACAACGGGGCCGATGGCGTCCGCATCGGCGGCCTCGCACGGCGGCTGCTCTTCAGCGTCGGCTTCCAGTCGCTGCAGATTCTGTTCAGCAACGACATCACCGCCGATAGCCGCGTGCTGTATCACCGGAACATCACCGAACGCGTGACCACGATCGCGCCGTTCCTGCGATACGACGACGATCCCTATCTCGTCGTATCCGACGACGGACGGCTGTTCTGGATTCGAGACGCGTACACGACCACGTCGCGATACCCCTATTCCGCGCCGTCTGCGGGTGGCCTCAACTACATCCGTAACTCGGTCAAGGTGATCACCGATGCGTACAACGGCACGACCGAGTTTTTCGTATCGGACCCGCGCGATCCGCTTGCGCAGACGCTCGGACGCGCATATCCGGGCCTGTTGAAGCCGCTCGATGCCATGCGCCCCGACCTCCGGCGGCACCTCCGCTATCCGGAGACGATCTTCGCGATTCAAGCCGCGATGTTCTCGACCTATCACATGACCAACCCGGTGGTCTTCTACAACAAGGAAGATCAATGGCAGATTCCCGCGGTCGACATCGACGGTAACCCGCAGATGATGCAGCCCTACTACACGATCATGCGGTTGCCGGGGGAGGCGCACTCCGAGTTCATTCAGATGCTGCCGTTCACTCCCGCGCGGAAAGACAACCTGGCGGCGTGGATGGCGGCGCGCTCCGATCCGGAGCGCTACGGGCAGCTCGAGGTCTTCGAATTTCCGCGGCAGACGATCGTGTATGGCCCGCGCCAGATCATCGCGCGCATCAACCAGGACCAGGTGATTTCACCCCAGATTACGCTGTGGAACCAGCAAGGATCGCAGGTCATCCAGGGCACGCTCCTTGTCATCCCGGTCGGCGAAGCGCTGTTGTACGTGCGGCCGCTGTACTTGCGCGCATCCGGCGGCAGAATTCCGGCGTTGAACCGCGTCATCGTCGCCTATAAAGATCAAATCGTGATGGAACCGACGCTCGATGCCGCGCTGGCGCGCATCTTCGGAGGGGACGGCGCCGCCGCGCGCCGTCCTTCGATCACATCAACCTCTACTTCAACACCGGCTGTTGGCCCGGAGGCCGCGGGCCGGCAGGCCGTGCCGGCGGCCACGCCGAACCGCGCGGACGCCACGTCGATCGAACGCGCGCTGCTGCACTACGATCGCGCGATGCAGGCACAGCGGGACGGCAACTGGGCGTTATACGGCGAGGAGATCAGGCTGTTGGGAGAGACGCTTCGAGGGGTGCCGAAATGACGGAGCATGCGAGTCCTGGCGCGATTCTGTGGCAGAACTGGGAACGACGCACCCGCATCGATCAATTGCCGCCGGACTGCCGTCCTGCGGATCGCGAAGCCGGCTACTCGGCGCAGAAAGACATCGTCCGATGCTCCGGTCAGAACGTCGTCGGATGGAAGATTGCGGCGACGAGCGCCGCCGGTCAGAAGCACATCGGCGTCGACGGACCGCTTGCCGGACCCCTTCTCGCCAACCGCGTGCTCTCAGACGGCGCCGCCGTGCCGCTCGATGGGAACATCATGATGGTCGCCGAGGCCGAGTTTGCGTTTAAATTCGGCGCCGCGCTGCCGAAACGCGCGAATCCCTACACGCAGGCCGAGGTGCTCGGCGCCGTTCGGTCACTGCATCCCGCCATCGAGGTGCCCGACTCGCGCTACAACGACTTCGCCAGAGTCGGGGCGCCGCAGCTGATCGCCGATGCCGCGTGCGCCGACTGGTTCGTGCTCGGCGCGCCGGCCGCCGCCGAGTGGCGCAACCGCGATCTCGTCGCCCACACCGTGGCGGTGTACCGGAACGGCGAACGGGTCGCGACAGGCAGCGGCGCCAACGTGCTCGGCGATCCTCGCGTCGCCCTCGCCTGGCTCGTGAACGAGCTTCGCACGTACGCTGATGGCATTGCCGCTGGTCAGTTCGTGACGACGGGCACCTGCGTGATACCGGTGCCGATTCAGCGTGGCGACACGGTGCGTGTTGATTTCGGGGATTTCGGGACGGCGCACGTGGCGCTCACGTGACCGCGGACAGGTATCTCAACGCGAAGACGCCAGACGCAAGAATTTCTTCAAAGAAGTCTTTGCGTCTCCGCGTCTTTGCGTTGCAGACTCGCGATCAGTGAACTCTGCTCGCGCGGTCGCGGTAGAAGCGATCAGATCCTGCGGCTTCGGCGCGGGCGCGCCGAGCTGGCGCAGCATCGTCGTCACCTGGCCGCGGTGATACGTCGCATGGTTGACGACGTGCTGCAGCATCTGCGAAAACGCAGACTCCATCTCCTCGCCATTGAACGTGCGGTAGCGCAGCACGCGATCCAACTCGTTCGCCGATGCGAGTGAGCTGACGAGCAGTCTGAGTTTGTGCTCCTGCTCCCTCCATGCCGCGCGAATCGTCGCCAGATCCGGGAACAATGTCGCGTCCGGAAAGCCCGTCGGCGAGGTGCCTACCCACCGTAAATACCAGTTCCATTCGGCGCCGTACACATGCACGAGCGTCGCGCGAACAGACGTGAAGCTGCTCGCCAGATCCTTCGAGTACTGTTCCGGCGTGAGCACTTCTACGGCATCCAGGATCCGATCGCGAGCCCAGTAGTGATAGTCCACGAGGTTGAACGCATCTTCGCGGGTCATCGCGCGGCTGCCTTCCGTTCCGCGGCCGCCCTGCCAGCGGCGCGTGGCTGGAACATGTTGCCTCCTACCTGTCGGCGACGTACCTGCTGGCGACTCTCGCCGCGGGCGCGTTGGCGAAGAACTCGTCGTGTACCGCCTTGACTCCGCGCTCGATATCCTCGAGCGCGATGACGCAGGACATCGTCATCTCCGACGAGCTGATGCAGTCGACGTTGATTTTCTCTCTCGCCAGCGCCGCGAACATACGGCCCGACAGGCCCGGCGTGGCGGCAAGGCGGGAGCCGATGATCGCGATCGTCGCGACCCCCTTCTCGACCGTGCCCTCTTTCGCCAGCCCCTTCTGCTTCCAATCGGCGACGAGCTTGCGCGCGGCGTCGGCGAACTCGTCTTCGATGATGAAGGTAATGCCGGCGCGGTGATCGGCGGCGGCGCTCTGGATGATCAGCCGGATGTTGATGTCCTTGTCGGAGACGTCCTTGAAGATCTGCGCGGCAATGCCCGGCTCATCGGGGACGTTCAGGAGCGTGACCTTCGCAATCTTCTTGTCGCTCGTCACGCCGACGATCTCTGCTTCTTCCATTTCACTGGCTCCTTCGCGAATCCAGGTCCCCTCTTTCAAATGAAAGCTCGAGCGGATGTGGATGGGGATGTTGTAGGACATGCAAATCTCGGCCGCGCGCGGGTGCAGCACCTTGGCGCCGCTCGAGGCCATTTCGATCGCCGCCTCGTAGCTGAGCTCGGGCCAGAACCGCGCGTCGGGCACGACGTTCGGGTCGGCGGACAGCACGCCGTCGACGTCGGTGCAGATCTCGCACACCGAGGCGTCGAGTGCTGCGGCCACGGCCGCGCCGGTGATGTCGCCGCCGCCGCGGCCCAATGTCGTCACCTCGTCGTTCGCCGTCACGCCCTGGAAGCCCGCGACGATGACGACCTTGCCCTTGCCGAGCTCCTCGACGATGCGCGCGGTGTCGATCGATTGGATGCGGGCCCGGTTGAAGGCCCCATCGGTGCGGATGTTGCACTGCGCGCCGGTGAGCGCGATCGCCGGCACGCCCTTATCCTGCAGCGCGAGGGCAAGGGTGGCGACGGCGACCTGCTCTCCCGATGCGAGGAGGAGATCGTAATCGCGGCCGTGCGGGTTCTTCGAGACCTGCCTGGCCAGCGCGACGAGCTGGTCCGTGGTCTTTCCCATCGCGGAGACCGCCACCACGATATGCGGATGCGTCTCGAGATAGGCCTGCACCCGTGCCGCAATGGCAAGAATCTTCTCGGCGGTGGCCACAGAGCTTCCACCGTACTTCTGCACGACGATCGGGCCTAGGGACATGGGGTGATCCTGGAAGTGGAAAGTGGAAAGTGGAAAGTGAAGTGGAAAGTTTACTTTCTACTTTTACTTTCTACTTTTCACTTTTCACTTACTGCGTAAGCTATCCTCCGCCTTCCATGAAGGCGTCGAATTCGCTCAGCGCGCGGCCGAGCTGGACCGGCACTTTCACCCGCGGGGTCATCACCTCGGCGGTCTTGTAGCCGTTGCCGGTGATGCACACCACGATCGATTCATCGCGCGGAATCGAGCCGTTCTCGATCAGTTTCATGGCGCACGCCAGCGTGGTGCCGCCTGCCGGCTCCGTAAAGATGCCCTCGGTCTGGGCGATCAGCTGCACCGCGTCGAGGATTTCGCTGTCGGTCGCCATCGCGCCCGATCCGCCGCTCGACCGAACCGCCGTGAGCACCTGGAACCCATCGGCGGGGTTGCCGATCGCAATCGATCGCGCGATCGTGTTCGGCTTGACCGGGTCCGGAAACTCGAGTCCGTCCTCGAGCGCCTTGATGACCGGCGCACAACCCGCCGCCTGCGCGGCATGAATCGCCGGGACGTCGCCCTCGACCAGGCCCACTTCCCTCAACTCGCGAAACGCGCGCGCGATGCGCGGCAGCAGCGTGCCACCGGCGACAGGCGAGACGACGTGCTTCGGAAACTTCCAGCCGAACTGCTCGGCGATTTCGAAGCCGTACGTCTTGGCGCCTTCGGCGTAATAGCTGCGCAGATTGATATTCGCAAACCCCCATCCGTACTTTTCCGCGATCTGCGTGCACAGCCGGTTGACGTCGTCGTAGTTGCCCTTGATGGCCACGACCTGCGGGTTGTAGACGCTGGAACCGAGAATCTTGCTCGCCTCGAGATCGTTCGGGATGAAGACGAAACACTGCAGCCCCAGGCGCGCGGCGTGCGCCGACACGCTGTTCGCGAGATTGCCCGTCGACGCGCAGCCGAACGTCTTGAAACCCAGCTCGACGGCTCGCGTGGCGGCCACCGACACCACGCGGTCCTTGTATGAAAACGTCGGATGATTGACGGAATCGTCCTTGAGGTAGAGCTCGCGGACGCCCAGTGCCTTGGCCAGGCGGTCCGCCTTGACCAGGGGCGTGAACCCTGAATAGAGACCGGTGCGCGGCTCGCCGTCGATGGGAAGCAGCTCCCGATATCGCCACAGATTTTTTGCGCGCGACTCGATCTTCGCCCGGCTGATGTCCCGTCTCACCTTGTCGTAGTCGTAAATGACTTCGAGCGGGCCGAGACACTTGTCGCACACCCACAGCGCCTGTGCCGGGAACATCGCCTTGCACAGGTGACACTGCAGTCCAGTAACGTAAGCCATATCTCCTTCACCGGTCCGGCTGAAGCCGGACACTACCAAATGTCGACGAACATCCCCGTAGTGTCCGGCTTTAGCCGGACTACGTACCCAACACCGGCACCGACATCGGCCGCCGCACATGAAACGGCAACGCGTTGATTTCCGCAAGCGCCGCATCCAGCACCGACACCGGACACGCCTCGAGCGTCATCACGAACGGCAACTCGGCTTTGTCGTGCCCGGGAAGCTGCACGACCGCGTCGATGTTGATGCCATGAGCCGACAGTACTGCCGCCAAAGAAGCAATGATACCCGGACGGTCGGCAACCGTGAAGCGCACGTAATGAGGGGCGGTGAAATCGACGCTCACCTCGACCTGGCCTTCGAGCTGCGGCGGCGAATGCACCTCGGCGCCCAGTCCCGCGCGCGCAATCGACATCAGGTCCGAGACCACAGCGACCGCGGTCGGATCACCGCCGGCGCCGAATCCGGAATATGTGGTTTCCCCACCGAACTCGCCGTTCACGCTGACGAGATTCTGGCTGCCCTGCGCCCGTGCGAGCGGCGACGAAAGGGGCACGAGCGCGGGACGCACAGACGCAAACAGCCGCCTGTCGGGCCCGGGCGCCCGCTCGGCCCATGAGATCTGCCGGATCGTGCAGTCGAGCTTCCGCGCGTAGGTGAAATCGATGCGGTCGATTGCCGAGATCGAACGACACGGTATGTGAGTGGGGTCGACCTGGCATCCCAACCCAGCCGCGATCAGAATCGCGATCTTCGCGCGGGCATCGTATCCATCGACGTCAGCCGACGGATCGGCTTCGGCATATCCAAGCGCCTGCGCTTCGCTCAACGCTTCTGCAAACGACAAACCCGCGCTGTCCATCCGCGTCAGAATGTAATTGCAGGTGCCGTTCAGGATGCCCGCAACGCGCAGCAACCGGTCGCCCGCGAGGCCTTCTCTCACGGCTCGCACGATCGGAATGCCGCCGGCCACCGACGCCTCGAACAACAGCTCGCGGCGCTGCGCGCGCGCCAGCGCCAGCAGCTCGACGCCATGCGTCGAGATCAGCTGCTTGTTGGCCGTGACGACCGACTTACCCGCCTTGAGCGCCCGCTTGATGAGATCTCCCGCCGGCTCGATACCGCCCATCAACTCGACGACGATGTCGGCGTCCGAGGCGACGACTGCCTCGAAGCTGTCGGTCCAATCAACATCGGCAGCCACCCAGTCGACTCTTTTCCGCTCCACCCCGCGGTTGCAGACAGCCGTCAGCTGCAGCGACGGATGAATCCCGCTCGACAGCACCTTGGCCACTGAACGGCCAACCGTGCCGAAGCCAACGATGGCGACCTTCAGCGGAGCTCCGCCTGGTGCGGCTGCTGCCGCACTCTGCGAACCCGTTTCAACCTGTTGCGACCCCATGCTCTGTTCGTTTTTCGTTTTTCGCTTCGTTCTTCGTTTTTCGTTTTTCGTTTTTCGTTTTTCGTTTAGCTACCCCTGCTGTCCGGGCTTTATGGTCACCGGGTCGAGGAAGGGCATCATGCCTCTCAACTGCGCGCCCACCTGTTCGATCTGGTGATCCTGCTCCGCCGCGCGCGTCTTGTTGAACTGCGGCCGGCCGGTCTGGTTCTCCTTGATCCAGTTCGTCGCGAACGTGCCGTCCTTGATTTCGTCGAGCAGCTTCTGCATCGCCTTTCTCGTCTCGTCGGTCACGATGCGCGGCCCGGCGACGTAGTCGCCATGTTCCGCCGTGTCGCTCACCGAGTAGCGCATGTAGTTGATGCCGCCGCGATACATCAGATCGACGATGAGCTTGAGCTCGTGCAGGCACTCGAAATACGCGACCTCGGGCTGATAGCCGGCTTTCACCAGCGTCTCGAATCCCGCCTTGACGAGCGCGCTCGTGCCGCCGCAGAGGATCGCCTGCTCGCCGAACAGATCCGTTTCCGTCTCCTCGGTGAAGGTCGTCTCGATGACGCCCGCACGCGTCACGCCGATGCCCTTTGCGTACGACAGCGCGAGCGCCCTGGCCTTCCCGGAGGCATCCTGCTCTACCGCGATCAACGCGGGCGTGCCGCCGCCCTCGACGAACAACTCGCGGACGCGATGCCCCGGCGCCTTCGGCGCAATCATGGTCACATCGATGTCCTTCGACGGCTTGACGGTCCCGAACCGGATATTGAACCCGTGCGCGAACATCAGCATCTTGCCCTTCGTCATATGCGGCTCGATCTCCGCATATACCGCCGGCGCGGTCGTGTCGGGGACGAGAATCATGACGACGTCGGCCCACTTCGCCGCTTCGGCGGGCGTGGTCACCGACAAGCCATGTGCCTCGGCCTTGGCCTTCGACTTGCTGTTCGGCGCCAGGCCAACCTTCACCTGCACGCCGCTGTCCTTCAGGTTGAGCGCGTGCGCGTGCCCCTGCGACCCATATCCGATGATGGCGACCTTCTTCGCCCGAATCAGGCCGAGTTCCGCGTCGTCGTCGTAGTACATCTTCGCTGCCATGGTGTCCTTTTCTATCTCACCGCAAAGGCGCGGCGGCGCAACGAATCTCTTCAGAAAGAAAACGTCGCGCCTTCGCGTCTTGGCGGCGAGACAACCTAAACGGAGTGAAATACGTTGTGATCGTCTTCGGCGATGCGCGCCGCTTCGGTTTGCGTGGTCGCGCTGCGGAGGCCGCGCGACATGGCCACGCGGCCGGTGCGCACCATCTCGAGCACGCCGTACGGCCGCAGCACTTCGAGCAGGCCGTCGATCTTGTCCTCGGTGCCCGTAATCTCGATGATCAGCGAGTCGGGTGCCACGTCGACGACCCGCGCGCGGAACACGTCGACCAGCTGCATGATGTGCGTCCGCGATTCGGCGGTCGCCGCCACCTTGATCATCGCCAGATCGCGAAACACCGCCGCGTTCAGCGTGATGTTTTCGACGCGCAGCACGTTGACGAGCTTATAGAGGTGCGCCTCGATGCGCCGCGAGCCGAGCTCGTCGGTGTCGACGACAATCGTCATGCGCGAGACGCCTGGCCGGTCGGTATGCCCGACCGTGAGCGACTCGATGTTGAACGCGCGCCGCCGGAAGAGCGACGACACCCGCGTCAGCACGCCCGGCTTGTCTTCCACGAGAATGGCAAAAGTCGTAATCATTGCTTGTCCTTGGTGATTTCACCGCGGCGACGCGACGCCGCGAAGCCGTTCTGTTTCAAAAGAATTCCTTGCGTCGTGGCGTCATGGCGGTGAGGCGTCCTACAGCACATCTGCTCCGGTTTCGATGATCGGACTGGGGCTCGGCCGCCGGATCATCGCGTCCAAATCGGCGCCCGCCGGCACCATCGGGTACACCGTGTCTTCCTGCTCGACCTGGAAATCGATCACCATCGTCTTGCGATTCTTGCGCGCCGCCTCGACCGCCGGAATGACGTCGCCGCGCTTCGTCACGGTCGCCGCCGGCAGACCGAATGCCTCGGCAAGCTTCTGGAAGTCCGGATTCACCAGCGGCGTCGCGGCATACCGCCGCTCGTAGAAGAACTCCTGCCACTGGCGCACCATTCCGAGATAGCCGTTGTTGATGATCGCCACGTTGATGTCGATCTGCTCCTGCACGATCGTCGCAAGCTCGCACATCGTCATCTGGAAGCCGCCGTCGCCGACGACCACCCACACTTCCTTGTCCGGGCACGCGAGCTTCGCCCCGATCGCCGCGGGCAGAGCGAAGCCCATCGTACCGAGGCCGCCCGACGTGATCAGCGTGCGCGGCTTGTCGTGGTGGTAATACTGCGCTTCCCACATCTGGTGCTGGCCCACATCGGTCACGATCACGGCGTCGCCGTTCGTCGTGCGCCAGAGATCGTTGATGACGTGCGCGGCGTAGAGATGCCCGCTGTCGGGCAGGTTCTGGATATCGCGCACCGCCGAGTCCCCTTTGAGCTCCTTGATGTGCGCCAGCCACTTGCTGCGATCGCCGGCCTTCACGCCCGGCATCAGCACTTCGAGCGCTTCCTTCAAGTCGCCGACGATGCCGACGTCGACACGCACGTTCTTGTTGATTTCCGCGGCGTCGATGTCGATGTGGATTTTCTTCGCGCTCTGCGCGTAGGTTTTCAGGTTGCCCGTGACGCGATCGTCGAATCGCATGCCGAAGGCGAGCAGCAGGTCGGCCTGTTGAATCGCCGAGTTGACCCACGCCTCGCCGTGCATGCCCATCATGCCGAGGCTCAGCGGGTGCGACGCGGGGAAGCCGCCGATTCCGAGCAGCGTCTGCGACGCCGGGATATTGGCTTTCTCCGCGAACGCCCGGACGACGTCCATGGCGCCCGACAGCATGATGCCGTGGCCTGCGAGGATCAGCGGCCGTTCCGCGCTGTTGATCAGCTCGAGCGCGCGCTGAAACTCCTCCGGGCGCGCGCTCCAGTCGGGACGGAACTCCGGTTTCTTTGGCGCGGCCGCATCCCAGTCGAACTCGCATGACGACTGCTGCGCGTCTTTCGTGATGTCGATGTGGACGGGACCGGGCCGTCCCGAGGCGGCAATCTCGAAGGCCTCGCGGAAGGTCGGCGCGATGTCGTCCGCTCGCGTCACCAGGTAGTTGTGCTTCGTGATCGGCAGGGTCACGCCGGTGACGTCGGATTCCTGAAACGCGTCCGAGCCGACCAGCTTGCTGCCCACCTGGCCGGTGATGCAGACGATCGGCGAGCTGTCCATCATCGCCGTCGCGATGCCGGTCACCATGTTCGTCGCGCCGGGCCCGGACGTCGCAATCGCGACGCCGACCTTCCCGCTCGCACGGGCATAGCCGTCGGCCATGTGCGTCGCGCCCTGCTCGTGCCGGACCAACACATGGCGGATCGGATAATCGAGCATCGCGTCATAGGTCGGAAGGATGGCGCCGCCGGGATAACCGAAGATGTCGGTCACTCCCTGGCGAACGAGACATTCCCAAACAATCTGCGCTCCTGTGCGTTTCATGAGCTGTGCGCTGCATTCTCTTAGTTCGCATGGGGCCCCACCCCCATGCGCTGCCGTCGCTTACGCTCCGGATCTTGAAGTGATCACTTTCCTGCTTAGTGAGCGGCTACCAGCTACTAGCTCGTTACCGCTCCCAACGAAGCCGACGACACCAGCTTCGCGTATTTCGCCATCACGCCCGTTTCGAATCTCGGCGACGGGGGTTTCCACGCCGCCATCCGGTTCTTGATTTCTTCGTCGCTCAACTCGACCCGCAGTTGCCGATTCGGGATGTCGAACACGATCGTGTCGCCGTCGCGCACGGCGGCGATCGGTCCGCCCACTGCTGCTTCAGGCGCCACGTGGCCGGCCATCAGGCCGTGCGTCGCGCCGGAGAATCGGCCATCGGTCAGCAATGCGACCTGTTCTCCCAGTCCCTGCCCCTGCAGCGCGCCCGTCACCGCCAGCATCTCGCGCATGCCAGGCCCGCCTTTCGGGCCTTCGTAGCGGATGACGAGAATGTCGCCGGCCTTGATACGGTTGGTGTCGACCGCCTCGAACGCGGCCTCTTCGGTGTCGAACACACGCGCAGTGCCGCGGAACGTCAGCACTTTCTTGCCGGCAATCTTGACGACCGCGCCTTCGGGCGCGAGGTTGCCGCGAAGAATGGCGAGCCCGCCGTTCGGGCTCATCGGGTTCGAAAGCGGCCGAACCACTTCCTGATCCTTCGGTTCGATTATGGCGTCGGCTTCTTCGCCGATGGTTTTTCCCGTGACCGTCTGCGCCGAGCTCTTGAGAATGCCGGCGTCCTTCAGGCGCTTGGCGATGAGGCGGGCGCCCCCAGCCTTGTACATATCGGTCGCAACGAAACGGCCGCTGGGCTTCAGGTCGGCCAGCAGCGGCACCTTCGCGCTGATGCGATCGAAGTCATCGATGCTGAGCTCGATGCCCGCCTCGCGGGCAATGGCGAGCAGATGCAGCACGGCGTTGGTCGAGCCGCCGGTTGCGGCGACCGACGCTATCGCGTTGTCGATCGCGTCGCGGGTGATGAGCTGCCGGGGCCGGACATTGCGCTTCAGCAGATCCATGACCAGCGCGCCCGCCTCGCGTCCGATGCGCGGCTTTTCCGCGTCGAGCGCGGGCACGTCGTTGAAGCCCATCGCCGAGATGCCGAGAAATTCGCCGACGGTCGACATCGTATTCGCGGTGAACTGGCCGCCGCAGGCGCCGGCACCAGGGCATGCCTGATTCTCGACGGCGAGAAGATCGGCATCCGACATGCGGCCGGCGGCGTGCGCGCCCACGGCCTCGAACACGTCTTGAATGGTGATGTTTCTGCCGTGGAACTCACCGGGTGCGATGGACCCGCCGTAGAGCATCACGCCGGGGATGTCGAGGCGCGCGAGCGCCATGATGGTGCCCGGGATCGTTTTGTCGCAGCCGGACAGCGCGACGAGCCCGTCGAACATGTTGCCGCGCGCGACCAGCTCGATCGAATCGGCGATGAGATCGCGGCTGATGAGCGACGTCTTCATGCCCTGGCTGCCCATCGTGATGCCGTCGGAGATCGACACGGTGTTGAACTCCATCGGCGTGCCCCCGGCCTGGCGGATGCCTTCCTTCACGTGCTCGGCAAGCGTCCTGAGGTGGTAGTTGCACGGGCCGATCTCGATCCACGTGTTCGCGACGCCGATGATCGGCTTGCGCAAATCGGCATCGGAAAAGCCGACCGCCTTCAACATCGCGCGGGCGGGCGCGCGGCTGGGACCGTCGGTGATCGCGCCGCTTCTGGGTTTAAGGGGATTGCTCACTGTTTTTCCTTCCACGACGAATAGGAACCGAGCGTGCGCATCGACTTCGCGAACTCGGCGAGATGTACCAGCGCGCGCGTGCACTGCAGATCCTGCCGCGGCACAGCAATGTCTGCGTAGAACAGGTACTCGAACGCCCTGCCGCGCACGGGACGCGACTCGAGCTTCGTCAGGTCGATGTCGCGCAGGGCAAACACGCTGAGCGCCTTGAACAGCGCCCCCGGCGTATTCGGCAGCGTGAAGACGATCATCGTCTTGTCGGCCGTCTCGGGATCGGCCGCGCCCTTGCTGATCACGATGAAGCGCGTGATGTTTTCCTTGAAATCCTGGATGCCCGCCGCGAGCGACTCGAGTTTGAAGACTTCAGCCGCACGCGCCGACGCAATGGCCGCGGCGTCCTTCAGCTCTTTATCGCGAATCATCTTGGCGCTGCCGGCGGTGTCATAGGTCGCGATGATCTCCACGCCCTTCAGGCTCGACAGAAATCCTTCGCACTGCGCGAGACCCTGGGGATGCGAGTACACCCTCTTGATGTCCGCGAGCGTCGTTCCGGGAAACGCGAGCAGATTGTGCGACACCTGCAGGAGCACCTCGGACACCACCGGCAGCTCGTGCTCGAGCAGGAGGTCGTAGTTGCGGTGGATGCTGCCGCCGATCGAGTTCTCGATCGGCAGAATGCCGTGCGACGTCCTGCCGCCCTGGACCGCGGCAAATACGTCTTCGAAGCTTTCGCACGGCACAGTGCTGGCGTTCGGGCTGAATCGAAGAGCAGCAGCCTCGCTATACGCGCCGGGTTCGCCTTGATACGCGATTTTCATAATAAAAAAAGCCATCACCCGCTGGTTGCGGATGATGGCCTTTGGTAAATGCGCTCTTACACTCGGGCTATGACATCCGCAGCTGTTCGACCGGCATCGTGGTGATGCCGGTCACCGTAACGACGACGGTGACGAAGGAGCTGAGGATGGGCCGAAGCGTCATGTTCGAGAGGTATTCTGTGTCCCGACGGTCATAATGTCAAATGAATTTTCATTAAGGATTCATTAGATGTACTAATGTGACCTGTCGGTTTTGTTGACCTTTTCCGCGGATACGTCGTGCTCCGGCTGACGCCGGAGCGCGAGGGCCGGCAACAGCTCCGATCAAAAGGATGGCGGGGGCCGGCGGTTTCGGCAAGCCAGGGAGCTCGCCAATCGTGGTCTCGACGACCTGCTCGTCCGGCCTGGACGCGCTCGCGACCACGAAGCAAGGGGTATCTGCCGCCAGGCCGGCTGCCACAAGCTGGCCCGCGAGATCGCCTTCGTGACCGCCAGGCATATAAATCGCGATGGTGCCTCCGAGTTCGGCGACGGCCTTCCAATTCGGCGGAGGATTGCCCTTGCAGCGCTGCGCCGTCAGGAAGACGAGCGCCGATCCCAACCGCCGATCGGTCAACGACACGCCGGCGGCAGCGGCGGCTCCGCTCGCGGCGGTGACGCCGGGGACGATCGAGAAGGAAATGCCCGCGGCGCGCAGGGCATCCATCTCTTCGCTGGCCCGTCCGAAAACGGCGCCGTCGCCCCCTTTCAGGCGCACGACTGTCTGCCCGGCCGCTCCGTAGGCGCACAGCCGCCGATTGATTTCCTGCTGCGTCACCTGTCGCTCGTTGTGGCGCTTGCCGACGCACTCGACGCGCGCCGAAGAAGGGATCAGCTCGAGGATCTCGGGCGTGAGCAAATCGTCGTGCAGGACGACGTCGGCCTGACCGAGGATGCGCAGGGCTTTCAGCGTCAGCAGTTCAGGATCGCCGGGACCGGCGCCGACGAGATACACCATGCCCGTTGTGACGCCGGGTGCTGCCTGCCCGCCGAGCCCTCAGGGCGAAGGCGGACCATGTCGTGAAGCTGCTGCTTCCTGACCTCGGGGTCCATGTCGGCCGCAAACAGATCGCGGCGCGCGGCTCCCAGCTCCTCCACCCACCGCGCGTACTCCGGTCCAAACTGCTCTTCCAGCTGGATGCGAATACGCTGCGCGAGCGACGGGCTATGTCCCGCGGTCGAAATCGCAATCTGCAGATCGCCCCGATTTACGACAGCCGGGTAGTAGAAATCGCAATTCTCTGGATCGTCGACAGAGTTGACGAGCACTCCGCGCGTACGGGCTTCGCGATAGATCGCTCGCGCGATGTCCTTCGGCACGGCCGCCACCGCCAGCGCCATGCCGTTGAGATCGTCGGGCGCGAACTCGCGACGATGCCAGAGGACCTTGTCCTCTGCGGCAAGTTTTTGAATCGCCGGTGTGGCCTCCGGCGCGACGACCGTCACCACGGCTCCGGCCGACAGCAGTCCCCCAATCTTGGACTCGCCCACCGGGCCAGCGCCAACAAGAAGGACCGGCCGTCCTTCGAGCTTCACGAAAATGGGAAATAACGACATGAGTTCAGTTCTTCAACGCCGAGACGCCGGGACCAAGGCCTCTCGACTCTGGACTTTCGACTTTCGACTATCGACTCTCGACTTTGGACTGTGGACCGACATGCAGCCCACACTCCTTGGTCTCCGGGTGCTCCCACCACCAGCGGCCGGCGCGCTCGTGCTCGCCAGGCTGAATCGCGCGGGTGCAGGGGGCGCATCCGATGCTGGGATACCCGCGGTCGTGCAGCGCGTTGTACGGCACGTTGTGTTCGCGGATGTACTTCCACACATCGTCGTGCGACCAATCAACGAGCGGGTTGATTTTCACGAGCGAGTTCCCCTCGTCCCACTCCACTTTATGGACCGCGGTGCGCGTCACCGACTGCTCGCGTCGGAGGCCCGTGATCCACGCGTCGAGACCGGACAACGCGCGGCGCAACGGCTCCATCTTGCGAACGCCGCAGCACAGCTTCCGGTGCTCGACCGAATGGTAGAAGAGGTTCATGCCGTGCTCCCCCACCATGCTTTGCACGGCGTCGGGCTGCGGGAACATCACTTCGATGTTCGCGCCGTATTTCTGGCGGGTGGCATCGATGACGTTGTAGGTCTCCTGCGGGAGCCGGCCGGTATCGAGCGTGAAGATGCGCGCCTTCGGGTCGATCTTCACGAGCATGTCGATGAGCACCATGTCCTCGGCGCCGAAGCTCGAGGACAGCGCGGCCCGCTGCCCGAAGGTGTCGAGCGCCAGCCGGAGCACATCCTCCGCCGGCATGGGGTCGGCCCGGAGCGCGAGGGTCGTGACAGATTCGCGATTCACAAGGTTCATGCTAATCCCTAATCAGTATTTAGACCCGCATTCCGGCCCGGACGGCAGCGACTTCACTCTGGAGCACAGTCTTCATCATCATAACCAATCCCGAATTGGATCACTCTTGAGACGCGAACTACAGCCTCCAGGACTCAAAATCAGCTTCGAAAACCGGAGGCATTACATCCGCGTGAACACCACTCTATTGTCGGTGGCCGAGCATGGTCTGTTTCTGGCTCCATTGCCGCCGCTAAAATTGAACCCGCCAACGAGATTGCCGGAGATGGTTTGAGCGGCCTGGGCAACCAGCTTGCCCCAGATGCCGAGAATCTGACCGTCCGGCAGAATCTCTTGAACGTGATAGATGTTGTAGGAGTAGTAATAGAAGCTGCCCTGGCCCCAGTCGAACGTCACGGTGCTGCCAAATACCGTTCCGTTGAAACTGTTCTTCTCCATACCAGACTCAACGACAAACTTCGCGCCGCCCAGGCGGACAGTGACCTTGGCCATGTCCTGTCCGATTGTTGCGGTGTACGTTCGTGTCTTCTGATCATCGGGCACGATCGAACACGAAGGGGAAATTGTGAGTATCACGCGATAGGTCCCCGCAACACTTGCCGGCGCCGAGACCGGCTTGATCTGCACGTCAAATGTTTGATCCTGAGTAACGCTCAGCGTCCTGGTTTCATCGAGATAACCCGGCTTGCTCACACGAAGAGACAACGTCCCCGCCACGCCAAAGAGCTCATAGAACCCAAGGCTGTTCGCCGTCACTTGATTCAACGTGCCGCCCAGCACGGCTACTGTCGCCATTCCAATGTTGACCGGTCCCGGCTCCGTGATATTCCCAGCCAGGACGAAGGTGCCCTCCGGTTTGATGACCATGCTCAGACTGGCACTACGGGAGACGTAGGTTGCCCGAATCTGCGCCCGTCCGAGCGCTTGCCCCATGACGACGCCGGCATCGACCGTGGCGATCGCCGCTTGTGATGATGTCCATCTTGCATCGGCGGTTACATCGCGCTCGGTCCCATCCGCGAAGCGAGCGACTGCCTTCACCTGCGCCGTTTGACCCGGGCCCACCGTAAGCGGGCCTTGAATGACAAGGCTTGCAAGGCTTGGCTCTGGGTTGCCCGTAGGGGTCGTCGGACCTGGGACCTTCGTATCGCCCTCACACGCTGCGGCGATGAGGATAGCGATTAAAACGAAGTGGGCGCGATTCATGGGAGCCCTTCCTGTCGTGGTGACCGCTCGGTGAGTTGGCGATAGATCTCGATACGATCTTTCGGGTCGGCGAGCCGCTCGGCAGCATCAACCGGCGAAGGAGAGACGGACGCGTTGACGTATCCGAGCGCCGCGAGACGTGCGCGCGTGTCGGAGTCCATGGCGGGCAGGTCTGCCGCTCGCTGCGTCCCAGCGTGCTGTTCGATCTCCTGCAGTCGTCGCGTGAGCGCCGTCGCCAGTTCCGAACGCTGACGATAGAGATTGGTTATCTCGTGCGGGTCGGATGCGAGGTCGTACAATTCCGGCCGCGGAGCCAGAATCAGCTTGAACCGGCCGTGGCGCAGCGCCGCGAGCGGACTCCACCCGAAGCGGTCGAAACCATATCGCGACTCGGAATATGCCTCCAGTCCGAGCTCTCTCACGGCCCCGCTCATGAGCGGTACAAGCGTCTTTCCATCCGTGGCCGCCGCTGAGGTCTGTCCCAGCAGATCGAGCACCGTCGGCATGACGTCAACGATACGGACCGTGTCGCTCACGCGGCGGCCCTGCATGTTCGCAAAAGGCGCTCGAATGATCATGGGAACGCGCATGACCGACTCGTAGATGAACAGTCCGTGTGAGGCTTCGCCGTGTTCACCGAGGCTCTCACCGTGATCGCCAACGACCACGACGACGGTGTTGTCGAGCAGGCCACCCTCGTCGAGAAAGTTAATCACTCGGGAGAGCTGGAAGTCGATGAAGCTGATTGCCCCGACGTAGGCACTCTGGCCGTTCGGCGACGCAAATTCCGCTGGCGGCCGAGCTGGCGAGTGCGCGTCGTAGAAGTGCAACCACGCAAAGAACGGACGGCTGTCAACCTCGTGCAGCCAACCAAGCGCAGCGTCAACGATGCGATCGGCAGGGCTGCGAAGCGAATCGCGATCGATCGGCCCTGGGCGACCATCGAGGTCGCGATAGACATCGAACCCTTGATTGAGTCCCCACGCATGATCGAGCACGAAGCTGCTGACGAAGGCGCCCGTCTGAAATCCGCTGGCGTTCAAGCGCTCAGCGAGCGTGACAAACCGTGAAGCCAGCGCGATCTGTCCGTTCCCGCGGACCTGATGACCGGGCGGAAACAACGCAGTGAAGAGGCTGCAGTGTGCCGGAAGGGTCAGCGGCGCGACCGTTGACGCTTGGAGGAACGCGACCCCGCTGCTCGCGAGTTGATCGAGTGTGGGCGTGATCGCACGACCGCCGTAGGTGCCAATTGCATCGGCACGCGTCGTGTCGAGCGTGATGACAAGCAGGTTCAGATCGCGTGGACGGACGCCCGGCGCGAGCGGATCGACCCTTGTCGGTATGAGATCAGGCGGAAAGCCCTTTAGCGCGAAAAGGAGGCACCCAACCACCGTGACAGCCGCGAGAATCGCGCCTCTCACTTTCCTCCATGCCTACATGACTTTCCCTCAGCGAACATAACCGAGGCTTCTCAACCGCTGTAACTCCTCGGCGCTCATTGCTTTTGTCGACTCGGCGTCCGGCTTGAGCCGGGCGGCGGTCGCCATCTGGCGCCAACCGGCGATCAGTTTCGACAAGCGCGCGACGACGTCCGGGTGGTCGGCCGCCACATCTTGCTTATTCAGCGGATCTTTGTAGTAATCGAATAGCTCGAATTCGGGCAGACCGGGCGGCCTGACGGTGTTCTGGATCAGCTTCCAGTTCGCGTCAATGATCGACACGGACTCACGGCTCAGCTCCTCGCGCGGAGACGGAACATTGGGCACTTGTTCCGAAATGGCCGGGCGCGGATTCCATCCTGGCCAGGACTTCGGGCGCTCGGATTCGCCTGCGGAGGGTGTCAGGAAGGGCCGCAGCGACTGTCCCTGCAGGCCTGCGGGCCGCGCAATTCCACTCAGCTCCAACATCGTCGGCATGATATCGATGCCCTGGACGAGATCATCTATCACCCGAGCTGCCGGCACACGGCCCGGCCACCGCACGATGAGGGGAACATTGATAAGCTCGCCGTACAGGGTGTGGCCATGGAAGAAGCGGCCGTGATCGAGCAACTCGGTACCGTGATCGCTGGTAAGCACGACCAGTGTTTTCTCGTCGAGCCCCAGACGCCGCAGTTGTTCGAAGAGCCGCGCCATCTCCACATCCATGCCACGGATGGAGCCGTCGTACCAATCCGCCTCCTGCTTGACGTAGATATCCGGATTGAATCCGGCTTTGATCACCTCGTTGCGCGTGGGTAGACCGCGGCCCCGCATGACCGGATCTTCGATCAACTTCGTCACCACGGCTTTTTCTTTGCGGTGCTGTTCCGTCCGCGCGGGGTCGCCAAATTTTGTGTTGTAGGGTCCGTAGGGCTCGAACGGTGAATGCGGATCGAAGACCTGGAGATACACGAAGAACGGCACTTCGCGGTGCCGGTCCAACCAAGGCACCAGCCGGTCTACGTATTCGCGCGCGTTCTTGCCCTGGAGCGGCGTCCCCGCCGTGGTGAGAGAGCCGTTTTCGTGGAGCTCCTCGTAGCCCTGATGCAGGTTGGTGTTCTGACCGGTGAAAGCGACCGACGACATCGACAGCGTCGCGTACCCAGCGGCCTTGTACAGCTTCAGCCATGGTTGTCACCGACGCAGGCAGGCGATCCGATATCAAGTGGACCCCATGCGTCGAGGGATAAAGGCTCGTCATCATCGAGCTGGTCGAAACCTTCGTCCAGCTGGCCTGAGAGACCGAGTTGTTGAATTGCACACCCTCCTTGGCCAGGCGCGTCAGAAACGGAGCGGTCTCGCGCGCGTGTCCATAGAAGTTCAAGTGGTCGCGGCGCAGCGTATCCGTTTGAATGAAGATCACCCCCTGCGGCGGAGCGGACTCACCGGTCGGGAACGCTCCCAAGGTTCGCACGACGGGGGAACCCCAAAACCCGAGCGCACCCGCCGATTCCGACTTCAATTGCAGCGACAGGGTGACGCGCTTGCTGGCCAGACGCGTCAGATCAACCGGGTAGCTGTCCCATCGATGGGGCCGCGTGACGGTAAAGTCGGCTTGCACCACATCGCGATCGTCCGCAGCTCCTTCAGGTTTGGCGACCACACTGAATGTCACAGCCCCGCCTTCGACCGTCCCCACCGAAAGATCGAGCCAGGGACGGTCGGGCAGCTGCACGTCGAACTGCATCGACTCCGGAGCATGGGCGACGAGTGACTCGCGGTAAATCTGCTGCAGACCCTGCCACCCGACGCCCGCCGGGATTGATGCCAGGTGCTCCGTGCGACTGACGAGGCGCACCGATTCAATGGCAAAGGTCCCTTCGGAGGCATCGGTCGGCCGGATGACGATGTGCCGGATGCGCGAGGTCACGATAGGGGCATTCGGAATCAACTCGTACGTCTGGAACGCATCGCCAGGAATGATGGGCGACTGCAGCTGCCACGGCAGTCGCGGCGCCGACGCGGACATATCTGGCAGATTGACGGTGTCGGCAGGTGACGTCTGAATCGAAACGTTGGCCCCGTGGGACGCGCGCATCCTCACCTCGATGGCGTGAAGCGTGTCCGGCACATCGAGACCGGACGTCCGCTCGAGGTGAATGAGCGCACCGTCGTTCGTCACGCGGCCGGTGAGCTGACCGTCCTTGACAGCGAGACCCACGACCCCGGGCCCCGGCTCCCAACCGCCCGTCGCCGCGAAGTTGGCAGGTTGCGGCGCCGGTGTCGCGTCGAAGCGCCAGATCGTCGGCCGTATGGCCGCCATTGGCTTGACTGACCCTTGAACCCGCTTCGCGTCGAACAAATCGACGAGGCGAACGGCACGCGGCTGTGTGTCTGTGGGAGTGGCGCCGGAGCACGCGAGTATCATGAGCACGACCGACGAGACAACCGCAAGTCGAAAGGTCGCTGTCATCGCAATCTCCTTGTCACACGATTAGATCACCACGCCGAACCTCGATTTCAACGCGAACGCGAACACGAGCGACAAGGCGAAGAATGCGATCATCCAGTGAACGGGATATCCGAACAGGTTGATCTCACGTTCCGGATACGTCAACGCGATGGATTCGATCGGGACACTCGCCTCAATCGGCGCCTCCACTGGATAGAGCAGCTCGTTGAGTAACCCCGCCTCCAGACGCTCGGGCGATCGCCAGCCGACTTGTTCAGACACGCGTACCAGCTTCGTTGCTGACCGCCCGTCGAGCCGGACGGTCAACTGGTAGTCACCAGGCTTCTCGGTGCCAATCCGCCACGCAGCTTCCCGCTCTGATGGAATCCATACGAGGGGCGTTTGCACCCGTACACCCGATGGCGCTTCGAGGGCAAGCGCCGGGGCGACTCCGGACTTAGGGCTGGCCCCCTGTTTCAAGCGAACCTTGACGACCGCAGACTGTCCGGGAACGAAGCCGTCGTAACCGTAGTAGAACTGCAGCTGCGCGATCAACAACAGAAACGGAACGAACATCCACAGCATCGGCGCCAGCGACAGCCGCACGTAGGTGACGTTGTGCCGTAGGATGTCAAACTGCGCGCTGAACATGGCCCTGAGGTCATCGTTGAAGAGCCGGATTTCGAAGATGCCTGCGTGAATACGCCGCTTGACGTCCGTGATCGCCGGCTGATTCGACGTCGCGCGAAATACCAGCAGCATGCCGATCGCAGCAAGCAGCGAGACGGCGCTCAGGCCGACAATCGGCGGAAGCAACAGGAACGGCGACAGCGCGGCACCGACCAGCCCGCCAAGCCCGCGATTGATCCACGTCATCTGCGGATCACGAGATGTAGCCGAGACCCTTCAAACGCTTCTTGATTTCCTCCTCCGAATCAGCTTCGTCGAGATGCTTGATCTCCTTCTCGAGCGCGTGCGTGATGAATTCCTCGACAGAGGAATACCCGGCCATGTCCGCATAACGCTTGACTCTCGCGACGAGCGCTTTGTCGAGCTTGACACCTCCCGATCCGAACATGTCGCCCTCCATTCATCAATCAGTCATTTGCCGTTCGCCGACTTCACAGGGAACTCCTCGATGCCGAACTCTGCCAGGACTGCCGCTGCGACCCTGCCGAGCGAAGGTGCTGGTTTGCGCAGCGGCCGATTCGACAGGAGCACGCCAGGCACCGCCTCGTGGTCCATGCAATGGTCGCCGCTCCAGGGATCCGTGTTGTCCACGATGACTTCCGGTGGAATGCTTCCGAGCGCGGACTCATCCGAGCCGCGCGTGCCCTTCGCGTAGCCGACCACGAGATCTGGCGCACGATCGAAGAACCCGGCGTCGGTGTAGACCTGCTCTCGGCGATAGACTTTCGTGATGGCTGCGCTGGCCGGTTGCGGGATCGACCGTTTGCAGGAGCTTGCCGGCGATCTCGTCCATGAGACGCTCTCGATCCCCTGGCCCGACAGCGCCCGACATCTCCCGCCCCTTCACATTGATGTAGAGACCATTGAGCCCGATGCCGTACGCGCGCGTTCGTGCCCAGTCGACGTTGCCAAAGAAGCCCGGATCGTCCTCGCGCGATGGATTCGCAAGCGCGAGGAACCCCTGCTGCTTCAGCCATGTGTTGAGGTGGAACGACCGCCGCCATGAGGTGAAGCCGTGGTCGGAAAGCACGATGAGCGTTCCGTCGGCGCCAATCGCGTCGAGGGTGTCGCCGACGATGTGGTCGAGACCGACGTAAAGCTCGTCGATCACGTCCGCATATTTGGGATCAATGGAAGGATCGTACGCCGGATGGCCAGGATCGCGGGCACGCCACATCATGTGGGCGATCTGGTCGACGTTGCCGAAGTAGTAGAAAAGCAGCCCGTCCGCAAACCGATCGAGCACATAGCGGTATTGGACACGGTTCTCTTCGCCGGCGAGCCGAGCCTGCGAGAGGAACTCGTCGCGGGTAAGCACACCTTGTCTCAATCCCTTCGTGTCCTCAGGCATGCCTTGGGTGTAAAAGCGACCAGTGGCCTTTGCCAGTTCAGCGGTGTACTCTGCCGGCTCCGAAACCGGCATCGCCGGTGACATCGGATCGAAATTGATCGGCGAAACATACATCTCGACGTAAGGCTTCACCTGCTTCAGATAGACGCGTGCCATCCCTCGGAGGCTCTGCAACGGCACACGCAGATCGAAGTCGACGGGCAGCCAGTCGCTCCATTCCCCCACTGCAAGCACGCGCTCCTCTTCGCCCACCACAAGCTTTGCGACAGGCCGCTCAGCGTCGATGAACAGAGTGAAATCGGCGCTGACTTTTTCGGGGACCCTGCGAAATGGATTGTCGGGCCCGTGAAGGGCGGCGTGCACGACGTTGCTTTCGACCGTGACGGGATACAAGGTTCCACCGGATAAGGCCCGGCCTCCGAACGCAAACGGCTCCGATGTGTAGAACGAAAACGTGCCGTACGTCCCAAGGAGGTCCGGCGTTCCCATGCCGCTCAACTCGTGTGTGGCCGTGCCCGAAGGGGGAAAATTTGCCGGCATACGGATGATCGTCGTTTGGATACCGCGCTGCTCCAGGACTTCCCAGAACGGTTGTCCCTGGCGCAGGAGCTCGACGCTCCCGCCGGAAATCGGGAATTGCCACTCGCCTACCGTAATCGCGCGGCTGGAACCCTCGGCCCGCGATGTGGACAGGTACGGCACCATCGTTTTCGGATCGCGATGGATGAAATCGAAAATGCCATGGCCACCTGGATCGAGACCGGTAATGAACGTGGACCATGCCACGGGGCTCTGCGGAGGGATTGTGGTTTCCAATGGGGCGAAACCGCCGGACGCGGCCAGGCGCGCGAAATTCGGGAGCCGGCCCTTGTCGATGAGCGATCGCGTGAGGTCGTAATCCAAACCGTCAAAGCCAAGGACGATGACCCGTTTGCCTGCGGCAGTGGATCGCCCGCTGCAAGCGGTCGCACCGACCAGAAACGCCACGAATATGCCTAGTACCGAGGTGCGTCCGGCTCATGACGTCGCAGCCTCATATGGCCGCGAACCGGTAGCCATCAGGACCTTGCCATCCATATATGCCGGAGGCTGGACACCGAAGAGATGCAGCGCGGTCGGCGCGATATCGATGAGCGCGGGATCGGTCGAATCGATGGGGCGATTGCAAAAGAGCACACCGGGGACCTGACGGGGGTCGATGCAGTGGTCGCCGCTCCAGGCCTTCAGGTTGTCTTCGAACACCGGTCCCGATACGACGCCGGTAGCGCAATCCCAGGACGTCCGGTAACCAGTGTTGTAGCCGATCAGGAGATCCGGCGCGTTCTCCAAATATGGTCCGGAGTACAGTGCGCGTGTCTCAAACGCTTCAGTAATGCCGACCGTGCCGGACGCCTGGTCCTGTAGACCTGAGAGCTTTGCTGCGAGCTCCCTCCGGAGCTGCGCAGCACCCTCTCCCGGCTCGACAACCCCCTGCGACTCACGTCCTTTCACATTGAGAAACATGCCGGTGAGGCCGAGGGCATACGCGCGCGTCTGAGACCAATCGACGTCCCGCAGCCACTCCGCACCACCGTCTGCGCCCGGTTTGAGCATCAAGTAGCCGTTCGCGTGCAGCCAACTATTGAGATTGACGCCGCGGCGGAACGAATTGAACCCGTGATCGGAGAGTACCATCAGGACATCGTTGTCCTTCAGCCGCGCCAGCACCCTGCCCACTAACGCGTCATTGCGCTTGTAGAGCTCCTCGATGGCGTCGCGATGCTGCGCCGTCTCGCGCCCGGCCCCGGCCGGATGTGAAGGGTCGAGATAGCGCCAGAACATGTGTTGGATGCGATCGGTCGCATCGAAGACACACACAAGGGCTCCCCGACGAAGTTTGTCGAATCCAGCAAAGAACATCCGTTCGCGCTCGGCATCGATGTCATAGGTCTGTTGCAGGAACGTGCCATCGTCGATCACCCCTTCGTTCAGCGCCCACGTATCCTCCGCCAGGCCGAGTGTTGAGTACCGGCCCACCTTCTTCGCCAGGTACGTCGAGTAATACGGCGGATGAGAGATCGGCATGGCAGGATGCTCGGGATCGATGTTGATGGGGGTGACGTACAGCGACACGTGCTCCCCCATCTCCGTAACGAGCATCCGGCAGATACCGCTCACCTTGATCAATGGCGCGGCCGGGAAGACCAGCGTGATCCATTCGCTCAACTTGCCGACCTCGAGCGTGTGTTGAGAGCCGTTCACAGTGACGCGCGCGCGATTCTCGTCGGCGCGAATCGATAACGGGATCGTCAACGTTGGCTCGCCGGCGACGAGACTGTTGGGCGGACCTTCCAGGTCGGCTTGGAATCCACTGTCATTCTTCCGAAGCTGCACACGCGAGCCGCCTTCTTTAAAGCGGCCCTCCGCCGTACGTGTCGTGAACAGCGTGAAGGTGCCTTGTGTACCCAGCAAGTCCGGCACGCACATCGCGCTCAGCTCTGCGCCATAGAACTTGTCAGGGGGAAACGTGATAGGCACGCGGAGCACTGTGCTCCAGATATGGTGATCACCCAGGATGCACCAGAACGGTTTCGACTTCCGCAACAGCCGGAGGTCAGGCCGCGACAGCGGAATGCGGAATCGTCCGAGTTTCAACACACGCGCCGGACGGCCAATGTGTGTGGACGAGAGGACCGGCAGGTAGCTGCGCAAATCGCGGTCGAGGAAGTCAAAAATATTGTGTTTCGCGGGAGAAACTCCAGTGGAGAACGACGACCACGCTACCGGGGACACCGACGGAAACGTTGTCCGCAGGCGATGATAACTGCCCATCGCGGCAAGCTTCGAAAAGTTAGGGAGCTTGCCTTCGGCGATGAAGCGGTCGGTCAGTTTCGGGTCCTGACCATCGAGCCCCACGACAATGAACCGCGAGATGAGAGGTTTTACAGGGCGACCGCGCCTGATCGCGCGAATCGCGAGCCGGAATGGCCAAATCAGGAGCGAGACAAACGCCAGAATGATGGTGGTGAACACCACGAAAAACGACGAGAGCAGGGCGAAGCCTGCGCCAGGGCCTACATAGGCCTCGGCGGGTACAGCCGCCAGGACAATACAGACTCCGACCAACGCCGGACGTCGAAGGCCTTTCGGTTTCATGATTGGTACTGGTAGGTGACGCGCGTATGGTATACCAAGCAGCACCGGAACGATCGGGAGAGAATGGAGGCAATTCATGGCATGGTGGCAGCGAACATACCGTCGCGTCATGTACGGACGGCCTGTGATTGTCGTTTCGGGGCTGCCCCGATCCGGCACGTCGATGATGATGAAGATGCTGGAGGCGGGCGGCGTGCCGGTCTGGCTGGACGGCGTCCGAACTCCCGACGATCAGAACCCGAAGGGGTATCACGAGCTCGAGCGGGTCAAGCAACTGGACAAGGGTTTGGACAAAAGCTGGGTGCGTGCGGGCCGCGGGCGCGCAGTCAAGGTCATCTCGTCACTCCTCGAACACCTGCCGCCAGACAACAACTATCACGTCGTCTTCATGAACCGCGACATTCAGGAAGTTCTGAAATCACAAGGCAAGATGCTCTCTCAACGCGGCGAGTCGGGCGGCGCAGCAGGTGATGATGCGCTTCAGAAATTCTTCGAAGTGCACCTTCGCAAAGTGAAATATTTCCTGGCCCACGACCGTCGATTTTCGGCGATCGACGTGACATACACGGACGTTCTCGCGGATCCCGAAGCGATGGCGCGGCGCATCTGTACGTTTCTCGGCGCCAACCTCAACATCGCGGGCATGGTTGCGACGGTGGACAACCAGTTGTATCGGAACCGTCGGGCGGGGTGACTCAGAGTTTCGCTTTTCCGTTCCGCTCCTGTAGAAAGCCGACGACCAGTTCACCCGCCTTGTCGACAGTGAGCTTCGTCGTATCGACGACGAGATCCGGATGGAGTGGCGGTTCGAACGGATCGTCAATACCGGTAAAATTCTTAATCTCACCGCGGCGCGCTTTCGCGTACAGCCCCTTCACATCGCGCTGCTCGCAAACGGTCAGTGGTGTCGCCACGTGCACCTCGACGAAGTTCTTACAAAGCGTCCGGACGAAGTCGCGGGATTCCCGGTAGGGCGAAACAAACGACGCCACGACGAACACGCCGTTCTTCTCGAGCTTACTGGCCAGGTACCCCACTCTCTTGATGTGCGCGTCGCGGTCGGCCCTCGAAAACCCGGTATTCGGGAAGATGTCCCGAATCGTATCGCCGTCCAACCGCTCCACCTTGAAGCCGCGAGCGCTCAACTCGCAAGCAGACCAATCCGCGATCGTGCTCTTGCCAGCGCCGGACAGCCCGGTGAACCAGAGGACAACTGGCTCGACGTGTTGCCGTTGCGGCCGCCCCCGGTCCCAGGCCTGCTCGTGGAACCAGTACAGTGCCACCTTCGCGACAAACTCCAGCACTCCTACCGTGAGCGACAGCGACAGGCTGCGCGTGAAGATGAATACCAGCACGGTGGTAACCACGGTGCCAAGAATTCTCCACGACAAGGCCTTCGCGACAGGCCGCGTTTGTGTCTCTTGGGACATCGGTGATGTACTCAGCCTAGACGCCCAAGACGAAGTGGCCGTTCCGGAGAGACGCCGTGTTATAGCGCAGCGTGGAGAACCGCTCGCCCACCTTGCCCGAATGACGATACACGCAATCCCCCGCCGCCGTATCCCATTCCATCGTCGTCCCGAAACGGGGATAGATGTCCGCTGTCCCCTCGGCGACCCAGCAGAACTTGAGCGAACTGCCGACTTGAACTCGACGGTCGACTGCAATGGTTTTCAGATACGCCTCGAGCTCCGTCGACGGGTGTGAGCGGCTTTCGGCTACAACGAGGGGCGTCCCGGCCGCGCGGGACTCGGAATACACGCGAACCGCAGCGGCCCCGGGATGTTCCTTCCACGCGCCCAGGCCGCGGCCAGCCGAGTAGAGAAGGTCCAGCGCGGGCGCATACACGACGCCGAGGACGGGAGCATCGCCGACCACAAGGGCTATGTTCACGGTGAACTCGCCGTTCCGATAGAGAAACTCCTTGGTGCCGTCGAGCGGATCAACAAGCCAGAACCGATCCCATCGCGAGCGTTCCTCATACGGCGGAATCTCCCCTTCTTCCGAAATCACTGGGATGGTGCGGTCCCATTCCAGCAATCCATCTACGATGACGCAATGGGCACTCCGGTCGGCTTCTGTCAGCGGACTTCGATCGTGTTTGAACGACACCACTACGGGGCGCTCATAGTGCGCCAGAATGGCTGCTCCGGCCGCGCGCGCTATTTGACCAAGCCAGTCGAGAGACTCGGCCGTGACGCCGACTTCAGCGGGGCGCATCATCACTATTCGTCGGCACACGCCCTCCGGGACTCAAATTCAGCTTGGGCAGGATCCGCTGGTACGCCTTGAACATCTCTTCGAGCATCCGCGGAACCTTGTTCGAGCGCTGATAGACCCAGCCCGTGTACCTGACGAGCGGGGCGCCGGAGATCCGGGCACAGAAGAGCTGGCGGCTCCGCACTTCGCGCGCCACCGCCTGATACGGGATGATCGTGATGCCCATCTCCGATCGCACCAGCGCCTTGAGTATTTCGACGTTTTCGGTCTCCATCACGATGCGCGGCTCGATGCGCTCTTTGATGAAGAAGGCGTCGACGACCCGCCGCGAATTTGACGCCGCTTCAAAGAGCACGAACGGCTGCTGCGCCAGATCCTGCGCGACGATGCGCTTCTTCCTGGCGAGCGGATGCGAAGGATGCGCGACGAGCAGCATCTCCTCTTCCATGGCCGGCACCGTGACGAGCTCTGTCTCGTTCACCGGCAGCGTGATGAAGCCGAGGTCGGCGGCGCCGCTGCGGATTTCCTGCAACAACCGCTGGGATGTACCGGTGATGAGCTTCACCTCGACGAGCGAATGGTGGCGCCGGTATTCCTGTAGAAGAGCCGGAAACACGTACATGCACACCGTCATGCCACCCGCGAGCCGAAGGGTGCCGTTCAGCACCTGCTGGCTGTCGCCGATGACGGTGACGGTTTCCTTGATGTCCCCGAACACCCGGTGGCTCAGCTGCACGAGGGACTCGCCCGCCGGTGTAATTCGAACCTTGCGGCCGACGCGCAGAAAGATGCTCTCGTTCAGCTCGTCCTCGAGCAGCAGAATCTGGCGGCTGATCGCCGACTGCGAGACGCGGAGCTTTCGACCCGCCCCCGTGAAGGAGCCGGTCTCGGCGACCGCCTGGACGATCTCGAGCTGGCGCAGATCCATTGCGGAAGATGATATCTGATTTTGGTATGGGTTACCTCGCGCCCATGCCAGACGCAATACTGTCTTCGAACAGGAGATCAGGAGCAGGAGATCAAAAGCTCTCAATACAATGGTGTGCGATGAAGATACGCGCGCTCGTCTCCGACCCCGCCTTTTACGTCGAGGCGACCGTCACTGGCGCGCCGACGCGATCGGGATTGACCCACACACCGTCGCGCTGTTCGCAGACCTTCCGTGCTGATGTCGCCGATTCCTTTCGTCGCTTTTGCGGCGATGCCGACGTCCTTCGGAAGATAGACGACCGTCTCACCAACGCCGCCGCGAATCTCCACGTCGTAGTCGCGCTTCGGCTCGCCGCGCAAATCCATCGTCACCTTGCCGGCGCCGATGTTCATCTCAACGCGGCTCAGGTTCAACTCGCCAAGCTCGAGGTGCGCCTCTCCCGCGCCCAGGTTCGCCGTCACCTCCAGCGCCAGCTCGCCGTTCAGCCGGACGTCCCAGCTGTTACGTGTCGCCGAAGCTGCTGCCGCACGATTCGGCTGCGAAATGCTTCAGGTTCCCGTGCGTCCCACTGACGCGAAGTCGACGACCGGCTTCCAATCGGCGACGTTGTACGCAACGTCCCTTCCATCAGCTTCGGCGTCCCGCTACCGACACGCAGTTCCCCGCTGCCCATGCGCAGCTCCACGCGCGCGCTCTTCGAATCGCCGACGTCGAACGAGAGCGTGTCGTTGCGCGTTTCCCCGGTGGCGACCGACCCGAACCCGCAGCCGCCCAGCAGCGCGGCGGCGCCGACAACGGCGAGCAACATACGATGAGCCTTCGATCGATCATGCGCCCTCCTTCGACTCCGGGTTGCGGTAGTTATACGCGATGTCCCGCCTCGGGTTTCACAGAAGACCAGAAGATCGATCAGATCTCCTGATCTTTCTCAGTGGTCGAAATCCGCGATCAGGATGCGAGCAGATGCTTCGCGAGCATCGCGTAGTCCTCAACCGCGCGGTGCAAGTCTGCGATCTTGACGTGCTCGTTGTCGGTGTGCGCGACGTGGATGGAGCCGGGGCCATACAGCAGCGGCGTTCCCCAGTTCGAGAGAAACGGAATGTCGGTCGTATACGGGAACGTCGCGGTGTCGAAGCCGGGTACGGTCGGCATGATCACCGGCGGCACGTCGAGTATCTCCTCGATTGCCACGAGCGGCGTCAACTGCGTCATCAGCGCGCGAAGGGCATCGACGTCCGCAACTGTCCGGAACATCACCTCGGCCTCGGCCTCGAACGGAACCACGTTCGGCGCCACGCCGCCTTTGATGAGCCCGATGGTGTAATGCGTGCGGCCCAGCACCGGATGATCGGGCAGTTCCATCTTCCGCATCATCAGCAGCGCGTCGATGAGCTTGTCGATCGCGGACACGCCGAGCTCCGGGAATGATGAATGGGCCGCGCGGCCCTTGGCGCGGAGGTTGTAGCGCAGCGCGCCCCGCGTGCCGATGCCGAGACGGTTGTCTGTCGGCTCGCCGTTGATCAGATATTTCGATCCCGAGGCCAGGGCTTGTGCGGTCTTCGCACCATCGCTGCCCCGCTCTTCGCCGACCACGAACAGCAGCCCGACGTTCGAGACCCCTTCACGGCGCAGCTTCTCCACCGCCGCCACCTGGCACGCGGCGATTCCCTTCGCGTCGCACGACCCGCGGCCATACAACTTGTCATCGTCGAGGTGGCTGGGGAAAAACGGCGGCACGCAGTCGAGATGCGTCGACAGGACGACATCCGCCTTGCCGAATGCCGCGTAAATGTTGCGCCGCGGGCCCTCGACGACCTGCTCGACGACGCCGTATCCGGCTTCGCTCAGCAGCGTCGCCATCCACAACACGCAATCGCCTTCGCGCCCGGTCGTCGAATCGATATCGACAAGGCCGCGCGTCACGGCAACGACATCGGTCAGGTCTATCTGACCCATTGCTCGAGATTCGTGCGCGCGTCTGTCTTTTCGTCGCGGTATTTGACGATCACGGGCGTGGACAGGCTGAGTCCCCACTGCGGTCCCATGCCCTGCGTGACCGCGCGCGACCCCGGCACGACAACGGCGCCTTCGGGGACGACGAGCGGCGCATCGCCTTCGGGTTTGATGATTCGGCCTTGCGGGAGGTCGTAAATCGGCGTCGAGCCCGTCAGGATTGTTCCGGCGCCGATCACGGCGCGGCGTTTGATGACGGCGCCTTCGTAGATACCCGTGTTGCCGCCGACAAGCACGTCATCCTCGATGACGACCGGAATCGCGCCGACGGGCTCGATGACGCCGCCGATCTGCGCTCCGGCGCTGATGTGGACGCGCTTGCCGACCTGGGCGCACGATCCGACGAGCGCATGCGAATCGACGAGGCTTGATTCGTCGACGTACGCGCCGATGTTGATGTACATCGGCGGCACGCAGATGACGCCTTTCGCCACGTACGCGCCATCGCGGATGGACGATCCGCCAGGCACGACGCGCACGCCCATCGCGGTCGTCATCTTCTTGAGCGGCAGCGTGTCCTTGTCGGCGAAGAACCAGCGGCCCTCGATCGACACGTCGACGAGATCGCCGCAGCGGAACCCGACGAGGATTCCCTGCTTCACCCACGTATTGACGCGCCAGCCCGTCTGGGCCGACGTGTCCGGCTCGGCCGCGCGCACGCGCCCAGCCGACAGCTCCTCGCGAAGCGTCGCGAACGCCGTCCGGCTCTCGTTCTTGTCCGCCGACGCGCCCTGCTGGTAAAGCCGCTCGATGTCCTGGGATAACTGGGTAACCGTCGAATCGCTCACGCGCTCACCCTGGCTGACACGTCTTTCACAAGGCCCATCTCGTTGAGCACGGCCACGATCTTCGCGCGCGATTCGGCCCGGGGCGGCACCATCGGCAGCCGGAACACTTCGTCGAGCAGCCCCATCGCGGCCATCGCCGCCTTCACAGGAATCGGATTCGATTCCACGAAATTGATCGAGCATCAGCGGCAGCAGAGCGGCATGGAGCTTCCGCGCCGCAGCAAAGTCTCCGCGCTCGGCCGCTTCGACCATCTGCGACATCTCCCGCGGCGCCTCGTTCGACGCGACGGAGATGACGCCGCGTCCACCCACCGACATCAGCGGCAGCGTAATCGCGTCATCACCGGAGAGCACGATGAAGTCAGACGGCACCGAACGGCAAATCTCGCACATCTGCTGAATGTTGCCGGACGCCTCTTTCACGCCGACGATGTTCGGAATCGCGGCCAGCTTCACGAGCGTGGCGGGATCGATATTGCAGCCCGTTCGCCCCGGCACGTTGTACACGACGATCGGGAGCGGCGTGCTGTCGGCGATGGCTTTGTAGTGTTGGATCAGCCCGTCAGGGGTGGGCTTGTTGTAGTAAGGAGTGACGGAAAGCAGGCCATCCGCGCCGGCGCGCTCCATCTGGCGCGCCGCGTGAATGACCTCCCTGGTGTCGTATCCCCCGGCGCCCTGCCAAGCACCGGCACTTTGCCGCGCGCCTCTTCGACGCAAATCTGAACGATGCGCGTTCGTTCGTCTTCCGAAAGCGTCGGGCTCTCGCCGGTCGTGCCGCACGGCACCAGAAAATGGATGCCCTCGTCTATCTGACGCCGCGCGAGCCGGCGGACGCCATCTTCGTCAAGTGCGAGCGTCTTCGTGAACGGCGTCACGATCGCAGTGCCAACGCCGGTAAATGGTGTTCTCATGACAATGCCTCAGTAGCTCGGCTGAAGCCGAGCACTACGTAGAGCCGAGCCTCGGCTAAGCCGAGCACTACGATAGCAGTCCGAGCACATCTTTAATCGTAAACCAGCCCCGTCGTCCCTGGACCCACTTCGCCGCCTGCAGCGCGCCCTGCGCGAACGCTGCGCGATCTCGGTTCGTGTGCGTCATCGTAATCGTCTCGAACGGACCGTCGAAGCCGACGGTGTGCGTACCCGGTACGGATCCGGCACGGCTCGAGGCCATATCGATGCCGTGTGAATATCCAGCGCCTTTCATGCCCTGCTGCAGCGTAATCGCAGTCCCTGACGGCGCGTCCTTCTTTGTCGAGTGATGGATCTCGTGAATCCACGCGCCGTACTGCGGGTACTGGGCGAACAGCTTTGCCGCCTGCTCCGCCAGCGACTGGAATAGCGCGACGCCCAACGAGAAGTTCGGAGCCGCGACCACTCCGATGCCGGCATCGGCAGCTATCTTCTTCATCGCTGCTTCGTGCTCGTGCCACCCGGTCGTGCCGATGACGACGTTCATCTTCCGAGCGGCGAGCTTCGGAAGATTGTCCGCCACCGCAGAGGGAATGGAGAACTCGACCGCAACATCAGCGTCTGGCGCCGACGGAATCCCGACGCCGCCGATGTTGTTCGTGTCGTCGAGGCGACCGACGACGTCAAAGCCGTACTCGGGCGCGAGTTTCTCGACGAGCTTCCCCATTCGTCCGTAGCCAACCAGGAGGAGTCGCATATCAGAGCAGAGGGCAGAGAGCAAAGAGCATACGCATCAATCGATCAGCTTCTCCGCGAGCATCAATTCGGCGTTCAACACGGCGGCACCCGCCGCGCCGCGAACCGTATTGTGCCCCAATGCGACGAACTTATAGTCGAAAACGGGGCACGGGCGCACACGTCCGAGGAAGACAGCCATGCCGCCTTCGCGCTCGACGTCGAGCCGAGGCTGTGGTCGATTCAGCTCGTCCATGACCTGCAGCGGCTGCTTGGGCGCGGACGGGCAGTTGTGCTGCTGCGGCTTGCCGGTAAACGAGCGGAATGCGGCCTTCAGATCCTCGAGCGACGGCTTTTTGTTGAACTGCACGCTGATGGTCTCGGTGTGCCCGTTGATCACCGGCACGCGCGTGGTCTGGGCGCTGACGACCATCGGATGCGGCACCACGCGATCGGTCTGCAGCGTCCCCATGATCTTCAACGACTCGGTCTGAATTTTTTCCTCTTCGCCGTCGATGAACGGAATCAGATTGCCAAGGATGTCGAGCGACGGCACGCCCGGGTATCCCGCCCCCGAGACCGCCTGCATCGTCGAAATCGTCACCCGTGCCGGCTCGAAGTGACGGGCGGCCGCGAGAGCCATCACGAGCGGCACCGTCGCGCAGTTCGGGTTCGTGACGATGGCGCCTTTCCATCCCTTTGCCTGCTGCTGCAGCGGAATCAGCGCCAGGTGGTCGGGATTGACCTCCGGCACCAGGAGCGGCACGAACTGCTCCATGCGGTAGTTGCGGGCGTTGCTGACGACGAAGTGGCCCGCGGAGGCGAATTCGCGCTCGATATCACCCGCGACTTTCGAGTCGAGGCCCGAGAACATCAGCCGCGGGGCGCGCCCCGGCGCCGCGGCCTCGACCACCATGTCGTCGACCTCGGCTGGGCGCGGCGCCGACAGGCGCCAGGCGAGATCGCGATATTTCTTGCCTTCGGATCGCTCGCTCGCTCCGAGCCACGCGATGCGGAACCAGGGATGGTTGGCGAGCTGCATGATGAACTGCTGCCCAACCATGCCGGTTGCGCCAAGGATGCCGACGTCTACTCTGCGGGAAACCACTACTGACTCCTCTCTTAAAGGTGCCGACCCCGGCAGGCGCCCGCGCAGCCCTGCGCCGCTCGCAACCTGCGGCTTGCCCGCCGTAGCGCCGAAGGCGCGAAGGCGGGGCAAAAAAAAACCCGCCGGCTGTTAAGCGTCGGCGGGTTGCTGAATCTCTTGATCGCTGCTTAGGCGTCGAGCGCGCACACACCACCGACTCTGCTGGTCCCTTTAGTCGGAACCCGCTTTCGACCCTTCGACAGGCTCAGGGTCGCCCCGAGCAACGTCGAGGGGCGAGTGGTCGGTTTCGTGGCGCTCGCGAACATCGCCGGAATTATAGCAGAGTCGGCTCAAACGACGTTCATCGTTTGACCTTCGCCCCCGCCGATGTTAATCTAGGACTAAATCGGTCGGATTTAGACAGCCACAGCCATGATTGCGATCAGCCAGAACGCTGCGAACCAAATCCACAAAATGCTCGCCAAAAACGGGCTCGAAGGCGGGGGGCTGCGCGTGGGCATCAAGGCTGGGGGATGCTCGGGTTACGAGTATGTCTTCGCCTGGGAAAAGGAGCCCCGTCCGACCGATGGAGTCTTTGTCGGACCGGATGGCGCGCGGATTTTCGTCGATCCCAAGAGCTACGGCCTGCTCCACGGGACCGAGCTCGACTACGACACGAGCCTGATGAGCCGCGGTTTTCAATTCAACAACCCGAACGCGAAGAGCACGTGCGGGTGTGGTCTTTCGTTTAACGCGTGAAAGGGCTAACCCCGGTAATCCCTGATCCCCAATCCCGACTGGGATACACCATATGTCCACCAGCACCGAAACCATCGAAGAACTCGCCACACGCGAATACAAGTACGGGTTCGTCACCGATGTCGAAGCGGAGGAGATTCCGAAAGGGCTGAACGAGGACGTCGTTCGGATGATCTCCGCCAAGAAGAACGAGCCCGAATGGCTGCTCGAGTGGCGGCTCAAGGCGTTTCGCATCTGGCAGAAGATGAAGGAGCCGACGTGGCATAACGTGAAGTACGCCCCGATCGACTACCAGGACATCATCTATTACTCGGCGCCCAAGCAGAAGCCGAGCTTGAAGAGCCTCGACGAGGTCGACCCCGAGATCCGGAAGACCTTCGACAAGCTGGGGATTCCCATCGAGGAGCAGAAGCTGTTCTCGGGCGTCGCGGTCGACGCCGTCTTCGACAGCGTCTCGGTCGCCACGACCTTCAAGAAGCAGCTGGCCGAAGTGGGCATCATCTTCTGTTCGTTTTCGGAAGCCGTGCAGAATCACCCGGAGCTCGTGAAGAAATACCTCGGGTCCGTCGTGCCGCACACCGACAACTTCTTCGCGGCGCTCAACTCGGCCGTGTTTTCCGACGGCTCGTTCGCCTACATCCCGAAGGGCGTCCGGTGCCCGATGGAGCTGTCCACCTACTTCCGCATCAACGCGAAGGGTTCCGGGCAGTTCGAGCGCACGCTCATCGTGGCCGAAGAGGGCGCGTATGTCAGCTACCTCGAAGGGTGCACGGCCCCCATGCGCGACGAGCACCAGTTGCACGCGGCGGTCGTCGAGCTCGTTGCGCTGGACAACGCCACGATCAAGTACTCCACGATTCAGAACTGGTATCCCGGCGACAAGGACGGCAAGGGCGGCATCTACAACTTCGTCACCAAGCGCGGTCATTGCATCGGCGTGAACTCGAAAATCACCTGGACGCAGGTCGAGACCGGCTCGGCGATTACCTGGAAGTATCCGAGCTGCATCCTGCAGGGCGACAACTCGGTCGGCGAGTTCTACTCTGTCGCCACGACCAACAACATGCAGCAGGCGGATACCGGCACGAAGATGATTCACATGGGCAAGAACACCAGGAGCACGATTGTCTCGAAGGGCATCTCGGCCGGCAAGGGTCAGAACACGTACCGGGGCCAGGTGAAGATTGCCAAAAAGGCGGAAGGCGCGCGCAACTATTCGCAGTGCGACTCGCTGCTGATTGGCGACAAGTGCGGAGCGCACACCTTCCCGTACCTTGAAATCGGCAACACCAGCGCGAAGGTCGAGCACGAGGCGTCCACTTCCAAAATCGGCGAAGACCAGATTTTCTACCTGCGTCAGCGCGGCCTCTCGGCCGAGGACGCGGTCAACATGATCGTCAACGGTTTCTGCAAGGAGGTCTTCCGCGAGCTGCCAATGGAGTTCGCGGTGGAAGCGCAGAAGCTGCTGAGCGTCAGCCTGGAAGGCTCTGTCGGATAAAACGGGCGCGGCCCGTTTCGAGGTCACGAATGCTGGAAGTCAAGAATCTGCAGGTCCGCGGCGGCACCAAAGACATTCTGCGCGGCATCAATTTGAAGGTGAGCAAGGGCGAGGTCCACGCCATCATGGGACCGAACGGCTCGGGCAAGAGCACGCTCGCGCGCGCGCTGGCCGGCCACCCCGAAATCGAAGTGACTGGCGGCAGCGTGACGTTCGAGGGCAAGGACCTTCTCGAGCTCGCACCGGAAGACCGTGCCCGCGAAGGCGTATTCATGGCTTTTCAGTACCCCGTCGAAATTCCCGGAGTAAACAACGCCTACTTCCTGAAGGCAGCCATCAACGCGCAGCGCAAGCATCGCGGCCTTCCCGAGCTCGACGCCATGGAGTTCATGGCGCTGGTCAAAGAGAAGGCCAAGATCCTGCACCTCGATCCCTCGCTGTTGAACCGGCCGGTGAACGAGGGATTCTCCGGCGGCGAAAAGAAGCGCAACGAGATATTCCAGATGGCCGTGCTCGAGCCCAAGCTCGCGGTGCTCGACGAAACCGATTCGGGCCTGGATATCGACGCGCTCAAAGCGGTCGCCGAAGGGGTGAACGAGATGCGCTCGCCCGATCGCGCGATCGTCGTCATCACCCACTATCAGCGGCTGCTGAACTACATCGAGCCCGATGTCGTCCACGTACTCCAGGACGGCAAGATCGTCCGGTCCGGCGGCAAGGAGCTGGCGCTGCACCTCGAGGAAAAAGGCTATGGCTGGATCGAAGCCGAGCCCCAGTTAATGTAACCACGAAGACACGAAGACACGAAGGCACCAAGACACGAGGGCGCGAAGCAACCGATGGCACAACTCGTCGAACAGGAAAAACACACCAGCCCGCGTCTCGCGCATTACCTCGCCGAGTACCGGCGCTCGCTCGAACAAGGTCCGCCGCAGCCCCGCTGGGTCGCGCAGGCCCGCGAGAGCGCGATCGCTCAGTTCGAGCGTCTCGGCTTTCCGACCACGAAGATCGAACAGTGGCGGTTCACCAGCGTTGAGCCGATCGCCGAGCGCACTTTTGCCCTCGCCACTGACGGCGCCGAGCAGGCAGCCCCGCAGGCACGGCCGCTCAGCGCTCCGATTGCCCACGCCGTGTGCGTCAACGGCCGGTTTGCGCCGCAGTTATCGTCGAATCTCGACAGACTGCCGAAGGGCGTGCAGATTCTCGGGATCGAGGCGACGCTCGCCTCACAGCCGTCGCTGCTCGAACCGTACCTCGCCAAGCTGTCTCTGACACAGACGAGCGCCTTCACATCGCTCAATACCGCGTTCCTCCGCGACGGCATCGTGGTCGTGATTCCCGCGCGCAGCGTCATCGAGCAGCCAATCGAAATTACCTTTGCCTCGGTATCCGAGAACGGCGGATCGATGTCTCATCCACGTCTGCTGATTGTGGCCGGCGAGGCGTCACAGGCGACCGTGCTCGAACGCTATGTAGGTCAGGGCGCCGCGTTCACGAACGCCGTCGGAGAGGTCTGGCTCGGCGTCAACGCCGTGGTGGATCACTACAAGCTGCAGGAAGAGGCCGCGGACGCATTCCACATCGCCAGCATGTTTCTGCACGCCGCTCGCGGCGGCACGTTCTCGTCGCACTCGCTGACGTTCGGCGGCCGCCTCGTCCGGAACGACGTCATCGCCACGCTCGACGGCGAAGGCGTCGACTGCACGCTGAACGGCCTCTACGTCGGGCGCGGCGCTCAGCTGATCGACAACCACACGACCATCGACCACGCGATGCCGCATTGCGGCAGCCACGAGGTGTACAAGGGCATCCTCGCGGATCAGGCGCGCGCGGTCTTCAACGGCAAGATCATCGTGCGCCCGGACGCGCAGAAGACCGACGCCAAGCAGACCAACAAAGCGCTGCTGTTGTCCGACGACGCGAACGTCAACTCGAAGCCCGAGCTCGAGATTTTCGCCAACGACGTCAAGTGCACGCACGGCGCGGCGATCGGCCAGCTCGATGACGCGGCGATGTTCTACCTGAGGTCGCGCGGGCTTGGCGTCGCCGAATCGCGCGCCATGCTCGTGCACGCGTTCGCCGGCGACATCCTGAACCGCGTCAAGATCGAGCCGGTTCGCGCATATCTCGAAGGCATCCTGACGGCCCGTCTGCCCCATGTCGAGTAACACAGCCGTTCGCCACGCGCAGGGAGCCGGCGTCGCGTCGGCCTTCGACGTTCAGAGAATCCGGCAGGACTTCCCTATCCTGAACCAGAAGATCCACGGCAAGCCGCTCGTCTACCTGGACAACGCCGCCACGACTCAAAAGCCGCAGGCCGTCATCGATGCGATGGTGCGCAGCTATGCCGAAGACAACGCGAACATCCATCGCGGCGTACACCTGCTCAGCGAGCGCGCGACACGCGCCTATGAAGAGGCCCGCGTCAAGGTTCAGACGTTCCTGAACGCGCCGGACGCGCGCGAAGTCATCTTCGTGCGCGGCACGACCGAGGCCATCAACCTGGTCGCTCAGACGTTCGGCCGCGCCAACATCGGCAAGGGCGACGAAGTGCTCGTCACCGAGATGGAGCACCACTCGAACATCGTCCCGTGGCAGCTCATCTGCGAGGAGAAGGGCGCGCAGCTCAAGGTGATTCCGATCACCGACTCGGGCGAGCTGCGGATGGATCTGCTCGACAGCCTCCTGACCGATCGCACCAGGATGGTCGCTGTCGTCCACGTCTCGAATTCGCTCGGCACCATCAATCCGATCGCCGCGATCGTCGAAAAGGCGCATGCGCGCGGCATCCCCGTGCTCGTTGACGGGGCGCAGGCCGTCGCGCACATGCCGGTCGACGTGCAGGCGCTCGGCTGCGATTTCTATGCGATGTCGGGTCATAAGCTGTTCGGACCGACGGGCATCGGCGTGCTCTGGGGCCGGCTTCCGCTCCTCGAGAAGATGCCGCCGTATCAGGGCGGCGGCGACATGATCAGCGCGGTGTCGTTCGCGCGGACCACGTACAACGTCGTGCCGAACAAGTTCGAGGCCGGCACACCGAACATCGCCGGGTCGGTCGGTCTCGGCGCGGCGATCGACTATCTGAAAGGCATCGACATCGCGGCGATGCAGGCCTACGAGGACGAGCTGCTGGCGTACGGCACGAAGGCGCTGAGCGCCGTCCCCGGGATCCGATTGATCGGCACTGCGTCTAAAAAAGCGAGCATCCTGTCGTTCGTGATGGAGGATGTCCATCCGCACGACATCGGCACGATCCTCGACCAGCAGGGGGTCGCCATCAGGACGGGCCACCACTGCACGCAGCCGCTGATGGAACGCCTGGGCGTGCCGGCTACCGCCCGTGCGTCGCTGGCGCTGTACAATACGAAAGAGGAAATCGACGCGCTCGTCGGCGCTCTCGCCCGCGTCCGCGAGATTTTCGCCTGAGGATTTGAGCGTCGCGAAAGGAGCGGGGCGAGGGGCCCCGCGACTAAAGATGGACCTACGAGACCTGTACCAGGAAGTGATCCTCGATCACAACAAGCGGCCGCGGAACTTCCGCGTGCCGGATCCGGTCAACCGCAAGGCGGAGGGCTACAACCCGCTGTGCGGCGACAAGATCACCGTGTTCCTGTACGTCGAGGGGGACACGATCAAGGATTTGGCCTTTCAGGGCACCGGGTGCGCCATCTCCAAGGCTTCGGCCTCGATGATGACGGACGAGCTGAAGGGCAAAACGCTGCGCGAGGCTGACGCCTTCTTCGAGAAGTTTCACACGATGCTGACCGCGCCGGCCACCTCCGACGTCGAGATGGACGCGCTCGGCAAGCTCGCCGTGCTGTCCGGTGTCCGCGAGTATCCGATGCGCGTGAAGTGCGCGAGCCTCGCATGGCACACGATGAAGGCTGCCATGAAGGCCGAGCACGAAGTCGTATCCACCGAGTAACGCGCCATGAGCGACCGCATTGTCCCGCTCGCCGATGTGCCGGCCCCGTCTCAGGCTCCCGAGGCCGCGCCGGCTCCCGCCGAAGGCGCGTTCAGTCCTGACCCGCTCAACACCTTGAAGTTTCAGCCCGCCCTCGTCGAGGCGGTCTCGAAGGTATTCGACCCGGAAATTCCGGTGAACATCTACGAGCTGGGTCTGGTGTACGCCCTCGAGGTCGACACCAACTCGAACGTGCAGGTGCGGATGACGCTGACGGCGCCGGCGTGCCCCGCCGCACAAACGATCCCGATCGAGGTCGAGCGCCGCATCCGCGAAGTGGCCGGCGTCAACGAGGTGAAGGTGAAGATCGTATGGGACCCGCCGTGGACGCGCGAGAAAATGTCTGAGGCCGCCAAACTCTCGCTCGGGTTGTACTGACCTCTTCGTTGCGTTTCGTAGTCTGACAATCTTCCAATCTACCCATCTTCCAATTCTGGAAGGGTCCAGAACCGCGTCAGTATCGCCATAACGGGATAGCGGTTCCTGATCTCGACGACCTTGTCGTAGTACGCCTCCTTCGAGAACTCTCCCACCAGGTACCGATCGCGCAACAGCCGCAGCTCATAACGGTAGATGTCGTTGACGACCGCGCGCGCTGTGGCAGGCGGCGTCGTCGGCTTTGGCACGACGCCGTGCCTCGCCAGCAACTGGAGGACCTCCGGCTTGTAACGGTAGACCACTGATGCTCCGATAAGATGAACGCGTGAACCCCTCGAAACCCGTGCTCGCCGCCGCTTCCTCAACACCGTAAACGCGGGCCGTCAACATTCGCGGGACGTCCGTCAGACGGCACCGACGTCCTTCAGGTGCTGGTCTTCTGCAAATTGCTGACGCCCGATCAGATCGAAGCGATCCGGCGCACCGCCAAGCTCAAGGGCACACCTGTCGAACATGCCATCGTCAGCCTGGGCCTCGCCACCGAGGTGCAGATTGCAGAAGCGCTCGCGCGCTATTCGGGACTCCGGTTCGTCAAGATCAATCCCCTCGACCTCGATCTCGATGTCGTCACCACCGCGTTGTCCGGGCCCGTTCGCGCGGCGCCACGGCCTCATCGCGATCTCGAAGAACGCGACCACCCTGACCGTCGCCGTCCACGATCCGCTGGCGCCGTTTCCGCTCGACGACATTCGCAGCGTCACCGGCCTGGATGTCGAGCGCGTTGTCGCGACCCGGAGCGACGTCGACGCGTTGAACCGCGCATTCTACGGTCTGAAGACGAGCCTCAAGTCGGCGGAGAAACAACTGACGTCGAGCTGGCTGTCCGTCGATCTGGGCAATCAGGAGTTTCTATCGGCCGAGACCGAAGAGCTCGATCCCGCCGCGGCGCCCGTCATCTCGGCGCTGGATCATATCCTGAGCTATGCGTTCGAGCAGCGCGCGTCGGACATTCATTTCGAGCCGAAGCGCGACGCGACGCTCGTGCGGCTGCGCATCGACGGCGTGCTTCACGAGGTGCATCTCATCCCCCGCATGGTCTACCAGGCCATCGTCTCGCGCATCAAGCTGCTGTCGGGGTGCAATCTCGCCGAAAAACGCCGGCCCCAGGACGGGCGCATCAAGCGCGAGCAGGGCGGCCGCGAGATCGAGCTCCGCGTCTCGACGATGCCGACGGCGTTCGGAGAAAAAGCCGTCCTCAGGATTTTCGATCCCGACATCCTGCTGAAGCAGGTCACCCAGCTCGGGTTTTCAGAGGCCGAGCTTCCGCTGTTCTTCAATTTCCTGTCGAGAACGACCGGCATCATTCTCGTGACGGGCCCGACCGGCAGCGGCAAGACGACGACGCTGTATTCGGCGCTGAAGTTCCTCGCGAAGCCCGAAGTCAACATCGTGACGATCGAGGACCCGATCGAAATGGTCCACGACGAGTTCAATCAGGTGGCAGTCCGCCCTCAGATCGACGTGACGTTCGCCAACGCGCTGCGCACGGTGCTCCGGCAGGATCCCGACATCATCATGGTCGGCGAAATCCGCGACACGGAGACCGCCGAATATGCGGTGCAGGCCGCGTTGACCGGCCACCTCGTGCTGTCGACGCTGCACACGAACGACGCGCCGTCTTCCATTACGCGCCTGCTCGATCTCAAGGTGCCGGGTTTCCTGATAAGCTCGACAGTGCTTGGCATACTGGCGCAGCGGCTCGTGCGCGTGATCTGCACGCACTGCGCCGAGGAATACGAACCGACCTACGAAGAATCTCTCGCGCTGAACATGCCGTTCGAACAACTGGCGTCCCGCACGCTCAAGAAAGGACGCGGCTGCCTGCATTGCCGGCAGACCGGGTACAGCGGCCGCGACGGCATCTTCGAGATTCTGCCCATCACCGACGCCATCCGACGCCTGATTTCCGAGCAGGCCGACAGCGTCAGGCTGTTCGATGCGGGGCGCGAAGCCGGCATGCGAACGCTGCGCGAAGCGGCCATCGAGAAAGTGCTCAACGGCACCACAACCGTCAGTGAGATGGTCCGAGTCGCCGGAAAATAGCGGACCGAATGAGTCCTCGCCGCCCCAGGAAGGCCTCGCAGCTCGCGACCGCTCTCATCGAGCACAGTTCGGATGCCATTGCCCTGCTCGACGAGGCCGGCACCGTCCTCTACGCCAATCCAGCGACCGCCCGCATGCTCGGCCTGCCCATCGCGGACGTCATCGGCGCAAATGTCTTCCGGTGGGTGCACGACGAAGACGTGCTGCGGTTCAAGGCGAACTTCGGGACACGTCTCGAGAACCCTGGCGTGCCGGTGCAGAACGCGTTCAGGCTCAGGCATTCGGACGGCTCATGGCGGCACATCGAGAGCGTCGGCGTGAACCGCCTCGACGACCCGAGCATTCGCGGCATCATCGTCAACTATCACGATGTCACCGAAAGCCGGCGCGCCGCCGAAGCGCTTCGAGAAGGCGAGGCCCGCTACCGGCAGCTCACCGAGCAGGCCACCGACATCATCTACAACTGCGATCTCGAAGGGCGATTCACCTTCGTCAATCCGACGGCGACACGACTGATGAATACACCGAGCAGGAGCTGCTTGGCCGGCACTTCGTCGCGCTCATTCGAAAGGACTATCGCAACCGCGCGCTGGAGTTCTACTCGCGGCAGCGGTCCCAGTCGATCCGCTCCACATATTTCGAGTTTCCCGCGGTGGCGAAAGATGGCAGCGAGATCTGGCTCGGACAGAGCGTTCAGATTATCGAGGAACGCGGCACGCCGGTTGGCGTGCAGGCGATCGCGCGCGATATCACCGCACGGCTCGCGCTCGAGCACCAGCTGCGGCAGGCGCAGAAGATGGACGCCATCGGCCGGCTGGCCGGCGGCGTCGCACACGATTTCAACAACGTGCTGACGGCGATTCTCGGCTCGGCCGACCTGTTGTCGATCATGCTCGAGCCCGACGATCCGAAGTGGGTTGAAGCAGAGGCGATCAAGCGCGCCGCCGATCGCGGGGCCGCGCTGACCAAGCGTCTTCTCGCATTCAGCCGTCCGCACGGCGCCGCGGCAACTGTGGTCGACCTGGTGACGGCCGTCACGGGCATGGAGCCCATGCTCCGCCGGCTCGTGCTCGACAAGATTCAGATTAGCGTGACGTCAGCGCAGCCGACGATTCTCGTGCGGGCCGACGAAACCGCCTTGAACCAAATCGTTCTCAACCTGGTGGTCAATGCTCGCGACGCCATGCCGACGGAGGGACGGCCGCGATCGATATGAAGGTGGTGGCGATCGGCGAACCCCTGGCTCCCACACTGGGTATCATGCCGGGTGAGTACGCCGGTCTGAGCGTGTCGGACACGGGCTACGGCATCCCACCTGAAGTGCAACGGCATCTGTTCGAGCCGTTCTTCACGACGAAGCCTGCTGATCAGGGAACCGGGCTCGGGCTGTCGATCGTCTACAGCATCGTGACTGGTCTCGGAGGCGCCATCGACGTGCGGAGCGACCTTGGACGCGGCGCGACGTTTACGATTTATCTGCCGGTCGTCAGCGAGGCCGTCGCTAGCGCTGAACCTTCACGATAAGCACGAAGAACGACTTGCCTGGCTCGACAATCGTCTGATGGGCGATGCCGGGAGGCATGACCAGCACGTCTCCGGCCGCCACTTTCTGCGACGTGCCGCCCACGTGTCGAGGACCTCTGATTTCTCCGTTGCCGGTGTCCTTTGCGTCCTCGATGCTCCCGCCATACAGAATGGTGGCTTCCCCGCCTTGAACGACGAAGACATCGGTCCAGTTCTGATGCAGCTCGCCCGCACCGCTCCCATCGCGCCGCAGAATCTCGAACTTGTGGTTTCCGAGATCCGAGAGGATCTCCGACGCGCTCGTCGTCTTCTTCTCCGTCTGCCGGCCCTTGAGGGTCGCGGAATACCCTCCGAGTTTGGCCGCAGGCCAATAGATGACCTCCGGCTTCGACTGAGCCAGAACGGGACTGGTGCAAAGCGCAAACAGCAAAGGCAACGTCAGTTTCATGCAGCCAAACATAGTGCCGTTGTTCCGAAGTGTCCAGATTGAAATCAGGCGAAACAAAAGCGAACTCTGTGATAGCTTCTTGGGATGGCGCTGAAACAGTGCGCCGTCTCCTTTACGGACGTCCGCGGCATCAGGCACACGGCTGACGTCGAAGCGGAATCACTCTACGAGGCGGCGGTGCAGGGGATCCGGCGATTGAATCAGGATCCGTGGATCGAGCGGATTGGGCCCGGGACCAAGCTCGAGGTGGAGGTTCGCGAGCCGTCGGCGAGGCATATCTCTGTCGGTGGAGCAAGTCGAGCGGTGGCTGGCGGGTGCGACGGCGAACCCGACAGAGGCGACGAAGAAAAAGAAACTGAAGCTGCTGCTCGTGCAGCGATGAACTCTTACTTGCCCGCCGTCACCTCAGCCACGATCTCCGCCGCGAGCTTCGGGCTGACCGCGCACGTCGAGTCGTTGATGCGGCACTGCGCGATGGTCAGGCCGCAGCCGCAGTCGCACTTCTCGTCATTCAGCCGGTTCAGCGCTGTCGTCTTCTGCTCGGGCGTCAGCGCCGCGAGGTCGACACCAGGAATCTCGGTCGCGCGCGCATTGCTGGCGAGGACCGCTTCCTTGTTGTCCGGCTCGTACTCGACCTCCGCATCGACGGGAAGCTTGGCGAGAACCCGCGCCTCGAGCTCGATCTGCGACGGGCGAATCTGCCCGATGTGCTTCTGCATCACTTTCAGATCGGGTCCCACCATGAACGTCGTGGGCAGGGCGTAAATGCCTGTAAATACCGCCGCCAGCTCTTTGGTCTCCGGCACGATTGGGTAATTGATCTTGTAGTCGGCGGCGAACCGCGACACGTGAGGACCGGGATCGTCCTCGGAGAGCACACCGATGATCACCAGCTGATCCTTGTATTGATCCTGCAGCTTGACGAGATCGGGAATCTCGGCACGGCACGGCGCGCACCAGGTGGCCCAGAAGTTGAAAATCACGACCTTTCCCGCGAGGTCCTTGGTCGAGATCGTCTTGCCGTCGAGCGTCGTCATCGTGAGATCGGGAACCTGCCGCGGGTTCTTCACGAAGCGGACGCGAGGCTTCCCTGTCGCGGCGTTGCCGTCGGTCGACGACGTGATCTGATCACTCACCCGGCGCGCGTAGCGAACGGCCAGAAACCCGCCGACCGCCAAAGCCAGGATCAGGAGCGCGCCCAGAAGGGTCTTTCTGTTCATAGACATCTCACAATGCCGACTGCCGGCCGCCTGCGGGCGCAGCCACCGCCTTGGGCAGATCCGGCGTGAAATCCTCGCCAGGATTCACGAATCGATCTTTCTCGATCTTATATTGCTTGTCGTACAACTGCCTATATCGCGCCGTTGGCCGTCAGCAGCTCTTCATGCGTGCCGCGCTCGACGATCTCCCCAGCCTCCAGCACGAGAATCTGGTCGGCGCTTCGGATGGTCGAGAGGCGATGGGCGATGACGAACGTCGTGCGTCCTCTCCTGAGCGCGTGCAGGCCGTCCTGGATGAGCGCCTCGCTTTCGCTGTCGAGACTGGACGTGGCTTCGTCGAGTATCAGCACGCGCGGATCCGCCAGAATTGCCCGGGCGATCGCGACGCGCTGCCGCTGCCCGCCCGAGAGCTTCACGCCGCGCTCGCCGATCACGGTGTCGTACCCGTTCGGAAACCGCTCGACGAACTCGTCGCAATGGGCGATGCGGCTGACCGCCCTCACCTGCTCCATCGTCGCATTCGGGCGGGAAAAGCGGATGTTTTCGGCCACCGTGCCGTCGAACATGAAGTTGTCCTGCAGCACGACGCCGAGCTGCGCGCGGTAGTCGCGCAGCCGCACGCCGGCGAGATCGCGGCCATCCACGAGCACTCGTCCAGCGAGTGGATGGTTGAAGGCCATGATGAGACTGATCAGCGTGCTTTTTCCAGAGCCGCTCGACCCGACCAGCGCGGTTGTGGTGCCGGCGGGAGCGACAAGCGATACGTTCTTCAGGACGGGCACACCCGCGTCGTACTCGAACGACACGCGGTCGAACTCGACCTGGCCATCGAGCGCGCCGAGCGGCTCGCGCGCCGCGTCCTCATCGTCCTCGGTCGCCATCGCCTTGATCTCGCGGATCCGATCGAGGCCCGCGAGCGCTTCGGACAACTGCGTGCCGATGGACGACATCTGGATGAGCGGCGCCGCCAGCATGCCGACGAAGAAGATGTACATGATGAAATCGCCAAGCGTCATCGTTCCGGCGAGAATCGCGCGGCCGCCGACGACCATCATCACGACGCCGATCGCGCCGATGACGACCCCGCCGAAAGACGTCACGGCGGAAATGCCCGTCAGCGTTTTCCGGACGTTCGCGAACAGGCTCATCACGCCGGTTTCGAACACGCGATCTTCGCGCTCTTCCGCGATGTACGCCTTGACGATGCGGATGCCTCCGAATGACTCGGCGAGGCGGCCGGAAATTTCTGCCGTGATTTTTCCTCGAGCGCGAAAGAGCGGACGGAGCTTGCCGAACGCGACGATCATTCCGGCCGCAAACACGGCGAGCACGACGATGCTGATCAGCGTGAGCTGCCAGTTGAGGTAGAACAGCACGGCCAGCGCAATGACGGCCGTCACCAGACCACCGACCAGTTGCACCAGCCCGGAGCCAACGAGGTTCCTGATTCCGTCGGCGTCGTTCATGACGCGCGAAATCAAGACGCCGGTCTGGGTCGAATCGAAGTAACTCGTCGGCAGCCGGGTGATGTGCCGCTGCAGGCTCATCCGCATGTTGGCGATGGCGCGCTGCGCGGCAACCCCGAGCACCTGCGACAGCGCAAACGCCGTCGCGGCGTCAACGATGGTCGCGGCGCCGGCAGCCAGCGCCAGCGGCACGAGCAATTCCGCGCGGCCGCGGCCGATGACATCGTCAACGAGAAACTTGGAGCTGGCGGGAAGGACGAGGCCGGCCAGGCGGTTGACGAGCATCAGGACCAGGCCGAGGGCGAGCCGGCCCCGATGGGCCCACACCAGCTCCCGGGCTTCTGCCCAGGCGTTCGCGATGTTCGTCTTGCGCTTCTTTGTCTCGGCCACTCGCTCCTTAGACGCAAAGTTTCGGGGTTCAGGCCTCAGGCTCCAGACTCCGGACGTCCGAAGCTCCGAAGTCCGAAGCCTGTCACCGCGTCAGCTTCCTATACTTGATGCGATGGGGCTGGTCGGCGGCAGTCCCCAGGCGACGGTGCCGGTCGGCTTCGTAATCCTGGTAATTTCCCTCGAACCAGACCACCTGGCTTTCGCCCTCGAATGCCAGCATGTGCGTCGCGATGCGGTCGAGGAACCACCGGTCGTGGCTGATGACGACGACACAGCCCGCAAACTGCAGTAAGGCCTCTTCGAGCGCCCGCAGCGTGTCGACGTCGAGATCGTTGGTCGGCTCGTCGAGAAGCAGCACGTTGCTGCCGTTGCGCAGCAGCTTGGCCAGGTGAACGCGGTTGCGCTCGCCTCCCGACAGCTCGCCAACGAGGCGCTGCTGATCGCGCCCCTTGAAGTTGAACCAGGACACGTACGCGCGCGACGGCACCGTGCGCTTTCCAAGCGTGATCTCTTCCTCGCCGCCGCTGATTTCGTCGTGGACCGTCTTGTTCGGGCTCAACGAGTCGCGGCTCTGATCGACGTAGCCCAGCTTGACGGTCTCGCCCAGTCGAAGCGTCCCGTCATCCGGCTTTTCCTGGCCCGTCATCATGCGGAAGAGCGTCGTCTTGCCGGCGCCGTTCGGTCCGATCACGCCGACGATGCCGCCCCGCGGCAGCGTGAAGTTCAGATCGTCGATCAGCAGCTTGTCGCCGTAGGCCTTGCGAAGGTTGCGCGCCTCGACCACGACGTCGCCAAGCCGCGGACCGGGCTGGATGTAGATTTCGACGTTCTCAATCTGCTTGGCTGTGTCCTGGCCGAGCAGCTCTTCGTATGCCTTCAGCCGCGCCTTGCCCTTGGCCTGCCGCGCCCTCGGCGCCATGCGGACCCACTCGAGCTCGCGGGCAAGCGTCCGCTGACGCTTGGATTCGGTTTTCTCTTCCAGCTGCAGGCGCTTCTGCTTCTGGTCCAGCCACGACGAGTAGTTGCCCTCCCATGGAATACCGGAGCCGCGATCGAGCTCGAGAATCCATCCGGCGACGTTATCGAGAAAATAGCGGTCGTGGGTGACGGCGACGACCGTGCCCTGGTAATCCTTCAGGAACCGCTCGAGCCACGCGACCGACTCGGCGTCGAGGTGGTTCGTCGGCTCGTCGAGAAGCAGTAAATCCGGAGACTGCAAGAGGAGGCGGCAGAGCGCGACACGGCGGCGCTCTCCGCCCGATAGCGTCTTCACCTCGACATCCGGAGGCGGAAGGCGCAGCGCCTCCATGGCCAGGTCCAGTTTCGAATCGAGCTCCCAGGCGCCGGCCGCATCGATCCTGTCCTGGACACGCGCCTGCTCTGCGAGGACTTTGTCCATTTCCTCTGGGGAGAGATCCTGCGCGAACTTTTCGTTGATCTCGTCGAAGCGCTGCAACAGGGCGCGCGTCTCGGCAACGCCTTCCTCGACGACGTCCTTCACGGTTTTCGACGGATCGAGCTGCGGCTCCTGCTGGAGATAGCCGGTGGTGATGCCGTCGGCCGGGAACGCTTCGCCGCCGAAGTTACGCTCGACGCCGGCCATGATCTTCAGCAACGTGCTCTTGCCGGATCCGTTCAAGCCGAGAACGCCGATCTTCGCGCCGGGCAGAAACGACAGCCAGATATCTTTCAGCACCTGGGAATCGGGCGGATAGACCTTTCCCAGGCCTTTCATCGTGTAAATAAATTGAGGCATCTATTTTTTGAATGCTTTTCTGTCTCAACGCAGAGGCGCAGAGCCGCAGAGAAATTCAGTAAACCAGCTGCTCATTCTAACAGGAGGTCAGAAGATTAGGAGAATCCTGCGATCTCTCTGCGGGCGGCGTCAGTTCCGTTGCGGCATGAACGACGGTCGGCGTCTCTGCGTTGAAGACGTGCAGCTATCGCTTTTCTACGCGGACGCTCTTGATTTCGATTCGCGTGACGGGCGCCTCGCCGTTCACAGGCGCCTGCTCGATGGCCTCGACGACCGGCAGTCCGTCGACAACGCGCCCGAACGCCGTGTATTTCCCGTCGAGAACAGGACTCGGACCGAGCACGATGAAGAATGACGTGTCCGCGCTGGCGGGATCGTCGCCGCGCGCCATCGAGACGGTTCCCTTCACGTGCGGCGTGTCGTTGAACTCGGGCTGCAGGTTGCGGACGAGCCGCTGTTGCGGCTCCGACAGCGGCTGGCTTCGCGACGGCAGATACCCGGTCTGGATGACGAACCCTTTCGCCACGCGGTGAACGCCCATGCCGCTGTAGACGCCGGCTTGTGCCAGCCGCAGAAAATTGCGGACGTGTTCCGGCGCCTTGTCCGCAGAGAACTCGAGCGTGATCGCGCCCATGCTGGTCTCGAGTACCGCGCGGTAGGCGCTCAGCTCCGCGGCGCTTTCCGTTGAAAACGCCTCCGGTCTGGCAGCGGGCTTGTCGCGAATCGTCACCGAGCGGATGGCGACGCGCTCGGACGGCCGCCCCTTTTCGTCTGCTGTCACCTCAGAGATCTTCTGCGCGATCAGAATGCCCTCGCTCACGCGGCCGAACACATCGTACGTGCCGTCCAGCCCTGGCTGGTCGGCGACGCAGATAAAAAACTGAGTGCCGCCACTGTCGGGGTTACCGCCGCCCACGACGGCCGAAACGGCCCCGCGCGTATTCTTCTCTGCATTCCGCTCGGCTCGAAGCACGCCGAGGCCACCGGTGCCATAGGCATCGATCTTGGAAGGGTCCTTCGACAGCGGATCGCCGCCCTGCACGATGCCCTGCTTCACCACCCGATGGAACGTCGTCCCGGCGTATGTCCCATCCTGCGCGTTCTTGATGAAGTAGCCGACGTGATTCGGCGCCGCTTCTGGGAGGAGATCGATGACGATGTCGCCAAAATCGGTCTCCACAACAGCCTGCTTGTTGCGCATCTGGTCGAGCGTCAGCGGCGTCGTGAAAAACTGCGGCGTGGCTGGCTTTGGCGGGGCCGGTTTCGCCTGCCTGGCCGTAGCTCCTTGCGACTCCGGAGAGCGAAGGCTGGAACCGCGCTGGTCGGCGAGGGTCGATGTCGTCAGCAGAAGTACAGCGGCGGCAAGTTGAAGAGCGCGCATGCGAACGGAATTATTATAGGACGCGATGGCGTATCGATTGGCGGCGATTGCGGTTGTAGCGATGGCGGCGTGCGGTTGCGGCGGCGGTGAGAGCGCGGGAAAGGCTGACCCTGGGGCAACGCGCTGACCTAAAGGTCAGCACTACGAACGATCGCGCCGGTGGCAGCACAAGCGAGGGCGCGAAAGATGGCACAGCTGCCGTCACCGGAAAACTTGCACCGGCGCTGGCGCCGGCGGGAACGTTGATCGTGCTCGAGCCGCAGGCCGGGGTGGAAGTGCCGGTCACAGACGCACCCGCCATCATGGACCAGGCCGGCTACGAGTTTCTGCCGGCGTTTCTCGTCGCCCAGGCGGGCCAGCCCGTGCAGTTCCGCAACAGCGAAGACGTGCTCCACAACGTCCGCGTCGCGAACGCGGCGTCACAGGAACCCGTGTTCAACGTGGCGACGCTTGCCTTCGGAAAGTACGAGCACAAGTTCCAGCCAGGGTATTACAACGTGACCTGCGACATTCATTCGACGATGCGCGCGAGCATCTTCGTGACGGCCTCGCCGTACACGGCGACGACAGCCGCCGACGGCCGCTTCAATCTCGGCAACGTCCTTCCTGGTCAATACAACTTGACGATTTACGCCGGAGCGGCGCCTGTGGTGCGGCCTGTCGAGATCAAAAGCGGGCGGACGGATCTTGGGGAAATACAGTTGACCGTGAAACGAAATACGCAAAAGTCAGGAGAATCCGTCCTGATCTCCTGTTTTCGTTTTTGTTGCTACTCAGTCGGCGCGTTCGCCGAGGCGGACTCGACGGCGTCCGGCCGCACGATCTCATCAATCAGGAACAAATCGGTGAGCAGCGCTCGCAGGTGAATCGACGCGTTGAGGTTGTCGATCATCTGTGAGCTGATTGACGGCTGCGCCAGCGCGAGCTGAACGCCTGCCTGCGCGTCCTTCGCGTCGCGATCGAGGACCGCGATGAAGTTTTCGTACGCCGATGCCGGCTCGAGCTTCTCCGCGCGGACGATCCCGGTGAACAGATCGGCGAGGCCGGTCAGCGAGTTGTTGCACACGGTGAGCATGGCGCGTATCTGAGATCCCGCTCCGCTTCCAGGCTCGGTCCGGAGACCCTGCGCGGCGTACGCGAGCATGAACTCGTACGCCTCCTCGATGCGCGAGCACCGATCCTTCAGTTCATTTTTCATGTGTGAGTTCTTTGTGTATCTCAACGCAGAGACGCAAAGGCGCAAAGGATTCTTTTTAAAAGAATCTCTGCGTCCCTGCGTCTTCGCGTTGGGACATGCGAAGTCTATAGGCTTTTGGCGGCGCCGAGCCTTCCACGACCCAGCGCTGCGGATCGTGATGCTTGAGGAAATCTTCTCTCGTGACGTCGCCGAAGACCATTCCCTTCGTAATCCAGATCTTCTCAGGGCGAATCGCAAAGTAGATGTGCGCGATCGTCAGGCCGACAAGCCCGATGCCCGACAGGCCATGCATCACGTACATCAGGCCCCAGGTCGCATCGCTGAACAGGTACGGGTTGCGTGAGAACAGCGGGTTGCGGACGCGGACCATCATGAAGAGCCCGGTCGGCACCACAGCCAGCGCGGACAGCACGATGGCTGTGTGGTACATCTTGTTGTCCCACGGATATTTCGCCGCCTTGCGCGGCGCCGGGGCGTTGCCGCCGATGGCGCGCTTGAACCGCGTCGTCGCTTCGTTCACATCTTCCTTGTTCAGCCAGATCGACCAGAAGTCGAGCCAGAAGGTCGCGTGAATGATGTGATAGATGATCGAGATCGTCAGAGCGATGCCGGCCATCCAGTGAATCTGCACCCAGTCGAACTGCCATCCGAGGATGGGGCCGAACGAGGTGACGAGCAGCGTCAGCATCGACGCCGCCATGATCCAATGGAACATGCGGGCCGCAAGCGAATGGCGTTTCACCTTGGCCGGCACTCGCGCCGCCAGCGCGGGATCAATCGCTGCCGTGTGGCCGCCTGCCGGTTTCGGCCAGAACGCCACGTACAGCGTATGGGCCAGCATGAACACCACACCGAATCCGAGCGCCGCGTAGAAGAGATTCCACTGCGCGTGCGTCAGAATGTCTTCGCCCCAGGGGTTGACACCCGTTCTGACCAGCCAGTTCATGATGTGGCCTCCGCCCGGAGGGCTCGCTTCACCAGGTTACGCATCAAGGGAATCTTGTAGGCGTTGTGCGCCAGCGGCTGGTTCCCCTGTATCGCCAAATCTCCTGCCATCGCGGCGGTCGCTTCGTTCTGCGCCTTTCCGGCGACCGCGGCTTCGACGGCGTGCAGCCGCATCGGGTGCGCGGCGACCGCGTTCACGACGATTCGCGCCTGCTGGATGTTGCCGCCGGAGATCTTCAGCGCCGACGCGACGTTCACCAGCGGGAAGTCCCACACCTGCCGGTCGCGCACTTTCTCGAAGTAGAACTTCGCGCCCGCCCAGGTGGCCGGGATGCGAATCGAGGTCAGCAGATCGCCCGGCTCCATGACGGTCATGCGCGTGATGTCCACCGACGGCCCGATGAAGAACTCTTCGGCGGGCACGACACGCTCGCCGCCCGAGTTGCGAATCACCATCTGCGCGTCCAGCGCGACGAGCGCCGGCGCGGTGTCGGACGGATTGACGGCCACGCAGCGATTCGCGTCGAACAGCGCGTGCTCGCGATTGATTGCCGTGGGCGTATCGGCGTAGCAGATGTTGCCGCCCGCGCGATAGCACGTCCACCCGCTGCGGTAGTACCAGCAGCGCGTGTCCTGCGACACGTTGCCGCCCAGCGTCCCCTGGTTGCGAATCTGCGGAGACGCCACGAGCCCGGCCGACTCGGCCAGCAGCCCGAACTTCTCTTTGACCACCGGGTGGTGCGCGATCTCGGTGAGCGTCGTCGTCGCGCCAATCTCGAGGCCGCCATCCGGCAGCGCCTTGATGCCGCGCAACGCTTCGACACCGCTCAGGTCGATGACGACCGACGGCCGCTTGTTGCGATCCTTCAACCAGTCGAACGTATCGAGACCGCCCGCCAGCACCCAGACACTGCGGCGATGCCGCTCGAGCAGCGACAATGCGTCGTCGATGCTCGTAGGCTGGAACAGCTCGAAGGCGGGCATTACATCGTGAATCGTTGCCATCTTTCAGCCTCCTCTACACGTGGGTCACGAGGCCTTCATCGACACGCTTACCGGCGTCGAGCGAAGCCACAATCATGCTTGGTGTTGCCGGCGTGCGGCGCAAGTAATCGTCCCCGATAGCCGCGTTCAGCGCACAAATCGCCGCTGCCGCGCCCGCGCAAATGGCGGGTTCGCCGATGCCCTTCGCGCCGATGGGCGTCTGCGAATCCGGAATCCCGACCGCGCCCCACTGCATGTCGTGCAGCGGGATGTCGAGAATCGTCGGCGGCTTGTTGTAGTGGAACCGGTTCGCCAGCGACACGCCGTAGCGCTGGTCGTAGACCCATTTCTGACTGCGAATCTGCCCGAAGCCCTGCACGCCGCCGCCATGCAGCTGACCCGCAAGGCCGCGCGGGTTGATGACGGTGCCGCAATCTGTTGCCGCAACGTAATCGACCAGCCGGTACTCGCCGGTCTCGACGTCCACCTCGACTTCGGCGAACGCCGCGACCCACGACTTGCGTGTTGCCCTTCCGGCCGAAGTTGTCGCGCGCCACGCCGATAAGCCCCTGCCCTGCGAGCCCCTTCACCGACGCCTTCGTCATGTCGTTGATGTCGGCAGGCATTTCGTGACCGGCGAACCGTCCGCCGTGCTTGATGGCGGCTTCAGCAGCCTGCGCGAACGTCAGCGGCCCGACACGGCCGTTGGCCACGGTGTAGCTTTCCGGACGGCCACCGCGTTCGAGCGCGGCAATCTCCTGCAGCTTCTTCTTGAGATCCTGAGCCGCCGCGAGGTTCGCGCGCGTGTGCGCATGAATCGTCTGACTGCCCGCCTGCGGAGAGCTCCACGCGAGATGCTTGCTCGTGTTGCCCCACACGGTCTCGATCTGCTCCCACGGAATATTCAGCTCTTCGGCGACGATCCGCGAGCAGTCCATGACCGAGCCGGTTCCAAGATTGCCGATGCCCGAGTGCACGTAGACCTTGCCGTCGTTGCGCACGAGAAGCAATCCGTCCATCGCAATCGAGCCGGCCGTGTAGGTGCCGAGTCCGACGCCGACGCCCGTGACTTTCGTGCCGACGCGCTGGCCGTTGCGGCCCTTGCGCTCGTCCCACTTGAACATCTGAGCGCCGAGGTCGAGTGCTTCGCGCAAGTGACAGCTGGTAAAGAACGCCCGTTGCGGTGCCGCGGGCGGCGCGGCGGCCGCAACCGGCTGCTGACCGGGCACTTGTCCCGCGGCCGCCTGACCCCTTCCCGTGGCGCGGCCCTGCTCGGCAGGCTGCGGCTGCGCGACCGCCGGCGGTCCGGCCGGCGCACCAGCGCGGGCGCCTGACGCGGCGGCGGCTGCTGCCGCGGCGCCGGCAGCGGCCGGCGGCGGAGGTGGCCCGAATTGCGAGCCGGTGACCGGCGCGTTGATTTTCCGAATCTCGACCTGGTCGACGCCGAGGTGGCGCGCGGCCTTGCTGATCATCGGCTCGAGCATCGCAGCGGCCTGTTCGCCGCCCGGCGCGCGCTGCGACACGCGCGGCGGCGTGTTGGTGAGCACGGCGACGCCGCGGAACCGAATACTTTCGGGGTTGTAGAGCGCCGTGGCGTTCCCGCCCATCGTGCCGACATCGCCCTGGTTGGAGTACGGCCCGCAATCACCGATGGCACACAGGTCCATCGCCAGAATGCGGCCGTCCTTGCGGAAGCCGATCTTCGCGCGCAGGTGGATGCCGGCGCGGGCGCGGCCGATGTAGTTCTCTTCTTCGCGCGTGATGCGCATCATCACGGGACGGCCGGTCTTCTTCGACAGAATCGCGGGAATCGCCATCGTCTGCGCGCCCGGAATCTTGCCGCCGAACCCGCCGCCGGTGTACTCGCTGATGACGACGACCTGATCCTGCGGGATATCGACCCACTGCGCGACGTTGGCGACTGTCCGCGCGACCGATTGCGTGGACCCGTGCAGGTACAACTTGCCATTCTGCCAGTACGCCATTGCCGTGCGCGGCTCCATCGGCTGGTGGCCGGTGGACTGGTGCACGAGGGTTTCGTCGAGAATGTAGTCGGCGTTCTTGAAGCCTGCGTCGACGTCGCCGACCTCCCACCGGATCGGCGTGTTCTCGAGCAGCGGCACGCGGCCCGCGTCGAGCTCCGCGACCTCCGCCTCGGAGATCTTCATCTCCTGAACTTGCGGCGGACGCCAGACGTTGCCTTCCGCGCGCGGATTCGGCCCGCCGGGACGCAGCGTCAGGATCGGATCGACGACGAACGGCAGAGGCTCGTACTCGACCTTGATCTTCTCGATGGCATCGGCTGCCGTGACTTCGTCGATGGCAGCGACCGCGACAATCGGCTCGCCCTGATAGAACGGCTCGCTGGCGAGCGCGACTTCCGGAAGCGTATTGGCTCGCTGCGCGGCGGCTTCGCCGAGCTGCATCGGCTGCTGCGGCTTCGGAACATCCTCGCCGGTAATCACCGCCAACACACCGGGCATCGCGAGCGCTGCGCTCGCGTCGATGCGGCGGATCCGCGCGTGCGGCACCGGGCTGAGCAGGAGCTTCGCGAACAGCATGCCGTCCGCACGGAAGTCTTCGGAGTACTTGGCGCGGCCCGTCACCTTCGCCACCAGATCGGGCAGCACGTAGTTCTGCCCGATCAGTTTGTACTTGGGATTTTCAGGCACCAGCTAGGACCTCCGCAGATTTTCGGCGCCGCGCATCATCGCGTTCAGGATCTTGTTGTAGTCGGCACAACGGCAGAGGTTGCCGGAAATGCCGTGCGCGAGCTCTTCGCGCGTCGGATTCGGATTCGTTTTGAGGAATCCAACCGCCGACATCACGAACCCGGACATGCAGAACGCGCACTGGAAGCCCTGTTCGTCGACGACCGCCTGCTGCACCGGATGCAGCTTGCCGTCCGCTGACTCGAGGCCTTCGATCGTGACGACCTTCTTGTTTCGCACCGTGTGCGTCAGGACCGAGCACGAGTAGTGCGGCACGTCGTCGATGAGCACCGTGCAGGCGCCGCATTCGGAACGATCGCATCCGAGCTTCGTTCCGGTGAGGCCGAGCTTGTAGCGCAGCGTCATCGCGAGCGTTTCCTGCTTCATCACGTCGACGGGACGCTGTTGTCCGTTGACGGTCAGCGTCATGAGCCGCTCGACGGCACCAGGCAAGGAGCCCTGGCCGAAAAGCTGTTCGGGTCCGCGGAACAGATAACTTGATGCGGACACCGCCGCGCCTGCGGCAATGACACCCTTGATGAACTTGCGTCGGGTTACGCCGTTGGGCTGTTCTTGAATTTGAATTGGAGCAGTCATGGAGCGATCACCTCGTCATGAAACCCGCAAGGGGTCGCAGCGCACCGAAACCGGACCTTTGGGTGGCTTAAGCGGACTTATCGTATCAAAACGGCGAGCGGCGAATTGCAAGAATATTTGGCCCTAAATGTCGCGGGGAAAGCCGATTGAATTGGTCGGAGTTCAAACGCCGGTTACGACGTCGTCCGAACGCTTCGGCCGCTGGTTCGCCGCCAGGATTCTCTTCCGCAACCGGATGCTCTTTGGCGTGATCTCCACGAGCTCGTCGTCGTTGATGAACTCGATGGCCTGCTCGAGGCCCAGAATGCGGGGCGGAATCAGACGGATGGCCTCGTCGGCGCTCGACGCCCGCATGTTGGTCTGTTTCTTTTCCTTGGTGACGTTCACGTCCATGTCGCTCGGCCGGGCGTTCTCGCCGATGATCATCCCCTCGTAGACCGTCGTGGCCGCCTCGATGAAAATCTCCCCCCGCTCCTGGAGGTTCGACAACGCGTACGCCGTGGCGACGCCGGTCCGGTCGGCCACCAGCGCTCCCGCGGCGCGCGCGGGGATGGCTCCGTGCCATGGCTCCCAGCCGGCAAACAGGTGGTTCATGATGCCGGTGCCCCGGGTGTCGGTCAGAAACTGTGAGCGGAAGCCGATGAGCCCGCGCGCCGGTATCCGAAATTCCATGCGGACACGGCCGCTCCCGTGGTTCACCATTTTCGTCATCGTGCCTTTGCGGCCGCCCGCCATGGCGATGACGACCCCCTGATAGTCCTCCTGCACGTCGATGACAAGGTCTTCAACGGGCTCCACGCGCTGGCCGTTCACTTCTTTCGTGACGATTTCCGGCCGCGATACCTGCAGCTCGAACCCTTCGCGCCTCATCATCTCTATCAGGATGGACAGCTGCAGCTCGCCGCGGCCGACCACCTTCACGGTTTCGGGGCTGTCGGTGTTCTCGAGACGAATCGACACGTTGCCGATCAGCTCGCGCTCGAGGCGATCGCGCACCTGCCGCGATGTGACGTACTGCCCTTCCCTGCCCGCCATCGGCGACGTGTTGACGCCAAAAATCATCGACACGGTCGGCTCGTCCACCGCGATCATCTGCACCGGCATCTGGCGCTCGAATTCCGTGACGGTCTCGCCGATGGTGATGTCGGAAATACCCGCCAGACAGACGATGTCGCCGGCTGCGGCGTTGTCGATGTCGATGCGCTTGAGGCCGTCGAACGAGTACAGCTTCGTGACCTTCGCCTTGCGCGCCTCGGACGCCGGCGTGCAGATGGCGATCTCGTCGCCGATCTTCACCCGGCCGTTGAAGATGCGGCCGATGGCGATGCGTCCCAGGTAGTCGCTGGAATCGAGGTTCGCGACCAGGAGCTGCAGCGGCGCGTCGAGTGAGCCCATCGGGGGCGGCACATGCTGCACGATGGCGTCGAACAGCGGCCGAAGATCGTCTCCCGGTTTGTCCAGGTCGAGTGTCGCGGTCCCGATCCGGCCATTTGTGTACACGACCGGGAAATCGAGCTGCGCTTCCGAGGCGTCGAGGTCGATGAAGAGATCGAAGATCTCGTTGAGCACTTCGGCCGACCGCGCGTCGGGACGGTCAATCTTGTTGATGACGACAATCGGAGGAAGCCCGCGGGCGAAGGCCTTGCCGAGCACGAAGCGCGTCTGGGGCAGCGGGCCTTCGGACGCGTCGACCAGCAGGACGACCCCGTCGACCATCGACAGGGTGCGCTCGACTTCCCCGCCGAAGTCGGCGTGCCCGGGGGTATCGACGATATTGATCAGGAGGTCGTGGTAATGGACCGCGGTGTTCTTCGCGAGAATCGTGATGCCGCGCTCGCGCTCGAGCTCGTTGCTGTCCATGGCGCGCTCGGCCACGCGCTCGTTCGCGCGGAATGCGCCGCTCTGGTGCAGCATCGCGTCGACGAGCGTGGTCTTGCCATGATCGACGTGGGCGATGATGGCGACGTTGCGGCGATTCGGGTTGGCGACCGTGGGCGAATTTCTCGACGAAGGCATCCCATTAGTATAGTAGGTTGAGCGATTGGTGATTGGGCGATTGGAATCAGTGACGTTCCATGCTGACGCGCATCGCGCACGCAGCATTTCCTATCACCCAATCACCTATCCCTCACTCACCACATGTTCAAGCGTCAGACCACCGGCTCTGTTGTGTGCTCCTCATGCGGCTCGCTGGTCGGCGTGCGTGATGAGAAGTGCTACAACTGCGGCCGCCGCAGCCCCGGAATGTGGGGGTTCGCGCCGCTGCTGCGAAGCCTCGGCAACGACCTCGGGTTCGTGCAGCTCGTCATCTGGGGCTGCAGCGCGATGTATGTCATCTCGCTGCTGCTCTCACGCAGCGCGTTGACCATGGGCGGCGGCCTCTTCGGCTTTCTCGCACCAGACCTCATCGTGCTCTATCTTCTGGGCGCCTCGGGCGGAAGGCCCGTGTTCGAGTTCGGATGGTGGTGGACTGTGTTCAGCGCAAGCTGGCTTCACGGCAGCCTTCTTCACATCATCTTCAACATGATGTGGGTGCGCGATCTCGGCCCGGTCGTTGCGAACATGTTCGGGGCAGGCCGGATGGTCATCATCTACACGGTTGCCGGCGCATCGGGCTTTCTACTGAGCTCGTTTGCCTACGCCTTTCTCCCGCATCTGCCATTTCTTGAGCGGCGCGGGCGTCACCGTCGGAGCCTCGGCATCGGTGTTCGGATTTCTCGGGGCGCTGGTGTACTACGGGCGGCGGACTGGAAGCTCGCTGACGCGCTCCGAAGCGATCCGGTATGCGCTCATTCTCGGTTTTTTCGGATTCGTCATGCGCGGCGTGGACAACTTCGCGCATGCGGGGGGATTTTTCGGCGGCTACCTCGCGGCGCGCATGCTCGACCCGCTCAAGCCCGAGCGGATCGATCACATCGTGATCGCGCTCATCTGCATCGCCGTGGCGTTTGTTTCCATCCTCGCGTCGGTCGCCACGGTTCTGCCGATCATCACTTCGCAGTAACGAAAACCGAAGAACGAAAACGAAAAGAGCAAAACAAAGGGCGGGCCTGCGATGCAGACCCGCCCTACTTTCTACTTTCTACTTTCCACTTTCTACTTCCTACTTCAGGTTCTATTTCGGCGGCACCACCGGCACGTACTGCGGGAACACGTACGCGTACATCATCGAGATGACGCCCATCACGCAGCATCAGCAGAATGCTGTGCTTGATCGTGAACCGGAAGAGCTTGCTCTCGTCGGCTGACGTCATGCCGGTCGCGGCAACGGCAACCGCAATGCTCGTCAGCGAAATCATCTTGCCCATGACGCCGGCGGCGGAATTGACCGACGCCGTCAGCACGGGATTCAGTCCCAGCGTGTTGGCGGTCACCACCTGGAGGTTGCCGAACAGCGCGTTCGCCGACGTATCGCTGCCGGTGAGGAACACGCCCAGCCATCCCAGCACCGCGCTGAAGAACGGGAACGTCGGACCGGTGGCGGACAGCGCCAGGCCGAGCGTGGACGTCATGCCTGAGTAGTTCATCAGGTAGGCGAGCCCGAGCATCGTCGCGATCGTCACCATCGACATCTTCAGCTGCTTGAAGGTGGCGACGTAGGTGGCCGCGAATTGCTTGGGCTTGACCTTGAGCAGAATCGCAGCGGCGACACCGGCAAGGAAGCACGACGTGCCGGACGCGCTCAGCCAGTTCAGGATATAGACAGCACCGTAAGGCGCCGGTGCCGGCGTCACCGGCGGCACGCGCGTGATCATGTTGTGCAGGCCCGGCACGTTGATGCCGTTGAGCACGTTCGGGTTCAGCGGCAGGAAACTCGGAAGCAGCCCGTTCGTAAACCTGTCGAGGATCGCCTTGATGGAGACCTCGCCCCACGTCAGCACGAACACCACGAGGAGGAGGTACGGCAGCCACGCGACGAAAACCTCTCCGCCCGAATGTTTCTTCGGCGCGATCGTCGCTTCCTTGTCGCCTTCCAGCCGCATGATGGTCGGCGGTTTCCAGAACTTCAGCACCAGCACCATCGCCGAGATACAGGCGAGCGAGCTGAGGATGTCGGTGAGCTCGTGCCCGATGTAGTTCGAGACGTAGAACTGCGTGGCGGCAAAGGAGACTCCGCAAATCAGGATCGCCGGCCACACTTCGAGCGCGCGCTTCGGACCCGCCATCACGACGACGAGATACGCCGGAATGATGACCGAGATCATCGCGCAGAGCCTGCCGGTCATCGCGCTGAGAGGCATCGACGGGATGCCCGTCACGTTCGCGAGCGTGGTGATGGGGATGCCGATCGAGCCGAACGCCACCGGCGCCGTGTTGGCCAGCAGACAGATGCCTGCGGCATAGAACGGCGAAAATCCGAGGCCCGCCAGCATGGCGCCCGACACCGCGACCGGCGCGCCGAAGCCGGCTGCGCCCTCGATGAACGCGCCGAACGAAAAGGCGATGAACATCGCCTGCAGTCGCCTGTCGTTGGTCAGTCCGCCTACCGAGTCTTTGATGATCTCGAACTTGCCGGTATCGACCGCGAGCCGATAGAGCATGATCGAGCTGAACACAATCCAGGCGATGGGAAAGATCCCGAACGCGGCGCCGTACAGCGTCGAGATAATTGCCATCGAGAACGGCATGCCGTAGCCGAGGAGCGCGACGATCAGCGCCGAGGCGAGTGCGGTCATCGCCGCCATCCATGCGGGCTTCCGCAAGATGCCCAGCATGACGAACAGCACGATGATGGGGATGGCCGCGGCCGCCGTCGACAGGCCAAGACTTCCCCCTATGGGTTCATAGTTGTGTTGCCACATATCTCCCCTCAGTAGACGCAGTCAGTGCGCAATGGAATGCGCGAGACTGTATCACACGACGGGGTCTGACCCCGGTACTGGTAAGGGGGTCAGACCCGGTATTGAGGGATTAGGGATTAACCGGCCTTGCGCTGGTTGGGGCGCTCTTCCATCTTCTTTACACCGGCGCGCTCGCTGACGGCCTCTTTCAAGCCAATCTCGAGCCGCTCGCTCCGAATGCCCAGTCGCAGCCGGCCATAAATACTGATGAAATGGTTCGCGACCCAGACAAGGGCAAGCCACGCGACGAAGTAGCCGCGCCAATCGTCGAAAAGGAGCCTGAACCGGGTTGCGACGCAGCACACCAGCGGCCACGTAGTGGCTGAAGCAGTATTCACAGGTAAAGAGGTAGAAGAACTTACGAAGGGGAACGCTGCTGGCCTTCTGGCTCCGGTCAAGACAGTAGTCGTGGACCTCGCGGAACAGCTCCTCGTGCGTCACCGTCCACGCGATCGCGGCGACGGGCAGCGCCAGGACCAGCAGCGTCAGGAGATCGGCGCCCGTCACGTCATTCATGCAGCTTCCCGACCGAGCTGTTCGGTTTTCGGTCATCACTCCAAATCCGAATGAATATCGCGCCGACACTTTGTCAGGGCGTTCTGGGTAGTGTCGCAAGAAGTGATCCACAGAAAAGGCGTGTCTCGACGCCAGAGCGCAGAGACGCAACGAATTCTTTTAAAAAGAGTCTCTGCGTCCCTGCGTCTTTGCGTTGGGATAGAAAAGACGGCGTCAGTTGGTGTGCAGATCGATGATGCGATTAATCGCGCGCTGGCAGACGCGGCAGAATTTGTCGGTCTTCCGGGATCCCATGATGCACGAGGCCTCTGGACGGTAGAGACCGCGCGATTCATATCCAGCGCCTTCGAACGCGCCGACCTTGCCCGCATACGACATCGGCGTCGGGACCGGCGTCCCCGGTTCCACGAGGTCGCGCCATTTGAGCATCGACGGATCGTGAAGCGCCGTGATGTTGGGCTCCCACGGCTCGGCCTTTACCGGAGCGCCTGTTTCGTACGTCACGCTGCCGACATACTCGTCGCCGAGCCCGGCAAGGTTGTGGGCAAGCTCGTGAATGAACATGTATTCGGCCGACTCGTTCCCCGCCGCTACCGTCGACTGCTGGTTGAAAATCCCGCCTCCGCCGTAGCGCTCGTCATTCACCAGCACCTCGACGATGTCGTAGGGCGCGGCAGCGGCGGCGTTGCGAAGCCGGCGATTGTCGTATGTGAGGGCGTACCTCTCCAGACCGAAGATGTTGAACTCGACAAGGCGGACGGGGCCAGCAGAACCAGTGAGCACCGTCCTGACGTTGAAATCCGCGCGGCGCGATTTGAAGGGCTCGTGCGCGAATAGCGCGTTCACGAGCCTCGTCGCGTCGGCGCGGAATTTCGCTTCCTGTGCGAGCGAATACCCATCGCTGACGAGCACCAGATCGACCTTGCGGCTTGCCGGACCGCTCACGAACAACCGCTGACGGACGTTCGGCCCGGGCCGTCAAACGAGGTCCGCCCGGAAGCCGAATGCGGATTGACGTCGACCTGCCACAGCGGCACGAACACGTTCTGGGGGTCGCGTTTCTTGATGGAGACACGCACGGGAGCGCCCGGCCAGGGAAACCGCAGCGATTCGTGAAACGTGCGATCGTTTGGCGCGGAACTCGGGCGTCGTTTCCCACTCTCCGTAGATCGACGCAAACCCGCGCGAGTAGAGCACGCGCGTCGACACGGGATCGACGACCTCGAAGTAGTACTTGCCGAGATCGGTCCGGTCGATGAGCTGTGTCGGGTTGCCCGGCCACGCGCCCTCGACGATCACCGCATCGAGCTTCAGCGCTTCCCCACCCGGACCGCCGGAGTGGAAATAGTCGACCCGGAGGGTGCGCGTGAAATCCAGACTGGGTGCGACAGGTGCAACGGGTGCGACTGGGCGCAACGGGCGCGAAGACTGCGCAGCGCAGCGAGCACATCGGCGCATCACAAGATTCTGATGCCGATTCTAGATCTGAGATTCAGATCTTAGATTTCAGATTTTAGATTCAGATTGTAGTAGCCTGTCTCCCGGAGGCAGTCATGGGCGCCACGTCGGACGATCTGATGGATATCGCGCGAGCGGGAGCGGAACGCATCGACATGCCGGACAACCGCGTTCGGTTTCCGAGCTTCAGCGATATTGAAGAACAGTGCGCGACCGAATATGACGAGCTGCTCGATGCCCTGCACGAAGACGAGCTGTTCGCCCCGGCCGACGTGCAGCGCCAGGAGGAAATCGTCCAGCGCCTGAAGGAGATCGTCGACGAATCCGACCATGAGCTCATCGAAGAGCTCGTCGACAACCTCGCGCGCCAGATCTGGCTGAACCAGGAAGCCGCGTTTCATCTCGGCATGGCCGTTGGGCTGAGGCTCGCTGAGGGGCGAAGGCACTGAAGGGCACTTCGCTGGCAGAGCAGAGAGCGGAGGGCAGAGGGCAAAAGGAAGACGCGCGCCCACTGCTCAAGTGGGCGGGCGGCAAGCGCCAGCTCCTGCCGGCACTTCGAAAGTTTTATCCCGCCGCATTCAACACGTACTGGGAACCCTTCCTCGGCAGCGGCGCGGTGTTCTTCGATCTGCACGCGCGCGGAGCGCTCGACGGCCGCGGCGTGATGCTTTCCGACAACAATGCCGACCTCATCGCCTGTTATCGGGCGGTGCGCGACTGCCCCGAGCAGGTCATCGGGGAGCTCTCGCGCCTTGCGAGCGGGCACGCCCGCGACGGGGCGCGGCACTACTACGAAGTGCGCAACCAGCGATTCAATCCGCAACGCGCAGCCCTCGCCGCCGCGCCGGACCGCGGGTTCGAGTACACCGCCTCTCTGGCAGCGATGTTCGTGTATCTCAATCGCACGGGCTACAACGGATTGTTCCGCCTGAACAGCGACGGCGAGTTCAACGTGCCGGCAGGCAGCTACGCGAAGCCGAAGATCTGCGATGAGCCGAATGTCCGTCGTGTCGCCAGGGCGCTCGCGCGCCCCGGGCTCACGCTCGAGCGCGCCCGCTTCGAGCGCATGGTCGAGCGCGCCGGCGCCGGGGATTTTCTGTATTTCGATCCGCCGTACGCGCCGTTGAGCAAAACCGCGCGCTTTACGAGCTACACCGCTGAAGGGTTCGACGCGGACGACCAGAAGCGTCTGCGGGATCTCGTCGTCTCGCTCGCCCGCCGTGGCTGCCAGGTGCTGATGAGCAACTCCACGGCGCCCGAGATCGCGGCACTCTACGAAGACAACGAGGACGCTGTCTCAGCCGGGTTGCGATGCTATCGAATACCGGCGCGCCGCGCCATCAACTCGAACCGGCTCCGCCGCGGAACTGTCGACGAATACGTCATCACGAACGTTCGCGGCCGGTAGAATCCGCCAGTTTGCGCTTCGCCCATCGCACGTGCTCCAGCACCAGCGGGTCGCTGAACGTCCCGCCCGTCTCCAGTGATCCAGGACGTCGAGCGCGCTGCGATCGCCTGAGTTGCCGAGTGCGACCGCAATGTTTCTTCGCAGGCCCTTCACGCCGGCGCGCGTCATCGCCGTGTCCCCGATGAACTCGGCCAGCTCATCGTCTGTCCGGCGCCACAGATCGATCAAGCCGGCGAGGTTCAGATCCTGCCGCGAAGACCACGCCGGATCTGCGGTGTTCACCGGAGATGCGTTCCACGGGCAGACTTCCTGGCAGATGTCGCAGCCGAAGATGTGGTTGCCGACGGCAGCTCGCTGTTCTTCCGGAATCGATCCGCGGTACTCAATCGTCAGGTAGGACACACATTTCGTCGCATCCAATTCGTGCGGTGCGGGGAACGCGCCGGTCGGACAGGCCTCGAGACACAGCGTGCATGTGCCGCATTGATCGACCGACGGCGAGTCGGGCTCGAGCGGCAGACTGCAGATGATCGCGCCGAGCAGCAGCCACGAGCCGAGCTCAGGATTGATGACGCACGCGTTCTTCCCGATCCATCCGATCCCGGCGTACTGCGCGTACACGCGCTCCTGAACGGGCCCGTGTCGACATACGCGCGCGCGTCGAATGGCTCGTCGGCCTGCTCCTGCATCCATGCGAGCAGGCCGCTCATTCGCTCGCCGATCACATGGTGATAGTCGTCGCTCCACGCGTACCGCGCGATTTCAGCGCGTGTGGCATCGGTACGCTCGGTCGAGTACGGCTGGCCGCCGTTGTAGAGCGTGCCGGTAACGATGACCGACCGGGCAGACGGGACCACGTTGCGCACGTCCGCGCGCCGCCTGGCACTCCGCGGCAGGTAGCCCATCGTGCCGGCATAACCGCGCGCGATCCATTGCTTGAAGAACGCAAGCTCGGGAAAGGCTTGTGCTGGTGCGACGCCGCAGAGATCGAAGCCCGATCTCACGGGCCCGATCCTTTATCGCTTCGCTTGTGATTTTCACGATTCCACCGCAGCGTCGCAACGCCAAGCTGCGCAGAGCTTTGATCGTAAATCCAAAACACCTGCGAGACTTTGCGTCTCGCGCCGCCGCGGTGAGACGACGTTTACGGCAGCGCGAACGCCGTGAGCGTGCTGCCTGTCGGCACAAGCAGATACTGCTTGCCGTCAACCATGTAGGTCGTGCCGCCAGTCGAACGCAGCCCGAAGCCCAACTGGTAGTGCCAGAGGTGCTTACCGGTCTTCGACTCGAACGCCATGACGTTGCCGTCGCCATCGCCGGCGACAGCAAGGCCCGACGCGGTCGTCAGCACGCCGGCGGATGACACATTTGGATAGCGGAACTCCCATTTCCGATCGCCCGTGATCGGATCGAGCGCACGCAGCGCACCATAGCTTACGTGACTCTTGCAGGCGCACACCGCCGCCGCCGGCGTAGCGCTCGCCGTCTTTGAAGGGCTCGTTATACGAGTAGTAGGTCGCACAGGTTTCGCGGGCCGTCACGATGAACAAGCGGTTCGTGGGATCGTAGGAAGGGGAATAGAAATTCGTCCCTCCGCCAGCATCGGGGCACGTTCTCGCTCCTTCCTCCGTCGGGAGGGTGCCCGGCACCAGGATAGGCCGCCCTTCAGGGCTGATGCTCTTCGCCCACGTCTGCTGCACGAATGGCTTGGCCAGAATCATTTTTCCGTTCGTGCGATCGAGGACGTAGAAGAAGCCATTGCGGTTGGCAAACAGCATCGTCTTGCGAGACTGGCCGTTGATGGTGAGGTCCGCCAGCACGGGCACCTGCGTCGAATCCCAGTCGTGCACGTCGTGCGGCGTAAACTGAAAATGCCACTTGATCCTGCCCGTATCGGCATCCAGCGCGACCACCGACGCGGTGTAGAGGTTGTCTCCCTCGCGCACGGCGCTGAAATAATCGGGGCCCGGGTTGCCGGTCCCGTAGAACACGAGGTTCTGTTCAGGATCGTATGTACCGGTCACCCAGATCGATCCGCCGCCGCGAAGGTATGCGTCGCTGCCCTTCGGCCACGTATTCCCGCCCGGCTCATCAGGGCCGGCCACCGTATAGAACCGCCACACGCGCTTTCCGGTTTGAGCGTCGTAGGCATCGATGAATCCGCGAATGCCATACTCGGCACCCGCCACGCCAACGATGACCTTGTCCTTGACGACCAGCGGCGCGACCGTCACCGAATACCCCGATTTGTAGTTCGTCAGTTCGGCGTCCCAGATGACGGCGCCGGTCCTCATATCGAGCGACAGAAGATGCGCGTCGGCGGTGCCGAGGAAGAGCCGATCGCCAAGCACTCCGAAGCCGCGATTGTTCGGCCCACAGCACGCCCGGATATCGTCCGGAAGAATTCGCCGGTGGCGCCAGATCTGCCGTCCCGAGCGCGCGTCGATTGCCCACGCGTCGCCGCCCCATCCCGTGACGTACAGCACGCCGTCGATCACGAGCGGCGTCGACTGGAAGTTGCCTGTCGAACCTGTCTGGAACGTCCACGCCGATTTCAGCTGGCCGACGTTCTCGGGCGTGATCTGGGTGAGCGGGCTATGCCGATGGCCGAAGTAGTTGCCCGAATAGGTCAGCCACTTCGTCCCGTCCTGGAGTCCGTTGAGAATGTCCTGGTTGGTTACGGTCGGCGGAGCAGTCTGCGCAAGGAGCGCGACCGAGCACATGCAGGCGATCAACAAAGCGCGCATAGCCCTCCCGTCACCTTTCACGACCTCACCGCAAAGACGCCACGACGCCACGTCATGCAGAGCCTGATCTCTGCGAGGCGTCAGCGTCGTTGCGTCGTAGCGGCAGACGAGGCTCGTAGCTACGGCAACGCGAAGGCCGTCAGCGCGCTGCCCGACGGCACCAGCAGATACTGCTTGCCGTCGATCATGTAGGTCGTGCCGCCCGTGGAGCGCAGCCCGACACCGAGCTGGTAGTGCCAGAGATATTTGCCGCTCTTCGAGTCGAGCGCGATGACGTTGCCATCGCCGTCGCCCGAGAACACGAGACCCGGACGCCGTCGACAGGACGCCGGACGAGGAGGTGACCGGATAGCGGAACTCCCACTTCCGATCGCCCGTCAGCGGATCGATCGCGCGCAGCGCTCCGAAGTTGCGTCTGCTCGCGCGGCCGCATCGTGCCGCCCGACTCGGTCCTGCTCCCCTTCGCGGAACGGCTCGTGCCACGAGAAGTAGACCGCGCACGTCTCCCGCGCGTTGACGAAGAACAACCGCTGGGTCGGGTCGTAGGAGGGCGAAAAGAAGTTCGTTCCGCCTCCCAGATCCGGGCACACCTTGACGCTGCCTTCCTCGCTCGGATTGATGCCCGGCACGAGAATCGGCCGCCCTTCCGGCGCTGATCTCCTTCGCCCAATTCTGCGTGACGAACGGCTTTGCGAGAATCATCTTCCCGTTCGTGCGGTCGAGCACGTAGAAGAACCCGTTGCGATTGGCGAACAGCATCGTCTTGCGCGGCGTGCCGTTGATCGTCAGATCCGCCAGCACGGGGACCTGCGTCGAATCCCAGTCGTGCAGGTCATGCGGCGTGAACTGGAAGTGCCACTTCAGCTGGCCCGTGTCGGCATCCAGCGCGACGGCCGAACACGTGTAGAGGTTGTCGCCTTCACGCGCCGGGCTGTAGTAGTCCGGGCCGGGATTTCCGGTACCGAAGAACACCAGGTTCTGCTCGGGATCGTAGGTGCCCGACACCCAGATCGATCCGCCGCCGCGAAGGTATGCGTCGCGATCCTTTCGGCCAGGTCTGACCGCCCGGCTCGCCGGGTCCGGCCACGGTGTGGAATCGCCACGCCCGCTTGCCGGTGTTGACGTCGTAGGCGTCGATGAACCCGCGAATGCCGAACTCGGCGCCCGCGATGCCGAGGATGACCTTGTCCTTGACGACGATCGGCGCGACCGTCGCCGAGTACCCCTTCTTGTAATCGGCAAGCTCGACGTCCCACACCACGTCGCCCGTCTTCATGTCGAGCGCCACCAGATGCGCGTCGCCGGTTCCGAGGAAGAGCTTGTCGCCGTGCACCGCGAAGCCGCGGTTGTTCGGCCCGCAGCAGCCGCGGAAGTCATCGGGCATGTTGCGGCGGTACGCCCAGATCTGGCGCCCCGATCGCGCGTCGATCGCCCATGCCGTTCCGTTGAAGCCGGTCACGTACAGCACGTTGTCGACCAGCAGCGGCGTCGTCTGGAAATTCGGCGTCAGCCGGGTCTGGAAGGTCCACTGCGCCTTCAGCTGGTTGACGTTCTGCGGCGTGATCTGCGTGAGCGGGCTGAACCGATGCCCTGCAGTAGTTGCCGTGATACAGCAGCCACTTCGACCCGTCCGCCGGCAGGCCCGCGAGGAGGTCCTGGTTGGTGACGGTGGCCGGAGCCGGCTGCTGCGCCGCGAGCGTGACCGAGCACATGAGTACCATCAATAAAGCGCGCATAGGCCTCCTTAACGGACCGCGACGTCGTACCCACGCAGCGTGCTGAGATAGCCGACCAGATCGCTCAGGTCGCTATCGCTCAGACGCTTCGGGTCGAAAGCGGGCATCAGCGAGTTTTTGTCGTACTGCACTTCGACGTTCGACTTCAGATAGCCCTGGATGCGCTCCCGCATGTCCATCACCTGGATCGAGAATGCATCTTCGTTCTTCTTGACCCCGCGAATCTTCTGCCCGTCCTTGGTGACGATCGTGACGGTTTCGTAGGCGGGCGGGATCCACTCGTGCGGCGTGCGAATCTCGCGCACCATGGCGGCCTGCGTACGCGCCGAGCCGACTCGGCTAGATCGGGCCCGATGCGGCCGCCCTTGCCGGCCACGCGATGGCAGTTCTGACACTGCTTGGCGAACAGCTGCGCGCCGTTCGCGACGTTGCCCGCCGGCACCGTTTCGGCCGGCGCGACGGCGCCCATATTTCTCAGGTAGGCGATGATCTGCAGTATTTCGTGGTCGGGCCTGTTGCTCTGCGGCATTTCCGTTCCCGGTACGCCCCTTCGGATGACCTGGAACATCGCTTCGTCGGCCGCCCCATTCGCCATGTACGCGATCAGGCTCGGGCCGCGATAGCCGGTCGCATCGAGCGCATGGCACTCGCCGCACATCCTGCGGTACAGAGACATGCCGCCGCGAATCGATTCCTTGTTGTTGAGATGAGGGTTGCTGCCGGGATACTGCTGCGAACGTTCCTCGACGCGAGGCTTCTCCTGCGCCGCCAGGTATCCGCCGGCGACGAGGGTTATCAATCCGAATATGAGTAGAGACCTGAAACGGGTCATCTGCCCTCCTGCGTGCGTTGTGTAATGACCCGGATTATTGCGCCGTCAGTTCGTCTTGTCCACTAGTTGTCGAAGGACGTAGGGAAGAATGCCCCCGTGGCGGAATGCCGTCAGCTCTTCCGGCGTGTCGATGCGGACGAGGGCCTGAATCTCACGCGCGTTGCCGGCCGCGGGCCGGACCCGAACGGTGATGGTGGCCCGCGGCGTCAGGCCGGCGATGGCGATGTCGTACGCCTCGGTGCCGGTCAACCCCAGCGACGCGGCTGAGGCGCCGGGAAGAAATTGGAGCGGCAGCACGCCCATGTTCACCAGGTTGCTGCGGTGAATCCGCTCGAAGCTTTCGGCGATGACCGCGCGCACGCCGAGGAGCAGCGTGCCTTTCGCCGCCCAGTCGCGAGACGACCCGGACCCGTATTCCTTGCCTGCCAGCACCATCAACGGCACGGCCGCCGCTTGATACGCCACCGACGCGTCATAGATGGTCATCAGCTCGCCAGCGGGTTGATACGTCGTCCATCCGCCCTCTGTGCCAGGCGCAAGTTGATTGCGCAGCCGGATGTTCGCGAAGGTGCCCCGCATCATGACCTCGTGATTGCCGCGCCGCGCGCCGTACGAGTTGAAATCGGACGGCTTGACACCCTGCGCGATCAGATACTTGCCCGCGGGGCTGTCGGCGGGAATCGACCCCGCCGGCGAGATGTGGTCGGTCGTCACGCTGTCTCCGAGCACAGCCAGCACACGTGCGCCGGCGATGTCGGCGAGCGGCGCCGGCTCGCGGCTGATGTTTTCCACAAACGGCGGCTTGCGGACGTAGGTCGACTGCTGGTCCCATTGGAACAGATTGCCGGTCGGCACCGGCAATGAGCGCCAGCGCTCGTCGCCTTCGAACACGTTCGCATACTGCCGTTGAAACATTTCGGATTTGACGGCGCTCAACATCGCCGCCTGAATCTCGCTCTCGGTCGGCCAGATTTCGCGGAGGTACACGTCCTTGCCGTTGCGATCCTTCCCGAGCGACTCGGTCGTCAAATCGAGGGTCATCCGCCCTGCGAGCGCGTAGGCGACGACCAGCGGCGGCGACGCGAGATAGTTGGCGCGCACCTGCTGCTGAATGCGCCCTTCGAAGTTCCGGTTTCCGCTCAGCACCGAGCACACGACGAGATTCTTCTCCGCGACGATCGCCGAGACGTCTTCGGGCAGCGGCCCGCTGTTTCCAATGCAGGTCGTACAGCCGTAGCCGACGAGGTTGAACCCGAGCTGATCGAGATAGGGCGTCAGTCCCGCTTTCTCGAGATAGTCGGTCACGACCTTGGAGCCTGGCGCGAGGCTGGTCTTCACCCATGGCTTGGTCGTCAGGCCGCGTTCGACGGCTTTCTTCGCAACCAGGCCCGCGCCGATCATCACACTCGGGTTCGACGTATTCGTGCAGCTGGTGATCGCCGCCACGACGACCGAGCCGTGTTCGAGATCCGCGCTCGCGACGCTCACCTGTGCAGGCGGCTCCATGACGGCGACGGCCGATGCCGAGACGGCGACGCCTTGGCCTTTTTCTCCGTCATCATCGATGGCAGCGATGTCTGGAAGCCGGCCTTCGCCTTGGTCAACGACACACGATCCTGAGGCCGCTTCGGGCCGGCGAGACTCGGCTCGACGGTGCCGAGGTCGAGCTCGATCGTCTCGTCGTATACCGCGTGCGTTCCGGTTTCGCGGAACAACCCCTGCGCCTTTGCGTACGCCTCGACGAGCTTCACGTGCGACGCGGCGCGACCGGTCAGGGTGAGATAGTCCAGCGTCATCTCGTCGATCGGGAACATCGCCGCGGTTGCGCCGTACTCCGGACACATGTTGCCGAGGGTCGCGCGATCGGCGATGGTCAGGTTCCCGAGGCCGGCGCCGAAGAACTCGACGAACTTTCCGACCACGCCGTGTTTGCGCAGGCGTTCCGTGACCATCAGCACGAGATCTGTTGCGGTTGCCCCTTCAGGCATCGCGCCGACGAGCTTGAATCCCAGCACCGGCGGAATCAGCATCGACATCGGCTGTCCCAGCATCGCGGCCTCCGCCTCGATGCCCCCGACGCCCCATCCGAGCACGCCCAGCCCGTTCACCATCGTGGTATGCGAATCGGTGCCCACAAGCGTGTCGGGAAACGCGCGCACTTTGCCGTCGGAGACCTCGCGGAACACGACCCGCGCGAGGTACTCGACGTTCACCTGATGCACGATCCCGGTGTCAGGCGGCACGACGCGGAAATTCCTGAACGCGTCCTGCCCCCACCGCAGGAAGGAATACCGCTCCCGGTTTCGCCCGAACTCGAGCTCTGCGTTCAGCTGAAACGCGTCGCTGCGGCCGAAGTAATCGACCTGAACAGAGTGATCGATGACGAGCTCGACGGGCTGCAGCGGGTTGACGCGATCGGGATTGCCGCCGAGGCGAATCATGCCGTCGCGCATCGCGGCAAGATCGACGACGCAGGGGACGCCGGTGAAGTCCTGGAGGAGGACACGCGCGGGCGCAAACGAAATCTCCTTCTGGAGCTGCGCGCCGGGCTTCCAGGCGGCGAGCGCCTCGATGTCCTTCGTGTGCACGAAGCGCGCGTCTTCGTGGCGCAGCAGATTCTCGAGAAGAATTTTCAGCGAGTATGGAAGCGTCGCGACGTTCGGAAAGGCCTGCTCGAGCTTGCTCAAACTGAAGATTTCGACCGATTCGCCGGCGAGTGTGCATTGCGTGCTGGTGCCGAAAGAATTCGTGCTGCTCATCCCTTTAATCGTATCAAATCGAGCTTCAGGAGTCGCGGAGTCGTTGGACTCTGGAGTCGGGAGTCCCGGAGTCGGGGAGTCGAGAAGTCGGAGAGTCGCACGAGTCAGCAGCGATTCTTGCGCTCAGAGCGGCGGAGATAGCGATGAATCCACTGAGCATGTCGGCGAGGTCTGATACAGGCCCGAAACAGCTATTTCTTCGTCGCCCGAGATGTGCTGTCTTTGCCGAGCGGCCGCCAGGTGTCCGCGGGTTTCCAACGCCGAGCCGCGGGCGATCACGAGCATAGTCGGCGAAGTGACGATCGGTGCCCTGCCCGAAACCTTCTCCAATATGGCCAGGAATCTTCCCGCACGATTCGAAAGTTGTTGGAAGATCGAAATCTCCGATGAGCTGCGGCCGCCTCAGGAGTGGAGAAACTGCGTCAATTCCTTCCAGGGCTTTCCGATAAATCAGCAAATCCTCTAACTTCTTCGCTCTCGATGCCCGCACTGGGCACCAGCCATGCCAGCTTCGCGACGACTCTCGGCTCGCGTCGACTCCCCGACGCTTCCCGAGTCCGATCGACTCCTCCCGACTCCACGACTCACCACGACTCCACTTCGACTCCTCGACTCCCCGACTCCCCGACTCTCCCGACTCCCCGACTCTCCCGACTCCGACTCTTGCCGTCGACGATCTCCAGCACTGCCTCCGCCGCTCTGCCGCTCGCGCCGGGCCCTCCCAGCTTCGCGCGAACGTCGGCAAGCCCGCGCCGAGCCTGCTCTGCACGGTTTGGATCGGTCAGCAGCGAGAGCGTCTCGGCCGCGACGTTCTCGGCGGTGCAGTCGTCCTGAATCAGCTCGGGCACGATCCGCCGTCCCGCGATCAGGTTGACCATGGCGACGTTTTCCACCAGCAGAAATCGGCGGCCGAGCCGGTAGGTCATCGGAGACAAGCGATACACCACCACCATCGGGCGCCCGTGCAGAGCGGCCTGAACGGTGGCCGTGCCGGACGCGGTGATCGCCACGTCAGAAATCGCGAGCACGTCGTCGGTTCTGGCGAGCACTTCGACGGGGCGCGCGCCGGTCCACGCAACTTGCGCGAACAGCCGATCGTCGAGCGAGGGCGCGCGCGCGACGACGAACTGCGCCTGCGGCATTCGCGCGGTCAACAGCGCGACCGCGTCGCGGAAGATCGGCAGCAATCGCTCGACCTCGTTGGGGCGGCTGCCAGGCAACAACGCCACGATCGGGCGGCCGCGTTCGAGGCCGATCTCGCGCAGGAAACCGTCTTCGGGCTCCTGCGCTCGCGCCAGATCGACGAGCGGATGGCCGACAAACTGCACGGGCACGCCCGCTCGACGGTAGATTTCTTCCTCGAAGGGAAAAATCACGAGCACGCGATCCGCGAGCCGCTTCATGACCTTCATGCGGCTCTGCCGCCAGGCCCAGAGCTGGGGGCTGATGTAATAGATGATGGGCACGCCGAGCTTCTTGACCGCAGCCGCGAGACGGAAATTGAAATCCGGAAAGTCGATGAGCACCAGCGCCTGGGGTTTCTCCGTGCGCGCGGCGTCCACCAGCCGGTTGAGGGTGGTGAGAGATTTCGGCAGCACCCGGATCGCTTCGACCAGGCCCGTCACGCTGAGGCCGCGGTAGTCCGCCAGCAGCTCTCCGCCTCCCGCCATCAGCCGCTGTCCGCCAAGTCCAAAAATGGCGGCGTCGGGCTGCCGGCGGCGAATTTCAACCGCGAGGGCGCCGGCGTATAAATCGCCGGACGGCTCCCCGCAGGAAATCATGATTTTGTTCAATGCTTCTTGAGATCGGCCGCGGACAGATCGAGAGCGCTCAACGGAATCAGCTCGTAATTGCCGAACCCGGCCTTGCCGAGCTGGTCCTTGAACTTCGCGGCGTCGCCGACCATCACCATCGACAGTCGATCGGGCTGCACGTACAACCGCGCCACGCGGAGTACATCGTCGGGCGTGACGGCATTCGCGCGCTGGCGGTACGTGCGCAGCTCGTCGAGCGAGAGGTCGTAGAAGACGACGTTGACCACCTGACGCGCAATGGCGCCCGGCGTTTCGATGGTCAGCGGAAAGCTGCCCGTCATGTAGGCCTGCGCTCCGGCGAGCTCTCCCTCACCGATGCGTTCGCGCTGAAGGCGCGTGAACTCGTCGACGATCACGCGGACGGCTTCGCCGGTGGCTTCGGTGCGCGTATCGGTTTCGGCGGTGATGTCTCCCGCCAGGAGCATCGGATTCAGGTCGGCGGATGCGGAATACGTCAGCCCGCGCTCCGAGCGAAGGACGCGGAACAACCGGTTGCTGCCCTCGCCGCCCAGGATGCGAATGGCCTGGTCCATGCTCATGTAGTCCGGCGACTTGCGCGGGATACCGAGCTGCCCGACGCGCACCGCGGTCTGCACCGAGTCGGGCTTGTCGATGACGACGATGCGGCGCGTGGGACGCGGCGGATCCGGCAGCGGCGGCGGCTGCACGGCCTGGCGCGGCCAGTCGCCGAACACGCGCGTCGCGGCGGCCATCGCCTCGTCCGCAGTCACGTCGCCGACGATCGCGAGGATGCTGTTGTTGGGCGCGAAATAGCGGCGATGGAATTCGCGGAGGTCCTCGCGGGTGATCTTCGCGATCGTCTCGGGCATGCCGCTGTCCGGAAACCCATACGGATGAAAGCCGTAGATGAGCCGGCTCAGCACCGCGCGCGCGATGAAGTCGGGATCTTCGAGGCTGACGCCAAGGTTCTGAATCGTCTGCGTCCGCTGACGCTCGATCTCTTCGGGCGAGAAAGCCGGGCGGCGGACGACGTCGCCGAGCATGTTCATGCCGACGTCGAAGCTGTCCTTCATGACGAGCACGGTCGCCGACGTGACATCGCTGCCCGCGCTGGTGTCGAGCGCGCCGCCGATCGAGTCGATGGCATCCGCAATCTCGTTCGCGCTGCGCGTGGCGGTGCCCTGGTTCAACAGCGATGCGACGAGGGAGGCCGTGCCACCCTTGCCCGGTGGATCGTATGCGCCTCCCGCGCGGACGAGCAGGCGCATCGTCACTTCCGGCTGCTCGTGGTGCATCACCACGATCACCTGCATCCCGTTCGGCAGCGTGCGAAGCTCGTAAGGCGGAAAGCTGACCGGGCGCGACGGCAGCGGCCGTGGCGGATTTTCCGAAGGCCAGTTCGTCACCACCTGAGCACGGCCCACGGAGGCGGCGCCGGCCGCGAGCACGACGACCGAAACAAGGAGCGTGCGTCGCAGCATCAGCGCATCCCTTTCGGGAGAATCTTCAGCACGAGGCGGCTCTCCGGCGTGAAGTACGTCTTGGCGACGCGATTGAGATCGGCGACCGTCATGTTGGTAAAGATCTCGACCTCGCCGTCGGCGGTCGTGACGTCGTCGTGTATGACCACCGCATGCGCCAGCTGGCTGGCCTTTCCGCGAATCGACTCGCGATCGACGATGTAGTCGCGAAAGAACTGGTTCTTGGCGCGCTGCAGCTCGTGCTCGGAGATGGGCTGCGTGCGCAGCTTGTCGAACTCGGCGATGAGCGCCTTTTCGACCTCGTCGTGCGTGTGTCCCGGCGCCACGAGCGCGACCGCGAAAAACAGGTTGGGTTCCTCGATGATGTTGCCGCCGCCGAATGCAGACAAGGCAATGCCCTTCTCGTAGACCAGCGACTGATAGATGCGCGAGCTGTCGCCGTCCGACAAGATCTTCGACGTCAGGTGCAGCGGGTAAGAATCGGGGTTGCCGTCCCACGTGATCGGATACGCGACGATGACGGCCGGCAGCGGCCAGGCCTCATTCACCGTGACGCGGCGCTCGGCGGTCGTCGGCTTCTCGCGCGGGTACTCGCGGGTGATGACGCGGTCGGATTTCGGGATGCGGCCGAAATACTTCGTCACCAACTCCTTGGTCTGCGCCATGTCGAAGTCGCCCACGATCGCCATCGTCGCGTTGTGGGGAACGTAGAACGTATTGTGGAAATCGCGGACGTCCTCGACAGACGCGGCGTCGAGGTCCTTCATGCTTCCGATCGTGGTGTGCTTGTACGGGCTGACCGTGTAGAAGGTGTCGTAGAGAATTTCGGAAAGCCGGCCGAACGGCTGATTGTCGACGCGGAGGCGCCGCTCTTCCTTGACGACCTCGCGTTCGTTCTCGAACGTGGCCTTGTCGATGCGCAGCGTCGCCATGCGATCGGCCTCCATCCAGAGCACGAGCGGAAGGTACTGCGACGGCACGGTCTGCCAGAACACGGTCGCGTCGTCGTTCGTGTACGCGTTGCTCTGCCCGCCGATGCTCGCGAGCATCGACGCGTGCTCTTCGGGCTCGACGTTCTTCGACCCCTTGAACATCATGTGCTCGAACAAATGCGCGAAGCCGGTGCGCCCCGCCTTCTCGTCCTTCGACCCGACGTGGTACCAGAGCTCGACGTGCACGATCGGCGTGGAGTCATCGGGCGACAGCACGACCGTGAGGCCGTTGGGCAGCGTGATCAGCTCGTACTTGAGGTGCGGCGGCCGCACCGCCGCGTCGACGGGCGTCAAGGTCAGCGCCACGCAGAACGCCACGGCGCCCAGCAGCTTCTTGGGGATGTGTGCAGTCATCATGTCGATTTCGATCTTAGCTTGATTCGAGCGGGGCGCGACTTCGGCCCGGGACGGGCCTTCGCCAGCGCGGCCTCGAGATCGAGGATGCGCTGCTCGAGATCGGCGACCCTCCGGCGCAACTCAGGCAGCTTGCGAAATATCACCGACGATTTCAGCCACTCCTTGTTTTCGATGGCCGGATAGCCCGAGACGAACATCCCGTCGGGAACGGAATTCGTGATCCCGCTCTGGCCGACGGCGGACGCACCCTTGCCGATCGTGACGTGGCCCGCCACGCCAACCTGTCCCGCCAGCGTGACGTTGTCGCCGATCGTCGTGCTGCCGGCGATGCCGACCTGCGCGACCAGCAGCGTATTCCGGCCAACGTTCACCCCGTGGCCGACCTGAACGAGGTTGTCGATTTTGGCGCCGGCCTGAATACGCGTTTCGCCGACGGCCGGCCGATCGACCGCCGTATTCGCGCCGATTTCGACATCGTCTTCGACGATGACCCCCGCTGTCTGCGGGATTTTCTGGTAGCGTGCCGTCCGATCGTCTGACAAAGCCGTAGCCGTCCGAGCCGATCACGGCGCCGTTCTGAATGATCACGCGGTTGCCGATCACCACGCGCTCGCGGATCGCGACGTGCGAGTGGATGATGCAGTCGTCTCCGACGACGGCGCCCTCGCCGATGCACACATTCGGGTGGATGATCGTGCGATCGCCAATGCGCGCGCCACGGCCGACCGACGAGAACGGCCCCACCGAGACGTCGCGGCCGAGCACGGCGTCGGGCGCAATCGCACTGAGCGTCGCGACACCCGACGGCGGCTGCGCCGGTGCCCCGAACATCGACAACGCGTTGGCAAACGCCAGATACGGATGCGCGGTGCGCAGCATCGCGCACGGCGCGGCCGGCGCTTTCTCGCCGATGATGACCGCCGACGCGCGGGTCCGCCGCAGCGCGGGGGCGTAGCGGGGATTGACGAAAAAGGTGACGTCCCCTTCGCCGGCGTGCTCGAGACTGGCCACGCGGCTGATCTCCAGCGTGCCGTCGCCTTCGAGCCGGCATTCCAAGCGCTCGGCTAGCTCTCTCAGCTGCATGTGTGTCTAATCGCGGGGGCCCGTGGCAGGCGCCGCTCGCCGCGAACCGAGAATATCACGCGGTCTTGACGGAGGTTCGCTCGAAGAACTTCGCGCAGGTGCGGCAACTGGAGGGCGGACGCTATCTCGTCGACCTCGCGCTCGCGCTCGCTGGGCGCGAGCGTCAGGACCCTGCGCAGCCGCGACAATTGCGGGCTGGGGCACGACTGCCAGCGCACGCCGGTGAGCCCGTGCTTCGCGCCCCTGCGCGACAGGTAGTGGCCGACGAGCCGGAACCCGAAGTAATACGCGACCAGGTTCGGGCCGGGCACGAAGAACAAGACGCCTGACGCGGCGAAGAGGATGCCGTCGATCACGATCCACTTCATGTGGCGATCGGCTTCGCGCTGCAGCTCCGCGCGCGCGTTCGCCACCGCCGCCTCTGCGGCGATGTCGTCCGGATAGTGGAGCATCAGCTCGCTTTCATTCCTGAGCCGCCAGAGCAGGCGCTGCTCGGCGATCTTCTCGGCGATCCAGCAGAGCCCTCGATCTTTCATCCGTTCGGTCCAGGTGCGGGGCCCGTCGTATACACGCGTTTCCCCGCTGAGGCGCTCCTGTTCGACACGCGCGAGCGCTTCGCGGAAGTTGGCGTACAGCTTCGCCAATCGCCCTTTCGGCGCCTCCTCCGCAACCGGGTCGATATCGCCGCCGTCGTGCTCGCAGTAAAGCTCGTGCCGATCGCGAGAGACCGGGATCACATATACGTCCATCAAGGATTGTCCGGCGCCGCGCCCTGGGCGGTACGGCGCCGCTGCGGGGGCCGCGCTGGAGGATTCGCCGTCAATCCGGGCTTCCCTGCCTGTTCCCATGCGCTTGTGATGACCGAGGCCACGCCGCTGATCGCGTCGTTGAGGCGCTTCTCCAGAATAGGACGAGTCTCCCGGAAAAGAGTTTCAAAGTACTGGTCGTCGTAGGTGTCCCGATTGCCGATCGCTTTCTTGTCGGCGGCAAGCACATCGTCGGCGAGCTGACAGCTTTCGAGCAGCGTGTCGAAAATGAAATCGCGCTCGTTCGAGATCGACCTGAGTGCCGGAGGCTTGATGACGAGCTGCTGCTGGTAGCGAATGAAGAGATCGTCTTCCCACCGGTTGTGGATGCCGCTCTGCCCTGTCAGCTGCCCGTTGTAGTTCAGGACCGCGTGCAGCGGCACGTGCGCGTCTGCCACGTAGTGGCCGATGATCGCCGAGAAAAAGCGGATGTCGCTCTGCGCGTAGGGGCCGTTCTTGTGCAGCGCCTCGAAGCCGCGAATCAAGCGGCCGGCAATCTCCTGCGTGCGCCACGGCACAAGGCCGTTCTGCCTGAGCTTGTCGATGCCGTGCTTCTTGAGCGCGGCGTCGTACTCGCGCGGCAGATCCTTGAACGGATACGGGCCGTACGCGTCAAAGTCGAGAAAGTGGTTCGGCGGCTCTTCAGTGAAACCGGCGTTGCGCCACAAATCCGGGTCGATGGAGCGCTCGACAATGAATGCCCTGTTGGCCTCGAAAAACGGACGGAGTGGCTCGGGCAGCATGTCGATGGCGCGCGCCACGATGAACTTGTGAGCCTCGAATCCCCACGCGTGCGCGGGCGCCGGCACGAACAGCATCGCAGTGAGAAGGCCAAGGACGGCGCTACGCATACCTTATTATCGCTGAATGCCTCGTCTCGGTGCCCATATGTCGGTCGCGGGCGGATTGCCCTTCGCGATTGCCCGCGCGCAGATCCATCGAATGCGAGACGCTGCAGATTTTCAGCAAGAACGCGAGCCAGTGGCGCGCGCGGCCGCTGCCGCCCGAAGAGATTGCCGCCTTCAGGGGCGCCGCAAGGAAGACCGGCATCTCGCCGATCGTGGCGCACGCCAGCTACCTGATCAATCTCGCGACCACGAGCGAAGCGCTGCGCGCGCAATCCATCGCCGCGCTTGGTGAAGAGGTCGATCGCGCGGAAGTGCTGGGACTGCTGGGGGTCGTCCTTCACCCAGGCGCTCGGATGGCGGCTCCGGTAGACCAGGCGCTCTCGCTCATCTCGAGCGCGTTGACGGAGGTGCTGAAAGCCCGCCCTCGCGGCAAGACCATGATTCTGATCGAGCATACCGCCGGACAGGGGAGCACCATGGGCGCGTCGTTCGAGGAAGTCGCGGCGATCCTCGACGGCGTGAAGTACCGCAAGCGCCTCGGCGTGTGCCTCGACACGTGCCATCTGCTCGCATCGGGTTACAACCTGTGCACCGAAGATGGCTACAACGCGACCTTCGCGAAATTCGAGGCGCTCATCGGATTCGATCGGCTGAAGGTGTTTCACCTGAACGACTCGAAAAAACCGTGCATGAGCCGCGTCGACCGCCACGAGCACATCGGCAAGGGGTGCATCGGACTCGAGCCGTTCCGCCGGCTCCTGAACGATGCGCGGTTCGATCACCTGCCGATGATTCTGGAGACGGAAAAGAGCGAATGGCGGGAAAAGGGCAAGGTCGTCGATCGATCCGCTCGACGAGATGAATCTGAATACGCTGAGGAGCCTGCGAAATACTGAACAGAAGATCAGAGATCAGAAGCTCAGGAGTTCAGAAGACTCCTGATCTCCTGATCTTCTGTGACGAGCATCAGTCCGTCTCGCCGAATACCTCGGCCTCGAATTTGAACAGCGTCGCGCCGTTCTGACAGGCATCTCGCGGCAGGCCGGCTTTGATGCAGGTCTGCGCGGCGAACTCGGCGGCGTCCCATTTCCATTCGACCGCCACCTGGGGAAGCAGGAGCCCGCGACGGCGCCCTGATTCGACAATCAGGCCGTGCCGGCCGACGACGACCTCGCGCTATATCGACGACCGGTTCGATGGGTCCGAGCACAGAGAGTTCGAGATCGACCTCATCCCACTCTGCCGCGTTCAACGGCGGGAATCGCGGATCGGAGAGCGCGGCCGACACCGCGCAACGCTCGACGACAGCGAGAAGCGGCAGATCCGGTTCGGGATATCCGATGCAGCCTCGCAGGTGTCCGTTGATCCGAAGCGTGACAAAGGCGCCGGCGTGCAGATCATTCGGGATCGAGATCGGGGATTAGGGATCCGTCGGCGCCGTGGTCGACGCCGATCGCGCGGGCAATCGCGGCACGGGCGCGCCGCAGAAGCGGATGTTTCCAATCCGGTTCAAGCAGAGCCATCATCGGATCCTTGCGGAAACGTCCCGAACGCGGCCGCCAGGTACCCGACAACCGCGTCCTTATCGCCCGAGACATCGCTCGAATCGCCATACTTCAGCACGCGCGCATCCGGCGCGCCGAGCGCCCTCGCGGCGCGCATCACCGAAACCGTCGGTCCACCTCCGCACGCGTGCTCCGGACACGTCTCGAGCAGCGACATCAGACCGTCCGCGTCGAACCGCTCCACATGCTGAATGACTTTGCGATCGAGCCGTCCGGCGGTGGGCGCGTTGTGGTAGTGAGACAGATCGGTGCTCGCCACGAGCACGGCTTTGCGCCCGCTCACTGCAGCGGCGATCGCGTCGCCGACAGCGTAGGCGGTTTCACGCCGCTGATAGCCCATCACGATTGGGACGATTTGCGCGTCAGGGAGCACGCGCTTCAAGAACGGCAGCTGCATCTCGAGCGAGTGCTCGCGCCCGTGCGCCGTTGGATGCGGGCCCACCAGCGGCGACGCCTTGACGAGCGCCGCCGCGCAGTCCTCCGCGATGATCGCGTGACCGAACGGCGTATCGAATGCGCCGCGTTCGTAAATCGCCGCGCCTTCGAATCCCACGTAATGTGACGGACCGACGAGCACGGCGATTTCGATGTCGTGACCGTACAGCAGTTTGTATGCGTGGGCGGCAATCGGACCTGAATACATGAGGCCCGCATGCGGTGCGATGATCGCGAGCGGCCGGCCGGCAGGGAGATCGCCGGCCGCGCTCAGATAGCGATCGACCTCGCGCGCGAGCGCCTCCGGCTGCGCGGGATACCACGATCCGGCAACCGCCGCGCGGCGAACGGGGACCATACGGCATGGTAGCATTTGGCATGCCGGAACGGCTGACACGCGCCGACGTCGATCGCATCGCCGCGCTCGCGCGCCTCGAGTTGAATGACGCGGAAAAAGATCTCTTCGTGCACCAGTTGTCGCACGTGCTCGAGTACGCGGAACAGATTCAGCAGATCGACACGAGCGGCGTCCCGCCGACATCGCAGGTGCTGTCGCACATGCCCGCCGATCGCGCCGACGAGCGTCGGCCCGGATTGACGAACGCGGAGGCGCTGGCCAACGCGCCCGACCCCTCACTGCAGACCGGACTCTTCCGCGTGCCGCGGGTGCTATGAGCCGCGAGCGGCGCGGCGTCGAGCCTCGCGACTAATCAATGACGCTTCCCTTTCAGACAGCCCGTGAAATTCGGGACGCCGTCGTCGCGCGGCGGATCTCCGCGGTCGAGGTGTGCGAAGCCGCGCTCGCGCGGATTACCGCGCACAACACCGCTCTGAACGCGTTTCTGTCCGTTGCGGCCGAGCGCGCGCTCGAACGGGCCCGCGCGATCGATCGCGACAAGCACGCGGGGCCGCTGGCCGGCGTCCCGATCGCCGTCAAAGACAACATCATGACCCGCGGCATCACCACCACCGCCGCGTCGAAGATGCTTCGGACGTTCGTGCCGCCATACGACGCGACCGTCATCGCGCGGCTCGAAGCGGCCGGTGCGGTGGTGATGGGCAAGACGAACTGCGACGAGTTCGCGATGGGATCGACGACTGAAAATTCCGCGTTCGGGCCCTCGCGCAATCCGTGGAATCCCGATCACATCTCAGGCGGATCGAGCGGAGGCTCGGCGGTCGCCGTCGCTGCCGGATTTTCGCCGATTGCGCTCGGTTCCGATACCGGCGGGTCGATCCGGCAGCCGGCGTCGCTCTGCGGAATCGTGGGGCTGAAACCCACCTACGGCCGGGTCTCCCGATACGGGCTGATCGCCTTTGCGTCCTCGCTCGATCAGATTGGGCCGATGGCGCGGACCGCGTACGACGCGGCGACCACGTTGTCCGTGCTCGCCGGGCCCGATCCGCTTGACGCGACGGCGTCGCAGCAACCCTGCGCCGACTACGTCAGCGCACTCTCCGGAGATATTCGCGGCGTGCGCCTGGGCGTTCCGCGCAGAATGCTCGAACAGGGTGTCGAGCCGGCGGTTCGCGGCTGCTTTGACGGCGCGCTCGAGATCTTGCGCGCGCGCGGCGCCGAGCTCGTGGAGATCGAGCTGCCCCATGCGCCATTCGCGATTTCCACCTACTACGTCATCGCGACCGCCGAAGCGAGCTCGAACCTCGCCCGCTACGACGGCGTGCGCTACGGCTTCCGAGCCGAGGGCGCCCGCAACGTGCGCGAGATGTACGAAAAAACACGGAGTCAGGGTTTCGGCCCGGAAGTCAAACGGCGGATCATGCTCGGCACGTACGTGTTGAGCGCCGGCTATTACGACGCGTACTACCTGAAGGCTCAACAGGTGCGCACGCTGGTGCGCCGCGATTACGACAGCGCGTTCGAGACAGTGGATGCCGTCGTCATGCCGACAAGCCCGACGGCCGCCTTCAGAATCGGCGAGAAGGTCGAAGACCCGCTCTCACTCTATTTGACCGATGTCTTCACCGTGAGCGCCAACCTGGCAGGGCTGCCGGCGATCAGCGTCCCGTGCGGGTTGACGCCAGACAACCTGCCGATCGGCTTGCAGCTAACCGGCAAGCCGTTCGACGAAGCGACGCTGTTGAGGATTGGAGATAGTTACGAGCGGGACACGAACTGGTGGAAAGAGTGTCCGGCTATGTGAAGCTCAACTTGCCTTGCGGGCTCGCTCGAGCAGCTCGGGCGTCTTGAGCACGTCAATCGGACCGCGCGGCGCGTCGGGAGGCATGTAGCGAACGAAGCGCTCCTGCCCCACCCGCTCCTCGAGGCTCTTGATGACCATCGACTTGTGGCCCATGGTCGAGCGCAGCTTCGGGAATCCCAGGACGATACAGAACCCCAGAAACAGCGCGAGGATGAACACCGAGCTCGCGCTGAAGGCCTGCAGGAAGCCAATGCCGAGATTGACGAGGTCCGCTGACGTCACACGCCGGTCACGGGGTTGTGGACGGGCGGTTTCGCGGCAGGCAGGTCGAACTGCACCAGCTGCTGCCGCACTTCCTCCATCGCAACCCGTTCTGCCTTATGGGGTTGAGGATGATGTTCGTGGATCGTCTGATCGAGCCGCGGGCGTGCGCCCCGGCGGAGCTGCTTCGCGCGGAGAGCCGCGATGTCGACGAAAAGAAAGCGATTCGAGACCGGAGGAGCCGGCTCGACGGGTTCGTTTGACTGAACGGATTCTTCTACCTGCGGCGTTTCGAGTTCCATAACGGCACTAGGATAGAACAACTTACGCCGAAAGCGCAAGGGATTAGGGATTGGGATTGGGGATTGGCAGGGATTCGGGCCCTAATCCCGAATCCCCAGTCCCTAATCCCGGTCGAACGTCGCTGCTTAGGCCGCGACGTTCACCTTGATCTGCTTCGGCTTCGCCTCTTCGCGAAGCGGAAGCGTGATGCTGAGCACGCCGTCCTTGTACTCGGCCTGGACCCGGTTGGGGTCGACCGTGTGCGGCAGCGCGAACGACCTGGTGAACGTGCCGTAGCTCCGCTCGACGCGGTGGAACTGCTCGTCCTTGATCGTCTGCTCCGCTTTCTTCTCGCCGCGGATCGACAGGGTGAAGTTCTCGACCGTGATATCGAGGTCGTCTTTGTTCATCCCCGGAATCTCCGCCTTGATGACCAGCTCGTGCTCGCCCGTGCTGTAAATGTCCACGGGCGGCATCCAGGCACCACCGAACTCCCGAAACGGATCCCAACGAACGATTGCCATGGTTGTTTCCTCCTTATTTAGTTGTCGCGGGGCCCCACCCCCGCGACCTGTGCCTTCGGCCCTTTCGGGCCTCGGCGTTGTTTGCGACGTCGATCTGCTTAGTGCGACTGCGACTGTGCTACGGCCTATCGCTGCTATTGCTATCGCCTACCGCCTACGCTACCACCTACCACCTACCACCTAGCTACGCGTCCACGACCTCGGCATCAATCACTTCGCCGTCGTTCGTATTCGGCGACTCGGTCTGTGCCGATCCAGGGGCGCTCGCGTTCTGCTTGTACATCTGCTCCGCCATCGCGTGCGAGGCCTGCTGCAGCGCGTCGGTCATGCGCTTGATCGCGCCGAGGTCTTCGCCCTTGAGCGCTTCGCGCACGTCGCTGATGGCGTTGTCCACACGTCGCGCGTCCTCGGGAGACAACTTGCCGCGGTGCTCGCTGAGCGTCCGCTCCACGGAGTACGTCAGCGCGTCGGCCTGGTTCCTCGCGTCGATCAGCTCGCGGCGCGCTTTGTCCTCGGACGCATGGCTCTCCGCGTCGGCCACCATTCGGCTTACCTCTTCCTTGCTGAGACCAGAGGTGTTCGAGATGGTGATCTTCTGCTCTTTCGCCGTCGCGTTGTCTTTCGCCGACACGTTGACGATGCCGTTGGCGTCGATATCGAACGTGACTTCGATTTGCGGCACGCCGCGCGGGGCTGCCGGCAAGCCAATCAGCTGGAACCGTCCGAGCGTGCGGTTGTCGCGCGCCAGCGGCCGCTCTCCCTGCAGCACGTGCACTTCCACGTTCGGCTGGTTGTCGGTCGCCGTCGAGAACGTCTCGCTCTTGCGCGTCGGAATCGTGGTGTTCCGCGGAATCAGCGTCGTCATGACGCCGCCCAGCGTTTCGATGCCGAGCGACAGCGGCGTGACGTCGAGCAGGACCACGTCCTTGACATCTCCCGCCAGCACGCCGCCCTGAATCGCGGCGCCGACCGCCACGACTTCATCAGGGTTCACCCCTTTGTGCGGCTCCTTGCCGAAGTACTCCTTCACGAGCTGCTGCACCTTCGGCATGCGCGTCGATCCGCCGACGAGGACGACCTCGTCGATCGTTCTTCGGATCGAGCCCCGCATCGGCGATCGCCTTCTTCACGGGTTCCATCGTCCGCTGCAGGAGGTCGTCGACGAGCTGCTCGAGCTTCGCGCGCGTCAGCTTCATCGCCAGGTGCTTCGGTCCCGAGCTGGTCTGCCGTGACGAACGGCAGATTGATGTCGGTCTCGAGCGCCGACGAAAGCTCGATCTTCGCTTTCTCCGCGGCTTCCTTCAGGCGCTGCACCGCGACGCGATCCTTGGTGAGATCGATGCCGTCGGTCTTCTTGAACTCCGCCGCGATCCACTCGATGACCCGCTGATCGATGTCGTCGCCGCCGAGATGCGTGTCGCCGTTGGTCGACTTGACCTCGACGACGCCCTCACCGACTTCGAGGACAGAGATGTCGAACGTGCCGCCGCCGAAGTCGTACACCGCGATGGTCTCGTCCTTTTTCTTGTCGAGCCCGTAGGCCAGCGCGGCCGCGGTCGGCTCGTTGATGATGCGGAGGACGTTGAGGCCTGCGATCTTGCCGGCGTCTTTCGTCGCCTGGCGCTGTGCGTCGTTGAAGTACGCGGGTACGGTGACGACCGCGTCGGTGACCGCCTCGCCGAGATAGTCCTCTGCCGCCTGCTTCAGCTTCTGCAGCACCATCGCGGAGATCTCGGGCGGCGAGAACTTCTTGCCGCGGGTCTCGACCCACGTGTCGCCGTTGTCGGAGGCGACGATGCGATAGGGCACGCGCTGCTGCTCGCCGGAGACCTCGGAAAATTTCCGGCCCATGAAACGCTTGATGGAAAACACGGTGTTTTCCGGGTTGGTGACGGCCTGCCGCTTCGCGACCTGCCCGACGAGTCGCTCACCTTCTTTAGTGAATGCGACGACAGAGGGGGTGATTCGCGAGCCTTCCTGATTGACCAGCACAGCCGGCTGCCCAGCTTCCATGACTGCGACCACGGAGTTGGTCGTTCCGAGGTCGATTCCAATAACTTTGCTTTTGTTGGTGTTTGCCATGTCCGTAGTCTACGAAATATATTAGTGTTTGTCAAGCATGTTATATGCGTTATTATACACTCATATCTTAAGCCTGAGGCTACCTGGGGTCTGACCCCCGTACCGGTACGGGGTCAGACCCCGGTACGGATCGGCGCCGATTCGCTTATATTTGGGCCGTGAGTGAAATTCGCCTGCTGTTTCTAGGGGATATCGTCGGAAAACCGGGCCGCGAGCTGGTCCGGCGGGGGCTTCCCTCCTTAATAGAACACCACAACGTCGATCTGGTGATCGCGAACGCCGAGAATTCCGCGGCTGGACGCGGCATTACCAGGGAGATCGGCGACCAGCTGCTGAACTGGGGGGTCGACGTGATGACCTCCGGCAACCATATCTGGGCGCAGCGGGAGGCCGTCGACTACATCGGCGCCGAAGCGCGGCTGCTTCGGCCGGCCAACTTCCCCGCCGGCGTCCCCGGTAATGGCAGCTATCTCGCCCGCACCGCGCAAGGACGCCCGGTTGGCGTCATCAACGTCATGGGGCGCGTCTTCATGCAGGAGCTCGATAATCCTTTTCAGCGCGTGCTCGAAGAGATCGAAGCCCTGCGATCGCGCACGCGGATCATCTTTGTGGATTTTCACGCCGAAGCGACGTCCGAGAAGATTGCCATGGGATGGCATCTCGACGGCAAGGTGACGGCCGTCATCGGCACGCACACGCACGTGCAGACCGCGGATGAGCAGATTCTGCCAGGCGGAACGGCGTATCTGACGGACGTCGGGATGACGGGGCCGCACGACGGCGTCATCGGCGTCGACAAGCGCCCGGTCATCGACAAGTTCCTGCGAGGCATGCCGGTGCGAATGGAAACCGCGACCGGCAATCCCCGCCTGAACGGCATCCTGATTGCTGCAGACGAGGCGACCGGCAAAGCCACATCGATTCAACGGTTGAGTCTTTCGGCCAAAGAGCTGGAGCATGAGCTCGCAATTTGATCTCTTCGGCACGCCCGAACCGGAACGGGAACAGGAACCGGAACCGGCCGACGCGTTCCGTGAAAAGCAACGCGTTGTCCTCACTGTCAGCGACCTCACCGCGAATATCCGCGGCATTCTGGAAAATGCCTACTCCGAGGTCTGGATCGAGGCCGAAATTTCCAACTGCCGGCTGTGGAACACCGGCCATCTGTATTTCACCCTGAAGGATCCCGGCGCCCAGATCAAAGCGGTCATGTTCAAGTCGGACGTCCGGTCGCTGAAGTTCAGGCCCGAAGACGGCCTCCACGTCGTCGTGCGCGGGCGCATCAGCGTGTACGAGCCCAAGGGCGAGTATCAGATCGTGTGCGAGCGCATGGAACCTCACGGCCTTGGCGCGCTGCAGCTCGCGTTCGATCAGCTGAAGCGCCGGCTGCAGGCCGAAGGACTTTTCGACACAGCGCGCAAGCGCGCGCTGCCGTCGCTGCCTCGCAAGATCGGCATCGTCACGTCGCTGGACGGCGCCGCCATTCGCGACATCATCAAAGTACTGGGCCGCCGCTATCCAAACGCGCATCTCGTGATTCGCCCCGCGCGCGTCCAGGGCGACGGCGCCGCAGCAGAAGTCGCGCGCGCGATCCGGGACATCGTCAAGGTGACCGGGATCGACGTCGTCATCGTTGGTCGCGGCGGCGGTTCGGTCGAGGACTTATGGGCGTTCAACGATGAAGGAGTCGCAAGAGCCATCGCGGCTTCGCCGGTTCCCATCATTTCGGCCGTCGGCCATGAGGTCGACTTCACGATCGCCGACTTCGCCGCCGATGTGCGCGCCCCGACGCCCTCTGCCGCCGCGGAGATCGTCGTCGCCCGCAAGGAAGATTTCTGCAACCACATCGAGCGCCTCAGCCACCGCCTCACGGGCGCCGTGCGTGGATCGGTCGCGCGCCTCGAGTCGCGCATGCATCTACTGAATCGAAGGCCGGGATTTGCCGGGTGGTCGGCGCGTCTTGCGATGCGCGGGCGCCACTGCGCCGAAACAACCCACGCGCTTCGCCACGCCGCGCGCGCCTCGGTCCATCGACGGCTGCGTGCATTCCAGGCGCTTCGCTTGCAGCTCGAGCAGTACCGACTTGCGCCGGCGTCTCGGCGGCGTGCGCGCCCGCCTCGTGGGCGTCGACGGGAAGATCCGGGCGGCGGCGATGCTGCGGCATCATGCCGCAGAAGCACGGCTGCAGAATTGCGCGGCGCGGCTCGACAGCCTGAGCCCCCTCGCGGTGCTTGGCCGCGGGTATGCCGTCGTGTGGGACGAATCGCGGACCCGCGTGGTACGCAGGTCCTCGGAAGTGAAGGCAGGCGACGGCGTACGGGTAACGTTGTCCGAAGGCGAGCTGACATGCGAGGTGGTGAAGACCGATGGATCCGACAATTAAGGACTTCGAGGCGGCTATCGCCGAGCTCGAAACGATCGTGAAGAAGCTCGAAGACGGCGACCTCGCACTCGAGAAATCGCTCGAGCTGTACGAGCGCGGCGTCCAGCTCTCGCGCTTCTGCCACACGCGGCTCGAGGAAGCGGAGAAGCGCATCGAAATTCTCAACGAGCGCGGCGACCTTCGCCCGGCTGGGCAGATCTTCTCCAAAGACGACACGTAATGCGGCTTGCGGATTACATCGGTGCGCGCCGCGCGCAGATCGACGAGGCGCTCACGCGTTTTCTTCCGTCGCCGCCGGTTTTCCCCCGCGTGCTGTACGACGCAATGAGGTACAGCCTCGATGCCGGCGGCAAGCGGCTGCGCCCGATCCTGACGCTCGCGGCCGCAGAAGCCGTTGCGCAACCGTCATCGACCGCCGCGCGCGCGATCGAGCTCGCCTTGCCGGCGGCGTGCGCCGTCGAGCTCATCCACACCTACTCGCTCATCCACGACGATCTCCCGGCAATGGACGACGACTCGCTGCGGCGGGGTCGTCCCACGAATCACGTCGTGTACGGTGAAGGGATGGCGATTCTGGCCGGAGACGGCCTGCTCACCGAAGCGTTCGCCCTGCTCTCGGTCGAGCCGCGCGACCCGGATCTCGCCTCGAGAAAGATTCGCGCGATTCATGCGATCGCAAGCGCCGCGGGGGCGTCCGGCATGGTCGGCGGGCAGGCGATTGACCTGCTCGCCGTGGGCTCGCCGACGCTCGACGAGCACTCCCTGCAGGATATGCACGCGCGCAAGACCGGGGCGCTTGATTCGTGCCGCCGCGGTTGCGGGCGCCATCATGGGCGGCGGCGGCAACGATGCGATTGCGGCGGTAGACGAATACGGCCGCCACCTCGGCCTGGCATTTCAGATCGTCGACGACATTCTCGACGTCGAGGGCGACGCGAAAGATCTCGGCAAAACTGCCGGAAAGGACGCCAAGGCGGGCAAGCCGACCTACCCTTCCACATACGGTCTGGACGAGTCGCGCCGGCTCGCTGCCGCTCGCCACGACGATGCGATGGCGGCGCTGCGATCGGCGGGACTTGCGGAGTCGCGGCTCGCCGACATCGCCGACTGGGTTATCAAGAGAACAAATTGAATTGGTAGATTGGCAGATTGAAACACCGCCTTGACGTACTCCTCGTGCAACGCGGGCTGGCGGCCTCACGCGAGCGTGCGACTGCGCTCATCCTGTCCGGCGTGGTGATCGTCAATGGGCAGCCGGCGCTGAAAGCCGGAATGCCCGTGGCCGAGGACGCCGAGATCGCGCTGAAAGAGCCGGACCACCCGTATGTCGGCAGGGGCGGCATCAAGCTGGCTCACGCGCTCGACACATTCGGCGTCAGCGTCGATGGACGCGAGGCACTCGACATCGGCGCGTCGACCGGTGGATTCACCGACGTCCTGTTGAAGCGCGGCGCGCGGCGTGTGGTGGCATTCGACGTCGGCCACGGGCAGCTCGACTGGGGCTTGCGCAACGATCCCCGCGTGATCGTCATCGAGCGCGCGAACGCACGCGGGCTCGAACCGGCCCACCTGCCCGTGCCCGTCGACATCGTCACCATCGACGTGTCGTTCATCTCGCTGCGACACATCTTTCCGAGAGTTCCGCCGCTCCTCGCCGTCGGCGCCGACGTCGTGGCGCTCGTGAAGCCACAGTTCGAAGCAGGGCGCTCCGAAGTCGGCAAGAAGGGCGTGATCCGCGACCCGGTTGTGCAGGCGCGGGTCGTCGAGGAAGCGTCACGCGCGGCCGCTGAGGTAGGATTGGTCCGCGCAGCGATGACCGAATCTCCGATCACTGGCGATACCGGCAACCGGGAGTTTTTCCTCCACTTCAAGGGTCCTCGGTAATGCGCTCTGTCGGCGTCGTGGCGAAGGCACACCTTGACCGCGCCGCGAGCCATCTCGCGCAGATCGGGTCGTGGCTGGAAGAACGGCACCTGACGCCCGTCTTCGATCCGGACACCGCGGCCCTGGCCACATCTGCAGGGACGACCGCGCAATTCAACGTCGTCGACAAGGACGACCTTCCGCGCCACGTCGACATGATCGTCGTCCTGGGCGGCGACGGAACGCTGCTTGGCACGGCGGGGCGCATCGCGAAAGCCGGATCGGACATCCCGATCCTCGGCGTCAATTTCGGCAGCCTGGGCTTTCTGACGGAGGTGACCCTGCCGGAGATCTTCACGTCGCTCGAAGGCGCCGTGAACGGCACCGCACAAATTGAGGAGCGCATGATGCTGCACGTCGCGGTCGTCGCGGGCGCACGGCGCCTCGCGGAACGCGTCGTGCTCAACGACGTCGTCGTCACCCAGGGCGCGCTTTCGCGCATCATCGAGCTGTCAGTGTCGGTGGACGGCGAGTCGATGATGCGAGTCAAGGCCGACGGCCTGATCATCGCGAGCCCGACCGGCACGACCGCGTACAACCTGTCGGCCGGCGGTCCGATCGTCCACCCGCAAGTCGATGGGCTCACGATCACGCCGATTGCGCCGCACACCCTCACCAACCGGCCGGTGGTCGTTCCCGGGTCGAGCGAGATCCGCATCCAGCCGTTGATTCACGAAGAGCACGGCGAAGTCTTTGCGACTTTCGACGGCCAATCGCTGCTGCCGCTGAAGAACGATCACATCGTGTCGGTGCGCCGCGCGGAGAAGCGCCTGCGGCTGATTCGTGCGACGTCGCGTGGATACTTCCAGGTGCTGCGCGAGAAGCTGAAGTGGGGGGAAATCTGACGCTTACGAATCCTTTTCCGCGCTTCTGATGTTGTAGCCTTCCTCGATATTCAATACCCAGATCCGTCCATCGCCGACGTCTCCCGTGCGCGCGGACTTGATGATGACGGCGATCACCTCGTCCACCAGCTCATCGGGTACGGCCATCTCGATCATGGTTTTCGGCAGGAGACTGACGTCGTACTCACGTCCACGATAGACCGCCTTGTGTCCTTTCTGGCGTCCGTGGCCCCGCACTTCGGTAATCGTCATGCCGGACACCGACGCCTTTTCGACGGCGTCGCGGACTTCGTCGACCTTGTTGGGCCGGATGATGCATTTGACGAGTTTCATTTTTGTCGCAAATTCTACAGTAAACTTGATCGTTTATGTCCACACCCTGCACCGTCGTGATCGGTGCCGTCGAGCTGCTCGAGACGATTCGCCAGAACGTGCCGGACGATAGCGAAGTCCTGACGTTCAGCGACACGGAGCCGTTGAAGGCGCTCGAAGCCATCACCGCGCGTCGGCCGAACGTGATCGCGCTCGAGCGCCTGTTCGCGGCTACGTCGCGTGGCGCCGCGCTGATCAACCGCATCAAAGCCGACCCGTCGCTCACGAACGCCGAGATTCGCGTCGTGTCGGTCGACGGCACCTACCGGGTTTCGCCACGGCGAGCGCCTGCGCCTCCAGGTGACACGCAACCGGCGCCGCCCGCGCCGACTCGCGGACGTCCAGTTAGAGGTCTCCCGACCACGCCTGCGCCATCCGAAGTGCCACGACGCAAAACCTCGACTATCGCGGCACACGCCGTGCGCCCCGATTCCGTATGGCGGAGGGCACGGAGGCTCAAGTGGATGGAGTGATGGCGACGGTTGTCGATCTCTCGCGGCACGGCGCGCAGATCCTGTGCCCGATTCCGCTGAAGCCGCAGCAGCGCGTACGGATGATTCTCGGGGACGATCTGGGGCTGGCGAAGTTCAGCGCCTCAGTCGCGTGGGCGTCATTCGAGATTCCGAAAGGTGTGTCCCGCTACCGCGCGGGTGTCGAGTTCAACGACGCCGAAGTGTCGGCGATCGACGCCTTCTGCATGCGGCACAAGTCATGAGGCCGTTCCTACACCGAACCACTCGGCGGCCGCTGATTTCTCGCGGATGATCGTGTCGCTCCGTCCAGACCCTGTCGATACGATCGACACGGGGACGCCAGAGACCTCTTCGAGGAACGCGACGTAGCGCTGCGCTTCGCGCGGCAGGTCGTCGTAGCGCGTGACGCCCGAGGTCGGGTGGCTCCAGCCGGGCAAGGTCTGATAGATCGGCTGGCACTTGGCGAGCACGTTCAGGTCAGCAGGCCACTCGTTGATCACGTCGTTGCCATAGCGATAGCCCGTGCACACGTTGATCTCGTCGAGCCCATCGAGCACGTCGAGCTTCGTCAACGCGACGCTGTCCAGACCGTTGATGCGCGCGGCATAGCGGGCCACGACCGCGTCGTACCAGCCGCAGCGTCGCGGCCGTCCAGTGACGGAACCGAATTCCTTGCCGCCGTCCCTCAAGCGATCGCCGCTTGCTCCGAGCAGCTCCGTCGGCATCGGGCCTTCACCGACACGCGTGGCGTACGCCTTGACGACGCCAAGCACGCCGTTGATCATCCTGGGACTCACCCCAAGGCCAGTGCAGACGCCGCCGATCGTCGAATTTGACGATGTGACGAACGGGTAGGTGCCGTGATCGATGTCGAGCAGCGTGCCCTGGGCCCCTTCAAAGAGAATCGGCCGGCCCGCGGCGTTGGTTTTGGCGAGGTAGAGCGACACATCGGTGACCCACGGCTTCATGCGCTCGCCGAAGGTCAGCATCTGATCGAACAAGGGCCGCCAATCGAGTGTCGACTCCTTGATCAGCCGGTTGCGAGCCTGCACGTTTTCACGAATTTCCTGCTCCAGCCCCGCCCGATCGAACAGATCGCACACACGAATGCCCCGGCGGCCGATCTTGTCCTCGTAGGCGGGGCCTATGCCGCGCGATGTCGTCCCGATCTTGCGCTCGCCCCGTCTCGCTTCCGACAGCAAGTCGAGCTCGCGGTGATACGGCAGAATGATATGCGCGCGCTCGCTGATGAGCAGGCGGTTCGCCACGTCGTAACCGAACCTGGCAAGCTCGTCGATCTCGGTGAAGAGCGCCTGCGGATCGATCACGACCCCGTTGCCAATGGCGCACGACACGTGTGGATGGAGAATGCCCGACGGCAGGAGTCTCAGAATGATCTTCGTGGCACCGGCATACACCGTATGACCGGCGTTGTGCCCGCCTTGATAGCGAGCGACGACGGCAAAGTGCGGCGTCAGCAGGTCGACGACCTTGCCTTTGCCCTCATCTCCCCACTGCGCACCAAGTACAGCGATGTTCATGGCCGACACATTCTACATTGTCTCGTGGATCGCGTCGGCATGACAAAAATGAGCAGCGGCAAAACTCCACGTGCGATGATGCAGAACTTGTCAAATGAAATCTTTTTTATTTTCCGCATTGACAACGCAGCCGCGCGGTCTTAAGTTCTCTCTTTCGTTTTCGCAAACTCTCGTCCGCTCACCTGTGCCCGCACACGAATCTCCAACGGCGTCCCGACCCGCACTCGAACGGCGCATTCACGCCGCCCTCGATGCCAGCCCATCGCGCATTCCCGTCGTCCTCGGCGACTTCCGCACCGGCCGCACGCAGTTGCTCTATCGGGTGCGCGAACGGCTCGGGCGGACGCAGTGCCAGTACATCGATCTCGAGCGGGCTGCCACGACACCCGAGCGGTTTTATCAGGCGGTGACAAAAGCGTCGCCGTTCCGAGTGCCGCCGCGCGCCGAACCGGCGTCAGCGCGCGAGGCGTTCGACGCGACGCTCGCATTTCTCGATCAGTCGCGCACCGGCGGGGGCAACGAGCCTGCGACGTTTCTGCTCGACGAAGTGCTCGAGCTGCGCACGTTCGAGAGCTTCCCTGGCCTGCGTACCGCGCTGCGGGAACTGCTCAAGATGCTCGCCACCAGCGCCAACCGTTTCGTTCTCACAACGCGCTATATCTCACGGGCTCATAGACTTCTGAGGGATGCGACCTCGCGTTTCGAAGTCATTCACGTGCCGCCGCTCTCCTCCGTCGAAGTGCGCGACCTGATGCTGTCGATCGACGGCGGCCAGGCCATGCTGCGCGACGATCGCGGGGGCGATTCACTGGCGCGCGCCGTGTACACGCTCTCGGACGGCCGCGTCGGCTACGCACAGGCGATCGGCGAGGCGCTGAGCCGCATGGTCGACGCGCAGGGTGTCGGCGATCCGGTGAGCGCGCTCACGCAGTTGCTGTCGGCCGATGGCCGCCTCGCGGCGTCGTGCGCGTCGTGCTACGAGCTGCGCCTGCATCGCGCGCGCGGCTACGGCGCCTTGAAGGCCATTCTGGAGATTCTGGCGCAGGAGGAACCACTGACGCTCACCGAAGTCGCGCAGCGGCTCAGGCGCACGCCGGGCTCGACCAAAGACTACTTGTCGTGGCTGGAAGACGTCGATCTGATTGTCTCGCAGCGCAAGCGCTACAGCTTCTCCGATCCCCTGCTCCGCGTGTGGGTACGTCTCTACTGCAGGCCGTCGGGCCCCTCTGACGAAGAAGTCGCGCGCGAAGTGCAGTCGTATGCGCTCGCGCGTCTGCCGCAACCGGAACCGGCGATGGTGGTGGCCGGCGGCGGCGAGCTCGCCGACGACGATCGGAAGTCGTGGGGAATCATAGAGATTGACTAGTCTGAAAGCTGGAATCTAGAATCTAGACTCGAATCTAGAATCTTCAGCGCCAGCTTCGCCGCTTCCTGCTCTGCTTCCTTCTTGCTTCGGCCCACGGCTTCCGCAACCGGCTTGCCGGCCACGCGTACCTGCACCTGGAACAGCTTGTGATGATCCGGGCCTGTCTCGCCGATGACCGCATATTCGGGCAATGGGTCGCCGCCCGACTGCACGCGCTCCTGCAGCGCGGACTTGTAATCGTGAAATGAGGCGGCGGGCGTCCGCGCTTCGTGGATCAGCGTTTCGAACTGCCGCGCGATGAACGCCGTCACCTGTTCGACGCCGCCGTCGAGGTAGATTGCCGCAATCAACGCCTCATAACCGTCGGCCAGGAGCGCCTGCTTACGGCGTCCACCCGTTTTCTCCTCGCCGCGCCCGAGCAGCAGGTGCTGACCAAGGTCGAGCCCCTCCGCGAGCCGGGCCAGCGACGCAGTGGACACCAGCGCCGCTTTCATCTTCGATTTCCACCCTTCGTCGCGCGCGGGAAAACGCCGGAACAGCAGATCGGCGATCGCAAATCCCAGGACAGCGTCGCCGAGAAACTCGAGCGACTCGTTGTCGATGACGCCGCCGCTGACGTCCTCGTGGGCACGCGACGTGTGCGTCAGCGCGTGCTCGAGCAGGCCGAGGTCCCGGAAGTTGTAGCCGACCCGGCGCTCGAGGGAGGCAAACTCATTGCGCAGCGGAATCACGCGGCCGTCGGTCGGGTCGATGCGATGGCTGTCGATCAGTCGCCGCGCCTCGTCGGCGTCATCGGGCCGGACCGAGATCCGGATTTCGGCGATGCCGTCGACCTGCACAGGGAAAATCGACCGCGGCGAGCCCTGGGACACGAGCGACTCGATGCCGTGGCTTTCCAGCAACCCGCGAACCACACGCGCCTCGATGTCGGAGGCGCTCCTGAATACGACGGTTAAGTCATTCATTGATTCTCAAAATTACCATCGTAATGTCATCGTGCTGGGGCTGGCCCTGCACAAACGACGCGACCTCGTCCACGAGGCGATCGCGCAGCGCTTCGGGGGTGAGGTCGGCATTCTGTGCCAGGAACGCGCTGATGCGCGATTCGCCGAAGCACTCGCCGCCGGCGTCCATCGCCTCGCTGACCCCGTCCGTGAAAAAAAAGAACGTGTCTCCTGCCGCGGCAGGCAAGGTGACCTCCTCGAGGTAGCGAGCGAAACGCTCGCCGCGATCGAGATTCAATCCAAGGACCATTCCATCCGGCGCCAGCACGTCGACCACGGCCGCCCCTTCGCAGTCGCGAGTGATGCGCATGAACGGCGTATGGCCGGCGCGCGCGCACGTCAGCGTGCCTGCCGCACGGTCGACGACGGCGTACGACATCGTAATGAAGCTGCGGCTGTCGAGATGGTGTTTGATAATCTCGTTGGCTTCGATTAACAGCTCGCGAGGGGACGTGTGGATGCGCGTCAGCGAGAGCATCAACCCCTTCAGCTCGGCCATGTAGAGCGCCGCGGAGGTTCCCTTCCCCGCCACATCGGCAATCAACAGGCCGACGCGGCCATCGGACAGCGGCAGAAAATCGTAATAGTCCCCGCCAACTTCCCTCGCAGGCGCGCAGAACGCCGCAAGCGACATCCCTGGCGCCCTCAGGGCGCCCTGAGGCAAGAGCGACATCTGGATGTCTCGGGCGATCTGCAGCTCGTGCTCGAGCCGCCGTTTCTCGTCCTGTTCGACCAGCAGGTCCTGGATCCGGCCCGTCATGTCGTTGAACGACGTCGTCGAGGTTCCCAAGCTGATCGTCCGATCGCACGGCGATCCGCTGTTCGAAATTGCCGCTCTTCACCCGCTCAGTGCCGGTGAACAGCTCGTCCACCGATGTCGTGATGGTCCGCGCCAGGGCCAGCCCGTTGCCGAGCGCCACCATTTCGATCACGAACAACAGCACGCCGATGCCGATCAGCAGGTAAAGCAGGCTGCGATTGAAGTTCAGGTGCGAGTTGTCGTTGCGATTCCGCCCAAGCCAGTTGTACAAGCGTCGGGATGTCGACGCTCATGGGAAGCGTCGTGTTTTCTGACACGCCGCTCTTCCAATCGACGTAAGTCAGGTAGGTCGCGGTATTGAACACCGATCGCCGCCGTTGGTCGCCGAGCGTGATGCCCGCCTCCGCCAGAGCGGCTTCGTCCATCGTGCTGTCGACCGGCAGGTCTACGACAACCGCGTAGCGTGGTCCGCCGCCGCGTGAGAACTGTGCCGCCCGGGCTACCGTTCCCCGTTCGACCAGCCCGGCGAATCCCGCGCGCGACACCCACGTCGGCATCTGGCCGTCCGGCACCACCGCAATCGAGACTCCTGGGTAACGGCTGGCGACTGCCGCCTGGCGCCGCAGGATGATCTCGTCGTGCGTCGAGGGCGCTGCCCGCTCGACCTCGAACAGCGTCGTACGGCCGAAGACACTGGCCTGTTCGGTCAGGTGCGCCACGCGATCGTGCACGAGGTACGAGCTGATATCGAAAAACACGAGCAGAAAGGCCAACAGCGAGAAGGTGAGCAGCAGCAGGATGGGAACGGCGCCGACCAGGATGTAGGAGAGGATCAGCTTGCGGCTCACCCGCCATAGCAGGCCGGAAGGCGCAAAGACCGTGACCCGATAAACCGTGACGACGGCGAGGATGATGATCCCGAGGTTCACCGCGCGATCGATCGCGACGTCGGCGGGAGCGGCCAGCCACACCAGAACCTTGAGCGCGATCGCGGCGATCCAGAGGGCAGGAATGGCGCGAATGATATCACCCGGCCGTCGACTGTCGAATCCAATCAAGGTACGCCTCGCTGCCTCCGACGATGGGCGTGACGATGAATTCCGGGACCTCGTAGTCGTGCAGCTCGAGCACGCGGTCCCGCAGCGCGGGCACTCGCTCGGCGGTCGTCTTCATGACGAGCTGTCGTTCGTAGTCGCTTTCGACCTGGCCCTTCCAGCGATAGATCGATTCCATCTCTGCGAGCACGTTCACGCACGCCGCGAGGCGCTCGTTGACGAGAATCGACGCCATCTCCCGGCAGTTGGCCGTCCGTCCAACCGTGGTCCAGACGACCACGCAGTCGCTTTTCATCGCACGCCCCCTATTAATTACTTGTACTTTCGTTGAAAATGCGGTACTACACTAGGCGCATTCAGATCACGCATGGCCACACGTCAGACCGCCAACACCGAAACCGCACAGCGCGCGCAACGCCGCGGCCGCCGCTTCCTCGCAGGGCTCTTCTTCTTCGTCGTCTGCGTGCTGGCGGTCGACGCGCTGGTCGGCGATCAAGGCGTCATGGCGACGATGCGCGCGCGGAAGCAGTATGATGAGCTCGCGGCCGACCTCGCGCGCATCCGTGCCGAAAACGCGTCGCTCCGCGAAGACGCGCGCCGCCTGCGCGAAGACCCCGCGGCCATCGAGGAGATCGCCCGCCGCGAGCTCGGGCTCATGAGCCCAGGAGAGAAGTTGTTCATCATCCGCGACGTCGAGCCGCCCGCCGGTAAGTAACCCTCCCGAATGTCGCAGCTCATCGATTTTGTCCTTCATTTCGACAAACATCTGCTCCAGTTCGTCCAGCAGTACGGGACGTGGGTCTACGGGATCCTCTTTGTCATCATCTTTGCGGAAACGGGCCTCGTGGTCACGCCGTTTCTGCCGGGCGATTCGCTGCTGTTCGCAGTGGGCGCCCTCAGCGCGACAGGAGTGCTCAACCCCTGGCTGTGCTACGTCCTGCTGATAGGCGCGGCGATTCTCGGCGACGGGGTCAACTATTCCGTCGGCCGGCGCATCGGGCCGCGGCTGCTCGGTCTCGGCGATGGTCCGGCATTTTCGCACCGGCTCATCAACGCCGACCACATCAAACGGGCCCATGAATTCTTCGAGCTGCACGGCGGAAAGGCGGTGGTTCTCGCGCGCTTCGTGCCCATCGTCCGCACGTTTCTTCCGTTCGTCGCGGGCGCAGCGGAAATGAAGGCCAGCTCGTTCCTTTTCTACAACATCACGGGCGGTATCGGCTGGGTGACGATCTGCATGGGGGCGGGCTACATCTTCGGCAACGTGCCCATCGTCAAAGACAACTTCACGCTGGTCACGCTCGGCATCGTTGCCGTATCGGTGCTGCCGATGGTGTTCGAGGTCGTCAAGCACCGGCGGGCTAACTGAGATAGTTGCAGACAGTCTCACCTACTCCCCCAGGTACGCTTCCCTCACGCGCGGGTTGTTGGCGATCTCCGCGGCACTGCCTTCGAAGATCACCGCTCCGGTCTCCAGCACATAGCCACGATCCGAGTGCTTCAGCGCCGCACTGGCGTTCTGCTCGACGAGGAGTACCGTCGTGCCTTCGGCCTTGATCTCATCGATCGTGCTGAAAATGGTCTGGCAGACGATGGGCGCGAGGCCGAGGGAGGGCTCATCGAGCAGCAGCAGCTTGGGATGGGACATCAGCGCGCGGGCCATCGCGAGCATCTGCTGCTCGCCGCCGGAGAGGGTGCCGGCACGCTGCTTCGCCCGTTCCTTGAGTCGCGGAAACAACGTAAAACCGCGTTCGAGGTCCCGGCTGATGGCGGCCCTGTTCTTTGTCAGGTACGCGCCCATTTCCAGGTTCTCGAGCACCGTAAGGTTCGCAAATACGCCGCGTCCCTCCGGCGACATCGAGATGCCGCGCGCCACGAGCTTATGTGCGGCGCAGCCGCTGATGTCGCTGCCGTCGAACGTGATGCGGCCGCTCTTCGGCGTCAGCAGGCCCGTGATCGCCCGAAGGGTCGTCGATTTCCCGGCGCCGTTCGCCCCGAGCAGGGTCACCACCTCGCCGGTACGCACCGTGAGGGACACGTCCCGCAGCGCGTGAATCGCCCCGTAGAACACGTTCACGTTCTCGAGCGACAGCAACGCGGTGTCAGCCGCCGCCAAGGTAGGCCTCGATGACTTTCGGGTTCTTCTGAATTTCGGCGGGCGACCCGATGGCGATTTCCTCGCCGTAGTCAATCACTTGAATCGTCTCGCAGATGCCCATCACGACCTTCATGTTGTGCTCGACGAGCAGAATCGTCAGCTTCATCTCGTCGCGCAGCCACCGGATGAGCCGCATCAGGTCGAGCGCCTCCTGCGGGTTCATGCCTGCCGCGGGCTCGTCGAGCAGAAGCAGCTTCGGCTCGGTCGCCAGGGCGCGCGCAATCTCGAGCCGGCGCTGGCTGCCGTACGGCAGACTGGTCGCCGCTTCCTGAGCGAACTTGTCGAGGTTGAAGATCGAGAGCAGCTGCATGGCACGCTCGCGGGTCTCTTTTTCTTCCACGTGATGGCGGCCGCTGCCGAGCACCGCATCAGGAAGCCGCTGGCGCGAACGCAGGTGGTGCGCCGTCATGACGTTCTGCAGCACCGTCATGTCGGCGAACAAACGGATATTCTGAAATGTCCTCGCCGCGCCAAGCCGGGTAATCTCGTACGGCTTTTTCTTCTCGATGTGCGTGCCATCGAACTCGATCTCGCCTTCTGTCGGGCAATAGACGCCCGTCAGCACGTTGAATACGGTCGTCTTTCCGGCGCCGTTCGGCCCGATCAGCCCATACAGCGATTGACGCGGCACCGTCATGGTCAGCGACTTCACCGCGGTCAGCCCACCGAACCGCATCGTCACGTCGCGCACCCGCAAGATGGGGTCAGACCCCATTTTTTCGTTTTTCGTAAATGGCTGACCCGGTTAGCCAAGTACGGGCCTCCGCTTCGAGGGCCGCAGCCAGGCCCACGTGAATTCCCGGCGACCCAGCAGGCCCTGAGGCCGGAAGATCATCAGAAGAATCAGCAGCAGTGCGTAGATGACCATCCGCAACCCAGGGAACTGCTGATCGAACGTCCTGAGCGCCTCGGGCAGAATCGTCAGAATCGTCGCGCCGAGGACCGCCCCGGTGATCGACCCGATTCCTCCGAGCACAATCATGACGATCACCTCAATCGACTTCACGAAGTTCAGGTTCTGCGGGTTCAGCGGATTCGCGAACAGCTGTCCGGACAGCCCGCCCGCAACTCCCGCAAGCGCTGCGCTGATGACGAACGCCATCACCTTGTTGTTCGTCGTGTTGATGCCCATCGCCTCTGCCGCAATCTCGTCGCTGCGTATCGCAAACAGCGCGCGCCCGAACGTCGACAAGGCGATGTTCCGCGTAATCACGATGGTCAGAACCGCCATCGAGAAGATCCAGAAGAAATTCGTGATCGGAATCGCGTCGGTAAACCCGGTTGCGCCGCCCACGGCGGGAATGTTGAGGATGATGACCCGGATGATCTCGCTGAACCCGAGCGTGACGATGGCCAGGTAGTCGCCTTTGAGCCGCAGCGACGGGATGCCGACGAGCAGCCCGGCGAGCGCCGCCGCAGCCGCTCCGGCGAGAAGACTCGGCACCATCACGAGCGAGCCGCCCAACGGGTCCGTGGGCGTGCTGCCCGCGAGCGCGGCGATCTGCCGGCCGTGATAGACGGTCAGATAGGTCGCCGTGTAGCCGCCGACGGCCATGAAACCGGCATGACCAATGGAAAACTGCCCCGTGAGGCCGTTGATGAGATTGAGGCTCACGGCGAGCGTGATATTGATGCCGATCAGGTTGATGATGCGCGCGTAGTACGGGTTGATCTGAAAATCGCCGACGCCGTACTCGAAGACGTAGTTCAACGCCAGCAGGCCCGCCACGGTGACAGCGATGACCGCAAGTTTTCGGCCCAGGCTCATGCGGCGCTAGACCTTTTCGGTGACGGACGTCCCGAGAATGCCGGCGGGACGGAACAGCAGGATCAGAATGAGCACGGCGAAGGCCATCGCGTCGCGATACGTAGAGTACGCAGTCGCCGAAATCCAGGTTTCCATCAGCCCGATGAGCATGCCGCCGAGCATCGCGCCGGGGATGCTGCCGATGCCGCCGAGCACGGCCGCCACAAACGCCTTCAGTCCGGTCATCAGGCCCATCAGCGGATCGATTCGGGGAATCGACAGGGCGACGAGGACCCCCGCGACGGCCGCCAGCGCCGACCCCAACGCGAACGTAAACGCGATGACGAAATCGGTGTTGATCCCCATCAGCCGGGCAACCGGCAGGTTGAACGACACGGCGCGCATCGCCTTGCCGATCTTCGTGCGATGCACGATGAACTCGAGGCCGAACATCATGATGACCGCGACGACGATGATCATCAGGCTCTGGTTGGTAATCTGAACGCCGCCGAGCGAATAGGTCTGCGAGCTGATCATCTGTGGAAAGAACCGCGGCGTCGCGCCGAAAACGACTTGTCCGCCGTACTCCAGCAGCAGCGACACGCCGATGGCCGTAATCAGCGACGTCAGGCGCGAATGGTGCCGGACCGGCCGATACGCGAACCGCTCGATGACGATGCCGATCGCGGCGGCGATGGCCATCGCGCCGATCGTGACGACGACGGCGCCGAGGACCGACGGGTTCGCGTCGAGGTTGAGCGAGTTCGCGAGGTAGTATCCGGCGAACGCGCCCAGCATGTACACGTCGCCGTGCGCGAAGTTGATGAGCCTGAGCACCCCGTACACCATCGTGTACCCGAGCGCGATGAGTGCGTAAATGGCGCCGAGCGAAAGCCCGTTAATGAACTGTTGGAGGAAGGTATCCACTAATTCGGGTTGATCGTGGTCTTGTAGGCATACTTCACGTCCCCGTTGACGAACTGCAGCTCCTCGATGACCGCCGGCTTCACGACGTTGCGGTCGGCATTCATCTTGAGCTGGCCCGTGACGCCTTTGCACATTCGCCGCGGCGATCGCGTCGCGGACCTTCGGCCCTTCGGTCGTCCCCGCGCGGTTGATGGAGTCCGCAAGCACTTTCGCGGCGTCGTAGCCGAGCGCCGCGATCGAATCCGGGTCGCGGTTGAACTTCGCGCGGTATGCCTTGCGGAAGTTCTGCACGATGGGATCGGGATTCTCGCCCGAGTAGTGATTCGAAATGAACGTGTTTTTCAGCGCCTCGCGCCCGTTTTTCAACGCGTCGCCGACCCATCCGTCGCCACCGAGGATCGGCATCGTCATGCCGAGCTCGCGCGCCTGCCGCACGATGATGGCCGCCTCCGGATAGTAGCCGGTGGCGAATATCGCGTCGGGCTTCTGCGCGCGGACCTGCGTCAGAATGGCGCGGAAATCGGCGTCGCCCGAGCTGTAGCTGACGGGATCGAGCACCTTCCCGCCGAGTCCCGTAAACGTCTTCTGGATCGAATCGGTGAGGCCGACTGAGTAGTCCTGCTGAATGTCCTTCAATACAGCGACCTTGCGCGCCTTCAGGTCGTTGTAGGCAAACTTCGCCAGCACTTCACCCTGGAACGGGTCGATGAAACACACGCGAAAGATGTAGTCGCCAACCTGTGTCACTCGCTCGTTGGTCGATGCCGGAGTGATGAGCGGTATCTGGTACTTCTGCGCCACGGGCGCCGCCGCCAGCGTGCGGCGGCTCGCGACCTCGCCGAGCACCGCCACGACCTTGTCCTGCGTGATCAGCTTGGTGACGGCGCTCGACGCTTCTTCGGGGCGGCTTTGGTCGTCTTCGACAAGCAGCCTGATTTTCCGCCCGCCGAGCACGCCGCCGGCCGTATTGATCTCTTCGACCGCAAGCTGGGCACCTTCAACCGAGGACTGTCCGAACGAGGCGCCATCCCCGGTCAGAGAGCCATACATACCGACCACGATCTCGCCGGTGGTGTTCTGCGGGGCGGCCGAGCGGCGCTCGCACCCCGTCGAAACCGCCACCGACACGGCAAAAATGCCCAGAATCAGCCCGCGAATCTTCATGGGCGGATTATAAAGGAACTCGTTTGCACTTGTCCGATTCCCCTAACGGTGGTTGGATAGCTGTATGGCGCAGTTTCCATCGCGGCGAGCTTAGGAGCGTGCGAATTCGAACCATTTCATTGCCCGGCGGGGAGCTCGTTCCCGTGCTCGGCATCGGCACCTGGAACATGGGTGAAAAGCGGAAGAAGCGCACGGATGAGATCGCCGCATTACAGATGGCGGTCGACCTGGGCATGACCGTGGTCGATACGGCAGAGATGTACGGCAGCGGCGCGGCTGAGGAGCTCGTCGCCGAGGCGCTCGGCCCTCGCCGCAGCGACATCTTCCTGGTGAGCAAAGTGATGCCGCAGCACGCCACCAGGCGGGCCACCATTTCCTCGTGTGAGGCAAGCCTTCGACGTTTGAAGACCGACAGGCTCGACATGTATCTGCTTCATTGGCGAGGCCGCGTGCCGCTGGACGAAACGCTCGAGGCCTTTCAGCAGCTCGAGCGCGACGGCAAGATTCGCCACTGGGGAGTCAGCAACTTCGACGTCGACGATATGGAAGAGCTCGCCGGCCTGACGACACGCGGCGGCTCCCAGGCTGCGACCGATCAGGTCCTATACAACCCCATGCGCCGCGGGATCGAGTACGACCTGCTGCCGTTCTGCCACACCCGCGGTATTCCGGTGATGGCGTACTCGCCGCTCGAACAGGGCCTGCTCGCGGGTCACAAGACGCTCGAGGCGATCGCGAAGCGGCTGACCGCCACGCCCGCCCAGGTCGCGCTGGCGTGGGTTCTGCGGCAGCCCGGTGTGATGGCGATTCCGAAAGCCGGCCACGTCGAGCATGTCCGCGAAAACCGCCTCGCGCTCGAGCTCGAGCTTGCGCCCGAGGACCTCGCCGAGCTGGATGACGCGTTTCCGCCGCCGACGCACAAGCGGCCGCTCGAAATGATCTGAACACGCTGATCCTGATATCATTCGGACTCTCATGGTGACCACATCTTCCTTCGCCCGCTCGATCGCGCTGGTCGTTCTCCTGTTCTCCCTGGGCGCCGCGACTGCAACTGCACAAACCGCCACATATGAGCCGACGCCCGGCCAGGCCGGCAAGGACGTCGTCTGGGTGCCGACGCCGCAGGAGCTGGTCGAGAAGATGCTCGACATGGCCAAGGTCACGCCGCAGGACATCGTCATCGATCTGGGATCCGGTGACGGCCGCAACGTGATCGCCGCCGCCAAGCGCGGGGCGCGGGCGTACGGCTTCGAGTTCAACCCCGAGATGGTGGCGCTCTCGCGCCGGCGTGCGCAGGAAGCCGGCGTGGCCGATCGCGCGACCTTCATCGAAGGAGACATGTTCGAAGCCGACATATCGAAGGCGACCGTGCTGGCGCTCTTTCTGCTGCCGAGCAACCTCGACAAGCTGGCGCCGAAGTTTCTGACGCTGCGGCCGGGAACGCGAATGGTCAACAACACGTTTCAGGTGACTGGCTGGGAAGCCGACGCAACAGAGACCGTCGAAGGCAGCTGCACGAGCTGGTGCACGTCGCACCTGAATATCATTCCCGCGAAGGTGGCGGGCACCTGGCGCCTCGGCACGAACGATCTGACGCTGACTCAGGAATTCCAGATGGTGTCGGGCACGCTCGGGTCGACGCCGATCGCCGGCGGCCGGCTGAACGGCGAGCAAATCTCGTTCAAGGTCGGCGAGACACGGCACCGGCAAGGGCCGGCAAAGTGGCCGGCGATCGGATGGAAGGCACCGCCACGACCGCCGGGAAGACGCAGAGCTGGACGGCGACGAAGAGCAAATAGAACGTGGAATCTGGAAACTGGAATCTGGAATCTGGAGATAGCCTCCCCTGCGGACAGATTCGAACCACTGCTGACTATTTGCGCGGCGAGAACCCCTTGAACGCGAACTTCTGAACCGTCGAGCCGCCGCCCTTCCCATCCGGTCCCGTCTGCGCCGCCTGCGGGGCGTAGATGATTTCCTCGCTGGTCGGCCGCGATCTGATGGCCCGGAGGATTGGCCTGCGCTGCGCCGATGGCGAACTCGCCGAGCACTTCGAGCGTCTTGCGGTTCAGGATGTAAATCACCGGGCTGCCGGCGACGTACAGGAACTGCTGCTGCGGATCGGGCGAGAACGCCGTCGAGCGCGCCTGCTGGTACTCGGGGCTGTCAAGGCCCACGAATTGCTGTGCCAGGTACGCGCCATCCAGCGTGAACACCTGAATGCGTTTGTTGCCGCGATCGGCGATGTAGACAAGGTCATCGTTCGAGAGAGCGACGTCGTGCACGGTCTTGAAATGTTGAAGCCGCTCAGCGATGCCCGAGGGAATCTGCGAGGTCGGCGAGGTCGGCTCGCCCAATGGTGATCGACGGCGGATCGGCCGGCTTCCTGCCGTAGGCGCCCCACATGCGCTTGAAAGCGCCGGTCTCCGAGTCGTACACCATCACACGGCTGTTGCCGTATCCATCCGACACGAACAGCTCGTTCCTTTTCGCATGGACGCGCAGTCCCGACGCGCCCAGCAAATACGGCGTGGTGTTGCCTCCGGTCTGCCCACTCTTGCCGATTTGCATCACGAGCTTTCCGGCCTTCGTGAACTTGAGAATCTGGCCGTCCTGCGGCATCGCATTGCCGACAATCCACACGAAGCCTTTTGGATCCACATGGAGGCCGTGCTCGTTCTCCGGCCACTCATAGCCGGCGGCCACTGCCGCCCCAACCCTGCAGAAAATTGCCGGCGCTGTCGAATTCAAGAACGGGATTGCCGCTCTGATCGAATTCGAGCACGGGCGGCGCAGCCATCGCGCGGAGATCCGCGGGCAGCGTGCGGGGACGATGGAGAACCCACACGTGGCCTTCCGCATCGACGGACACGGCCGAGGTGTTCCCCAGCCGCCATTTCGCCGGCAGCTTGAGCCAGCCGCGCTCCTCGGCAAACTGCGGAAGCCCCCCTTCACCAATGTGCGGCGCTCCGCCGCGCGCGGCCTGCGCCGACGACTCGAACGCACGGCATCGCACCAGACAAGCGCAGCGGCGACCGTGACGACTGCCGAGTGTTCGCGATTCGTTCCATCGTTGCCTCCGCGCGGCCCCTACCCGCCGCTCAAACATTAATTATTCCACGGACGTGGCATGACGTCGAGGGTACCGGTGATGGGCAATCCCATCGCCCCGTCGCGACGCAGTCAAATGGGGCCGTGGTCTTCTATCGCCCCTACGTGCTAAGCTCTGCGGCCTTCCATCTTCCTATTCGTTCCGTGCACTCTCCAGTGGTTGACGCAGATGACCAGGAGGCCGGCATGACTCTGATTCGAGAGCGGTTCTCGCTACTCGCCCTTTGCTCGTTGCTCATGTTGTCGGCGGCAGTGGCACACGCCCAAGTGACCACGGCCGATCTGGTAGGCACGATTCGCGACACCTCGGGTGCCATCGTGCCCGGCGTCACGGTCGTGTTGACGAACGAGGCAACCGGCGTCAGCCGCACCGTCACCACGAGCGCGGCGGGCACGTACATCTTTACCTCGCTGCAGCCGGGCCGCTACCGGCTCAACGCCGAAATCCAGGGGTTTCGCAAGGTCGAGCGCACCGGCGTCGAGCTGCAGGTCAATCAACGCGCCGCCATCGATCTCGAGCTCGAAGTCGGCCTGATCAGCGAGACCGTGACGATCGCGGGCACCGCGCCGCTGCTCGAGACGCAGTCGTCGGTGCTCGGCACCGTGATCGAGGAAAAACAGGTTCAGGATCTGCCGCTCAGCGGACGCAACTTCGTGCAGCTGGCCACGCTCAGCCCGGGCGTGTCAGGCGCCGGCACCGGCATGCGCGGCACCATCATGAGCGGCACAAGGCCCGACGATCTCCGCCCAGGCACGGAGTTGTTCGTCAACGGCAACAGGGAAAACTCCAACAACTATCTGTACGACGGGATCGACAACAACACGCGGCTGACACTCGTGACGGTGCTGCGCCCGAACGTCGAGGCGATCAAGGAATTCAAGGTTCAGACCAACCTCTATTCCGCCGATCAAGGGAGAAATCCCGGCGGGCAGATCAACGTCGTCACCAAGTCCGGCGGCAACACGCTTCACGGCGTCGCCTATGAGTTCCTGCGCAACGACAAGTTCGACGCCAACAACTTCTTCGCGAACCGCGCCGGCCAGGACAAGCCGCCGTTCTCGCAGAATCAATTCGGAGGCGCCATCGGCGGCCCGATTATCGCGAACAAGACGTTCTTCTTCGCCGACTACGACGGGTTCCGCCAGGAGCTGGGGCGCGTGTTCGTCAACACCGTGCCGACCGCCAAGATGCGGCAAGGGGACTTCAGCGAAGTCGCGACCATCTACGATCCACTGACAACTGTTGCGCTCCCGAGCGGCGCGGTGACGCGCCAGCCCTTCGCCGGCAACCAGATCCCGCAAAACCGTTGGGATCCGGTGACTGCAAAGTTGATCAACGCGTATCCGATGCCGACCACGCCGGCGCTGTCCAACAACCTGGTGACCACTCCCTCGCGCACGCAGAACTGGAACCAGTTCGACGTGCGCGTGGATCACAACCAGAGCGATCGAAACAATTTTCTTGGGCGTTATTCCTGGTCGAAGACGTCCACCATCAATCCGTATACCTTCGCGCCCGTCCAGCTTCAGGGATTGTCGAAGGCCGTGGGCCTCGGCAACGAAGATACGTTTGCGGGACCGTCGGATCTGTGGGCCGAGCACGCGGTCTTCGGCTGGGTGCACGTGTTCTCGTCGCGTCTTCTGCTGGATACGCGCGCCGGCTACAACCACTTCAATCTCGAGTTCACGCAGGCCGACGTCGTCACGGGCGACCAGCTCGGCGAACAGCTCGGAGTACCGAACGCCAACCAGCAGCTTGGGCAGGATGGCATCCCGATCTTCAGCCCGGCAAACTACACGGGTATCGGTCATAGCCGGTCACTTCCCATCTTCCGGCATGAGAAAACATTCCAGTACGTGACCAACCTGACGTTTCAGGCCGAGAAACACACGATCAAGACCGGCTTCGACGTGCGCCGCCGCCACATGGGCGAGTTTCAGACCAACCGTGGCAACGGCCGCTTCAATTTCTCGCCGAACATCACCAACGACCCTGTGACGAACGCGGGCGGCCATGTGATGGCGTCGTTTCTCCTCGGAGCGCCGAGCCTGATCGAGCAGGACTATCTGCTCGCGTCCGATGTGGGGATGCGCAGCACCGAATACGGCGCCTATATCGCCGACGACTGGCGTGCGACGCAGAAGCTGACGTTGAACCTCGGCCTCAGGTACGAGCTCGATACGCCGTTCACGGAAGTAGACAACCTCTGGGCCAGCTTCGACCCTAATACGGCAACAGTCCTCGTCGCGGGGCGCAACGGCGTGAGCAGATCAGCGGGCGTGAACACGTTCAAGAAAGCCTTTGCCCCTCGCCTCGGTTTTGCGTACCAGGTTGCGCAACGCACTGTCGTGCGCGGTGGAGCGGGGATCTTCTGGAACACGCCGGGCAACGGTGGCGCCGCGCTGCGGTTGCACCGGCACGTGCCATTCGGGCCGATCTACAGCTTCAATCCAGGCACGCAGGTCGTGACGCGGCGCGTGTCGGACGGCTTCCCGACGATTCCGCCGCTCGACCTGGCGCTTGCCGACAATCCCAGCGGCAGCGTGATCGGCGTCGATCCGAACTACCAGCCGGGGTACGCCGAACAGTTCAATCTGACCGTCGAGCAGGAGCTTCCCGCGGCGACGTTGCTCAAGGTGTCGTACGTGGGCAACATCGGCAAACATCTCGACACGACGTTCAACCTCAACCAGGCGGTACCGGGAACGGGCGCGGTCAACAATCGCCGTCCGTTTTTCGGCGTCCGTCCCGCGCTGGCCGATGTGAACTGGGCCGTCTCTGACGGCACCGCGTCATATCACGCGCTGCAATTCAGCGCGCAGAAGCGACTGACCCATGGATTGAACGGCCTGCTCTCGTATACGTGGGGCCATGGTGTCGACACGGTCGGCCAGAGTTTCGGCGGCGGCGCAGACGGGCCATTGCCGCAGGACCCCCTCAATCGACTCGCGAGCCAGGGCAGTTCGCCGTTCGACATGCGCCATCGTCTGACGATCGCGTGGAACTACGCGCTGCCCGGCGGCTGGCAGCTGAACGGCATCAACATATTTCAGACAGGTCTGCCGTTTACGCCTACGATGAACGCAACGACGCTCAATACGGGGACCGGCCAGCGCCCCGACCGTCTCGCAGACGGCACGCTGTCGGACCCAACCGTGGACCGCTGGTTCGACACCTCGGCGTTTACGACGCCGGCACAATTCACGTATGGCAATGCGGGCCGGAACATTCTGTACGGGCCCGGCCGCGTCAATTTCGACTTTTCGCTGTTCAAAGAATTCCGCGTCAAGGCGGACACGCGCATCCAGTTCCGCGCTGAAATCTTCAACGCGTTCAACACGACGCAGTTCGATCTCCCGAACGCGTCGATCGGCGCGGCGCAGGCGGGCACGATCACGGGCATCGTCGGCACGCCGCGTCAGATTCAATTCGGTGGAAAGTTTCTCTTTTAATGCACGTTTATTGGCAGATTGGAAGATGGCAGAGTTGCAATCTCCAATCTCCAATCTGCCAATTCATGCGGCAGCTACCGCACTTTGACGTATTTGCTCAGCTGCCGCGGTCTGGGCTCTCCGCCGAAGACGCTGCCGTGCTTGTCGACCGTCACGAACTCCGGACCGCTGCCGGTCAGCGTCCGCGGGTCGCCGCCGTAATCGAGAATGAACGCGGTAACCCAGCCGGTCTTCGCATCTCCAATCCGAATGCCTTGCTCCCAGCCGGGGTTCGTCACGTTGTCCGACTCTGAGTCGGCGACATAAATCTGATCCTTGTCGTCGAACGCGATGCCGCTCGGCGTGCCGAACTGCAGCCATGTGGCCAGGTGCTTGCCTTCCTGATCGAAAATCTGAATGCGGTTGTTCCCGCGATCGGCGACGAACACGCGCCCGCGCGAGTCGATCGCAATGCCGTGGAGTGTCCGAAACTCGCCGGGCGCATATCCCGTCTTGCCCCACGCGGTGATGAACTTGCCTTCCTTCGAGAACTTGACGACGCGATTGTTGTCGCTGGCGCCGTGGCCGTCGGCGACAAAAATATCCCCGTTCGCGGCGACGGCGACGGAGCTCGGCGAAATGAAGTGAGCCTGATCACTTCCGGGGACTCCCGCCTCCCCAAGCGTCATCAGCACCTTGCCGTCAGGACTGAACTTGATCACCCGATGCCCGAGGCGCTGGCCCGCCTTCGCCGCGATGGCGACGGCCTCGGGACTGGCGCCGTCCGTTGCCCAGACGTTTCCTTCTTTATCGACGTGCAACCCATGGGGCCAGATGAACATCCCCGCGCCGAAGCTCTTGACGACCTCGCCGTTCGCGTTGAACTTGTAGATGGTGTCGATGTTCTTGATGCGCCCGTTCTTGTCGAGGCAGTCGATGCCGAACCGCCCTCCATTGGCGAGCGTCACCGGGTTCGTCTCGTCGCACCTGATGAACGCCCAGATGCTCTCACCGTCGATGTCGACATGCATCGATGCCGGCGGCCCCATCTCACGCCCGCCCGGAAGGCGCGCCCAATCGGCGCCAGGCACCATCGGTCCGCCTCCATCTGCCAGTCCTTTGACGGGCCGGTAAGGATTCGGCAGCCCGCTCTGCGCCCACGGCGCGCTGGACGCTGCCAGCTGGAATACGACGGCTGACGCAACCGACACTGCAAGTCGAAGTCTGAACGGCTTCATAGAGACTCCTGGAGCTGATGCGGTAATATCGGCCGATAGTACCCCGCAATGCGCCACAATCACGAAATCTCGCGGCGCGTTATTGCCGGCATCGTTTTCATAGCCGCAGCGGGCGCTGCCCTGCTCGGCAACGTTGTCCCCATTCCCTTTTCTGATCCGCCTCTGAGCTCTCACTGCGCCTGCAATGGTGGAGTGTGTCCGCTCGACGCGAACGGCCGCCGCTGCTCATGCGGATGCGCGCGGGCGGTCGATGCGCAACCGCTCCGCCGGCTCGATTCGCTGCTCGACACTGCGTGTACCGACGGCGCAGCCGGGCCTTACCCATGCAACGAAATCGACCTGATGGCATTTCTTCCGCACGCTGACATCGGAGGTGGAAGCGGCAACGACATCTGGGGATGGACTGATCCGCTGACCGGCCGTGAGTACGCCCTCGTCGGCCGTTCTTCCGGCACAGCGTTCGTGGACATCTCCACGCCGAGCCGTCCCATCTATCTCGGCGACCTGCCGACCAAAACCGATCATTCGGCGTGGCGCGGCATCAAGGTCTTTTCCGATCACGCGTTCATCGTCAGCGAAGCGCTCGACCACGGCATGCAGGTGTTCGATCTGAGGCAACTTCGGAATGTGCCTGCGCCGCCGGTCACCTTCACAGAAACCGCCCACTACGCCGGCTTCGGATCGGCACACACACTCGCCATGAACAGCCGCACGGGATTCGCGTATGCCGCCGGCACACGTACCTGCGAAGGCGGTTTGCACGCGGTCGACGTGCGCACGCCCGCGTCGCCGCGCGCGGCTGGCTGTTTCAGTCTCGACGGCTACACGCACGAAACGCAATGCGTTATCTACAACGGCCCCGACACGGTCTATCGCGACCGTGAAATCTGTTTCAACTCGAACGAAGATACTCTGACCATCGTTGACGCCACCGACAAGCTCGAACAGGTACAGCTGTCGCGCATCGGCTACGGAGGCAGCGCGTACACGCACCAGGGGTGGCTCACCGAGGATCAACGCTTCTTCCTGGTCAACGACGAAGGCGACGAAACCGCGTTCAAGCATCCCACCAGAACATGGATCTGGGACGTGTCGGATCTCGACGCGCCGGTCATTGCGAGCACGTATGACGGCGCCACTGCGTCAATCGATCACAACCTCTATATCCGCGGAAATCTGGTCTACGAGTCGAACTACCGCAGCGGTCTGCGGGTACTTGACGCGAGCGAGATCGCCCAGGGACTGCTGCGTGAGGTTGGGTTCTTCGATCTCTATCCATCGGACGACGCACCGGGCTACAACGGCGCCTGGTCGGCGTATCCGTTTTTTGCCAGCGGCTCCGTGGCGGTCAACGGCATCGAGCAGGGGCTGTTCGTGGTCAGACCACGCATGACGCCGACAGGTCAGCCGAGTGGGCTCTCGCTCACGATCGCGGGCCCCGGCAATCCCGCGCCGACCGATCGAGACTGGTCGTTCGTCGTGATGGTTACCAACCACGGCCCCGGATATTCATCAGAGACGCGCGTCATCGAAACGCCGCCAATGCAGGTGGTGTCGGCTCAACCGTCCCAGGGCGAATGTACTGTGGGAACAGTCGTGACGTGCGACCTCGGGCGCATGGCGCCCGGGTCGGCGGCATTCGTGATCATCACAATCCGCGCGACCGGCGAACGCGACTTCGTCAGCACCGCAGTGGTCAGCGCGAGAGCGGATGACGGCACCAAACGCGAGGCCACCGCGCTGACGATGACACGCGGTGTCAGGCACGCACCCGCTCTCGCGCTTCGCCGGCCGGCCGGTGAGACCACGTTCCGGATTGGGCGCAACAACACCATCCAATGGATACTGCGCGGCGTCGCGGGTGGCGTCAGCATCGATCTGTCGCGCGACGATGGGGAGACGTGGACGAGGCTGACCGACGAGGCGGAGAACGTCGGGTTCTACGATTGGACTGGAGTCGGTGAAGAGACGTTCCGCGCCAGAATCCGCGTCACCAGCGTTGCGAGACCCGAGCTCACCCAGACCTCACCCGGTTTTTCGATCGTCGGCCGGAGGCTCGAGCTCGACAGGACTCTTCGTCGGTAGCGATCAGCGTGGCAGGCTAAGGTCGGATATATGCGCAAAGCGATTGGAAGCCTCGTTTTGTTCATGCAGTTCAGTGCGGGCATAGCTGTCGCCGCGCCCCTCACTGACCGGGAACGCCAGCGGTTGATCGCTCATCTCGATATGACCGCAAGTTGGCTGACCGACGAGGTGTCCGGCCTGTCGCCGGACCAGCTCGCGTTTCGTCGTGCGCCCGATGCGTGGACGATCCTGGAGGTCCTGGATCATCTTGTCGTCGTCGGGCCGATCTACTGGCAGGATTTGCAGAGCGCCCTGAAGGCGCCAGGCGGGCGCAAGTCACCGTCGACCGACGCCGACATTCTCTGGTACGGCATCGACCGAACCAATCGCGAGAAAGCCATCCCGTCTGAAGTCCCGAAAGGATTGCGCGATCTTCGGAGCGGACTTGAGGCGCATCGCAAGCTTCATGCGCGCCTGGTGGAATACATCAGGTCCACCAAAGACGATCTTCGGGGCCACATCGTCGAACGGCAGAACTGCGATGCGTACCAGTGGGCGCTGCTCATTTCCACACACGAACAGCGGCATATTCTCCAGATTCGCGAGATCAAGGCCGATCCCAACTTCCCGAAAAAGTAACTATCGACCGCCCGAACTACCGGCTCGACTCGCAACCTAACGCGGGGACGACAGCGAAAAACAAACCTAGCGCTATCAGCGCGACAATGCCGACGGACGGTCATGGGCTCCTCCTTACCCTCAATAACGTCCGTCAGACCGAAACCGCACGCGTCGCGGTGAGCGCCACGCCTGGCAGCGCCAGCCTCCAGGGATGACGCCGTCAGCAAGTTTTATGCGGAAGCGTGTGGTATCGGTCGGCCGACCTGAAGGTCGGCACTACGTCGATGACTCCGCTAGTCGACCGGACTCGTGCAGTGAGGCCGTGGACTGAGACGGTGCGGACGACTGTCGGTACTGCCGACCTGAGGACTGCCGACTAGGGAGGACTGTCGACTCTGACTGACGACTACCGTCAGGTCAGGTCCAGTCCGTTGAGATGCCCCGTCGCGTCACCGAAGTGGTCCATCCGCGTCCCCATGCGGTCCATCATCGTCAGGAAGAGATTGCACATCGGCGTTTCCCTGCGATACACCACACGCCGGCCGGTCTTGATGAAGTTGCCGCCGCGCCCGGCGATGAGCGTCGGCAGGTCGTGATGCGTGTGAGCGTTCCCGTCCGAAAGCCCCGCGCCGTACACGATCATCGAGTTATCGAGGATCGAGCCGTCACCTTCCTGCGCAGACTTCAGCTTCGTCACCCACTTCGCGAACTGCTCCATCTGGTACTGATTGATCTTCGCGACCTTGTCCATCATCTCGCGCACGTTCCGGTGGTGCGTGAGCGGGTGGTGGCCGTCGGGGATGCCAATCTCGCGATACGCCCGTGACGTGCCTTCGCGCGTAACCAGGAACGTGACGACGCGCGTCAGGTCGGCCTGGAAGGCGACGGTAATCATGTCCGTCATCAGCCGGAAGTGCTCGGCGAAGTCGCTGGGGATGCCGTAGGGCTTCTCCATGCCCGGATCGACGCGCGCGTTCTCGTTTTCGGCGCGCTTCAGCTGCTCTTCGATTTGACGGATCGAGCTCAGATATTCGTCGAGCTTGCGCTGATCGGTGGGACCGAGCGTGCCGTGGAGCGCACGCGTGTCTTCCCTGATGAAGTCGAGGATGCTGCGACGGTTGATCCGGCGCTGCTCGCGCACTTCGGGCGTAAACTCCGCGCCGTCTCCGAACAGCCGCTCGAACAGCGCGCGCGGATCGAGAATCGGCGGCAGCGGCTGCGTCTCGCTGCGCCACGCGAGGTTGTTCGTGTACGCACAGGAGTAGCCGGAGTCGCAATCGCCCGCCTGGCGGCCGTCTTCGAGCCCGACTTCGAGCGAGGCAAACCGCGTCTGGTGGCCTATCTGGTTGGCGACCAATTGATCGCACGAAACGCTCGCTTTGATATCGCTGACGCTCTTTTTCACCTGCACGCCGGTCAAGTACGAGCCCGGAGCACCGGCCGTGGTCGCCGGCGCCGTCCAGCAGCGCGCGTCCCGTGTTGTGGGTCAGGTTGCCCATCAACAGGATGTCGTCCTTGTGCGCCTCGAGCGGCCGCAGCGTCTGGGGCAGGTCGGCGAGCTTGCCTTCGTAGCTCGGGTTCCAGTGCCGCATGTCCATGCCGTTCGGCACATAGACGAACGCCATCCGCACCGGCGCTTTGGCACTCCGTGCTTGAGCGAGCGCCGGCGTCATCGCGTCGAGGAACGGCAGAGCGACTGCCGTGCCCATCCCGCGCAGGAAGGTGCGGCGTGCGAGCGAGTGACGAGTGATGTACATCAGCGTAGCCCTCCGGCAACGTCTTCGCCACGCCGCGCTTGAAACGGCAGGCTTTTCACAATCTGATGGACCAGCGTTCGGAAGCGGTACCCGTCGTCTGTCACAGCGCGATGAATGTTGTCCACCGTGCGCCGGTCGTACGGCTTGAGACCGCGCCGCAATGCGTAGGTCAACATCTTTTCAGTCAGCGCCCGTGAGAACTGGGGCAATTGTAGCAGCAGGAGGGCGCGCATCTCCCCTGCCGTCGTAAACCGCTGCCCGCTCGGCAACGTCCCGCTCGCGTCCACGGGAAACTCGCCGTCGGCGTCGCGCCATCGCCCGATCGCGTCGTAATTCTCCAGGCCGAAACCGAGCGGATCCATGTTGCGATGGCACGACGAGCAGATGGGATTCGCGCGGTGCACTTCGAGCTGCTCGCGCACCGACTTCGGCTCGGCACCGGCCGATTCCTCGAGCAGCGGCACATCCGCGGGCGGGGGCGGCGGCGGCGTGCCGAGAATGTTCTGCAGCACGTACTTGCCGCGAATCACCGGCGATGTGCGCGTCGGGTAGCTCGACACCGTCAACACCGCGCCCTGGCTGAGCACCCCGCCGCGATGATCCGTCGACAACGTGACGCGGCGGAACTCGGACCCGGCGACCCCTTCGATGCCGTAGTGCTCCGCCAGCCGCTCGTTGAGGAACGTGTAATCCGCATTCAGGAAGTCGCTGACCGGACGGTTCTCGCGCAGCACGTGCTCGAAGAACATCGCGGTCTCGGTTTTCATCGCCTCGCGAAGCTCGGGGGTCCATTCCTTGAACTTGTCCGGGTCGGGCTTCACGGAGTCGAGGTTGCGCGTCTCGAGCCACTGGCCCGCGAAGTTCGCGGCGAAGGCGGAGGCGCGCGGATCGGCGAGCATCCGATTGACCTGGGATTCAAGGACACGCGGGTCGCTCAACCTGCCGGACTCCGCGAGCGACAGCAGCTCCTCGTCAGGCATCGAGCTCCAGAGGAAGTAGCTGACCCGCGAGGCGAGCTCGAATGGCGACACCTCGTGCACCAGCGCGGGGTTGCGCGGATCCGGATCGCGCTCGATGCGGAACAGGAAGTTGGGCGAAACCAGCATCGCCTGGATGGCGAGCTGCAATCCCTGCTCGAGGGACTGCCCGTTGGACTTCGCGAGATCCACAAAACGCAGAAGCGAATCAACTTCGGCACGTGTCGGCGGCCGGCGGTACGCGCGCCGCGCGAGATTGGCGAGGATCGTCTCGACACAGGCGCGGCCCGACTCGGGATTGCAGGAGAGGATCTTCTTCCGGGTTTCTTTTTCGGTCTTCGACGGGAACGGTCCGACGAAGATGATCGCGTCGAGAAACTTGTTCTTCTGCCGGTTGTACGAGTCCTCGCTGGGCAACGTCTGTATGAACAGATCGTCGATGAATCCCGCGCGGAAGACGTGATCGCCTTCCGGCAAATAGAGCCGGAACTCTTCTTCGGAATACGGATTGAAGTACACGAGCCCCGACGGCTTGGTCTCGACGGTCTGGGTCGCGAGCAGCGTGCCGTCCATCCAGAATCCGAGCTTCACCGGCGCTGCGTCGACCCCGTCGATAGCCGGACGTTCGCCGGGCAAACCGAAGCGCACGATGTACTCGCCTGCGAATTCAACGCGATGCTCCGCTTCGATCGTGCTGCGATCGGTGCGGCGGATTCGCTGCTCGCGCGCGAGATAGCCGATCTCCAGCGGCTTGGCTGGAAGGTTATCGGTCGCCAGCGCCCAACCCGCGATGCGCTCGGCCGCCGACAGATAGCGCTCCATCAGCAGCGGCGACACCGTCAACACGTCGCCGATGTTGTCGAATCCGTCAGCCGAGTCGTCCACGGGGAAGTCACGCTCGGCGCGGAATCGAATGCCCAGGAGATCGCGGATGGTGTTGGTGTATTCGTTCCGGTTCAGACGATGCGCGGTCATGCGTCCGGGATCGGGCGCGACGGCGGCATCGGCGCGCTCGAACGCGCGCTCGATGTAGCGTGTCATCCCTGACATCACGGCGGCATCGGGGCGTCGAGTGCCCGGAGGCGGCATGTCGCCCGCGCGCAGGCGCCGAAGAATCGCTTCCCACACGTCGCGATGCTGGACGAGCGATTCAGAAGACGTCAGGCCGCTCACGCTCATGCCGCCGGCAGGGCGCAGCTCGCCATGACACTGCACGCATGTTTGTGTGAGGACCGGTCGGACGGCGGTCTCGAACTCGTCGGCCTGGCCGCTGATGCGTGCGGGTGCAAACAGCAGGCTCGCGCCGATGGCGGCGCCAAGCATCAGCGCCGCCGCGCCGCCGCGCCTGCCGCGCGCGGGAGGCGGCGGTGGCTGCGTCGTAATCAACTTGACGTAGGTCTCCAGGACGCGCTCCTTCTGCTCGGGCCTGGCGACTAAATAATGATGCCGGCCGCCAGCGGACGGGGTGAACCGCGTCCGGCCGTTCTCGAGAATTGTAAGGGTACCGGGCTCGGACAACGAGAAGTCATTGGCTTCGGGCGCCACCGTATAGAGCACCGCGGCCAGGGCCTGAGAAGGCGCGCCGCCATGTGTTGGTTTGGCGGCGCGGAATGCGTCGACCACGGGATGATTCGGCGCCCATGCCGCGATCGCATTCAGCGTCTCAGTCGGAAACGGCAGAGCCTCGTTCAACTCGGCGCCGGCCATGACGATCCGCCCCGGCCATTCGGCGAGCAGCTTCCGGTAGCCCGCCACATCCCCACGTACGATCGGATCGGCGCCGTTTCCCTCGAAGCGGCCGCCGGCAATCGTCAGCACGCGCGCCTTTTTCGCCGCCCAGTCCTTGCCCCCTGGCAGCGCCAGCAGCGCCAGGAGATTCGCGGGAAGACCCGCCAGAATCACGGCGCCGTTCTGATCGACCTGTGCCGTCAGCGCGTTTCGTATCAGCGCGATCGGATCGGCCGTGTCGTTCAGCTTCTCCACGCCACGCGCATAGACGGGGGTGCCGTCCGCGCCGAGTTTCGCCAGCGGCGCCGACACCATCGGCGGCACCGACTCGACCGGCTTGCCGGTCGAGGCCATCCCAATCGGCAGCGGAATCTTGTTCGGAACGAAATCGCCGGCGAGATCCGCGGAAAAGAATCTGGCGACCACATCGAGAAACGCCGCGTTCTGCAGGCTGAATCGGCTCGTCGTCAGTGACGGGATTCGCACCTGCTGCAATGCCGCGAAGCCGAACAGCATCGCGAGCGCCAGAACCTGATCGATGCCGCCGTCGAGTGACGAGTCGTAGAGGACGCCAAGCGGCGCGGGCTGGCCGCGTCGTGAAAACTGCATGGAGTGGGTCGATGATCGCGGGTAAGCCGCGCGCATGTCAAGAATCGCACGCCCGCCGCTCGCCGCCATTGTTCTCCGGCGGGGACAGGCATAAAATCTCACACTTACCCCGCGTTCACCGCAATCGAGGAGAGTGCTCCTATGACCTGCAAGCTCGCGAGCATCGTCTTTGCCGCCCTGTTGCTGATGCCGGCAACCGCCTCCGCTCAGCAATCAGCGTCGTCCGGTCTGGTGGGACAAGTGACGGATGCGTCACAGGCCGCCATACCTGGCGCCACGGTTACCGTCACGAATGTGGGCACCAACGCACAACGCACGACAGTCACCGATGGCGAAGGACGGTTCTCCGTTCCCGCGCTCCCGCCGGCGACATATCACATCAAGGTGGAGCTGCAGGGATTCCGGACAGCTGAACTGCAGAATTTCGTGCTTCGTCAGGGCGAGACGGCGCGGCCGGCGATTACGCTCGGCATCGCGACCGTGAGCGAATCCGTGACCGTAACGGGCGAAGCGCCTCTGTTGCAGACGCAAAACGCATCCGTCGGGCAGGTCATCAACGAGCAGCAGATCGAGAACCTGCCGTTGAACGGCCGCACCGTGCTGTCGCTCGCCTCGCTCTCGGCCGGTGTGACGCCGCGAAACTTCGCGCGCAATACACAGTTCGGACGCCGGAACCAGTTCATCACCGTCGAGGGCGGGCGCGACAGTTCCACCAACTACACGATCGACGGCGTGTACGTGCGGTCGTTGCGTTTCAACAACCTGTCGCTGAACCCGCCGGTCGATGCGGTGCAGGAAGTCAGCCTGCTTCGAAACTCGTTCTCCACCGAGTACGGCCAGGGACAGGCCGTCGTGTCGATCGTGACCAAGTCCGGCACGAACCAGCTGCACGGCTCGGCCTACGAGTTCTACCGCGGCGACCGCTTCGACGCGAAAAATTACTTTGCGCCGACCAAGCCCGAATACGAGCGCAATTCGTTTGGCGGCACCGGCGGAGGTCCGATCGTCCACAACAAGATTCTTCGTGTTCGGCGCCTACGAAGGATTGCGAACGATCCAGGGACAGCCGTTCCTTGGGAGCGTGCCGAGCCAGGCGTTTCTGTCGGGAGACTTCTCCGCGCTCGCCACGCCGATTCGCGATCCGCTTACCGGACAGCCCTTCCCGGGCAACGTGATCCCGAGAGCGCGATTCTCGAAATTCGCAAACACGTTGACGCCGACGATACCCGCGCCGAATACGCCTGGAGCGAACAATTACACGGTGATCAGGAACTTCGTCGACGACGCGAATACCGCGACGGTCCGGGCCGATCAGACGCTCAACAACAACCACAGCCTGTTCCAGCGGTTCATGTACTACAAAGGATCGCAGTTGCAGCCGGCCGCGTTCACGTCAACCGATCTGCCGCAGCGCGGGCGGAACCTCGCCATCGGACACACGTGGGTGCTCTCATCGTCCCTGGTGAACGAGTTCCGCTTCGGATACAACTACGCGTATCACCTGAACGCGCCGATCAGCCCGGACGGCCGAAACTGGACCGCCGACCTCGGCCTGCAGAACCTCTCGGCGGCGACGTTTCCGCTCGCGTACGGACGCCCCAATGTGGCAATGGCTGGATTCTCGGCGCAGGGCGAAGGCGGCAACACGCAGGGCGCGACGGAAAATATCTACAGCGTGTCGAACGCGACGAGCAAGACGTTCGGGGGCCACACGCTCCGGTTTGGCGTGCAGGCGCAGTTCCGCAAGTTCGAGCACCTCACGGACAACTCGACGCGCGGCAACTTCACGTTCAACGGCAACTTCACCGGCAACTCCGTTGCGGATTACCTGCTCGGCTACTGTTCGACGTGCGCCGGAGCGTTCGGCGCATCGGGAGCGACATACCACTCGCCGACGATCGCGCCCTTCATCGATGACAACTGGCAGGCGACTGCCAATCTGAGCCTTCAGCTGGGGCTGCGGTGGGAGTACCTCGCGCCGTGGGCTGAACAGAACGGCGTCGAAGCCGCCTTCGATGCCGCGACCGGCAAGATCGGCTACAACGCGCTGCCGACGACGATGCCCGCCGCGCTGGTGCCGTTGGTGCATCAGCAGGAAGGATATTTTCCGGACGGCATCCTGCAGAAGGACCTCAACAACTTCGGACCTCGTATCGGCGTCGCCTACAACCTGACCGACCGTATGGTCCTGCGCTCGGGATTCGGCGTCTACTACGACAACCTGAACCTGAACGAGCTGCAATTCACCCGGCTGATTCCGCCGTACTACGGGCAGTACTCGTTGAACCCGCCCGTGACGGCTCCGCTGCAGGTCGACACGCTTTTTCCCGATCTGAACAACATCCCGCAGTTTCCTGCGCCGTTCTCACTGGATCCGGCGAATCGCACGCCGTACACCGATGCAATGGAACGTGAACTTCCAACGGAGCCTCGGACAAGACTACCTGTTCGAAGCGGCATACACGGGAAGCCGCAGCAGAAGCCTGAGCAAGCGGTACAACATCAATCAAGCAGATTTCGGCACGACGCCGATCAATTCGCGGCTGCCGTTTCCGCAGTTCCAGCCCGCAATGCTGTACTCGGCGGCCATCGGAACGGCAGACTTCAAGGGTCTGTCGCTGCGCTTCGAGAAGCGCTACTCCGCGGGTTTGTTCTTCCTCGCGAACTACCAGCTGTCGGAGAATCGCGACAACGGTTCCGGCGAGGTCGAGGCGAATGACACCGCATTCAGGACTCGATTCGGATGCGGACGAGAGTCTCTCGCGATATCACCAGCGGCATCGTGGAGCGTTCAGTTTCGGCTACGAGCTGCCGTTTGGCAACGGACGGCACTGGCTGAACAGCGGCGGTCCAGTCGCGTACGTCCTCGGCGAGTGGCAGGTGCAAGGCGTCATCCGCGCCGGCAGCGGGTTCCCGTTCACGTTGTCCGGAACGAACGTCTGCCAGTGCGGGTCGTTCGTGCCTCAACGCGTCAACTATGCTCCGGGACGTGAAGACGGCGGCGCCCTCGACAACCCAACTGTGGCGCAGTGGTACGACAAAACGGCCTACGTACTGCCCGCAGCGGGATTCCAGGGCACCGCCGGCCGCAACACCCTGATCGGACCGAGCTCGAAGTCGGTGGATTTTTCCATGAGCAAGCGCTTCCCGATCGGCGCGTCGCGTCTCGAATTCCGATGGGACATCTTCAATTTGTTCAACACGACGAACTTCGGACAGCCGGACGGCAACATCAACAACGTCACCGCGGGCGTCATCTCGACGGCGGATGATGCCCGGAGCATGCAGTTCGGGATTCGATTCGCGTGGTAAGAAACAAGGACGTCACGGCGTACATCGCGGGCTTTCCAGCGCCGGCGCGCGCGGCGCTGACGCGGGTGCGCAGCGTCATTCGCAGGGCCGTCCCGGCAGCCGAGGAGATGATCTCGTATCAGATCCCCGCGTACAAGCTGCACGGGCGGCCCGTTCTGTTTTTCGCCGCGTGGAAGGAGCACTACTCGCTCTACCCGTCGAACGCGCGCCTCGTCGCCGCGTTCAAGGATCAGCTGTCGCAGTACGAGATCTCGAAAGGGACGATTCGATTTCCGCTGTCCGACGGCGTGCCGGTGACGTTGATCGAACGCATCGCGAAATTTCGCGCCAGGCAGGTGATGGAGAGCGTCAAGGCGAAGGGCGCCGCACGCAAAAAACGCTGACGGCGCCCCTCTTCGTTACTTTATCGCGACGATGATCATGTCCCCCGGTTTGCCGCTGGAGGTTTTTGCCTCGTGCGGCACGCCACGCCCGATGAATTGCGCGTCGCCTCGCGCCCAGGTCGTCTTCGCGGGTTTCCCATCAATCGCCAGGGATATCTGCGAAGGTCCGAGCGCGATGACCACCTGATCGTAGTCGTGCTTCGAGCCGGCCGGCTCGTGAAACGTCGGATCGGCCGTTGTCCGGTACGCCATCGCGCGCGGACCCTCGGCCAGAACCTTCAATGACAGGCCAGGGCGCGACGCAGGCAGCGCGGCCTTTCCGGGAGAAGGACTCTTGAATTCCACCAGGAGCGCGTCGACCGGACCGGTGCCCGTGTTCGATGGACTGTGGGTGCCGGCAGGCATGTACATGGCCGATTCGCTTGCCAGTTCGGAATCGGTGAACTTCCCGTCCGGCGTCGCGAACCGCACTTTGCTGGCGGCGAGCGGAATCACGATGGCGTCAGGATGTTGATGCATGGCGCTCTTGGACCCGGGCGCGTAGTCGATCCTCAACACGCGCACGCTCGGGTTCTCGAAGACAACTTTGTAGTGAGTGGGAGCGACCTGCACTGGGTCCTGGGCGAGCACGGGCGCAGAGCATAAGAGGACAAGGGACACGATCGACACACGTTCGCGCACATTCATGGGGGAGCTCCTTGTAAGTTGTGTAGGACGAGGACGAGGGAGACGGAGTATGGGCGACTCAGCCGGGCGTGTCAATCAACAGCCACTCGGAATCCGCGAAAACCGCTGCGGTTATGGCCTGGCGTCGTCGCGGTGGCATTGCAGTGGCTCGTCATGTTCGGCCTTCCTGTCTTTTTTCCCGAGCAAGGCGGCACCGCGATCCTTGCGGGAGTCGCCGGCGCATTGGTCGTGCTTCTGTGGTGGATCTTCTTCAGCCGTGCGCCGTGGTTGGAGCGTATCGCTGCGGTGGCCATCATGGTGGGCGCCGTGGCCGTCACGTCACGTCTCGTTCACGAGTCCATTGCGAACGGGATGATGGGATTCATGCTGTACGTCTACGTCGCGCCAGTCCTGACCCTCGCGCTCGTCGCGTGGGCGGTGGCGAGCGGACGTCTTTCCACACCCGCGCGACGCGCCTCGATGGCCGGCGCGCTCCTCCTTGGATGCGGAGCGCTGACGCTCGTCCGCACCGACGGCATTACAGGCGACGCCATTTCAGATTTCGAATGGCGATGGACGCCGACAGCGGAACAACGGCTGCTCGCGCGCACCACTGAGAACCCGTCGCCGAGTCGGCCGGCTCCTGCGGACGATGCGCCCGGAACAGTTCCGCCATCGGTCGAGGGCACGGTGATTCCTGCACAGCCGGCGACAGCGATCACCGATGCGGCTCCCGCACTCGGCGAGCACGGACTCATGCGCGTCGAATGGCCCGGCTTCCGTGGCCCCGCGCGAGACAGCGTCGTTCGCGGCGCGAGGATCGAAACCGACTGGGCCAGCAACCCGCCGAAAGAGTTGTGGCGCCGGCCGATTGGCCCGGGTTGGTCGTCGTTCGCCGTCGCAGGCGATCGCCTGTTCACGCAGGAACAGCGCGGCGAAGACGAGATCGTATCGGCCTACGACCTGAGGAGCGGCGAACCTGTATGGACACATCGCGACGCGGCGCGGTTCTGGGAATCGAATGCCGGCGCCGGGTCCGCGCGCGACACCCACAATCGACAACGGTCGCGTCTACACACTCGGTGCGACAGGAATTCTCAACGCGCTCGACATCCGTGACGGTCGCGTGTTGTGGTCGCGTAATGCAGCAACCGACACGGGCGCAACGATTCCGGACTGGGGCATCGCGAGCTCGCCACTCGCCCTGGGCGACATCGTGGTTGCTGCCACTGCCGGGTCGCTGGCCGCCTACGACGCTGCGACTGGAAACCTGCGGTGGCTCGGCCCTAAAGGTGGATGGGGCTACAGCTCCCCGCACGCCGCAACCATCGACGGAGTCGAGCAGATCGTGCTCGTGAATGGGCCGGGCGCGATCGGCGTCTCCCCCGCTGACGGCGGGGTGCTCTGGAATTACAAGTGGGCCGGCGACAGTATCGTGCAGCCTGCGGTTCTCGCCGGCGGCGATCTCCTTATTGGCAGCGGCTCAGGACTCGCGGACAAGACGGGGATGGTCCGTGTCAGCGTCACGCGCGAAGGGGCCCAGTGGACCGTGAAAGAGCGTTGGACATCGTCGGCGTTGAAGGCGTATTTCAACGACTTTGTCGTGCATGAAGGGCACGCGTTTGGATTCGACGGCAGCATCCTCGCCTGCATCGATCTGGAGGACGGCGCCCGCAAATGGAAGGGTGGACGGTACGGCCATGGCCAGCTGATCTTGTTGCCCGATCAGGACTTATTGGTCGTCCTATCGGAGGGCGGCGAGCTCGCGCTCGTCTCTGCGGCACCCGACAAATTCACAGAGCTCGCGCGGGTCTCCGTCCTCGAGGGCAAGACATGGAATCACCCGGTGCTGGTTGGCGACGTGCTGCTGGTCCGCAACGGCGAACAGATGGCGGCCTTCCGGCTACCCGTCCCGCGACGCTGAAAGCCTGGAGCCTCCGAATTTGTCCTACTACTGACACTTTTTCGTGCAATCTCCGATGAATCGTACGGATTTAACACAAAAGTCGTTGAAAGCTGTGTTCAGTCACTTTACACTTGTGCCTCCTGGTCGGCGCCGCGTGGGCGCCGCCTCCCCCTTCGAACGTGTGTTGGAAACGACCCGGCTGAGCCGGTTTCGCGTTCGAAACCGACTGAAAGTGAGCGTGTCCCATGCGTGGAGATCTTCGATCTGCCTCGCGCACCGGCCGTTTGATGCTGTTCGCCCTCGTTAGCGTCGGCTTTTTGTGTCCTTCGATCGGCGCCGCTCAGTCAGTCACGCCAAAAAACGGTTCTCGTGCTCCACACGTATGGGAGCCAGTCCGCGTTTCGGCCTCTGTTCGACCGCGCACTCCAGCAAACGCTTGAACCACAATGGCTTCGAAGACGCCGAAGTCTATATGGAAACGCTGGAGTCGAATCGCTTCCCTGGACAGCAAGCACGCGGCGCTTTTCCAGTACTATCTGGGCCAGAAATACGCAGGCCTGAAAATAGACCTCGTCATCGCCGTGTGGAATCCAGCGTTGAGTTATGCGCTGGAGCATCGCCAGGAGCTGTTTCCCAACGCGCCCATTCTTGCCGTGGTCACCCGGCCGCGAACGTTTGCATCGGATGCGAACATCGCGCAGGTCACGGCGGGCGATCATTTCCTCGACACCGCCAACCTCGCGCTGAAACTTCACGCCAACACGCAGAGGATTGCCGTCGTCAACGGATCGCTCCAAAGCAACGACGATGTCCAGACGGAGATTGCACGCCAGCTCGGTCAACTCTCACCGCAGGTTGGCGTTGAATACTGGCGGAATCTCGCGCTGGTCAACCTCATCGAACGCGTAAAGGCACTGCCCGACAACTCTGTCATTCTCTATGTCAGACAGACGGCGAAAACCAGCACGCAGCCCATCACGCAAAGTGAATCGCTCGAACAGGTCCTCGAAGCGGCAAAAGTACCCGTTTACGTCGGCGCTGAATCTCTGGTCGGCCGCGGAGTGGTAGGCGGCGTCGTGTTCAAGAACGACACGATGGCCGAGCTGGCCGCCGACACCGCCATCCGGATCATGCGCGGCACGCCGGCGTCAGAGATGTCGGTTCGAACGGGCCAGACATCGCCCATGTTCGACTGGCGACAGTTGCGCCGATGGAATATCCAGCTGGATCAGCTGCCGCCGAACAGCGACGTCCGCTTCCGCGAATACACGTTCTGGGAACAGAACCGGCGCTACATCGCCGGAGCGTTAGCCGTATTTCTGATGCAGAGCTTCTTGATTGCGGGTCTGCTGATGCAGCGATCGCGGCGGCGGCGCGCCGAGGGAGCGCTGCGCGCGAACGAGCAGGCGCTTCAGGTCAGCCAGGAAGATACGCGCAAGCTGGCGGGCCGAATCATCGCCGCACAGGAGGTCGAGCGTGGCCGCATCGCGCGCGAGCTCCACGACGACATCAGCCAGAAGGTCGCGCTGCTGGCCATGGACATCCATCAGATCGGTCTCAGCGACGCACCCGGCGTGCGCGCACGAGCGAACGTCATGTCCGAACGGACAGCCGAGATCGCAACGGACCTTCACAATCTCTCGCACGAGCTTCATCCCGCGAAGCTCCAGATTCTCGGGCTCGTGCAAGCCACACAGTATCTGTGCCGGGATCTCGCCGCGCGCCATCAAGTCGGCATCGATTTCGCCCACGAGCGCATGCCATCGAGCGTGCCGCCCGAAACAGCGCTCTGCCTCTACCGGATTGTTCAGGAGGCGCTGCAAAACGTCGTCAGGCACAGCGGCGCACGGACCGCGAGTGTCAGGCTCACTGGTTCGCCCGAATCGCTTCAGCTCGAGGTGTCGGATTCCGGCAAGGGCTTCGAGATCACCAAGCTTGGCGATGGGATGGGCCTGTTGAGCATGCGGGAGCGGGTGAATTTTCTCCACGGCCACATGACAATGTGGTCGAAGCAAGGGGCAGGGACGCGCCTGGCCGTCAGAGTGCCCCTTGAGCGAGCCGACGCGACGGCGGGACGCGCGACCGCGCAAATCGCGTAACGCGACGATTGGATGAGGGTCTACGAGGTAGGCACGACGAAGCGCTGACCCTTCAGTGCCTGCTCGAGCGCAGGCTTCAGCTCGGTCTCCATCGTTGATTTCACCACGTAACCTGCCGCGCCGACCTCTTGCGCCGCTTCCATGAATTCAGGGTCTTCGTGCACGGTCACGAAGACGACCGGCGGCGCGGGAGGATTCTCCTGCATCAAACGGGCGAGCTCGAGCCCGCTGATTTCGGGCATCGAGATGTCCATCACGACAAGGTCAGGCTTGAGAATCGCGACCGCGTCGAGCATGCGCCGCCCGTCCGTCATCGCCCCGAGGATCGTATAGTCCCGCCCGAGCATCCTGACGAGACAATCGAGGATTGCCTGGTTGTCGTCGACGAGCAGGACACGCGGCTTAGACAATGTGTTGCCGCACGGCAAACTGAATGAGCTCTGCGCTCGACTTGATGCCGAGCTGCCGCATCATGCTGTACTTGTGAAACTGAACGGTGCGAGGCGTGACGCTCAACATGTCCGCCACCTGCTTCATCGAAAACCCCTCGGCCAGCAGCTGCAGGACTTCCCGCTGCCGAGGCGTGAGGTGCAGCGGGTTCTTGTCCTGCGGCTGCATGAAGGAGCCGACCAGTCCCGCGGTCACGAGCGGCGTGACATACGATCGTCCGTTGATCACCTCGCGGATCGCGGTCATCAACTCGGCGGTGGCGGACCGCTTCAGGAGGTACGCGGATGCGCCCGCGCGGAACGCCTCGGCCGCAAGATCGGAATCCTCGTTCATCGTCAGAAACACGAGCTTGGTCGAGGGAAGCAACTGCTTGATCTGCCGCCCCGCATCGAGCCCGTTCAACAATGGCATCCCGATATCCAGCACGATCACGTCAGGTTTCAGACGCTGCGCCGCCGCTACCAGCTCCCGTCCATCCGACACGGTCCCGACGACCTCGCACACGGGCGCCAACAACTTCTCGAACGCTCCGAGGAGGAGCGTGTGGTCATCCGCCAGCAAGACCCGCGTTCCTGCCATCTCTACCCGCCAATGTTATGCCCCAACGAGAAATATCGCTATTTCTTCGGTTCGGTCGTAAAGCCCACCATCAACGCTTCCGTCCAGGTAATGTCGAGCTTGTCGCCGACCTTGACCTGCTTCAGCGCGTTGATGTCCTGCACGCGTGAGCTGTACTTCCAGTTATTGGGACCGATCAACGTGATCGAGGGAACTGCCATATCGATCGCCGTAATCGTCGCGGTAATCGTTCGCTGCACCGCGGCAGTGGCGCCAGGCGACGTGCCGGGAGTCTTGGTGATGGCGTCCTTGGCGGTGTCGACATCCTTCTCGCCCGGTTTCTTCACGCGAAGCACGATGTTGTCGTAATACCTCGCCGTCATCGTGTCGCCAACCTTGATCGCGTCTGAACCGCTCGACGCTCGCCGGCGCCACGATGGTTTCGTACGTGCCGTCAGCCAGTTTGAGCGTCACGGTGCGAGTCCCCTGATCGACCGCTTCGACCGTGGCCGTGACGGTCTGCGATTCGCCCGGAATCACTTTCGTCTGCGCCGCCGCCGTACCGACTGCGGTCAGCAGGCCGGCGAACACAACAAGACTTGCACGGGTCATCGGCGTCATCACATTCCTCCTGAATATTGAGCCAGCCGTCACAATACAAGCCCCGCCCCGGCGCGACTATGCGGAATCGGCACACGGCCGATTTGCCGTTATCGCACGCGGTTTCGCTGCGCCACCGACTTTTCGTTGATGCCGAAATGCGCGTGGGCGTTGCCATCGCCCAGGGCGAAGTCGAGGCGGATCATGTTGACAAACGGCAGATATAGCCGCAGGCCAATGCCTCCTCCGGCGATGACACCCTGCGAAAAGTCGCCGGACAGGCTCCAGGCGGTGCCCGCGTCGCCGAACGCCGCGAGCGCCAGCCCTGCATACAGGCCGACGCCGAAGACGCGAAAGGCTCTGGTATCGACGACCGTGTAGCGATACTCCAGCGAGTTGATGAACTGGTTTTTGCCGCGCCTGGCGTTGAATCCCCAACCCCTGTACCGTGTTGCTGCCACCCAGCGCGAAGTCGGTGTATGAAGGAACGACATCGGGCCCGCCCGACTGCAGCGTCAGCAACGACGTGGCGACAAGCACGTGCTGACGTGCGAGCTGTTGGTACCGTCGTGCATCGATATTCATCGAAGCAAAGCCGCCGGTGCCCATCTTCCACGCCGCATCGGCCGAGTTCCACCATCCGTTCGACGGGTCCTGCCGTGAGTTGCGGGTGTCGTAGTCGGCGACGGCGCCGGCACTCCAGATAGTGTCGACGTCATCCGGTGACAACGTCACGCCGCTCTGATCCGCCCGCACCTGGTACAGCTGGACCATCGCGCCGGCTTTGAATCGCTCGGACGTTCGCAGGCCGATTCGCGTATCGAGATCGATCGAGCTTTCGTTGAATTCGTCGAGCTTGTTGTAGCGCTCCCGGAACGCCAGCTTGGAGCTGTGCCAGAGCGGCGAATGGGTGAGCTCGGGGGAGGTTTCGCTGAATTCGAACAGCGTCGACCCGCCGAACCGCGCGGTGAGCGACACCTCGTGCGGGTGTCCGCGCACGCTGAGGAGCTTGACGGCCGGACCAGCCGACGTGCCGTTTTCGTCGGTGACGGCGATCGACACCGCAGGCAGCACGCGAAGGGTCTCGACGACAACGACGTTCACGTGTGAGGGCATCGCCTGTGGTGACGGGCGTCATCGTGACGTCGCTGAATACACCGAGTCGATCGAGTCGCACACGATCGAGGTCGGCCACGGCCTGGCTGTATGGACGGCCCGGCCTCGACTCGATCTGCTCGAGCACGACGGACTCTTTGATGTGACGAAGTCCCGTAACCGTAACGGCGGCGATCGTTGTGCCTTCGTGCTGCTGCGCCGCTGACGTCGCCGGGAAAGCGCTGGCAGTGACCGCCACCAGGACGACTCTCACAGCGGAGGCGATCACGGCACGTTAAAGTACGCGCCGCAGGAGGCCTCAGCTATGCACTTTCGGCATCGGCCTGACTCGATCGGCGACGGCTGGGAAAGGACCCATCGCGAGCCGTATCGCGCCGATCAACTGGCGGCCTGCCAGTGATTTGACGACGTAGTCGCAGCCACCGGCATCAAGCGCAGCGCGTCTGACTTCGGGATCGGTGTTGCCGCTCACGAACACGATCTTCGCTTTCGGAGCGACGCTGCGGATCACGGCGGCCGCCTGGATGCCGTTGAGACGCGGGAGCGAGATGTCCATGAGAATCACATCAGGCTGCAGCGACTGCGGCCTTCGCGATTGCCTGAACGCCGTCGTACGCAACATACAAGGCTTTCAGGCCGGCATCCTTCAGATGCCCCATGAGAAACGTTCGCCAGATCGGGCTGTCATCGACAACGAGTATCCGAACACAGGGAGACTTCACCATCACACGACGATGACACGCGGTTTCCAGCGTGTCGTTGCGCGGCCGCAACTACGCGGTGAGGCGAAGAAGACGCTTCGGGGAGTGCAGGATGATTCGGCCGCGACGCTTCGTGAGCGCGTGCTCGCCCTGCCATTCGCTCAATATCCGGCTGGCGGTAAACAGCGTGATGTTGGCGGCGCTCGCCAGCTCCTCGTTTGTGACCTGGAGCTCCACGCCGTCAGACACTTCGTTGCCAATCGAATCCGTGAGGCGGACCAGCACCGACGCAAGGCGCTGCTTCGCGTTGTCTGAGACCAGCGCGGCGTGTGCCGCGATGTAGAGATCGAGATACGCGACGCTGACCGTGAGCGCGTTCTGCAGAAGCCGCGGATACGCATCCATGAGCGATTGCATGACCTGCCGGCTCCACACGAGGACCGCGCTCTCCCGCACTGTCTCTGCGCTGACCCGATAAGGGGAAGGCGTTTGCAGTAACGCCGCGAGGCCAAGGGCATCTCCAGGCATGAGCCAGTGGAGAATGATTTTCCGGCCGTCCGGCGTCATGGAGAAATAGCGTGCGCGTCCCGAGGACAGTAAGAACACACTGGACGCGGGCTGGCTCTGCTCGTAAATGTTCACGTGAGGCGGCAACTGCCGCGTCGTCGAAGCAGCAAGCACTGCTCGCGCGTCGGGAGGATCCAGGCCTTCGAGAAACTGCCATCGGTTCACGCGCTACCGCCTCCGATCGCCAGTCTAGAAACGACAGGTTTACGCAGACTATGCGATTTCGGCACCAATTCGGGTGCGACGCACCTAGCTTCGCGAAGTCGGCGTCTGGCACAGGCCACTGAAGCGCTGGTGGCGCCGTAGCCCACGTGTCGATCGGGATCAGAGCACATTGGTGCGGCCTTTGGCGGGCGCAGATATGCATCGGCCCGCTTGAACGGTCCGCCGGTTCGACGCCGCTCACGAAATGCTGTTGTCCGCTCTCTGTCTTCCGTGAGCAGTGAACGCGTCATTCGCGTGCCGCGCATACGCCGGCGTGTGTCGAGCCGTCGCGTTTTACCCCTGCTAACCGCGGCATCTGGCGGACAAAAGTCTCTGCGCTGCGCTTTGCGGCACAGCCGTTGCTCGGACGGTGTGCTCAGATGGGACGTTACGGCCTCGAATGGCTCCGCTACGACATGCTGGCGTGGGCATGATCGTTCGCCTTCTCGCCCTCATTGTTGCGTTCGGAATAACGGGCACCGCATACGCGCAGAGCGCACCTGAGCCGCCGGCTCCGGAACCTGTCTCGAATTCTGTCTCGGATTCCCTCATTACGAAGCTGAAGCAAGCGCCATGGATCGCTGAGGGGCGCGCATGCGAGGGCTGTCCCAAGCGGAGTGTCGGGAAGGCGTTTTGGCAGACGACGGTCGTCAACGTCTTTTACGAGCTGGCGAATCTCGCGCGAGGCCAGGTCACCGCGGAGATCACTCCCAAGACGTGGTGGGCCAACATGCAGCAGGGCTGGGTCTGGGACCTGGACGATTTCATGGTCAATCAGCTCGGCCACCCATACCAGGGGAACAACTACTTCAACACCGGACGCTCCAACGGTCTCAGTTTCTGGGAATCGGCCGGCGTCACCGCGTTCGGCAGCGGCACGTGGGAATACTTCGGCGAGACCAACCACGCATCGCTGAACGATCTCATCAACACAACCCTCGGCGGGATCGCGCTCGGCGAGATGTTCCACCGCACGGCCTGGCTGGTGCGCGATACGCACAAGACCGGCGGCGGCCGGCTCGCCAGCGAAATCGCCGCGACAGCGCTCGATCCGATCACCGGCGTCAATCGTTTCATCACGGGAGACAGCTCACGCGTATCCGACAAACCTGCCGAGTTCGTGCCGACGCAACTGCAGGGACACGCAGCGCTGGGCGCGCTCTGGCTAGGCACGAATACGCGCGCCGTCTCGTCTAACGGTGAGCCTTTCCTCGAAGTCGACTTGCTGTACGGAGACCCCACGGTTGGCCGCACTCGCACGCCATACGATGCGTTCGACGTCAGCCTGCGATTCGGCGGGGGCGCGGGGTTCAGCGAGGCACGCGTGCGCGGCCGCCTGATTGGTCAGCCCTTCAAAGAGGGGCGCTTCCAGCTCAACGTACAACAGGCCTACGACTTCGAGCAGAACGACGCCTATCAGTTCGGCGCGCAATCTTTCGAGCTTCACGGATCGTTCAGCACCAAGCTGTCGGAACGCACGTCCATGTATGTCGTGGGCTGGGGCGGCCTGACCGCACTGGGAGCGGTGGATTCACTTCCTCCCGGATATGTGCCACCAGAAGAGGTTGAGGAGCCCGACGAGGGAGGGCCGGGGCAAGGCGTCTCAGAAGGGCCGCGATTCTACGACTACGGTCCTGGCTCCACATTCGGGGCGGGCACCAGCTTGACCAGGAACGGCCGCGAGTTTGCGAATTTCTACTACAGAAGCCATCACCTCTATAGCCTGGACGGTGTTCGCGCGAACCACCTGCTCCAGCACCTGAGGCTCGACTTGCTCCTGCCGGTCCACAAGCAGTTGGGCTTCGGTGTGTCCGCGGAATTCTTCCATCGCAAGACGTATTACCAGGACGACGTAAGCCCACCAACGAAACTGCATTATCCGCAGTTCCGCGGATATTTCACGTGGAGAGTGGGATCGTGAGCCCGCTCCACTGCAGAACGTTACTACTGGCCATCGTGCTGGCGTGCCTGCCAGCCGCTCATGCAAGCGCGCAGACGGAACCGCCTGGCGGACTATGGGTCGCCGTCGGCGGCACATCGACGACCATGCAGGGGGCGTGCGGAGAAGGCTGCGATTTCGAAAGCCCGTACTTCCACGAGGCCACCGTGCTCGGCGATATCGGCCACAGCATCAACCCCCGCACTGATGCCGGCGTCGAGATCGCATGGACCCCCTCGAACGACCGCCAGCGGCGAGGACATCCGAACAACCTTCATCGTCGGCGTGGCCCAGTTCAGGCCATGGGCGTCGAAGGGATTCTCGATAAAGGGCGGAATGGGAATGGCGTTCGTGCGGAATTGGGTCTACGACTTCAGCGGCGGCATATCGGCCCCGCCCTTCACGTCAAAAGCACTCGGTCTCACGTACTCCGCTGGGTGGACCTTCCGGCACACACAACGTGTGGGCGTTCAGATCTTCGGCGCACAACACGTCGCCACGCTTGGAGACCTCAAGACCAGCGAGCGGACATACGAGAACGTCATCGCCAATTTCTGGTCCGTCGGCGCCGTGCTGGTGTTTCGCTAGAACACCTCTAGAAACCTCGACCCCACCCATAGTTCCACGCAACAGATAACGTCGTGAAGTCGGATCCGAGCCGCACGCGGGCTCCCTTCGACACGGCCACGCGAAGCGACTGGCGATTCGCTACAGGCAACGCGATCGTCCCGCCAATGCGTACGTTGTTCTGCCGCTGCGCCTGCTTGATCCCTTTCACCGTTGTGCGTCCGCCGGCGTAGAACGTGCCGTCCAGGGCCGCCCAGGAGCGCCGGGACAAGTTGTAACTCAGGTGCACCTGGGTCGTCATCAGCGGCGCCTGTGCGCGCGTGGCCCCGAGATAGTCGTCATTGTCGCGAAATAGCCAGACGCCGAAGTACGTATCGAAGAGCCATCGATCGCCGAGCGGCAATGTCAGGCCAAGCTCAGGCTTGTAGGACCAGCGGTTGGTACCCAGGTTGATGACCTTGCCGGACAGAGTACTGGCCAGCGGGCATGTTCACGACGACGCTGGCTCCCAGGCCTGGGCGCGGCCCGCGCTTCACGAACGTGGCGGTATCCATTGCGGGAAATCCCACCAGGTTGACCGTCAATCGCGTGGCGACATCTCCCTGCCCGAACCTGTTGACTCTGCCCTCCACTCCGTCAAGCTCACCCTTCGCGCTGGCTCGCAGCATCGGCGCTGTCCCTCCAAGGCTGGCCGACCGCCCGAACAGGCCGAAGGTTCTGTAGTAGCCGAACACGATCGCACCGACACGTGCGTGCACGTTCTCAATCGGTATGGTGGGATCCAGGATGACGTCGCCCGTGGACCGCGCTGCGGCGACGACAATCACGTTCGATCCGACAGGCGACGCGAGATACACTCGTGGCTCGAGCTCCTGACCGCGAATGGCTGGAGTAACAAAGAGCACGAGCAGCGCACACGCCAGGCAGGCCCTCACCGGGCGTTCAGGATTTCCATCGCCTCGTCGGCGAACCGACCCTGGCGAAGAAGATTGGCCATCGTCCGCATAGGGAGATCGATGTGCGTGAAGAAGGCTTTATAGCCGGCGCACAGGTAATTCAAGCCGGGTTCGCCGTCCGGCGTGTTAATGAAGCGGTTTTTGGGACATTCGCCGTGGCATGCAAAGCGCACAGGACATTCCCGGCAATAGCGCGGCAGCGTGTCACGTTTGGCAAGCCCGAACTGCCGTTGCTGATCCGAAGTCACCAGCGTCAGCATGTGAGCTTTGTGGATGTTGCCCAGCAGATACTTCGGTTCGACGAAGTGATCGCAAGAGTACAGGTCGCCGTTGTGCTCGAGCGCGAGCGCCGACCCGCACGTCTCCGAGAAGATGCACATCGAGGGGGGCGCACCCACCCAGGATGCGAGCGCCGCATCGAACATCTGGATAAACACCGTGCCGACATCCCGGCGTACCCACTCGTCAAAGATCGTGTTGAGAAAGCGCCCCCACTGTTCCCCGCCGACCGACCGTTCCGTCACGTGATGTCCGTCGATGGTGTAGAGAGGGCGCGGGTCGCTTCCCCGCTCTCCCCAACCCATATTGGCGACCGGCAGCATCCCTTCGGTCACCCGTTCGACGATCGGAATGAACTGGATGAACGAGGTCTTCAATTCGTCTCGAAAGAACCGATAGACCTCGAGCGGGTGGTCCGCGTTGGCCGCATGCACGCTGCAGAGAATGTTGACGTCGACGCCGCGCCGGTTCAGCATCTCCCAGCCGCGCATCACATCCGCGAATGTTCCCGCGCCTCCTTTGTCGATGCGATACGCATCGTGCAATTCTGCGGGGCCGTCCATGCTCAGTCCGACGAGGAAGCCGTGGCGCTTGAAGAAGACGCACCACTCGTCGTTCAGCCTCGTCCCATTCGTCTGAATCGTATAGGCCACGTGCTGACCGGGCCGCCGGTATCGGTTGACGTACTCGAATCGAGCGCTCGAAGAAGTCCAGCCCCATCAGCGTGGGTTCGCCGCCCTGCCAGCCGACGATCACCTCGGGACCCGCCTGCGACTCGAGCAACTGCCGTATGTAGGTCTCGAGCAGATCGTCAGCCATCTGGAAACGGCTGCCCGGGTAAAGCATTTCTTTCGACAGAAAAAAACAATACTTGCAGTCGAGATTGCAGACAGCGCCCGTTGGCTTCGCCAGAAGGTGGAAGGCAGCTTTATTCATCATCAGCCTCGCATGACCACGACGGCCAGCGCGATCAGGCCCATCCCAGCCACGAGCGTCGCGACGATGGCAGCCGTCGAATACGGTACGGCTCCGAATTCGTCCCTGAGCGCCTGCATTTCTCGCCTGTGCTGTATTGTCGACAGTGCCAGCGACACGAGGCCGATGGTAATCATGAGCAATGCGAATCCACGCGGACCCAGAAGAGTATCGGCCCTGGGAGGTGATTGCTTCGACATGTCGAACTGGAAGAATTTGTAGATCGTGAACCCGAACGAGATCTCACGAAATGCTGTCGTCCGCTCCCTGTCTTCCGTGAGCAGTGAACGCTCATTCGCGCGCCTCGCATGCGGCGGCATGTGTCGAGGCGTCGCTTTTTGCCCCTGCTAACCGTAATCGGCGGACAAAAGTCTCTGCGCTGCGCCATGCGGCACAGGCGTTGCTCGGGCAGTTGCTCAGATGGGACGCTCCGGCCTCGAATGGCTCCGCTGCGACATGGTGGCGTGGGCATGATCGTTCGCCTTCTCGCCTTCATTCTTGCGATCGGAGTCACAGGGACCGCGTATGCGCAAAGCGCACACCTGAGCCGCCGGCTCCGGAACCTGTCTCGAATTCCGTTTCGGATTCCCTCGTGACGAAGCTAAGGCAAGCGCCCTGGATCGCTGAAGGCCGCCCCTGCGAAGGCTGTCCCAAGCGGAGTGTCGGGAAGGCGTTTTGGCAGACGACGGTCGTCAACGTTTTTTACGAGCTGGCGAATCTCGCGCGAGGCCAGGTCACCGCGGAGATCACTCCGAAGACGTGGTGGGCCAACATGCAGCAGGGCTGGGTCTGGGACCTGGACGATTTCATGGTCAATCAGCTCGGCCACCCATACCAGGGGAACAACTACTTCAACACCGGGCGCTCCAACGGCCTGAGTTTCTGGGAATCGGCCGGCGTCACCGCGTTCGGCAGCGGCACGTGGGAATACTTCGGCGAGACCAACCACGCGTCGCTGAACGACCTGATCAATACGACCCTCGGCGGGATCGCGCTCGGCGAGATGTTCCACCGCACGGCCTGGCTGGTGCGCGATACGCACAAAACCGGCGGCGGCCGGCTCGGGAGCGAAATCGGCGCCACAGCGCTCGATCCGATCACCGGCGTCAATCGTTTCATCACGGGAGACAGCTCACGCGTATCCGACAAGCCTGCCGAGTTCGTGCCGACGCGGCTGCAGGGACACGCAGCGCTGGGCGCGCTCTGGCTGGGCTCGAATACGCGCGCCGTCTCGTCTAACGGTGAGCCTTTCCTCGAAGTCGACTTGCTGTATGGAGACCCCACGGTTGGCCGCACTCGCACGCCGTATGATGCGTTCGACGTCAGCCTGCGATTCGGCGGGGGCGCGGGGTTCAGCGAGGCACGCGTGCGCGGCCGCCTGATTGGTCAGCCCTTCAAAGAGGGGCGCTTCCAGCTCAACGTACAACAGGCCTACGACTTCGAGCAGAACGACGCCTATCAGTTCGGCGCGCAATCTTTCGAGCTTCACGGATCGTCCACCATCAAGCTGTCGGAACGCACGTCCATGTATGTCGTGGGCTGGGGCGGCCTGACCGCTTTGGGAGCGGTGGATTCACTTCCTCCCGGATTTGTGCCACCAGAAGAGGTTGAGGAGCCCGACGAGGGAGGGCCGGGGCAAGGCGTCTCAGAAGGGCCGCGATTCTACGACTACGGTCCTGGGTCCACATTCGGTGCGGGCACCAGCTTGACCAGGAACGGCCGCGAGTTTGCGAATTTTTATTACAGAAGCCATCATCTTTACAGCCTGGACGGTGTTCGCGCGAACCACCTGCTCCAGCACCTGAGGCTCGACCTGCTCCTGCCGGTCCACAATCAGTTGGGCTTCGGTGTGTCCGCCGAATTCTTCCATCGCAAGACGTATTACCAGGACGATGTAAGCCCACCAACGAAACTGCATTTCCCGCAGTTCCGCGGATATTTCACGTGGAGAGTGGGATCGTGAGCCCGCTCCACTGCAGAACGTTACTACTGGCGATCGTGCTGGCGTGCCTGCCAGCCGCTCGTGCGAGCGCGCAGACGGAACCGCCCCGCGGATTGTGGGTCGCCGTCGGCGGTTCATCGACGACCATGCAGGGGGCGTGCGGAGAAGGCTGCGATCTCGAGAGCCCGTACTTCCACGAGGCCAGCGTAGTCGCCGATATCGGCCACAGCATTAACCCCCGCACTGATGCCGGCTTCGAGATCGCATGGACCCCTTCGCGTCCGCCGCCGGCGAGGACATCCGAACAACCTTCATCGTCGGCGTGGCCCAGTTCAGGCCCTGGGCGTCGAAGGGATTCTCGATAAAGGGCGGTATGGGGATGGCGTTCGTGCGGAATTGGGTTTACGACTTCAGCGGCGGCATATCGGCCCCGCCCTTCACGTCAAAAGCACTCGGTCTCACGTACTCCGCAGGGTGGACCTTCCGGCACACACAACGTGTGGGCGTTCAGGTCTTCGGCGCACAGCACGTCGCCACGCTCGGCGACCTCAAGACCAGCGCGCAGACATACGAGAACGTCATCGCCAATTTCTGGTCGGTGGGCGCCGTACTGGTGTTTCGCTAGAACGCCTCTAGAAACCTCGACCCCACCCATAGTTCCACGCAATAGATAACGTCGTGAAGTCGGATCCGAGCCGCACGCGGGCTCCTTTCGACACGGCCACCCGAAGTGACTGGCGATTCGCTAAGGGCAGCGCGATCGTCCCGCCAATGCGTACGTTGTTCTGCCGCTCCGCCTGCTCGATCCCTTTCACCGTTGTGCGTCCGCCGGAGTAGAACGTGCCGTCCAGAGCGGCCCAGGAGCGCCGGGACAAGTTATAACTCAGGTGCACCTGCGTCGTCATCAGCGGAGCCTGTGCGCGCGTGGCCCCGAGATAGTCGTCATTGTCGCGAAACAGCCAGACTCCGAAGTACGTGTCGAAGAGCCATCGATCGCCGAGCGGCAATGTCAGGCCAAGCTCGGGCTTGTAGGACCACCGGTTGGTACCCAGGTTGATGACCTTGCCAGACAGAGTACTGGCCAGCGGGCATGTTCACGACGACGCTGGCGCCCAGTCCGGGGCGCGGCCCGCGCTTCACGAACGTCGCGGTATCCATTGCGGGAAATCCCAGCAGATTGACCGTCAATCGCGTGGCGACATCTCCCTGACCGAACCTGTTGACTCTGCCCTCCACTCCGTCGAGCTCGCCCTTCGCGCTGGCTCTCAGCATCGGCGCTGTGCCTCCAAGGCTGGCCGACCGCCCGAACAGGCCGAAGGTTCTGTAGTAGCCGAACACGATCGCACCCACACGTGCGTGCACGTTCTCAATCGGTATGGTGGGATCCAGGATGACGTCGCCTGTGGACCGCGCGGCGGCGACGAGAATCACGTTCGATCCGACGGGCGACGCGAGATAGACCCGTGGCTCGAGCTCCTGGCCACGAATTGCTGAAGTGGCAACGAGCACGAGCAGCGCACAAGCCAGGCAGGCCCTCACCGGGCGTTCAGGATTTCCATCGCCTCGTCGGCGAACCGACCCTGACGAAGAAGATTGGCCATCGTCCGCATGGGGAAGTCGATGTGCGTGAAGAAGGCTTTGTATCCCGCGCACAGGTAATTCAAGCCGGTTTCGCCGTCCGGCGTGTCGATAAAGCGGTTCTTGGGACATTCGCCGTGGCACGCAAAGCGCACCGAACATTCGCGGCAATAGCGCGGCAGCGTGTCACGTTTGGCAAGCCCGAACTGCCGTTGCTGGTCCGATGTCACCAGCGTCAACATATGAGCCTGCTTGATGTTGCCCAGCAGATACTTCGGTTCGACGAAGTGGTCGCACGAGTAGAGGTCGCCGTTGTGCTCGAGCGCGAGCGCCGACCCGCACGTCTCCGAGAAGATGCACATCGACGGCGGCGCACCCACCCAGGAGGCGAGCGCCGCATCGAACATCTGGACAAACACAGTGCCGACATCCCGGCGTACCCACTCGTCGAAGATCGTGTTGAGAAAACGCCCCCACTGTTCCGCGCCGACCGACCGCTCCGTCACGTGATGGCCGTCGAGGGTGTAGAGAGGGCGCGGATCGCTTCCCCGCTCGCCCCAACCCATATTGGCGACCGGCAGCATCTCTTCGGTCACCCGTTCGACGATCGGAATGAACTGGATGAACGACGTCTTCAATTCGTCACGAAAGAACCGATAAACCTCGAGCGGGTGCTCTGCGTTGGCTGCATGCACGCTGCAGAGGATGTTGACGTCGACGCCGTGCCGGTTCAGCATCTCCCAGCCGCGCATCACATCTGCGAATGTTCCCGCGCCTCCCTTGTCGATGCGATACGCATCGTGCAATGCTGCGGGGCCGTCGATGCTCAGTCCGACGAGGAAGCCGTGGCGCTTGAAGAAGACGCACCACGCGTCGTTCAGCCTCGTCCCATTCGTCTGAATCGTATAGGCCACCTGCTGATCAGGCCGCCGGTATCGTTTGACGTACTGGATCGAACGCTCGAAGAAGTCCAGCCCCATCAGCGTCGGTTCGCCGCCCTGCCAGCCGACGATCACTTCGGGACCCGCCTGCGACTCGAGCAACTGTCGTATGTAGGTCTCGAGCAGGCTGTCAGCCATCTGGAAACGGCTGCCCGGGTAGAGCATTTCTTTCGACAGGAAAAAACAATACTTGCAGTCGAGATTGCAGACGGCGCCCGTCGGCTTCGCCAGAAGGTGGAAGGCGGCTCTATTCATCATCAGCCTCGCATGGCCACGACGGCCAGCGCGATCAGGCCCATCCCTGCCACGAGCGTCGCGACGATGGCGGCTGTCGAATACGGTACGGCTCCGAATTCGTGCCTGAGCGCCTGCATTTCTCGCCTGTGCTGGATTGTCGACAGGGCCAGCGACACGAGACCGATGGTAATCATGACCAGTGCGAATCCACGCGGACCCAGAAGAGTATCGGCCTGGGGAGGCGACTGCTTCGACATGTCGAACTGGAAAAATTTGTAGATCGTGAACCCGAACGAGATCAGGGAAGTGGCGGTTCTCA
>CAWDIK010000018.1:0-175927 GCA_963802345.1 Vicinamibacterales bacterium
GAGCTTGGCATTCTCGAGCGCGAGATCAAGCGGGTCCCAAAAGGGCGCGCCATCCTGATTCCGCTCGGTCCCGAAACTCGCGGCCACGGCACACACACGATTGCCAATGTTTGGAAGCAGTACCTTGGAGAACTTCTGAAAGTGTCGGAGAGACCCTGAGATCCCGAGGCTGTCAGCGGATCAGCTTCGTCGGCAGGTCTGCAGAGGTGATGATCTCGCACAGCCCGCCGGCGCCGCAGGCGGTCGTCGATCTGTCCTTCCACCTGGCGATCAGATCAGCCAGACGATCGCGGAACGCCTGAAGATGGCGGATGCGTTCGTCCGCGGCGGCAAGGTTGCGCTCGGCCAAATCGAGCACACGGCCGCATGGCGCCTCGCCCCCACGGCTGATCTTCAGAATCTCCCCGATTTCCTCGAGCGAGAACCCGAGACCCTGCCCCTTCCTGATGAATCGGAGCTCTTCGATGGCCGTCTCGCAGTAATGGCGATAACCAGCCTCCGAACGCCGTGGAGGCGTCAGCAGGCCCAGTTCTTCGTAGAACCGGATAGTGGCCGGCGTGACGTCCGATAACCTCGCGAGATCTCCGATGAGCATGCGAGATTAGAAACCCTCAAGTTGACTTTAAGGTCAAGCGGGCCTTGACCCTCAAGTTGCTGCAGACTTTACCCTCGCTCAATGAAATTTTCATCCGTTTTCCGAACGGTGTTCACCTGGTTCGGCAGGCGCGCGCCGGCAAAGGCTGAATCCTGCTGCGATTGCTGCAAGGACGGCTGCTGCTGCCCGACCGGATGCGGCGACGATTGCTGCTGCAAGAGCGGCGGCTGCGCAGCGACGTGCTGCTGTTCCAATCGGGCATGAAGCGCCGCCCTGTCGTCCTGGTCGTGGATGATAGTCGTCCATTCGTACGACGATGTGCGCGGTCCTGACGCTGAAAGATTTCCTTCCGGTTCCAGCCGACAGCGTAGATGCCGCACTCAAGGTTCTGGGGGCGGAACACATCGACGCCATGGTGCTGGACGTGCGGCTTCCCGATGACACTGGGATGTACCGGTCCGGCCTCGACCTTCTGCAATTCGTCAGGGCGACACCCGAGTTTGTCCACATGCCCGTGTTTGTGCTGTCGGGGATGCCGTTGTCGTCCTGCGAAGAGCGGCGCGTCCAGGCTCACGGCGCGCATTTTTTCTACAAGCCGCAGCCGTACTCTGACTTGTTCGACTACCTCAGAGACCTGTTGGAACACCCGTTCCCGTAGTCGTCCTGCTCGCGAGGTCGCGTGATACGATTCTCGCCACACAGGGAGGATTCGTATGAAGCGGCGGGACTTTCTGAACGTGGCCCCACTCGCGGCAGGCGGCCTCATCGCGAGCGGCATCGATGCGGACCTCTCCATGGGCGCCCCGGCGTACGCCCAGGCGCCGTTCGCGAACGAAAAAAGCAAACTGAAAATCACGGGCGTGCGGCTGGTGGAAACCAGGCCGCGCAATCCTCTGCCCGCGTACACGCCTGCCCCGGGTTCCTGGTCGACCAATCAGGTCGAGGTCGCCAACCCGATGTCGATCTACCCCGAATACAAAGCGACGCGCTCGCTCTTTCAACCTGACCCAGGCAAGGTTCCCTCGGCCACCGTTGAGATCGCCACAGACAAGGGCATCAAAGGCTACGGCAGCGGCGGGCCCGGCGCCGGCTATGTCGTCGAGCAGCACCTGACGAAACTCTTGCTGAACGAGGACCCGTTCAACATCGAGCGTCTCTGGGACATCATGTGGCGCTCGACGATGTCGTACGGCCGCATGGGGGTTGTCGTCAACGCGATCAGCGCGGTCGACCTGGCGTTGTGGGACATCGTTGGAAAAGCGCTCAACATGCCGGTGTACAAACTGCTCGGCGGCGAGACAAAGCCGCGGCTGCCGGCGTACTGCACGGGGAACGACATCGAGCAGCACGTCGAGTTCGGGTACAAGCGCCTGAAGCTCGCGATTCCTCACGGTCCCGCCGATGGCCTCGAAGGCATGCGCAAGAACGTCGAGCTCGTGCAGCGCGCGCGCAAGGCGCTCGGGCCGGACGGCGACATCATGCTGGACTGCTGGATGGCGTGGACGGAGCGCTACACGATCGAAATCGCCGAGATGATGGCGCCGTATCGGGTGTACTGGATGGAGGAATGCCTCCAGCCGCACGACTACGAAGGGTTCGGGCGGCTCGCGGCTCACATCACGAGCACACGCATCGTGACCGGCGAGCACGAGTACACGCGATATGGTTTCCGGCAGCTTCTCGAGCATGGACTCAGGACAATCTGGCAGCCCGATATCCACTGGTGTGGCGGGTTGACTGAGATGCGGCGAATCGCGGCGCTCGCGGCTGCGTACGACATTTCCGTCATCCCGCACAGCGGGGGCGGCAGAGACGGCGTGCATTTCATCATGGCGACGACGAACAGCCCATGGGCCGAGCTGTTCATGCCCGCACCGGGCGGTCCGAAGGCGGTCTACGACCGGTACGAGGAAGAGAACATGATTACGCGAGGACCCGAAGGCATCTACGTCCGGCCCTCAGACGCGCCTGGATTCGGTTGGGACTTCCTCGTCAGTTGATGTGATTCACTTTCGTGGAAGCGCGAATGCCACGTAGCTGGGAGTGCCCGCAGCCGGCTGCGTTGCCGTCTCGCCTGGACGCACATGACCGCCACCCGAGTTGATTCTCGAAGACGCGGGCACAACGAGAAACTGACGCCCGTTCACCTCGTACATCGCGGGCACCCCTTCCGAGCCGGCAGGCAGTGTTCCGGTCCAGAGAATCTTGCCCGTCTCCTCATCATGCGCGCGAACTTTGCCGTCGGTCGTGGCCACGAAGAGCAATCCCGTTGACGTGACGATGATGCCGTGACGTTCGGCCATGAAGACGCCGGCATTTTTCGCGCCTTCTGCCGCCGCCCTCGCATCTTCTCCGAGCGGCACCCGCCATTTGATCGTGCCCTTGTTCAAGTCGTACGCGACGATCGCCGACCACGGCGGGCCGATGACGTAGGGCTGGTTCGGGTACAACCCCCAGTCGGTGTAATACCGATTCGGCGGCGCCGCGACGCCGTTCGGATATGGAGGTCCGCCGAGCGGACTGTAGCGGTTTTCGGATATGGGAACGATCAAACCGCCGGGTGCGCCTCCCGACGCGACAACCGGCCCGCCTGAGCCTGCCGCGCCGAAGCGATCTGGAACGGTGCGCGAAGGCGGGTGCGACGCCGGATCGAGAAACGATGAAGCGCGGCGATCGCCGCCGCATCCAGATCGCCGAACGCAGGCATCTCGCCCTTCCCGCCGCCACGATCTGCCGAAAGGCGTCGAGCTCGAGCCGGCTGCCGGCGAGCGCGGGCGGTCCGCCTCCAGATCCTTTTCCGTTCTCGCCGTGACATGCCTGGCATCGCGCCTCGTAAATCGCCTTGCCGTCTGATGCGGCGCCGCCTGCCGGAGCACGCGTTCGAGCCGCGAGTGGATCGTCGATGCTCAGCTTGTAGATCGTCGGCCAGTCCTGTGTCGTCAGGTACACAAGACCTTTCGACGGATTCGCGGCGCTCGTACCCCAGTTCGAGCCGCCGCGCGCGCCCGGCAACGACACCGTTTCTTCGAACCCGGGCGGCGTGAACAGCCCTTCGTTGCGCATCTTCGAGATTCTGTCCCGCCACGCCGCGCGCTCTTCGGCGGTAAGGATGAAGGGGTTCACATCGTCGGCGGTCATCTTCTGCCGCGCGTACGGAGGCGGGGCTGTCGGATGAGGCTGGGTGGGCCAGGCTTGCTCGCCAGGCATGTGACTTGCCGGCACCGGACGCTCTTCGATCGGCCACAACGGTTTGCCGGTGACGCGGTCGAAGACGAAGAGAAACCCTTGCTTCGTCGTCTGCGACACGGCATCGACGAGCTTGCCGTTGTGACGAACCGTGATGAGCTGCGGAGCGGCGTTGTTGTCGTAGTCCCACAAATCGTGGTGCACCATCTGAAAATGCCACAGGCGTTTTCCGGTGCGTGCATCCAGCGCGAGCAGGCAGTTTCCGAAGAGGTTGCTGCCGATGCGATCGGCGCCGTAATAGTCGTAGGTCGGGGAGCCGGTGGGGAAGTAGGCGATACCGCGCTTTTCGTCGACCGTGATTTCGCCCCACGTGTTGGTGCCGCCCGCATAGGTCCAGGCGTCTTTGGGCCACGTGTCGTAGCCCTCTTCGCCGGGATGCGGGATGGTGTGAAAGCTCCACACCATCTTGCCCGTGCGCACGTCATAGGCGCGGATGTCGCCTGGCGTCGACATGTACGCTTCGCCGGTCGACGAGCCGAGCAGGATCAGGTTCTCGAAGACGCGTCCGGGAGACTCGGGCTGCACGCGCACAATTGTCCTGGGGTCGCGGCCGAGTCCCTCTCTCAAATCGACGAGCCCGTTGTTGCCGAACGTCAGAATCGACTTGCCGGTCCGCGCGTCGATTTCCTGCAGGTGGTTGTTGATCGCGAATATCAGGCGGCGATCCTTCCGGTCTTTGCTCTCCCAGTACGCGATGCCGCGCGTCGCCAGGCCCGGCAGGTTCTCGTGAATCCAGATCTCCTTGCCGGTGGCGGCGTCGAGCGCCACGAGCGAGCTGTTCCGCGCCTGCACGTACATCACGTTGTCGACGACAATCGGGTTGAAGACGTACGAGCGCTGGTCGCCCGTCGGATATATCCAGGCAACCTCGAGCTGATTGACGTTGGACTTGTTGATCTGCTTGAGATCGACGAAGTGGGAGGAATCGGGACCGCCGCCGTAGTCCTTCCAGGTCTTGTAGTCCTGGCCGCTCAGCGCGACCTGACAGGCCACGGCCAAGGTGAGGCACAGCAGCGTTCTCTTCATGGTCAGTAGGGTACGTCGATCAGGCGATCGCCGCTACGCATGTCCTCTTCAAGCAGCTGAAGCAGCGCCTTGGCCACCGGGCCCGGCTTCCCGTCGCCGATCACCTGGTCGTCCCACTGGACGATCGACACCACTTTCACGGAGCTGCCCATGAGCAGCATCTCGCGCGACGCGCGCGCTTCCGGCACCGATACGTCGCGCACCTCAATCCGTTTCAGCAGCCCGCGATCCTGAAGCCCCTTCGCCAGCTCCAGCAATCGAAGGGACGTGCAGCCCGCAAGGATGTGATCGAATGTGGGATGCACGAGCACGGCGTCGTTGGTGACGAACGCGACGTTCATGTTGGAGCCCTCGCCGACATGTTCGTCCGCGTCAATGAACACGCCAGTGTCGAAGCCGGCCTCCTTGGCCTCCATCTGCATCAACACGTTGGGGAGGTAGTTCGTCGCTTTTGTGATGGCGTAGATCGGCGCCTTGATTGGGTACGTCGTGGTCATCACGCGCGCGCCCTGCGTGAGCCATCGATCGGGATAGACGAGGCCCGCGAATACCATGACGAAGAACCCCGGCTCGGCGCCGGCCGCCGGAGTCAGCTCGAGGCTGCCTGGCCCGGACGACAGCCAATACCGGATCGATCCATTGCGCTTGCCGCTCGCGGCCGTCGTCTTCACGATGATGTCGCGCATCTCTGCGCGCGACGGCGAGATTCGCAGCTTCGACCGTTCGGCCGACATCAGAAAGCGATCGAGATGCGCTTCGAGATCGTAAATCCTGCCATCGATCAGGCCGGCCGTGTCGAAGATGCCGTGTCCGCGATGCACCATGTGATCGTCGAACGGGATCACCATCAACGCCGGGTCGGTGACGATGCCGCCCAGCTGGCTCGAGTAGAAGGCGTAATAGTTGACGGGTTGGCGCGAGCGCAGCTGTTTGAAGCGCGCAAGGACATCGTCGGCGGTCAGGACCTGAATGGTTGTCGGCGGCATGACGATCTAATGATAATGCGTCTGCACCAGATGAAGCCCATGACATCCGCGGGCGGCTGGAAGGCCATCGCATACACGCTCGAGACGGCGAACCGGGTGGGATGGATGTCGCTGTGGCGCGCGATGCGCAGCAGGAACGCGTGTAAGACCTGCGCCCTCGGCATGGGTGGCCAGATGGGCGGGATGGTGAACGAAGCCGGGCACTTTCCCGAGGTCTGCAAGAAATCGCTGCAGGCCATGGCCGCCGACATGCAGGGCGGGATCGCTCCAGAGTTCTTTGCCCGTTACTCGATCGCCCAGCTCCGATCCCTTTCGCCTCGCGAGCTCGAGGCGTGCGGCAGGCTGGTCGATCCGATCTATGCCGGTCCAGGAGAGACCCACTACCGCGTGGTTTCCTGGGACGAGGCGATTGGCCGGCTTGCGACCCGGCTGAAAGCGGCCGACCCGGCCCGCAGCTTCTTTTACGCAAGCGGCCGCTCGTCGAACGAAGCTGGATTCGTGTTGCAGCTGCTCGCAAGGGCGTTCGGAACCAACAACGTCAACAACTGTTCGTACTACTGCCACCAGGCGAGCGGTGTCGGTCTGGCGGCGAGCCTCGGATCCGGCACCGCGACCGTGCAGCTCGACGACATCGACGGCAGCGATCTGTTCGTGCTGATGGGAGGCAATCCCGCGTCCAACCATCCGCGGCTGCTGCGCAGCCTCATGGCGATGCGCCGCCGCGGCGGTCACGTCGTTGTCATCAACCCGGCGAAAGAGATCGGGCTCGTCAACTTCCGTGTCCCGAGCGATGCGCGGAGCCTCCTGTTCGGCAGCGACATCGCGAGCCTGTATGTGCAGCCGCACATCGGCGGCGATCTCGCGTTGATGACCGGCGTGGCCAAGCACGTCCTCGAGCGCGGCGGCCATGCGCCTGATTTCGTCGAGCACCATACCGAAGGCTTCGAAGCCTTTGAGCAGCAAGTTGCATCAACGTCCTGGGCCGACATCGAGACCGGCGCCGGTGTTCCCCGCGAGACGATCGCCCGGGTCGCCGACATGTACATGGCCGCCACGAACGTCGTGATCGGATGGACCATGGGCATCACGCACCACCTGCACGGAGTGGAGAACGTGCAGATGATTGCGAACCTCGCGTTGCTGCGCGGAATGATCGGCCGGCCGAGCGCCGGCCTGCTGCCGATCCGGGGACACAGCAACGTGCAGGGCATGGGGTCTGTCGGCGTGACGCCTTCTCTCAAGAAGGCCATCCAGGGGCGCCTGGAACAGCGTCTCGGGATTCGCGGCTCCGACGCGCCCGGACTCGACACGATGGCGTGCATCGAAGCCTGCGGACGGGGGACGATGGACGTGGCGCTGTGCCTCGGCGGGAATCTCTTCGGAAGCAATCCAGATGCGACGTTTGCGAGTGAGGCACTCGGCAAGCTGGAGTTGATCGCGTACATGTCGACGTCGCTCAACAGCGGTCACGCATGGGGAACGGCGAGAGAGACGCTCGTGCTTCCTGTGCTCCCGCGCGACGAAGAGTCGCAGCCGACGACCCAGGAGTCGATGTTCAGCTACGTGCGGCTGAGCGACGGCGGCCGGCCACGCCATCAGGGACCTCGCAGCGAAGTATCCGTGTTGTCCGCTGTCGGCAGGCATGTGCTGGGTGAGGATGGTCCGGTTGACTGGACCGCGCTCGAGAGCCATCAGCGGATTCGCGCGCTGATTGCCGACCTGATTCCGGGTCTCGAGCCCATGGCCGATATCGACCGCACGCGCGGCGAGTTCCACATCGCCGGCCGGCGCCTGGATACTCCGCACTTCCCGACAGATTCAGGGAAGGCCAGGTTCCATGCTGTCGCGCTGCCGGCGTTGCCGCCGATGCGAGAACGGCAGGCGCGGTTGATGACTGTGCGATCCGAGGGGCAGTTCAATACGGTCGTGTACGAAGACGAAGACGTATATCGCGGCCAGGAGCGGCGCGACGTCATCCTTATCAGTCCGCAGGATATGCAGCGGTGGGGGTTGACGCAGGATCAGCGCGTGACGGTGCGCAGCTCCGTGGGAGAAATGCGCGGGCGGCACGTGCGCCCGTACGACGTGCGTCCGGGCAACGCGCTGATGTACTACCCCGAGGCGAACACGCTCGTGCCGCGCGATGTCGATCCGCGTTCCAGGACGCCGGCGTTCAAGTCCGTGCTCGTGGATATCGTGCCCGAGTAATGGCGGCCGCTCCGGCGGAGTTATCATAGCCCTGTGGTCGGCAGAACGTTCCTCGTCGCCACCTTCGCTGCGATCGCGCTGCCGATATGGGCGGCGGCGCAGTTCGGATCGTTCCGGTCGCCTGCCTATCCCAACGTGCAGTACGACGATCGATGGGTGTTTACCCGCCTGCGATACCACCCGAGCTCGAGCTGGAACCACGACTACCCGCGCGCGGATCGCCACCTCGCCTACATCATCGCGGATCTCTCGAAGGCTCGCGTGCACACTGACGGGAGCAACGTCCTCGATCTCGGCGATCCGGAGATCTTCCGCCATCCTCTCGTCTATATGTCAGAGCCCGGGTTCTGGGACATGACAGACGCCGAGGCGCTGAACCTGCGTCAGTACCTGTTGAAGGGCGGGCTCATTCTTTTTGACGATTTCGAGACCACGCAGTGGAACAACATGGCCGCCCAGATGCGGCGTGTCATGCCCGAACTTCAGTGGGTCACGATCGACGTCACGCATCCGATCTTCCACACTTTTTTCGATTTGAAAAAAATCGACTACGACCATCCGATGTTTCCCGGCATGGTGCCCGATTACAAGGCGCTCTTCGAAGGCAACGATCCGAACGGCCGCATGATTGCTCTCGCGAACCACAACAACGATCTCGCCGAATACTGGGAGTGGTCAGACAGGGGTTACTTCGGCATCGACCCCACGAACGAAGCCTACCGAATCGGCGTCAACTACGTGATGTACTCGCTGCGACTGATCGCACTGAAGGTCAGTACGAACGGAATCACCGAGATCACGTAGTGCCGACCTTTAGGTCGGCATCCGTCAGGTACGGGAGATGCGTTGGCGGAGATGAAACACGCATGCAGCGCGCGCACGGCTGCCACGACCTGATCGTCCGGCACCATCCAGGTGATGCGAAAAGACGACGTCGACATGCCACGCGCCGCGATCCCCGCTTCGTGCAGTGCGGTGAGGCCGGTCCTGATGTTCGCGTAGGTCGCGTTGATCCCTGCGCCGATGGCGCTCACCGCCCCGAGACCGTCAACCAGCTCGATGCGATCGCCGAACTGCGACTTCAGCGCGAGCGTCACTCTGTCCTGGTCGTGGAGATTGTCGCGCGAGATGACGAGCGTCGTATGCGCGCCGGTCGACACGTGGAGCTGCTTGCCGGCAACATGGTGTGCATCGAGGGCGGCCAGAAGCTCGTGCGAATCCGCCCGGGCCTCGAGCACGAGGACGTCGCGTTCGCTCGCCACGCCGACGACCGTGCCCGGTTGCCTCGGGGGGTTCCTGCGAATCACGGTGCCGTCGGCGGACGGATCAGGTCCAGGCAGGGGGCCGTTCGTGGCCCGCGCGTAGATCGCGATGCCTTTCTCCTTCGCGAACTCGACAGCCTGCGCGTTGAGAACCTTGGCGCCGGCCTCTGCCATCTCCTGCATCTCTTCATACGACATCGTGCCGATGCGCCGCGCATCGGGCACCACTCGCGGATCGGCAGCGTAAACGCCATCGACGTCCGAGCAGATCTCGCAGTAGTCCGCGTTGATCGCGGCAGCCATGGCGACCGCAGTCGTATCGCTGCCGCCGCGGCCGAGCGTCGTAATTTCCCTGCGGTACGACACGCCCTGAAACCCGGCGATGACGACGATCTTTCCGCGCGCGAGCTCGTCCTGCACGCGGAAGGGCCTCACCTCGATGATGCGGGCATCGACATGACGATCGTTCGTGATGATGCCGGACTGGCTGCCCGTGAAGCTGATCGCGTCTCCTCCGAGCTGACGGATCGCGATGGAGAGCAGCGCCATGGAAATACGCTCGCCCGCCGTGAGCAGCATGTCGAGCTCGCGGCGCTCCGGATTCGGCGACACCTGCTTGGCCATCGCGAGCAGCTCGTCGGTGGTGTCGCCCATCGCTGATACCACGACGACCACGTCGTGACCCTGCCGCCGCGTTCGCATGATGCGGTCGGCGACGTGCCGAAGCTTCTGCACGTCGGCCACACTGCTGCCGCCATATTTCTGCACAACGGTGGACATGTGTAACCGTCTTTATGCTACGCTCGAAGCAGTACGTTCACTTCTTCCGTCTGCCAGAGTGTCAATAGCATCACGATCAGATTCTGTCATGAACCGCCCGGATGACTTCGCTCGAGAGACTCGCGCTTCGTCCGAAGGCGATGTCGCGCCAGGTCTCTCGTCATTCGTGACCGAAGCCTCGATGCCGGCGGCAGCATCGACTGCGGAGTCAACCCCGCCCGCACTCTGGGAGTTTCCTGCTGAAGGATCACATTCCGCTGTGGCGGCCACGGCCGCGACAGGCGCAGCAATTCGGAAGGCGGCGATGTATGCGTCGGTGGCGGCTGCCGTTGGCGTCGGCATTGCGGCCGGCACCTGGGGGGCACGAGCGCTCCAGCGAAGCCGTCCTGTCGCGACACAGATGGCGGCGGCGCCGATAGCGAACGCGCCGGTCGTTACGCCACCCGTTGATGCACCGGCGGAACCATCCGCCGAACTCATTCCCTCGGTGGAACTACGGCCGTCTATTGGCGCGCCTGTCGCGCGAGTTGTCGCGAATCCTCCGCAGACTGCCGCCGTCTCTCAAGCTGTCCCTGACGATCGACAACCGCGCGATGCTGCGGCGTCGACGCCGCGCGGTACAAGTGGCGGCGCCTCAGCCGCGGCGAGAGCCATGCCCGCTCCTCGGCCTCGCACCGAGCCGGTCCAGCCGGCGGTGGCTCCGATGGCGACGATGAATCCCGCCGTGACGTTACCGCCGCCCGAAGCGCCGCCCGTGGTCGAGACGCCCGCTGCCGCTGCGCAGCCCGCGCCGAGGATTCCTGCTGCGATCGCTCGTCCCGAACCCGAAGCGCTGCCATCGGTAGTGGCGCGGTCCGAGCAGAACGAGATTCAGCGCACTCTGGGCCAATATCGAAGCGCCTACCAGCGTCTCGACGCCGAGGCGGCGCAGGCCGTATGGCCGTCTGTGGATGTGCGTGCACTGGCCAGGGCATTCGACACGCTCTCCAGCCAGGAACTGGCGTTCGAGACCTGCCTGTTCGATATCGCGGGACCAGTTGCGACTGCTCAATGCCGCGGAAGCGCAACCTACACTCCAAAGGTCGGCGGCAGGGGACCAAAAGCCGAGCGGCGTCAGTGGACGTTCCACCTGCGCAAGGTGGACGAGGCGTGGAAGATCGAGAGCGCGCAAGCGAGGCAGTAAACCGCCACGCTGAAACTAACCGCCGAACGAATAATCCAGCGCAATAGCAGGTACGACACGCGCACGCAGTCCCCGGTCGGTCAACGGCAGCAATACGTTCCCGTTGAAAAGCCATCGATCGCCGACGTTCCACTTGAAACCCGCAACCGCCATGGCCGTGGTGATGCCCGACGTCGTTGGCAGCAGGCGTATCGTGTCCACGCCGATGCTGCTCGGGTGAGGCGCAGTCACCTGGCCGATACGGCCGAGGCCTTCGACCCATCGACCAAGAAATTCGCCGACGAGGGTAAACCGATCTGACGCCGTCACGGTCATCGCGGCGCTGTAGTTGGCCTCACGCGAAATGCCGCCCCACGAGTAGCCGCCGTTCACGTGCGCGCCGATTCGCGATCCTTCCACCGACCCGATCGCCAGCACACGAATAGCCGCTTCTCCCGTGCCGAGGAGATCTTCTTCGCGGCCGGTCGGAAGGCGCGCCTGGACGCCGGCGGTCAGGCCGCTGGCGCGGCCGCCGAGCAGATGCGCGCGCGCGCTAATCGCCATATCCGCGACGCCGGTCGTCGTCGCGGTCGCCGCTGCCTGCGGGATCGTCTGGCCGCGGTAGGTGTTGATGCGTTCGCCCGACAACTCCATCGAGACGATGGGCACCGCGACGCCGATGTCTATCCGATCGGTCACGCCGTAATTCGCGAACCCCGTCACGGTTTGCGTCTTCAGCCTGAGGGTGACGGTCTCTACGTCGAACGGCTGCGGCTCGTCACGGAATTGTGTCGCCGTGGTCACGAAATTCCCGCTGCGCAGGTCGTTGCCGTCGAGCTGATCGAATTCTGAATACCGGAAGGTCGCGCCGAACGACATCTGATTGCGCCCTGATGTGAGCGCGCGCTCGACGAAAAACGGGCCAAAGCTGCTGCTCGCCCGCTCGCGCGTGCCCAGTTCCGAATTGAACACATACGTGAATCCGCCCGACGAAGTGCTGATCGGCAGCGTTGCGAGCTCAACCAACAGAGCGTTGGAGATCGTGTCGCGCGTCGCCGCAGTCGCTTCAGCGTCCTTCTCGATGTCGCCGGTTCGCACGGCCTGGTTGGTGAGAAGGAACGACAGCACCTGACGCACGGACTGCTGGGCGCGCGCGGTGGACGGCACGGCGCCGATGACGGCGGTGCACACAAGGATTACGAGGAATCGCCGGCGCTCTCTAATCACAATATTCCTCTCGTGCCACGAAACGTTATGGGTTCTGGGTGATCGTCACCGTCTGGCCGCCGACGGCGATGTTACCCTGCCGCACAACTCCATCCATGTTGACGAGGAGATCGACGCTGATCGTGCCGCCTCCGGGACCGCTGCCGCCGGACACGATGTGGATCCACGGTTGGTCTGGTACAGCGGTCCACGTGCAGCCGGCGCCGGCGGTAATCGTGATGTCTCTGTGCCGGAGTGCCGGACGCGGCGAACGTCAGCGATCCAGGCGCGGCATTGTAGGTGCATCCGTTCGCCTGGCTGACGGAGAAGGTCTGACCCCCGATGACGATGCTGGCGTTGCGCGCTGGCCCGGTATTGGCTGCGACCGTGAAATTGATCGTCGTCGTCCCGGTTCCGCTCGCCGGTACGCCGGTGATCCACGCCGGCACGCCGCTGCTCGTCCAGCCACACGCCGCCGCCGTGTTGACGTCGAACGCGCTCGACCCGCCCGACGCCGACGCGTTGTGGCTGGTCGGATTCAACGAGTAGCTGCACGAGGCCGCGGCCTGCGAGACCGTGAAGGTCTGACCGCCGATGGTGATGTTGGCAGCTGCGCGGAGTGGGATCGGTATTGGCGGCAACGGTGAAATTGATCGTCGTCGTCCCGGTTCCGCTCGCCGGCACGCCGGTGATCCACGCCGGCACGCCGCTGCTCGTCCAGCCACACGCCGCCGTTGTGTTGACGTCGAACGAGCTCGACCCGCCCGACGCCGACGCGTTGTGGCTCGTCGGATTCAACGAGTAAGCTGCACGAGGCCGCGGCCTGCGAGACCATGAAGGTCTGACCGCCGATGGTGATGTTGGCACTGCGCGGAGTGGGATCGGAATTGGCGGCGACGGTGAAATTGATCGTCGTCGTCCCCGTTCCGCTCGCCGGTACGCCCGTAATCCACGCCGGCACGCCGCTGCTCGTCCAGCCACACGCCGCCGCCGTGTTCACGGCGAACGAGCTCGACCCGCCCGAAGCCGTCGCGCTGTGGCTCGTCGGATTCAGCGAGTAGCTGCACGACGCCGCGGCCTGCGAGACGCTGAATGTCTGACCGCCGATCGATGATGTTGGCATTGCGCGGCGTCGGATCGGAATTGGCGGCCACCGTGAAATTGATCGTCGTCGTGCCCGGTTCCGTTCGCCGGCACGCCCGTGATCCACGCCGGCACGCCGCTGCTCGTCCACGCACACGCCGCCGTTGTGGTGACGTCGAACGAGCTCGACCCGCCCGAAGCCGTCGCGCTGTGGCTCGTCGGGTTCAACGAGTAAGCTGCACGCGAACCGCCGGCCTGCGTGACCGCGAACGTCTGGCCGCCAATGACGATGTTGGCGGTCCGCGGGGCGGGATTGGGATTGGCGGCGACGGTGAAATTGATCGTCGTGCGGGCCCGCTCCGTTGGCCGGGACGCCGGTGATCCACGCCGGCACGCCGCTGCTTGTCCAGGCGCAGCCCGCCGCGGTGTTCACGCGCAAATGAGCTCGAGCCGCCCGATAGCCGACGCGCTGTGGCTCGTCGGATCCAACGAGAAGCTGCACGCCGCTGCGGCCTGCGAGACCGATGAACGTCTGGCCGCCGATGACGATGTTGGCGCTGCGCGGCGCAGGGTCGGGATTGGCGGCGACGGTGAAATTGATCGTCTGCGGGCCCGTTCCGGTTGCCGGTATGCCCGTGACCCACGAAGGCGCTCCGCTGCTGGTCCACTCACAGCCTGCCGCGGTATTGACGGCAACTGAACTCGCGCCGCCGGACGCCGACGCGCTGTGGCTCGCCCGGTGCGAGCGAATACGTGCATCCACCGGACTGGCTCACGGTGAAGCTCTGACCACCGATGATGATGACGGCGGTGCGGGCCGGACCCGGGTTCGGCTCGACCGTGAACGCGATCGTTTGCGTCCCCATTCCGCTCGCCGGCATGCCGGTGACCCATGCAGGCACGTCGCTCGTGTTCCACGTGCAGACCGACGCTGTTGAAACAGTGACAGAGCCCTGCCCGCCCGCGGTGGCGAACGACTGGCCGGCGGGAGCGATGGAGTAGTTGCACTCGGCCTGCTGCTGCGTAACGGTGAATCTCTGCCCTCCGATGTTCAGGATGCCATTTCGTGCGGCACCGGGATTGGGTTGCACGGTGAAACTGACGCTGCCGTTGCCTGTTCCGTTTGTGCCTCCAACGATCGAAATCCACGGGACGTTGGTCGTGGCGGTCCACGTGCAGTTGGCCGCCGCAGTCACGGTGACCGCGCCGGATCCGCCGGCGCCGCTGATTGAGGTGGTAATCGGAGACAGTTGATAGCGGCACTGCGGCGCCGACTGCGAGATCGAGAATACCTGGCCGCCCACGCGGATAGCGCCGTTGCGCGCGGCGCCGGTATTTCGAGCAACGGTGAAGTTGACGGAGTCGTTCCCGGTCCTGCTGCCGCCGTTGGTAATCGTGATCCATTCATCCGACGTCGCGGGCGTCCAGTTGCAGCCGTCCGGGCCTTCGACGGTGAAGCTGCCGCTGCCGCCTTCTGCCTCGACGTTCTGGTTGTTTGGCCGCAGCTCGAACTGGCAGGCCAATCCCTCCTGCACCACCTCGAAGACCTGGCCGCCAACGACGACGGTGCCTCGGCGCGATTCGGGATTTGGGTTCGCGGCGACGACGTACTCGACGCCCCCGTCACCCTGGCCGCTGGCAGGCTGTCTCGCTGTGATCCAGGGCACGTTGCTCGTCATCGACCACGTGCACTCGCGCCCGGCCGTCACAGCGAGACGTCCGGTTCCGCCGGACGCGCCCACCGACGACATCGAGTTCACGACGGTGATCCCGCATCTGTCGAGTGACGGCCCCGTCGTGGTCGTCGACGAGGTTCCGCAGCCGGCTGCCAGCAGGGCAACGGCGAGGGTCAGACAATGGAAAGCAAACTTCATCTTCGTTTACACGTTTAACACGTTTTTCTTTCGCCTTGCCAGTTGGAGGGCGATCGTGGGGGCAGATTTCAGGGGACGTGCCCGCTTACGTGACGTCTGTCTTGCCTCGAGGGATGTACCGTCCAGGACTGATGATGCCACACGGGTCGAGCGCCTGTTTGAGCTCGCGCGCGACTTGCCAGAACACCGAATCCTCGCCGGCGATCTGCGCCATCAAGGATGGGCTGGCTCGGTACCGGAATATATCCGCGGGCCAGCAAGGCGCGCGTCAACTCATCATGACACTGATGCGCGAGCCTGAGGTCGTCAGCCTCACGGCGATCGAACGCGATGTTGGTGACACAGGAAATCGTCCGATCGGTCAGCAGGGTCAACGTCGCCAGGCAGTCGAACCCATGCTTGTGATAGATCGGCTCGATGAGGGCCAGCAGCCGGTCTACCTCCGAGCCAATCATCGGAATGACGGGCGACACCCACAAAATGCCCGCGTGGAAGTCGAGCGGATCGGACGCGCCTTCCGCGACCGGGGTCCGCACGCGCCATCCTGTGCCTCGAATCGCGTCGTTCGACGGCAGGACCTTTCAGCATGTCATAGACCGGGCGAACAATCTTCAGGCGCTGATTGAGCGGGCCGGACAAACCCACTCGCGCGAGCGCGCCGACCACGCGTCCTCCGAGGGCAAGCTTTCGATCGTCGAGAAAAACGGTGTAGTACCCCTTGAGAGCGGCTTTGATTTTTTTCTCGACGGCTGCCACGACTGATTTCGGGCCCATGAGCGCGCCGCATCCGTTCCACGCGCCGACGCCGTGTTCGCGACGCAGCTGCGCTCGAAGCTGCGCCGGCATCGGCGTCGCGCCTCCTGCCCGTTCCCACGGATACTGCATCCGTGCCGAGAGAGCGCGCAGGTCGTTCGCGATGTGCACGGCGCTGGGCAGCAGGCCCTGCTTCTTCAACGGCGAGAGTCGGTCCACCAGGTCGGCAATGCTGGAATCATCGGGGGCAGAGAAGAAGAACGCGCGGAACGACTCCGGCTCGGGCATCAACCAGAGACCCATGCGGGTCACGATGCCGAAATTGGATTGAGAAAAAATCCCGTCGAGGAACGGGCCAACTCCATACCGGAAAACCCATCGGGCGCGCGCGTCCGGAAAGTGGCCGAACCCCGTCTCGAGCACGCGGCCGTCCGCGAGCACGATTTGAAGGCCGCAGAACGTCTGGAAGTGGTCGCCGTAGCGCGTATGTCCGAAGCCGCGATCCAGCGCGTTGCCCACGAGACTTGCCTCGGGCCCGGCACCCGTCGAGTCCATCCAAAGGCCGCCGCCGTTTTCGGCAAGATAGCGCGCAAGCTGGCCCTGCGTGACCCCGGGCTCGACGACCACGTACGCCGATCGCGATTCAGCTCGAGTATCCGATTCATCCGGCCGAAATCGACGATGACCTGCCCGTCGCCTGGTGGGGTGGCATCGCCGTAGCCCCAGTTCTTGCCCTTGGAGATCGGATGCAGGGGAATCTGATGACGAGACGCAATCGTGACGAGCGAAACCGTGTCCTCAGTGGACCGCGGGAACAGGACCGCCAGGGGGCGAGTCGACTGCAACCCTGTCGTTCTCGCGTAACGATCCAGCACCTCGGGCGCTGTCGAGGCGCCGTCGGAACCCAGTGCCGATCGCCACTCGGCGACGGCACTCTCCAGGTGTTCCGCCACGCTCATCCCCATTGGCCCTGAGCCATCAGCCCGCCGTCGACACAGACGAACTCGCCCGTGATGAACGACGCCTTGTCGCTCGCGAGGAACACGACGACCTCGGCGATCTCCTCGGGACGTGCGATCCGTCCGAGCGGGTGCTTCTGTCCCCACTTCGACAGCGTACCGGCCGGGTTATCGGGAGCGGCGAGCGCGGCCGTCGCGCGCAACATCGGCGTGTCGACCGAGCCGGGGCACACCGCGACGACGCGGATGTTGTCCTCCGCGTAATCCAGGGCCAGATTCCTCGTCAGCGACAGAACCGCTCCTTTGCTGGCCGCATACGCCGGGACCAGCTTCTGCGATTGCAGTCCCTGGACGCTCGCGTTATTGATGATGACGCCGCCGCCCCGTTTGCGCATTTCGGGAATCGCGTATTTGCAGAGCAGGAAACAGCCTTTCACGTTGACGTCCATGACGCGATCCCAGACGGATTCGTCGAGGTCTTCCGCGGTCTTATAGCTCTCCGCGGGCTGGATGCCCGCGTTGTTGAAGACCACGTCGACGCCGCCAAACGACGCCACCGTCTGACGAACGACTTCACGCGCATCGTCGCGGCGGGACACATCTGCAGCGATGAAAATTGTGTCGCCCGCCGGTGCGCCGCTCGTCTGGCGGACGCGTTCGCCCGCCTCGCGGTCGACGTCGGCCAGCGCCACCTGATATCCGGCCCGGGCAAACGCCAGGACGGCTGCCTCTCCGATTCCGTGCGCACCACCAGTCACGATGACACTCTTTCGCCCCATTCGGCGAAGCCTACCATGCCGCACCGGAGTGAGCCATAATCAGCCCCCTATGAATCGACGCACGTTTCTCACAACCGGCGCTTCCGCGGCGGCGGCGACGGCCATGAGCCGGACCGCATTTGCGCAGACCCAAGGGTTCGCGGTCGGCCCGGAGCCCATCAGGTATCCGTCGAGCGTATGGAAGGTGCTCGACGACCGCTTCAACAAATACATGATCGGCAACACGCCGCTCGTGCGCGAATGGACCGGTGGGATGTGGGCCGGAGGGGCCCGCGTGGAACGGCGTCGGCCGATACGTGGTGTTCAGCGACATTCCGAACAACGTGCAGATGCGCTGGGACGAAGCGACCGGAAAAGTCACTCCGCTGCGCACGCCAGCCAACTTTTCGAACGGCAACACGTTCGATTACCAGGGGCGGCAGATTTCGTGCGAGCACCAGACCGCCCGCGTGGTTCGATACGAGTATCAGGGGGAGCCGACGGTTCTCGCGTCCACCTATGACGGCAAGCGTCTGAACGCGCCGAACGACGTCATCGTGAACCCGAACGGCGGCGGGATTCTGTTTACCGATCCCGGATACGGCAGCCACTTCTATTACGAGGGTACCGTCCGCGAGCTCGAGCTGCCGACGTCGGTCTATCACATCGATCCGCAGACGGCGCGCCTGACGAAGCTGACCGACGAGATCAAGAAGCCGAACGGGCTCTGTTTTTCGCCCGACTACCGCTACCTCTACGTCGCCGATACGGCGCCGACGCACTTTCCAAAGGAGAAAGCCAAGATCATCCGATGGGAGGTGCAGGACAACGGCCGCCGATTGACGGGCCGCCACGAGTTCGCCGTGCTCGACGCAGGCTTTCATGACGGCATCCGCGCCGACGTCGACGGCAACATCTGGTGCGGGACCGGCTTCGGCGGCGAGGGCATCGACGGCGTCCACGTGTACGCGCCGGACGGGAAAAAGATCGGCCAGATCCTGATGCCGGAAGGCACGGCCAATCTCTGCTTCGTCGGCCGGAATCGCAACCGCCTGTTCATGACGAGCAGCCAGTCCGTGTACACGCTCTACACGGCGGCGCAGGGCGCCCATCTTACGTAAGGTTGGTGGATTGTGGTTGGTGGTAGGTGGTTGGTGGTTGGTCGTTGGTGGTTACTTGTCATCGTGCTGTTTCTCGCGCCAGCTGGCGTTCGTGCTCAGGCGCCTGCGCCTGCCCCGAGCACCGTCGAGGGCGCCGGCGCCCCCGTCAAACCCGACGCGATTCAGCGCGTCGCCGAGCTGATCGCGAAGTCCTCCGGTCCTTACAAGGAAATCGCGCTCGGCATCTGGGAAACGACGTACCAGGGCAAGAATCTGCCGGTCATCCGCGTGCGGATCGCGGCAGCCGAGGACGGCGTGTTTTTCATTGTCCCGCTCTTCGCGCGCGACAAACTCGCGTTGAGCCAGGCCTTCCTGCTGAGGATTGCCGAGTTCAACGCCGAGTACGACTACGTGAAGCTCGCGCTCGACAAGACGTCTCTCAACCTTCGCCTCGACTCGTACGCGTCGCTCCTGGATGTCGCCGCCTTCAGCACCCTCGAGGGGCAGGCGGCCCTCGCTGCCGACCAGGCCTATGCCTTTGTCAGGAACATGCTTCCGCCGACATCACCATAACAAGTCGAGGAGGGCTGAATGTTAAAAGGCTTCAAGGAATTCGTGCTTCGGGGAAACGTCCTCGATCTCGCCATCGCCGTCGTCATCGGCGGGGCGTTCAGCGCGGTCGTGGCGGCGATGGTGAAGGATCTGCTCACGCCGCTCATCGGCGCGATCGCCGGCAAGCCCGATTTCTCGGCGCTCGTCGTCACGGTGAACGGGTCGCAGTTTCTCATCGGCGATTTCCTGAACGCGGTCATTTCGTTCCTGCTGATCGCCGCCGCCGTGTACTTCTTCGTCGTGGCGCCGATGAATGCGCTGATCGCGCGCCGCCGCCGCGGCGAGGCGCCGAGCGATCCGACCACGAAGAAGTGTCCGGAATGTCTCAGCGAAGTGCCGATCGCGGCGCGGAGATGCGCGTTTTGTACGTCGACGCTGAGCTGAGCGGTCAAGGGGGATCGCCGCCACTTGACATCCCGTCGACCGGGGAGTAGAAGAAGCGAAGGAATCAATCACTAAATAATGAGACACAGGCTCTTCACGGCCATCATCCTGGTCGGATTGTCCGGCACGGGTGCCTTCACGCAGGCGCCCGTCTCGCCAGGACACGATCTTCCGAACCCGTATCAAGCCGGCGTGCGCAACTGGGGCGTGCTGCCCGACAGCCGGACGTGGGGATCGACCGCCGGCGTCGAGATCGGCCCGCGTAACGAGATCTGGGCGATCGATCGCTGCGGCGTGAACACCTGCGACGGCTCGAACCTGCCGCCGGTCCACCTGATGGATCTCGCGACCGGCCGGCCGACGAAGAGCATCGGCGAAGGCCTGTTCGTGTTTCCGCACGGGCTGCACGTCGATCGCGACGGCAATATCTGGGTGACCGACGCGCTCGCGAGCAAGGACGGAACAAAGGGGCATCAGGTCATCAAGCTGTCTCCGGACGGCAAGGTGCTGATGCGGCTTGGCACGGCCGGCGTTGCCGGCGGCGGCCCGACGCACTTCAACGAGCCCTCCGACGTGGTCACCGCGCCCAACGGCGATATCTACGTCGCTGACGGCCACTCGGGGCAGAATCCGAAGGTGCCGCCCGACTACGTGACTCGCGTCGTGAAGTTTTCGACGCGACGGCAAGTTCATCAAGGAGTGGGGCAAGCTGGGCACGGGCCCCGGCGAGTTCAGAAACGCGCACGCGCTCGCGCTCGACTCGCGCGGCCGCGTGTTCGTCGGCGACCGTGGAAACTGCGCGGCTGCAGATCTTCGATTCCGACGGGAAGTTCATCGCCGAGTGGAAGCAGTTCGGGCGCCCGAGCGGCCTGTACATCGACAAGAGACGACAAGCTGTACGTCATCGACGCCGATTCGAGTCGCGGCGAACAACCCTGGCTGGAAAAAAGGCATTCGCATCGGAAGCGCGAAGGACGGCAAGGTCGTGGCGTTTGTTCCCGGCCATCAGACCGATAACCCGGACGGAGCCGCTGGCGAGGGTATCGTCGCGGATCCGGCCGGACATCTATACGCGGCAGAGAACACCCTCCGCGGCGTGACGAAGTACGCCAAACAGTGAAGGAGATCGCATGAGCACCCGAGGAAAATCACGACGAACGTTTCTCCTTGATTCCGTGACGGGGCTCGGCGGAGCCTGGGTCGCAGCGAACTATGCGGGCATCCTCGCAGCCGAAGACTACGTGCTGAAGGCGGCGCAGTCCGGCCGGCCCGTGAAGTTCGGGTTCTTCACGCCGGAGCAGGCGCTCGAGGTCGAAGCGATGGCGGCGCAGATTATTCCGACGGACGAGACGCCGGGCGCGCGCGAGGCTCGCGTCATCAACTTCATCGACCGGGCGCTCACGACGTTCGCCAAGAACAACCAGGCGGCCTACACGAAGGGCATCGACGATCTGCAGGCGCAGACCAAGCAGATGTTCCCGGCGGCCACGAAGTTCTCGGCGCTGACCAGCCCGGAGCAGATTCAGGTGCTGACCGCGATGGAGAAGACGCCCTTCTTCAACACCGTGCGCACGCACACGATCATCGGCTTCTTTGCGAGCCCGGTGCACGGCGGCAATCAGGACAAGATCGGCTGGAAGCTGATCGGGTACGACGACTCGCTGAACTTCCGGCCGCCATTTGGCTATTACGATGCCCAGGATCCTGCGGGCAAGCGCTGAAGGAGACGACAATGAGACAGTACACACCAACGACTGAGGTCGATTTCGTCGTCATCGGTTCGGGCGCGGCCGGCGGAATCATGGCCAAGCAGCTCTCGCAGGCCGGCTTCTCCGTCGTCGTGCTCGAGCAGGGCGGCTGGGGCAAGTACGGCCGCGACCACGAGTACAACAAGGACGAGTGGTTGAATCGCAACCAGGCCCAGGAAGATCGCCTGATGAGCGATCCGACGCGCCAGCGCAACACGTTCCGCCGCAACGACAAGGAGAAAGCGATGCCGGGCACGCACAGCTACGGCTGCGTCGTCGGCGGCGGCACCGTCACCTACGGTGGCAGCAGCTGGCGGCACCTTCCGTACGAGTTCAACGAGCTGACCTCGGACCCGACGATTCCATCCGGCACCGGAATGGCCGACTGGCCGATCACCTACGAGGAGCTCGAGCCGTACTACGTGCAGGCCGAATGGGAAATGGGCATTTCCGGGCTTCGCGTGAACTCGCCGTTCGTGGCGCCGATGTCGAAAGACTATCCGGTGCCGCCGGTGCCCCTGAAGAGCTCGGGCGCGCTGTTCAACATCGCGGCGAAGAAGCTGGGCCTGACGGTCGTGCCCGGGCCGCTCGCGATCATCACGCGTCCGTATCATGGGCCGCGCGGCGTGCGTGAACTGCGGCATCTGCTCGGGATACGGCTGCCACGTCCGCGCGCGATCGAGCTCGGCCGTCACCGTGCTGCCGCTGGCGCAGAAGACCGGCAAGTGCGAAATCCGCGCCAACAGCTACGTGCGCGAGATTTCGGTCGACAACAGCGGACGCGTCACCGGCGTCATGTATTTCGACAGCCAGAAGCGCGAAATACAGCAGCGCGCGAAAGCGGTCGTGCTGTCGGCGAACGGAACGGAGTCGGCGCGCCTGCTGCTGCTCTCGAAGTCGCCGAAGTTCCCCGACGGCCTCGCGAACACGAACGGCGTCGTCGGCAAGTACCTGATGCTCGGCAACGGCGCCGGCGCGAGCGGGCTCTTCGAGCGTCCGCTGAACGAGTACAAGGGAGTCATTTCGGGCGCCGGCATCGTCGACTACGTGCCGTCCGATCCGAAGCGCGGCTTCTACGGCGGCGGACGCCTGACGGCGCGCGGCTACGAGACGCCGCTCGGCATGGGCCTCAACGGGCTGTCGCCCGATGCGCCACGCTGGGGCGCGGGCTACAAGAAGGCGCTGCGCGAAGAAGCCAATCACAAGATGACGATCACGTGCTTCATGACGCAGATGCCGCTCGAGACCAACCGCGTCGATCTCGATCCGGACGTGAAGGACGAGTGGGGTCTGCCGGCGATGCGCATCACGTCGACCAGCCATCCCGACGACATGAAGTGCGCGAAGTTCTTCCAGGCAGAAGTCGATCGAGATCCTGAAGGCCGCGGGCGCGACCCAGGTCTGGGCGAATCCGCCCAACGACAGCCGCGGCGGCGCGCACAACCGCGGCAGCTGCCGCATGGGGAACGACCCGAAGACGTCGGTGGTCGACAAGTTCCACCGCGCGCACGACGTGCCGAACCTGTTCATCGTCGACGGCAGCAACCTCGTCACGGGCGGCCGCAATCACCCGACGATGACGATTCAGGCGCTGGCGTATCGCGCGGCCGAGCACCTGATCAAGGCCGCGAAGACGGGCAATCTGATCACGCGGGCGTAACCGGGATACAGGAGATCAGAAGCCAGGAGATCAGAAGGGATACCTTCTGGTCTTCTGGTCTTTTTCAGGGACTCGATGAACTGCTCTAATCTCCAATCCCCTGTAATCCCTAATCCCCAGTCCCTGACTCCGGTCATCACGCGTTTCGCTCCCGCCCCCACCGGTTATCTCCACCTCGGCCACGTTCTCAATGCCATCTATGTCTGGGAAACGGCTCGCGCCAGCGGTCCAGATGCGCGCGTGCTGCTCCGCATCGAAGATCACGATCGCGCCCGCAGCCGCCCCGATATTCGAGGCTGCGCTGCTCGAGGATCTTGCGTGGCTCGGATTCGCAGGCCGACGGCGAGCTCACGAGACAAAGCGAGCGGAGCGCCCTCTACGAACGGGCACTGGAAGGTCTGCGCGCGCGCGGATTGACGTACGCATGCGAGTGCTCCCGCGCAGACATCGGCGCCGGCGCGTACCCTGGAACGTGCCGCGACAAGAGACCTGCCCGAAGCGGCTGGATTCGGCGTACGCGTGAGGCTGGATTCGACGATCGAGCGGTTCGAGGATCTTCGCCTGGGACCGCAGGAGCAGCGGCCTTCGGAGCAATGCGGCGACGTGCTCGTTCGCGATCGAGATGGCAACTGGACGTATCAGTTCGCGGCCGTCGTCGACGACTGGCTCCAGGGCGTGAACCTCGTCATCCGCGGCGAGGATCTGCTCGACTCAACCGGCCGCCAGATTCAGCTCGCGCGTCTGCTCGGCCGCGCACAGCCGCCGGCTTTTCTTCATCATGAGTTGCTGATGAAGACCGCCACGCAGAAGCTCAGCAAGTCGGACGGCGACACCGGCGTGCGGGATTTACGCGCGAAAGGATGGAGCCCTGAGGCGGTGATTGAGCACGCGAGGGCGCTCGCCGCTCAATCACCACGTCACCATCATCCAATCACCTATCGCCCAATCGCAAATGACAGCCCTGCCATCCACTCTGCTGTCGTGGCGGAGAAATCCCGCCCAAGGCCGCGGAGACGGAACTCACCAATTGCCGGCAACCCGCTCGGTCAGGTCAACGCGTGCGCCGCCCGCAGCGGACAGCGCAAGGTCGGTGACACTCACGAAGTCGCGGCTCTGGCGGCCAAACCCGATGCCGCCTCCGGCGTACGGAGCCACACGCCCGGCGCGCCAGTAATACTGCAGATGCGCTTCCGGAACAAAGAGCGATGCCCTCTCGCCATCCTGCAGTTTCGGGCGCGCGAACAGGAAGCCCGCTTCGAGTGCGAGGTGCGACGTCAGCGCGCGTGTACCGCGGAAGGCGAACCCGGTTGTCGTACCGGTGCCCGAGAGGTCGAAATTAACAGGGCCTGCAAGGGCCGTGAGCGTGTGGCGTGCTGCCATTTCCTGTGCTGAAGCGGCGGTCGCGCCACCAAGAACGAGGACAGCGGCGACCGAAAACATGGACAGATTGCGATGCACGAGGGCCTCCTTTGGTTGATGTCGAGCCTCGCAGCATGCGAAATGCCAAACGGCGTTCATCTTCGACTCGCGGCCGCGCCAGTACTTCTCCTCGATCTCTTCGATTTCTTCCTCGCTCAATCCAAAGTAGTGGCCGAACTCGTGGATGACGGTCTCCGCCACGCATTGGCGGATGTCCTCCTCGTCTTCGCACGCTTCTTCGATGGGCAACTGGTAGATGGAAATCCGGTCCGGCAGGGTATTACCGTAGTTTGCCTCGCGCTCGGTCAGCGGAGTGCCCTGGTACAGGCCGAACAGCGCGTCGCCTGGCTCCATGTCCATTTCCTCGAGCAGGTCGGCTGACGGTTCGTCTTCGACCACGACCGCCACATTCGTCATGGCGTCGCGAAACCGGGCGGGAATCTGCTTGAGGGCTTCTTCAACGAGCTCGGTGAACCGTTTTCGAGTCATTTCACGCATATCCTACCGTGGAGATCTTGACCGCCGCCTATTTCGCATACCTGGCCGCCATGGCAGTCGCGAGAAGGAAGGTGCGCCCGGCCGTCCTGTCGATGGCGGCACTCGTCTGTCTTTTCACCGTTGGCATGCCGCACATCATGCCGCTCGTCTATCTGCTCGCTGGTTACTGGCTGCCGGCGCTGCTGGTACGCGAGCCGAACACCGGGTTCGAGCAACGGCTGCTCGACGTCGATCGCACGTTGTTCGGGCCGCACGGGCTGGAGCGTTTCGAACAGCGCGCGCCGCGGGCGCTGATTGAGTATCTCGAGCTGGCGTACCTGCTGTGTTATGCCGTTGTGCCCGCCGGGTTCGTGTGTCTGCTCCTCGCCGGATACCCTGCTGATGCCCTCGACACATTCTGGTTGGTCGTGCTGCTCGCTGCGTTCGGCTGCTACGGAGTATTGCCGTGGCTGCCGACGCGCGCGCCGCGCGCCATCGAACCGCCCGCGACGCGAGATGCGCTCGTCGATCAGAAAATTGAATCTGGCGGTGTTGAATCGCGCCAGCGTGCAGTGGAACACGTTCCCAAGCGGCCATACGGCGGCGTCATTGGCAACGGCGCTCGCGGTGGGCATTCATATGCCCCTCGCGGGTGTTGTGCTGGGGATCGTTGCCGTGAGCATCGCCGCAGGCAGCATCGTCGGCCGCTATCACTATGCGGCTGATGCCATTATTGGTGCAGCCGTCGCCGTGCTCGCCTTCGTTACGGCAACCGCCGTGCGCGGACTGTAACCTCGGGCTTCTTCGAAGTCACTTCCATGGTCTTTGGCGGAACCAGTCTCGAGGGACGCGCGTAGACGATCTGGTACTGATGCTCGAGCTCGTTCCCGAGCGAGAGCAGGCGATCGGCCAGCGCCATCGGCGTCAGAAGGTCATCGCGCCGTCCGCCTGTTTCCTTTGTCCCGTCCGCTACCGTCTTCGCGAGCTCCTGCTCTTCGCGGCTCGCCGACGCGGCGTCCCGTCTGTTCAGCAGCAGCGTGTGCAGGGTGGCGCCGGATTCGTGCAGCGCGTCGATCACGGACTGGTGATATTGCTCGCTGAACTCGGGACCACGCGCCGCATAGACGACGATGTGCGGGCGCGCGGCTTTCCGGCGGCGCAGGCCACGAGAGGCGTCCACGATCCCCTCGAGGATGTAGGTCCCGCTCCCCGATCGAGCGAAGACGGATCCGATCGCCTTGTCGAGACGCGCGGGATCGTGAGTGTAGTCGGACAGCACCGTCGGACGCTCGCCGGTGCCGATGAGCGCGATCTCGTGCTTGCCGGCCATCTGCTTGAAGAACCCACGAAGCGCGTTGCGCACGTCGAGCAGATGCTCTTCCATCGCCTGGCTCGTATCGACCAGCACCGCGATCTGCATCGGCTCGGTCGCCGCCGACACCCGCAGCACCTCGCGTGCCGCATCGTCTTCGCGCACGATGAAGTCGCCGGCCGAGAGCCCGGTGACGGGCGCGTCGTTCTTGTCGACGACGCTGGCATACACCGTCCGCTCGGTGGCTTGTGCCCAGACTGGTTGCGCCGGCAGGAGGGTGGCAATCGTCAACACCAACAATGCTATCGGACGCATTTTTACCTCGTCCTAAGTCTACGTCGGAGCTTTCGAAATGAGGCCAGCATTTCGGCGTAGGAGAAATTCGCATTCCGGCCGCTGGGGTTCGGCAGCACGAACACCTGTGCGCCTTCGAATGTCGCGCGCTGCGGCCCGAGCCGCACCGCCCCCTTCGCGCCGAAAATCCAGCGATACAGCGATACTCCGACAAACGCGACGATCTCGGGCTTGAATCGGCGAACCTTGTCGCGCAGCACGCTCGATGCCCGCCGTCGCACTCCTCGCGGCGCAAGCGTGTCGATGCCGGGGGTTTCACGCGCGACGAGGTTGGTGATTCCGAAACCCCATTCCGGCAGCCTGTCGTCTGCGCGCCAGTCGATCGGCTCGGGGACGAGTTTCGAATCGAAGAGCAGCTTCCAGAACCGGTTGGAGTAGCCCGCGAAATGATGGCCGGTCTCGGCGGAGCGGATGCCTGGATTGATGCCGACAAACAGCACACGGACGCCTGGGGATCGATGCGGTCGCGAAGGGGCGCGAGGTGTGCCATACCACCGTGAGGGCAGGGCACGATGCTAGCACGGAGGGTTTACCACGCCGTAGCTTTGGCGGAGGCGGTCAGCAGATGCCGGGCACCAGGCGCCACTTCACGGTCTGGCAGTACCGGACGTACTGCGGGTCGCTGCCGAGCGTTTGCTCTTCGTACAGCGCGCGCACGATAAGCGCCGCGTCGCCGATCAGCAGCACCGCAGCGTTCCAGCCCGACGGATGCGCCGCGAGAAAGGGAATGTGCGTGAGCAGGTAGCCGAGATAAATCGGGTGCCGGACGACTCGATACAGCCCGCGCTCCATCACGCCGCGATTCGCCGGCAGAAGCCCGAAGCTGTAGCCGAGCGACATTTTCCCGCCCACGACGACCAGCAGGCCGAGGCCCAACAGCGTCGCGGCAGCGGCTTCCGGGAATGATCGGCGCGATTCGCGCCGGCTGGCTCAGAAGCGGAAAGGTCATCGACACCGCGGTCACCAGGCGAACGACCGGGCGCCTGTCGACGACAGACGCGGGGCGCCGCAGGCACGTCAGCACGACGACGAGCGCTTCGCCGACGAGCAGCAGCAGATCGGTCGCGCGGTTTGTTTCGAGAAAGTCGCCGAGCAGCCGCCACGCCAGGGCGAGAAACAGCGCGCCGACGAGAATTCTCGACAGGTTCTCGCACGCTCGTGGATCAACGTGGGTTTCAGGGTCATCGCGCGGCGGTCCCCACGTTCTGCGTGTCTGCAAGGAAGTAGGTGTTGCACACTTCGTCGAGAAGATCGGCGGTCAGCTCCGCCGGCCGCCGGTGATACCGGCACAGGCTGACGATCTGATCCGTGAGATCGCGCGGATGGCACGCGCGCATGTCGAGTTTGCGGCCGACGTAGTACTTGTCGTGCAGATGCGTCACGATCGACATGATCGAACGGCAAGCTTGTGCCGCCTGCAGTTCATCTCGCAGATCTTCGAGAACTGCTCGAGCGACGGATTCTTCGCGAGAATCTTGTACGGGATGCGTCGAAGGAACGCTTCGTCGGCGAGCGATCGCGGCTCGAGGTTCGTCGCGAACACCACCATCACGTCGAACGGCACCTGAAACTTTCGGCCTGAGATCAGGTTCAGATAGTCGACGCGCGATTCGAGCGGAACGATCCACCGGTTCAACAGGTCGCGCGCGGGCACCCGCTGGCGGCCGAAGTCGTCGACGACGAGCACGCCGCCGTTGGCTTTCAGGTGCACAGGCGCCTCGTAGAACGCCGACAGCTCCTTGTAGCGAAGGTCGAGCATCTCGAGCGTCAACTCGCCGCCGACGGTGATGACCGGTCTGCCGACGCGAATCCACCGGCCGTCGATGTCGCCGTCCGATCTGATGATCGATCCTTCGTCGCGGCGTGTCGTGTGCCTCGTGCGCGACGGGATCGAACATGGTCACGACCTGGCCGTCGATGTCGAGGGCATGCGGGATATAGATGTCGCCGCCCAGCACGCGGCCGATGCCTTCGCCCATGACGCTCTTGCCGTTTCCGGGCGGCCCGTAGAGGAACATCGCCTTGCCCGACGCAATCGCCGGCCCGAGCTGATCGAGCATCTCGGGCTCGACGATCAGATGCGAAAAGGCTCCCGCGACGCGCTCGCGGAATACGTCGCGCGTTTGCGCGCGGAGCGCGCTCATGTAGGCGTCGTACTGTGCGACGGGCACCGGAGCGGGGCCGACATAGCCGCACGCCTCGAAATAGCGCAGCGCGCGATCGCGGCCGGCGTCGGTCAGCGTGTATCGATAGCCCGCAGTGCCCATGCCCGCCGCGCTCTTGACCTGCACCAGCATCTCGACGCGCAGATGCTCGAGATGCGGCTCGAGGATGTTGTACGGCAGGCGGATGCGATCGGCGAGATCCATACCGCTCGCCTCGCCGCCGTGCAGCGACTTGGTGATCAGCGACGTCAGCGTATCGCGCGACAGGCCGCTGTCGTCCATCGTCACGCGGCTGTTCCGGCGCCAGCACCTCGGCGGTATCGAATTCCTGCGCGATCGCGATGCTCATCGACGAGGGTCTCCTGTTACTTGCCGACGTTGTTCGACACGGGCACCAGCACCTGCATGAACCGGATCGCCGCCGGACCGATCGTCACGATCCAGATAGCGGGGAAGATGCACAGCACCAGCGGGAACACCATCTTCACGCCCGTTTTCGCCGCCGCCTCTTCGGCGCGCTGCCGCCGCTTGGTCCGCAGCGTGTCGGAGAACACGCGGAGCGAGTTGGCGACGCTGGTGCCGAACTTGTCCGTCTGGATCAGCATGGCGACGAGCGCGTTCAGGTCATCGACGCCCGTGCGATCGGCGAGATTGCGGAGCGCCTCGGAGCGGCCGGTGCCGGCGAGCAGCTCGAGATTCACCAGCCGCAGCTCGCTGGCGAGATCGGCATACGCGAACTCGAGCTCCTGCGCGACCCTGGCCAGCGCCTGATCGAGACCGAGGCCGGCCTCGACGCTGACGACCATCAGGTCGAGCGCGTCAGCCAGCGACAACCGGATGCGGTGCTGGCGCTTCTTCGCCTTGCGCGCGAGGATGAACCCGGGAATGACGTATCCGATGCCCATCGCGGGCAGCGCGGACAGCAGATTCGGACGGCCCGACGAGCGGCGTCATGAAAAGCGCGAAGCAGCCCATCGCGAACGCGATGCGGATGCCGAGAAACACGAACAGCGCCTCTCCGCCGCGATAGCCGGCCTGGATGAGCCGCAGCCGGAGCTTGCCGAGCTCTTTGGGCGATTGCGGCGCGCGCTCGCCGATGCGCTTGAAGAACGCAATGGCCTGCTCGTTCGACTGATCGGGCATCGCAGCTTCGGCCTGGGCGCCGCCGCCCACGACGTCGCGGAGGCGGGCGTTGAGTCCGGCCGAACGTGCGGTCAGCGCATAGGTGACCCCCGTCACCAGCAGCGACCCGAACACGAACGCCAGAAGAGGAAGCAGCATCGTCACGGTTACACCTCGATCTTCACGATTTGTTTGATCCAGATGAACCCGATCGCCTGCATCACGATGCAGGCCAGGATCATCATCTGGCCGATGCGCTCTTCGAAGAGCAGGTTCATGTGCTCGGGGTTGATGAACATCAGCGCGACGGCGAGGAACGCCGGCAGCGCCATCAGCACGTAGCCCGTGAAGCGCCCGTGCGCCGTATGGACGCGCACCTGGCGGCGAATCTTGAAGCGCTCGCGCACGACGTTCGCGAGGTTGTCGAGAATCTCAGCGAGGTTGCCGCCGGTCTCTCTCTGGATGAGCACGGCGGTCGCGAAGAACTTGACGTCGAGCAGCGGAATGCGATCGGCAAGGCCGTTGAGCGATTCCTTGAGCGGCAGGCCGTAGTTCTGCTCGTCGAACGCCTTGCGGAATTCGGGTCCGACCGGATCGTCCAGCTCGTCGGCGACCATCTTCATGCCGGCGCTGAATGCGTGGCCGGCGCGCACGGCGCGCGACAGCAGATCGAGCGCCTCCGGGAAATGCTCTTCGAACTGGTAGATGCGCGCCGACCGCTTTTGCTTCAGGATGAACGGCTGGATGCCGAGGCCCAGCGCGAACGCGACCATGGCCGCCCACCAGAGGTGCGTGAACATGTAGGCAGCAAAACCTGCAAGCGCGCCGAACGTCAGCGTGAACAGAATGAGAGCGCTGATCGTCATCGCCGTGCCGCTCTGTTGGAGCCAGCGTTCGACGCCAGACCCCTTCAGCGCCTCGCTGGCCACGCGATCCATATTGGGCAGCGGTCCGACGATTTCCTTGAGGAGCAGCGTGCTGCCGCCCTCGGCAGCCTCTTCCGTTGTCGGGACCGCGCCGCCGCTGACTTCCTGAAGCCGGTTTTCGATCGCTTTCTCGCGCCGCACCTGGCTCCGGCTGGACATCAGCATGAACACGCCGACGACCGCGGCCGTCACCGCGATGAACACGAGCATCACGAGAACTTGGATTGTCATCACCGCACCTCGACCACGCCTTCGAACATGTCAGGCGGCAGCGTCACGCCCGCTGTTTTCAGGCGCTCGCAGACTTTCGGGCCGCACGCCCGTGGCCATGAAGCGCCCAAGCACTTTGCCGTCTGGCGCCAGTCCCATCTTCTCGAACTTGAAGATCTCCTGCATCGTGATGATGTCGCCTTCCATGCCCGTGATTTCCGAGACGCTGGTCACTTTGCGGGTGCCGTCGCTCATGCGCGCCTGCTGCACGACGATCTGGATCGCCGACACAATCTGCTGCCGCATCGCCTTGTCCGGGAGGTTCACGTTGGCCATCGCGATCATCGTTTCGAGACGTCCCAGCGCGTCGCGAGGCGTGTTGGCGTGGATGGTCGTCAGCGATCCGTCGTGGCCCGTGTTCATGGCCTGAAGCATGTCGAGCGCTTCCTCGCCGCGGACCTCGCCGACGATGATGCGGTCGGGGCGCATACGCAGGCAGTTGACGACCAGCTGCCGCTGGCGGACTGCGCCCTTGCCTTCGACGTTGGGCGGTCGCGTTTCGAGCCGCGCCACGTGGGGCTGCTGGAGCTGAAGCTCGGCCGCGTCTTCGACCGTGACGATGCGCTCGCGGTCGGAGATGAACGACGACAGGACGTTGAGCAGCGTTGTCTTACCGGCGCCGGTACCGCCGCTGACGAGCACGTTCAGCTTCAAGTTCACGCAGTGGCGGAGGAACTCGAGCATGTTGGTGGTGATGGCCTTGTAGCCGATCGAGGTCCTCGGCCTTGAGGCGGTCGGACGGAAAACGGCGAATCGAAAGCAGCGGGCCGTCAACCGCCAGCGGCGGGATGATCGCGTTGACGCGCGAGCCATCCGGCAGGCGCGCGTCGACCATCGGCGAGCTGTCGTCGATACGGCGGCCGACGCCGCTGACGATGCGATCGATGACGCGCAGAAGATGCTGGTCGTCCTGGAACGCAGCCGGAACCGCTTCGAGCTTGCCGCGGCGTTCGACGAACACCTGCTTGTGGGTGTTCACCAGAATGTCGCTGACTGTCTTGTCACGCAACAGAGGCTCGAGAGGGCCGAAGCCAAAGACCTCGTCGAGCACGTCGCCGAGGATGGCGTCGCGCTCGCTGACCGACAGCGGGATACCCGTTTCGCCGATGAGGGTCGACACGAGCGCGCGAATTTCTCCTTCGACGGTTTTGCGCTCCGACGTGGCGAGCTTTTCGAGATTGAGCCTCGTCAGCAGCTTGCGATGGACGGTGCCGCGCACCTCGAGATACTGCGCGCGGCGCGCGTCATTCCCCGGCGAACGTGGCAGAGCGGCGCCGGCGTGGCGACGGGTGCTGACTGGAAGGGCCATTTAGAAAAGTCCCATGAACGACGCGCGTGCGCGCGGCTGGTCCGAAGGGGCATCGGTCTGATTCGGAGACACGATCTGCCTGGTGAAAGTCGGCGAATTGCGCTGCCAGCTCGGAATGATTGCTGAGCGTCAGGGGCACACCCGAGTTCAACGCTGCCGATACCGTGCTGTAGTCGCTCGGGAAGACCGAGAACAGACTCACGCCCAGCGTGCTCTCGATTTGTTTCGGCCCGATTTCGTGGTGATCGGACATGCGATTCAGCAGCACGCGGAGGCGATCCTTTCCGGCGCCCAGTTGACCGAGACGCTCGACTACGCGATGCGCGTTTCGTACGCAGGCGATATCCGGGGTTCGCCACGAGAAAGATCGCGTCGGCCGCGAACACCGCGACGTCCGCGCACGGACCGGTCACCAGGCCGGCGTCGATGATGATGTAGTCGTAGCTGCGTCCCAGGGTCTGCAGCAGCTGTTCGAAGTTGACCGCGTCCTGCGGGCCAGGGCGATCGGCCTGCTCGCCGCCGGCAAGGATGTCGAGGCCGGTCTTGTGCTTGACCACGAGCTCGCGCAGGAACTCCGAGTCGATGCGATGGAGGTTGTCGAGCGCGTCGACGAGCGTGAAGCGCGGCCGCACGCCGAGGAACAGCGAGACCTCGCCGATGAATTGATGGAGGTCGATGATCAGCGTCGGCTTCTTCGACAGCCGCGCAATCTCGATCGCGGTGTTCACCGCCACGGTCGTCGTGCCGGCGCCGCCCTTGACGCCGAAGAACGACAGGACGGCGCTGTTGCGCGTGCCGTCCTTCGGCGTGGCGCGTTCAGCGGCCCGATGAATGGCCGCGGTGAACGACTCGTCGAGCGGCCACGCGAGGTATTCGTTCGCGCCGGCCCGCATCGCCTGCAGAATCTGCTCGGGCTGCGCCGACGAGGCAATCGCGAAGATCGTTGCCGACGGCCACAATCCGCGCAGGCGCTCGATGGCCTCCGCCGACCTCGCGCCGTGGCGGATGTCGACGACCGTCAGCGACGGCGGATTGGCCGTGGCGTGGCGTTCGTCGACCAGCGCGACAGATGTTCCGGACGCGCGAAGGCATTTCGTGACATGCGCACGAAACTCGGTGTCGGTGCTGGACAGGAGAACCGTCAGTTGTGCCATAGGCTCCGCCGTTACTTGACGAGAACGATTGCTATTGGAAACGCGCCAGTCGGCGCCGGACCACCGTTGCCTGTCAAAATCCCGCCGATTGGCGTGATGCGTCCTTTGACGTCGTTGCCCTGCATCTCCTCGATGAAGAACCCCATGTAATTGACCACCTTGAGATCGGCGTTGCGGCCGTTCTGCTTGCCGTTGTCCCAGTACGACGGGATCGAACAGCGGGATCGCGACGACGCGCGGGCTTGGGTGCATCGATGAGACGACGTGGTCGTAATTCCAATGCGCGGACGGATCGCGCGCGATGAGGGCGTCCATGCCGTGCGCCGTCGGGACCGGTCATGTTGCCTGGCTCTGCCAGGAGCAGATCGTCGTAGTCCATGATCAAGGAGTTGCAATTGCCAATGTTCCACTCGTATTCGGCCGCACCAGTGATGCCGCCCATCGAATAGGGGAAATAGAAGCTCGGCGCGATGTTGTTGCCGTTTGCGGCCTTCAGTGTGATGAGCTGTCCGCGATCGGTCATAGAGTTGTAGCCCGGTGTACCCGGGCTGCCCGATCGGAATGTAGATGTCCGGATTGGCCAGCGGATTCCCCTTGTTGTCGAACACGTCGAACGTGTCGTCGGGATCCCACGGCGGCGTCTGCATCTCGATCCATTTGTCGGGAACCGTAAAGGGCTTGACGCACGTCATGGCGTTTGCCGGCGAGACTTCAGCGGTCGCGACGGCGCCGAGGTCGACGGTGGGGATGCCGAACATCGGCGCGATGAAGGTCGAAAGCGGGTTTCCGCGCACGCCGCTGCGCTGCACGCGCACGCGTATGCGCTCGATGGTCGGAAAAGTGACATCCTCCGGGAGGACTGATGCCTGCGCGTTCATCACGCCGTTTTCTGCTGCGGTCGCGGCGGCGATGGCGTTCTGAACCGCCGGACCGGTGGCCGACCGGTCGTCGAAGTCGTCGTACCCGAGCGCGATGGCGCCTGCCAGCGCGCCGGCGTCGGCGGCGCTCTGCGCTTCGGTGCGCGCGACCATCAGCATGCCGACATCGACCGCGAGCATCGTCGCGCTGAGGAACGCGACCAGCCCGGTCGCGACCATGACGAGGGTCATGCCGCGCTCGTCGCGAAGTCTGCTCTGAAGGCGTCTCATTGCTTGTCTCCTGTGAGCCGCTTGTACTGGGTGATCAGCTTCTCGAGCTCGTCGTTGCGGCTCGCCTGCTCACGAGCGAGCTTGTCCTGCGCTTTCTGATGCTTCTCGGCAATCTTCCGCTCTTCTTCGAGCCGCGCGTTTTCGATCTTCTGCTGCTCGGCATCGCGCCGTGCCTGCTCTTTGGCGAGCTTGTCGGCGACCACCTTCGCCTTCGCGGCTTGCTCCTGCGCCTTGCGGTCTCCTCCTGGTGCTCGAGCCAGCGCTTGCGATCGATCGCGGCCTGCTCTTCGATCCGCTTCTCTTGGAGCTTCTTCTCGCGCGCTTGACGCTCGGCGTCGGCCTTGCGGGCGATCTCCTGTTCCTTCTTCTGTTTCTTTTCCTCTTCGGCCGTGCGCTCTGCTTCGATGACCGCCTTCTTGCGCGCGCGCTCCGCCTGTTCGCGCTGGAGCCGGGCGATTTCTTTCTGTGCCTGTTCCGCGCTCTTGCGGTCCTCTGACGACATAGCCGGCTGTGCGACAGGCGCGGGTGCGACAGGTGCAATGTGCGACGTGCGGGTGCAACGGGTGCGATTCGGTGCGTTGCTCACAACCGTGCGCGTCGGACCCGCAGGTGAATCGGGGCCACGCTCGAGAATGCCGGCGCGGGCATCGGGACCGTGTTGGTCGGCGCCTCCAGGAACGGTTCCACCAAAGCGGGCAGATTCGGAGTCACGCCGGGCGAATCGCGCCGGACGATGTGCGGCGTGATCATTATGACGAGCTCGGTGTTGTTCTTCTGGTACGCCTGGCTGCGGAACAGGTAGCCAAGAATCGGGATGTCGCCGATACCGGGCACCCGCCGAAGCGTCTCGTCCATGTTCCGATCGAGCAGTCCGGAAATCGCAAACGTCTGGCCGTCGCGCAGCTCGACGTCGGTCTCGGTGCGGCGGGTCTTGAGCGCCGGCACCCTGAATCCCTCGAGCGTGACCGCATTGCCGAAGTCGAGCGCGCTCACTTCGGGCGCCACCTTCAGATGGATGAACCCCCCACCGGTGAGGGTCGGCGTAAACCGCAGGCGGATGCCGAATTCCTTGAATACGATCGTCACCGACTGGTTGGCGCCGCCTCCCTGGACCACCGGGTACGGAAACTCGCCGCCCGCCAGGAAGCTCGCTTCTTTGCCGTCCTGCGTCACCAGGTTCGGTTCCGCGAGGCTCTCGAAAAGTCCCCGGCCCTTGAGCGCCTTCACGGTGGCGCCGATGGCATCTTCCGTCATGAAACCGAAGACGTTGAGGAAGTCGGAGGTGATCCACGCTTTCTTGTCCACGTCGTAGCGTGGCGCAGGGAACTGTCCAGTCGTGCTGCGGCCCATCCAGCCCTTGTCGCCGGTCGGCCCGCCGAAAAAGTTGACGCCGAGTTCCTGCATCGCGCTGCGATTCACCTCGGCGAACCGCACCTTCAGCATCACCTGGTTGGTCTCGACGCTCTCGGTCTGGCGCATCATGTTGACGACGTTTTCCGGCTTCTCGACGTAGCCGGCGGCCAGCAACTTCGCGCTGTCGATGACGTGCTTCGCAGAGACGACGCCTGACAGCACGACGTCCTTGCCGTTGACGGCAACGGCAATCGGCTCGTTCGGGAACTGCCTGCGAATCTGTCCTTCGAGCGGCGTCAGATCGCGGCGCACGATCACTTCATAGGTCGTGATGCGGCCGTTATCGGTCCACACCAGCAGCGAAATCGTTCCTGGCGCTTTGGCGTGCACGAGAAGTTCGCGCGGCGTCGTGACCATCGCGTCGGCGATCTCCGGCGTCGAAAGCGATACCCTCTGGATGGCGCGGTCGGTATGGATGACAGCCGACCGGCCGACGAGCAGCAGAACCTGCTCGGTCGCGCCGGCTACGCTTGTCTCGCCGGCCGCAAGCACGCGGCTCGAGCTGAATGCCGGCGGCATCACCATGAGAACGAAAATCGCGAGTCTTCGAAGGGTTTTCATCATCAGCTCCTATCCGACGGTGACGTTTTGCCGCTTGTCGCCGCGGATGATTTCGACCGTTGGCGCGGGCGGAATGAAAGCCGGTACTGACGTATTCGCCGGCGCCGAGCGCCGCGCGACTGGGGCCGGTCTCTGCTGAACGGTCCCCATGAGGATGCCGGGCTTCACGCCCGCGGTGGCCGGAGAGTCGACATCGAGCGGATTGCGCAGCGCCAGCTGAATCTTGCCTTCGGTGCTGGCAAGCGTCAGGCGCTCGGCTTCATCGGGCGTGACGACGAGAGTGACGACGGTCACTTGAACCGGCTTGCCGTCTTTCGAGTCGTGCTCGAGCCGCGTGCCGGCGGTCAGGACCTCGACGTTCGAGAGGACGACTTTCGACGTCATGTCCTCGGCTTTCGCTGTCGGGCTCTGCGTCGCCACGATGTCGACGTGCGTGCCGGGAAGAACGTAGCCGGCGACGCCGATGACCTCGTTGACCCTGACCGACATGGCGCGTTTGCCCGCCGGGATGATTGGCGGCAGGCCGCTGCCGGCCTCTTTCGACGCCAGCTTGCCAGGCAGAATCGGCTCGTGCCGAACGACCGAGTCGATCAGCCCGCGGCCGACGAGCGCGGCCGGATCCTCGAATGCCCCTTCCGGCACCGCGCTGGCCGGCCACTCGACCGACTTCAGGTCGTCGCGGCCCAGCTCGCTGCCGAGAGAGAGATCCGCGTTCGCGACGACGACGCGCCGCGTTGGCACCGTCACCGTCTTGACCGGCACCTTCTGCAGGTAGTCATAGGTGCCATACGCAAGCCCGCCTCCGGCGATGATGGCGATGAGAAACACTGAAAAGATCCGCACGCGATTCATAAGGTCCTCGTTTTCTATGGAGCTGAAGCTTCATTGCGCATGATCGCCGTCGCGTGCATGGTGATCGGCCCACCGACCGTTGCACCTGGCGAAACGAGCCTGACGACCGGCTGCAGCATGATGAACTGGAACGGATAGTCGACTGTGACCATCGATGCGCTGACCGCCGTGCCGTTCACGTTGATGGTCGCCGCCTCGTCGACGATGACGGACGCCGTCGCGGCTTGCGTGAGCTGACCGTTGGCCATGTACTCGCGCACCAGCGCCGTGGTGTCCGCTGTCGAGGCCGTCGGCATCACAGCCATGCGTGCACCTTCGCGCGCGGCGTTCGTCAGCACCTGCCAGGTCTCGTACGCGCGGCCCACCTCGAAGATGCCGACCATCAGCACGAGGAGCAGCGGAATGCAGATCGCCGTTTCGACCATCGCACTTCCGCGTTCACGGTTGCGGTTATTCATCTTCATACTGAATCTCCGATCAACATGGCGATGACGCATCCGATTGCGATGGCTGGTCCGTAAGAAAATCTGTTGTGCTCGGCCGGCGATTCGATCGCCGTCTTCAACTTGTGAGGCCGTCCGAGCAGGCGCGCCGCCATTCCCACCGTTCGTCCCAGACGGCCACGCTGTATGGCGATGACCAGCGCGAGCACGCCGCCGGTTATCGCCACATATAGAAACGCGGTCACGATCCGGCCGCTTCCGAGCAGAGTGCCCGCCGCCGCGAACAACTTCACGTCGCCGGCGCCCGTGGCGCCGAACACGTGTCCAGGGAGCATCATCAGAAAACCGAACGCGAGTCCCGCGAGCGCCGAGGTCACGGTGATGCTGTTGACGCCGATCGTTGCCAGCACCAGGCCTGCCGCCGCCGTCGTAACGCAGACCACGTTGGGAATGCGCCGATGACGGATGTCGATGACGGCTGCCGTGCCGAGCCCCGCGGACATCGCCGCGAGCACGATGAGGTCAGATGCTTGGGCCAATGGCCTGCCAGAAGACACGGTTAATGTGATCGCCGAGAAGCGTGACGGCGCCGACCGCCGCGACCGCAATCAGGGCGGCGAGCATCGCGTACTCGAGCAGGTCCTGCCCTTCATTCAGCTGTAAGAGTCGCCTTAGAAATCGCATATGACCTCCGTGGCAGGCCAACGGGCGCTGCACCATGGCAGCGCCCCCAGCCTGTGTCGCCTTCTCCAACCGTGTCGCTTACGCCGCTGCGGGCAGCGGAATCGCCGCGACGATCGCGTTGAAGATGTCCTTCACGCGCACGCCCGCAGCCGTCACGCCGGCGACCGCGACGAGCGCGATCAGCGCGACGAGCAGCGCGTACTCGAGAAGGTCCTGTCCGTCCTCATCACGCCAAAACGAGCCGACGATCTGTGCAAGCTGCTTCATTTCGTTTCTCCTTGGTGTGCGTGCCGCCCAAGCGGCTCGCGATGCCCGACATAACGCAACCGCCGTACCACGGTGGAATCCGGCCGCCCCGATTCCGCTCAAGTCTCTCTGCGTAGAGAGGCTTAGCGGCTTGCGTGCCGTCCCAGACATGCACGACGTGACCCGCCGCGGCACACCCCCGGCGCGACAAAGTTGGTGTACGAAGGGACCGAGTTGTGATTCGCCAGGCGCCTGACAGCGCGCATGCGGTTTCGTAAGTACGACTGCGCGAATTGTTCGCGCCTGTCGGCCGATGCGTGCCTTAATCCGGCACACGAGACCCGCAACGCACGCAGTGTGTGCCACTTAGCGGCGTATTGCAAAAAGGGCATGCCGCTTGCGACAAGTAAAGAAGTTGTGTTGAAGAAAGTACGAGACTTGGCGGCGACGCTTGCGGTGCTCGTGGTGCTGTTCGGCATGCTCATGGCGACCAACCCGCGCGTGCGCGAGCGTTTCGGTGAGATGACGACGAGCGTGCAGGGCCGCGACGTAAATTCGTCGCTGGGTCCGCTCGGCAACGCGGCAAATGCCGCTGTGTCAATCGGACAGGATTACGCAGTCGACAATCCCGTCCTGTTTTCGTTTCTCGTCATCGCCGTCGTGCTGTTCATGCTGATGCTGAGAACGTAACGTGAGCACTGTCCTCGTTGTCAAAGCGGACGAGGTGCAGGCAGGAGTCCTGCGCTCGATATTTGCCAAGCGCGTCGGTGCGGAGCTCGTCATGGTCGACTCCACTGCGGAGGCCATATGCGAGATTGACGCCCGTACGCCCGATCTCATTCTGTTGAGCGCGCTGTTGTCGCCACGCGACGAGGACGCGCTCATCGCGCATCTGCGATCGCTCGAGGGCGCGTCTCACCTGCAGACGATTACGATCCCGCAGTTCCGAACCGCCGCGCCAAAAGCTCCCGAGAAAAAAGGCGGGCTGTTCCGCAAGAAGGCGAAGGCGCCCGCGCCAACGGGTTGCGATCCAATGGTGTTCGCGGAGGAGGTCGTCTCCAGGCTCAAGGAAGCGAGCGAAATTCGTAACAGGCCCCAGACCTCGAAGCCGGTCGTAAACGTAATGGCGGCTTCCGAGATCGCACCGGCCACAGAACAAACGACAATCCCGGAAGCGTCAGCGTTCGACACGACGCCGTTTCAATCACGATACGCCGCGGCCGAGCCGATCGAGGCGGAGCCGATGGACGTGGCGCCGATCGCGCCGGAGCCCCTGCATGCATTCGAGGAACCCGTTCCGGTACACCTTATATAGAGGAGCCCGCCCCGCTCGAACCAGCGCCTCAGATCGCCACATATATCGACGAGGTGAAGCCAGCGGTGCGCATGCGGCCCGCCTCGATTGAGATTGAAGACATCGATCGCCTCGCGCAGGAGCTCGGCGTCAATCTCAAGTACGTCGAACCAGCGGCCGAGGACACCGAACCGTCGAGGCCGCCTGCCGACGAGGAAGACGTCTTCGATTTCGGCGCGGCCCTCGATCGCGCACGCAACAAGGCGGGGAACCGCATCTCTGTCGACACGTCCGAAGCGGGTATCGACGCCGAAGCCATTCGCGAGGCCGCGATCGCCGAGGCGCGCGCGGCCGCAGAGCGGGAGGCTCGCGAGGCTGTGGCCGCGGACTTGGCACGCGTGCAGGCCGAGGCCGAAGCCATGCGCGAGGCCGCGATTTCTGAAGCGCGCGCCGCTGAAGCGATGCGCGAGGCCGCTGTCGCCGAAGCGCGCGAGGCTGCCGAGCGGGCCGCGCGCGAAAAACTCGACGCCGAGCTGGCGCGCATGCGTGCGGAAACTGAGGTGACGGTCGCCGATGCTTTGAATAAGGTAAGGCTCGAGACCGAAGAAGCAGAACGGCTGCGCGCCGAGGAAGCCCGCCTCCGCGCCGACGAGGCGGAGCGCCTGCGCGCCGAAGAAGCGCGGTTGCGCGCTGAAGAAGCCGAGCGTGTCCGCGCCGAAGCCGAGATTGCCCGCGCCGAGGCAGAACGGATCCGAATCGAGGCGCAGGAAGCACAGGAAGCATTTGCCGCCGAGCTCGCGCGCGTCCGCGCAGAGGTCGAGCAGTCTCTGACCTCCCAGCTCGACGCCGCGCGGGCGGAGTCCGAGCGGATGCGCGCCGCTGAAGCGGCGACCGCGCGCGAACGTCAAGCGGCCGAAGCGCAGCTGAAGGCCGAGCTCGATCGCCTGAAATTCGTCGGCGACGCAGACGCGCAAGGCCGACGAGACCGAGACGCGCAGGGCCACCGAGCAGATCAAACAGCTCGAAGGGGAGCTCGCGCGCGTACACGCGCAGGCCGAAGAACGGCAGGCGGCCCAGCTCGAGGAGCTGCGCACGCAGATGGCCGAAATGCGCGAAGCCGCGGCGCAGCAGGCGCGCGCGGCCGCCGCCGAAGCCGTCGCGTCCGAAGTGGCCCGGACGACGGCGCAGGCGAACGAATCCGCTCCTCGCAAGCTGAACGTCGTCAGGATGCAGCCGCGCGCGGCCGCTCAAGAGCCGCCGGCCAGGGAAATCGAGCGCGCCGTCGAGGAGTCTTGCACAGTCGCTGACGAACGAACCTCCGCCGACGCCATTGAGCGACTATTACAGTTTGTTCCAGCAGATGGCCGCCCCCGCCGAGGAGCCCGTCGTCGAGAAATTCGAGATGCCGGTTATCGACTTCGACTACCGGCGCCACGCGAAATGGGCGCTGCCCGTTGCCGCGTGTCTCCTGCTCGTCACAATTACAGGCACAGGTACGGCGGTGAGTACCTGTGACGAGCTTCGTGACGCCGGACGAGAAGTCGACGAAGGTCGTGCAGCGCGTCAACCCCGATCCATTCATCGAGGTCGTGGAGCAGCGGGCGGGTTCATTGAAAATCGAATCGACGCCGGAAGGGGCCGAAGCGATCGTCGACGGCCGCAGCTACGGGAAGACCCCGCTGACGATTGCCGATCTCGAAGTCGGGACGCACACGCTGGTGCTCAAGAGCTCCGCCGGTTCGATCACCCGCCGCGTGACTATCAAGAACAATCAGACAACGCTGCTGTCGGAAGCAATTTTTTCGGGCTGGCTCGCGATTTTTTCCCCGATTCCGGTGTCCGTTGTCCTCGATGGACATCCGGTAAACCTTACCGACGACGGCAGGCTGATGGCGACACCAGGCAAGCACGTGGTCGAGATCATCAGCGACCGGTTCAACTATCGCTCCAAGGAAACACTCGACGTGCGGCCCGGCGAGACGACGGCGCATACCGTCAGCCTGCCGATGGGCAGTGTTCGCGTCACCGTGCCGGATGGCGCCGAGATCAAGATAGATGGCGCCGCTGTCACGGGCTCGCCGTCCGAAGGGCTGTCGGTCGCCATCGGCTCGCATGAGGTCACCGCCACGCACCCGTCACTCGGCGAACGCCGCGCATCGATCGACGTGCGCCACGGCGCTCCAACCGACGTGACGCTCCAGTTCGAGCCGTAACACAGTCTTCTGTATCTCACCGCAGCGACGCAGGGACGCAAGGAAACTTTGCGACCAGCTCGGCGCCCGTCTTCAAAGCGGCGTGGTGTCTACGCAAGACGCGAGACGCTCGGAAGACGCGATGAAGTGGCTACTGTCTGTTTCATCGCGCCTTCGCGCTCGTCGCGTCTCCGTTGTTTTATGACGGCTTCGAAGGACTCGTAGTCCTATCGTTGCGTCTTGGCGTCATTGCGTTAGGTAACAAAACTCGTTGCGTGCTTCGAAATAACCAGTCTTCCTAGTTCCCCATCCAGCGCACAAGGCTCAGTGGATTGGAGAAGTCGTCGGTCCAGGCTTTCGGCGTGGGCCGCGGCGGCACGGGTTTCCAGCGGGCATCCTGTGCGATCGGACCGAGCGCGTCCACCGACCTGGCCATGACGGCCCATCGCGAAGTGGCCTTGCCCAGCGATATTGCGGCGGGATCGGCCAGCACATCGTGCTGGACTCGAACGACGAGCCCCGCGTCGTCTGCGAGATCGGCAATCAGGGGTGTCAGGTTGAGATAGCTGTTGGTGATGTTGAACGCGATGACGCCGCCTGCGTCGAGCTTCTGCAGATACAACTGCAGCGCTTCGCGCGTCAGCAGGTGGACCGGGACGGCGTCAGAACTGAAGGCGTCGACCACGAGCACGTCGAACGCGTGCGCGGGTTCTTTGACGAGTGCGATTCTCGCATCGCCCAGCACGATGCGCTTGCGCGCCGGGCTGTCGGACAGATACGTGAACTGCTTCGGATCGCTCGCCAGATCGGCGATTGCCGGATCGATTTCGAAGAACGTCCAATCCTGCCCTGGTTCGCTGTAGGCGGCAAGCGTCCCGATGCCAAGGCCGATGACGCCAATTCTCCGCTTGTCCTGGCGGCCCTGGAAGGCGGTGAAGAGCTGCCCGATCGGGCCGGTCTTGTGGAAGTACGTCGAGGGCTCGCGGCGCTTCCCTCGATCGAGATGCTGGATGCCGTGGACGACGCCGCCGTGAATGAGATACCGCAGATTCCGCTCGGGCAGCTCGAACACGCGGTGCACGCCGAAGAAGCTTCGCCCGCGATGCGTCGCGTGCTCCTGGGCCGCCGCATACGTGCCGCCCGCGAGCATGAGCGCGCCGACAGTCAACGCAAACCGAAGCGGGCGCGCTGAGAAGCTGAAAGCCAGCACGGTGGGTACGATGAATACCAGCACGCAGCGAAAGGGGCGCCTTCGAATGCGACACGTTCAGCAGGAACATCATGGCAAGGGCAAACCCGCCGACGACGATCGGAAGCGCGAAGTCGAGTTTTCGGGCAAGCGGTGTGTCCGATCCGCCAATCGCGCGGGCCGCAGCGCGCAGGCGAGCACGAGCGCGAGTGGATATTCGAGGATTGTCGAGAATACGAGCGGCGCTACGAGCGCGTTGAAGAGTCCGCCGAGGACACCGCCGACCGACATGCTCAGATAGAACTCCGTCAGGTACTGGCCGTCGGGACGCCGTTGCGCGAGCTCGCCGTGACACACCATGGCGGCGAGGAAGAACGCGAGCAGGTGAAATGGCGCCTGGACTGCGACAGGCAGATTGGTATCGAACGCGATCAGCCACGCGAGCGGCAGTACCCACAGCGGCAGCATCCGCAGCATGAAGGCGTGCGGAATGAGGACACGGCGCGCGAACACCAGCACGAAGCTGAGCAGGTAGATGACGAGCGGCACGATCCACAGCAGCGGTACTGCGGCCACGTCCGTCGTCAGGAACGTCGTCACGCCCAGCAACAGACTGGACGGGACAAACGACAGCGCGATCCAGTGAAGCCGCTGACTCCAGCCGGGCCGTGCTCCCGCGGCCAGAGTCGCGTCCGCTGACGGTTCAGCGGCAATCGCATGGTGCGCGTTCGACTGCCGGTAAGCGAGATAGAAGCAGGCGGTCGTCAGCAGCACGAGCGTGACGTAGCCTCCGGTCCATATCGAGCTCTGCTCGGCCAGCCTGAGCGATGGCTCGAGCAGGGCAGGGTACGCAAGGAGCGCGAAGATGCTGCCGATGTTGCCCGCGACGGACAGGAAATACGGATCGCGTGCGCGCGGATGATCCGTGCGCGTAAACCACCGCTGCAGTAACGGGCCGCTCGATGACACGAGGAAAAATGGGATGCCGACAGTCGCGAGCAGAACTTGCAGAAGCCACCCAATCGGCATGCCCGTCACCGGCGGCTCGCTATGCTGCGTGGCCACGACGACGGGCAATGCGACGAACGAGGCGGCCAGGAGGACGATGTGCAGAAGCGCCTGGTGCTTGAAGCGGAGCCATCGCGTGGAGGCGTGCGCGTAGAGATAGCCGGCCAGCAGCATCCCCTGGAAAAAGACCATGCACGTGTTCCACACCGCGGGTGTTCCCCCGAGCAGCGGGAGCACCATCTTGGCAATCATGGGCTGGACCACGAACAGCAGCGATGAGCTTAGAAAAAGGGTGACGGCGAAGAGCAGAACCATGCTCGTCGCAGGGGCAAACAGTGTGCCCGTGGAGCGCTGAAACAGGACCAGAAAAGGCCGGAAAAGCGGCGGATTTCGCCGGCCGTCTTCGCGTCAGGCCCCGTTTTTGATATGCCGATTACCGTTCTGAGGCCAGTGCAGAACTGCGCACGCCTGATCGGACGCCGAGGTACAGCAGCCACCCGGCCGGACCAAACAGGAACGTCAGAATCAGGCACGGCACGACGAACACATGAGCGATGCCGCGCTCGCGCGCGTCGCGCACTTCCCAGCTTCCGACGAGCAGGTCAAAAGCCAGGTAATGAATCCATCCTGCGAGGAGCAACCAGGGGTTGCTGAACAAGCGGGCGACGTCGGGCAGCGACGAAAACCCTCCGTCGCTGCCGGCGAAATGAATGGCGATGATGATTGTATAGAGCGCCGCAAACGCGGCTGGTATCGCCACACCTGAGACGAGGTGGCTGACCCACCTCTTACGAGGGAGTACAACGAGCAGCAGCCAGCCACAGAGAGCCGCGAAGTTTGCGATGGCGAAGATTTGATCTGGCATCATGATCGCTCTCCGTTCTACACGACAGCCTGAACACGCACCGGCACGGCGCGTGACGCGGCAACCCACATCGCCAGGATGCTGAATGCCGCCCACATCGCGAGAGCTCGTCAGCGTCGTCTCGTCGGGCGCGGTCACTGATTGTCCGCGCAGGGCCTGCCACAAGAGCAACGCGAAGAACGACACATAGCTCGCGGCGATAGCCCAGACCATGCGCACCCGGCGCATTTCCTGCCATCCGCGCCTGACGAACAGGAGAGCGGCAAGCGGAAGCATCTGGAGCGCGTGAAGACCGAGAAAGTGCGCGACGCGAAGATCGCCGTGCTCCCGGCTCCACCCTGTCCCCGGCAGGCCGGGCCCTCCATCCGGCGCGCCGACAGTGTGCGCGCCCGCAACCGTCATGCGGTGTCCGGCTCGCGCGTTGTCGATCTGCGCGCGGGTGGGTTGCGTCATCAGCCCGCCCGTCATCGCGCCAACGATCGTGACGGTCATACCCAGGCGCAGGGCCCATCCAAGCGCCCGGTCGGAGAAGTGCTGGCGCCATAAGGCCACCGCCAGCGCGATGGCAGCAACCGTCTGGACGACGATCGCCAGACCCATGATGGTAAACAGGATGCCGTCGACCGGCGTGCCGACGTTGAAGTGGCTGGTCGTTCCTCGCCATGCCTGCACGTCGATGATGACGATTTCGAGCAGCAGCGTGACCGTGGTGACCCAGCTCACCACGCGGCGTGTGCGTGGCCAGTCGGGAAGGTACATGAAGACCCACGCAAGCGTCAGCGTGTAGATGGCGATCGACATCGCAAACTTGGCAGGCTTCAACCAGGCGGGCGCACCGCGTAATCTGCCGCGGGTCGAGCATGAGGGCCACACCCGTCGCGGCCAGCAGCGCGATCATCACCACACCCGTTGCCGTGAGTCTCGCGTCCGATTTCCACAGAGCCGTCAGCGTCGTCTTGATGTTCATAGCGGCCTCGTTTCAGGGCAGGGCGACTCACATGTTGCCACTGTCAACATCAATATACGCAGCACATGTTGACATTGTCAACATGTGCGCGTACGATGCCGAGGATGCCCAGGAAACGCCCGGATCGATACCACCACGGCGACCTGTCCCGGTCGCTGCTGCAGGAGGCGCTGCGGACGATCGAGAAGGGCGGCGTGGCGGCGCTGACGCTCAGGAGCGTCGGGGAGAAGCTCGGCGTCTCACGCACGGCACTTTACCGGCATTTTGCCGACAAGTCTGCGCTGCTCGCCGCCGTCGCGACAGAGGGATTCCGTACTCTGCGCCACGAAACGCAGCACGCCTGGGACGCGCAGGGGGGCGGCCGCAAGGGGCTCGAGGCGATGGGAGAGGCCTACGTGCGGTTTGCCGTCGCCCACCCGTCGCACTATCGCGTGATGTTCGGCGGGTACGTGCGCAACGCGGCACCCGACTCGGATCTTGCGGCGGAAGGGGCGGGGGCGTTTCAGGTGCTGGTGGACGCGATCGTGTCCCAGCAGCAGGACGGGCTGGTGCGGGCGGACAACCCGCTCGCGCTGGCGCAATATATCTGGGCCAACGTGCACGGTATTGCGATGCTGGCGATCGATGGCCAGCTGAAGCAGCCGATTGACGATGTCATCCGCTTCGCGAACGAACGAATGCGAACTGGTATAGAGTCCACGGGGCCAAAGTCGAAGAGTCGAGGGCGAAGAGTCCAAGAAGTCCAAAGTCTAGAGTCTAGAGTCCAGAGTCCAGGAGTCCAGATGGCGAGTCCCGGAGTCCAGAGTCTTGAGAGCGCGCCGGCGAGCGCGGAAACGCGGACCGGCCTTGAACCGTGGGTCCTGGCCGATCTTCCCGAGGCCCCGGCGCCGACCGGTCTTCAGTGGGCCAAGGTCGTCGGGCCCGGTGTGATCGTCCTCGGCCTGTCGCTCGGCGGCGGCGAGTTCCTTCTCGGACCGACGGCGTTTGTCCGCTACGGCATGTCGCTGCTCTGGATCACGCTCGTGGCCGTGTTCTTCCAGACGATCTTCAACACCGAGCTCATGCGCTACACGGTGGCGACGGGCGAGCCCGCGTTTACCGGGTTCATGCGCACGCGCCCGGCGCGCGCGTTCTGGGCGTGGCTGTACGTGGCGATGTACCTCCTGCAGGTGGGCTGGCCGTATTCAGCGGGATTGTCGGCGGGAGCGATCTTCTTTCTCGCCACCAGGCGCATCGCGACGCCGGCGGATGCGACCCTCATCTATCAGCTCGGCGTCGGGACGTTTCTGCTTTGCATTCTCCTGCTGATGCTCGGGCGCCGCATCGAGCGCACCCTCGAGCTGCTCAACTGGGTGATGGTCGTCTGCATCCTGGGTGGATTTCTCGCGCTGGGGCTCTACTTCGTTCCCGGCTCGACGTGGGCCGCCGCCGCGGTTGGATTCTTCGGATTCGATTTGCCGCGCCGGACGTTCAGCTTCATGCCGAGTAACCAGGACTACCTGTTGATGGCTGCGCTTGCCGGATATTCCGGCGCCGGCGGTATGGTCAATATCGCGCTGTCGAGCTGGGCGCGCGACAAGGGCTACGGCATGGGGCAGCGGGCTGGATACATCCCTGCCGCCGTCGGCGGGCACAAAGTCAACCTCGCCCATACAGGCTTTATCTTCAAGCCGACGCCCGAGAACATGCGCCGATGGCGAGGATGGTGGCGCATCGTGAGCGCCGACCAGTGGGGAGTGTTTTTCACGGGCGCGATGCTCGGGATGATGCTCCCGGCGGTCCTGTATGTGACGCTGCTTCCGAGCGGCAGCAACATTCAGGGGCTGGGCATGGCCGCGGCCCTTGCGTCGGCCGTCGGCGCGCGGTCGGGAGCCATCGCGGGCGCTGTCGTGGCGATGCTGGCGGCGTGGATTCTGTTCAAGACACAGCTCGACATCATCGAAAGCATGGTGCGCTCGCTCACCGACATCGTTTGGACCGGCAGCCATCGCACGCGCGCGCTGAGCCGCGGCGACGTTCGCGTTGTCTACTACGGGGCCCTGGGGCTCGTGTGCCTGTGGGGCATCTTCGCGCTGCGGCTGGCGCAGCCCATCATGTTGTTGATGCTCGCCGCCAACATCGCGGGAATGGTGTTTACCATCGCGTCAATCCATCTTCTCTACCTGAACACCCGCCTGTTGCCGGAAGAACTGCGCCCGCCGATGTGGCGCCGCGTGGCGCTCGTCGGCATGTCGCTGTTCTACGGATTCTTCACGGTTCTCTCCATTCGCGCGCTCATGTAACCACGAAGGCGCGAAGACCACGACAAGCACGAGACACGGCCAGCAGCGAGTCCACTTACGCTGCCCACAGAGAAAGGCATTTCTCTGTGCGTCGTCTCTGTGCCTCCGCGTCCAATAACAGTGTCGTGTGAACTAGGCGCATCGAGACATCAAACCCCGCCACGAAGTAAGATGTAGGGCTCATGAAGCTCGCGACGTTCGAGATACCGACGGCCGCCGGCCCGCTGCGGCGCATCGGCGCAGCCGTCGACGGCAAGCTGATAGATTTCGCGGCCGGCTATTCCGCTCACCTCGAGAAAACCGATCCCGGATGTGATGCCCAGCGGCTCGCAGCCATGCTGTTTTCGTCGGACATGGTCGCGTTTCTCGGCACCGGCGACCTCGGCCGGCGTGCCGCGGAGCAGGCGATCGAGGCGGCATCGAGACACGCAGACGCGTTCGGCGCGCGCACCAGTTACGCCCCACAGGAAGTACGTTTGCTCGCCCCGGTACCTCGCCCGCGCGTGATTCGCGACTTTCTGACGTTCGAAGGCCACATGCTGACCGCCGGGAAGGCGCTCGGGCGTCCGTCGATTCCGCCCGTGTGGTACGAGGTGCCTGCGTACTACAAAGGCGATCCCGATACGGTGTCCGGTCCAGACGACGTGATCGAATGGCCGAAGTACTGTGAAAAGTTCGACTTCGAGCTGGAGTTGGCGGTCGTCATCGGCCGGCGCGGCAAGAACATCAACAAAGCCGACGCGAAGCGATACATTGCGGGCTACACAATCTGGAACGACTGGAGCGCTCGCGATCAGCAGATGAGGGAAGGGCCGCTCGGCATGGGCCCGAGCAAGGGCAAGGACTTCGACACCGGCAACACCATCGGGCCCTACCTCGTGACCGCCGATGAGCTCGACGTCAGCAACCTGCGGATGACGGCGAAGATCAACGGCGAGACGTGGACCGATTCCGCAAGCAGCGGCCGGCAGTTTTCATTCGAGGATCTGATCGTGCACGTCTCGCAGAACGAGACGATCTATCCCGGAGAGCTCTGGGGATCGGGAACGACAACCGGCGGAAGCGGGCTCGAGCTCGACCGCTGGCTCAAGCCTGGAGATGTCGTTGAATTCGAAATAGAAGGCATCGGAGTGTTACGTAACCGCATATCCCGCACGTAGGGTCCGGCATCAGCCGGACCACGGCGGTTCTTACCGAGAGGAGATACGCAATGTACGTCGTCGCTGCGGAGTACAAAGTCCAGGAAGGCAAAGAGAAAGAGGTCATCGACATTCTGAAGAAAATGATCCCGCTGTCGCGCGCCGAACCGGGATGCAAGCTCTACATGGTGAACCAGTCGCCCGAAGACCCGCGCAAGCTGCTGCTCTATGAGCAGTACGTCGACGAGAACGGATACAAGGCCCACCAGGCCACCGACGCGTTCAAGGAGAACATTCTCGGCAAGGTCGTGCCGATGCTCGAAAGCCGCGTCCGCAACTTCTACGAGGTTGTCGAGCCGTAATGAAAGTCCTGCACGCGCTCGCCGTGGTCTCTGTCGCGGTCTCCTCGGCAATCGCCCAGGCGCCTCAGCAGCCGGGGGCGCCGCCTCCGGCACCCGGGACGCCACGGCGCCGGCGCGCGGGCGTCAGGGGCCGCCGCCACTCGGGCCCAGCGGGACACGCGATCCGTTTCCGAATCCGATCCCCGCGGAAGAGGGCGCCATCAAGGTCGACTTCGTCGAGTTCGCCATGCTGCCCGATGTCGAAGGAAACGCCGCGCGGCCGATGTTGATGAGCTACGAGCCCGGCACCAGGCGCCTGTTCGTCAACGACATGCACGGCGCGCTCTACACCGTAAGCAACGACGGTAAAACGGTGACACCGTACTTCGACCACCAGGATCCGCGGTGGAACATCCAGGTGCAGTTCCAGAATTTCGAGCGCGGGTTCCAGAGCTTTGCGTTCCACCCCGACTTCAATCGTCGCGGGTCGCGCGGGTACGGAAAGATCTACACCTACACCGACACTTCGAACATCACGCCGACGCCTGACTGGCTTCATGCGCCGGGCACGAAGGTTTCGCATCATGCCGTGCTCCTCGAGTGGACGGCGAAGAATCCTGCGGCCGCTACTTACGATGGCAACGCCCCGCGCGAGCTGATGCGGTGGCAGCGTCCGTACGTGAATCACAACGGGGGACAGCTCGGCTTCGATCCGACCGCGCGGCGCGGAAGCGCCGACTACGGTCTGCTGTATCTGGGGAATGCCGATGGCGGCAGCGGCGGCGATCCGCAGAACGTCGCGCAGAATCTCGCCAGCTCATTCGGCAAGATTCTCCGCATCGATCCGCTCGGCAACAACAGCGCGAACGGCAAATACGGCATTCCGAAGGACAACCCCTTCGCAAACGACAACGATCCGAACACCCTCGGCCGAGATCTACGCGTACGGCGCGCGCAACCCGCAGCGATTCGCCTGGGACTCGAAGACCGGCACGATGTATATGGCCGACATCGGCCAGGGGATTGCCGAAGAGGTGACGACGGTACCCAAAGGCGCGAACCTCGGCTGGCGAATCTGGGAAGGTAGCTTCCGCTTCGTGAACGGGTCCGAAGTGAGCCTGGACACTCCGCGCAGCGATCCGAAAGTGACGTATCCCGTCGTGGAGTTTGCGCAGCTCGATCCGCTGCTGCAGAACAGCTCGGCGGTCACCATGGGCTACGTGTACCGACATGACCGGCTGAAGAAATTGTCGAACCTGCTGTTGTTCGGCGACAACCCCTCCGGCGAGATGTTCTACGTCAACGTCGACAAACTCCCGCGCAACGGCGGGCAGGATGCGATCCGGCGAATCGTGTTCAACGACAAAGGGCAGACGAAGAACCTGTTCGATCTGGTGAAGGCCAGGACCGCCGAGCAGGGCAAGAAGCCGCCGACGCGCGCCGATCTCCGGTATGGCGAAGGTCCTGACGGGAGAATCTTCATCCTCAACAAGTGGGATGGAGTGATCCGGGAGTTAAAAGTCAGACATTTAAGCAGGACGGTAAGAGGGGTCTGACCCCTCTATTTGGCGCGAAGCTTTCCCGCCTGGGCGCAGTGTTCAGCGATCGTGAAATAGTTCTGCACGTTCTTCGCGCCAATCACGTAGGGATGCGGCTCGCCGGCGGCGCGCTTGGCCAGCTTCGCCATCTTCTCGTCTGAGCCGTCCCAGCTCGGATGATTCGAGAGAAACACGTCCGCGCCCGCTTTCGCCGCCGCCTCCCTGAATCGCTGCGCCGACGCGATGTACGCGTCGAACCAGTGCGACGCCGGCTGCTGCGGCGTAATAGTGAAGTTGAACCCAGTTCCGCCCCACAACGCCGCAACGTGCGGCTTGCCGTTGTCCTTGACCGGCACGAGCGTCGACATCGTCCCCGGCGTGTGACCGAACGTGTGGATGAACGTCAGCGTCGTATCGCCGAGCGTGAGCTGCTGGCGATCGGCGACGACCATGTCGCGCTTCGGCTTCGGCCAGTTCTGCTTGTTGCGCTCGAGCATGTCCCAATCGGGCGCGGTCAGCAGGACGCGAGCGCCGAACCGCTCCTGCAGGTACCACGCGCCACCCGCGTGATCGCGGTGCGCGTGACTGACGACGACGTATTTGATCTGCGCGGGATCGAGTCCGAGTTTCTTCAATCCCCCGACGACCTGCTCTTCGACTGAATAGTCGTAGATCGGATCGATGATGATGATCCCGGCCGATGTCGTCACCGCCCACGACGAGTATTCGCGCTCGCCGACGTAGTACAGGTTGTCGAATACTTTCATCGGCTCGCGCGCCCAGCGGGATCGGTCGGGAGGCCCAGCGGGCTGCTGCGCGGCGCCCGGCTGGCCACCGCGCCGCGGCGGCGGGTTCGCGCGCGATGCCTGCTCGGGCGTGCACAGATTGATGAGGGCCGTTGGGCTCGCGGCGTTGAGCGCCTGTGCCGCGGCCACGTGCGATTCGATGGTATCGGCGGACTGCGCTGAGAGAACGGTACCCAGCAACAGAGCGAACACGCACTGCTTCATAGCGACCTCCCTTTGCACGCCATGTTTGAATCGGCATCGTAACATGCGACGCCGGCGCGAAGACATTGGTCGTTGCGTCCGCAACGGCTGCTGGTATATTCTCCGCCGCTAGGCGCTCAATTATCGATAATCGAGCAAGCAAGGAGATCACATGTCGATCCTCTCGCGGCGCAGTTTTCTCGGTTCTGCCGTCGGCAGCGTTGCTCTGCCGGGCGCGCTCGCCGGAGCTGCGGCGACCGCCGCCGTGCATGCACAGACGCCGCGCGGGCAGCGGCTGCGAGTGCAGTTCACCGGGGGCGGCCATACCTCGCCGCTGCAGATGTACGCGATGTTCGAGGATCCGCTCTTCAGCGACGTTGACCCGGTAGTGTTGCCGCACCCGAACGCATTCGATCGCGTCGGCGGTCCGGACGCTCCGGATGTCATCGTCACCAACGATTGGATTACGGGGCAGTGGCCAGAGCGCGATCGCGCGAACATGGTCAAGCACCTGGACGCGGGAAAAGGGCTCATCGTCCTGCACCACGCGGTCGGCACGAACAACGACGCGTGGGCCTGGTGGAGCGAAGAGGTGATCGGCTGCTACCTGTACAACGCCAATGCCCAGGGGATGAAGACACAGGCACGCCTCAAGCAGTTCGTGCGGCAGACGATCAAGCCCGTCGGCACTCACCCGATCGTGCGCGGCCTCGAACCGTTCATGCTTCCATGGGACGAAACCTTCCCGAACATGTGGATCTCGCCGAAATCAACCGTGCTGTTCGAATCGGATGATCCCTCGTTCAACAACCCGGCAGTCGGCTGGGTCGGGCCACACCAGAAAGCCCGGGTGGCCTGTCTGCAGCCGGGGCACACACGGCACGTGTGCCAGGACCCGAACTACCGCGAGATCGTTCACCGGATGGTCCAGTGGGCTGGAGGCCGGCTGTCCTAGCGACAGCGGGACACATCAATGGCACCGACAGAAAAGAACCTCAGCGCACGTGGCACTTCACGACGCGGTTTCCTCGCGGCGGGAGCCGCCGTGATGGCGACCAAGCTCGTTGGCGCGCAGGCAGTGACGAAGACGCAGGTGTGGGTCCAGCTGACCACCGGCGGGAAACCTTACCCTCCGACTCTTCAGGAGATGTTTCTCGACCCGATGTTCTTCGGCATGGAAATCTGGCCCATCGATCAGCCCGCGAGCTTCGCCGCACTGCTGCCAACACCCCCGCAGCCCGCACGAAGCGGCGCCCCTGCCGCCGGAAGAGGCGCGCTTGGCGGAGGCACGGAACGTGACGAGCCGCCCGACTACCCGTGGGAGCCGAGCGGCGGCCGGCCGCATCCCGGTTATGACGTGCTGGTGCTGAACGATCAGATGAACTGGCCCGAAGCCACGCGCGCGCTGGCGCGTCAGGCGGTAGAGGCCGGGCGTGGATTCGTGCTGCTGCACCATTCGCTCGGCGACAATCAGGACTGGCCGTGGTGGTACGAAGAGGTGACAGGCGGGCTTCTCGTGCTCGACAACCAGAACGGGAAGAAGTCGAGTGCCGTCTCTACCGCGGCCAAGCTCGACGTTCGCCTGGCCGGCAAACATCCTATCCTCCGCAATGTCGCGCCATTCACGCTGGGAAATGAGGAGGTCTACAAGAACATGTGGCAGTCGGCGAAAATCACGCCGCTGCTCCTGACCTCTCACAGCGGCAGCGATTCGACCATCGCGTGGATTGGCGTGCATCCAACCGCGAGAGTGGTGTGCATCCAGCCGGGCGCGTCTCGCGAGACGCACCGGAATCCGGCGTACCGCATGCTCGTCCGAAATTCGATTCTCTGGGCTGCCAGGCGCATGTTAGCGCCGCACGAGGTCTATTCGTTTTTCGTTCTGCCTTTTTCGTTACGAGCCCGCCAGATTTTCTCGGGCGTGAGCGGCAAGTCACGTATCGCGACACCGGCCGCCTGATTTATGGCGGCGCCGATCGCTGCCGCCACCGCAAGCGTGCCGCCTTCGCCGGCGCCTTTCGCGCCGTATGGTCCCGGGCCGTCCGCGTTCTCGATGATGTGCGTGTCGAGCTCGAGCGGAACATCTTTGACCGAAGGAATTCGGTAGTCGAGCGATCCGAGATTCAGAATCCGGCCGTCGGCGCCGAGAATCAATTGTTCCATGAGCGTGTGCCCGAGCCCCATCACGGCTGCGCCTTCGTCCTGCGCGTCGACCTGATCCGGGTTCAGCGCTTTGCCCACGTCGCTGACGAGCACCAGCTTGTGAACCGTCACTTCGCAGGTTTCGGGATCCACGCCGACCTCGCAGGCTGCGCCCATCAATTCCCAGAAGGCGGCGCGCCCGCCGAGGGGATGATCCGGCTCGTACGCGTTTCCCGCTTCGCCGATGCCGATCACCTCTCCGCGCGTCGGTCCGAAGTGCGCCTTCAGCAGGTCGGCGGTCGGCATCCCGCGGGCCGCCGGATTGGCCTCGGCCATCTTGCGCAGCTGCTTCTTGACGCTGTCGCACGCGTCGATCACCGCGTTGCCCATGAAGACGGTGGAGCGGCTGGCCGACGTCGACGAGTCGAACGGAACGACCGAGGTGTCGCCCATCACAACGGCGATGCGATCGGGCGCAAGGCCGAGCTCCTGCGCGGCAATCTGCATCATGATGGTGCGCGCGCCCTGGCCCATGTCGGACGTGCCGCAAATGACGGACGCGCTGCCGTCGAAGTGCAGGCGCACGATGGCAACCGAACGGGACGCGGTCGACGAGCTTTTCAACCCGAGCGAGATGCCGCGCCCGCGATTCGGCGCAAGCGGAGCGTTCCAGTCGATTGCGCCGGCGGCTGTCGCGAGCACGCTGTGCCATTCGCCATCGGCCGGCGTATCGCGCGGGTTGAACGCCTCTCCCTTTGCGGGCAGGTTGCGTTGTCGAATTTCCACCGGATCGATGCCGAGCGCGGCGGCCGCTTCGTTCAGCTGTGATTCGACAGCCCATGACGCCTGCGGCGTGCCGAATCCTCTAAACGCCGTGCTTGGGGTCGTGTGTGAGAGCAGCGCTCGCGCGGTGATGCGCGCGTGCTCGGCGCGGTAGGGGCCGCACGCCGAATAGCTGGCCTTGCTGACGACACGCGTGCCGATGTCGGCGTAGGCGCCGAGCAGGAAGTCCGCCTGGATGTCCTGGAAGATGATGCGTCCGTCGCTCGCAAAGCCTGTGCGCGCGTGGATGCGGGCAGACGTGCGGCGCGCGGCTTGAAACGTCTCTTCGAGCGTCAGCACCAGCCGCACCGGCTGGCCGAGCCTGATCGCCAGCCACGCCATCAGCGGCTCGACCTTCGGCCACCCTTTGCCGCCGAAGCCGCCGCCGGGATCGGGGGCGATAATCCGGACTCTCGCGATCGGCCACTGAAGAGCGGCCGCCACCACACGCTGGAGCACGTAGGGATGCTGCGTCGGGCTCCAGATCGTGACGCCGTTCGCGTCGGCGGCCGCGAGAAACGCGTGCGGCTCGATCGCGAAGTGCGTGACCATCGGAAACGCGTAGTCGCGCTCGATGACGAGATCGGCGGTGGCGCCGGCTGCGTTGCCCCATCCGAACTGCCATTGGCGAAGCGTGTTCGTGGCCGCAAGCGGATCGTCGTGGCCGCAGATCCGTATCCTGGACGAGCGGCGCCTGCGCATCGAGCGAGGCCTCGATCGACAGGACGGCAGGGAGCTCCTCGATATCAATGCGAACGAGCTTCGCCGCGCGGCTCGCCGCATCCTTCGTTTCTGCGACGACGGCCGCCACCGGCTCGCCCGAAAATTTCGTTTCCCCGACGGCGAGCATCGGCCGGTCGGCGAAGACCGGCCCGTACCGTGGAACAGGCTGCGGCAAGTCGTGCGCCGTGAAGACGCCGCGCACTCCCGGAACGCCAAGGGCCTCGCCTTTGTGAACGGCGACGATCCGTGCATGCGCGCAGTCCACTGAAACCAGCTTGACGTGCAGCGTGTTGTCGAGGCGAACGTCGGCGGCGTATTGCTGAGCGCCCGTCACGCGCTCGATGGCGCCGAGCCGTGGAAGTGAGGAGCCGATGATGGCCATGTCGTGCGGGACCTATGCCGTCCGTCTCTTCGCCGCGAGCTCGACAGCCTGGATGATGCGGCTGTAGCCCGCGCAGCGGCATAAATTTCCGGCGAGTCCTTCCTTGATCTCGTCTTCGCTCGGGGAGGGATTGGTCGACAGCAGGTACGTGGCGGCGACGACCATGCCCGGAATGCAGAATCCGCACTGCACGGCGCCGCTTTCGACAAACGCCTGTTGGACGGGATCGAGCTGTCCGTGCAGTGCCAACCCTTCGACCGTCGCGACGTTCTCGCCGTCGCACTCCGCCGCGAGCACGAGACACGCGTTGACGGCGCGGCCGTTCAGCAGCACCGTGCAGGATCCGCATTCGCCTTCGGCGCAGCACTCCTTTGTGCCGGTCAGGTTCAGCTGATCACGCAGCACTTCGAGCAGCGAGTGGTGGGTTTGCACGTCGATGGTCCGGACCGTTCCGTTGACGGTCAGCGTGATCGTCATGCGCCTTCCGACGCCTCGCGCATCCGCCCCACGGCCTCCCTCAATGCCCGCCGCGTCAGGACCGGCAGCATCGCGAGCCGGTAATCCGCGTTCGCGCGTACATCTGAAATAGGGCGCGCGTGCGTCCACACATCGTCGAGCGGTGCATCCAGGCGCGACGTGACGACGAACGGGCGGGGCCCGACGGCGCCAAAGGCAAAACGGGCCTCGCCTGATTCCCGAACGACGCAACAGACGCAGACGATCGCGAGATCGACTCCATGCCGCCGCGTGAGCCGGCCAAACGCTCCGCCCGTGCGCGGGACTGGGAGCGGGAGATCGATCGACGCGACCAGCTCGCCCGGCGCCAGCACGGTTCGCCCGGGACCGGTGAAGAAGTCATCCAACGGCATCTGCCGCGTGCCGCCCGCACTGACGAGATTGAGGCTGGCACGGTGCGCCAGGAGCACTGGCGCTGTGTCGGCGGCCGGCGATGCATTGCACAGGTTGCCGGCAAGGGTTGCGCGATTGCGAATCTGAACCGAGCCGACCGTCCGCGCGGCATCGACCAGCGCAGGGAAATGCTGACGGATGCGGCGGTCCTCAATTACATCTGTCATCACCGTCCGTGCGCCGATGCGGATGCATCCATCGATCTCGGCGACATCAGCGCGCAGCTCCGCGACCCGTTTCACATCGACGATGACCGAGGGCCATTCGAAGCCTTTTCTCAGGCGCACCAGAAGATCCGTGCCTCCGGCAAGGAGTCGCGCGTCCTGGCCCGTGGGTGTGCAGCACCGCGAGCAGCTCGTCGAGTGATTCGGGACGCAGATAAAGGGGTCTGACCCCCGTGCTAACGCGGGGGTCAGACCCCATCAACCGCAACTTCGCGCTGCTCCCACATGGGGCGCGCCAGCTCTCTCGCGGCGGGCAGCTGGATGCGCTCGTACATCGCGTCGATTTTGAGCGCGACCTCGGCTTTCGGATATTTGCCTGTCCGTGCGAACCCGAGCATCAGATCGATGTTGGTCTCGAGAAAACTCAGGCTGTCAGCGGCCTGCACGAGGTTCGCGTCGGGCGACCCGCCCCATTCGTGCACACGAATCAGCGCTTCGACGCCGTCGGCGAGGTCCTCCTGCGCGCCGTTTGCGCGAAGCCACTCGCCGACGATTTTCGCGCTCCGATTCGAATGGGCTTCCTCATACGCACGATCGTTCAACTTGATGGCGATGGCGTCCGGCCCTCCGAACGCGCGCTCCATGTCATGCGTGAGCGTTGCCAGACGAACGGCATCCGACGCATCGGGCGCGAGGCGATCGAGCCAGTCGAGCGATTTGAGAAGATGCGTGCTGTTGTACGGATAGTTTTCCGCTACCCAGAGTCGTCCGAGCGGGATGAGCGGCGACTCCGTTCGTCGATCACCCATGTGCGCCCAGCGTGGTGATCGGTCTGCTTTGGAGCAGCAGCAGCTCGCCCGCCCGCGAGCACCATTCCACGTCCTGTGGAGATCCGAAAAACGCTTCGAGCCGCAATCCGAGCATTCGCAGCCCGTCCAGCTCCTGATCCGACAGCACTCGGCTGCGTTCTTCATCGGGTATGAAGGACTCGAGGACAGAGCCGTCATCCCGTGACACCACGTAGTGATCCGGCGTTACTTCTCCGGACACGATCGCTTCGCCAAGGCCAGGTGCGCCTTCGATGACCATGCACGTGCGCCGGTTACGAATCGGATCGACGGTGAACATCACGCCGCTCTTGTCGGCCTGAACCATCTCCTGCACGACGACCGCCATGCGCGTATCCGCCAGCACGGCCTTCTGCGCGCGGTAGAAGAGCGCGCGCGGTGAAAAAAACGACGCCCAGCATTCGCGGACGCGATCGAGCACGGCGTCAGCGCTCACGTTCAGATAGCTCTCCTGCTGGCCTGCGAAGCTTGCCGTGAGCCCGTCTTCGCTGACGGCGCTCGAACGGACGGCGACGAGGTCGCCATGTTCCAGCTTCCTGTGCGCGGCCAGAATCGCTCGCGCAAGCGGGACCGGCAGGGGAGTGGAGACGATCAGCTGCTGGATGCGTTCTGCTGCGTGCTCGACAGCCCGACGGTCATCGACGTCGAGATCGTTCGTCACGCCGGCGATCATGGCGGCGCCTCCGCACGCGTCCAGGAAGTCGGAAAACGCCCCCGCGGCGACAACGAATCCGGGCGGCACGGGAAGGCCTGCCGCCGCCATCCGGCTCAGGCTGGCGCCCTTGCCCCCGGCAATCGGCGTGGCCTCTGCAGGCAGGTCACCGAAAGCGACGACTGTTTCAGCCGAGGATTTCAACAAGACCAGACGCTCCGTTCAGCCGCACGCGCTGACCTGTTTTGATGGCTTGCGTTCCCGTTCGTGTACCGACGACGGCTGGAATCCCGAACTCGCGCGATACCACCGCCGGATGAGAAAGGGCGCCGCCCGAGTCGGTGACGAGACCGCCGATCTTCGTGAAGAGCACGACCCATGATGGACTCGTCATCTTGCAGACGAGCACGTCGCCTTTCTTCACCTGGTCGAATTGCTCGGCCGACTCGACGACGCGCGCCGGGCCTTCGTAGACACCGGCGGACGCACCGAGCCCTTTGACGGTTCCCGATGGCAGCGCCGCCGAGCTCTTGGAGCGCTCGTAAATGCCCGGCCAGTCCCAGAGTACCTGTTTGTAGGGCTCGCCGTACATCGACCAGTCGGTAATCGTCCCGGCCCACAGCCGGGGTCTGACAGCGAATGCGGCCTCTCGCGCCCGGCGCCGTTCGTTGACGATCGATCGCGCGTCGAACGTCGTGAGATTCGCGCTGAGTTGTCGAAGCTCGTCGTACTTCAGAAACATGATGTCATCGGCCTGATCGATCCCGCCGAGCTCGACAAGTTTCCGTCCGACGCCCATCAGCACCAGGCGCATCCGCGCGTACGTGCCCTGGTCCATGTAGAAATGGTGATCCGGCGTGAGCGGCGTCATCTTCAGCGCGAGATCGAGCGCAGTCTTGAGCTTGTCCTTGTCTTCCTGCGATGTGGCCGGAGGCACCAGCGACCACATTTCCTTGATCGCCGCCTCACGGTTCTCGCGGAGCTGGCGCACGTCTTTCTCGCAGTCGTAATCCGAGAGCAGGTAGCCGCGAAGCGCCTCGATGATCGGGGTCGGGTTCTCCCGCCAGGTCGTGTAGATGTACTCGTGCGCGTACATCGACTTGTTGCCGTACTCGTTTTTGTATTTGTCGACATCCTTGAGAAGGTTGCGACCCTCCTCAGATGTCCCGAGCGCGCGCAGGACGCCGTCGGCCGTTTCGTTCTCGTCGAACGCGCGCCTCAGCGCCGGGCTTTTCTTCACCTTCTCCTTCAGCGTCCAGAGCTCGCGTACCGAATCCCAGTTGCGGTCCTCGTCCGAGATGAGGATGCGGCCGACCAGCGGCTTGTGCACGTCGCCAATCAGTGGAATAAGGATGCTCTCGAACGTAATCGAGGCCTGGAACTGCGCGAGGTTGAGCATCCAGTGCAGCCGCCAGTGACGCTCCTGGATGTCGATGGCCTCTTCCAGCAGGATCATCAGCTCGGGCAGCGATGCCGTGTCCATCGGAAAGGTGTCGAGATATTCGAAGTTGCGCAGAATCTCGGGCAGGTACCGCCGCTTCCACCAGTCGAGGAACTTGTCGGCGTAGACCGGCATCACCATGTTGTAGTACGCCCACAGCCCGGCCTCTTCGTCCGCCGGCCTCGGCACGACGGCGCTCATCAAGTAGCCGTTGACCGTCTTCGCGACCCAGTCTTTGCCGAATGGCACGCCGAACCGGCGGTACATGTAGCCGCAGGTCAGCCACCAGCCGCCGATGTCGAACCACATCGGCGAGATCGGCTGCGGGCAGTGCAGGTCGTCGAGCCAGAAGTGCAGCTTCTTTTCGTCCTCGCTGGCCCACTCGATCGGAGTCGTCGCATCGCCGAAAAACTGATCAAGGACCTTGTCTCGGTCTGCCATATGTGATCTCTGCTCGTTATTCGTTCTACGTTTTACGTTTTTCGTTCAGTGCCTTCATATCGAAATGTGCTCACCTGTGCTGCCAGCAGTCCATTCCGCGTCACATACGCGTCGGCTCCGCGGTATGGCTCCCTCAGGACGTCGGCGTCGGTTCTCCACTGCACGTTCACGGTGTTGCCCACCGTAGAGGTGTGCTCGGGTGTGAAGATCACGCCGAGGAGGCCGCCGTCCTTGAACGGCATCACGAGGCCGGCGAACGCTTCTCCAACGGCCTCGCGGCCGCGGATGACCACGCCGCCCGGCAGGAAGATCTCGACGTCGTCTGGATACTGCGCCATCAGGCGATTCCAATCGCCGCGGTTCAACGCGTCGAGATGCTCGTCAACCACGGCCTGTGGCGTCGGCTGCGGTTTGAGCTCAGGCATCTTGGCCATGTCATCTCCATCACGGCCGAGCTGAAGCTCGGCACTACGCATGAGGTGCGGCACAAAGACGAAAGGCGCCGGAATTCTATTCCAGCGCCCTCCGGTTCTTCCACTTTCCACTTTCGTACTTTCTACTTTCGTACTTTCTATTTCGTTACGCGTCAGTTCGTCGTCGCCGCCACCGCCCCGATGCCCTTGTAGTTGAACTTCTGCAGCCGCTTGCCTTCGTAGGTTTCCACCGTATAGACGTTGCCCTTCGAGTCGAGCGAGATGTTGTGCACCGAGTAGAACTGGCCGGGATACCGGCCGCCCTGGCCGAAGTGGCTCACTACCTGCAGTGGTTCGCGCAGCATCGTCCAGACGCGGTGGTTCGCGCCGTCTGCGACGAACGCGTGGCGTTGCGGCGTGTCGCGCGAGAACGCGATGTCGAACACGACGCCGTCGCCGAGCGTGTCCTTCGCGATCTGCGCCTCCTTCACGAAGGTTCCGTCTTTCCTGAACACCTGGATCCGGTCGTTCGCGCGGTCACAGACATAGACAAGACCGTCGTTGGCGATCTGCGCGCAGTGCACGGTTCGGAACACTTTTGGCAGCGGCGCGGCGGGGTCGTACGGGCCCGGATCGGCGTCGTCGGGCTTCGAGCCGTACGCGCCCCAGTGCCGCTTGTACGCGCCAGTATCGGCGTCGAACACGATCACGCGGCGGTTGCCGTAGCCGTCGGCGACGTACACCTCGTTCGCGGCGAGATCGACTTCAGCTTCGGCCGCGCGGTTCAGATTCGCCGTATCCGTGTTGCCCTTGCTCTGCCCTTCGCGCCCGATCTGCAACAGGAATTTTCCCTGCCGCGTGAACTTCAACATCTGGTGGCCCTGGTTCGTCGGGAGCCACACGTTGTCTTTGCCGTCGACCGTGATGCCGTGCATCGAGGCCGGCCACTGATAGCCGGGGCCGGGCCCGCCCCATGACGAGACGAGGTTGCCTGCCATGTCGAACTCGAGGACCGGCGGCGCGACGTCGCAGCAGATCGACGAGATCCGGCGCTTGTCGCCCGGCTGCGGCGGAGGAGAACCGCCCGGCTGCTGCGTGCCGTTGCTGCCGGCCACCATGCCGGCTTCCTTCGGCGCGACGTTGCCGCGATGCGTGATCCAGATGTGATCGCGAGAGTCGACGCTGAGGCCGACGACCGAGCCCATCACCCAGTTGTTCGGCAACGGCTTTGGCCAGAACGGATCGACCTGGTACATCGGCGCCTGCACCGTCGCGCGCGACTGCGCCGAGCTTGCCGTTTGCAGCGCCCACTGCGTGAGCGCCAGGACGGCGATGACGGCGATGATCGTGATGCCGGTCTTGTATGCTGCTTCATGATGCTCCTTAACGGGGTCTGACCCCCGTACTTCTCGCGGGGGTCAGACCCCATGATCGTCTACGCGCGGGGGTCAGACCCCGATTATCGCCACGGCTCTTACCGGCGCCGCCGACGCGCCGCGCCACTTGATCGGCAGCACGCTGACGGTAAAGGAATGGTACGGCGCCGGGATCTCGTGCAGGTTGCACATGTTCTCGAGGTGATAGTACTCGCGCTCGCGCATCACCCGATGCGCCTCCCAGAATTTTTTCCGCTCGAACATCTTGGCCACCGGCGGGTCGAAGCCGATGGCGTCGATCCCCATCACCTTCACGCCCCGGTCGAGCACGTAGTGCACCGACTCTTTCGTCATGCCCGGGTGGTCCGTCAGATATGCCTTGTCGAAGCGCTTCCTGGCGGCATCGGTGCGCAGCAGGACGATGTCGAGGGCCTTGATTCTGTACCCGCCGAGCTTCGTTTCGGCCTCTTCGATATCGGCCACGGTGATCTCGTCGCCCGCCGCCTTGTGCGTGAGGTCGAGCACCACGCCGTCGCCGTAGCAATACTCGATGGGAATGCCTTCGGCGCGCGGCGCCGTCGGATTGACGTGGCCCCACGAATCGATGTGCGTGCCGATGTGATCGCCGGTGACGATCATGCAGTGATTGGTGATCTCATTCACCCCGAACTTGTCGGTGCCGATGCTCTGCGCCATCTGGCTGTAGGTTTCCATTTCGACGATGACCGGCTTGGCGACATTGGGATAGGTCATCATCCCCTGGAAGACTTCCATGCTTAAGTCAATCAGCCGTGTCATTTAATCTGCCAATCTTCCAATCTCAATCTGCCAACAATCTAACAATCCGCCAATCGTCAATCTACCAATGCAGGTATCGATTATTTGCCTTGCCAGCCGCCATCGACATGAACCGATTGCCCGGTCAGATAGCTCGCCTCGTCTGAGGCGAAGAATGCGACGGCATGTCCGATCTCGCGCGGGCCGCCCGCGCGGGCGAGCGAAATCTGCTGCAGCACGAGCGGAAGGATGTCGGGGCTCTTCATGACCCACGCCGTCATGTCGGTGTCGATCAACCCGGGATGCACGCAATTGACGCGGATGCCCAGCGGCGTCACTTCGGCGGACATGTTGCGCGTGAGCGCTTCGAGGCCGAGCTTCGTCGGCGCGTAGTGCGTGCGGCCGGGCAGCACTTTCGCCGCCTGAATGGAGCCGATGTGCACGATGCTGCCCTTGCGCTTCTCGGCAATCGCCTTCCGGCAGAACACCTGCGAGCAGAGCCACGGGCCCCGAAGGTTGACGTCGACCAGGCGCGTCCACTGATCGTCGGTGAGCTCCAGAAACGGCACGATCGTCTCGATGCCGGCGTTGTTGACGAGGATGTCGAGCCCGTCGAGCTCTTTCCACGCCTTGTCGATCATCGCCTCGACGTCGGCGCGCTTGGCGACGTCACCCTTCACGGCGACGGCCTTGCGGCCGAGAGCCCGAACGCCTTTCACCACGTCTTCGGCCGGCGCCGCGCTTTCGATGTAGTTGACAGCCACGTCCGCGCCTTCCTCGGCGAAGACCTCGGCGATGCCGCGGCCGATACCGCGGCTCGCACCGGTGATGAGCGCTTTCTTTCCTTTGAGTCTCATAGTTTTTCCTGGTAAGCCGCGGGCAGGCCCGCGTTGGAAGAAGCCGCGAACGCGACGAGGTCGCGTTCACGGCATGCTGTGCCCCTGATTTATGAGCGGAACGTGTAACCGAGCGACTGCAAGTACTTCTTGCTGATCTCGGCGGTCTGGCGCGGCGTGTACGGCATGTTCGCGGAGCCGTCGAGCTCGTGCATGATGTTCGCGTTCGGGTTGGCTTTCTCCATCGTCTCGAGCACCGATTTGAGGTCGACCTTACCCTCGCCGAGCGGGGTGTAGCCGCCCATGTGCTCCCATCCGCTGAAGTCCTTGAGGTGCATGTGGTCGATGATTTTCGCGAAATCCTTGACGAGCTGCGCGGCGTCCGTGCCGCCCTTCTGCGCCTGGCCGATGTCGGGCGCGAAGTGCATGTGGCGCGTGTCGATCGCGTTCAGTACTTCATAGGTTTCTTCGCGCGTTTCCACGACCGTGCCGGTGTGCTGATGCAGGCCGGTGCCAAGACCGATGTCGTTCACCGCCTTGCCGTAGTCGTTCAGCGCCGCGATGATGTTCGCCTTGTGCTCCGAAAACACGTAGCCCTTGCGCGGGCCGTTGGGCGACTGCACCAGGTAGCTGCCGCCGTGCTTCTTCAGCACCTTCGCATAGCGCTGCAGCATGTCGATCTGCTCCTTGCGCTGCGCAGGATCGGTGAGGTTCACCGTCACGAAGGCCGACTTCAGCGGAATCGGGTATTTGGCCAGTAACGGACCAAGTGCGTCCTTCTTGTCGTAATCCTCGAGGATCGACGCGAACGTTTCGAAGCTGTGGTATCCCAGCTCACTTGCGTCCTTCAGCGAGGGCTCGAGATTCTCCGGCGTTCGCGGAACGGCGCCCCAAATCAGCATCGTGATGCCGATCTTCAGCCTCTTGGCGGGCGCCTGAGCGAAGCCAAAATCGGGAAGCGCCGCAGCGCCGACGCCGGCGAGGATCGTTTTGGTGAACACGCGACGATTCATACACACGTCCTTTCTACAGATAGTCGCTGCGCGACTTTCGTCTGAGATTCAGCGATTCTAGAAAGCCCAGCACGGAGTCAAGGTAAGTCGCGGGAAAACGAGTTTACTTTAGCGGTAAAGTGCAATATATCAGAATCTCAACACATCGACTGGAGTATTCATCATGAAACGCACAGCCTGTTCGCGGCATCCTTGTTGCTGATCATTGCGTTCACCTCGCACGGCCCGCCTCAATGCACAGGTTCTCTACGGCTCGATCATCGTCGACGTGCGCGATCAGAGCGCCGGAGCGGTTCCTGGTGCCGAGGTCACGATCACGAAATACTGACACGGGCGTGACGCGAAGCGCCACGTCGAATGACATCGGCACAGCCACGTTCGCGACCGCTGCCTCCGGGCAGCTATCGAAGTGCGCGTCAACATTTCTGGCTTCAAGGAATTCCGTCACCACAGGCGTGCGCGTGGCCGAAGACAACGTCCTGCGCGTGAACAGCCTGCTCGAAGTGGGCCAGTTACCGACACGCGTGACGGTCAGCGCCGGCGTTGCCGTGCTGCAGACAGACCGCGCCGATGTGCGCACCGAGCATCCCGGCCGACACAGCTGGAGAACCTGCCGGTGCCGGTCGGACGCAACTACCAGAACCTGTTCGTCACCGTTCCTGGCATCTCGCCGCCGGAGAACATGCATTCGGTCGCTGTGAACCCGGCGCGCGGGCTGGCTTTCAGCTCGAACGGCACGACGCGCAACGCCAATGCGATCCGCATCGAGGGCGCCATCTCGAACAACCTCTGGCTGCCCATGTTGCTGCCTACGTCCCCGCTCTCGAAGCGATCGAGTCGGTGGGCATCACGACGAGCACGTTCGATGCGGATCAGGGATTGTCCGGGTGGCATGTCGGCCAACGTGCTGATCAAGAGCGGCACGAACCAGCTGCACGGGTCGGCGTTCGAATACTTCTTACAACGAAGCGATGAAATCGCGGCCGTACTTCCTGCCGGCCGACCGAGGACAAGCCGCAAGCGCGGCAGAGCCAGTTCGGCGGCACGGTCGGCGGGCCCATCGTTCGCAACACGCTCTTTTTCTTCGGCAGCTACCAAGGCACCTTCGATAAGCAGCTCGCGCAGCGATTCGGTACGGTGCCGACGGCGGCGATGCGCAACGGCGATTTTTCCGCATCACCGACGCCTATCTACGATCCCGCGACCGGTAACGCATCGACCGGGGCGGGCCGGACGGCGTTTGCCGGCAACATGATTCCGCGCGACGCGGTTCGATCCAATCGTGCAGAAGCTCATCGCCGATCTTCCGCTGCCGAATCAGCCAGGGCTCGTGGACAACTATTACGCGACGGGCGACTACACCTTCGATCGCCACAACATCGACGCGAAGATGAACTACAACCCGACGAGCCGGCTCGGCATCACGGCGCGGCTCGGGCTGGCTCGGTACAACTTCAAGAACCCGGCGATGTTCGGCGCGCTTGGCGGACTTCCCATCAACAACACGGCGGCGAAGGCTGGCACCGGGCTCGGTGACACCTATACGTTCACTGGCAGCGGCTCGTATGTGTTGTCGACGAATTTCCTGATCGACACCTATGCCGGCATCACGACGATCGAAGTGCTCTCCGAGCCCGACCGCCTCGACGAGAACCTCGGCCTCGACTACCTCGGCATTCCGGGCACAAACGGGACTGACCGGTTGCTGGCGGCTGGCCGCATTTCGACATCACCAACTATTCGGCTATCGGTTATGCCGGCAGTGCGCAACTCGCCGTACGTCGACGACAACTGGCAGGTGCAGTACACGGCGAACGCGACATACACGAAGGGCGCGCACACCTTCCGCTTTGGTGGCGACATCGTGAAACAGGCGATGAACCGGCAACGAGCTCGGCAATGGCTCCGGGCAGCTTTGTATTTGCCGGAGGACCGACGGCGCTGTCGGGCGGCCCGTCGGTGAACCAGTTCAACACCTTCGCGTCGTTCCTGCTCGGGCTGCCCACCGGCGTGTCGAAGGGCATCATCCCGTTCGAGGACGGGTACACGAGAAGCCGCAATTGGCAGTTCAGCTTCTTCGTGAAGGATCAGTGGCAGCCGACGCGCAAGCTCACGGCATCGCTCGGCATGCGCTACGACTATTTTCCCGTGGGCACGCGCACGACACGCGGGCATGGAGCGCTACGACATCAATACGAACCAGATGCTGATCTGCGGAGTCGCGGCGACGCCGACCGACTGCGGCTATGAGATGGGCGCCGGCAACATTTCTCCGCGGCTTGGCCTGGCGTATCGGCTGAACGACGCCATCGTCGTGCGGGGCGGCTACGGCATCAACTACGACCCGTACCCGCTTGCGTTCGTGCGCAATCTGCTGGGCAACTATCCGTCCTCGATCAATCTCAGCCTTCCGCAGGCGAGCGCGTTCGCGCCGACGAGCAAGCTGAGCGACGGGATCCCACCGATTCCAGTGCCCGACGTGAGCAGCGGGGTTATTCCTGTGCCGTTGAACGTCAGCGCGCGTGCGCTGCCGGACAAGCCCGAAGCGCGGTTACATCCATTCATGGAACGCGACCGTGCAGGCGGAGCTGCCTGGAGGATTTACGGGCCAGGCGGGCTACGTCGCCACGCGGCAGCGCGACATCAACCAGATCATGGATGCCAACGCCGGCCAGGTGATCGGCGCGGGCAATGCCGGCCGTCCGCTGTTTGTGAAGTTCGGCCGCACCGGGCGCGACCGGCATTCTCAGCAACCCGGGCTGGAGCAACTACGACTCGCTGCAGACGTCTCTGACGCGGCCGCCTCGCACAGGGACTGCAGGCGAACGTCGCCTATACCTGGTCGAAGGCCTTCGGGATCTGCTGCGACACGTTGAGCGACGGCTCGCCGCGCGTGCAGGCGCTCGAGTACTTCGAGCTGAACGAGGCGCTGCTGCCGCAGGACCGTCCGCATAACTTCCAGGCGTCGTTCGTGGCCGAGCTGCCGTTCGGCGAGGCAAGCGGTACCTGAGCAATGACGGGCGCAGCATCGGCGATACTCGGCGGCTGGCAGGTGAACGGGTTGTTCGGCGCGTATTCGGGGACGCCGTTCACCGTCGAATCGGCCGCGACGTCGCTCGACATGAACGGCAGCAACCAGGTGTGCCGACCAGGTGAAAGCCGACGGTCGAAATTCTCGGCGGTATCGGACCGGGCAAGCCGTGGTTCGACACGACGGCGTTCCGCCCAGTGACCGAGCGTCGATTCGGAACGGCGGGCTTCAACAGCATGCGCGGTCCGGGTTACGCCAATTTCGACATGAGCGTGTTTCGCCAGTTCGCGCTTGGCGCGGCCGCACGCTCCAGTTCCGCCTGGAGATTTTCAACGTGACCAATACGGCGCACTTCGCCAATCCCTCAGCCAACGCGTCGAATGCGGCGAGCTTCGGCATCATCTCGAACACCGCAAACAGCGGCCGCGAGGGCATCGACGAGCGTCTGTTCAGGGTGGGGTTCAGATTCGGGTTCTAACGGAATATACGCAAAAACGAAGAACGAGAAAACGAGCGAATAGCAGGTACGCAGTGGCGGCCGCGGTGCTTGTAAGCGCCGCGGCCGCTCTGACAGCGCAGGGCACGTCGAAGTGGGTGTATCCCGACGCGAACGGGCGCCTGCGTGTACACCGCAGACGCGCGCGGGAACCGCATCATGGATTTTTCGCACGCCGGATACAAAGGCGGCGGCGTGCGGATTCCCGACGTCCGCATCGCGCGGACCGTGAAGGCCGTCGGCCGGCGACAACACGGCGCAGATTCAGGCGGCGATCGACGAGGTGTCGAAGCTTCCGCCCGATGCGAGCGGATTTCGAGGCGCTGTGCAGATCGAACGGGGAACGTTCGACGTCGCGGGCAGCCTTCGGATCTCAGCGAGCGGCGTCGTCATCCGCGGAAGCGGATCGGGCGCGGATGGGACGGTGATTCGAGTCACCGGCGCGCCGCATCGTGTGTTCACTGTGGCCGGAGCAGGGCACGTGGCAGCCGGATGCCACCCGTGCGATCATCACCGACGCCTATGTGCCGGCTGGATCGAGCACGGTCACCGTCGACGCGGTCGCGCTGTTTCGCGTCGGCGATGCGGTGGTCATTCAGCGAGCGGCGACCGACGCGTGGATCCGCTTCATGAACATGCACGCGCTCGAGCGCGACGGCAAGCGCCAGACATGGCTCAAAGCCGGCACGGTCCTCACACACGACCGGACCATCAAGTCGATTGAAGGCAACCGCATTACCTTCGACGTGCCCTTGTCGGATTCGTTCGACGCCGCGTATCTGAATCCGCCGGGTGCGTCCGTTGCGAAGTACACGTTTCCGGGCCGAATCGAACAGGTCGGCGTCGAGTCGCTGCGCGTAACCGTTCCCGCGCAGGACAAACCCATCAGCGAGGCGCAGTACACGCTGCTCTCGATGAACGCTGTCATGGACGGATGGGTGAGGGACATCGTGTCGGTCGATACGCAGAACAGCACGACGTTCGGATCGACCGTGCGGAGGGTGACGATCGACAGGCGTGGGCATCCGGCACACGCTGCCGTTTACCGCGTCGGCGGCGCCCGCGGATGTCGCGATGTCCGGCACGCAGATTCTGCTCGATCGATCGAGCGTGACTGGCGAAGGCGTGTGGCCCGTCGTGACGCAGGTCGGCGTCACCGGTCCGAACGTCGTCCTCAATTTCAGGAGCACGACCGCGGGCATCGCCCGCATCAGCGGTGGGCGACCGGCCTGCTCGTGGACAGCAGCGAATTCACGGGCGGCAGCGATCGCCGGCCGAATATCGCGTTTTCAAATCGGGAGTACGCCGGATCGGGCCACGGCTGGAGCGTCGGCTGGGCCGTCGCCTGGAACGTAAAGGCGGAAGTGCTGCTCGATTCAGCAGCCGCCGGGCGCGAAGAACTGGTGCATCGGGTGCATCGGCCGGTTCACGCCGATCCTGTGGCACGGGCAATCGATTCCCATTCCCGAGAGCCCGTCCGAAACGCACGAGTCTCCGGGCGTGCCCGTGACACCTCCGAGCCTCTATCTTGCGCAGTTGCGCGATCGGCTCGGCGAGCAGGCCCTGCGAAACATCGGGCGGTGATTGCAATTACGATAGCCGGAAGCGTCTCAACATGCTGTGTGAAATGACTCGGTCGGCAGGCGTGGCGGACGGCTATTTGAGCCCTGACGAGCTCGATGCCATTGCGCGCGACGGCCTCGGCGCGCTGCCCGTCGACGGACGCCGGGTGCTCGTGATCATTCCAGACGGCACGCGGACGATGCCGATGCCGTTGATGTTCGAGCTGATCGAGCGCGAGCTCGGTGCGCGCGTCGCGGCGCTCGATTATCTCGTCGCGCTCGGCACGCACACGCCCATGAACGACGCGCAGTTGACTGCGCACGTCGGACGGACGGTGATCAATGGCCGCGCAGGCGCGCGCCGCATCTTCAATCACCGTTGGGACGACCCCACCACATACGCCCAGCTCGGGACGATCCCCGCGCGCGACATCGCCGATATCACCGCCGGACGCCTCAATCAGGACGTGCCGGTTGCGCTCAATCGTCTGGCCACCGAGTACGACCACGTACTTATCTGCGGGCCGGTGTTTCCGCACGAGGTCGCGGGCTTCTCTGGCGGCGCGAAGTACCTGTTTCCCGGCATTGCCGCCCCCGAGATCATTCACTTCACGCACTGGCTCGGCGCGCTCATCACGTCGTACGCGGTGATTGGCACGATCGACACGGCCGTGCGCGGCGTGATCAATCGTGCCGCGGCACTGCTCGACACGCCGCTGTCGCTGCTGGCCGTCGTCGTCACGCATCACGGCGTGGCCGGCATGTTCTGCGGCGACGTTCATGAGGCGTGGCGGCAGGCGGCCCTGTTGTCATCGAAGCGCCACATCGTGTGGGTGGACGAGCCATACGATCGCGTCCTGGCGATCATGCCTTCCATGTACGACGACTTGTGGACGGCCGGAAAGGGCATGTACAAGAGCGAGCCTGTGGTCGCGGACGATGGCGAAGTGATCATCTACGCGCCCCATGTGACGGAGGTCAGCCGCACGCACGGCAGGATGATCGAGGAAGTCGGCTACCACTGCCGGGACTACTTTCTCGGGCAGTGGGAACGCTTCAAGAAGTATCCGGGCGGTATCCTCGCGCACTCGACGCATGTAAAAGGGAACGGCACCTATGATGCGCGGCCGGCGTTGAGAGCCCGCGGATTGAGGTGACGCTGGCGACCGGTATTTCCAAAGAGCACAGCGCCCTGATCAATCTGGGTTACAAGGATCCGAACACCGTCGACGCGCGCGACTTCGAAGGCGATCCGAAGACGCTCGTCATCCCGCGCGCGGGAGAGATGTTATATCGCGTACAGACGCGCCGACCGTGCAAGGTGCCAAGCGGCCAGCCAGTGGCAACAACGTAGTGCTGGCCTTCAGGCCAGCCCTGGGAGATAGATGACCTACAAGATCGGAGTCGTCGGGCTTGGCGTGATGGGCGCCAATCTCGCGCGCAATATCGCGAGCAAGGGATTTCCCGTGGCGGGCTACGACCTCGACGCCGCGAAGACGCATGCGTTCGCGGCCGGGCAGTCGAGCGGCTCGAGCATCGGCAGCGCCGATGCGCCGGAAAAGCTGATGGCCGTGCTGGAGCGGCCGCGGCGCGTCCTGATGATGGTGCCTGCAGGTCCACCCGTCGACAGCGTCATCGCCCACCTTCGTCCGCACCTCGAGCGCGAAGACATCCTCATCGATGGCGGCAACTCGTTTTTCCGCGATACCGATCGGCGTGCAGATGAGCTCGCGTCGGCTGGGTTCCGCTTTGTCGGCATGGGCGTGTCCGGCGGCGAAGAGGGCGCGCTGCGAGGGCCGTCGATGATGCCTGGAGGGCCCCGCGAGGCGTGGGACGCGTTGGCGTCCATCCTGCGCGCGATGGCCGCAAAAGCTGAGGACGGCGAGCCGTGCGTGGCGTACATGGGGCCGCGCGGTGCGGGCCACTACGTCAAGATGGTGCACAACGGCATCGAGTACGGCGACATGCAGCTCATCGCCGAGGTGTACGACGTGCTGTCGCGCGCCGCCGGCATGACCGCCCGCGAGATCGCGGATGTCTTTTCCGCGTGGAACGAAGGCGAGCTCGCTCGTACCTCGTGGAGATCACCGCACGGGTGCTCGAGCGTGTCGACAGCGAAACCGGGAAGCCGCTCGTCGACCTCATCCTCGACGAGGCGCAACAGAAGGGCACCGGCAAATGGATGAGCCAGAACGCGTTCGACGTCGGCGCGCCGATTCCCACCGTGAATGCCGCCGTCGAAGCGCGATTGCTGTCGGCCTTGAAATCAGAACGTGTCGCCGCAAGCAAAGTGCTGCCCGGGCCCGCACGCTGTCAACGGCAGCGCCGGCGGTCAGCCGGGCGCGAACGTGATCGACGCGACCCGCCGCGCGCTCTACGCCGCGAAAATCATCTCGTACGCGCAGGGGATGGCGCTGCTGCGGCAGGCGTCGCACGAATACAAGTACGACATCGACCTCGCGGAGGTCGCGAAGATCTGGCGGGCAGGCTGCATCATCCGCGCGGCCTTGCTGTCGGACGTGCGCGCCGCCTTCAGCCGCAATCCCGCGCTCGTCAATCTGATGCTCGACGACAGCTTCTCGGCATCTCTTGCGTCCGGACAGCAGGCGCTGCGCGACGTCGTGCGGACGGCGGTGTCGGCGGGGATTCCCGTCCCGGCGCTCAGCTCGTCGCTCGCGTACTACGACTCGTACCGCACCGCGCGCCTGCCGGCGAATCTCACGCAGGGCCAGCGGGACTTCTTCGGCGCGCATACCTACCGCCGCGTCGATCGCGACGGCGTCTTTCACACCGATTGGACTCATGCATGAGCAACCCGCTGGAGATTTCCGACAAGGGCGATATCGACTTCCTCTCGCTGGGCGCGCTGGTGCATCGTCTCGATTCCGGCATCTATCCGTTTCACAAGGCAGCGTCTCTTCAGGTGCATGTCAGCGGAGGTGAGTTCAACACGTCGGCGAATCTCTCGGACTGTTTTGGCATGCGCACGGCGGTCGCGAGCGCGATGGTCGACTATCCCGTCGGGGATCTGATCAACGAGCGCGTGCGAGCCATGGGTGTGCGGCCGTTCTACAAGCGTTTCAAGCACGACGGCGCGCGTGGCCCGAACATGGCGACCGTGTACAGCGATCGCGGACATGGCGTTCGCGCTCCTGTCGTGTTTTACAACCGCAGCAACGAAGCGGCCGCACTGCTGAAGCCGGGAGACTTCGACTGGAAGGGGATTTTCGCCAACGGCGTGCGGTGGTTTCACAGCGGAGGCATCTTCGCGGCGTTATCGGAGACGACCGCGGAGTTGATCATCGAGGCGATGCAGGCCGCGAAGAACAGCGGCGCCGTCGTGTCGTTCGATTTGAACTACCGCGAGAAGCTCTGGAACGCGGCGGGCGGCGGCCACAAGCGCGCGCTCGACGTGATGTCGCGCATCGTGCGGCATGTCGACGTGCTCGTCGGAAACGAGGAAGACCTGCAGAAAGGACTCGGCATTCCAGGGCCGGAGGTCGCGGCCACGTCTGGTCTCGACTCGGCCGCTTTTATCGCGATGATCGACAACGTCGTCTCCCGCCATCCGCAGATCAAGGTGCTCGCCACCACGCTGCGCGAGGTGCACTCCACGAATCGCCACACGTGGAGCGCCGTCGCATGGATTGCGGGCAAGGCGTACGTCGCGCCGACGTGCGAGCTCGACGTGCGCGATCGCGTGGGCGGCGGCGATGGATTTGCGTCAGGTCTGTTCTATGGGCTGATGAGCGGTGAAACGCCAGAGGAAGCCTTGAAGCTCGGGTGGGCGCATGGCGCGCTCGTCACGACCTTCCCGGGCGACACGACGATGGCCACGCTCGAGCATGTGCGGGCGTTTGCCAGGGGCGGCTCGGCACGGATTCAACGATAGCGGAAGGAAAAGTCCAAAGTCCGAGGAGTCGAAGAGTCGGAAGAGTCGGCAGAGTCCAAAGTCATGGAGGAGAATGTCTGATCAGAATCTCGTGAACCGTCGCGACTTCGTCAAGACCGCAGGCGGCGCCGTGGCCGCCACGTCGTTGTTGGGCGCCGACGCGTTCGCGCAGGCGCCAGCTGGCCTCAGGCGCTACGCGATCATCGGGACAGGCGAGCGCGCCACGAGCATGTGGGGCCGCCAGATCAAGAGCGGTATTCGGACATCATCCAGTTCGTCGGCCTCTGCGACATCAATCCGAAGCGCGTCGAAAGCTCCAAGGCGCTCATGGGCGTCGATTGCCCGACGTTCACGAACTTCGACGAGATGCTCGACAAGGCGAAGCCCGATGTCGTGATGGTGACGACGAGGGATTCGTTCCACAGCCAGTACATCGTCAGGGCGCTCGATCGCGGCTTCGACGTGATGACCGAGAAACCGATGGTCATCGACGAGAAGCAGTGCCAGGCCGTGCTCGACGCCGAGAAGCGCAACAACAAGAAGATCATCGTCACCTTCAACTACCGGTATGCGCCGAAGCACCGGACGGTGAAGGAAATTCTCATGTCGGGCGAGATCGGCAAAGTGCGTGTCGGTCGACTTCGCATGGTATCTGGACGTGTACCACGGCTCTGATTACTTCCGGCGGTGGCACGCGTACAAGAACGGCGGGGGCAGCCTGTGGGTGCACAAGGCCACGCATCATTTCGATCTCGTCAACTGGTGGCTCGGCGCCGATCCGGTGGAAGTCATCGCCAATGGGCAGCTCCAGGTGTACGGCAAGAACGGCAAGATCCGCGCGCGCGAACTGCCGCGTCTGCCCGCACAAGCAGGAATGCCGGTTCTACTACGACCTGACACGAACCCGACGCGGATGAAGCTGTACGCCGACTGCGAGAGACGCCGACAACTACTACCGTGACGCGTGCGTGTATCGCAGCGACATCGACATCTACGATTCCATGCAGGCGATCGTGAAGTACCTCGAACGGCGCGACGATGGCGTATTCCCTCGACGCGCATATGCCGTTCGAGGGATTCCGGGTCGCGTTCAACGGCGAACTGGGTCGCCTCGAAGTGCGCGACCACGAGCGGCAGCCATGGGAGGTTCCCGAAGCCGAAGAGACCGAGATGTACGTGACGAAGAGCTTCGGGCTTCGCAGGGCCCGTCGTCAACGCAGGCGAAGGCGGCCACGGCGGCGGCGACGATTTCCTGCGCGACCAGATCTTCCGCCAAACGCCGGCGCCCGAGCACATGCGGGTTCCTGACTCGCGCGCAGGCGCGATGTCGTGCCTTACCGGCATCGCCGCGCGCAAGAGCATTGAAGAAAAGCGAGCGGTGAAGATTCGGCGAGCTCGTGAAGCTCACCTAGAAGCACCCATGAAAACTCTGACGCAGAAAGTTGTGGCAACTTCGACACTCGGAAATCGTCTCTCGAGCTCACGCCCATCGGTTTCGGTGCCTGGGCCATTGGCGGCGAGTGGCGATTCGGATGGGGACCGCAGGACGACGCCGCCTCCATCGCGACGATTCGGCGCGCGATCGAGCGCGGTCTCAACTGGATTGATACAGCCGCGATCTACGGGCTCGGCCATTCGGAGGAAGTCGTCGGGCAGGCGCTGCGCGATATCCCGCGCGGCGAGCAGGCCGTACGTGTTCACGAAGTGCAGCCTTGTGTGGGACGCGGCGGGAAACACGTCGCACAGCCTCGATCCTCAATCGATTCGCCGGGAGGTCGAACAGAGCCTCCGCCGCCTGCAGACGGAGCGCATCGATTTGTACCAGATTCACTGGCCGGTCTGGCCGGCAAGCCCGCAAGGACACGATCCCGGTTCGATCGAGGCAGCCTGGACGACGCTGACACAGCTGCGGGACGAGGGAAAGGTCTCGTTCATCGGCGTCTCCAATTTCGATGTCGCGCAGTTGCAGCGCATTTCGCGCATCGAAACGCCGACCAACCTGCAGCCGCCGTACTCGATGCTGCGCCCGGAGATCGAGCAGGAGATTCTGCCCTACTGTCTCGAGCACAACATCGGCGTGATTCCGTACTCGCCGATGCAGTCCGGGCTGCTCACAGGGAAGATGACGCGCGAGCGCATCGCCACCCTGCCCGAAGGGGACTGGCGCCGCAATAACCGCTTCTATCAGGAGCCGCTGTTGAGCAGGGCGTTCACGCTCGTGGATCGACTGCGCGCCATCGCCGACGCGCACGGCCGCACGCCCGGCGAGGTGGCGATTGCCTGGACGTTGCGGCATCCGGCGATTACCGCGACGATCGTCGGCGCCCGGAATCCGCAGCAGATCGACGAACTGATCGGCGCCGCCACGTTCAGGCTGAGCCCACAGGAGGTAGAGGAGTTGGAGGCCGCGCTGACCGCAGCATAGAGGTCACTGAGTCTTTCTGTCTGGACACAGAGACACAGAGCACGGAGAATTGCCAACAAGACTGCGCGAGATCACCGGGGCAGGACGGCACCGAGTTGTCTTTCATGGTCTTCGAGTCCTTCGAGTCTTCGTGTTGCACGACGCTGTCCCGTGGCTACAGCGTCAGCCCGAAGAATTTCTCCGCGTTCCCGTAGCAGATGCGCTCGACCATCCCGCCAATCATCGCCTCGTCGTCGGGCAGCTGGCCGGCTTCCATTTCGCGGCCGAGCAGATTGCATAGAACCCGCCGAAAATATTCGTGCCGCGGGTAGGACATGAACGAACGCGAGTCGGTGAGCATGCCGACGAAGTGCGAAAGCAGCGCGTTGTTGGAGAGCGCGTTCAGCTGCCACTCCATCGCTTCCTTCTGATCGAGAAACCACCAGCCGCTTCCGAACTGGATTTTTCCGGCGGCGCTGCCGTCCTGAAAATTTCCAATCATCGTCGCGAAGGCGTAGTTGTCGGCGGGGTTGAGATTGTAGAGGACCATCTTCGGCAGCGCGTGCGCCTGTTCGAGGCGGTCGAGATACCGGCCAAGCGCGTCGATCTGCGGCAGGTCGCCGATTGAGTCGTAGCCGGTGTCGCGGCCGAGCGACTGCAGCGCGCGGGTGTTCGCATTGCGCCGCGCGCCGAGATGGAGCTGCTTCGTCCAGCCTTTCTCGGCGTCGAGCTGTCCGAAGTACACCATCATGTACGACGCAAACGCTTCGCGCTCGCTCGCGGTTGCGGGTTGCCCGCCGCGCGCCTTGGCGAAAATCGCCTTCGCTTCAGCATCCGTGCAGTCGGCCGCATAGCACTGGTCGAGGCCGTGGTCCGACAATCGTCCGCCGATGTCGTGAAACGCCTGATGCCGCCGGCGAAAGGCGTCGAGAAGGTCGCTGAGCTTCGCGATGTGAACGTCCGCCGTCTGCCCGAGCTTGTCGATCCACGCATTGAATACATCCGGCTGATGCGGATCCATGACGCGATCGGCGCGGAACGTCGGATAAATCTTCGTCGGCAGGCCGGATGCGGCAATCTGCTCGTGATACGTGAGCGGATCCGCGGGATCGTCGGTGGTGCAGACCGCCCTGACGCAGAATTTGCCCAGGATGCCTTTGGCGCTGAGCTGGGGCGACTGCAGCGCCTCGTTCGCCCGGTCCCACACGCTGTCTGCCGTTTTCTCGTCCAGCAGCTCATCGATGCCGAAGTACCGTTTCAGCTCGAGGTGGGTCCAGTGATAGAGCGGATTCCGCAGCGTATGGGGCACCGTCTTCGCCCACGCCTGAAATTTCTCTCGCGGTGAGGCGTCGCCTGTGCAAAACCGTTCGGGCACGCCGCTCGCGCGCATCGCGCGCCATTTATAGTGGTCGCCTTCGAGCCAGATCTCGAACAGGTTGGCGAACCGCCGATCGGCGGCGACGTCTTTCGGGGGAAGGTGACAGTGGTAGTCGATGATCGGTTGAGGCGCCGCGTACTGATGGAACAGCCGCTGGGCGGTCTTCGTCTCGAGCAGGAAATTGTCGTGTATGAAACTCATCTGTGTTTTTACAGGAGATCAGAAGACCAGAAGGTTGTTCTTTTGATCTTCTGAGTCTTCTGATCTTCTGTTCGACGTTTAGGACACGAGCGCGCGTGCGGCAGTATTCGATCGTCTTTGCCAGCTCGGTCATCCGATCCGATCCCGCGGGCATCGGGTACTCGAACTCGATCGTGGCCTGGATCGGCCATTTGTTGTCGCGAATCAGTCGAAGCACTTCGACAATGGGCGTATCGCCTTCGCCAAAAGGCGTCGTCGCTCCTTCCTTCATCTTGCGATCCTTCACGTGCACGTGCGTGATGCGCGCGTGGTGCTGCTTGAGGAAGGGCACCGGCGACGTATTGTTGCCGGCGACGAAGTGCCCGATATCGAGGTTCGCCCAGTTGTAGCGGGCCTGTTTGAACGCCGCCTCCCAATGCTCGGGCGTCGTCGCGGCATGGCCATGATAGGCGACTGGCAGTTTGTGCTTGTCGGCGAACTGCCCGATGCGCTCGGTGTGCTTGGCGTCGATCTCGCACGAGATGCCGCGCGCGCCCAGCGTGCGCGCGAGCATGAAGCAGTAATTCACCTCATCGTCCGACATGGTGTAGATGCCGTCGTACTTGACGATGTCGATCAGCACGCCGGCGTCTTCGTACTTCTTCCGGAAGGCCGCGACGCGATCCATCGAGACGGCCGCGCGCCATTTCCGCATCACGTCGGCCTCGGCTTTCTGCCCGTTGGCGGCCGGAGACCCGAGGAAATGCTCGACCGGCTGCGAGCGCATCTCGACGGCGCTGATGTTCAGCTTCAGGGTGCGATCGAGCACCTCGTCCGGGTTCATGTCGCGCCCGCCGTAGTTGTAGGGCACGTTCATGCCGATCTGCACCCCGGCGAATTTCGAGTTCGGCTTCGTCCGGCCCTGCGCCGCAGCGCGCAAGAGTCCGGCGCGGAAGCGTCTGTGCAGAAGGTAAACGACTCGCCCCGGGAATCGCCGCCACCGCAAGCTTTCCGAGGTCGCGCCGCGTCAGTTTCATAGTGCGCTCCTGTAACTTTACAGTTCACGTCCAACTTTTTACTTTCCACTTTCCACTTTCTACTTTCGACGGCTCAGTATAATCCGCTGATGCTGCTTCAACGTATGCGCATCGCGCTGTTTTTCGTGGCGGCCGCCGTCGCTGGGGCTACGCCGCGCAGATCAACAAGGCGTGGCCGCCGGGCCTTCAGCAGGTGCCCGAGGACTCGCCGCCGATCTCCCCTGAGGAGGCGCTGAAGAGGTTCTACATGCCTCCGGGCTACCGCGTCGAGCTCGTCGCGAGCGAGCCGCTGATTCAGGACCCGGTCATGATCGACTGGGATGGCGACGGGCGCATGTGGGTGGTCGAGATGCCCGGCTACATGCCCGACATCAACGCGAAGGGGGAACACGAGCCCATCGGGAAAATCGTCGTGCTCGAAGACACCAACAGCGACGGCCGAATGGACAAGCGCACGGTGTTTCAGGATGGCCTCGTCCTGGCGCGGTGGCTCAAGGTGCTGGATCGCGGTGTCCTTGTGGCGGAGCCGCCGAACCTCTGGCTGTTCCAGGACACCAACGGGGACTTGCGCGCCGATCGGAAAGAGCTCGTCACGAAAGAGTACGGCCGCAGAGAAGGGAACGTCGAGCACAACGCGAACAGCCTGTTGTGGGCGCTCGACAACAACATCTACACCTCCGAGGTGGACATCGACCTCCGCTTGAAGGACGGCAAGTTCGACGTGCGTAAGACGCTGACGCGCGGGCAGTGGGGGATCACGCAGGACGATGCGGGGCGAATTTTCAGGAATACGAATGAATCGGCGCTGCACGTCGATGTGATCCCGGCGCACTACTACATGCGGCACTCGAATCTTCTGCGCACGCGCGGCAGTTACGAATCGCTCAACGGACCGAATGGCGAGCTCAACGACGTGTGGCCGATCCGGCCGACGCGCGGCGTCAATCGCGGCTATCAGTTCGGGATTCTGCGAACGGACGGCACGCTCGCGAAATACACGTCTGTCTGCACGCCGATGGTCTATCGCGGCGATCGCCTGCCCGCCGAGCTTTACGGCAACGTGTTCGTCGTGGATCCGACCGTCAACCTCGTCAGCCGCATCGTCCTCGGCGACAGCGGCAGCGGTCTCACCGCGGACAAGGCCTATCGCGACGTGCGGGGGGAGTTTCTGGCGTCGACCGACGAGCGGTTTCGTCCGGTGAATCTCTCCCTCGCGCCCGACGGCACGCTGTATGTCGTCGACATGTACCGCGGCATCATCCAGCACAAGGGATACATGACGGAGTACCTGCGCGACTACGTGCAGACGCACAAGCTCGAGCAGCCCAATTCGTTTGGCCGGATTTATCGCGTTATGCACGAGAGCACGAAGCGTGACACGACGCCGCTGCCCGGGGACGTCGCGAAGCGGCGAGGCGGCCCCGCGACTAACAACGCGCAGCTCGTGTCGGCGCTGTCGCACCCGAATGGATGGCGCCGCGACATGGCGCAGCAGCTGCTCGTCGAGCGTGGCGACAAGTCGGTTGTGCCCGCGCTGCGCAAGCTGGCGTCGAGCTCGGCCGATCCACGCGCGCGGCTGAAGGCGCTCTGGGTGCTCGATGGCCTCGATGCGATCGAGCCCAGTGACGTGACGCCGGCGTTGTCGCACGCGAACCGAGATGTGCGGGTGTCGGCGCTGCGATTGTCGGAGCGATGGCTGCGGATGCCGAACCATCCGATGGCGGGTGCCGTGATGAAGCGGGTTGACGATTCGGACTGGGCGGTGCGGCGTCAGCTCGCTGCGACGCTCGGCGAGCTTCCGCCCGGATCGAAGGAGGCAGCGCTGGCGAATCTCCTCGAGCGCTACGGGGACGATCCGATTGCCGTCGATGCCGCATTGAGCGGCGCACGCGGCAGCGAGCTCGCCGTTCTCGAGCGGCTGCTTCAGGGCGCCGGCGAGACGCCACAGCGATCGGCCGCCATCACGATGCTGGCGGCGACGATCGTGCGTGTGGGTGATGATGCGCCGGTGCAGACGCTGATGCAGCGCGTCGCAGACACGTCACGCGCGAGCTGGCAGCGGTCCGCGCTCCTGCGAGGCGCGGAGGTCGCGCTGCTCGGAGCAACGATGCCGGGGACGCCGAATCGCGGCGGCGGCGATCCGAATGCGCCGTGCGAGACCTGTCCCGGCGGCCGCGGCGGTCCCGGTGGCGCGCGGGCATTTCCGGGCGCGCTTGCTGGTGCCGATCCACCAGCACCTCCGGCGCGCGCGGGCGGCCCATTCGTCGCGTTGTCCCGTGAGCCGGCGCTGATCTCGGTTGCGGCCGAGAAGGGAGAGCTGGGCGACCGCGCCGCGAAGGTGATGGCCCGCATCGGATGGCCCGGGAAGCCCGGGATGGCTGCGGCGGCTGCGCCGCTCGGCGCCGCCGATCAAAAACGATTCGCAGCGGGACAAGAGATCTTCAAGAACCTGTGCGAGGGATGCCACGGCGCCGACGGTCGCGAACAACCAGGGGCGACGCCGAATATCGCCGGCTCGCCCAGCGTGATCGGCGCACCCGGCGTCCCGATTCGCGTGCTCCTGCACGGCAAGGAAGGCCCCATCGGTCTCATGCCCGCGCACGGCGACACGCTGGACGACGCCGAGATTGCCGCCGTGCTCACCTACATTCGGCGCGCATGGGGACAGACAGCCCCACCGATCGACGCCGCGGCAGTACAGCAGGTGCGTGCCGCCACAGCCGGCCGCACGCGCGCATGGACGCCTGAAGAACTGGCGGAGATCAAGTGATAACAGGTTGCCGCACCAAGCAGACGATCAAACCAACCACACGCCGAGCGACCAAAGGTCGCGAAGGCACAGGTCGCGGGGGTGGGGCCCCCGCGACAACTAAAGAATGAGCCTCCGAGTCGGCATCATCGGCACCGGCGCCATCGCCGGCATGCATGCGCGCGCGTACAAGAACATCGGCTACAGGGTGCAGGCGTGCACAAACGTCACGCAGGACAAAGGGCCGCGCGTTCGCGGCACAGCATGGCGCCGAGTTCATCGAGCGATTCGAAGATCTGTGCCGTCATCCAGACGTCGATTTCGTCGACGTCTGCACGTTTCCATCCTTCAGGCTCGACGTTGTTCGCGCATGCGCCGCCAGCCGCAAGCCGGTTCAGGTGCAGAAGCCGATTTCGACGACCCTCAACAGCGCGAGAGAAATTGTCGACACCGCTCGCGATGCCGGCATCCTGCTCGGTGTCGTGAGCCAGCACCGGTTCGACCGTGCGAGCCTGTTTCTGTCGTCAGCGATTCGAGCCGGCCGGCTCGGCCGGCTGCTGCAGTGCGATGCCTACGTCAAGTGGTGGCGTTCGGACGAGTACTACGCGCGTCCTGTGAAGGGAAGCTGGGCCATCGAAGGCGGTGGCGCACTGATCAATCAAGCGATTCATCAGGTCGATCTGCTGTTGTGGTTTGCCGGACCGGTTCGCGAGGTGTTCGGCATGTGGCAACTGGGTGCCGCGCACACGATTGAGTCCGAAGATATCGTCAATGCGGTGATGCGTTATGAGAACGGCGCGACCGGCACCCTTCAGGCGGCAACGGCGTTCTGGCCCGGTTACAGCGAGCGCATCGAGCTGCACGGCACGAAGGGAAGCGCCATCATCACCGGCGATCAGCTGACGACGTGGGATGTGAAGGATGATGTGGGCGCGCCGCCGCCGCTCAGCACGGGCGTGGCGTCCGGCGCCTCCGACCCGATGGCAATCTCGGTCGAATCGTTCGAGCGGCAGTTCCTCGACTTCGGCGACGCGATCACGACTGGACGCAAGCCGCTGGTGTCGGGCGAGGAAGGCTATCAGGCGCTGGCGCTGGTCGACGCGATCTACCGGTCCTGCCGAACCGGAAGCCCGATAACGTTATGATTTGACGCCAAATGATTCGTATCGACCACCAGCGCACGGCAGGTGACCTGCTGCCCGCCATCAATCGCGTGTTCGAATTGTCGGCGCAGAAGATTCGCTCGATCGAAGAGTCCTGGCGCCCTGAAGACGGATCGCCCGTATTTACCGTTGCCGGCGTGTACAAATCGCGCGGCTGGACGGAGTGGACGCAGGGCTTTCAATTCGGCGCGCCATTGCTGCAATTCGATGCGACCTGCGATCGCGAGTTTCTGGAGCTCGGCCGGACAAGGACGCTCGAGCGCATGGCGCCTCACCTGACGCACACAGGCGTGCACGATCACGGGTTCAACAACGTCAGCACGTACGGCAACCTGTGGAGACTCGCGCGCGAAGGCAAGTTCGAGGCCGAAGCCTGGGAGATGCGCTTTTACGCCCTTGCGCTGAAGGTGACCGGCGCCGTGCAGGCTCACCGCTGGACTCCTGTCGGCGAAGGCGGATTCATCTACTCCTTCAACGGGGCTCACTCGCTGTTCGTCGACACGATCCGGACGCTGCGCGCGCTGGCGCTCTCGCACGTGCTTGGCCACCGGCTGCTCGAAGAGCAGGACGTCCAGGTGAATCTGCTCGACCGGCTCATCCAGCATGCGCGCGCGACGGCGGCGTACAGCATTTATTTCGGTAAAGGACGGGACGCGTACGACGTCCGCGGCCGAACCGCGCACGAAAGCCTGTTCAACGCAGCGAACGGGACGTATCGCGGTCCGAGCTCGCAGCAGGGCTATTCGCCGTTCTCGACCTGGACGCGCGGCCTCGCATGGGCGATGCTGGGTTTTGCGGAGCAGCTGGAATTTTTGGCGACGATCGATTCGTCCGACGTCGCCCGACTTACGAAAACGAAAAAATGGGGTCTGACCCCATTTATGAGGCGGCGTCGGCGACGTGTGATTTCTATATCGACCACGCGGCGGCTGCCGATGGGGTGCCGTATTGGGATACCGGAGCGCCCGGGCTTCTATCGCTCGGCGACTGGGGATCCAAGCCGGCCGATCCTTACAACGATCACGAGCCCGTCGACAGCTCGGCCGCGGCGATCGCCGCGCAAGGGCTGCTGAGGTTTGCGCGCGTGGCCGCCGCTCGCGGCGCCGACGGCACACGGTATGAGCAGGCGGGACTGCGAGTACTCGGGACGCTCATCGACGAGGCCGGGCCGTACTTGAGCCGTGACGCGAGGCACCAGGGGCTTCTGCTGCACTCGATCTATCACCGTCCGAATGGATGGGATTACGTGCCGGCAGACGCGCGCATCCCGCGCGGAGAGTCGAGCATGTGGGGCGATTACCATCTGCGCGAGGTGGCGCTCCTGGTCAAGCGGATGGCCGAAGGCGAGCCGTACTACACGTTTTTTGGAAGCTGAGGGAGTGCTTCACTGAAGCAGATAGTCGTAACAATGATGGTCGAGCGACCGCAGGTCGCGAGATACAGGTGGCGGGGGTGGGGCCCCGCCACATATAAGGAATGACGACACCCAAACGGATTGCTTTGGTCACCGGCGGCACGCGCGGCATCGGGCTCGGCATCGCGCGCGCGCTCGCGCGCGACGGATGGACGCTTGCCCTCTGCGGTCTCCGCTCGCGCGAAGCGGTCGCGGATGTCACCGAGGAGCTGGCCTCCCTCGGCGGCGGGGCCGAGTACCTGGGCCGCCGACATCGGAAGCCCGAACGATCGCGCACAGCTGCTGTCCTCGATCGTCGCGCATTTCGGCGCGCTGCATGCGCTCGTGAACAACGCAGGCCGGGCGCCGCGGGTGCGGGCGGATCTGCTCGCCGCCCCCGAAGACAGCTTCGAGGAAGTGCTGCGGACCAATCTGCAAGGCCCGTACTTTCTGACCCAGGCCGTCGCGCGGTTGTTCGTCGAGCAGCAGGCGGACGCGGGCGTTCCGCGCGCCATCGTGTTCGTCACATCCGTGTCGGCGGAAATGGCGTCGCCCCATCGCGGCGAGTACTGTGTCAGCAAGGCGGGTCTGTCGATGGCGGCGAAATTGTTTGCCCTTCGCCTCGCGCCCGATCGCATTCCGGTCTACGAGGTGCGCCCGGGCATCGTCGCCACGGACATGACGGCGGGCGTCAAGGACATGTATGACAAGCGCATCGCCGACGGCCTCGTTCCGGAAGGAAGATGGGGTATGCCGGACGATGTGGGGCGCGCGGTTGCGTCGCTGCTCCGGGGCGACATGACGTTCGCGACAGGCACAATCGTCAACGTCGACGGCGGATTGTCGATTCCGCGTTTATGAGGTTATGACAACACGATCCAGAGCCGAGGTCGTCGCAGAAGTGGAGAAACTTGGCGTCGTCGCCATCATCCGCATGCCGGATCCGATGGCGTTGCGCGCGGTGGTGGATGCGCTGGCAGAAGGTGGAGTGCGGGCACTCGAGGTGACGATGACCGTGCCGCGCGCGATCGAGCTGATTGCGGAGATCGCGCCGACGTTGCCCTCGGACTTTCTGTTCGGCGCCGGCACGCTGCTCGACGCCGACACCGTTCACCGCGCCGTCGACGCAGGCGCTCAGTTCATCGTCAGTCCGGTGTTCAAACCCGAAGTCGTCCAGGCCGCGCATCAGGACGGAGTGCCCGTGATGCCCGGCTGTTTCACGCCGACGGAGATTCTCGCCGCGTGGGAGATGGGCGCCGACATCATTAAAGTGTTTCCCGCCACGTCTGTGGGCCCCGGCTACCTGAAAGACGTCAGGGGACCCCTTCCGCAGGTCAAGCTGATGCCGACCGGCGGCGTGTCGATCGACAACGTCGGCGACTGGCTGCGGGCCGGCGCCGTGGGCGTGGGTGTGGGATCCGCGCTGGTCGACACGAAAGCGATTGCGGCAAAGCAGTTCAACGTGATCGCCGACAACGCGCGGAGGATTGTTGCCAACGTCGCCGCCGCACGAGGCAAATAGAGCCCAGTCATCATGCCAAAAGTTGTGACGTTCGGCGAGATCATGCTGAGGCTCAGTCCTCCGGGATACGAGCGCTTTCTTCAGTCGCCGGTGCTTGGGGCGACATTCGGTGGAGGAGAGGCCAACGTCGCCGTCAGCCTCGCGCTGTTCGGAATCGAGAGTTACTACGTGACGCGGCTGCCGGCGCACGACATCGGCGAGGCTGCCGTGCGTGCGCTGCGTGCCGAAGGGGTCAGAACCGATTTCATCATTCGCGGCGGCGACCGCGTCGGTGTCTACTACGTGGAAGCCGGCGCGAGCCAGCGTGCGTCCAACGTCATCTACGACCGCGCCCGCTCGGCGATCAGCGAGCTCGAGCCGGGAACGGTGGACTGGCCGAAGGTGTTTGCGGGGGCAGACTGGTTTCACGTGACCGGTATCACGCCGGCGCTCGGCGAAAAGGCGGCGGCATGCACGCGTGAGTCGATCGACGCCGCGAAGAAAGCCGGCGCGAAGGTGTCGGTGGATCTCAACTTCCGCAAGAAGCTCTGGACCGAGGCGCAGGCGCAGAAGGTGATGCGCCCGCTCATGGGGCAGGTCGATCTCGTCATCGCAAACGAGGAGGACATGCAATCGGTGCTCGGCCTCGAAGTGCCGAACACGGACGTCACATCGGGCCATCTGAATCTGGCCGGCTACAAGAGCGTCGCCCAGCGTCTGACGAAAGAACTGGGGCCGCCGCTCGTCGCGATCACGCTCCGCGAAAGCGTGTCGGCGAGCGACAACGGTTGGAGCGCCGTGCTGTGGGACGAGAAAGCAGGGCGCTTTATCCAGAGCCAACGTTACGATGTGCGCGTGGTCGATCGAATCGGCGGCGGCGACAGCTTCGCCGCCGGCCTCATCTACGGGCTGCTCACAGGGCGCGATCCCGAGGCGTCGCTGCGCTTTGCCGTCGCATCCAGCGCGCTCAAGCAGACGATTCCAGGAGACTTCAACCGGTTGTCCGTCGCCGAAGTCGATCGCCTCGCGAAAGGAGACGCGTCCGGCCGCGTCCAGCGATAGGATTTTTGCTTATGAACATCCAAGCGATTACCGCAGAGAGCTGCATCGTCCGCAACACAGCGTCGAAACACGGACGAACGACGGCGGTCGAACCCGGCAGAACGGCGGCGAAATATCTCCGCTACGGGCGCATCATTCTGCGCGCGGGCGACGAGCCGATCCGCTTCGACACGCGAGGACCGCGAGACCAGCCTGGTCGGCCTCAACGGCGCTGCCCGGATAGACACCGAAGGGAAGCCGTACGAGCTCGGCCGATACGATGCGATTTACGTCCCGCGCGATTCGTCGATTGAGGTCGTGCCAGGCTCCGCCGGTTGCGACATCGCGGAGATGTCCTCTCCCGTCGCGAAACGGCATCCCGTTCAATTCGTCGCGTTCAGCGACGTGCAGAAGGATCCGGGGCTGCACTTTGCCGCCGGCGGTCCTGGAAGCCAGCGCGAGCTGAACATCCTCATCGGCAAGAACATCGAAGCCGGCCGGCTGATGGCGGGAGTGACCTTCAGCGCGCCAGGCAACTGGACGTCATGGCCTCCGCACGAGCACGCCGTCCTGGCCGAAGAGGCGTATCTCTATATCGACATGCCGCCGCCCGCATTCGGCGTGCAGCTCGTGTATACCAACAAAACCGATCCCGAAGTGGCAACCATCGTCCGCGAAGGGGACGTCGTGCTGATGCCAGCGGGATACCATCCGAACGTCGCCGCGCCCGGCGGACAGATCAATTTTCTCTGGATGATGGCGGCCAACCGCGAAGACGACGACCGCCTGTTCGGCGTCGTCAACGTGCAGCCAGAGTTTGCGGCGGGCGGTTCGGGGCTCGACAAAGGAAAAAGTGAGCCGCGACTAGACATGAACTGGGACACGATCCCCGCCGAACGGGTCGCCGAAGGCATCGACAGGCAGATGGTCGTCGGCGAGAAGCTGATGATCTGCCGGCTCACAATCCAGCCGCGTGTCGTCACCGCCGTGCATACTCACGAGCACGAGCAGGTCACCATGGTCGAACGGGGTCGCGTGTTGTACATCATCGACGGCGTCGAGCGTGTCTGCGCGGCTGGGGACGTGCTGCACTTTCCGCCGCATCTCCCGCATGGCGCGACCATGCTCGACGAGGAAGTGGTGCTGGTCGACGTCTTCACTCCGCGGCGCGAGGATTTCCTTACGCCGAAGCAGTCCGCCTGACTTCACTGATGTCTCAAACAGCCTGTTCGATCTGACTGGAAAGATTGCGCTCGTAACTGGAGCGTCGCGCGGGCTCGGTGCGGGCATGGCGCTGGCGCTGGCCGATGCCGGCGCCGACGTCGCGGTTCATGCGAGCGCGCAGCCGCCGCTCGCGACCGAAGCGGCGATCAGGGCGAAGGGGCGGCAGGCGCGGAGTTTTACGGCGAATCTCGAGAAACGGGAGGAGACGCTGGGGCTCGTTCCTGCGGTCCTCCAGGCGTTCGGACGGATCGACATCCTCGTGAACAACGCCGCGACGATGAGGCGGGCGCCGGCGGCGCAACATCCGGACGACATGTGGGACGACACGATCGAGGTGAATCTCTCGAGCGTGTTCTTCCTCAGTCGGGCGGCCGGCGTGCACATGCTCGAGCGCGGCGGCGGCGGGAAGATCGTGAACATCGCGTCGATGCTGTCGTTTCAGGGGGGCATCACCGTGCCCAGCTACGCGGCCGCGAAAGGCGGCGTCGCGCAAGTGACCAAGGCATTTGCCAACGAATGGGCGCCTCATCGCATCAACGTGAATGCGATCGCCCCGGGCTATATGGCCACGGACAACACCAGCGCGCTGCAAGCCGACCCCGTGCGCAGCCGGCAAATCGGCGAGCGGATTCCGGCCGGGCGGTGGGGAACACCCGAAGACCTCGGCGGCGCGGTGGTGTTTCTCTCGTCGCGCGCCTCGGACTACGTAAATGGGCACGTTCTCGTCGTCGACGGCGGATGGCTTGGACGATAATGGTGAAAACTGAAAAGGAGTGCGCATGAGCATTCAGGCCCCGGCCTCCGCGCGTCCTGCCGTCGCCAGCGGCGTTGTCACCGGCGTGAAGGTGGGCAATTACAGGTGGTACGTCTGCGGGCTCCTGTTTTTTGCGTCGGTCATCAACTACATCGATCGCCAGGTGATCGGCATTCTCAAGCCGACGCTGCAACAGCAGTTCGGCTGGAGCGAGCTCGATTACGGCGACATCGTGTTTTCGTTCCAGCTCGCGTACGCGATCGGCTTCCTCTTTGCCGGCCGCATCATGGATCGTCTCGGAACGCGGGTAGGGTTCGCCATTGCGATCGTGGTGTGGAGCGTTGCCGCGATGGCTCACGCGTGGGTGATGTACTTCGGCGGCGCCGTGGCGGCCATGCTCGCGATGTTCGGCCTCACATACAGCGCGTCGGTCGCCGGTTTCATGGGCGCGCGCTTCGCGCTCGGGCTGGGCGAAGCCGGCAACTTCCCTGGCGCGATCAAGACGGTCGCGGAATGGTTCCCCCGCAAGGAACGCGCGTTCGCGACCGGCATCTTCAACGCGGGCACGAACATCGGCGCGTTGTTGACGCCGCTGATTGTTCCCATCATCACGTTGTCATTGGGATGGGAGTGGGCGTTCATCGCCACGGGCGCGCTCGGGTTTCTGTGGCTTGCGCTGTGGTGGTTTTCCTACCGGTCGCCGGAGGAACACCCGCGCGTCAGCCAGGCAGAGCTCGCGCACATCCGCGCCGATCCGCCTGAGCCCACGACAAGAATGTCGTGGGGAACGATTCTTCCACATCGGCAGGCATGGACGTTCGCTGTTGCGAAGTTCATGACCGATCCTGTGTGGTGGCTGTACCTGTTCTGGATTCCGGACTTTCTCTATCGGAACTACGGGCTGAGCTTGACGACGATGGGGCCGCCGATTGTCGTGATTTATCTGATCGGCGACGTGGGCAGCGTCGGGGGCGGATGGCTGTCGTCCACGCTCATCAAACGCGGATGGACGGTGAATGCCGCGCGCAAGACGGCGATGCTCGTGTGCGCGCTCGCGGTGACGCCGATTATCTTCGCCGCCAATGCGTCGAGTCTCTGGATGGCGGTCGGGTTGATTGGTCTGGCGGCGGCGGCGCACCAGGGCTGGTCCGCCAACGTGTACACGCTGACCTCCGACATGTTCCCGAAGCAGGCGATCGGCTCGGTCGTCGGGTTCGGCGGCACGGCCGGCGCGATTGGGGGAATGCTGATCGCGAAGCTGACCGCGGCGGTGTTGCAATACACCGGAAGCTACCTGCCCGTGTTCATCATCGCTTCGTCGGCCTATCTGGTGGCGCTGTTGATGGTGCACCTGCTGTCGCCGCGCCTCGAGCCCGCGCGATTCGACTAGAAAATGGGCCGGGCCTCTTTCTGTGATCGACCCGGCCCGTTTTCGGTCGGCGCGGTGACCGACGAGTTCTCACCTGACGATCTTGATCGCGCGCTTGGCGCGATGGCCGAGCTCGGCATGACGTTCGCCGAGCTTCGGGTCGTCAACGGCAGGAACATCCTCGAGCATACCGACGCAGAGGTCGATGCGATCCGGGCGAAGGTCGAAGCGCGCGGCATGCGCGTTCTCGCGATCGCATCGCCGGTCCTTAAATGCGCGCTGCCAGATGCCCCGCCGATCGCGCCTCATATCCAGCAGGACATGTTCAGCTCGGCATTCGGGTTCGACGATCAGCCGAAGCTCGCGCGCCGCGCGTTCGACGTCGCCGAGCGTATGGGGGCTCGTATCGTCCGGGTATTTTCTTACTGGCGCTCGGTCGATCCCGATGCGTGTTTCGATCGCGTCGCATCAGCGCTGCGCGAGCTGGCCGATCGCGCCGGCGAGCGTTCTCTCATCCTCGGCATCGAGAACGAGCACGCGTGCAATATCGCGACCGGATCCGAGACCGCGCGACTCCTCGCCGCCGTGGATCATCCCGCGCTGCGCGTCATCTGGGATCCGGCGAACGCATTCGTTGCCGGCGAGGTCCCGTATCCGCAGGGCTACAGGCACATCCCGGTCTCGCGGATCGCTCATGTGCATGCGAAGGACTGCACGGTCGCCAACCACGTGCCGACGTTCGGGCCGTTGGGAGAGATGGGTCCGGGCAGTGTCGACTGGCGTGGGCAACTCGCCGCGCTCGCGCGCGACGGGTACCGGGGCACCGTCAGCCTGGAGACTCATTGGAAAGGGCCGAACGGCGACAAATTTCAGGGCAGCATCATCTGTGGGCGTAACTTGAGCCAGATGGTGGCAGAAGCAACGGAAACGAAAAACGAAACAACGAAAACGAAAACGAAAAGAGAATGACCCAAACCATGCTCGAGCTCGAAGTTCTGCACCACGTCGCTATCTCGGTGAGCGATCTCGCGCGCGCGAAGGCGTTCTACGGGGAAGTACTCGGTCTCGAAGAAATTGCGCGGCCGGCGTTTCCGTTCGACGGCGCCTGGTATCGCGTCGGCAATCAGGAAGTGCACCTCATCGTATCCAGGGATCCGACATTCCGCACGGGAAAGGGCGTGACGCTGGAAGATGGTCATTTTGCGCTGCGGGCGAAAAGCTTTCGAGCCGCCCTCGCGCATCTCGAAGCGAAGGGGTGCCACGAGGGGGGCGACGAGCCGGGCCGATCGATGCGTGTCAACCGAGCGAGCGTCACCGGCTACCCGCAGATTCACATTCTCGATCCCGATCGGAATGTGATTGAGATTAACGCCGAGAACTGGATTGAAGATGCGGTATCTACTCGATCTACGGAATTCTATTCAGGCAATGGCTTGCCAAGCGTCTCCGGCCCGAGCCAGATGATGACGAGTCCCACGGCGTAGAAAACCGTCAGCACCGAGCCGGCCATTGGAAAACTCCCACCGAAGAAACCCATGAGCGTCGCCGTCTGAAGACCGCCGACGGCGGCGAGGATGCGGCCGAAATTGTAGGCGAATCCCTGGCCCGTCGCCCGTACCACGGTGGGGAACAGCTCCGGAAGATACAAGGGGAACAATCCATAGAATCCCGCCGTGATGCCGCCGGCGAGGAAGATCGAGAACAGAAAGAACCCATCAAACCGGTCGTTGCCCTGGTACAGCAACAGACACGACAGGATCGATCCCGCGCACAGCGCGGCGTATGTGATCCGGCGTCCGAATTTCCCCGCGACGACCCCGGCCAGAATCGGAAAGAGTATGGCGCCGAGCGCAGACGCGATCTGCGTGTACTCCCTCGAGAAGCGGCTCGGATCGGGCTCGAGCTGGAATGCCCAGCGCGGCGCCCATTGAATCGATCCCCACGTGCCGAGCAGCGCGACGCCCGCAAGCCCCGCGCCGAGCAGCATATGTTTGATGACGATGCGTTCCTGGCGGGGCGCGAGCGAACCGGCGGCGATCGCGCGCGTCAGGTAGCGCCGCACCGGAAACAGAAATCCCCATAACGCGGCGGCGACGCCGGCGATCGTGATGATGGCCGCCGTGCCCGGCCCGGTGCCCGCGGGCGACCAGCTCCAGATGATCGCGATGGATGCGAGGCACCCTGTCGTGACGCCGAGCAGGTCGCCGTTCGACCAGTGCGACGTGGCGCCGCGTGCCTTCTCGTGCTCCCATTTTTTCGATTCAGGAACGAACAGCCGGATGAAGAACACGAGGAGTGCCGGCAGCGCGCCGCTGATCATCAGGAAGCGCCACCCCGAGTTCGCCAGCAGCCTGCTCACCATCGCCGTCGGCATGCCGATACCGAGCAGCACCGATTCGACGCCACCGATGAAGCTGTGGAGGCCGATGCTCAGGAGACCGACCATCAGGAATCCGAGATTCGCGGCGGCGCCGATCAGGCCGGCAAGCAGCGCGCGCGACTTGTTGGGCCAGATTTCGTTGACGAGGGCGACGCCGAGCGACCACTCTCCGCCCATGCCGAGCGAGGCGACGAAGCGGAGCGCGGCGATGTGCCACGCTTCCGTGGCGAAGCCGCAGAGCCCGGTGAACACGGCGTAGGTGAAGATGCTCAACGCCATCGCGCGCACGCGGCCGATACGGTCGCCAAGCCAGCCGAAAAACACGCCGCCGGTGGCTGCCCCGACGAGAAACACGGCGATGATGGCGCCGAACCACTGCGTGGCCTGCGCCGCCGACGAAGGACCGAGCAGGTCGTTCAGCGCCGGACCGCCGATGAGCGGAAAGAGGCCCATTTCGAAGCCGTCGAACATCCATCCGAGCAGGGCAGCCGTCAGCGCCATCCAGCGGCCGAGGTTGGATTCGGCGCGCTGCGGCGCGGGGGTTGTGGTGCCCGTCTTCGGCGCAGTGTCGAGCAATGCGGGGCCCTCCATCGGATTGATTGGTGGTGCAAGTATAGAATGAGCAGTCCGTTACCAGAGCCGCCTTCGCGCACGCGCATGCATGTGCGCTTCGGCGAGGCAAGGTCCAGGAGGCCCGATGCCGGCAGTCGATCGCGCCGAACGTCCCCGTCGCCAACGCCCGCGAAGAAGGACTGCGCGCGCGCGAAGTGCGCGACATGCCCGATCCGCCGCGCAATTACTGGCGCCTCGTCGGTCCCGGCATCGTCGCCGGCGGAGTGGGGCTGTCGTCCGGTGAGTTCGTGCTGTGGCCGTTCATCGCGTCACAGGTGGGCCTCATCCTGCTTTGGGGCGCGCTCGTCGGTGTCGTGACGCAGTTTTTTCTGAACATGGAAGTCGAGCGCTACACGCTCGCAACCGGCGAGACGGCGGTGACCGGCTTCAATCGATTCTGGAAGCACTGGGGCCTCGTGTTCGCGATCCTCGTCTATTTCGCCAACCTGTGGCCCGGATGGGCGATCAGCTCCGCGACGCTGGCCAGCTACCTGTTCGGCGGCAACCCGACCACGATTGCGATCGTCAGCCTGCTGGTCATCGGATTCTCGCTGACCTTCGCGCCGGTGATCTACGTGGCGCTCGAGCGCCTGATCTTCGTCAAGGTCGCGGCGGTGCTGATTCTCGTGATCCTCGGTCTCATGTTTGCGGTCGAAGCAGAGTCGTGGCGCGCATTGCCCGTCGGGATGCTGAGCTTCGGCCGGATTCCAGAAGGGCTCAGCATCGCGCTGATCTTCGGCGCGATTGCGTTTGCCGGATCCGGCGGCGGACAGAATCTGTGTCAGAGCAATTGGATTCGCGACAAAGGGTTCGGCATGGGGCAATACGTGCCGAAGCTCGTCAGCCCCATCACCGGCGAGGCCACGGCGGCACCCATTGCAACGAGCTATATCTTTGAAACGACACCGGCCAACATGGCGCGGTGGCGCAGCTGGTGGCGCTTTGCAAACGTCGAACAGGTGTTCAGCTTCGTGCTCGTCACGATCATCACGATTGGATTCACGTCGATGCTGTCGCACTCGACGCTCTTCGGAGAGCCCGACCTTCCGAATAACGTCTCGTTCCTGCGTATCGAGGCGCAGCGGATGGAAGCGATGGTCGGCCGCTGGTTCGGCGTGCTGTTTCTCGCCATCGGCGCGTTTTCGCTGTTCGGATCGGCCATGGGCATCATCGATTACACGAGCCGGCTCGCCGCCGATATCCTGAAGACGACCTATCTGCCGAGATCGACGATGAGCGAAAGCCGGATGTATTTCTGGCTCGTCTGGGGCATGGTGGGGCTCGGCTGCAGCATCCTGCTCCTGGGCATGTCGCAGCCGATCACGCTGCTCGTCATCTCGGCGTCGACCGGCGGCACGATCATGTTTCTGTACTCGATGCTGCTCATCGCGCTGAACAAGCGCATGCTTCCCGAGGCGATTCGCATCAACTCGTTCCGCACGGCCACGCTGGTGTGGTCAACGCTGCTGTTCGGCTCGCTTGCGATGTATACGATTTACGATCAGGCACAGCGATTCCTGAGTGATGGTTCCGGGTTCCAGTTCCGCGTTCCGCGTTCGAGGTGCCGGAGCTGGAGCGCATCTTGATGACGCGAATCCATCGCCCACCGCGAACCTGGAACAGGAACGGGAACCAGGAACCAAGATGAAGGCACTCTTACTCTCCGAATACAAGAAGTTGGATGTCGTCGACATGCCGACGCCCGAGATCGGCGATGAAGACGTGCTCGTGCGCGTGCGCGCGTGCGGGATTTGCGGAAGCGACATCCATGGATATGACGGATCGACAGGCCGGCGCATTCCGCCGCTCGTGATGGGACACGAAGCCGCCGGCGTCATCGAGCGCGCGGGTCGCGCTGTCGAGGGGTTCAAGGTCGGCGATCGCGTGACGTTCGACTCGACCGTGTCGTGCGGCAGGTGCGAATTCTGCCGCGAAGGACACATCAACCTGTGCGACAACCGGATGGTGCTCGGCGTCTCGTGCGGAGATTACCGGCGGCACGGCGCATTCGCCGAGTACGTGTCCGTGCCCGCGCGCATTTTGTACAAGCTGCCCGATACGCTGCCGTTCGAGCGCGCCGCGCTCATTGAAGCGGTCTCGATCGCGGTCCATGCCGTCAGCCGGCACGTGCCCAGGCCCGATGACGCGGTCGTCGTCGTCGGGTCTGGAATGATCGGCGTGCTGGTGATTCAGGTGCTGCGCGAGAAGGGCTGCCGCAACATCATCGCGATCGATGTCGATAACGACAAGCTGGCGCTGGCCGCCCGTGTGGGCGCAGGACGTACGGTGAATGGCAAAGACATCGACGTGCCGGCGGCGGTCCGGGAGCTGACCGGCGGGCAGGGAGCAGATGCGTCGTTCGAGGTCGTCGGCCACGGCAGCACGGTCATGAATGCGATCCGCAGCGTTCGCAAGGGCGGAACGGTGGTGCTGATCGGCAATCTCTCGCCGAAAGTCGAAATACCGCTGCAGGAAGTCGTATCGCGCGAGATTTCGGTGCTTGGATCATGCGCGTCCAATGGCGAAATCCCGGCGTGTATCGATCTGCTCGCTCGCGGCGCCGTCGACGTCGATCCCCTCATCAGCCTGAAGGCATCGCTCGACGATGCGCCCGGGCTGTTCGAGCGGCTGTATGACGGCGACAAACGTTTGATGAAAGTGATCCTTCAACCATGAACTGACGCTTTTGATCTCACCGGAAAAGTCGCCATCGTCACAGGCGCGAGCCGCGGGCTTGGACAAACCTTCGCGCGGGCGCTTGCGCGCGCCGGAGCCGACCTCGCCATTACCAGCCGCACCCTCGATTCGCTGAAACCCTTCCAGAAGGAAGTCGAAGACATGGGACGGCGCGCGGTGCCGCTCGAGCTCGACGTGCGAGACGAGAAGAGCATCCGCCGCATGGTGAGCGATGCCGTGAAGGCGTACGGGCGGATTGACATCCTCGTCAACAACGCCGGCTGCAACGTGCGAAAACCGGCAGTGGATGTGACGTGGGAAGACTGGAACCTGATCCTCGACACGAACCTGCGAGGGGCGTTCTTCGTCGCGCAGTCCGTTGCGCGGGAAATGATCCCGCACGGCCGCGGTCGCATCATCAACATCGGATCCGTGACGTCCGTCATGGGCTACGCGGGGCTGGGTCCATACGGCGCGAGCCGCGGCGGCATCCGCCAGTTGACGATGAGCCTCGCCGATGACTGGGGACCGCACGGCATCACCGTGAACTGTCTCGCGCCCGGATGGTTCAAGACCGAGCAGAACAAGGTGATGTACGAGGATGCGGAGTGGGTGGCGTATCTCGTCGATCGCATTCCGATGCGCCGGCCGGGAAAGATGAGCGACCTCGAAGGACCCGTCGTGTTCCTGGCGTCAGACGCGAGCGAGTACGTCACCGGGCAGACGCTGCTTGTCGATGGCGGCATCTCTACCGGGGCGACAAGGGCACTGCCGAAGACCGAAGTAACGAAAAACGACGAACGAAACAACGAACTAGTCTGCCAGGCTCTGCGGCCTACGGTGTGAACGGCACCGCCGCTGTCAAGGTCAACGGGGCCGCTCCCGGCCTCGGTTCATACTGCCACAGTTTCGCGGCTTCGATGGCCGCTGCATCGAGCAGTGGAATACTGCGCAACACACGCGCATCGGTCACGATCCCGTTCGCGCTGACAGTGAGCTGAAGAATCACCACTCCCGACACGCGTGCCTGGCGCGCAGCTTCAGGATAGATCGGCGCGACGTTGCGGATTTTTCGCGGAGCGCCACTCGGCCCTCGAATTCCTCCGGTAAGGGAGGCGGCTCGCCGTCGCCGCTCGTGGAACTCGCGTCCCCCATCAGCGTGCTTACGGTCGCCCCGGACGCTTTGCTGCGGGAATAATCCTGCAACTGAAGCGTTTCCGCTTCCGCGAACGACAAACCTTGACGCCCGCCGGCTGGACGATCCGCGGAACGACAAGACAGCGCGTGCGGACGGGGCTGACGCCGGCGGCAGCGTCGGCCGACTTGGCAAGAGCTGCACGAGCCCCTGCGGCGTTTCCAAGGCGAGTCCTCTCGGCAGGGGAGGCGTGCCGTCGTACTGCAACAACGTCGTCAATGCTTCCCAGCGTTCACCGAGCGGCCAGTCCCCTTCGACATCATAGAAGTTGAACGCCCAATCAACCGTCCCGTCTGGAAATTCTCCGGGCCTTACATAGTCGACCAGCACGATCAGCAGCCGCTGTTGCTGGTTGAAGATCGTGCGAACTGTTGCCTGCCGGCGTCGCACGATCTCGACTCGCGCATCTTCGTCGACGATGATGCGATCGCCGTCCCTCGCGATGATGTCCTGCTGTGCATCGCGGGGACGGTGGCCGAAAGCGCGGTGATTGCACCGAGTGCAACGATGAGATTCGCACGCATGTCAGTTGCCTTTCAGGTGATGATGACGAGAATAGCACCCGCCCGTCGATTTACCGGTAAAGTATTGCCACCGGAGGGAAATGTATTGCGAAGATTCCTTGTCTCGGCGCTGCTGTCGCTCGTGGCGGTCCTGCCGGCATACGCTCAGGCTGCCTCGCGAGCCACGACGCTTTTCTATACCCATCCGGCACGAGAGTGGAACCAGGCCCTGCCGCTCGGCAACGGCCGCCTCGGCGCGATGGTGTTCGGCAACGTCATCGCCGAGCGCATACAGCTCAACGAGAACTCGCTGTGGATGGGCGGACCGCGCGACACGAACAACCCGGATGCGCTGAAACATCTTGCCGAAGTGCGCCGCCTGTTGTTCGCGGGCATGCCGGTCGAGGCCTATGCGGTGGCCGAGAAGTATTCGATGGGCAGCCCGTTCAGGCTCGAGTCGTATCAGTCGCTCGGCGATCTGCGCCTGACCTTCGAGCATGAGGGGACGCCGGCCGACTATCGGTTCGAGCTCGACATCGACAGCGCGATTGCGCGCCTGAGTTACCGGCTCGGCGACGTTCGGTACACGCGTGAGGTGTTCGCGAGCTATCCCGCGCAGGCCATCGTGATGCGCGTGAGCGCGGATGCGCCCGGAAAAATCACCGTGTCGGCATGGATCGATCGTCCGCAGGACGCGACGACGGAAGTGGCCGGCAACGATCGGCTTGAACCTCGTCGGTGCGCTCGGCGGCGGGAAAGGGCTGTCATTTCTCGCGTCCGTGAAGATTCTTGCCGACGGCGGAAAGCTCGAGGCCTATCCCGAGCGCATCTACGCGGAGCGCGCGAATGCCGTCACGTTCGTGGTCGCCGCGGCGACGAGCTATCGCGGAACAGACCATCGCGCGGCGGTGGAGCGGGCGCTGTCGGCCGCCGCGGCAACGCCGTACGAGCGGCTGAAGGCGGATCACGTCGCCGATCATCAGAAGCTGTTCCGCCGCGTCGCGCTGCACGCTCGGGCCCGCATCACGACGCGATCCGCTGCGCGTCGATGCCGACCGACGAGCGGCTCGAGCGCGTAAAGAAAGGTGAGAGCGACCTCGGGCTCGAAGCGCTGTACTTTCAGTTCGGCCGCTATCTGCTGATTGCCAGCAGCCGCCCGGGTGGGCTTCCCGCCAACCTGCAGGGGCTGTGGAACGACAGCATGTTCCCGCCGTGGGACAGCGACTATCACCTCAATATCAATTTGCAGATGAACTACTGGCCGGCAGAGGTGACCAATCTGGCCGAGCTGCATCAGCCGCTGTTCGATTACCTCGAGTCGCTGCGCGAGCCGGGCCGAAAGACGGCACGCGTCCATTACGGCGCGAACGGGCTTCGTCGCGCATCACATCAGCGACATCTGGGGTTTCACGACGCCGGGAGATCGTCCGCGCTCCGGGCTCTGGCCTACCGGCGCGGCGTGGCTGACCCAGCATTTGTGGGAGCACTATCTGTTCAATCCCGACCGCGCGTTTCTCGCGAAGGCGTATCCGGTCATGAAAGAGGCGGCGGAGTTTTTCCTCGACTACCTCGTCGAGGATCCGCGCGCGCCAGGGCGGCTCGTCAGCGGCCCGTCGGTGTCGCCTGAAAACCGATACCGACTGCCGAACGGGCAGGTCGGCATCCTGGCGATGGGGCCGTCGATGGATCATCAGATCATCACCGGCCTGTTCACGCAGGTGATTCGCGCGAGCGAGATTCTCGGAATCGACGCGGAGTTCCGCGACCGCGTCGCCGCGACGAAGAAAGAGGATTCCGCCGCCGGCAATCGGCAAGCACGGGCAGATTCAGGAGTGGGCCGAGGACTACGACGAGCCCGATCCCGGACACCGGCACATCTCGCAGCTGTTCGCGCTGCATCCGGGCGATCAGATTACGGTGCACGGCACGCCCGAGCTCGCGCGCGCCGCGCGCGCGACCATCGAGCGGCGGCTGGCGAACGGCGGCGGCCATACCGGGCTGGAGCCGCGCGTGGATCATCAACTTCTGGGCGCGGCTGCAGGATGGCGAGCAGGCCTACGCGAACTACCAGGCGCTGCTGGCCAAATCGACGCTGCCGAATCTCTGGGATCTGCATCCGCCGTTTCAGATCGACGGCAACTTCGGCGGGACGGCCGGAGTGGCCGAGATGCTGCTGCAGAGCCACGACGGCGCGATTCACCTGCTGCCGGCGGTGCCGCGGGCCTGGGCGGACGGGCGTTCAGCGGGCCTGCGCGCGCGCGGCGGCGTGACGGTGGATGCCGACGTGGGCGGCCGGCAAAGCTGACGGCGGCGACGCTGCAGCCCGTCGATCGGCGGGCGCGCAACGAATCCGCGTGCCGGCGGGCACGACGATCGCGCGCGATCAGCTCGAGCAACGTGGTCGTCGCGTTCCGCCAGCAGCGCTGACGCGCATCGAGGTGCAGCTGGAAGCCGGCCGAGACTTACGACGTGACGTTTTCGCTAGACTCCGGAGGATGATGCAACGTGTGTGTATCGCCGCGATCGGGGTCTCGTGTTTCGTGGTCTTGTGCTGTCTCGTCGGCACAGTCGCCTCAGCCGCCAGATGCGCCGGCCTACGGGAATCGATGCGCGAGTTGCCACGGCGCCGACATGACCGGCGCGAAGGGACCGTCGATACTGACCTACGTCCGCTTCCACGTCGACAAGGAAATCGCCGATCTCGTCCGCAAGGGCCATCACGACGTTCCGGCTCAGATGCCCGATGCCGAGCTGCGCCAGATTCTTGCGGAGATGCGAAGCTCGCAGGCACGAATCCGGCGATGGCAACGGGCGGCTACACGGGCAGCCGCAGGCCGGGCCGCCGCCTGCATCGTTTCCTTCGTCGGAGCCGCGGCCCGACGCGCCGGGCATCGGCGGCAACCACGCCCACGACGATCAAGATGGCCGACGGAAGTTCGCGAACGGGCATCCTGCTGGGGCAGTCGCTGACGTGCGCCACGCTGCTCGAGAGCGGCAACACGAAGTTCACGCTGCTCTCGCGCGACGGCGATGTGTATCGCGAGAAACCGATCGCGCCGAAGCGCGACTGGCTGTTTTACGACGGCTCCCACACCGGCAACCGCTACAGCACGCTCGATCAAATCAACGCACGAATGTGCAGCGCCTCGCGCCGGTCTGGACGCTTGCCGATGCCGGAATCACGGCCTCAGAATGACGCCGGTCGTCGTCGACGGCATCATGTACGTGACCGGATGGAACGAGCTGCAGGCGCTCGATGCGACGACGGGGCGAATGCTGTGGTCATACAACGAGCCGCGGCATGCCGGGATCGTCAGCGAGGCCGGCATCGGCGTGAATCGCGGCGCGACCATCGTCGGCGATCGCGTGTTCATGATCACGGATCACGCGCACGTGCTCGGATTCAACCGCTTCACCGGCCAGCGGCTGTGGGAAGCGGAGATGGGCTCGTACCTCGATCGTACAGCGCGACGTCGCCGCCTCTGCCCGTCGGCGATCTGCTCGTCGTCGGCGTGGCGGGCGGAGAAGAAGGCGCGCGCGGATTTCTCGACGCGTACCGCGCGTCGACCGGTGAGCGCGTGTGGCGGTTCTACACGATTCCGAAACGCGGAGAGAAAGGATCGGAAACATGGATCGGGCAGGCGCTCGAGCATGGCTGCGGCGCGACGTGGATGCCCGGCTCGTACGATCCGGAGCTCGACCTGATTTATTGGGCCATCGGGAATCCGTGTCCGGACTTCGCGGGCGAGGAGCGGCATCGGCGACAACCTCTACACGTCGAGCGTCGTTGCGCTTGCGGCGAAAACCGGCGAACTGAAGTGGTACTACCAGTTCACGCCGCACGATACGCACGACTGGGACGCCGTGCAGCCGATGGTGCTTGCCGATGAAATGTGGGAAGGCAAGCCGCGCAAGCTGCTGTTTCACGGCGACCGCAACGGCATTTTTTACGTGCTCGACCGCACGAACGGGCAGGTGCTGCGCACCGGCAATCTCGTCGACCAAAGTGACGTGGGTGAAAGGATTCGCGCGCCGACGGCAAGCCGATCGTCGATCCGGGATCGATCGCGACCAGAGACGGGATCGCGGCGTGCCCGGGCGGCGGCGGCGGCGCAAATTTTCACGCCGTGTCGTACAACCCGATCACGAAGCTGTTTTACGTGCGCGTCAGCGACAGCTGCCAGGTCTACACGTCACACGAGGATCCGCTCGGCGCCAGAGGCAATCGCTGGTTCGGCGGCGGCCCCGCGTCCGAGAAAGCGCGCGAGGCGCTCGCCGCGCTACAGAAGGGATATACGATGGGCCCTTACATCCGCGCCATGGATCCGTTCGCCGCGAAGAAAGTGTGGGACATGCCGAACCCGGGCGGCGAGCCGGGAATTCTGTCGACGGCGAGCGGTCTCGTGTTTCTCCCCGGCGATGGCGGGCTGCTGGTGCTCGACGGCAAGACCGGCAAAGCTCCTGCACAGCGTCAATCTCGGCCACATCTCGTCGGCGGCGCCGATGACCTACATGGTGGGCGGCAGGCAATACATTGCGCTTCACGGCATGGAGATGCTCGCCGTCTACGCGCTTCATTGAAGTCACGAGCGTGCCGTGAGCGGATTTCCGGCCGTCGTTTTGCGTATCAGCGTCCGGAGGAGAGTGTGCTTATGAAGATTCGTGACGTAATGACGCCAAATCCCCGAACAGTGTCGCCTGACGATACGATCCAGGCCGCCGCCCGGATCATGCAGTCTGAAGATACCGGCGCCGTTCCTGTCGTGAACAACGGCCGCGTGCTCGCCGTCGTGACCGATCGCGACATCGTCGTGCGCGTGGTCGCCGAAGGGGCTCGTTTTCGAGCCCGGTCGGCGACATCGCCACTCAGGACGTCATCTGCGCCTCGCCGGAAATGTCGACGCGCGAAGCGAGCGAGCTGATGAGCGAGCATCAGATTCGCCGGCTGCCGGTCGTGGAAAACGATCGGCTGGTCGGCATCGTGTCGATCGGCGACCTCGCGGTAAAGGAAGGCAAGGACAGCCGCATCGGGCGACACGCTTCAGAGCATTTCTGAAGGCGTCAAAGAAAAAATCTGACCTTCGCAAGCCGGGATAGGCATGGGGATAGGGGTTATCCGTCGCTACTGTCCCAATCCTGCCTAACCCTAATCCCCAATCCCTAGATCCCGCCAGTCCAAATCCAGCTTGACATGTTATTTCTATAGCACTAGTGTTATAAAACTAACATGAGTCCAAAGCCTGCACGCGACCACACCGCCCTCACGCGCCGCGAGCGCCAGATCATGGACATCCTCTACAGGCGGGGGCGCGCCACCGCGAACGAGGTGCTGGAGGACCTGCCCGGCAACCCGCATTACTCGACCGTTCGACGCAGCTGCGCGTGCTGGAGGAGAAGGGGCACGTCAGCCACGAGGAGCAGGGGTCCGCTACGTCTACATGCCGGCCGTCCCCGCCGTGCCGCCCGGAAGTCGGCACTGCGCCATCTCGTCGACACGTTCTTCGACGGATCGGCCGAGCAGGTCGTTGCCGCCGTGCTCGGCGGCGAGGGCGCGAGGCTGTCGGACGAAGAGCTGGAGCGCATCGCCGAGCTCGTCGCGAAAGCGAAGAAGGAAGGAAGCCGATGAAGATGTCCTTGATTGTCCTCGGCGCGCTGGCGGTGACGTTTCTCCTCCGGCGCCGTTCCGCCGCCCTGCGGCATTGGGTGCTGGCCGCGGCCGTTGCATGCGCGGCTGGTGCCGCTTCTCGACTGCCGTGGTGCCGGCGTGGCCGCTGCCGTTCGCGCCGCCGCGGCGTTCAGTCGATATCGAGGTCCATTGCAGGAGTCGGCGTCGCCGGCGTCGCAGCTGCCGCGCGCTGGCAGCGACCGCCCTTCTGCTGCGCGGCGCCTGAGTCCGCGCCGGCGACGCCGACGCGCGATTGGAATCGTGGGCTTACTGCGGGCCATCTGGCTGGCAGGAGCGGCCGTTGGCCTCTGCGATTCTGCTTGATTGGCATGCTGCGGCTTGCGTGGCTCGCTGCTTGCGCCGTCGAATCACGCACGGCCGTTGGAACGATCTCGCGGAGGAGATATCGCGCAGCTAGGACTTCGGCGGCCAGTGACGCTGCTCGAGAGCACTCATCCGTCGCTGCTCGTCACATGGGGGCTCGCACGGCCGAAGGTCATTCTGCCTGCCGCTGCCGCTGCCTGGACCGACGAGCGTGCACGAGTCGTCCTGTCGCACGAGCTGGCGCACATCCGTCGCGGCGACTGGATCGTGCAGCTCTCGGCTGAACTGCTTCGCGCGTTTTACTGGTTCAATCCGCTGCTGTGGATCGCCTGCCGGCGCCTTCGGCTCGAAAGCGAGCACGCATGCGACGACGAAGTGATGAGCCGCGGCGTCGAAGGAACCGACTACGCTACGCACTCGTCGAGCTCGCGCGCGCGCTCAACCAGCGCCGGCACATGTGGTTTCCCGCGCCAGCGATGGCGCGTCCATCGAGTCTTGAAAGGAGAGTTCGCGCCATGCTGAACGTCCATCACGATCGCGGCTCCATTCCGGCGGCACCCGGGCGGTCATCTTCCTCTTGCTGCTTCGGCGTCACCGCAGCCGTGGCGGCCGCGCAGAGCGGCTTCGTGACGTTCAGCGGGACGATCGTCGACGAAACGGCCCGCGGAATTCCCGGCGCGACCGTTGTGCTCACGAACAAGCGCGCCAGGCGAAATACGAAGTGAAGACAAACGCGATCGGGCGATTCGAATTCGTCGGGCTGCCGCCGGGCGAGTACGGCGTCGAAGCGAAGGGAATGGGGTTTCAAGCCCTGAAGGATGGCGTCACCTGTCGGGCCAGGACGTTCAGCGAAACTACACGCTGAAGCTCGGCACGCTCCAGGAGACGATCAACATGTCGACGACGGCCGCGATCCTCGACCGTCGACATTCAAGGAGCGGCCCGCACCAAAACCCGTGGAGTGTGTTTCGTCGGGTGCGGGAGGATACATCGTCCCTCCGAAGAAGTTACGGGACTTTGCTCCTACGTATCCAGTTAACTTGCGCGGCACCGGTACGAGCGGCAGCGTGGTCATGCAGGCTCGCATCGCGCTGGATGGGTATCTCACCGACATCAGCGTCGTCGGTGACGCGCACCCCGACCTTGCGAACGCAGCAGTCGCGGCGGTGCGCGAGTGGCGCTACTCGGAGACGCTGCTCAATTGCGCCCCCGTCGAAGTTGGCATGACGATCACCGCAAACTTCAATATGCCTCGGAATCCACCAGCGGCACCGAAGCCATAGCAGCTAACATATCTGTCCGCCGAAGCCTTGCGCGAAGGCGGAAGGTCGGCACTACGATCTCGGATAACGGTCGTAGTGCTGGCCTTCAGGCCAGCCAGGTCGGCCGTAGTGCTGGCCTTCAGGCCAGCCAAATCCTTCAAGATCGTGCGACGGCGGTTTCTTCGTATCGCTCGCTCAGGCGGAACTCGGGGTGCGCGCTGAGATACGCATCCACGCGGTCCTTCCGCTTGAACGCGTCGGCCATGAAGGCGAACGCTTCTGCGATGCGCTCGTCCGGCTGCGCGCAGCTGAGGCGCAGGAACCCTCGGCCGGCGTCTCCGAAGCACTCGCCCCCAAGACACGCCACTCCTCGCACATCGTCTGCGCCTTCCAGGAGATAGAGCGCAAGTCCATGGGACGTGATGCCGAGGCGGTTGCAGATCGCCGCCACTGACGGGAACACGTAGAACGTGCCGGCCGGCATCGCGCAGGACACGCCATCGATCCTGCTCATCCCCGCCACGAGCAGCTCGACCTTTTTCTGGAACTCCTTCATCTTTGCGTCGCGGTATCTCGAGCTCTTCGCGCATGGCCACGGTGCCTGCCATCTGCGTGAACGGAGGCACGCAGGACAACGCGCTGTTGGTGAGCTTGCCGAAGACGTCGATGATCTCGGGGCTGCTGACCGCAAATCCCAGGCGCCACCCGCTCATGCTGAACGACTTGCTGAACGTGTAAGCGGCGACCGTCTGCTCGAGCATGCCCGGCACTTCGAGAAGCGAGTGATGCCGGCCGCGCCAGACCATCCGGTCGTACGGCTCGTCGCTGAAGACCGCGACGTCCTTCCCGCGCACGAGCTCTGCGATGCCTTTCAAATCCTCGATCGTCGCCACGCCGCCTGTCGGGTTATGCGGGCTGTTCAGGAAAATGGCGCGCGGCGATTTGTCGCCGGCGAGGAAACGGCGCACGTCGTCCAGGCTCGGCCGGAAGTCGTTCGACGCCTTCAGCTCCGACAGAACCACTCGCGCATTGCGCCGGAAGACGTTGGGCGGATAGGTGGGGAAGTGCGGGCTGAAGATCAGAACGCCGTCGCCGGCGTTCAGGAATGCCTCGCAAAAGAGCTGCTCGAAATTCTTCGCGCCCGGCCCTGCGACGACATGGTCGGCCGTCACCGACAACCCGTACTCGCGATTCACATACTCTGCGGCCGCCTTCCGGAATTCCATGATGCCGAGCGACGGGCCGTACCGGCTGTGTCCGTCTCGAATCGCCTGCACCCCGGCTTCGACGGCTTTCGGCGGCGTCGCGAACGGGCTGTCGCCGATCTCGAGCTCGATGATGTCTTTCCCGGCCGCCATGAGGCGTTTGGCGATGGCGAGCACGCTGAAAGCGCTTTCAACGCCAACAGATGAGGCAAACTGGCTGAATGCAGGCATAAGGAACGGACATCATACCGGTGGACCTTCGGATGGTTCAACAGGCGATGAGGAGACCTGACCTCGTCTACCAGATGGCGCCGCTGGCCGTCGTCGAGGGCCTGAAGTAACTGCCTCTTGAACTCTTGATCTCCTTATGTCTTCGAAATCTGATAAAACTCCGCGTGGAAGAGTAGCCCGTTTATCTCCCGGTGACCACACCGATAAACAGCACGGGCGCTCTTCCACGTTGAGCGTCGTCGAGCCCGGACAGTTGATGGGGCCACGAGCCCGCACACGCATAAGGTCGGGTGCTGCGACGCAAAGGAGTCGATCGATGGATCGGGTGAGCGTCGGCATTGATGTGAGTAAGACGGCGTTGGTCATGCGGTACACCCCCGTGGCGAGTCGTGGACGAGTGACACCACACCGGCAGCGATTGAGACGTTGGTCGCGCGCCTGCGCGCCTGGCGCCCACGATCGTCGTCGTCGAAGCGACCGGTGGGTATGAGCGTGCGCTCGTCGCGGCGTGTGCGGCAGCGAGCCTGCCGATGGCCGTCGTGAATCCGCGTCAAGTCCGCGCGTTCGCGCAGGCGCTCGGCCGCACCGCCAAAACTGACGCGGTGGATGCGGCGGTGCTGGCCGACTTTGGTGCGCGTGTGCAGCCTGCCGCACGAGCGATCGCAGACGCGGAGACGCACGCGCTGGCCGCTCTCGTCACTCGCCGCCGGCAGCTGCTCGAGATGCTCGGCATGGAGCAGCGGCGTCTCGAACAGGCGCCCCCAACCGGCCGCATCACACGCGACCTCCGGAATCATATTCGGTGGCTCGAACGGCGCATCGATGATGTCGATGATGAGACTGGCACCGCCATCCAGGCGAGTCCGATCTGGCGCGTGCAGGACGATCTGCTTCAGAGCGTGCCCGGTGTCGGGCCCACCACCGCGCGCACGCTGCTCGCGGAATTGCCGGAGCTCGGCCGACTGGATCGCCGCGCCATCGCGGCGCTCGTCGGCGTGGCACCGTTCAATTGTGATAGTGGTCAGCACCGCGGACAACGGCACATCTGGGGCGGTCGCGCATCGGTGCGGACAAGCGTGTATATGGCGGCGTTGAGTGCGGCTCGCTGCAATCCGGTCCTGCGCACGTTTTATCAGCGACTGCGTCAGGCGGGCAAACCCGCAAAGGTCGCGCTCGTCGCCACGATGCGAAAGCTCCTCACGATCCTAAATGCGATGATGAAACATCAGTGTCGATGGAATTCGGAGGTTGCGAGCACGCCGGCCTCACCCAGTAGGCCGGCGCGCGCAGTGACCGTTAGCGCTTAATTAAACACAGTTGCTGTTAAAGTTTTGCCGCGTGCATCCACGGGCCGAGCAGCTGATTCGCGATCTCGGATTGCGGCCGCATCCCGAGGGCGGGCGCTTTGCCGAGGTACATCGATCGGCCGCATCGACGTCGATCTACTTTCTGCTGGCGGCGGGCGAGCTGAGCCGCTGGCACCGGGTGCGGTCGGAGGAGATCTGGCACTTCTACGAGGGGTCGCCGCTCGAACTCCTGCAGCTGACTCCGACGGGGACGGACCTCGAATGCATCGTGCTGGGCCAGGTCAGCGACAGGGAGCGGCCAGTCCACTGCGTGCCGCCCGACTACTGGCAGGCGGCGCGATCGCGCGGCGCGTACACGCTTGTCGGATGCACGGTCGCCCCTCCATTCGAGTTCGGGAATTTCTCTCTTCTCAAGGACTCGCCGGCCCTGGCAGCCTCGATCAGACGGAATCACCCTGCCGTCGCGCAGTTCGTGTAGCCTATGAATATGAAGCACACACTTTTCGCCCTCATCGCGGTGCTCGCGGCCGCCGCGCCAGCGGCGGCGCAGCAGGTGACCAAGGAAACGCGCGACGGCATCAAGAATTTCTCGCGACTCGAGACTACCGTCGCCTGCGCGGGCGCGATCACGTCGGACGCGATGCCCGAAATCAAGAAGATGGGCTTTGCGTCGGTGATCAATCTTCGCGAGGCGCAGGAGCCTGGCGCAGACGTCGACAAGCACCGCGCGGCGGCCGAGGCCGCCGGGCTGCGGTACTTCCACGTGCCGTTCAACGGCGCGAAGCCCGATCCCAAAGCGGCCGATCAGTTCGTGAAGATCATCTCGTCGTCCGAGGCGGCGCCGGCCTTCATCCATTGCGCCAGCGCGAACCGCGCGTCCGCGATGTGGCTCATCAAGCGCATCGTCGTCGATAAGTGGGAGGTCGAGCGCGCGTCCGCCGAAGCCGAGGCACTCGGCCTGACAAACGCGGCGCTGAAGCAGTGGGCGATCGAGTACGCCCGCCCGGACAGGTAAATTCGAAACTGGAATCTGGAATCTGAAAACTGGAATCTTGAATCTTCTATCTGCCGTTCATATTCCAGATTTCAGATTCTAATGGACCGTACCCGCTGAAGTAGCTACTGATTCGATGCGCCGGATTGCGATAGGCCCAGCGGATCGGTTTCGGGGCCTTGTTGTAGCGATGGATGTATCGACGGATCTTACGAGCCAAGTCGGCGACGGACGTAAAGATGCCGCGCGCCAGGAGATCGCGCTCGATCTTCGAAAACCAGAGTTCGACTTGGTTGAGCCACGACGAATAGGTCGGCGTGAAGTGCAGCCGCACGTGCGGATGCTCGAGCAAGAAGGATCGCACGGCCTGCGTCTTATGGGTCGAGAGATTGTCCGCGATGACGTGAATCGCGTGCCGCTTCGGCTGACTGGCCACGATGTCCCGCAGGAAGTCGACAAAGGCGGCACTCGTGTGCCGCGGAACGGTCTGGCCGAGCACCTCACCCGACTGCGTGTTGAGGGCGGCAAACAACGACAGGGTGCCGTGCCGGTAGTACTCGAAACCGTGGCGCTCGGCGCGTCCGGGCGACAGCGGCAACACGGGGTCGAGGCGGTCGAGCGCCTGAATGGCCGTTTTCTCATCGACGGCAAAGACGGCGGCATGGTCAGGGGGATTGATGTAGAGCCCGATCACGTCAGCGGCCTTCGGTTCGAAGTCCGGATCATCGGACTGCATGTAGCGCTCGAAGCGATGCGGCTGGAGGCCGGCGCGGTGCCAGGCTTTCGCCACAAGGTTGTGATGGATCTTCAGCACACGTCCCAGCTTTCGCGTACTCCAATGCGTACCGCCATCAGGCGGCGGTTGCTGCGTCTTCGCCAGTACTCGCGCTTCCATCGCGGGCGTCAGCACGGTCGGCGGTTGCCCGCGGTAGCGCGCCCGGAGCCCGTCGACCCGGTCTGCCAGAAAACGCCGGCGCCACCGATTGATGTAGTCCCGATAACAGGGGACCGTCGCTTCAATGGTCGAATACGAGTCGCCATTGGCCAGCATCAGAATCACCCGCGCGCGGCGCGCGTCCTCCGCGCGGATCTTGCGACTGCGCACGCGCCGTTCGAGCTCGGTTCGTTCATCGGTCGTCAATGTCAGCGCCATATGGCGCTACACAGTACAGGTACTGACTGAGTCAGTACAACACTAGTTTCCAGATTCCGGTTTCGAGTTCCCGCTCAGCTCGTCTCGATCGTCACCGACTGGATCGCGATGGGCTTCAACGGGCGATCGCCGGGCTTGCTCGTGGGCGTGCGCCCGATCTTCTCCACGACGTCCATTCCTTCGACCACTTCGCCGAAGATGCTGTGCTTGTTGTCGAGCCACGGCGTCGCCGCGAGCGTGATGAAGAACTGGCTGCCGTTCGTGTGAGGCCCCGCGTTGGCCATCGAGAGCAGGCCGGGTTTCGAGTGGCGCAGCTTCGGGCTGAACTCGTCTGCGAATTTGTAGCCGGGTCCGCCTGTTCCCGTGCCGAGCGGATCGCCGCCCTGGATCATGAAGCCTTCGATGACGCGGTGGAAGATCAACCCGTCGTAGAACGGACGCTTCGCCTTCTGGCCGGTCTTCGGATCGGTGAATTCCTTCGTGCCTTCCGCGAGCCCCGCGAAGTTCGCGACGGTGTTCGGCACGTCGGTGTCGAATAAGCGGACCTTGAAATTGCCTTCAGTCGTTGTAAAGAGTGCATGCAGCATCCCCACATCATAGCCATAATGGAAACAGGGACGCCATGATTCCATTTTCGATCCTCGATCTCTCGCCGATCGTCGAAGGGGGCGACGCGGCGCAGGCGCTGCGCAACACGATCGATCTTGCGCAGCATGCGGAACGATGGGGCTACCATCGCTACTGGCTCGCGGAGCATCACAACATTCCGTCGGTGGCGAGCGCCGCGACCTCCGTGGTGATTTGCGCAGTCGCCGGCCAGACGTCGACGATTCGCGTCGGCGCGGGCGGCATCATGCTGCCAAACCATTCACCGCTCGTCATCGCGGAACAGTTCGGCACGCTCGAGTCGCTGTTTCCAGGACGCATCGACCTCGCGCTCGGACGCGCTCCCGGATCCGATCAGCTCACCGCCCGTGCGCTCCGCCGGAAGACGGGCGACGCCGACACATTTCCGCAGGATGTGCTCGAGCTCATCACCTATTTCCACGCCCGGTCGGGCCAGCAGGTGCGTGCGATCCCGGGTGCGGGCTTGAAGGTTCCCGTCTGGATTCTGGGATCGAGCCTGTTCGGCGCTCAACTGGCGGCCGAGCTGGGACTGCCATATGCGTTCGCGTCGCATTTCGCGCCGGCGCTGATGATGGACGCGATCGCCGTGTACCGGAACCGATTTCGTCCGTCGCAGTTTCTCGCGCGGCCGCATCTGATGCTCGGCGTCAACGTGGTGATCGGCGAAACGGACGAGGAAGCGAAGCGGCTGTTCACGTCTCATCAGCAGGCATTCGTGAACCTCAGACGCGGTACGCCCGGTCCGCTCCCGCCTCCAGACCCTGGATTTCTCGAACGGGTCCCGGTGCAGGAGCGATGGGAGATCGAGCAGACCTTGTCAGTGTCGGTCGTTGGATCGGGGCGATACGTGCCGGCGGCGTTTGAAGAGTTCATCGGACGTACGCAGGCCGATGAGCTGATTCTCGTGGCCCAGATTTACGACCACGCGGCGCGCCTTCGGTCGTACGAGCTGGCGGCTGCCCTGCGGGAGCAGATAGACATGCGTGTGAGCTGAATGTCACGACTTCTTCACGAGGACGTCGTCCAGGCGTAAGATTCCACGTCCATACTTTCTGCGCCTGGAGGAGCAATGCTGGATCGACGTGCGTTTCTTCTGAGCGGGCTGGCCGCCTATAGCGTTTCTGCGCGCGAGCTGTTCGCCGCAGGTCCGGCGCTTCAGAATCCCAGGTTTCCGACCTCGCCGTTCACGCTGGGGGTGTGCTCCGGCGACCCGGCACCCGACGGTGTCGTCCTCTGGACACGGCTCGCGCTCGACCCGTTGAATGGCGGCGGCATGCCGCGCCAGCCGATCTCCGTCCAGTGGCAGGTCGCGACCGACGATCGAATGTCGCGCGTAGTGCGTTCGGGAACGGCGACGGCGTCACCCGACTGGGCGCACTCGGTTCACGTCGAAGTCACTGGGCTCGAGCCGCACCGCTGGTACTGGTACCAGTTCCGCGCCGGCAGCGAGATGAGTCCCATCGGCCGGACGCGCACGTTTCCGCGCGCGCAGTCAGACGTCGATCGACTCCGGTTCGCCGTTCGCGTCGTGCCAGCATTTCGAGGTCGGCCTGTTCACGGCGTACGAGCACATGGCCGAGGAAGACCTCGATCTGGTGATGCACCTTGGCGACTACATCTACGAAAACCCAGGCCGCGACAAACTGGTGCGCAAACACGTCGGCGGCGAGTTGCTGACGGTCGACGACTACCGCAACCGCTACGCTCAGTACCGCAGCGATCCGGCGCTGCGCGCCGTGCACGCCTCCTTTCCCTTTCTGGTCGTATGGGACGATCACGAGGTCGACAACAACTACGCCGGCCTCAACGACGAGAACGGCGCGCCTGTGGAGCAATTCGCCTTGCGCCGCGCCGCGGGCTACAAGGCCTACTACGAGCACATGCCCCTGCGGCGGTCGTCGATACCGAAAGGCGCGCTGCTGCAACTCTACCGTCCGTTCACCTACGGGACACTCGCCAGCATTTCGATGCTCGATACCCGTCAGTACCGCACCGACCAGCCGTGCGGCGACAACGTTCAGCTTCCATGTGCGGCTATGACGGATACACGCGCGACGCTTCTGGGTGCGGCGCAGGAAAAGTGGCTGATGGAGCGCCTGGATCGCTCGCGCGCGCGGTTGGAACCTCCTCGCACAGCAGATCCCCATCGCGAAGCTCGACCGCTTCGCCGGTCCGGAGCACCGGTACTCGATGGACAAGTGGGATGGTTACGAGCAGAGCCGCAGCCGCCTGCTGCGCTACCTCGGTGAAAGAAAACCCATGAATCCAGTGACGCTGGCGGGAGACGTCCACAACAACTGGGTCAATGACTTGCGCCGTGACATGGACGATCCTCGCACGCCGATCGTTGCCAGTGAGTTCGTCGGCACGTCGATCACGTCGGCCGGCGACGGATCCGACATGTCGCCGCTCATGAAGGCCATGGTCTCGGAGAATGAGTGCGTGCGCTTTGCCAACGATCAGCGCGGCTACATCCGGTTCGACCTGAAGCCGAAGGAGCTGCGAGCCGACTTCCGGGTGGTGGAGTACGTGACGCGGCCCGGCGCCGCGATCAAAACGCGCGCATCATTTGTCGTCGAGGACGGGAAACCCGGGGCCCAGCAGGCTTGACACGATCCGTATCCACTCGTCGTCCAGCGCATCATGCGCGGGAGGTCTGCCGGCGCGGCGGTACCAATACCCCGCGTTCGCGATCTCGCCTTCCTTCCTATGAAGGTAGGCATGGATCCACGAACCCGTCCGGTCCTCGATCCCCTGCGCAATCGCATGCGCGCCGCTCCAATTGCCCTTCGCGTCTTCCCACATCGCCCGGAGTGCAGTTGGGAGTTCCGGTGGCGGTGCTGCCTGTGCGATGCTTGCGCGGAACTCTTCAAGAGTCATTTCGCCTCTGAAAGTTGCCCATTTTTACATAGTGTGTCTCGCCGATCCGGAGGCTATCCGCGCGTTTAGCCTCATTTTCTAACAGACTGACACAAAGATCTCCACTTAAGCGCAGCAAATCAATACAAGCATCGCGGTACCTCGCTTGCTTCCCTATCTGCACAGGAGAACTGGGATGCGAGCTATGAGACGGTTGATGCTTCTGTCGATGATGATTCTGACGCCGGTGATCGCGTCGGCGCAGACTGAAACTGAAAATGATTCGAACGTGGTCTGGGACGTGACCAAGGCCGTACTGTTCGATCCGACAACGTACGCGCCGGCCACGCTGTCGTATACGTCCATGAAGATGGATTGGAACAGCTCGCAGACGCTCTTCAGAAACGGCTGGGTCGAGCAGAACCAGCGGTTTACGATTAGCGGCCGCCCGAACGGGTTGCCGGTCAGCTACGAAGAGGGCAACAAACGGATCGGCCAGATGGCCCTGCTGCACCTGCAGGAGTCGCTTGTCAACAACGCGGCGGCAAACATCTTCGAGCGCGTGCTTTCCAACAAGTACCCGCAATACCGCAAACTGTTCAAGGTCCTGAGCTGGGCGGAGCGTATCGCGTTCGCTTCGTACGTGTCCTATATGGCGTCGGCAAATCACTTCAGGCAAAACGAGCGCAATCGCCAGCTCGCGATTCAGTTCGGTTACCGTTAAGAACGTAAACAGCAACTGTGTTTAATTAAGCGCTAACGGTCACTGCGCGCGCCGGCCTACTGGGTGAGGCCGGCGTGCTCGCAACCTCCGAATTCCATCGACACTGATGTTTCATCATCGCATTTAGGATCGTGAGGAGCTTTCGCATCGTGGCGACGAGCGCGACCTTTGCGGGTTTGCCCGCCTGACGCAGTCGCTGATAAAACGTGCGCAGGACCGGATTGCAGCGAGCCGCACTCAACGCCGCCATATACACGCTTGTCCGCACCGATGCGCGACCGCCCCAGATGTGCCGTTGTCCGCGGTGCTGACCACTATCACAATTGAACGGTGCCACGCCGACGAGCGCCGCGATGGCGCGGCGATCCAGTCGGCCGAGCTCCGGCAATTCCGCGAGCAGCGTGCGCGCGGTGGTGGGCCCGACACCGGGCACGCTCTGAAGCAGATCGTCCTGCACGCGCCAGATCGGACTCGCCTGGATGGCGGTGCCAGTCTCATCATCGACATCATCGATGCGCCGTTCGAGCCACCGAATATGATTCCGGAGGTCGCGTGTGATGCGGCCGGTTGGGGGCGCCTGTTCGAGACGCCGCTGCTCCATGCCGAGCATCTCGAGCAGCTGCCGGCGGCGAGTGACGAGAGCGGCCAGCGCGTGCGTCTCCGCGTCTGCGATCGCTCGTGCGGCAGGCTGCACACGCGCACCAAAGTCGGCCAGCACCGCCGCATCCACCGCGTCAGTTTTGGCGGTGCGGCCGAGCGCCTGCGCGAACGCGCGGACTTGACGCGGATTCACGACGGCCATCGGCAGGCTCGCTGCCGCACACGCCGCGACGAGCGCACGCTCATACCCACCGGTCGCTTCGACGACGACAATCGTGGGCGCCAGGGCGCGCAGGCGCGCGACCAACGTCTCAATCGCTGCCGGTGTGGTGTCACTCGTCCACGACTCGCCACGGGGGTGTACCGCGATGACCAACGCCGTCTTACTCACATCAATGCCGACGCTCACCCGATCCATCGATCGACTCCTTCGGCGTCGCAGCACCCGACCTTATGCGTGTGCGGGCTCGTGGCCCCATCAACTGTCCGGGCTCGACGACGCTCAACGTGGAAGAGCGCCCGTGCTGTTTATCGGTGTGGTCACCGGGAGATAAACGGGCTACTCTTCCACGCGGAGTTTTATCAGATTTCGAAGACATAAGGAGGATAGGAGTCTAGGAGCGGTTTCATATCACCACGAAGGCACGAAGGCACGAAGGCACGAAGGCACGAAGGCACGAAGGCACGAAGGCGGCGCCCGTCCGGTAACTCCTATGCTCCTAACCTCCTGTTTTTCCTCGCTGTCGCACGCGCGCGAATAGCCGGCGCGCTTCAGCCACTCTGAACATCAGCGCAAGCACGAAGTACGCTGCGCCGAAGGGAAACAGAATGAGCACCGCTCGCACGATAGGGTGCGTAGCCGGCAGCGCCCACTTGATGCCCCATCCGACCGCGGCCGCAGCGAATGCAGCGCTCCACAGACGGAGGCCGAGAGAAAACGGGAGTCCTGTTTCGCCGATGCGCTGATTGAGCGATCGGCGGAGCAGCATCAGCTCGACCCACCCACCCAGGCTCGCCGCGGACGTCAGCCCGGCTGTGCCCCACATCGGGTCGATGCCGAGCATCGGTGGAAGCACGATGGCGGCCAGGTATCCGAGTACCGTGGCAATGCCCACATGCACGAGCGCATAGCGCAAAGGCGTGCGCGTATCGCGCAGCGCGTAGTAAGTCGAGGAATACAGGCGGGCAAGCGTCGTGGCGAGAAGACCGATAGCCGATCCAGCGAGGATCCCCCACACGAACACGGCATCACGCGTAGGTGAACCGGCCGGTCTGGAAGAGCGCGGCTGCGACGACGTCGCCCAGCGGTGAGAAAGACGACTGCTGAGGGCACGACCAGAAACGCAATTTGACGCAGACCTGTATTGAGACGGTCGCGCAGTACGTGCATCGCGTCGAGGCCGACCGCGCCGGACATTTCAGGCAGCGCCGCGGCCGATACGGACATCCCGAACAGACTGACCGGCAGCGTATAAAGCACTTGCGCGTTTGCGAGACCGGTAACGGCGCCGGTTGGCAGCAGGCTGGCGAGCACCGCGTCGACGTAGGCGCTAATCTGCACGACGCCGCGGCTGACGAATACCGGGACGAAGTTCCGAACCGTCGTACGCACGTGTTCGGTCAGCTCGAGGCGAAGGCGGAGATTCGGCACCAGCTTCATGACGGCAGGCATTTGAACGAGCATCTGCAGCGCGCTTCCCGCCAGAGCGCCGAACGCGAGAAACACCGCCAGCTGCGGCAAAGGCGCGACGTTTCCCCACCATAGCAACGTCGCGATCATCGACACGTTCCAAATCACGGGAGCGATGTAGGACAGGAGGAATTGGCGATGGCTGTTGAGAATGCCGAGGCACCACGCCGACAGCACGAGGAGTCCCGCACCGGGAAAGAGCACTCGGACGATCGCGATCGTCAACTCGCGCTTTTCGCCGTCGAATCCGGGAGCGATGACCGCGACGAGCAGAGGCGTGGTGAAAACACCGGCGACGACGAGAATCGCCGTGACGAGCGACAGCAGCGCCGCGACGGCTCCGGCGACGCGCTCCGCCTCTGCGCGCTCACCGCGTGCAACGAGCGCCGCGTACACGGGGATGAACGACGCGGACAGCGCGCCTTCACCGAACAGATTCTGCAGAAAATTCGGTATCCGGAAGGCCGCCATGAAAGCGTCCGCCGAATCGGATAAGCCGAAATAGCGAGCGAAAAACCGCTGGCGGATGAGACCCGTGAGGCGGCTGCAGAGAATGCCGAGGGCTACGAGCGCGGAAGAGCGATCCACTCGGGGAGATGATACCGGACAGCCGGAGCTTCGTGCTTCAGCGCAAAGGACGCCGCTGAACGGCGCAGGGGTTACCGGTAATTGCCGAACTGGAGGTCGATGCCGAAGTCGTGTCCGCGGAGCAGCCGGATGACGTCCTGCAGTTCGTCTTTGGAGGCCGAGGAGATACGGAGCTGATCGCCCTGAATGCTGGCCTGCACCTTCTTGAGCTTCTGATCCTTGAGGAACTTGATGATGTCGCGCGCCGCGTCGCCGGGAATCCCCTGCTGAAGCGTAATCACGCGGCGCACGCTCGACCCGCTGGCCGTCTCGATATCGCCGAGCTTCAGGTTTTTGACCGGCACGTTCCGGCGCACCATCCTCGTCTGAAGGACGTCCCAGAGTGCGTTGATTTTCATCTGGTCTTCGGCGGCGAGCGTGAGGGTGCTTTCGGCCTTGTTGAAGTCGATGGAGGCAGTCGAGCCCTTGAAATCGTAGCGCTGGGCGATCTCTTTTCGGGCCTGATTGACGGCGTTGTCCACCTCCTGAAGGTCGACAGTGGAGGTGACATCAAAAGAAGAAACGGCCGCCATCGGATTCATCGTACTATAACGGCCGACGACAGAAGAGCCGTGTATCTACTGGCTGTCCTTCACTATCTCCTGCGCTGTAGCTCTCATTTCGCTCTCGGGAGGCCGTTCTAGATTGGTCCCATCAATCCTTGTTCTGGCTTGGCCCGTTTAGAGTGGCCTTGACAGTCACTCCGAAGTTGCCCGAAGCGCCCAAGCCGCTCGTCGGCTGCAGCGGCTTGGTTAGCCTGTTGCGCGTCATCCGCGATCCGTTTCAAAAAAGAACCACCGATGGCCTTCGAGATCTTCTGCCCGGTATCGTCGCCCCGGGGACCCCTCTTCGATCTCAGAGAGAATCATTGCACCTGCGGCCTTTGCTCGTTTGAAATGTCGATCCAGGTCGTCGACGTAGACGAGCACGCCATCGACAATCCAGGGCACCGCAGACCACTTGCGTGCCTGTTCGCAAACCTCCCGATGGTGTTTCGGACTGCGATACTCCGGCGTCGGCGACGCTAGCATGATCAATCCCTTACCCGCTTCCATCTCGCCGTGTGAAAGCTTCCCATCCGGCGTGGTGAGACGCGCCGTCTCACGAAACCCGAACGCCTTGCGAAGCCATTCCAAAGCCGCGATGCCATCCTCGTAGGAGATCATGGGGACGACAGACGGGGTGCTGGGAACTGGTGCAGTGTTTCTCACCGTCGTTCGACGCTTGCGCGTGATCGCCGCCTTCTTGCCCGCGGCCCGACGTTTCCGCGTGGTAGCCGCTTTCCGGGCCGCCGTTCGACGCTTCCGAGTGGCCGCAGCTTTCTGAGCTGCTGATGTCGCCATTGGAGCCACAAGATTCACCAGCCCATGCCATGGTCGTAGGTCGAGTTGTTCCTCGGATGAATCCTGAACTGGCCATAGCACAGCTTTCTGAGAATGGACGCGGGACGCAAGTGCCAGCTTGCCCATGTCAGCGGAGAATCGCCATGCATGTCTTTGGCATCGACGATTGCGCCCGCATCAAGAAGAAGCTGAACAGCCTCTTCGGTTCCAAAGGCAGCGGCTCGATGAAGCGGCGTTTCACCCTTCGTTCGGCAGTCGCGCATGAAGCCATCTGTTTCGACATCGGGCGTCGTCGCGCAATTCGGATTGGCACCGTTCGCCAGAAGCACCTTGAGAACCCGGTTGTACGCCGGGCGATTGGCCTTGCAAAGGGCTGCGTGGAGGGGCGTTTCCCCTGTATCTGGCTGAGGATAGTTGACATCAGCACCGTGCTCGATGAGGAACTCGCAAAGTTGCCAGTGACCGTGAAACACCGCTCCATTCAGGTCGAGATTTTCTCCAAGCGACTTCAGGGATTCGCCTTTGTCGAGCAGGAATCGCATGCCACTGACGTCGCCGTAGTAGGCGCACCATTTGATGAGCGACACTCCATTGCCATCCGTGGATGTCGCGGCGTGGCCCTCAGCCAAATAGTCAAATACCAAGTCGGTGCGGCCGTCAGAGATTCGGTCAAGCATGGTCGCCTCTTCGTGTCCGGGCATCTCCTGCCGAGTCGCTCATGCACTGCGTGCGCCGCTATCTCCCAGTCCATTTCTTCTGTCGTATTCGTACTATAATCAAAGCACCCTCCGGGGACGGCCTGATTCGCGGCATTGCCGCAATTAGCAGCCGAGCTGGAAGGGTATCCCCCAATTACTGGTAGCGCGTAACACCAACCCTTCGACAGGCTTCGGGTTATCCGAGCAGGTCCTGGGACAACAAGCAGGTGCAAATGGCAGACGCAGGTGAAGGACTCATCGACGCACAGAATCGCATCCAGGAGCGGATGGATGAACGGGAGGAAGAGCGCGCGCGCCGCGCGATGCCGCAGGGCGATCGCGACCCTGAACAGTTGAGGCGCGCCGAATCGCTCCGCCTGGCCTACACCGAGCTGAGCCGTCAGCTCGAAGCCACGTCACATACCGCACGGCGCCAGCAGCTGTCGAGCGCGCTCGCCGAACTCGAGCGTCAACTGAAGGCGCTCGGCGCGCGTCCGCACTAGACGGTTCAGCCGCGCAGCGGCACTCCGCGTCTGCCAACCTCGCCGCGCGCCGGCGAGGTCGGACTCCGCCAGATTTGTCGCCGAATGTCGCCGATTCGAATGTCGGCGATCGTGTTGTGTGAACCGGCCGAATTCGATAGCATTGGCTGAACGCTTGCGAAAACCTTCACAAGCGTCCGAAACCGCCGCGAGCGGCGTGGGGCATTGGGCCCCGTGCGAGCGGCGGGAGCGGGGCGAGGGGCCCCCGCGGCCGATGATAGACAACTGGCTCCTGATCTTGTTGTTGATGGTCATGGCCGTCGGGTTTGGCGGCGTTTCGGTTCTGCTCGGCAGGCTTCTCGGTCCCCGGAATCCCACGCCAGAAAAATCGGCGCCTTACGAGTGCGGCATGCCCGCGGTCGGAGACGCGCGCGAGCGGCAGTCGATCAGGTTTTACCTGATCGCGATGATCTTTCTGCTGTTCGACATCGAAGTCGCGTTCCTTTATCCGTGGGCGCTGGCGCTGAGGGCGCTGGGTTGGGCCGGCTACGTCCAGGTCGTGCTGTTCACGCTGGTCCTCGTGGCGGGATACATCTTCGTGTGGAAGAAAGGTGCGTTGGATTGGAGTCAAACCTAGTTCATCCGTCGTCGATCGTCCAGCGGCCGGCGTCGACGCCGCTCGAATACGACCCTGACCTGCCGGTGCTGACGACCTCGGTCGACAAGCTCGTGCAGTGGGCGCGGCGGTCGTCGATCTGGCCGGTGACGTTCGGCCTTGCCTGCTGCGCGATCGAGATGATGGCGATGAGCTGCGCGCGCTATGACATCGCGCGGTTCGGCGCGGAAGTGTTTCGCGGCTCCCCGCGCCAGTCCGACTTGATGATTGTGGCTGGACGGCTGTCGCGCAAGATGGCGCCCGCGCTGCGGCGCGTCTACGACCAGATGCCCGAGCCGAAATGGGTCATCTCGATGGGCGCGTGCGCGTCAATCGGCGGCGTGTTCGACAACTACGCGCTGGTGCAGGGCGTCGATCAGATCGTGCCGGTCGACGTGTACGTGCCCGGCTGCCCGCCCAGGCCCGAGTCGCTCATCTACGGCATCGTCCAGCTGCAGAAGAAGATCGCGAGCCAGCGCGCATGATCGAGGCGCTGCGCTCCCTGTTCCCGGCCGTCGCGCTGGAGTCGGTCGAATCGATCGATCAGCAGACGATCCGGGTGCCGGCGGCGAACCTCGTCGAGATTTGCCGCGCGCTGCACGATCGCCCCGAGCTCGGATTCGTCCTCCTCGCGGACATCACCGCGGTCGATTGGTGGCCTCGCGAGCCGCGGTATGACGTCGTGTATCACCTGTCCTCGCCGACGCAGCGTCTCCGCGTCAAAGTGTCGATCGATGGAAACGCATCCCGCCTTCCAACCGTGCAGGGCGTGTGGCCCGCCGCAGGCTGGCTCGAGCGCGAGACCTGGGACATGTTCGGCATCGTGTTCGATGGGCACGGCGACCTGCGCCGCTTGCTGATGCCGGACGAATGGGAGGGACACCCGCTTCGCAAGGATTTCCCGGTGCAGATTCGGCTGCGTCCTCGCGCCGAAGAGCCGCTGCAGGTGACCGAAGAGGAATTCCGCGCGAACCTGGCGCGCGACAAAGCCGCTCGCGCGGACGCGCCGGGGAAGATCGGAGCGTGATGGGGGATGAACGCGTGGCGCTGGTCGAAGCGATGCTGCGCGATGCGGCCCGCCTGCACGATCGGCTTGCGGTCGAAGCCGGCGCCAGCGTCATCGCTGCAGCCGATGCGATGCTCGAAGCGTTCGGACGTGGAGCGAAGGTGCTGATTTTCGGAAATGGCGGCAGCGCCGCGGATGCGCAGCATTTTGCGTGCGAGCTCGTCGGGCGGTTTCTGCGCAACCGGCGCGCGCTCCCGGCAATCGCGCTGACGCCCGACACGACGACCCTGACGGCGATCGCCAACGACTACGGGTTCGATCAGGTCTTCGTGCGGCAGCTCGAGGCGCTCGGGCGGCAGGGCGACGTCGCCGTGGCGATTTCGACGAGCGGCGCGTCGGCGAACGTGCTCGCCGGCCTGCAGTACGCCAGGTCGCACGGGCTGAAGACGGTCGCGTTTACCGGCGGCAGCGGCGGGCCGGTCGGCGCGGCAGCAGATGTCCACGTCAACGTCCCGCACGACGTCACTCCGCGCGTGCAGGAACTGCATCGCACGCTGATCCACGCGGTCTGTGATGTCATCGAACAGCAGATAGACAGGCATGGCTGAGATCCGCACCGAAACGATGACCGTCAACATGGGGCCGCAGCACCCCAGCACGCATGGCGTGCTCCGGCTGGTGCTCGAGCTCGACGGCGAAACCGTCGTCTCTGCGGCGCCGACGATCGGTTATCTGCATACGGGTATCGAGAAGACGGCGGAGCAGAAGAAGTTTCAGCAGGTCATCCCGCTCGTCGAGCGCATGGATTATCTGAGCGCGCAGTCCAACGCATACGGCTATTGCCTGTCGGTGGAGAAGCTGCTCGGCCTCGAGATGCCGGACCGCGTCAAGTGGATCCGGGTGCTGCTCGCCGAGCTGCAGCGCATCAACAGTCACCTCGTATGGCTGGGCACGCACGCGATGGAAGTCGGCGCCGTGTCCGTGATGCTGTATTGCTTCCGCGAGCGGGAGCTGCTGCTCGACATCAACGAGCGCATCGCGGGCTTCCGCATGTTTCCGAGTTACATACGGGTCGGCGGCCTGCGCGAGGATTTGCCCCGCGGCTTCCACGACGCGGTCACGCAATTCCTGGAGAGCTTTCCCGTCAAGCTCGCCGAGTACGAAGATCTGCTCACGAAGAACGACATCTACCGAAAGCGGACGCAGGGCGTCGGCAAGTTGTCGATGCAGGACTGCATGAACCTGAGCCTGACCGGCCCAATCGGCCGCGCGTCAGGATGGAACTACGACGTTCGCAAGATGTTTCCGTACGGCGGCTACGAGACATTCGAGTTCGACGTGCCGCTTGGCGAGAAAGGCGACGTGTACGAGCGCTACCGCGTTCGCATCGCCGAGATGCGCGAGAGCGTCAAGATTTGCCGCCAGGCTCTGTCGAGGATTTCTCCTGCCGGCGTCTTTGCCGCGGACGCGCCGACGGTGGTGCCGCCGCCCAAGGATCGCGTGTACACCGAAATGGAAGCGTTGATTCAGCACTTCCTGATCTATTCGCAGGGGTTCACGGTTCCGGCGGGTGACGCCTATGTGCCGGTCGAAGGGCCGCGCGGCGAGCAGGGCTTTTACGTCGTCTCGGACGGCACGAACCGTCCGTGGCGGTTGAAGGCGCGGTCGCCATCGCTGCTGGCCTGCCAGGCGCTGCCTCAGATGATCATCGGCGGTCTCATCGCCGACGTCATCGCGGTGATTGGATCGATTGATGTCGTGATGGGGGACGTGGACAGGTAATGACTTTTCATCCCACGATTGACTATCGCGAGCTTCATCGGTCGAAGCGGCAGATGCCCGTCGACGATGGGAAGACGTTTGCGTACACGCCGGAGAACCGCGAGCGCCTCGAGGCGATCGCGAGACGGTATCCGGAAAATCCGGTCGGCCGGCGGTCGGCGATTCTGCCGGCGCTGTATCTCGTCCAGCGTCAGATTGGCTACATTTCTCTCAGCGCCATTCCGCATGTCGCCGAAGCCATTGGCTGTACGTCCGCCGATGTCGAGGACGTGGTGTCGTTCTACACGATGTTCTATACGCGGCCGATGGGCACCTTCGTCGTGCAGGTATGCCGGACGTTGCCGTGCGCGCTGCGCGGCGCCGAACGGGTGACCGAAGAGCTGATGACCGCCATCGGCACCGAACCGAACGGCACCGATCCGTCAGGCATGTTTACGTTGATGGAGGTCGAGTGTCTCGGCGCGTGCGATCGCGCGCCGCTCGTGATGGTGAACGACAGCTGGCACGAGTGCCTGCAGCCGGACGCTGCGAAGAAACTGGTGGACGATTTACGCGCTCGCGGCGAAGACGCGCTGACCGGCTGTCACCACCAGGCGCCGGATCGGCGAACCCGGAACGCGGAACCGGCACCCGGAACCAGGAACCCTGAACGTGGAACCGATACTGACGAAATTCGTCAGGGAGCATTTCGCCTACACGCTCGATTTCTACCTGAAGCACGAAGGCTACGAAGGCCTGCGCAAGGCGCTCGCGATGAAGCCCGAGCAGGTGATCGAGATCGTGACGGCTTCCGGCCTGAAAGGACGCGGCGGCGCTGGATTTCCCGCCGGGATGAAATGGAAGTTCGTCGTCAAGGACACGCCCAAGCCGAAATATATCGTCTGCAACGCCGACGAGAGCGAGCCCGGCACGTTCAAAGATCATCTGCTGATGGAGCGCAATCCGCATCTGCTGTTCGAGGGATGCCTGATCGCGTGCCATGCGATCGGCGCGAAGGTCGCCTATATCTACATTCGCGGCGAGTTTCTGCACGTGCAGCAGGTGCTCGAGCAGCAGCTCGAGGCGGCATACAAGAACGGCTATGTCGGCAAGAACGTGATGGGGCTCGGGTGGGACTGCGACATCTTCATCCATCGCGGCGCCGGCGCGTACGAGGCCGGCGAGGAGACGGCACTCCTCGAATCGCTCGAGGGCAAGCGCGCGCAGCCGCGGCTGAAGCCGCCGTTTCCCGCGATCGCGGGCCTGTACGGCTCGCCAACCGCCGTGAACAACGTCGAGACGCTGTGCAACGTCCCGTCGATCATGCGAAACGGCGCCGAGTGGTATGCGGCGCTCGGGCCCGAGAAGAACGGCGGTCCCAAGCTGTATTGCATCAGCGGCCACGTGCAGAAGCCCGGCGTCTACGAGGCGTCGATGAAGGTGACGCTCCGCCAGCTGATTTACGACTACGCCGGCGGCGTCCGCGACGGCCGCGCGCTGAAAGCGGTGATTCCAGGCGGCTCGTCGGTGCCCATTCTGCTGCCGCATCAGCTCGACATCGAAGCGAGCTTCGACGGCGTGGCGAAAGCCGGATCGCTTCTGGGCTCGGCCGGCGTCATCGTGCTGGACGACACCACGTGCATGGTGTGGCTCGCCGAAAACCTGCTGCGGTTTTACCGCCACGAATCGTGCGGCAAGTGCACGCCGTGCCGCGAGGGCACGCAGTGGGTGCTGAACATTCTCGAGAAGATCGAGCGCGGCGAAGGGGAGATGAAGGACCTCGGCCTGCTCGAGAACGTCGCCGGCCTGATTGCGGGGAAGACGCTGTGCGCGTTCGGCGATGCCGCGGCGACGCCGGCGCTGACGACGCTGAAAAATTTCAGGGCCGAATACGAGGATCACATTCGGGAAGGGCGCTGCACCGTTCCCGCCCCCTGGCGCCGCCGCCACGCCGCGCCGGTCGGGTCTCACTACGGCTGAAGCTGGACACTTTGAACTTTGAACTTTCGACTTTGACTTTGATCTAACGCCCGTCGCCATCGCGCAGATCGGCATCCTGCTGTTCGTGTTCGTCATGCTGCTCAGCTCGGCTGCGGGCATGGTCTACATGGAGCGCAAGGTGGCCGCAAGAATCCAGCAACGGATGGGGCCCACGCTCGTTGGCCCGTACGGCCTGCTTCAGCCGCTGGCCGACATCATCAAGCTGGCGATGAAGGAAGACGTGCGGCCGAAGGCCGCGGATCCGATCCTCTTCGCGCTCGCGCCGATCATTTCCGCCGCCATGCGCGTTCACGGCGTTCGCCGTCGTGCCGTTCGGCGCCGAGACGACCTTCTTCGGTCTGCTCGATCAGCCGGTGCCGCTGCAGGTCGCCGACGTCAACGTCGCGATCCTGTGGGTGTTCGCGGTCACGTCGATGGGCGTCTACGGCATCGTCCTCGCCGGCTGGAGCTCCAACAGCAAGTACTCGCTGCTCGGCGCGCTCCGATCGTCGGCGCAGATGATCAGCTACGAGCTGTCATACGGCATGGCGCTCGCCGCCGTGCTCGTCCTCGCCGGCACGATGTCCATCCGCGGCATCGTCGAAGCGCAGTCTGGCGGGTTGCTGGATGTGTCGCGTTGGTTCATCTGGATCCAGCCGATCGGCTTCTTCATCTTCATGACGGCCGGCGTCGCCGAGACGAACCGGGCGCCCTTTGATTTTCCCGAAGCAGAGCAGGAGCTCGTCGCGGGCTACCACACCGAGTACAGCAGCATGAGCTTCGCCATGTTCTTCCTGGCGGAGTACATCAACATGGTGACGGTCTCGGCAATCGCGACAAGCCTGTACCTGGGCGGGTGGAACGGTCCGATTCTGCCCGACTGGCTGGGGTGGATCTGGTTTCTGGCGAAGGTCGGTTTCCTTCTCTTCTTCTACGTGTGGATGCGGTGGACGCTGCCGCGCTATCGCTACGATCAGCTGATGGCGTTCGGCTGGAAGTTCCTTTTGCCGCTCTCGGTCATCAACCTGCTCGCGACCGCTGCCGGGGTGCTGTACTTTGGGCTTTAACCTGATCCTGTTCTACGTCTTCGCGGCCATCGCCGTGGGAACGACGCTGCTGGTCGTCGTGCAGTCGAATCCCGTCCACAGCGTGCTCCTGCTGATCGGATCGTTCATCGGACTGGCGGGTTTGTACGTCCTGCTCGAAGCGCCGTTCGTCGCGGTGATTCAGATCATCGTGTACGCCGGCGCGATCATGGTGCTCTTCCTGTTTGTCGTCATGCTGCTGAACGCGCCGCGGGAAGAGATCGTTCGGTCGAGCATGCTGGAATCCGGCGCGACCCGCGCAGTCGGCGGCCTGCTGGCGCTGGCCTTCGCTGCCGAGCTCGCGTGGGCGCTCACGCGATCGCGGACGCTGGCCATGAGCAACGCCGGAGATACGCCGCGCCTTTTCCGTGCCGCAGATCGGCCAGCGGATTTTCCAGGAGTACGGGTTCGCGTTCGAGGCGACGTCGATCCTCATCCTTGTGGCGATGGTGGGCGCGATTACGGTCGCCGGGCGGCACCTTTCGAAAAACGGCCAGGGCCCCAATGGCTGAGCTCAACCACTACCTCATCCTGTCGGGCGTCCTGTTCACCATCGGGACTGCGGGCGTGCTGCTCCGGCGCAACGTGATTACCGTCCTGTTGTCGATCGAGGTGATGCTGAACGCGGTCAACCTCACGTTCATCGCCTTCGGCCGTTTCCTCGGATCGGCCGACGGACAGATCATCGTGTTCTTCGTCATCACCGTGGCCGCAGCCGAAGCGGCTGTCGGCCTCGCCCTCGTGATTGCGCTCTTCAGGCACGTCGAGACGCTCAATCCGGACGCGTTCAGGCAGTTGCGAGGGTAGCCGCCGATGCTTCTGTGGATTCCGCTCCTTCCGTTCCTCGGTTTCCTCGTCAATAACTTCGGCGCGCGCCGGCTGCCGAAAAAAGCGGTCGGTGCCGTGGCCTCGGGCGCGATGTTCGTCGCGTTCGTCGCCTCGGTGACGTCCGTTCGCGCGCTGGTGTCGCTGCCGGCTGAAGAGCGCGAAGTGACCCAGACGATCTTCACGTGGATCGGTTCGGCCGACTTCCAGGTGCCGCTCGGACTGCGGCTCGACCCGCTGTCCGCGGTGATGATCCTGGTTGTCACGGGAATCGGGTTTCTCATTCACCTCTACTCGACGGCGTACATGATCGAAGAGGAGCCGCACGAGTACGCGCGCTATTTCGCGTACCTGAATCTCTTCGCCGCCTTCATGCTGCTCCTCGTGCTGGGCGAAAACTTTCTCGTGCTGTTCGTCGGCTGGGAGGGCGTCGGGCTCTGCTCGTATCTGCTCATCGGCTTCTGGTACAAGAACCGCTTCGCCGCGGACGCCGGCAAAAAAGCCTTTATCGTCAATCGCATCGGCGACGTCGCGTTCATCCTGGGCGTACTGCTCGCCTTCACGCAGTTCGGATCGGTCAACTTCAAGGAGCTGAACGGCCTGGTTGCGGGGTTTCGACCCGAGGAAACGTTCGGCGTCGTCTCTGCTATCGCGCTGTTGCTGTTCATTGGCGCGACGGGGAAGTCCGCGCAGATTCCCCTCTACGTCTGGCTGCCGGACGCGATGGAAGGCCCGACGCCGGTCTCGGCTCTCATCCACGCCGCGACCATGGTGACCGCGGGCGTGTATTTGATCGGCCGCAACGCCGTGATCTTCGCGCATGCGCCCGAGGTGCTGACGATCGTCGCTGTCATCGGCACGGCGACGGCGCTCTGGGCCGGCGCCATCGGCATGGTGCAGAACGACATCAAGCGCGTGCTGGCGTACTCGACCGTGTCGCAGCTCGGCTACATGTTCATGGCGATGGGCGCCGGCGCCTACGCGGCCGGGATCTTTCATCTGTTTACCCACGCCTTCTTCAAGGCACTGCTGTTCCTGGGATCGGGGGCGGTGATTCACGCCCTCGCCGGCGAGCAGGACCTCCGCCACATGGGCGGGTTGAAGAAAGAGCTGCCGATCACCTACTGGACGTTCCTCGTGGGCGCGCTCGCCATTGCCGGCGTGCCGGGGCTCGCGGGGTTCTTCAGCAAGGACGAAATTCTCTATCGCACGTTCGCGGGCGGCCACACGTTGTTGTGGACCGTCGGCGCGATCACCTCGCTGATGACGGCGTTTTACATGTTCCGCCTGGTCTTCCTCGCGTTTCACGGCGAGCGAAGAACCGACGCCGAGGCTGTTGCGCGCGGGGCGCAAGCCGCGGCCGACGCCACGAGCTTCGCGCACAGTGCCGACCTTCAGGTCGGCTCGGATGCCGAGACACGCACGCGCACCACACGCATCTCCACGATGCGCCGCGCGCGATGGCGATGCCTCTCATCGTCCTGGCGATCGGCTCGGTGCTCGCGGGCTATCTCAATGTGCCGGCGGCACTGGGCGGTTCAGCATTCCTGGAACACTTCCTCGAGCCGAGCTTGCATGTTCCGGCTGTGGAAGGGATGCACGGCGCGGCCGAACACGCCAGTCACAGCCTCGAGATGGCGCTGATGATCGTGTCGTCGCTCATCGCGATCGGCGGCATCGGCGTTGCGGCGTTCCTGTACTTGAAGCGGCCGACGATTCCCGACGCGATGGCCGCACGATTCCCCGGCGTGTATCGCTTCCTCGTCAACAAGGGGTATATCGACGAGCTCTACGACGCCGTCGTGGTGCAGCCGATCAAGTCGCTTTCGGAGCATGTGCTGTGGAAAGCCGATGCCAGGGTGATCGATGGCGCCGTCAACGGGATGGGGCAGATCGTCGCTGAAAGCGGCGGGTTGCTCCGGCAGATTCAAACGGGATCGCTGCGGATGTACGCCGTGTCGGTGCTCTTTGGCGCCGTGATGATTGTCGGTTACTACCTGTGGAGCTGATGTTTCCTTTGCTGACCTCTCTCGTGCTCGTTCCGCTCGCCGGCGCGGCGGCCATCGCTCTGATCGGACGCGAGCGCGAAGCGCTCATTCAGCGCGTGGCGCTCGTGGTGTCGCTCGCCGTGTTTGCGGGCACGCTGCTGCTGTGGTCGCGGTTCGACGCCTCGTCGGCGGATTTTCAGTTCGTGGAGCGCCACGCCTGGATCCCGTCGTTCGGCATCGACTACTTCGTCGGCGTCGACGGCATCAGCCTGTTCCTGATCGTGCTGACGGGATTCCTGACCCCGCTCGCGCTGCTGTCCTCGTGGGAGTCGATCCACAGCCGTGTGAAGGCATTCGCGATGTTCGTGCTCGCGCTCGAGGCGGCGATGATCGGCGTGTTCATCGCGCTCGACCTTTTCCTGTTCTACGTGTTCTGGGACGCGATGCTCATCCCGATGTATTTCCTGATTGGGATCTGGGGATACGACAATCGCGTATACGCCGCCATCAAATTCATGCTCTACACGATGGCCGGCAGCGTGCTCATGCTCGTCGCCATCCTGGCGCTCGGCTATTACCACGGCGTTGCCACCGGGCTGCCGAGCTTCGACCTGCTGAAGTTGTACGCGCTGCAGATTCCGGGGCCGCTGCAGTTCTGGGGCTTCCTCGCATTTGCGGTGGCGTTCGCGATCAAGGTGCCCGTGTTCCCATTTCACACGTGGCTGCCCGACGCCCACGTGGAGGCGCCGACGGCGGGCTCGGTCATTCTGGCGGGCGTGCTGCTGAAGATGGGCACGTACGGACTCGTCCGGTTCGCGTTTCCTCTCTTCCCGGATGCGGCCCTGTACTTTGCGCCGTACCTCGGGATTGCGGCAGTGATCGGGATCATTTACGGGGCGCTCGTCGCCATGGTGCAGCCCGATCTGAAGAAACTCGTCGCCTATTCGAGCGTCAGCCACCTCGGGTTTGTCGCGCTGGGCATTTCCGCCATGAACGTGCAGGGCGTGCAGGGAGCGGTGTACCAGATGCTGGCGCACGGCGTCAGTACGGGCGCGCTGTTCTTGATTGTCGGGATGCTCTCGGATCGCCGGCATACGCGGTTGATTGCGGAATTCGGCGGCCTCAAGAAGATCCTGCCCAAATTGTCTTCAGCGTTCCTCGTCGTCACGCTGGCGTCGATCGGGCTGCCTGGTCTGAACGGGTTCGTCGGCGAGCTGCTGATTCTCGTCGGCGCCTTCCGGTGGAATCCGCGGCTTGCGGCGTTTGCCGCGACCGGCGTGCTCCTCTCGGCGGTCTACATGCTGTGGATGTTCCAGCGGGTGAACTACGGACCCGTGACGAATGATGAGAACGCGACGCTGCCCGATCTGAGCGCCCGCGAGCGCTTCACGTTGTGGCCCGCGGTCGCGATGACGATCGTCATGGGGATGTTTCCGATGGTGTTCCTGAAACCGATGGAGCCGGCCGTCGCGCGTCTGGTCGAGCAGGTGCGGCGGAACCAGGGAGAGACTGTTGAGAACCCCGGAGGGATTAGGGATTGGCGATTGGGATTAGACCAGGATGCTCGAACGTGTACCCGCGTCGCTGAACAAATCCCGAATCCCTGATCCCAGTCCCTGGGTAACGAGCGATGAGCGAGTATCTGGCGATCGTGCCGCTGGTCTGTGTGTGGTTCGGCGGCATCCTGACCATGCTGGCCGAAGCGTTTCGCTCGCGGGGCGAGCGCATGCCGATGGAAGGCATCGCGATGGGCGTGTTGCTGACGTCCGCCGTCACCGGAGTGCTGCTCTGGGGCCGCGGCACCGTCAGCTTCGGCGTTGTGTCGGCGGACAATTTCGGCCTGTTCGTGACGCTGGTGCTGGCCCTCGTGGGCATCCTGACGGTCGCGCTGTCCTCACAGGTCGTGGAGCGTGACGGGATCAACGAGGGAGAGTACTACGCGCTGACCCTCTTCGCGATCGGCGGCATGATGCTGATGGCGACAGCCACCGATCTGCTCGTGATTTTCATCGCGCTCGAGATCCTGTCGTTGTCGGTTTACATCCTCACGGGCATCCGGCGCGAGTCGAAAGCCGGCGCCGAAGCCGCATTCAAGTACTTTCTCCTCGGCGGTTTCTCCAGCGCGTTCTTTCTCTACGGCATCGCCTTCACGTACGGCATCGCCGGTACCACGAAGCTCGACGAAATCGTCGTGGTGATGTCGGGTCTCACCGCCAGCAACGAGGTGCTGAGCTACATCGCGATGGGGCTGTTGCTGGTCGGATTTGCGTTCAAGGTGTCCGCCGTGCCGTTCCACATGTGGACGCCGGACGCGTACGAGGGCGCCCCGGCGGTCGTCACGGCGTTCATGTCTGCGGGCGTAAAGGCCGCGGCATTCGCGGCGTTCGTCCGCGTGTTCATGTCGGCGTTCGGCGGATTGCAGCCGCAGTGGGAACCCGTCATCTGGATACTGTCGGCTGCCTCGATGATTCTCGGCGCGGTCGCCGGCGTGGTGCAGCGCAACGTGCGCCGCATGCTCGCGTACTCGAGCATCGCGCACGCCGGCTATCTGCTGATGGCCATGGCTGCCGGCAACGACATGGGCAAGGGCGCCATCCTGTTCTACCTGCTCACCTACGCGCTCACGAGCGTCGGCGCATTCGGCATCACGGCGCTGGTCGCTTCGCGCGACGCCGCCAACGACCAGTTCAGCGACTACGCCGGGCTCGGAACACGTCAGCCGCTGCTGGCGTTTCTGTTGACGATTTTCCTGTTGTCGCTCGGCGGCTTTCCCCCGACCGCCGGGTTCATCGGGAAGTGGTATCTGTTCAGCGCCGCGGTCAGCGCGGGTGATTACGGCCTGGCCATCATCGGCGTGCTCTCGAGCGTGGTATCCGTGTTCTTCTACCTTCGCGTCGTGGTGATGATGTACATGTCCGACCAGCCGTCGAGCGCGCCGGTGACGTCTCCGTCCGCCGCGTCGATCTTCGCGCTCGCGGTGCCGACGGCGGCGACGTTCTATCTGGGTCTGCTGCCCACGCGCATCCTGGAGCTCGCGCTCGAATCTATTTCGACGATTCTTTGAGCCTCACCGCAGCGACGCGGCGACGCAAAGATCTCTTCTTGAAAGCAAACGCTCAGCGCTCGTCTGTCTGACGAATCTTCAGCGTCGTGGCGCCATGGCGGCAGATACCTCAGATCGTATCGAGGAAGAGCGGTCCCCACGTGGCGAGCCGCTGTTCGAGCTTCGTCCGTGCAGTCGCAGTCGGAGCACGCCCAGGCCTCTTCGCCGTTGAGATCCTTGCACCGGGAACGCGCGTGGGCGTCCTGGACTTTGATGAGATCGAAATATTCCTCCCAGTACGGCCGCTCTTCCTCCAGCGGCGTTCCGCAGTAGCAGACCTCGACCCACTTGACGGATCCGTCGCGGAGTCGCCGCGCGCATTCCATGTTGCGCGCGTACTCGCCGCCGGCGATTGAGCCGGCGCCCAGCGTGCCGTCTTCGATGGCCGCGGCCAGCGCCTGCTCCTGTCCAGGTTTCACGCGCGCCGTCACGAGATAGCGCATTTGCTCCAGATTAGCATCGCTTTGCGTCCTCGCGTCTTTGCGTTGAGACGGCAAAGGCGATAACATTTCCCCGCCTCCTGTAATGTCCACCGAACCGAAAAACGAACCGTTGTTATCCGCCTCGAATCCGCCGCAGTATCGCCCGCGCGAGCGCTTCTGGCCGTACGTCGAGCTGCCAGAGCAGCTCAGCGACGAAGAGATTGCGACGCTCGATCCCGACCTGCATGCGGAGCTTTTCGGGGCGCCGCAGAGGCCGTTCTCGGTCACGCTGGTCTTCCCGGTGTTCGACTCGCCGGACTACGCGCGCGCCGTCGAGATGGCCAAGGCATCGGCCGAATACCGCGAGACCGGAACCGGCTCGTCGTTCCGGCACCGTGCGCGGTTCTGGCCTGCCGATGCGACCAGGCTGCGCGATCTGTTCGAGCTCGTCGGCCGTTTCGATGCGTGCGACGTGCTCATCGACGATCGTCCGGTGCCCTACGCGCGCGAGCTCTGGCTGCCGCTGATTTGGTTCTTGATACCACGGTAAGCTCGCTTCAGCGGTCAGCTTCAGGATGCGGCTGATGAGTGCTGATAGCTGACAACTGATAGCAAAAGTGGCCGACCCAAAGAGCTTCAACGAGAACTGCAGATCCTGGAAAGCGACCTCCGGAAGCTGGAGGGGGAATACAACATGTATTTCTCCGGACGGCTCCCGCGGCCGCCGTGGGAAACGCGCCACCGCGTCGAGGCGACGATCAAGCGTCTCGATCGCGGCGTCATCCAGAACTACGGCGATCGCTTTCGCTTTACCACGCTCCAATCCCGGTTTTCGGCGTTCATCGATCTGTGGGATCGCGGCCTGCGCGCGCGCGAAGAAGGACGGCCGGGGCCGTTCGCGCAACGCACGCCCGCTGAACCCAGGAAAGCGCCGGCCAAGGCTGAAGACAAAGTGCTCTTTGCCGCGTCGTTCAAGGATCCGGTCAAGGAAATGGACAAGCTCCAGCAGTTGTACGACACACTGCGCGATGCGCGGGAGCAGCGGGGCGAGCAGAACATCCCGTTCCACAAATTCACCGAGCTGGTGAAGGCGCAGGTATCGAAGCTGAAGAAAGACGGCGCGCCCGAAGTCGCGTTTCGCGTGTCGCTGAAGGATGGAAAGCTGAACTTTACGGCGAGGGGTTTGAAGGGGGAGAAGTAAAGCAAGGTCGCCTCCTGGCCGGGGTCAGACCCCTGGCCAGGAGGCGGAATTGCGGGTTAGGCCTTGGTGACGTTACCGGCCTGTGGTCCCTTGGGTCCGTCAACGATTTCGAACTCGACGGCCTGCCCCTCTTCCAGAGACCGGAAGCCGGCGCCCTGAATGGCGGAGTAGTGCACGAAGACGTCGCTGCCGCCCTCGCGTTCGATGAACCCATAACCCTTGGCGTTGTTGAACCACTTGACCTTGCCTGTGATACGCATCTTTACTCTTCCTTACTTACGTGCGGCGCGAGTACCGCGAACTCAAAAAAAAAGACCGCAACGGTGCGGCCTTCCGTTGACGGCGCTATCCTCGCCAGCGCCGCGGAAATAATAATGACTTGTAACGTTCCCGTCAACTCCGTAGGACATCCGACGAATGCCTAGAGCCCTCATCAGCGTCTCCGACAAGACCGGCCTGCTGCCTTTCGCCCAGGCCCTGGCCGCCCGCGGGTACGAGCTCGTGTCGACCGGCGGCACCGCGCGCGCCCTCGAGACCGCCGGTATACCGGTCACCGGCATCTCGGCGGTCACCGGCTTTCCCGAAATCATGGACGGCCGCGTCAAGACGCTGCACCCGGCGGTCCACGGCGGCATCCTCGCCCGGCGCGGGCGTCCCGACGACATGGCTACCCTTGGGGAGCACGGCATCACCCCGATCGACATCGTCGTCGTGAATCTGTATCCGTTCGTACAGACGGCGGCCAAACCCGGCATCGCGTTCAGCCACCTGATCGAGGAGATCGACATCGGCGGCCCCAGCATGGTCCGCTCGGCCGCAAAGAACTTCCAGGACGTGCTCGTCGTGGTCGACCCGGCTGACTATCCGCGCGTCGTCGCCGGGCTCGAGCAGCCCGGCGGTCCGTCGGCCGCGTTCCGCTTCGAGCTCGCAAAGAAGGCGTTTGCGCACACGGCTGCCTACGACACGGCGATTGCCGGGACGCTGGGTGGGTTTGAGGCCGCAGAGGGGAACGTCGTCACGCGCCAGGGCGAGCCGCCCGTGACGCCGGCGGAGCTGTCACTGACGCTGCGGAAGATCAAAGAACTGCGATACGGAGAGAACCCGCATCAGCCCGCGGCGTGGTACGCGGTCGATGGCGGTACGGGCCTTGGCTCGGCTACGGTGCTGCAGGGGAAGGAACTGTCGTTCACCAACCTGCTCGATCTCGATTCCGCGGCCCGGATTGCGCTCGAATTCACCGAGCCCGCCGCGGCGGTCATCAAGCACACGAATCCATGCGGCGCGGCGATCGGCCCTTCGATTGAGGAAGCATATGTCCGCGCGCGCGAAGCCGATCCGCTTGCGGCCTTCGGCGGCATCATCGGCCTCAACCGCCCCATCGACGCTGCCGCGGCGCGGGCGCTCGTCACCACTTTCATCGAAGCGGTGATTGCGCCGGGTGTAGACGCCGAGGCGCGCCCGATTCTGGCGGGCAAGCCCAACCTGCGCGTGGTGGTGGCCGATCTGAAGGCCGATATCGGTGTGGCCAACCGGCGTGAGGTGCGATCGATTCTCGGGGCGATGCTGGTGCAGCAGCGCGACGAGGTCGGCGAAGCCCGATCGCCCTGGACTGCGGCGAATTTCGCAGCCGCCGGCTTGAAGGTCGCGACGAAGCGCGCGCCGACCGAATTGGAATGGGGCGCGCTCCGTTTTGCGTGGCGCGTCTGCGCACATGTCAAATCCAACGCCGTCATTTTCACAGATGCGACACGCACGCTCGCGATTGGCGCCGGGCAGATGAGCCGCGTCGACGCCGTGCAGGTCGCGGTGATGAAAGCAATGAGCGCAGAGGGAAAAAATCCGCTTGCCGGATCCGTCGCGGCGTCCGATGCGTTTTTTCCGTTCCGGGACGGGTTGGACGCGCTGGCGAAAGCCGGCGCGACGGCAGTCATTCAACCAGGCGGGTCACTGCGCGACGGGGAAGTGATTGCGGCGGCAGACGAGCACGGATTGGCGATGGTATTTACGGGTCGGCGCCACTTTCGGCATTAATCCGTACTTTGATGGTCTCTGCTTCACCGCAGAGACGCGACGTCGCAACGGGATTCTCTTTCAGGTGCGACCTGCTCGTGCGCAGGGAGCGGCGCGCACGTATTCCGTGTGTACTTCGGGTATCGGTCGATTCCGTCTGTCGGCGCGATCACGATGCGTCTCCTGCGCAAGGAACGTGAGCTTGTACGCAGTCCAGTATTCCGCGTACCCGCCGCGGATTCCGTTCCGCCTCAGGCAGTCGATCGTTGCGAGCGACTGCGTGTCCGGCTGCAGTTTGCGGTACCAGATTACCTGCTGCCAGACATGAACGCCGACGATCGCCGCCACAATCGCTGAAGCAATCACCGAGCGATAGTGCGCCGTCTCCGGCTTTAGCCGCACCATGCCAGCCAACGCATGGCTTCCGACCGCCCACGCAACCGACAGGCCCGCGTACCACGGAACGAAATAGCGATAGGACTGCGTGTCGAGATACGCGCCGCTCGCGAGGAACAGCAACGGGAAAAAAACCACGAACAGGGCAAAGAAATTGAAAGCGAGCGTGCGCCGCGAGATCCATAGATACGCAGCGAGCGCGGCGGCGCCGGGGATGACGGCTACGACAGGCAACGGAAGCCGCTCGGTCGTCGCGATCTTGAAGCCCGCGAGAATCGGGACGATGTTCCCGAGAATATCGGGCGCCGCGGCGATCAGTTGCTGCAGAGTCGCGACCCGCGCCGGCGATCGAGCCGGTTCCACCAGCGCTGAATAGAGCAGGACGGGCGAATAGCCGACGAGAAACCCGGCTGCGGCGATCCAATACCGGCGCACCGTGTCGCGCAGCAGAGATCCGCTCGCCGTCGTGGCCAGTTGGACGATGGCAGCGAGGGCGAGGATTCCTACCGCGATGCGCGCCATCTTCTGCGGCGCCGTTGCGCTGATCGTGACCGATCCGATCTGCAACACGAAGCCGCCGGTCAGAAACGCGACGATGCCGAGGACGAAATAGATGGCGGCGATCGCTCCGAGCCCGAGCACGAAACGGTTCAGCGTCGCTGGCCGGCGGCGCTTCCACCACTCACTTTGCAGCGAGAGGACTATTCCCAGCGGAATCAGATAGACCACGAACAGTTGGTGAACCCACAAGCCGAGCCCGGTGACGAGCCCGATCGCAAGCAGTCGAGACTTTTGTGCCCTCTGCTCTTTGCCCTCTGCTCTGCTGATGCCAGTGGGCGCCCTGCCGGCGCTAGTGAGCAGAAGCAGTGTCGTGCCGAGCAGCATGATCACCACGTATTCGGCGCTCGCGTCGAGGCTCCAGAATATGAGCGCTGGCGGCGCCGCAATCAGCAGCGACGAAGCGGCCGCGGCCACCCACCTCGACGCGATCTTGTCGAGCAGGACGAAGTTCGCTCCGACGTATGCCGCAAACAGCGCGAGCGTCACGGCTTTGAGCACGGCAACGCTGGAGCCAAGGAGCGCGAATGCTCCCGCTGACAGGTAGACCTCGGGCACGCCTTTGAATGCTTGCCCCCAGAAGAACGCCGGCAGCTCGCCATTCAACACGTGCCGTGCCATCAGGCCTTCAACCGCCTCATCCGAATCGAACGGAATTTTCCCGGAAATCAGAAAGGGGAGGCGAGCGCCGACCGTCAGCGCGGCAAAGAGCAGTGCGAGCAGCTGGCGCTTACGCAAAACGTAAAAAGAGGGTCAGACCCCCTCCGGCTTGGCGGCGTAGGGCAGCGTCATGAATACGAGAAACAGCATGAGGAACTCGGAGTCGCCGAAGTTGTACTCGGCCAGGCCGGCGGCAAACATGGCGACGATGCAGCCGAGGGCGGTTGCGGCGAGAAAGCGAGTCTCGGGCATTTTGAGCCGCCGCACCATGTCGAGCGCGAGGATTGCGATCGTGCAGAGCCACGCCGCGAGGGCAGGCAGGCCGCGCTCGGCGGCAATCTGCATCGGGACGTTGTGCAGGTGAGGATTCACGCGATCGGGCTCATTCGCGCCCAGAAACTCGCGATAACGCGGCCCGACACGCGTCGGGCCCACGCCAGCCAGCGGGTGAGCTTTCACCATGCGCGCCCCCACTCGCAGCATCGTCATGCGATCGACGCGCGTCGGATCGCGCGCGTCGAACATCGACATGAAGCGGTTGCTTACCTGCGGCGGCGCGAGCACGAAGAAGAGCGCGGCCAGCACGGGCATCACGGCCATGAGGCGCAAATCCTTCAGAAGCAGCAGAAACGCCATGCCCGCGCAGGCCCCGACCAGCGCGCTGCGCGTGAACGTGAGGCCGAGGATCACGAGCAGCGCCGGCATCATGAGCGAGGGCCAGATACGCTCGCGCGTGAACAGAATGCGCGCGGCGGCGGCGCACGTGACCAGCATCAGCACGCCCGAGTACGTCATGTAGTGGCCGAGCGACCCTTGCGGGCGCCGGCCAAGGTTGTCGAACTGCAGCACGCCGAACTGGAAAATGCCGTACAGCGCGCTCAACGCCCCGACGGTGATGATTACCTGCACCACGAACGGCGCCTTCGTGCCCCGCGCCATGTCGTAGACCATCGGCACCACGAGAAAGAGCACGAGCTGCTTCGAGTCTATGAAGCTCGCGTTCGGGTCGTCCGAGAATGCCGCCGAGACCAGCGTCAGGGCCGCGTACGCGGCGAGCGGGTAGAAGAAGCGCGGCACGTCGATGCGGCGCGTTGCAATCGCCTGCATCAGCCACATGAGCAGAGACAACGCGAGAAACACGTTGGCCGCCGCAATGGAGAACTGCAGCGCCGAGACGAAGCCCAGCAGGCTGAAGTAACCGACGCGCTGAAACGTGTCAGCTTTCATGAACATCCTTTGGGCCGACCTGACCACCACGCCGCTGCGGCGGCTACCGATGCGTCGCGCGTACGCGGTTACGCGTCACTGTCGTCGTGCTGGCCTTCAGGCCAGCCGAGCGCCCGCTCCGCGAGTGCCGCGACTGCCTCGGCCGAGATGCCGGTGAGACAACGAAAATCGCCGGGCTCGCACCGGCGTTGATTGCACGGCCGGCACGGCAGATCGGAAACCTCCGCCGCGACGCTGATAAATCGCGCACTTCGAAACGGCTGCGATCGCACCGGAAGCGTCGGTCCGTACAACCCGACGACGGGCACGCCTGTGGTTCCCGCGATGTGCAGTGGTCCGCTGTCGCCTCCGATGTACAGGGCCGCTCGCGCGATGAGCGCTTTCAGCTCTGCGAGATCGAACTCGCCGCATTCGAGAATGGCCTGGCGTTCCGATGTGCCAAGCCGCGCGCGCGCGCCTTCGGCGATTGCCGTCGCCGCCGCCGCATCGGAGGGGCCGGACGTGAAGATGATACGGCGCTTCGGATCCTTTGATGCGAGCCGGCACGCCAGATCGACGAAGGCCGCGGAGGGCCAGCGCCGGAAGGGATTCCCGGCGCTGACGTGCACGACGATCACAGGCTGGCCGGGCGCGACACCGGCCTCCGCAAGACGGCGCTCGACGTTCGAGGACGCGATGGGATCCTCGGGCATATACGGCGCATCGAGCTCCTGGTCTGGCGGCGCGATGCCGAGTGGCAGCAGCACGTCCCACTGACTGACGACGGAGTGCCGCGGTCGGAGCGTCCTCGGCCGGGGCACGCGGATCGTGTACATCCAGCTTCGCCCGGCGACTTCGTATCCGATTCTCGTCCGGGCGCCGCTGAGCCACGTCAGGAGCGAGCTTCGCGGCCCGCCGTGAAAGTCGATCGCGAGATCGTATCGTTCGCGCCGCAGCCTTCGGACGAGCGCGATGTCGGCGCGCAGCCGCCCCGGCGCGTGCGGGCTGCGCGCGACGATCACGTTGTCGAGATGCGGATTGTGCCGCACGACTGCCGCGGCTTCTTCTTCGACGATGTAGGTGATGCGGGCGTCCGGGTAGTGGCGGCGGATGGCTCGGATGGCCGGGGTCGTGAAGACCACATCGCCAATCAGTCTGAGCCGGACGAGAAGGATGTTCAAAATGCCGATCTATTTCTCTACAGTGGCCTCGTCAATCAGCATGACGGGGATGTCGTCCTTGATCGGATAGACGCGGTGGCAGGTATTGCACTTCAGGCCCGTGCCGTTGTGCACGAGAAAAACCGGCGTTTTGCAGTTCGGGCACGCCAGGATCTCGAGGAGCTCAGCGTCGAGTGCCATGAACACGTTCCTCCATGTGGGATGTCCAAAAACTATAGCAGAAAGGGTACAGATCGAACGTCTGATGCGGAAATCGATTGTCTTGCTGCTGCTGTTGTTCTTCGGCGCGAGCCCTGTTGCCGCGCAGACGAAACCGGCGCCGGCGGAGACGCCTGGCGGCGCTTACTACGAGTTCATGATGGGCCTCCAGCTCGAGACCCAGGGCGACGGCCCCGGCGCGGCCGCCGCGTACCAGCGCGCCGAGAAGCTCGACCCGACGTCCGCGGAAATTCCTGCCGCGCTCGCCGAGCTCTACGCCAGACTCAACCGGCCGGCAGACGCTGTCGCTGCCGGCGAGCGGGCGGTCAAGGCAAACGCGTCGAATCCCGAGGCCAACTGGATTCTGGGCAGCCTGTACGCGCGGATGTCCGAAATGCCCGCCACGCGTCCGGCCGACAGGCGCACCTACACAGAGCGCGCGATTGCGAACCTCGAGAAAGCCAATCGCAATGCGCATCCGAGCGTGCCGACGATGCTCGGGCGCTTGTACATCGCCGACAGCCAGTTCGACAAGGCGATCGCGTTGCTGCTGCCATTCGTCAACGACGAGCCCGACCAGGTCGAGGCGGTAGCGATGCTCGCCGAAGCGTATCAAGCGACCGATCGCGATGCGGAGGCGATCGCGCTGCTCGAAAAATCCGTTCAGGACGCACCCGAGCTGTTCAGCACGCTCGGCCAGGTCTACCAGGATGCCGGCCGCTGGAGCGACGCCGCGCGTGCCTTTGCCGGCGCGGTGGAGGAGCGGCCGCAGAGTCTGCCGCTGCGCTCGCAGTGGGCGACCGCGCTGCTGAACGTCGGCGACCCGCAGCGCGCTCGCGATGTCCTCGAAGAAGGGTCAGCAGGCAACTCGAGGAATCAGCGCGCGTTGTATCTGCTGTCCGAAGCGCAGCGCCGCACGCGCGATTTCGCGGCAGCGGAAGTGACGGCGCGCCGCCTGATCGCGCTGGATTCCCGCGCGCTCGGCGGACCGCGCCAGCTCGCGCAGATTTTCCTCGATCAGAACGAGCACCAGAAAATCGTGGCGCTGCTCGAGCCGATCGTGACGGCACGACTCGGCGCGGCTGACGCGGCGGATCTCTCGAGCGATACGTTCCGCGCCACCTATTTCGATCTCGCGAGCGCGTACGAGAAGCTGCGGCAGTTCGACAAGGCGATTACGATGCTGAGGCAGGCGCGCACGTTGTCGCCGACCGATCCGCTCGTGGAGATCAGGCTCGCGCGCTCGCAGCAGGAAGCCGGCAAGGGCGCCGACGCCATCAAGACGCTGCAGGCAGCGGTCACGAAATTTCCGAAAGAGCCGGCGGTCAAGCTGTCGCTGGCATCGACGCTCGAGGGCGAGCGGAAGTACGGCGATGCCGAAGCCGTGTTCCGGCAGATGATCGCCGACGATCCGAAGAACCCCGATGCGCTGAATTCACTTGCCTACATGCTCGCCGAGCGCGGACAGAAGCTGGACGACGCGATCGGCCTCGTGCAGCAGGCGCTCGCGATCGATCCGGGCAACGGCGCCTATCTCGATACGCTCGGGTGGGCCTATTACAAGCAGAACCGTTTCGAGCAGGCCGAAGCCCCGCTGAGAGAAGCGGCGGGAAAGCTGCCCGGTGTGTCGGTGATTCAGGATCATTTCGGCGACGTCCTCAACAAGCGTGGCTCGCTCGAGGAAGCGATCGCCGCCTGGCAGCGGGCACTCGACGGCGACGGCGACTCCATCTCCCGCTCGGAGATCGACGACAAGATCAAGTCGGCACGCCAGAGACTTGGCCGAAAAAAGTAAGCTCGCCCTTTCGATTCTCCTCTTCACGATCGGTTCGTCGGCGTGCGGAACCCCTCGGGTGTCGCTGCCTGCGGGGCCCGGTACTCCCGCGCCGGATTTTGCGCCGGCGTATGCGGAGTCGCGCAAAACGTGCGAGGGCGTCCGGACGTTGCAGGGCGAGTTGGGGTTGTCGGGCCGCGCCGCCGGGCAGCGGATGCGCGGCCGCGTCCTCGCCGGCCTGGTGCCCGGAGCGCTGAGGCTCGAAGGTGTGGCGCCGTTCGGCGCGCCTGTGTTCATCCTGGTCGCTGACGGCGACCGCGGCACCCTGCTGCTCGCACGCGAGCGGCGTGTCGTGCGGGACGCGGCACCCGAGGAGATCCTGAACGCGCTCGTCGGCATCAGACTCTCGCCCGACGACCTTCGCGCCGTGCTCGCGGGTTGCGTCAGGGCGGCGGGCGAAGCCGCCAGTGCTCGCGCGTTCGGCGATGACTGGCTCGCGGTGGAAATGGCGGCCGGCGGCACTGCCTATCTGCGGCGCGTCGGGACCGTCTGGCGGATCGTGGCGGGACGATACGGCGGCCTCGAAATCGACTACGCCGCATTCGCGGGAGATCGCCCATCGCGGATTGTGCTGCGGGGGAAGGATCTGGACCTGTCGCTCGCGGTCAACGAGGCCGAGGTAAACGGTGATTTGCCGCGTGACCAGCTCGTCGCGCTGAAGATTCCCGACGGCGTCGCGCCGTTGTCGATCGAAGAGCTTCGCAAGGCGGGCCCGCTTGGGGAGTAGCTGGTGGCATCTCTAACACTCCGCGCGTTCGCCAAGATCAACCTCTCTCTGCGCATCTCGGCCGTCCGCGAGGACGGGTTCCACGACGTTCAAACCCTGCTGCAGGCCATCGACCTGTTCGATCGCGTGAAATGTGAAACGCGGCGTGGGCCGTTCGAAATTCGCTGTGATATGCCCGGGGTGCCGACCGACCACCGGAACCTCGTCTGGAAGGCCGCGCAGTTGCTGTGGGACGCATCCGGCCGCGCCGGCGAGCCGAAAGGCGCCATCGTCACGCTGCAAAAACAGATTCCGATGATGGCGGGCCTCGGCGGCGGCAGTAGCGATGCCGCGGCAGCGCTCATCGGACTGCGCCGGCTGTGGAAGCTGCGCGTCAGCGACGAGCAGGTCCACGCTCTCGCGTCCAGGCTTGGCTCGGACGTGCCGTTCTTTCTGCTCGGGGGCACGGCCCTGGGGCTGGGCCGCGGAGATGAGTTGTATCCGCTCGCGAACCTCCCGCGGTATTGGGTCGTCCTGGCGATTCCGCCGTTCGGGATTGCAACGCCTGACGCGTATCGGTGGTTTGATGAGGTCGCGGGAAAAAGGTTCGGCCCCGTCTCCAGTGCGTTCCGGAAAAGGGGCGATACCCCTTTTGCCCAACGTGCCCTTCGTGAACGACCTGGAAGCGCCCGTCGCGGCGCGGCACCCGGTTATTGCCGAATTGAAGCAGCGGCTGGCCGATCGCGGAGCGCTCCTGGCGGCGATGTCGGGGAGCGGTTCCACCGTGTTCGGCGTATTCCCGTCGGCGTCGGCTGTCCAGCGCGCGGCTCGGGCAGTGACCTCGACCGGCGCCAAGGTCCTGACAGCGCGGTTTTCCGGCAGGTTTACCCGCCGTAGCCGTTAGCGGCGAAGGCGGGAACTTGCCCGTAAGTCCTTCCATCGACTACAATCTTCGTTTGCGCTGCGGTGGTCGAGCCATGCCTAGCAAGCTCTCAGCTATCAGCCATCAGCTCTCAGAGTTACGGCGGGCTTTTGATCAGATCTGATAGCTAACAGCTGACAGCTGATAGCTTCGTTGGGGCGTGGCCAAGCGGTAAGGCGCGGGACTTTGGATCCCGTATTCGGTGGTTCGAATCCACCCGCCCCAGCCAGTATTCTCCGCTGCCCCTGGTTCCCAGACGCGGTATTCGCGTTGGGATGGACATCTGACGCATGGACAGACCTGCAGGGTACGGCGAACTGAAACTGTTCTCGGGGAGCGCCCATCCCGAGCTGGCGCGCGAAATCGCGCAGCATCTCGGGCTGCCGATGGGTCAATGCCGGCTGCGGCGGTTTCCCGACACGGAAGTCTCGTTTCAGATCGACGAGAACATCCGCGGCACGGATGTGTTCATCGTGCAACCGACGTGCGCGCCGGTCGACGAACACATCATGGAGATGCTGATCATGATCGACGCGTTCCGTCGATCGTCAGCGGCGCGGATTACGGCGGTGATTCCGTATTACGGATACGCGCGGCAGGATCGGAAGGACAAGCCGCGCGTGCCGATCTCCGCGAAGCTCGTTGCGAATATTCTCAGCGCGTCCGGCGTCGATCGCGTGCTGACGATGGATCTGCACAAGGCGCAGATTCAGGGGTTCTTTGATATTCCGGTCGATCACCTGTTCGCGGCGCCGGTGATTATCGACCACCTGGCGCGGATGACGTTTCCGAACCTGACGATCGTCGCGCCGGATGCCGGTGGCGCCGAGCGCGCGCGCGCGTATGCCAAGCGCCTCGGCGGCGAGCTGGCGGTCATCGACAAGCGCCGCAGCGATGACGGCACCGCGGAAGTCATGAACGTCGTCGGCGACGTCGCCGGGCGGACGTGCATCATCCAGGACGACATCATCGACACGGCTGGCACGATCGTGAAGGCTGCCAACGCGTTGAAAGACAATGGCGCCGGTCGCGTATTCGCGTGCGCGGTTCACGGCGTGTTGTCGGGGCAGGCGTTCGAGCGCATCGAGAAGGCGCCGATCGAGAAGCTGATCGTGACCAACACGATCCCGCTCAACGGCGATCGCGCCAAGAGCGGAAGGATTGTGTCGCTCTCGGTGGCCAAGCTGTTGAGTCAGGCGATACGGAGTATTCACGAAGAGAGCTCGGTGTCTTCGCTGTTCGTGTAACGGGACCAGGGATTAGGGATTAGGACGAGACGGCTGCACTAAGCAGATAGCGTTGCAAGCATAGCCGAGCGGCCGAAGGCCGCGAAGGCACAGGTCGCGGGGGTGGGCCCCCGCAACAAGCTAAAGAAGAAAGCAGACACGCATCATGGAAGCAGTACTGGACGCAGTTGAACGCAATGGCAGGGGCAAGAACGAGGCGCGACGCCTGCGCGCGAGCGGCCGCATTCCCGCCGTCGTCTATGGCGGCAAGGATGGGGGCAAGCCCATCGCCGTCGATCCGAAGGTGCTCGCGAAGATTCTGCGCACGGCAGCAGGGCGCGAACACGCTGATCGCGCTGAACGTGCCTGGCGCGGGCGATGCGCGCGTGCTGGTGCGCGAGTATCAGCTCGACCCCGTCACTCACGAGCTCCTGCACGCCGACTTCTATCGGGTCGCGATGGACAAGCTCATCCGCATCCCGGTGACCGTCGTGCCGCAGGGCGAGCCCAAGGGCGTCAAGCAGCAGGGCGGCGTGCTCGACATCGTGCATCGTCAGATCGAGATCGAGTGCTTGCCGGCCGACATTCCGAACAACATCGAAGTCGACGTCCGCGAGCTGATGGTCGGCCAGAGCATCCGCGTGAAGGACCTGACCTTGAACGCGAAATGGAAGGCCATCACCGATCCCGAGACGATGCTGCTGCACGTCATCATCCCGAAGGTTGAAGAGACGCCGGCGCCGGGTGCCGAAGCTGCTGCGGCTGGAACGGCGGCTGCGACAGCCGAGCCCGAGGTCATCAAGAAGGGCAAGAAGGAAGAGGAAGGCGCCGAAGCGGCTCCGGCTGCGGCGGCGGCAAGAAAGACAAGAAATAACAATGGGGTCTGACCCGCGAGATACGGGGTCAGACCCCCTTACTACGGGGGTCAGACCCCGATGAAGCTGATCGTTGGTCTCGGCAATCCCGGCCGCGAGTACGAGCACACGCGCCACAACGTCGGGTTTCAGGTCGCCGAGGAGCTTGCGCGTCGCTATCGGGTCACGTTGAAATCGCACGCGAAGTGGAAAGCTCGAGCGGCGAAAGTCGCGGAGATCGGCGACGGGGTACTCCTGGCCGAGCCGACGACGTTCATGAACCTGAGCGGCTGGGCGGTGCGGGAAATCGCCGCGTTCCACAAGCTCGCGCCTTCGGATGTGCTCGTCGTCGTCGACGATGCGGACCTCCCGCTGGGACGCTTGCGGATGCGGACGGGCGGGTCGGCCGGCGGGCACAATGGGCTGAAGTCGATCATCCAGGAGCTGGGCACGGTCGAGTTTCCGCGATTGCGCGTGGGCGTCGGACGCCAGGCGGGCGAGTTGAAGAATCATGTGCTGGGCCGATTCTCGGAGGACGAGAAGGCGCACATTGACGCGGCGGTGAAGAGGGCGGCCGATGCCGCCGAGTTGTTCGCGCGGGAAAATATTCTCGCGGCAATGAATCGTTACAATGCGGCACCTGCCGCAGATGAAGACCAGGCATAACGCCTGGCACCTTGCCACGCGATGCGTGGCTCTCGAGCGCGCGAGTCTGTTTCTGGAGTCCAAGGTCCAAAGTCCAGAGTCCAGAGTCTCGTGTAAGAGATCCAGAAGGAGAGAGCAAGTGAGTCAGACAAGACAGTACGAACTCATCTACGTCGTGTCATCCGACGCGACCGATCAGCAAATTGCGGATCTGCATACGCAAGTCGAGGAGATCACCGGCCGGTACTCCGGCACCCTCGACAAGACCGAGAACTGGGGCCGGCGGAAGCTTGCCTATGAGATCGGCCCGCACAAGGAGGGGACGTACGTCCTCGAAGTGATCAGCGGTTCCGGCGAGTTGATGAAAGAGATCGATCGCCGCCTGCGGGTCAGCGACCAGGTCATCCGCCATCTCACCGTCCGCGTCGACGAGGAGAACCGCGTCATCGAGCGCGCGCGCACGCTCCGCAAGGAAGACTCGCAGCGCCGCCGCGTGGCCCGCGGCCTGCCGCCCGAGCGGCAGCCCGGCGAAGGCCCGCAGCGCAATGACGATGACGACGATCGGTTCGGCGGCGACGTCGAGGAAGGGATTTAGCGGTCATGCGTGAAAGGAGAACACGAGGACGGTCGAGACATCATCGGGGGGCCGCGGCGGACGGGACGGCGACAAGAAGGACGACAAGAAGCGCACGCTGTTCCGGCGCCGTAAAGTCTGCAAATTCTGCGCGGACAAGATCGACGACATCAACTACAAGGACGTCAAGCTGCTGGGACCCTTCGTGCCGGAGCGGGGCAAGATTCTGCCGCGCCGTATCTCGGGTACCTGCGCGACGCATCAGCGCAAGCTGCAGACCGCCATCAAGCGCGCGCGCCAGCTCGCGTTGATACCGTACGTTACTGAGTAGCTGCTAAAGGGGTCTGACCCCCGTCACTAGCGCGGGGGTCAGACCCCATTCGAGAGGTTCATATGGAAGTTATCTTGCGGGACCACGTCGAGAACGTCGGACGGCGCGGTGAAGTGGTGAAGGTCGCCGACGGCTACGCGCGCAACTTTCTGCTGCCGCGCAAGCTGGCGCTCATTGCGACGCCGGGCAATCTGAAGCAGGTCGAGCGCGAGCGGGTCAAGCTCGACGTGAAAGAACTGGAAGAGAAGACGGCCGCCGAAGCCGTCGCGTCGCGCATGAGCAGCGTCGCGGTCGTCATTTCGCGCAGAGTCGGCGAGACCGAAGCGCTGTACGGCTCTGTGACGTCGGCCGACATCGCCGAGTCGCTGCTGAAGCACGGCTTTGACATCGACAAGCGGAAGATTGGCCTCCGCGAGCCGATCAAGAAGCTCGGCGAGCAGACCGTGCCGGTCAGGCTGCACCGCGAAGTCGTCGTGCAGGTGCCGGTCAGGGTCGTCGCCGAAGGCAAACCGGAGGTGCGTGCCGGCGGAGTTGAAAGCACAGAAGCAGCGGCCGAAAGCCCTGACTGAGGGATTAGGGAGCGGGGAGCTGGGAGCTGAGGGATGGCCGAAGCGGTTGCAGTCGATCGAACGCTGCCGCACAACCTCGAGGCGGAGCGATCCGTCCTCGGGGCCGTCCTGATCCACAACGACGCGTTCAACCAGGCCGCCGAGGTCCTGACCCCGCGCGATTTCTATCGCGACGCCCACCGCCGGATCTTCGAGAAGATGATCCAGCTGAGCGAGCGCGGCAACGCCATCGACTTCATCACGCTCAAGGAAGAGCTCTCCCGCGCCGGAGAGCTCGACGAAGTGGGCGGCCCCGCCTACATTTCCGCGCTCGTCGACGGCCTGCCCCATGCCGCGAACGTCGAGTACTACGCGCGCATCGTCCGCGAGAAGTCGACGCTTCGAAATCTGATCTTCGCCTCCAACAAGATCCTTGCGACCGCCTACGAGGCCGAGCAGGAGCCGAACCTCATCCTCGATGAGGCCGAGCAGGCGATTTTCGCGATTGCCGAGGATCGCGTGCGCGCCGGGTTCACGTCGATGCGCCAGCTGGCGCACTCGAGTTTCGCGGCGATCGAGCGCGCGCACGAGCGCAAGCAGCTCATCACGGGCGTGCCGTCAGGGTTCAGCGATCTCGACGAGATAACGGCAGGCTTCCAGGCGGGCGATCTCGTCATCATCGCGGCTCGGCCATCGGTCGGCAAGACCGCGCTCGTCCTCAACATCGCGCAGCACGTCGGGACGAAAACAGGACGCACGGTCGGCATCTTCAGCCTGGAAATGTCGAAGGAGCAGCTGTTCCTCCGCATGCTCACCTCCGAGGCGCGCATCGACAGCCACCGGCTGCGCACGGGATTTCTCGTGGAGAGCGACTGGGGCCGGTTATCGCACGCGCTGGGAACGTTGAGCGAGGCGAAGGTGTTCATCGACGACACACCGGGCATCGGCGTGCTCGAGATGCGCGCCAAGTCGCGCCGCCTGATGGCCGAGCACGGCCTCGACATGCTCATCGTCGACTACATCCAGCTCATGCAGGGACGCGGACGCTCCGAGAACCGCACGCTCGAGCTGGCAAGCATCTCTCGCTCGCTGAAAATGCTGGCGAAGGAATTGAACGTGCCCGTTGTCATTCTGTCGCAGCTCAGCCGCGCGCCTGAGTCGCGGTCCGATCATCGTCCCATGCTCTCCGATCTGCGCGAATCCGGCGCACTCGAACAGGACGCCGATGTCGTCATGCTGCTCTTCCGCCCCGACCAGTATCCCGACGTGAAACCCGAGGACGAAAACATCGCGGAGATCAACGTCGCCAAGCAGCGCAACGGTCCCACCGGGAACATCCGGCTCGCGTTCATGAAGTCGGAAACGCGATTCGGCAATCTCGAGCAGCGCCGATGACTGAGCAGGTCGTCGATCGTATCAAGATCCGGAGCGTCAGCGACGGCGCGCGCGCGGGGGTGGGGCCCCGCGCGAGCTAAACACGTGTCCGCGCGGTGCACGTTCGCCCACGTCGACCTCGGGGCGCTGCAGTCGAACTTCCGCGCCATTTCAGAGTTTCTTGCGAACAATTCCGGCTCGCCTAAAGGCGAGCACTACGACAGTGCCGTACGTAGTGCCGACCTCCGCCTTCGCGCGAGGCTACGGCGGACCACCGTAGCCTTGGCGGACGTGGTCAGGTCGGCCGACCTCCCGGCATCATCGCGGTCGTCAAAGCCAATGCGTACGGTCACGGCGCGCCGGCGGTTGGCCTCGCGCTGCAGAAAGCGGGGGCGCGCATTCTCGCGTGCGCCGACATCGAAGAGGCCATCGTCCTGCGGAAGGCCGGCGTCAGCGCCGAGATTCTGATTTTCGGAGCCTTGAGCGTCAGCGACGTGGACGGCATTTTCGAACACAACCTCACGCCGACGATCTCCACTCCCAGGCGCTGGACGATCGCTGCAGGCCGCTGCCGCGAAGCACGGCGTCCGCCTTGGCTGTCATTTGAAGATCGACACAGGGATGAACCGCCTCGGGCTGCGGCACGACAACCTCGACACGACGCTGCCCGAGCTGATGGCCAGCCGCAACCTCGAAATCGTGGCGGTCTATACGCACTTTGCGACCGCCGACGATCCTGACTTCCCGCTGTTCCAGACGCAGCGAGAGCGATTCGAGCAGGTGCTCTCGCGACTCCCGAAGCTCGGCGTCACGCCGCGGTTGCGGCACGCCGCCAACAGCGCCGCGACTCTTCGCGATTCGCGCGTCTGGTACGACCTCGTCCGCCCTGGTTTGATGATGTACGGCGTCATTCCTCCACCGCTCGCGTCGACGATTCCGCTCAGTCCCGTGATGTCCCTTCGAAGCCGCGTGGTTGCAGTCAAGGGCGTGCGCGCTGGTGAAATTGTCGGGTATGGAGCGCGCTGGACGGTCCCGAAGCCAGGCCGCATCGCCGTCGTGCCCGCCGGTTACGCCGATGGGCTCGATCGCCGCATGGCGGGCAATTGCTCCGTGCTCATTCGAGGCAGGCGCGCGCCGATCGTGGGCGCCGTGAACATGGACATGATCACGGTCGATGTATCCGATGTGACCGTCGACACCGGTGATGAGGTGGTGATCATCGGCGCGCAAGGTGACGATCGCATCGACGCGCGCGAGATCGCCGCGGCCATCGGCACCAATCCCTACGAAGTGCTCTGCAGAGTCGGCACGCGAATCGAGCGAATCTACTAGTGTGGCCAGACATGTTCTCTCCAGCATCGCATTCGCGACTCACACGTCACGACGTCGATCGGTTTCCTGCCGAGACGCTTTTCGATCGCCTCGGCCGCACGGTTTGCCGGGCGGGCTGTCTGCCGCGGAAAGAGCTGTACGAGGCATGGGAGATGGGCCGCCGCGTGCGGCGGCTGTTCCGCGGTGGACGCGTGCTCGACCTGGGGGGCGGGCACGGGCTGCTCGCGCAGGTCATGCTGCTGCTCGACGATTCGTCACCAGGTTCCATCGTCGTCGACAAAACATTGCCGCCTTCGAGCCTGAAGCTGCACGACGTGCTCGTGCACGCCTGGCCGAGGCTCGAAGGACGTATCGCGTTTGTCGCTGCGGATCTGGACGACGTGGAAATACTGTCTGCTGACGTGGTCGTGTCAAGCCACGCCTGCGGGGCGCTGACCGATCGGATTCTGGATCGCGCCGCTGCTGCGCGTGCCAGGGTGGCCGTGATGCCGTGCTGCCACAATCGTCGACGCCGGGGATGCGGGCGGGCTGTCTGGCTGGGTGGAGGCCCCGTCGCAATCGACATCGTCCGGGCAATGCGCCTCGCAGACCACGGTTACCGCATCTGGACGCAGACGATTCCCGGCGCCATCACGCCGAAGAACCGGCTGCTGCTCGGTGCCCCTCACTAGGAGGACCCGAATGCAAACCAGCCTAGTTCCGTGACGATGTCAGTCCACCTCCCGGAATCCCAATGCGTTCAATCCTCTGCGAAAATTCTGATCGGCGGGTTTCGCGTTATGCGCGGCCTCGCCAGGTCGGCCGAAATATGCTGGTCGCCCTCTGTCAGTTCGACGGCCGTTACTCTATAGACGTATTGGGAGAAATTATGCGGAAGCGGTGTTACGATCTTAAAGCAAGGGCGACTGCCGTGGCCACGGGTAGCCGTCATGGTCGTGCTGGGATGCGCCATCCTCTACGGCCAGGGTGCTCGTGATCCCGACCCTGCGCGATACGCTGATGAATCCCTGCAACACTTTCAAGCGCTGCTTCGGCTGAATACGAGCAATCCTCCAGGGAATGAGCACCTCGTCACCGATTACCTGAAGAGTGCGCTCGAGAAGGAAGGCATTCCCGTCCGGATCCTTGCCCTGGAGCAGGCAAGACCAAACCTCGTCGCTCGCTTGAAGGGCAGCGGGGCGAAACGTCCCATTCTTCTGATGGGCCACTCGGACGTTGTGACTGTTGACGAGAAAAAGTGGACGTTTCCACCGTTCGGAGCCATCCGAGACCGTGGCTACATCTACGGGCGAGGTGCTCTCGACGACAAACCAAGTATTGCGGCGTCGTTGATGGCGATGCTGACGTTGAAGCGGCTCGGTGTCCCGCTCGAGCGGGACGTGATCCTCCTGGTTGAGTCCGGCGAAGAGGGTACGACCCGCGTGGGGATCGACTACGTAGTCAACGATTACTTCTCCGAAATAGAGGCCGAGTACCGTCTCGCGGAAGGAGGTGGAGTTCGTCGAGAGAACGGCGCGATCAAGTTTGCGTCCGTGGGAGTGCTGGAGAAAATTCCGCGAACCATCGAACTCGTTGCCCGCGGACCTTCTGCGCATGGGTCCATCCCGCGGACTTCGAACGCCGTGACACGGCTTGCCGCCGCGGTGTCGGCCATCAGTCGCTGGGAGGCGCCGATTCGCCTGAACGAGACGACGCGCGAGTACTTCACGCGTCTCGCGACAATCTCGTCATCTAACGAAGCGACACATTTGCGGGCGCTCCTATCTTCAGATCGGCAGACACAGGCGGCGGCCATCGAATATTTTCAAGAGCGCAATCCTGCGTATGTGGCGATGCTCCGCACATCGGCCTCGCCCACCATTATTCACGGAGGTCAGCGCTACAACGTCGTCCCTTCGGAGGCGACGGCGACAATCGATGTGCGGCTCCTGCCAGATGAAGATCCTGACCAGGTTCTGGCGACTATCCGGCAGCTGGTGAACGATCCGGCTGTGGAGGTGCGCTTAGCCGAGCGCGACGGCGCTCCTCGTCCGGTAGGCGGCACGCGTCTTGACACCGATGCGTTTCGCGCGATCGAGACCGCCGTGAAGAAGCACTACCAGACTACCCTGCTGCCGACCATGAGCACAGGAGCCTCTGACAAAGCGCAGGTACGTTCGAAAGGTGTGCATTGCTACGGTGTCGGGCCGGCCACGGACGTAGAGGACGGGGCGAAAGGTTTTGCTGCGCATAGCGACCAGGAACGGATTCTTGAAAGCGAGCTGCAACGTTTTACAAGGTTCTATTGGGATGTCGTCGTGGAGATCGCTCGCGCGAAGTAGGTGACGCCGGTGGTCGTGGTAATCCGTCTAACCAAAGGAAAATCGGCGACAGGACCCGCGCACGGCTGCCGCCCATGCCTATCGCCTCTAATGTGCCGTTTTGCAACTTCTCACGGGTGTGCCTCGTATAGCGGAGTGCGATGAAATTCTTGCTCTGGTGCATCCTGCTCGTGCTCTGCTGGCCGCTGGCGTTACTGGCGCTTCTCCTCTATCCGCTCGTCTGGATTTTGCTGCTTCCATTTCGGATCGTCGGCATTGCAGTCGACGGCGTTCTCGCTCTGCTGCGGGGCATTGTTTTTCTTCCAGCGAGACTCGTGGGCGGGCGAAGCCTGAATTATTAGCCACCGGCTCCAACGGCTACTGGTCCGCACTACGCCGACGACGGAGATCGGCACTACGCAGTCACGCTACGCGCGCTCGTCACGGCTTACCGCCTGCCACGAACCGCCAACCACCAACCACTGACGATGTACTATTCCCCGTGAAACCCCCGAAGACCGTCTTTGTCTGCCAGGAATGCGGCGGGCAGCAGCCCAAGTGGGTCGGCCGCTGTCCCGACTGCGGGGCATGGAACTCGCTGGTAGAAGAACAGCCCGTTCCGCAGGCGGCGCCCGCGGCGGCGAGTCATCGTTACGGCCTGGTGTCGGGGGGCGCATCGGCCAAGCTCTACAGCGACATACAGACCTCCGACGCGCCGCGGATACCCTCTGGCATCGACGAGTTCGATCGAGTCCTGGGTGGAGGCATCGTCCCCGGTGCGCTCGTGTTGCTTGGCGGCGAGCCGGGCATCGGAAAATCCACGCTGCTCCTGCAGGTGGCCGCGCACGTGGCGCGCAACGTTGGTCCTGTTCTCTACAGCTCGGGCGAGGAGTCCGAGCACCAAATCAAGCTGCGCGGCGAGCGGCTGTCCGTCGACCGGTCGCCCCTGTACCTGCTTGCCGAGACCTGCCTGGAGAGAATCCTCGAAGAGATCGAGCGGCTCAAGCCCGCGCTCGTCATCGTCGATTCGATTCAAACCATCTTCTCGGCGCGTTTTCAATCCGCGCCCGGGAGCATCGGCCAGGTGCGCGAGGTCGCGACGCATCTGTTGTTCGCCGCCAAGGGGCGCAGCGTTCCGATTGTGCTCGTCGGCCACGTCACGAAGGACGGCAATCTCGCCGGTCCCAAGGCGCTGGAGCACGTCGTCGACACCGTCCTGTACTTCGAAGGGGAGCGGCATCACGCGCATCGCGTCGTGCGCGCCTTCAAGAACCGGTTCGGCGCGGCGAGCGAGCTCGGCGTCTTCGAGATGACGAGCACGGGGCTGCGCGAGGTGCCCAACCCGTCGCAGCTGTTCCTTGCCGAACGCTCGATCGGGAAGCCTGGATCCGCCGTGCTGTGCTGCATCGAAGGGTCGCGGCCGATACTTGTGGAAGTGCAGGCGCTCGTCACCAGCAGCACGTTCGGCAACGCTCGGAGGATGGCCAGCGGCATCGATCAGCAGCGTTTGTCGCTCCTGCTGGCGGTCATGGAGAAGCGTGCCGGTCTTCATCTGCTCGGCGACGACGTATATGTGAATGTTGCCGGCGGGATGAGCATCGACGAGCCCGCCGCCGATCTTGGCGTGGTTGCCGCAGTGGCGTCGAGCGTCAGAAATCGCGCTGTGGGATCGAGCACCGCGGTGTTCGGCGAAGTAGGACTCGGAGGCGAAGTGCGCGCGATTCCGCAGCCAGCCTTGCGTGTGAGGGAGGCGGCGCGCATGGGGTTTGAACGCTGTATTGTTCCGCTCGCCAACGCGGATCTCCCCAAATCAGACCGCCCGGCGAACTGCGAGCTCGTCGGAGTGAGGACAGTGGACGAGGCTTTGCAAGCGCTACTACAATGACGAGCCTATGAATTGGGGTATCCTCGCGCGCGTTGCGTTCGTGGCGGTCATCGCGTACTCCGCGGTGGAGCTGCGGCCGCTCGGATCGGGGCTGCTCCTGAACGTCGCGTTTGGCGCAGGCATTGCCGGACTCATCATCTTCCTCGAAGATCGACTTCGCCAGACCCCTCTTCCTAATGTCGTCGGGGCACTCATCGGCGGCACAGTCGGTCTCCTGCTCGCGCGGTTGATTGGCGACGCGCACTTCTGGGCGAAGGCCGAACAACCTCGGCGTCATCTTCCTGCACACACTCATTCTTCTGGCGCTGCCCTATATCGGCCTCGTGCTCGGCGCGAAGTCCGGCGAGTGGCTCGAGCCAGAGCGGATCGCGGGGTTGTTCCGCCCGCAGACGCAGCAGCGGCGTTACAGAATTCTCGACACCAGCGTCATCATCGATGGCCGCATCGCGGACATCTGCGAGACCGGTTTCGTCGACGGCACGCTCGTCGTTCCGCAGTTCGTGCTCAAGGAGCTGCAACAAGTCGCCGATTCGTCCGATTCGCTGCGCCGTAACCGGGGGCGCCGCGGTCTCGACATCCTGCAGCGCATCCAGAAGATGGCCGGCCTCGATGTCATCATCTCGGACGCGGATTTCCCCGACGTCAAGGAAGTGGATCTCAAGCTCATCGAGCTGGCTCGCTCGCTCCAGGGCAAGATCGTCACCAACGACTTCAACCTGAACAAGGTCGCGCAGCTGCGTGGCGTGGAAGTGCTCAACATCAACGAGCTTGCGAACTCGCTCAAGCCGGTCGTGCTCCCTGGCGAGACGATGAAGGTGTTCATCCTCAAGGAAGGCAAGGAATATAACCAGGGTGTCGCCTATCTGGACGACGGCACGATGGTTGTCGTCGACAACGCGCGGTCGATGATCGGCAAGACCATCGACGTCGTCGTGACGAGCGTGCTGCAGACGACCGCGGGCAAGATGATCTTCGGCCGCTTCATCGACGCCAGCGCCCAGCCGACGCCGATCGATCGCGATGCCGGCCGGCGTGCGCGGCAAGGCAATTGAACATCCCGCCATTTCATTGGTGGCGAACGGTCTTTTTCCTCATCCCCGCCATTTCGGTTTACACCATCGTGCTCGGCACGCTGTCGATTCTTTCCACGTTCGTCGACCGCAAAGGCCACGCCGCGCACTGGTGCGCGCGCGCGTGGTCCTGGCTGATTCTGGCCACGACGGGCGTCGAGGTGCGCGTGGAGGGGCTCGAGCGGGTGAGGCGCGGCGAGACCTACGTGTTCATCTCGAACCATCAGAGCATCTACGACATCCCCGTCATCTTCGCGTCGCTGCCGTTCCAGCTGCGCATCATCGCGAAGGAATCGCTCGGGCGCTTTCCGTTTCTCGGCTGGCATCTCATCCGCGCGGGACATCTGCTCGTCGATCGCCGGAATCCCGACCGTTCGGGCATCCTGAAGCGCTGGCATCGTCTCGTGAGCGATCGCCTGTCCCTGATTATTTTTCCTGAGGGCACGAGAAGCGCCGACGGCCAGGTCAACCGTTTCAAAGCGGGCAGCTTCCTGCTGGCGCTGGAAGCCGGGTTGACGATTGTTCCGTTGTCGGTGTCAGGAAGCCGTCACGTCATGCAGAAGGGCCGTCTGATGACGTGCCCAGGTCGCGTGACGCTGCAGGTGCACGCGCCGATCTCAGCGCCACGAATCGAGTCGCCGACCGCCGACGATGCGCGCGAGCTTGCGTCGCGCATCGAGACAATCGTGAGGTCGGCTGTGCACAGCAACGTGTCTGACCGCTCGGCCGCAGAATGTAAGCTCAGCCGCGCTGAGCTCGCGGCCGCACGCCTTTGAGCGGAATGCGTTACATGCCCGGCGTACTTGCCGCCTTGACGGTCACCGCGACGAAATCGATGACGCTCGACGCACCGTCTGACGCGGTCAGTTGCAGCACGTAAGTTCCAGCCGCGCTGAAGCTGGCGCTCGTTACCGCCGCCGCAGGAGCGGAAAAGGTCACGGTGCCTGGTCCACTTACGCGGGCCCAGCGCAAGGTCATGGCGCCGGGCGGTGATGGCTTCCCATCATCGGACGCCGAGCCCTGGAGAGTGACGGTCGATGGCAGCGTGATGACCCGATCGGGTCCGGCGCTCACTTTGGGCGCCGCGTTGGTCGTTGCCGCATTGACAGTGACCGTCACGCTGTCGGTCCTGCTCAACACACTATCCGACGCGGTCAGCTGCAGAACGTAAGTTCCAGGCGCGCTGAAGCTGGCGCTCGTCACCGCCGCCGTGGGAGCGGAGAACGTCGCGGTGCCTGGTCCGCTGAAGCGGGTCCAGCGCAAGGTCATGGCGCCGGGCGGTGATGGCTTCCCATCATCGGAGGCCGAGCCCTGGAGACTGGCGATCGCTGGCAGCGTGACGATCCGATCGGGTCCGGCGCTCACCGTGGGCGCCGCGTTCAAGAGGGGTTGCAATCACGATAGGCATTCCCATGACGGCCTCGGAACTCGCGGGTGCATCCGCCGTGCTCCCTGCGTTGCGTGCCCACACTCCGATGGTGTACGAGCCGGCTGCCGAAGGCCTCCATGTAAAGGAGGCGTTCGTCGACCATACCTGTCCGACTTGGGCGGACGGGCCGTTCATGATCCACCATTTGAATTGTGCCGGTGCCGTGCCGCCCGACGCGATGGCTGAGAACGTGATGCTGGTGCCGGTGACCTGAGGAGAAGTGTGGCTGGACGAAATGCCCGTCACGCGCAAGACGGGAATCGCGGGCGTCGTTGAAATCTCGTTCGAGTACGAGCTGACCATTCCCGCGGTGTCATATGAGCGAATAGCGAGGAAGTATTTCACGAACGGATTGGGTTCGAAAAAGTCGAATGTCGTGACGTTGCCGACGTCGATGGTCGTGGTGTACTGACGCGAAGTTGTGCCGTACGACAAACGGTAACCGGCGATGTTGGACCCCGGGCTCGCATCCCAGGCGAGTCGAACGCTCGCTTCTGCCAATGCGGCAGACAGACACGATAGCTATGAGAAACGCTATGACGGTACGCAATGAGTTGGGTTCTGTCGTAAGGTTCGCCCGAGGGAGAACCTACACTGGTGGAGGGCAATCCCGCCCGCAAAGCGGGTGCCATGATCGATCCGCGGAAAAGCCTTAGGATCTGCGAATTCGTTACAGATATGACTGCGGGAATGAAAAAATTACCGCGAAAATTTTGCACACATGCAGATGATTCGGGGCTGTGCCCGAAGAGTCCTGCCGTCGATCGCCTGTGCCTGATTATTTCTTCCTGAGGGGCGTGGTGTCAGACGCTCAGATGGGCGTGGACCAGATCGTCGGTCAGCATCGCGATCGCGCCGCCGGCAATGCACCGCCCCTTTTCGAGAATGCGAAACTCACTGGCGACGCGGCGCGCGAACGGCAACTTCTGCTCGACCAGCAACACCGTGAGCCCCATCTCCTCGTTCAGCTTCAGGATGATGTCGCCGATCTCGTGCACGATGTTCGGCTGAATACCTTCGGTCGGCTCGTCCAGAATCAACAGCGACGGCTCGATCACGAGGGCGCGCCCGATCGCGAGCTGCTGTTGCTGGCCGCCGGAAAGATCGCCACCGCGCCGGTGTCGCATCGCCTTCAGCACCGGAAACAGATCGAAGATCCTCGGCGGAATAGTGCGCGCGCCGTTGGTGCGAACCCGTACGCCGGAGCCTTGGCGAAGGCGGATGCCGACGCCCACCTGCAGGTTTTCCTCTACCGTGAGCTGCGGGAAAATCTCGCGGCCTTGCGGCACGTAGCCGATGCCGAGGCGCGCCCGTGCCTCGGGAGGCTGCGCGCGAAGGTCGCTGCCGTCGAATGCGATCTCGCCGGACGCCGCGGGCAGCAGTCCCATGATGCACTTGAGCAGCGTGGTCTTGCCCATGCCGTTGCGGCCCATCAGGCACGTGCGCGATCCCGCGGGCACGTCGAGGCTGACGTCCCACAAGGTGTGGCTGCCGCCGTAGAACTGATTGAGGGCCGTGACGCTGAGCACGCTCATGTCCCCAGATAGACTTCGATGACGCGCGGATCGCTCTGCACGGCGTCCATGCTGCCCTGCGCCAGCACACGCCCTTCGTGGAGCACCGTGACGCGCCTGGCAATCGATCGCACGAAGTCCATATCGTGCTCGACGACGACCACTGAGTGATCGCCGGCGAGCGAGACGAGCAGTTCGGCTGTGCGTTCGGTCTCGTGCGGCGTCATTCCCGCAACCGGTTCGTCTACCAGCAGGAGCTCGGGCTCCTGCATCAGCAGCATGCCGATCTCGAGCCATTGCTTCTGGCCGTGCGACAGCGCTTTCGCTTGCATGTCGCGCAGGGAGGTCAGGCCGGTGGTTTCGAGCACCTTGTCGATCCGCTCGCGCTGCGCCGGCGTCAGGCGCGCCACGAGCGCCTTCCAGAACGATTTGTCGCCCGTCAAGGCGAGCTCGAGGTTGTCGAACACCGTGAGGAATTCGAAGACGCTCGGCTTCTGGAACTTGCGGCCGATGCCGGCCTGCGCGATTTCAGGTTCTGTCAGCGCGAGCAGATCGATGGCGCGCCCGAACCAGGCGGTGCCGCTGTCGGGCCTGGTCTTGCCTGTGATCACGTCCATCATCGTCGTCTTGCCCGCGCCATTTGGACCGATGACGCACAGCAGCTCGCCGGGATCGACGTAAAGCGACAACGAGTCGAGGGCTTTGAACCCATCGAATGTCACCGTGAGCTTTTCGAGATAGAGCGTCTTGGCGAGCTTCATTTGCGCTCCGCGGACGGCAACAGCCCCGCGAGGCCGCGGGGTAGAAAGAGCGTGACGAGCACGAACATGCCGCCGAGCGCGTAGAGCCACACTTCCGGGAACGCGCCGGTCAGGTAGGTCTTCGCGTAGTTCACCATCACGGCTCCAGCTGCCGCGCCGACGAGCGTGCCGCGTCCACCGACAGCGACCCAGATGACGGCCTCGATGGAGTTGATCGGCGCGAACTCGCCCGGGTTGATGATGCCCACTTGCGGCACGTAGAGGGCGCCGGCCACGCCCGCCATCGCCGCAGAGACGACGAACACCCAGAGCTTGTAGGACTCGACGCGATAGCCCAGAAACCGCGCGCGATTCTCCGCGTCGCGAATCGCGTGAATCACCCTGCCGGCGCGCGAATCGGCGATCGAGCGGCATATCCAGTAGCTGGCGGCCAGCGCGAGTGCGCTTGCGACAAACAGCACCGCGCGTGTCGTGTCGCGCTGCAGATCGAAGCCGGCGATGTCCTTGAAATCGGTGAAGCCGTTGTTGCCGCCGAATCCCATGTCGTTACGGAAGAACGCCAGCATCAGCGCGTAGGTGAGCGCCTGGGTGATGATGGACAGATAGACGCCAGTGACCCGCGACCGGAACGCGAGCCACCCGAACACGAACGCGAGCAGCGCCGGCGACCAGCACGACCATCGCGAGCGCAAACCACAGCCGGTCGAAGCCGTGCCAGAACCAGGGCAGCTCGGTCCAGTTCAGGAAAACCATGAAATCGGGCAGCACTGGATGGCCGTAGACGCCGCGCTGGCCGATTTGCCGCATCAGGTACATGCCCATGGCGTACCCGCCGAGCGCGAAAAACGCCGCGTGCCCGAGACTCAGAATGCCGCAGAATCCCCAGACGAGATCCACAGCCAGCGCCAGCGTGGCATAGCAGAGGTACTTCCCGATGAGCGTGACGCCGTACGCCGAGAGGTGCAGCGGCGAGGTCGCCGGCACGGCGAGGTTCAGGAGCGGTACGACGATCGCTACCGCCGCGACGATGGAAAGAAACACACGGCCGCCGCGGGTCACTATTGGCTCTCCGCCGCGCGCCCGGTCTGTGGAAACAATCCGCGAGGGCGTCTCTGGATGAAGAGGATCAACGCAACGAGCACGAAGATTTTCGCGAGCACGGCGCCCGAATATGGCTCGAGCAGCTTGTTGACGATGCCGAGCGACATGCCGCCTATGAGCGTGCCCCACAGATTGCCGACGCCGCCGAAGACGACCACCATGAACGAGTCGATGATGTACGCCTGGCCGAGATTTGGCCCGACGTTGGTCAACTGACTCAGCGCGACGCCGGCGACACCCGCGATGCCGGCGCCCAGCCCGAACGTCATGGCATCCACCCGATCGCTGCGCACGCCCATCGCACGCGCCATTGCGCGGTTCTGCGAGACCGCCCGGATGTCGAGCCCGAGACGCGTCCGTTTCAGAACCACCAGCAGCAGCGAGAAGACAATGAGCGTGAAAAGGACGATGTACAGGCGGTTGTAGGTGATCCCGAGCGCTTCGTTGAACTGCAGCGTTCCGCTCATCCACGACGGCGTCGCCACCGAGCGGTTCAGCGCCGAGAACATCGATCGCACGAGCTGCTGCAGTACGAGGCTCAGGCCGAATGTGGCCAGCAGCGTTTCGAGTGGGCGTCCGTACAGAAAACGGATGATGGTGCGTTCGATCAGCACGCCGACAGCGCCGGCGGTGACGAACGCCGCGGGAATGGCGACGAGGATCGACGCGTCCTGATGCCGGGGCATCGCGACCTGCACGACGTATGTGGTGTACGCCCCGAGCATCATCAGCTCGCCATGGGCCATGTTGATGACCCCCATGACCCCGAACGTGATCGCCAGGCCTATCGCAATCAGCACGAGCACAGAGCCCAGGCTGAGGCCGAAGAAGAGCGTCTCGATCGCGGAATAGATCGCTCGATGCGAATCGATGCGCGACAGCGCCTTTGCGGCTGCAGCCCTGACTGCGGCGTCCGGCTCGACGAAGCTGCCGTCCGGGGATTGTTCCACCAGCGTGGCCAGTCTGTTCCGCACGTCCGAGCCAAGCCGGCTCGAAAGCGTTTCGATGGCTGCGAGGCGCACTGCGGTGTCGGTTCCGTCGAGGTCGGCCATCGCCAGGCCCGTGTCGATCGCCGTCTGGACGCCTGCGTCTGTTTCGACGGCCTTGCGCTCCCGGAGAAGCGCGACGGTCGGCTCGTCGAGCGATCGCAGCATGTCCTGGATCGCGCCGAGTCGTACCGCCGGATCGGGGCTCGAGAGTCCGAAACGCGCGAGCGCGGTTCTGAGCGACCGGCGGAGCCGGTTGTTGCTGCCGATCTTCGCCAGGGCGTCCGGCGGCGCCTCGCCGGCGTCCGTTCCAGAGACCGGATCGACGAGCGCATAGGCAGGGAGATCGCCTTCGGTGGTCTTGACGATGAAAATCTTGTTGTCGGCGGTGCGGCTGTACAGCCGATCTTCGAGGAGCGCGGTCAGAGCCGCGCGTACGCGCGGATGGCCCGCGGTGATCATCCGCTCCGCAATGGCTTCCTTGTCGACGAATGACGCTTCGCGGAGCTCGCCGAGCGACGCGAGAAAGATCTCGTCCGCCGTCTGCGCAGCGAGCCGTACGTCAGCAACCGGCGATGCCAGCACGACGGCGAGCAGCAGCCACCGGAGCCACTGCCCGCCCATCGCGTCGATCACTTGTAATTCTGGCCCGAGCAGACCTTCGTCGACGTGTTGAAGTTGCCGCACTTCAGCTTCACCCAGTCGGCCTCGATGGGCTTGCTGGCCGCGAGGTAATCCGACCATGCGTCACCCGGCACCGTGCCGTTCGTTTTCCAGACGATGTCGAACTGGCCGTCGGCGCGCACCTCGCCGATGTAGACGGGCTTCGTGATGTGATGATTCGGCAGCATCCGCGCCATGCCGCCGGTGAGATTCGGAGTCTCGAGGCCGGGCAGCGCGGCGAGCACTGCTTCGATATCGGTCGATTTCGCTTTCTCAACCGCCTTCACCCACAGGTTGAAGCCGACGAAATGTGCTTCCATCGGGTCGTTCGTCGTCCGCTTCGGGTTCTTGATGTACGCCTTCCACATGTCGATGAACGCCTTGTTCGCCGGCGTGCTGATGCTCTGGAAGTAATTCCACGCCGCAAGGTGGCCGACGAGCGGCCGTGCGTCGAGGCCCGAAAGCTCTTCCTCGCCAACGGAGAATGCTACGACGGGAATGTCCTCAGCGGAAATCTTCTGGTTTCCGAGCTCCTTGTAGAACGGCACGTTGGCGTCGCCGTTGATGGTGGAGACGACCGCCGTTTTTCGTCCGGTCGATCCGAACCGTTTGATCTCGGCGACCCGCGTCTGCCAGTCGGCATGGCCGAACGGCGTGTAGTTGATGGAGATGTCGGCCTTCGGCACTCCCTTCGCGATGAGGTACGCCTCGAGGATGCGGTTCGTCGTGCGCGGATAGACGTAGTCGGTGCCTTCGAGGATCCAACGCTTCACGCCGATGTCGTTCATCAGGTAGTCGACAGCCGGGATGGCCTGCTGATTCGGTGCGGCGCCGGTGTAGATGACGTTCTTTGACGACTCTTCACCCTCGGTACTGAACGGGATAGAAGAGCAGCCCGTTGTTTTTCTCGAAGACGGGGAGAACGGATTTGCGCGACACCGACGTCCAGCATCCGAATACCACCGAGACTTTGTCCTGCGTGAGCAGCTGCGATGCCTTCTCCGCGAAAAGCGGCCAGTTCGACGCCGGATCGACGACGACCGCTTCCAGCTTCCGGCCGAGCAGGCCGCCTTTCTTGTTCTGCTCGGCAATCATCATGAGCACGGTGTCCTTGAGCGTCGTTTCGCTGATGGCCATCGTGCCCGAGAGCGAGTGCAGGATGCCGACCTTGATGGGGCCCGGCGCCTGTGCTTGTGTCGTCAGTGCGAGCGCGGCGATTATCGCGCACGCCATGAGCAGTCCTGTCAGTCGTTTCATGCTTGACTCCTTGTTGTGAGGGGCGTGCCTACATCTGGAGCTGCAGGCCGACGCCGACCCGCGTTCCGCTGGTCTTCACTGCACTAAAGTCCGTGTTGATGACAAAGAACATCAGCCGCGCGTTGAACTCCTTGATGACGTAGTTGAGGTTGAACTCGGTCGTGTCCTGGTCGTAGTCGGCGAGCGCGCCGCCTTCGCGGAAGGTTGCCGCGGCGTATTTGCCGAGCACCTCGAATTTGCCCATGCCGACCTGCTTCGGGAAGAGAAAGGCGCCGAGCACGTATGCGCCTTCGCTCGATCCGTACCGGCCGTCGTAGCCGCCGAGCTGGTCGTAGTTCGCGTACTCGCTCTCGATGGTGAGGACTCCGCCTCCGTCCCCCAGCCGCTTTTCGAACAGGAAATCAACGGTCGTCGCGGTGTCGCCGTCCTGCGCCTGGATTGCGGCGCCCACGCCGAGCAGGTTCTTGGCGCCGTAGTAGGTGCCGTTGAGGTAGTAGCCGCTTTCCTTGTCCCAGAAGTCCACCTGGCCGCGCGCCGCGAAGAGCACTTCGGGATCGCCGGTCGCGGACTTGCCGTCGAAGACGCCCCCCGAGACCTTCACCTTGCTGAAATCGCCCCAGTACATGACGCCGTTGTCGCGCCCCTGGAAGACGAAGGGATGGCCGTTCTGGATGCCGTCGGTGTAGACCCCCCAGTGATGCGCGTAGTACGGGCCGTAGAGGTTGGCGCGATCGCTGGGCGGCAGGAACCGTCCCATCCAGACGTTGAACTTCGGCGACATCTCGAACCGCGCGACCGCGTCGAGCACGCCGATCTTGTTCGAGCGCGCCGTCGTACTCGGTGTTGAACATGAACTTGATCTGCTCGGTGACCGGACCGCTGACGTAGATGCGCGCGCTGTCGAGCGCGAACGTGTCCGTATCGTCGCCGCTCGTCCGGCGAGTCGTGCACGAAGCTGGTCCGAAGCCCGGCGCCGAGGCTGATCGGCGGCAGCGTGGTCTGTGCCGCGAGCGGCGTGGCGAAAATGACGAGGCCTGCGATGCACGCAGGCACCCAGCGGTGAGGCATGAGGGATCCCTTCTGTCTGTGGCGCGGGAGGCGCCTGTTAGGTCGTGCTGTTTGTTGCGAGAACGGCGCGGAGAGCTCGGACGCCCCGTGGCAGGTGCTAGAGCAAACGAAGGTCCATGCTGCCAGGAGGCGAGACGAGGAATTTCTTAGGAAAATGGCGCGGGAGTTTCAGCGGAGCCGGACGAAAGTGTGTCGATGCGCGTGCTGTCCGACAACGATGTCGATATCGATCGCAACGAAATTGGCGCGGCCGATCCACGGCGCGCCCGAGTCGAGCACAGAACATGCGCACGAATGTTCACAAATGTCGTGAGGCCTGCAATCCTGTACATAACGCCCGGTAAAGCTCTGGCATAATGCCCGACAAATGTTCCTGACACGCGTTGAACTGACCAACGTCCGCTGCATCCGCTCGCTGGTGCTGCCGTTGGAGATGAGCTCGGGCGTCACGCGGAAGTGGACGCTGCTGCTCGGCGACAACGGCGTGGGCAAGAGCACGCTGATGCGATCGATTGGGCTCGTGCTGGCGGGCAGCTCGGCGCTTGCCGAGCTGATCGGCGATCCCGATAGCTGGGTTCACGTTGGCGAGCAGTCCTGCACGATCAGCGCGGATCTCGAGACCTCCGAAGGCGAAAAGCGCCACGTCAGCCTGAAGATTTCGCGCGGCGACACGATCAAGGAGGTCTACGAGACCAACAAAGAGACTCTCGAGCTGCTCGACCGTGCCATCGCGAGCTCGGCACGGAACTATCTCGTCATCGCGTACGGCGCGTCACGCCGGCTGAGCAGCACCAAGCTGTCCACGCAGCCCGCTGTCTCGCGCTTCCGCCATCGGCGCGCGAACAACGTCGCGACGCTCTTTTCGCCCGACGCCATGCTCAACCCGCTGGAGACGTGGGCGATCGACCTCCACTACCGCCGCCAGGACGAAGGGCTCGCGATCATCCACGAGGCGATGCGCAAGCTGCTGTTCAAATGGGTTGCGGACGACGTACTCAAAGTGGTGAAGGTGGCCGCGGCGTCGAACCACGTCGCTGCAAAGCGCGCGTTCGAAGGCGCGGAAGCGTCGTACGGCCTCAACCGCGAAGAGCTGAAGCGAAATCGCTGGAAGACCTACGCCGAGTTCGTGGTCATGAAGGACTCACTCAAAGCCTTCGAATCCGCCGGCCTGGAGCCCGCCCTCCAGCAGCGCATCCGCGATCAGATTCGGGCGATGACCAGGATCGATGCGCCTTACGCCGGAATGGTCCGCTATTTCGCGAAGGAGTTTCAGATCAGTCTGTAAGTCGTGCGGAAGAGGGTACGCGGGCCGATCAAAAGCCGAATTTCAGGCCGAGCCGAATCGTGCGCGGCGCCTGGAATTCCGAGTCCATCATGAACCGGGGATCTCGCACCAGCCGTTGGTCGGCGATCAGCGCCTGCGTATCTACGCCGCCGTAGAACGTCGACTCGTCGATGGCGATCGCCTGACCCTGGAACAGTTCAGTCGGAAAGTAGTTGATGGCGGTTCCCTGGTTCAGCACATTTATCGCATTCACGCTCAGCATCAGCCGGGTTCGACCGCCAGGACGCCATTGGTGCTGGATGTGCAGATCGAGCTGACTGAGAAACGGCAGGCGCCCATCGCTGTTCCGGCCGAGGTACATCACTGGAGCCGCCACTCCAGGAATGAACGCCGCCTCCCTCGAGCGCGGGACGCCGCTGAGCCCGAACCACCGGACGCCGAGGCTCGTCCCGATGGGAAAGTCGACCAGCGCGTTGGCCTTCACCTGATGCGGCCGATCGGTGGCCAGCACGCCATATACCGCCTCACCCCGTTCGTCGAACATCGTCATTGGAACATCGAACATGCGGCCCGCGTTCGGCGCCACACGTCCGTTTTCGTCAGACTGCGCAAGACCCGAATAGTTGCCCCAGAGCCGGCTCCACGTGTATGAGACCCGACCGGACCAGCCGCGATGCAGCCGGCGATCGATGCTCATCTCGAGGGAGTCGTATTGGCGCGTGGCTTCGGGATACGGGATTTCAGTTGTCGTTTGCTCGGCGAAAGAAACTACTGCCCACGCCAAACCCGGGATTGGCAATCCAATAGGCCGTTCCGGTCTGAAGCGGTCCACGTGTGCCGAGATCCTCGACGGCGCGATCGATCTGCTTGTGCACGTACCTTACGCTCGCCGAGAGGACGGCGTCAACTCTCGCTCGATGCCTGCGACCGCTTCCTGGAGTTTCGTCTGATCGAGATCGGGATCGATGTGATTGTCAGCCGGATCGTTGAGGGGAGCGCCAAGCATCGAGCGCGAGATCAACGTTCCGGGACAGGCAGGAGGACAATCGGGGTTGTCGACGATCCCGCCGATGTCGCCCGAGTCCAGCGTGTACCAGTAGGCCACAGACGAGACTCCACCGAATCCAAACGAAAGCTGCAGCTTCGTGATGTCGTAGAACACGCCCCACGAGCCGTACACCTTCGTCTTGCCGTCCCCCGATGCGTCCCACGACACACCGACGCGCGGCGCGATCTTGTCGAGGAACGTGAAATGAATCGCCGTGTCCGGAATCCGCGGATCCGGAGAAAGGGAAGGGACGCGTTCGTTGTCGGCACGGAGCCCCGCCTGGATCGTCAGCCGCTTCCCAACCGTCCAGGCGTCCTGAAGAAACACGCCAAGGTTCGTCACGCTCGCTTCGCCCTGCTGTATGGCTCCCAGGTTAGGGAGACGATCGTTGCTCGATCACCTGGTAGTAGCCGAGCGGTCCTCTTGTACTCATGAAACTCTGGTCCCAGTACCACGGAGATGACGTTGCCGGTCGCGCCTGACAGCGCGTCAAGGCCGATGCGATCGATCTGCAGACCCGCTTTCAACTCGTGCCGGCCCAGTGCCGTGGCGTACAACGTGCCGTCAAACTGCGCGGCGAGCCGGGGTCCCTTTCCTCGCGCTCGCCCGTTATTCGACGGAACGTTCGTGTACAAGCGCGCGCGCTGGTACGCGAGAGGGACACCGGGCAGATTGAGCGACGGTGTCTGAAACAGAAATCGGTCGCCTTGATAGACGCCCTCGTTGTAGAGATTCCGATAGAAATATCCCGCTTTCAGGCCGAAATACGATCGCGTATTGGGGATGACGTCGACGTAGAGCGAGGTCGAATAATTCGCCGTGACATCGTCGATCGCGAAATTCGCGCTCGGGTTGCCGCTGCCATCCAGTGGAGGCAGCAGCCCTTCCTGCCGCTGGGATCCGGAGTTGAAAGTACCGCGTGCGCGCCAGCGCGAGCCGAACTGGGCATTGATGTTCGCCGTCGCGTGGTGCCGCGCCAACTGTTGACGGTGAGGGCCTGACGAGCCGTCGCGGAAGATCACCGATCGGACTGTGTCGCGAAGCGAGGGCACGTATCCCCCGAACATCCAGACCCGATCACGCGCCAGTGGACCACCTACAGTGAATCCCGGGTCGAGTTGATCGTAGTTGTCCTCGGCGTAGGTGGCGTACTCAGCCCGGCTCGCGTCGGTTGGCGACACGCGCAACACCTGGCGGGAAGCAGCGTCGAGCCCATCACTCGACCAGTACAAGAGTGCTTCGCGGTACCACACATTACCGCCGTTTCTGGTGATCACGTTCACGACCCCGCCTGTCGATCCCCCATATTCGGCGCTGTACCCCGACGACTTCAGTTGGAACTCCTCGACGAAATCGGTAACGAGAAACTGCCCGGGCGTGCCGAGCCACGTATCGGTGGTTTCGATACCGTCCAGCACGATGCGGTTTTCCGCGCCCGTCGAGCCATCGATTCCAACGCCACCAAGCTTCGGCTCGTTGCTTGCGCCTGCCGAGTCGACTGCCAGTGAGATGAAATCGCGGCCACGCGGCATTTTTTCGATGTCGTCGCCGCGCAGGCTGGTTGCACGAACGCTCTGGCTAACGGCAAGCAGCGGTGACGGTGCGGTGACGTTGACCGTTTCGTTGAGACCTGCGGGAACCAGGACCAGATCGATCCTCAGCTGCCGGCCGAGCGTGAGCGCGACGTTCGTGATTCGCACCGGCGCGAAGCCGTCGAGCTCGAGCGACAGTTCGTAGGTGTCCGGCCGCAACGAAGGAAAGCGGTAAATCCCTGCACCGTCGGCGACGGCCTCGGCCGTCAATCCCCCGCTCGTGCGCGCGACGACGAGGACGCCCGGCATCGCACCACCTTGCGTATCTCGCACCGAGCCTTCGAGCGCCGCGTGTTGCTCCTGTGCGTTGGCGGTGACGATCGCCAGCGCGATCACTGCGAAGACGAGGAGCGTACGTTCAGCCCGCTTGATCATGAGTGCGGCGTGCGTCACCACTCGGGAGGATTCGCCCAGCCGGGAAACACACCGGGCTCGAGCTTGTACCCGTTCGGAGCGGCGGAGTCTGGTACCGCCCCGAGATTCGTGAAAGTCTTCAGCGTTTTCAGCAGCGAGTCGAGTGGCCTGCGGTGGAAAGGGCGCTTCGACAGGTCGGGCACTGGCCAGACCGTGAGTCTGAATCCTTCGCCCGAGGCGGCGATCCAACGGCCGTCACGAGAAAACGACAGTGAATAGATCGCGCCACCTCCCTCCTGGCTCAGCAGCACATGCGGGTCGTCGCCGGACACAGGCCCGATGCGGATCGTCCCATCGAAGCTGCCGGTTGCAACCCATCGGTCGTGTGCGTCAATGGCGACAGCACTGACGGCGTTGCCATGCGTGCTCACGCGAGACGATGTGCCGCGCTCGAACTCGATCCGTGTGAGCGGCATGTCGCCTTGACCTTGTCTCCCCCTCACATTCGCCGTGACAAATCCGAATTGTCCGCCGCGGGAGAGAACGAGGGTGCCAAAGACGTTTGAGATCAGCCGGCTTGCGCCGGTTCTGAGATCGACCGCGACAATGCCCTTGCCACTTACCGACGCATAGATCTGATCGTTTCCGACGAATTGAACCGAGTCGATGCCCAGGGTCGGCGCGCCGCTCTCCACGAACGGACCGAAGGTCGTCGTTTCTCCAGTCTCGAGATTCCACAGGTGGAGCCGAAACGTGTCCGGACGGCCGCGGCGCACGCCGACCGCCAGCAAGCGGCCGTCCTCTGAGAACGCCGGCTTGCCCAGGAACGTGGCGGCAGACGGGACTCCGGGCATGGACTGCGCCGAGCCTGTTGCGAGGTCGACGATTTCGATTTGTCCTTCAGCGCCGGAAAGCGCAACTCGCCGCCCGGCAGCATCGCGAGTCATGTAGAAGAGCGGCTGACTTGTCGTCGTAGCTGGACGCACTTGTCGGATTGTTCCACCCTGCAGGGGTCGATCCAGCACGCTGTTGTCGAGGTTCAAGGTCAACACGCGTGAACCGTCGCCGACGAAGTCCACTATTTTCGCGGGATGATTCAATTTGAACACCCTGCCCCAGGGGCCGGCCAGGGGCCAGAACGCGACCTCTGTTCCGTGTGATGTGGCCAGCCATTGCCCGATCGGATCGAGCGCCGTTCCACCTCCAATGTTCGTATCGCCCTTGGCGAGCACGGTCGGAACCAGGTTCTCTGGTCCGGTGAGATCGAAGACCGAGTACATGGGGTAGCCGTGAGCGAAGCTCACCGCGACGAGTGACTTTCCGGAGTCGCTGTAGTTGAGCCCGACCACAGCGGCGGGCGCTTCGCGTCCTGCAATCGAGTCCGATGAATTCGACGCTGCCGACCAGAACTTGATCTCTTCTGTGCTGTCCGCGCTTGCAACCACGGTCGCGTCTGGCGAGAGCGCGAGGCTCATGGGAGGCTTTCCCGTTCTGGCAATGAGTTTCGGTCTTGCGCCGAAGTTGCGAAGCGATCGCACGTGAATTGCGTTGTTCCAGACGTAAGCGACTGCTTCGGCGGTCGCCGAGAGTGGTCCTGTGCGATCGAACGACCCGATGAGCGACGGTCGACCGGGCGGGAGAGGCCATGCCTGGGCGAGTGCGCGATTGGGCGTCGACGTCAGAAGGAGAAACGCATCGCGTGCTGTGCGGACAATCGAGCTGGCCCCGGGCTCGGTGCGTCCACGATACAGCTCCGCACCATCTGGCATCGACCAGAGCCGGACATCGCCGTACCGATTCGCGATGAGGGCCTTGCCGTCGAGAGTAAAGCGAGCGTTGATGGTCCGCCCGCCCGAGTTCATCGTAGTCTCCGAGCATCAGGCGTGCCTGGCCGCGCCGGTTGAGAGCCTCCACCCGCATCATCCCCGCCCACGCGATCCATTCGCCGTCCGGGCTGAAATCGATGTCCGTCGCCGAGTGCTCTAAACCAGAGACAGGGAAGCGACCTTGGCGATGCGCGCGACAGGCCCTTGTTGCACGATCTTGAGCGCGAGGAGCCGCGCCGGTTCGGTATCTGTGATCTCCAGGCTCTTGATCGCGTACGCGAGCGCGGCGGTCGGATAGCGTTCAGCCTCACGCTCGGCCATGGCCAGCAGCTTGCCGGCTTCGCTTCGCAGCGTTTCTGCCTCGGCACGCTGCAGTGATGACTCGCTTTGTCGCCAGAGCACAAACATGATCACCGAGACCAGGGTAGCGGCCACCATAAGGCTCGCCGTCGCCACCCGTTTCCGTCGTCGGCCCTTGAGTAACAGCTGCTCGGACGCGCGAGCGAACGCGGATTCATTTGCGGACAGCGGCCCTGGGTACCGTTCCCGCCAGACGACGAAATCTCGATAGGTCGTCCCGGACCACAGGAGATCCTCCGAGCGACCACGCTCGCGCCAGAGCTGCGCCGCAAGCCTCAACTGGTCGCGAATCTGTGCACCGTCGGCTTCCTGCGCACGCCACTGGACCAGCCGCGGCCAGGCGAACAGCAAGGACTCGTGAACGATTTCGAGCAACTGCTGGTTGTCGCCAGACTGGCCCGCCTGGACATACGAGTTCAGAAGCCTCGCATCGACGAGCGCGTTGACGACGTCCTCCGCATCCGCGCGGGTGCCCATGGTGTCGCTCTTACTGTCGAACACCGAGAGCAACTCGTCGCGTTCGCGCACGGCGCGCGTGCCTTGTGACGTGACGAGGTTGCGAAACAGTTCCCGAACGAGCGGGATCCGTTTTTGGCCGATCCGTTCGAGCGTGACCTCGGCATGCTGCGCGAGCGCACCGCCGACCCCGCCGATCTCCTTGTACGCTTCACGGGTCAGAAGACCGCGCTCTCGATCGCGCTTTTCCCACAGGCGCGACGCCGCGAACGCGAGGAGCGGCAACGCTCCACGTTCGCGGCTGACGTCCCGGATCATCTCGTCGACAAGCGCTTCGTCCTCGAAGCGGTAGCCGCAGGCCAACGCGGGCTGGACGAGGGCGCGGCGCATGCTGCTGTCACCGAGCAGTCCCAGCGGCGTCACGTCTGCGAAGGCGGGCAGCAGGGCATCATGCGCCTGACACTGGATCAGGAAGTCGTCGCGCAGCGACACGATGACGCGAACGTCCGCCTCGAGGACCAGCCTGCCCAGCATCCGCGCGAACGATGCCTGCACGTCGACCGGGCTCAGCGTGAACAGCTCTTCGAACTGGTCGATGATGACGAGCGTGCGGTGGTGCCGCCGCCGCAGCCGCTGAAAGAGCTGGATTGCCACTTCGTCCTGCTCGAAGCGCAGCAGATCGCGCACAGCGTCGGCATCGCCGGCCATGAGCGGCGCCAGGGCGTGGGCCACCGACTGGAATGGCCGGGTGCCCGGTGTCGCCATCACTGCGTTCCATGAATCGGGCAGCGAGGTCAGGAGGCCGGCGCGCAGGAACGAGCTCTTACCGGCACCAGACGGTCCGATGAGAGCCAGAAGGCGCGGCCGCTCGAGTTTCTTCAAGACCGTTTCGACTTCGATCTCACGTCCGAAGAAGAACTCGGCGTTATCGGCGGTGAACGACGCCAGGCCGGGATAGGGATCTCGCTGGTCGAATCCCGGGAGGCGAAGCACGATGCCTTCGACCGCACGCGCCAACTCGTGCGCCGACGAGAAGCGCTCTTCGGGTTTCGGCGCGAGCGCGTGTTTCAGCAGCGGCTTCCAGGGACCATCCGGCACACGCGGAGGAACCTCGCGAACAGCGCGCCAGACGTCCTCGCGCGTGCCGAGCGCCAGTTCCTCTGACGCCGCGAGTATCTCTGTGAGGACCACGCCCGCGGCGAATACGTCGGCCCGAGGATCGACTCCCTCGCCCCGGGCCTGCTCGGGCGCCATGTACGCCGGCGTCCCGGAAATCGTGCGGCCTGGTTCATCCGTTGCCATGCTCGCCAGCCCGAAATCCATGACGACCACCCGCCCGGCCGTCGTGATCATGATGTTTTCGGGCTTCAGGTCGCGATGCACGAGTCCGGCCTTGTGGATAGCCTCGAGTCCCGCAAGAAACTGCGAGGCAATTTCGCGTGCCTCGTTCAGCGGCACCGGTCGCAGACCTCGAAGACGTTCCGCCAGCGTGAGGCCGTCGATGTATTCCATCGACACGAACTCCTCCTCGTCCGCGGCAACCAGGTCGAAGATCCGGCAGACGTTCGGCGATACGACTTCACGCGCCGATCGCACTTCGCTTCGCAGAAACTCGCGCGCTCGTTCGCTGGCAGCGCGGTCGGCGCGGATGGCCTTGAGGGCCACATGGACGCGCAGTTTGAGATCGAACGCCTTGAACACATCGCCCATGCCGCCGTGACCAAGCGCTTCGAGCACCTGATAGCGATCGCCGATGATGCGACCGGGATGAAAGCGGCTGGCGGACGCGTCCGGCTCCTGCAGGGCGAGGCCAAGGAGGCATTGAGGACACATGCCGGGAAGGCCGGGTTCCGCGAGGAGCGGGGAGCCGCAGTGCGAACACCTGCCGGGGCTGCCGGCGTCGTTCAGTCCGGGCGGGACACCGAGAGGCTGTTTGCCAAAGCTGCCGGCCCTCAGATGCGCTGCGATCATTGCGTCCACTTCCGCACGCAATGCCGGATCGCCGGCACACGCCTCGTCGAGGTAAGCAGCACGCGCGGCGGCGTCGCGATCGAGCGCCACGTGGAACGCCTCGGTGATCTGTTGCCAGCGATCGGGATTCATGTTGACGCGGTTACGGTTCCTTTCAATGCCGAATACAACCACGCACGGGCAACCTGCCACTCACGCTCGACCGTCGCAACCGACACACCGAGGACCTGTGCGGTCTCTTCAACCGACAGCCCGCTGAAGAACCGCAATTCTGCGACTGCCGTCTTGCGCGCGTCGAATGCCGCAAGGCGGGTGAGCGCCTCGTCGAGTGCCAGCACGTCGATGTCGGGCGCCGCCACGACCGCATGGTCGTCCTGGAGTTCGACATTGATGAGCCGGCCCGAACGTTTAGCCATGTTCAGGGCCCGTGCATGATCGACCAGAATGCGACGCATCATGCACGCGGCGACGCCGAAAAACTGCGCCCGGTTCTTCCACGCGGCTCGATCCTGGCCGGCCATCCGCACGTACGCTTCATGCACGAGCGCCGTCGGCTGCAGCGTATGACCCGGCCGCTCCCGTCTGAGGTAGGCGGCCGCCCGTTTTCGCAACTCGGCGTACACGAGGGGCATGAGGCTGTCGCCCGCCTTCGCGTCTCCCTCGCCCCACGCACGCAGCAGCCTGGTGACAGCAGCCTGGTCCATCTCCCTTAGTGACGGAACCGGGCGGAAAGGTTACGCGATCAATCCGGCGGTGGCTGACGCCATGGGCTCACTACCCCGAGCAGGTGGCGGACCTCATCGTCCACCTGGTCGGGACCGGCAACGGTCTCCGCGATCTCTTCCCGCAGGAGCCGGCCGAATTCGCGGCGCAGACGATGGACCGCGGTTTTTACGGCAGACTCGGATGCGTTCAGGCTGGCGGCGATCTGATGATAGGGAGTGTCCGCGTCTCGTCCCGTGAGATAACCCTCGAGCAGCGAGAACTGCTCGCCCGACCCGAGGTCGGTGTGCCTGGCTTTCAACCGCGCGAGGACGCGTTCGAGGAGGGTCAGCGTCCATCTTCGTTCGAAGATTTCCTCGGGCGTGAGCTGGTCCGCAGGTTCGTACAGATAACGGCCTTCGCCATCGCGGGCGTCGAGCGAGAACACGTCCGCCTGCCCGCCGCGTTTCCAGCTTTCGGATTTCTCGCGCTGCTTCGACAGGAAGTGCTTGACCGACGTCTTGAGGAACACTCGAAAACGGCCCCGCGCAGGATCGAAGTCGTCGAGGTAGCTCTTCTCGAGCAGTTCGGCGAAATACGACTGGGTCAGATCGCCGGCATCGGCGGCGTTGCCGACCTGTCGCCGAACAAATGCGTACACCGGGTACCAGTAGGTGCGGCAGAGGACATCGAGCGCCCGTCGAGACTCCGACGAAGGCGCGTCGCGTGCCGCCAATACCTGCGTCCAGCTGGTCGTTGCGAACCGCGACTGCATTCTGGCCCCCGTCCGGCGGCTCGAGGAGAAGCCGCCGATCTCACGAACGTGAGATAGGGTAGCGCAGATGGGAACCCGATGGAGTGCTGTAGTGTGCGTTTAGCGCCGCGCCAGGGCATTCCGGCTGACACGGGCTGCCAGCGACGACCGGATCGCTCTGGCTTCCTTGTCGAGGAAAGCCCATTCGGGGCCGTTCTCCAGCATGAGCTCTCGGTGCGACCAGAACGCCCGCATCAGGCCCAGGCGGGCATGGCCGGTCGAGCCGATGAGAAGGTGGCCGATTTCATGGGCGATCGCCCGGCCCAGGAGCAGCGCTGGAGGGATTCCGGCCTGGGCTGCCAGCGCCACGACTCGGTCGGCGAAGACGCTCGACAGCCACGCGGTGTGCGCGTTCTCGCGATTCACCAACGAAAAGCCCAGGGACGTGATCCGATCGACTGTTGGCGCACCGCCAGACATGACCCTCAGCATCACCTCATCGGGACGCAGATCGGTGCGGCAGGTCGGGAGGATATCGAGTGCGTCGCGGCCGGTGATCCGACAGTCGATCCAGGAAATCGTGAGACTCGCGCGCTTGAATATGGTTTCGGCGTGCAGGCGCGCAGCCGCGAG